>NZ_BMIG01000036.1 GCF_014641715.1 Polaromonas eurypsychrophila | reverse complement strand
AGGTCGGCAGGCTGTACGGGCGCAGGTTTGCGACACGGCGAGAGGCCATGGATGAGGTGATGGACTGGTCAATTTCTACAACCACAAAAGATTGCACTCGACGCTGGGCTATGTCAGCCCGATGAGGTTTGAGCAACGCTGGATCGCGGCCCAGCAGCAAGACAGGAAGTCCGCATAATGGTCAGTCTATGGAGTGCGGGCAACAGGGGCAAGATCAAGGACCAGCGCGAAATCTGCTTCATTCGCATAGCGCTCTATCTTTTCGATGATGGTCATGCCTGCACTTGCCTGCTCATGCAAGATGATCGATTGAAGACCTATCTTCTCGATAAAGCGTGCAACCTCTTGCTTCGCTTCGTTGTCTCGCCCATGGACTATAAAAACTTTTCGCTTGTTTCTGGCGATCACCGGTACGGGTGTTTCCATGGCGAACTGATGGGTGGTTGAAGGGGAAGAGGCAGTCCATACTGAATCGCCCCGGGTTTCGTGGAGGCCCGTTGGGTTAAGTCAAACCGATATGACGGCCTGACTGGCT
>NZ_BMIG01000035.1 GCF_014641715.1 Polaromonas eurypsychrophila | reverse complement strand
CTCATGTGCTGCTCTCCTCGGGGGTGGGGAGTGTTGCACTTCAAGCTTGAGACCGCCAAGCAAAAGAAAGGCGACCCTGCTGTCTGCGTCCCCTCCGCTGACGCTACGGGGCAACCTGTGGTGCTCGGTCCAGCCGGGGTCTCGCTCGAACTCGCCTTCGGCTCAGACAATCGCGATCCCTGATCCGTCTGGCCCTCCGCTCCTCTGCGCATACAGAAGGGTGGTGGGGTCGGGATCGGATTCGCAATCGGGCTCCGGCGAGGACGCGCAAAGCGCGTCCTCGCCTTCCCGAGTCCGTATTTCTTCCCCCACCCGTCGGGCTGGGCCGAGGAGCGCAGCCGAAAACGGATCGGGGCGAGCGATTGTCTGAGCGCAGCGAGTTCGAGCTCGACCCCGTTTTCGGCGAGCACCGCAGGTTGCCCGGAGCGAAGCGCAGGGACCCAGACCATGGGGTCGCCTTTTCTTTGCTTATTTTCTTTTGGCGAAGTGTATGGACCGGACACATGGTGGACAGGTGTGCGGGGACATGGGTGACACTTT
>NZ_BMIG01000034.1 GCF_014641715.1 Polaromonas eurypsychrophila | reverse complement strand
GGTGGTTGAACCACGACACCCATTCAAGCGTTGCCAGTTCTACGGACTCCTTGGTTTTCCAAGGACCGCGCCGGTGGATCAACTCTGCCTTGTACAAGCCATTGATCGTCTCGGCCAGGGCGTTGTCATAGCTGTCGCCTTTGCTGCCCACTGAGGGCTCGATTCCCGCTTCGGCCAGACGCTCGCTGTAGCGGATACAGACGTACTGCGAGCCCCTGTCGCTGTGGTGAATCAAAGCATCAGCTCGCTCAGGCTGCCGGGCGTACAGCGCCTGCTCCAGAGCGTCGAGCACGAAGTCCGTTCGCATGGAACTGCTGACCCGCCAGCCCACGATACGCCTGGCGAAGACGTCAATGACGAAGGCCACGTACAGCCAGCCCTGCCAGGTCGAAACATAGGTGAAGTCCGAAACCCACAGCTGATTGGGTCGATCAGCCTTGAATTGTCGATTGACCCGGTCCAGCGGACGGACAGCAGTTGCATCGCCGATGGTCGTACGCACCACCTTGCCTCGCCTGACACCTTGCAGGCCCAGGCGCTTCATCAGCCGCTCGACCGTGCAGCGCGCTACTGCGATGCGCTCTCGCCTCATTTGCTTGTAGACCTTGTCGGCGCCATAAACCCGCATATTGGCTTTCCAGATCCGCTCAATATCTGGCACCAGAGTGTCATCACGCTGCACGCG
>NZ_BMIG01000033.1 GCF_014641715.1 Polaromonas eurypsychrophila | reverse complement strand
CCATGGCAAGACCACACTGACGGCAGCGATCACGACCGTGCTCGCAGCCAAATTCGGCGGCGAAGCCAAAGGCTACGACCAGATCGATGCAGCGCCGGAAGAAAAAGCCCGCGGCATCACCATCAACACCGCCCACGTCGAATACGAGACGGCGAACCGCCACTACGCCCACGTTGATTGCCCAGGCCACGCCGATTATGTGAAAAACATGATCACCGGCGCCGCCCAGATGGACGGCGCCATTTTGGTTTGTTCGGCTGCTGACGGCCCTATGCCCCAGACCCGTGAGCACATCTTGCTGGCCCGCCAGGTCGGCGTGCCCTACATCATCGTGTTCCTGAACAAATGCGACATGGTTGACGACGCCGAGTTGCTCGAACTCGTTGAGATGGAAGTGCGCGAGCTGCTCGACAAATACGATTTCCCCGGCGACGACACCCCCATCATCCACGGCAGCGCCAAGCTCGCCATGGAAGGCGACAAAGGTCCTCTGGGCGAAGAAGCCATCATGAAGCTCGCCGACGCGCTGGACAACTACATCCCCATGCCTAAGCGCGCCATTGACGGCGCCTTCCTGATGCCCGTCGAAGACGTCTTCTCCATCTCCGGCCGCGGCACCGTCGTGACCGGCCGTATCGAGCGCGGCGTGGTCAAGGTCGGCGAAGAAATCGAGATCGTCGGCATTGCTGACACCCAGAAGACCATCTGCACCGGCGTCGAAATGTTCAGGAAGCTGCTCGATCAGGGCCAGGCTGGCGACAACGTCGGTATCCTGCTGC
>NZ_BMIG01000032.1 GCF_014641715.1 Polaromonas eurypsychrophila | reverse complement strand
TTGCTGCCCGCTGCCGTGCCGGCTTCTACTGCCGTGCCCGTATCAGCTACAGCCACTGGCCCGTCGTTCGTGCCGTTGATCGTGATAGTGAGCACCGCCTGATCGCTCAGGCTGCCGTCGCTCAGGGTGTAGTTGAAACTCTCTGTCAGCGTGCCGCCCGCGTTGAGCGCCTGCACTGCTGCGTTGGCCTCGTTGATCACGTAGGTGTAGCCACCGGTACTGTTCAGCGTGAGTGTGCCGTACGTGCACACCAACGCGCTACCTACCGTGCCGGCTGTGCCAGCGCCTTCCACTGCGCCCTGGCGGATCGCGGTGACGCTGAGCGCCGTGCCCTCGGGATCGGTGTCGTTGCTGATCACGTTGCCGCTGGCGTTGGCGCCTCCGCTGGCGTTGGCTGTGCCGCCTCTTTCTGTGGCACTGCCGCTGTCGTTCACGCCCACTGGCGCGTCATTGACCGCCGCCACCGTCACGGTGCTGGTGGCCACGTTACTCAGGTTGTTCAGCGCCTGCCCGTCGTTGACCTGGTAGCTGATCGCCCGGCTCGTCGTCGTCGGGTTGTCGCTGCTGTTGACGTACGTCACTGACCTCAGCGCCGCCTGGTAGTTCGCAACGCTGCTGGCCCCGCTCAGAGTCAGCACGCCGGTCGTTGCGTTGTAGCTGCCCGTAATGCCGTTCTGGTTAATGAACCCAAGCCCGTCCTGGGCCGTATTAAAGCCGGTCCCGATCGAAACCGTGGCCCCCGTCAGGCTGGCCGTGTCCACATCGCTCAGCGTCAACGTGCTGTTGATCACCGTCGCCACCTGGTTCTCGGTGTAGCTGAATCCGCTGGATGCGGCTAGTACCGGCGTGTCGTTGGTGCCCGTCACCGTGATCGTCACGCCCTGCGTCGTGCTCGCGCCCTGGTCGTC
>NZ_BMIG01000031.1 GCF_014641715.1 Polaromonas eurypsychrophila | reverse complement strand
GCAGGACATCATGAGTTTGAAGCACGAGTTTGTGTTGCTCGCCCGCCAGGAAGGTGCCAACCGGCGCGAGCTGTGCCGGCGCTTTGAGATCAGCCCGCAGACCGCCTACAAGTGGCTGCAGCGCTTTGCCCGGGAAGGCGCTGAAGGCCTGCAGGAGCGCTCGCGCAGGCCTGCAAACAGCCCAGCCATCTCCGATGCGGGCATTGAGCGCGCCGTCATCGCCTTGCGTGGTGAGCACCCCGCCTGGGGTGGACGCAAGATCAGCCGGCGCCTGCTCGATCTGGGCCAGGCGCTGGTCGCTCCCAGCACGGTCACCTCCATCTTGCACCGCCACGGCCTGATCAGTGCTCAGGCCAGCCAGGCGGCAAAGCACTGGATGCGGTTTGAGCGCGATGAACCCAATGCGCTGTGGCAGGCCGACTTCAAGGGCCACTTTGAGACCGCCCAGGGGCGCTGCTCGCCCCTGACGATGATCGATGACCATTCGCGGTTCAACCTCGCGTTGCAGGCGTGCGCCAAGACAACGACTGGGGTCGTGCAAACCCAAATGGAGCGGGTGTTTGGCCTGTACGGCCTGCCGGTACAGATCAACTTTGACAACGGCGCGCCCTGGGGCTCTCCCAAAGCACCGGGCCAGCTGACCGAGCTCGGGGTCTGGCTGACTCGCCTGGGAATTGTGGTCAGCCACAGTCGACCGTATCATCCGCAGACCAACGGCAAAGATGAGCGCTTTCACCGCTCGCTTGACGTTGAAGTGCTCAAGGGGCGCAGCTTCGAGAGCTTTGCGCGGGTGCAAGCGGCACTGGATCGTTGGCGTGGGGTTTATAACCACGAGCGCCCCCATGAAGCCCTGCAAATGGCAACTCCCATTACGCGTTACAGGCCTAGTGCCCGGCGGTTTCCTGAGCACCTGGGCAGTCCTGAATATGCGAGCCGCGATGAGGTACGCACGGTGGGCTGCAACGGCGAGTTGCGCTTTGGCGGCGAGCGCTACAAAGTGACGAACGCGCTTCGGGGCCACAGGGTGGCCATACGTCCGCGCCCTGACCAGGATGGCCTGTTCGAGGTGTTCTTTGCTCACCACCGCTGCCTGACCATTGACCTCAGGCAACAGGACG
>NZ_BMIG01000030.1 GCF_014641715.1 Polaromonas eurypsychrophila | reverse complement strand
CATGAGAACAAGCAAATTCAGCGAAGAACAGATCATTGGTTTTCTGCGGCAGGCCGAGGCGGGCATGCCGATCAAGGAGATCGGGCGCAAACACGGTTTTAGTGATGCGTCGTTTTACAAGTGGCGCTCCAAGTACGGGGGCATTGACGCCAGTGAGGCCAAACAGCTGCGCGAACTGGAATTGGAGAACGGCAAGCTCAAGCGACTGCTGGCTGAGGCGCACCTGGACATCCACGCCCTCAAGAGCGTCTTTGGCACAAAGCGCTAGCCCCACAAGTCAAACGCGCGGCGATAGGATGCTTGATGGCCGAACACCGAATGTCCGAGCGCCACGCATGCGCCCTTGTGGGGCTAAGCCGTGACACCTACCGCCATGTGGGCCAGACCAGTGCGCTCAACATGGAACTGCGCGAGCAGATCGTCCAGACCGCCCATACCCGCAGGCGCTGGGGCTGGGGCTATCGCATGATCCACGACGTTCTGCGCCCGCAGTACCCCGACATCAATCACAAGCGCGTCTACCGCATCTACACAGCAGAAGGTCTGTCGATCAGGAAACGCAAGAAGACCAAGCGCATTGGTGTGCGCGTGCCGCTGGTGGCTGCACTGGCGGTGAACCAGACCTGGAGCATGGACTTTGTGAGCGACGCAATAGCCCGCCCTGGCGCGGTGTCACGACGCATCAAATGCCTCACGGTGGCAGATGACTTTACGCGCGAATGCGTGGACATCACCGCAGACTTTGGAATCGGCGGTGAGTACGTTACCCGGCTGCTGGACCGGGCCGCCACGTTTCGGGGCTATCCCAAGGAAGTCAGAACCGACAACGGACCGGAATTCACCTGCCGGGCATTTATGACATGGACACAGAAGCACAGCATCAAACACATCCTGATCGAACCAGGCAGCCCGACCCAGAACGCATACATCGAGAGCTTCAACGGCACCTTCAGAGACGAATGCCTGGACGAGAACTGGTTCGAGTCGTTGGAACAGGCCCGCCAGATCATTGCCACATGGAGAACCGACTACAACGAGACCTGACCGCACAGCAGCTGCGGACGTATACCTCCCGCGACCTTCGCCGCTTTGAATCGCCAGTTAACTGGCGATTCAAAGCACGAGGGCCAGACCAACGCAGC
>NZ_BMIG01000029.1 GCF_014641715.1 Polaromonas eurypsychrophila | reverse complement strand
GATTTGAGGAATTTGGCGATCATGCACAAAGTGTGCCGCAATTTCGCTCCCCTTTTGCGTCTGATAGCGGCTTTAGGCTTTTATGGCCCCTCTATTGAACTCCCTGGACTCCCAGATTCGTCTTCGATAGCTTCTCGATGTTGTGCACCATGCAGTACAGGCTCCACTGGGTGCTGACCTTGGTGCGCCCTCTGTGATTCAAACGGGTCAGTCGCTTGTTGTGCCGAATGTTGGCAAATACAGGCTCCACCGTGCCCATGCGCTGGCTGTAGAGTTGCCTGCCCCTGGGTGAATCGATGGCCTGGCGCATGCGCTCACTGGGGTTGGTCGGGTCTTTGGGCTTGGGCTCAAAGCGGGCGACCTGCCGACCCCGCCCGTCATTGGGTTTGAGCGGGCCCCTCAGGCATTGCCCGCTGCGATCGCATGCATTGCAGTCCACCGCTTTGGCGGTGTAGGTCTGGTAGTGCAGCCCAGTTGCTGTGGTGTAGATACTGCCGGGGCTGGTCATCAACTTGCCCGCGGGGCAGGTGGCGCTGTTGTTGTCATTGAAGCGAAAGTCCTGGGGGCCAAACCGCTGGATCGGTTTGGACTCTCCCGTGCCCTTCTTGTCGTACAGCGGGTCGGCTTTGCCTTTGTGTTTGGCTTGCCCAGCAAAGCGCTCGTCGCGGCTGCGCATCTGGTTGTCAGCTATCAACGCGGGGATGTGGTGGTCTTTGAGATGCTGGACATTGGCATCGCTGTGGTAGCCCGCATCGGCCGTGATCAGGGTGTGGTCTTCCCGGTAAGGCTGGCTTTGCGCAATCATGGGCACCAGCATGGCTTGCTCGGAGCCTGAGCCAATGACGTCGGCTGCAATGATGATCTGGTGGCGACTGTCCACCGCAGCCTGTGCCGCATAGCCCTGGATGACGCCTTTGCTGGTGGCCATCTTGGCGCTCTCGGGGTCAGTGACGTTGGTCTTGAGTTCCTGGCCCTTGCGGTTCGTGCGCGGGGGATTGCCGGCAAGAAACTCCCGTGTGCGTGCGGCCTCTTTGCGCAGGGCCTCTATGCGTGCTTGGCGTTTGGGCTCCAGGGCTTCGTCCGTGCCGCGCTTGTCCTGGGCCTGATGCAGGGCCATGATCTTGTCGGCAGCCTGCTCCAGCCGATCAGCGCGATGCCGCAGCTCTTCATGGGTGCCACTGCGTTCTTTGCTGGCGTTGCTGGGGAGTTTGACGCCGTCGATGGCAAACATGTCGCGCCCGATCAGGCCTTGGGCATCGCAGGTCATCAGGACCTGGCTGAACAGGGGTTTGATCTGGGCGCTGAGGTTGGCTACGAACTTGGCGATGTGGGTGTGGCTGGGCTGGCTGTCGCCACTGATGGCGATGAACTGGACGTTGCGCTGGCACGCCTGTTCAACGGCTCGACTTGAGACCAGGCCCTGGCTGTAGGCGAGTAGCACGATCTTGAGCATGACGCGTGGATCGTAGGCGCTGGCGCCAACTTCATCGTTCTTGAACTGGGCATCCAGCGCGCTGAGGTCGAGTTCGTGATCGACCAGGTAGTTCAATGCGAAGCCGAAGCTGCCTGGGACGATTTGCTCACTGAGTACCACCGGCAACAGCAGGCTGTTGTGCTCTTGGGGTTTGTAGCGGGCCATGTTTG
>NZ_BMIG01000028.1 GCF_014641715.1 Polaromonas eurypsychrophila | reverse complement strand
GACTTCTTCGCGAAGGCTCCGAATCAGAAGTGGGTGACCGATGTCACCGAGTTCAACGTGCACGGGCAGAAGCTCTATCTGTCGGCCTGCATTGACCTCTACAACGGTGAGATCATCGCGTACCGCATGGCCAAGCGGCCCGTGTTTGACCTGGTGTCTGACACGCTTCGAGAAGCCATTGCCCGGTCAGAATGTACCTGTGACCTGATTGTGCATTCGGATCAAGGATGGCATTACAAGATGCAGCCGTACCGAGCGATGCTTGCGCATCATGGCGTCAGGCAAAGCATGAGTCGCAGAGGGAACTGCTTTGACAACGCGGTGATAGAGAGCTTCTCCGGCACCCTCAAGGTCGAGTACTATTATCTTGCTACGCTTGATGGAATCGCGGCACTCGAAGCGGGCGTGCACGATTACATCCGCTACTACAACCACGAGCGCATTAAGCTCGGATTGCAAGGGCTCAGCCCGGTGGAATACCGGGTGAGAAACACCGCCTGATTGGCGGAATCGCAACCGTCCAACTTCTAGGGGTCAGTTCAAATTTGAGGAGGCTCCAACCTTTGAGAAGATGAAGCTATGAACAACAAATCAAATCGTTTTTCCCCCGCAGTTCGAGAACGGGCTGTACGCATGGTGCAGGAGCACCGAGGCGAGTCCCCGTCCCTGTGGGTAGCCATTGAGTCCATCTCGGCCAAGTTCGGCTGTGTGCCCCAGACCCTTCACAAGTGGGTACGCAAGCAAGAAGTTGACGCAGGAGCCCGTCCAGGCGTCACCAGCGACGAACGAGAACGAGTCAAGGCTCTCGAGCGTGAAGTCAAGGAACTGCGTAGGGCTAACGATTGCCCGCGCCATGCTGTCGTCACGCTTGCCCCATGCGGTGTTGCGGTGGGCCTTGGCAGCCGTGCTGGCGGCAGTGGGTGCTAAATTAGCCTGGACGATTTTGCGATGACATTCAGTCAAAAGCAGTTACAAACTTTGTGCAGCATTGCACACGCCGCCGGCCAGGAAATCATGGCGGTGTATGGCCAGGATGGGGCCGTCTGGCAAAAGGACGACACCAGCCCGCTCACCGAGGCAGACCTGCGGGCCGATGCGGTTATCCGCAAAGGGCTGGAGGCGGCGTTTCCAGGTGTGTTTGTCTTGTCTGAAGAGTCGCGCAGCGCAGGTGACGCGGCAGCAGATGCATTTTTTTTGGTGGACCCGCTGGATGGAACCAAAGAGTTTTTAAAGCGCAATGGCGAATTCACTGTGAACATTGCGCTGGTGCAGCAGGGTGTGCCAATCGCTGGCGTGGTGTTTGCACCGGCATTGGGTGAGCTGTATTACGCCGCTCTTGGCCTTGGCGGGTGGGTTCAAATTGCCGACAGCGCCCCTCAAACGCTGCAAGTGGCAGCGTGGCAGCCCACTGAACCCATGCGGGTGATTGGCAGCCGCTCCCACGGCGGCGACAAGCTGGCCGCATGGTTGGCCACGTTAAGCTGCCAGCACAGCTTTGTGGCAGCCGGTAGCTCGCTCAAGTTTTGTCGAATCGCCCAGGGCCAAGCTGATATTTACCCCCGCTTTGGCCCCACCAGCCAGTGGGACACCGCCGCGGCGCATTGCGTATTGGTAGCGGCGGGCGGCGCTGTGCTTGATTTGGCTGGCAGCCCATTGCAGTACGGTCTCCAGCGACCACTGTTGAACCCGGAGTTTGTGGCAGTGGGTGACAACGTGGTTTTGGCGGTAGGGATCATGTCCAAAACTCAGTGTGAGAAGCAGACATAACCGAATATTTCTCGCATTGCCCGCAATTTATGTGCCCCAGTCGAGCTGATGGTGACCTGCCCCCAATCCTCGTACCAATCTAAATTCCAGAAGTCCGTGGGTTGCAAGATTAACTGATT
>NZ_BMIG01000027.1 GCF_014641715.1 Polaromonas eurypsychrophila | reverse complement strand
GGCCTGCTACCTGCAGCAGGTCCGCCAGTTTATGGTGACGCCTTAACCCGGCGATCAGACGCGCTTTGTCGGCGCAGCTGATCTCTTCGCCCGGATTAAGGCTTGCAATTTTTTTAAGTACGCCACCTCCGCGCGCAGTTGCTCGTTCTCTTCACGCAGTGCCTGCGCCGAATCGGTGATAACGGTGCTTGGCGGCGCCGGGCTGCGTCGTTCTGACTTCATATTGGTGCGCCTTTGATCCCCCTTCGAGAAAGCCTCCACGCCGCCTTCATCGAAATTGCGTCGCCAGACCACCACCTGGTTGGGATTACGGACGTCATAGACCGCCGCCACTTGACGGCTCGAAAGCTGTTCACGGTCCTGATGGGACAGAACCTGCAGTTTAAATTGCGCACTGTACGTGCTGCGTTTAGGAAGCAAACCGTCTATGCCGTGCAGGCGGTAGTGGTTCACCCAGGTACGAATTTTTTCCTCGGGCACTATCCAACGACGCGCCAGCAACTTCGCCCCGCCGTCACCGGCCAAAAAGCTCTTTACGACTTTGAGCTTGAACTCTGTTTTGTACTTTTCCATGAAACCCTTTGAAGTTTGTCCAACTTCTAGGGGTCAGTTCAAACCCGGGGCGATTCAGTGTTGCCCGGACTCATACGTTACTCTTACGACTTCAAACGTGTCAAAAGGATAAAAAAATGAACGCAATCCCAAGCGCTACCAATCCCATCGTTGCCGCGATCAGCGCTTTATATGGTTTTGTTCGTAGCATTGATCAGGGTCTCGATCAGTTGCTAGAGAAGATGAAACAGTCCGAAAACTCTACGGTGTCACGGACTGCCAGTGTGATTGAAGGTGCCAAGTATGGGTTTGGTATTGGGTACGTTACGTCGGTAATCATTCTTGCTGTAGGGCAGCTGATTCTGGGAAATCCTTTAGCAGCTGTCGGGGCAGTGGCGAGCGCTGCCGTGCTCATCAATCCGATTGCCATGACCTGCGGTGCCATTGGGGCGATTTACTATGGTTGGCAAGCGTTGGACGACGACGCGAAGAATGCGATCTTGAGCAGGTTGATGGAGGCGTTCAGTATCGGTGCAGAACTGATTAAGGCGATCATTAGTTTTGTTTTGGTAAGGACTAAAGACCTGCTTAGCTCAGAAAATTTAACGGAAGTTAAGCGGTTCATCACCGAGGCTGCCAGCGCTTTTGGCAATAGCCTGAGCGACGTGACCAAAGCCATTAAGGACACCGTCGTCGACACCTACGAGACAGTGTCATCAAAGGCCAAACAGGGTGCAGCCGACGCACATGACTTCATTGCAAATAAATTGCGGCGTGAAAAACTTGGCGTGAGCTGCGAACTTCCGATGACTGAAGTTGCCGACAAGCTAGAACCGCCGACCTTGCGCTAGCAGGAACATGGCGGCACTTGCTTTTGTCCTCATTCAGGTCGTCTTAACCCTGATATTGGTTGGTATATTTTTGTGGATTCGCAGCCTTTTTAGGCTTGATCCGCCTCGAATTCGTCTGGACGGGCTCTCTTCTTATGAAGTTTTTCAACGGAAAGGGAAATGGTCAGCGCTCCTGTCCGAACAGTCATTTCAATTGCGCCCTGCTCTGTTTTATGCAGGGTTTTTCTATGTGTGGGTTCCGGTATTGATCTATCGTTATGGGTGGAAAAAAGCCGTTTTTCTTGTGGCTCTGCCATTTGCAGGCATACCGATAGGTGCGCTGTTCGCTTCCTACTACGACTGGCCAGATGCTCGAATTTTCGTCGGAATGATGCTGGTGATTATTTTACGCTCCATGCTAAGCATTCAAGTAGGCATCAGCTCAACAGGATGGATGCGCGAGGCGAAAATAAACCGGGGCTGGGTTCCTGTCGGGCAATGCTCTGCAGTCGCCAGCACTGAGGCCATTCGCATCTTCATTCCTGCGGCGCCCAATTCAAAAAACATAAATTTCGTCAAACGATTGCGCAAATTATTGGCGTCCGCGCAGTTAGTTTTTACGCGGCGGTGAACGGCTTTCTGAGCTTCAGCCAGCTGCCGCCATGCGGCAGAGCGCTAGAAGGTGGGTGTGCGCGACCGTCGGCGCCTTTCTCCACCAGCGCGGTCATGAATCGCCCCGGGTTCAGTGGAGGCCCGTTGGGTTAAGTCAGACCGACATAACGGCCTGACTGGCTAATTGCCGATAGTAATTTTCTTCAGCTTCGGCAGGGGGAATGTATCCGATAGGCTCAAGCAGTCGATGGTGGTTAAACCATGACACCCATTCCAGCGTGGCCAGTTCCAGCGATTCCTTGGTCTTCCAGGGCGCCCTGCGGTGAATTAATTCGGTCTTGTACAGGCCGTTGAT
>NZ_BMIG01000026.1 GCF_014641715.1 Polaromonas eurypsychrophila | reverse complement strand
CAATCAGTTAATCTTGCAACCCACGGACTTCTGGAATTTAGATTGGTACGAGGATTGGGGGCAGGTCAATTATCAAATCCGATGGATAATAGTGCGGCGAAGCTTGAAAAGCATTACAGCAATATTGTCGGCTAACCCTCGCAAAGTAAATATCATGAACTATTTAGATGTGTTAAAAGTTTTATCAAAAAATAAAAATAATAGAGATTACCCGGGAAAACAAGATCCGAGGTATTCAGATAATTTTATTACTCCAGGCTTTGAGCCAAAGTTTGGTATAGATATGGCGCATGTAAATTCTGTTTTTACAATAGGTTCTTGTTTCGCAAGGAATATAGAGGAAGTACTTGAGCCTATGGGGATCTTATTGCCAACCAAGAGATTTGTATCACCGAAAGATGAGTTTCCTGCGCGCCCAAATGGATTATTGAATGAATACAATCCGGGTTCAATTAGTCAAAAAATTATTTCGACATTGCGGAAAGAAAAAATACCAGAAGAGACAATCTTTAAGCATGCTGACTTATATCATGACCTCCTGTTACACGGAGGTAGTGGCGTTAGTTATGAGCGCGCTATAAATCGGAGGCATGAAATAGATAGTATATATGAAGACCTTATTAAATCAGAGGTAGTAATTATTACTCTTGGATTTGTGGAAGCCTGGTACGATAATGCGACAATGCAGTGGCTAAATAGGATGCCTCCATATAATAAAAATGTAGATTCCAACAGATTCACGTTCAAAAGATTAGATGTTTATGATGTTATGCCAATGCTATCAGAGGCATTATCAGAGTTAGACTCTCTAAATAAAAAAATTATACTTACGGTATCGCCAGTACCAATTAGTAAAACGCTTACAAAATCAGATTGTATTGTTGCTAATGAATTTTCTAAATCAGTTTTGAGGGTATGCGCAGAACGGCTGAGGGCTGAATTTAAAAATGTTGATTATTATCCAAGCTATGAAATGGCAAGAATACCTGGACTGATTGCGTATAAGGATGATAATATACATGTAAAGGACTCAATCGTTGCGAAAATAACATCTCATATGGTGAATAAATATCAAGAAGCAGCAAGGATTCTCTAGTTGGGCACCCGAAAACTTCAAGATACAATGATTGCCTCTTTCGAGCTACTTCCTATGTAAAATCAAAACACACAAGTAGCAAGAGTTCAAGAATAATATCTACACAAATTATCAGCCATTATGCGTAAATATCCAAGTTATTCAAAATAAGAAACGAGCTACAGTACACACAGCAAGCCAACTCCAAAGCTTTAGCAGAGCTTGATCTAAAACAGAAAATTAAACACTTAAGGTGATTAAAAAAATTACTTACCGGCCTTAAAAAAGTAAAGACATGACACGCAGAGTTTTGAATAGTATGCTAACAGATGAGCAATGGCAGGATTTTGAAAACGCTAATTAATACTTAAAAGTCGATTGCACGCAAGTATTGGAGCGTTTGCAAGGGTTGAACATATATTTGGACAAACTAAAGCAAGGCGACTTTTATAATGCTTGTGCTGGCTTAACACCCTGCACTGCTTGTTCTCGTAGTGATAATCGCAATAGAAATGGACGAGTACGCTTATGACATAAAGCCGAAAGTGCGTATGGCGATGTGGTGATGTATTTGTGCGATTTATTAGATGGTAATGACGCACAGCTCGCACAAGAAATTAGATTATTGTTAGACAGGGAAGTGGATCATGTGCTGGTAATGCTCCAAACGTTGACCCACAATCTGTGTAAGCGTGCGGCAAACCCATCTTGAGATAGCACCGCCACTCGTGCATCGTGTGCACGATGAATTAGGTGGATACCATGAAAGACTCCAAGAAGATCCCCAGCCGCGTCATGCCCCCGATTTGAAGGCTGTGTACCTTTGACCGTCAGTCGTTCCCATTTGAAAGACTATTCCGTAACGGGTTTTCGGTGAACAGCAACATAGGTGGATTGCATACCTTGCTGGACCTGCTCGATGTTTCCAATGACAACATACATCGCAAACGAGTGATCGGAACCGGCCGGCACCGATCCGGAGCGGAAGACGGCATTCCATTTGACGGTTTTCTGCGCGTTGAATGCGAAGCGACCATATCCCAATGAGGGGAAGCTGGCGAGCGGTAGGGCTGGCGCATAAATGCCCATCGCGTAGTGGTGGTCGGGGGTGGAAAAAATAATCGGCAGCCTCTGTTCACCCGCCTCCTGCGACAGCGTCCGCAACGACGCACTCGCCGGGTCAAAGGTCCAGAACTCCGAGAATACGCTCGGCATGTAACCGGTCAACGCCTCGAACGCGGCAGATTTATGTTCACTTGTAACGTGAAACGTGACTAAATATTCGATGACATTGGGCAACCCGGCGAAACCGATCGTGACCTGCTTAGCTACCGTATCATTCGAAAGATCGGTTGCATTCTGTGCAAGCGTGATCAGCGGCTTGCCGTTCTTTCCAGTAAAAATACCGCAACCACGAGGATAAGGCTGCCCAGCCGGGGTCCAGAACGCCATCCGGGTGGTCGTCTTCAACACATTCCCCACCGCTTGAATGCCGAGCAGGCGGCTTGTCGAGGTTGGTCCGGCGCCATCCCCTCGCGAGACACCGGGCGATCCCTTGTAGGCTGAGGACCCGGCTTCTGTCGGGTTGTAGCACTCACCGAGTCCGTCAAAGCTTGACGCAGATTGGAGATTGCGACCATGATCCGCAGAGTTGATGAATTCCATGCCCTTCCACGTGACTGATCCAATTGCTCCGGCAAGCCGGTCCGAGGTGCTAATCACCAGAGGCGAACCGAAGACATTGGCGCCAATCGACGCATCCCCTCGCAGAGCCTGAGCAGCAAGCGGAGTGCTCAAGCTAATAACCATGACCGCAGCGAATACCTTGAGCCATCGAAATGACGGGACCATGTCTTGAGGTAACGTTGGAGGATGTGGCAAAACTAAGCCGTGCGCCAAGATTTTGCTATGCGTTTTTGACATTTAGGCTTTCAATGAGTGAGTCGGAATTTGACTTTATCAAAACGGCCGGGACGCGTGATTTCTTGCTTCAGCCGCAAAAACTGTACAGGTTCAGTCAACCATGGCTCAGGCGATGCAAGATGCATCTCGAACACGACCTGGATATCGTCCAGTTCGCGATCGATCTGGTGACTGGAAGCCTCGAAAGCGTTGTAAAGCCTTTGGGCTAGCCGGGCGGAGACGCTCGAGGAATCGGCCTGTTTGTCTGGCGCAACGTTAAAATGTTTAAGGGAAGGCAACAAAAACTGCGTTACTTGCTCGACCACCGCAGGGGACAGTTCGCCTACTTGCAGGTCGAAAGCCAAATCCAGCTCGGCCAGCTCGAGAATCCAATCCTGCAGCAGCGCTTCATATCGGACCACAACATTCTGATATTTTGGGGTATTGCGCTCTGCATCGAGCAAATAGGTCAGATAGAGCAGCACGGCTTTGTTGACCGGCATACCATTGCGGCGACACAAGGAAGAGGCGACCTCCTCAAGACTGCGCAGAACCAGCACATAACAAGGTTCAATTCCGATCTTATTGAAGAGTCCTTCCCAAAGTGGGAGCAAGCGGCAAAACCTGGGGTCTTTGAGCATCAGGGGGACGATCACTCACAAAATCACGCTGGTAAAGTTCAACTAAGCTCTTTTTCGACTCAGCGATACGAGGTTGCTGTGACCTGCCCCCAATCCTCGTACCAATCTAAATTCCAGAAGTCCGTGGGTTGCAAGATTAACTGATT
>NZ_BMIG01000025.1 GCF_014641715.1 Polaromonas eurypsychrophila | reverse complement strand
CATCATTCTCCGGGTTGATGGACTTCTTGGAAAAATGACTGGTACGGTTTATGGGGGGCAGGTCAATGTCCAACACCACGGCCAAATGCAACCAACCCTCGTCGGTCGCAATGTAGATGATGTCGCCCATCCACATCTGATTGGGTGCGCTGGCGGTGAAGTTGCGTTGCAGCAGGTTTGCCGCAATAGGCAGGTTGTGTTTGCTGTCGGTGGTGACGACAAACTTCCTCTTGCCCCTGGCCTTGATGCCGTGCTCTTTCATCATGCGTCGCACGCGTTCTTTACCCACCCGGATGCCACGTGCCACCAGTTCCTTCCACATCTTGGGCCAGCCGTACTCCTGTCAGCCAGACCAACTCGCCGGTTCAGGCCGCTTGCGTCACGAATTTTAGTTGTGCTGGCAGGCAATCTCTACGCAGGTCATATTTCTCCACAATGGTTTTTCGGGCGTTGCTGCGCAAAGACGTCGCGAGAGGGCGGTTGGCCAAGGCCTCGGCCACTGTTTCGGCCAATTGTTGCGCATCAAAAAAATCTGTGAGCAATCCATTCTTGCCGTGCTCAATCAGCTCCTGCACTGGCGCAGTGCGTGATCCGATGATCAGCGCGCCAATGCTCATGGCTTCCATCAGAGACCACGAGAGCACAAACGGATAAGTCAGGTAAACATGGGCTGAAGATACTTGCAGCAACTGGGTCAATGTCTTGTGTGGCAAAGCGCCAACGAAGCGAACCCGCTGACTATCGAGCTGATCTGAAACCTCGCCCAAAAAAATCTCCTTCCAGCTGATCTTGCCAGGAGGTGCCGAACCATAACTGAGTCCGTCGGTGCCGACGATCACGACGTGTGCATTTGGTCGAAGGCGAAGCAATGCTGGCAAGGCGCGCATGAAGGTGTGGTACCCGCGGTACGGCTCCAAGTTTCGGGCCACAAATGTGATCACCTCGTCGCTGTGACGCATGACCTTTGCGTTCGAGCCAAACATAATTGATGCATTGGTATCTGGGCGAAACCGGTCTGAATCAATTCCATCGTGGATGACCCTGATGCGACCCTGACTCCAAAATGGATGTTGACTGCGCTGAAATTCAGTGGGTGAGAGCGCCGCATCAGCCGCGTTCAGTGCATGCAGCAGGTGGGTGTTCTTGATGGTCGTTCGCTGCCGGGCATCACGGGTGGGCTGGCTAAACTCGGGGTCAAAATCTGCATCTCCACCTGGCGCACCATAAAAATATTCAGCGTAAATGAGCAGTCGCGCCCTTGGGAAAACATCTTTGACGTACAGCGCTTCTCCCCACCCGGGGTGGGCATAGACGACATCGGGTACGAACCCTTGTGCTGCTAGTTGGACCATTGCATTCGCTGCCGACTCCCCCCTCGCCATTTTTGAATAAAGCTCCTTTAGTGCGGGGGGCGTCTTGTTCGTGATGGCGTCAGCCTGAGCTCGAAGTTCGTACAGCATGTGCTGCACGCCAGCCAGCGGTGCCCTGATTGGATTGACGCCCAGTGCCACCACCCGATGCCCTGCTGAAGCCAGAGCTGGCGCGAGATGCTTGAACTGACCAGGGAAATTTTGATGAACAAAAAGAATGTTCATTTCAGCCGCTGGTCAATCATCGCGATATCCGGTTCATCCAGAATTCCTGCCGCAGCCCGAAGCTGGAACCACGCCTTGAAGTAATCGAATCGGGTTTTCGTCAGTTCCTGCTGAATTGAAAAGCGCTGTGCTTGGGCATTCAACACATCCAGTGTCACCCGAATTCCGCCCTTCACGCTTTTCTGCGTAGCCTCAATTTGCATGACTGCTGACTCAAGAGCATGCGCATAGGCTTTTATTTTTTGCTCCAAATTAATCAGTGCGCGGTAATTTTGTCTAAGTTCTGCAAGAACAGAATCGCGGGTGTAATCAAGCTGGGCTTGAGCTGTTCCGGCAGCTGCCACTGCTTGCCTCACCTGGGAGTCACTACGTCCGTTGTCAAAGAGGGGCATATTGAGTTGCACCCCTACAGATTTTTGAAGACTGGACTGGTTGACGGTGTTGATCGAATCCGAGTCCGCCTTTGAGACGCTGACGAGTAAATCAATCCTCGGTTGCCGGGCGGCGCCTATTCGATCCAATACTTCGCGAGCGGCCTGCAGTGCGTGTCTACGCACTTCGATGCTCGGGTTGTGAGCCAGGGCAAGTGCCTCCCATTCACTCACCATAACCGGGTATAAATGCACTGGCTTGAGTTGACTGTCGAGTGACTTTGGCTCAATGGATATTGAGGGGCCTACTATCATTTGTAGTCTTCCGATGGCATCCTGACGCCCATCACGCGCCTCAAGCAATCTTGCGCTTGCAATCGCCAGTCGTGAACTGGCCTCCAGCTCCTCCGTGACAGTTCCCTCTCCTCGCGCGCGGAGCCGCCGGGCCGCGCGAAGTCTCTCATCCAGCGACTCCGACTCCGCTGAAGCCGTGGCCAACAGCTCGTCTGCCAGCAGGATATTTGCGTAGGCCTCCATCAGGCGCAGTAAAAACTGGGCTTTTTGTTCAGCCAGACCCGCCGCCCCCTGGCGGGAGCGGGCCTCGCCCTCGCGGCTGCGTGCCCTTAGTTCAGCGTTGTAGATGGGTTGTCTGAGTTGTACTACCAAGCTGGCGCTTTGATAGTTGATAGTGCGTGAGCTTGCGCCAACTGTCTGCCCGAGTTGATTCTGCGCACCAGATGCCGCCAGCGATACGTCAGGCCCTAACGCGGCTTTTCCCTGCACCCCAAGCTCCTGGCTCGCTTCGAAATCCCTCAGGGCAGCTTGGTATCTTGGGTCATACAGCTTTGCTGCGTCCAGTGCGGCAGAAAGACTCAGGCGCTCCGCCCATGCAGCCGAAGAGCAGCAAAGTAGCGCAGCCAGTAGCACTGCTCGATTCGAAGACCGCTTAGCTCTCACGTAGTCCGCTTTGAAATCGATCCATCATGGGCTTGAAGAGGTAGTTCATCAAAGTGCGCTCGCCCGTTTTGATGAACAACTCTACCGGCATGCCTGCACGAAGCAAAAGCCCCTGACTAAGCATCTTCATGCCTTCAGGCGTCACCTCTGCCTTGAGTTTGAAATACGGTGCGCCAGAGCGCTCGTCGACAAACCGGTCCGAAGATATCAACGTCACTGTGGCTGGTATGTGTGGTGTATTGGCCTGATTGAATGCAGTAAAAATCAGCTCAACATTCAGACCGGGCGTAACCTTGTCGATCAGGTGGGTCGGTACCTGTCCTTCCACTACAAGTGCAGCGTCTTTGGGCACTATCTCCATGATTTTCTGGCCTGAACTGATCACCGCGCCAGCATTGAACACGGAGATGGCCTGGACGACCCCGGTGGCGGACGTTTTCACGGTGGCGTTGGCAATCTCGAATTCGTACGCCACCATCCGTTGCTGCAGTTCGCTGATCTGTTTTTCTGATCGGCCGATGTTGCCGTCATCATCGGCGATGTTTCCTTCAATCTGGGCTGCTTGTCTTAGAAGCTCGAGCAATCGATTACGAGGCACAAAGTCTTCACGTACCAAATCGTCAACGCTGCGAATCTGCTGTGCAAGGATGCGCGACTGTTTCAACTTGGCTTCTCGTGAAACGCGAAGCGCCCTGATTTGTGCCTGCAAACCCTGGATCGTTTCTTTGGCCGCATCGAGGTTTGATTTCGCCTGGGTCGAATTCATCAGTGCCACGACCTGCCCTGCCACGATTGCATCGCCTTCTTTCACGAGCATTTTTTCGACAATGCCACCCGTGGGATGCTGGACGCTTCTGCGGTTTCCATCTGACGCAACAAAACCGCTGATCGGTACCCCCTTGTCCAGTGGGGCAAGAAAGGCCCAGAGGAAAAACCCTCCAACTCCCAAGAGCATGACCAACCATCCTGCTCTTGAATGAACGGCAATTGAGCGAGGCGATGCCGACGCGTCGCCAGGGTGTCCGCTGTGGTGTTGAAGATCGATCATGGATGAGTCGCCGCTTCAGTTGAAACTGCTTGCACAGCGCCCGGCGAAAGTGCCGATTGCGTCAGGGTTTTCAGGACCGAGTCACGCGGCCCGAACAGTTGAACTACCCCTTCTCGCAGCACCAGCAGCTTATTGGTGGCTTTGAGAACTTGCCCGCGGTGCGCCACAAGCACTACCGTACTTCCTTTGCTTCGCAGCTGGATGATGGCCGCAACCAAAGCGGCTTCGCCAGCCTCGTCAAGATTGGAGTTTGGTTCGTCGAGGACCAGAAGGACCGGATCGCCATAAAGCGCTCGGGCCAGTCCAAGGCGCTGTTTTTGTCCCCCCGAAAGACCGTTTCCGCCATCCCCCAGAAGTGTGTCGTAGCCTTTCGGCAATTTCAGTATCAAGTCATGCACGCCCGCGGCTTGAGCAGCAGCAGCCACTTTTTTGCTGTCAACTTCACCGAAGCGGGCGATGTTTTCGCTGACCGTTCCAGCAAACAATTCAATGTCTTGGGGTAGATAGCCAATGGAGGGGCCAAGTTCTTCTTTGTCCCACAGGTAGACGTCAGCACCATCCAGGCGAACCTGTCCTGCTGTGGACGGCCAAATTCCCACAAGCAGTCGAGCCAGAGTGGACTTGCCTGAGGCACTGGGGCCAACCACACCCAGCGCATCGCCTGGTGCAAGTTCAAAACTCACGTTACGGAGCGCTGGGGTCTCTGCACCTGGCGGGATCGCCGTGACTGCTTCCAGCACGATACGCCCTTTTGGCGCTGGTAGAGCCATTCCCCGCTGCATTGCCGGGTAAGTCGCCAGCAGCTCCGAGATTCGCATGTGTGCGCTCTTGACGGCGCTCCATTGGCGCCACGCGCCGATGACCTGCTCCACGGGGCTGAGTGCCCTGCCGACCAGTATTGAGGCGGCAATCATCATCCCTGCTGAGATACTGCCTTCGAGGACCAGAAGTGCGCCCAATCCCAGCACCATGGACTGCTGGGCTGCGCGGACAAATCGTGTCATCGCTGAAATAACCGCTGCACGCTGGCTGGCATCTGATTGCAATCGGACAAAACGCGCATGAATGTGTTGCCACTGCCGCTGTAAACCAGGAAGCATTCCCATGGCCTGAATCACGTCCGCGTTACGCAGGCTGTTCGTGGCCAGACTGCCCGATTCAATAGCTGCCGAGCTGGCCTCTGCCATCAGCTGACGCGTCCAGACCTCGTTCAGCCACGCCAAGACGATCAGCAGGAACGTGCCGCACAGCGCAAACAGGCCCAAGGTGGTGTTGAAAATGAAGATGATGATCAGATAGACGGGGAACCACGGCGCATCAAAGAAGGCAAAAAGACTGTTACCCGTAACGAACTGACGCAAGGTCGTCAGGTCCTGTAACGCTTGGCCGGCATTGCCGCCTGCATGGCGCAGGTTGTGTTCAAACGCAGCGGCATGCAGCCTGCGGCCCAACTTTGCGTCCATTTGCTCCCCGACGCGTATCACGATCACGCTGCGGACGTACTCCAGCAGCGCTGAAAAGAGATATAGCCCCAAAACCATCCCCGTCAGCATCAGTAAGGTGTATTCGTTCTGGCTAGGGAGTACTCGGTCATACACCTGCAACATGTAGATCGACGGTGTAAGCAAAAGCAAGTTAATCACCATGCTGAAGATGGCCACCGAGCGTATAGCTCCCGCGTAGGCCGCCAGCACGTCACGGAGCTCATTGGTTGCGATTGGTTGCGCAGGGTGTTTGACCATCAGGGACTGAAATTTACAGTTTTATTAACACCAGAGCCGGTGAGATTACCGCTGTTGCGCAGGCCGGAGCTTGTATAAGCTGACGAATTACCTAAGCGGCCGATGATGTTACCTTATGTGTCTTTTGTAAAGACTGTTGGCGACATATTACAGAGGACGCCAGAAAGGCCACCCCACATTTATGGGGTGAATCTTGAAATACCTGCGTGGCGCATTTTGATTTTGTCAGTTAAAGTATTAAAGTGTAATTTGTGTACAGGCTTTGCGGTCAAAGCACACGCAGCCAACAACCAACCGACTTTAGGGGAATGACACATGGCAATCATCAACGGCACAAACTTCCACGACACACTGGTGGGTACGGCAGGAGATGACACCATTGATGGCCTTGGCGGCGATGACCTCATCAACGGAGGGTTGGGCAATGACCATCTGGTCGGCGGTGGCGACATCTCCTCAGATGATTGGGACACGGTTACTTACGCTGGCGCCCCCTCGGCCGTCACGGTCAACCTGCAAACGGGATTGAGCAGCGGCGGCTTTGGCAATGACACACTATCAGGCTTTGAGCACGTCGTAGGTTCGGATCACAACGACACACTCACCGCAGCTTCCGCCGGTTTCGACCAGCTACTGGAAGGCGGGCTCGGTAATGACTCCCTGGTGGGCGGAGGCGGGAGTGGCCTTTATGTCGCCTCCTACGTCTCGGCCAGTGGCAGCGTCAATGTCAGCTTGGCCACAGGCCTGGCTTCGGGCGCAGCAGGCAACGACATCCTCTCGGGTATGAATGCAGTATTGGGCTCCGCGTTTGTCGACACTATTGCCGGGGGGGCAGGTGACGAATTCATTGGCGGCGGCGGCGGCGCAGACAGCCTTGACGGGGGCGCCGGTTACAACACTCTTTATTACGGCGACGCGTCAGGCGCGGTCGTGGTCAACCTTTCAACCAACAGTGTCAGCGGCGGAGATGGCGTCGACGCCATCGTCAATTTCGACGGGATCATCGGGTCCGATGACTTCAACGACACACTGACCGGCAATGCGAACGCCAACTACATAGAAGGCAGTGGCGGCAATGACAATATCAGCGGCTTGGGGGGCAGCGACACACTTAGTGGCGGTGACGGCAACGACACGCTTAGTGGCGGTGACGGTGACGACATTCTGCTCGGGGACGAGGGCATCGACGCTTGGAATCGAGGCGCCGACACCCTGATTGGTGGTGCTGGCAACGACACACTGGATGGCGGCATAGCGCTGGACCGGATCAATGGCACTGATTACAACTTAGCCAGCTACAGCGCTGCAACTTCCGGAGTCACCATCAATCTTGCGGGCATCACCGGCGACGGCAGCACGGGCAGCGGTACAGCCACCGGGAACGCTTCAGTTGGCACTGATACCTTGATGAACATTAACCTGATCCAGGGTTCAGGCTTCAACGACGTCATTACCGGAAGCACAGCGCTGATTTTCGAGCAGATCGAAGGCGGCGCTGGCAACGACATCCTTGACGGCGGCACCATGACGGACACGCTCAACGGACTTAACGGCAACCGCGTTGCATACCACAACGCCACCGTTGCAGGCGTCACGGTTGACTTCATCGCGGGCACAGCCGTAGGCGCTGTGGGAAGCAATGTTGGCAGCGACACCCTGCTCAACTTCAACCAGGTGCGGGGCAGTAACTTTGATGACACCTTGCTCGGCTCTGACCGAACAGACTTCACAGAGTTCTACGAAGGACGCGGTGGCAACGACTCCATCGACGGCCGGGGCGGCTTTGACATTGTTCGCTACGACAGCGCCACCGCTGGCGTCACGGTTAATCTGGTCACGGGCACAGCCACTGGCGCAGGCGTGGGCACCGACACGCTGAGCAACATTGAAGGCGTATTTGGTTCGGGGTTCAATGACAGCCTGATCGGCGGCAACGCGGCCAACGGCATCACCATTAGTGACGGACTGGCGGAAGTCTTCCGCGGTGGGGCCGGCAATGACACCATTGATGGCGGCCAGGGCTACGACCGCGTGGATTACACCAGCTCCACGGCTGGCGTATCCGTGACACTCAATGGCGCAGCGGACGGTTCCGCCAGCGACGGCCAGGGTGGTACCGATGTGTTGCGCAACATCGAAGGCGTGCGCGGCTCGGCGTTCAACGATTTCATGGCAGGCAGCAATAGTGCAGCCTTCGAATCCTTCGAAGGACGCGAGGGCAATGACACCATGAATGGTATGGGCGGCACCGACCGGGTGGACTACCAAAGCGCCACCTCAGCGGTCAACGTCAGTCTTGGGGCCAGTTTCGCCAGCGCGGACGGTTACGGTGGATTTGACACCGTGCTCAACATCGAAAACGTGCGCGGTAGCCGCGATTTCAACGACTCCATTAGCGGCAGCAGCGTAGCCAACCGGCTTGAAGGCCTGGGTGGCAACGACACACTGACCGGGTTTGACGGCAACGACAGCCTGGAAGGCGGCGCGGGCAATGACCAGCTGCGCGGCGATACCGGCAACGACTCCCTTGTAGGCGGTGATGGAAATGACTACATGACCGGTGGCTCGGGTGACGATTCGCTGGCCGGTGGCTCGGGTGACGATTCGCTGGCCGGTGGCGATGGCGTCGACACCGCCGACTATTTCTTCAGC
>NZ_BMIG01000024.1 GCF_014641715.1 Polaromonas eurypsychrophila | reverse complement strand
CATCATTCTCCGGGTTGATGGACTTCTTGGAAAAATGACTGGTACGGTTTATGGGGGGCAGGTCAATGGGGGCAGAGTTTTGAACATCGTCCCTAGAACTTGGGAAGTTCATTTATATTCGTGGTCCAAGCATGGCGTCCACCAACCTCACTGCATGGCTCCTCAGCTCAGGAACCGCCGTGGCCTCCCAGAACTGTGCTTTTAATAACGGCCCTACATAGCGGACTACCGCAAGCGGATGCCCGTCGTATCGGATGATGCGATAGCTGTCATCCACGCGTAGACCCAAGTCTTCGGAGTCTATGCCCAACATACCGTGTTCACGAAGCTGCACAATCAGCGGGTCGCTCACCCGCTTCAAGTCGCTTGAAGGGCCTGTACAGTTGACGACAGCTGCGTAGCTGGTCATCATAGACTGCGTAGCACCCCTTGCTTTCCATCTGACATTCGCGCAGTTAGCATCCTTTACATCGATGTCCATGAGGCGCCCGGCAAGCACTTGAAGCTGACCGCGCTGAATAGCCAGCTGTATTCGGTTGAAAATGGCCGGTGCAGCGCGGTGGCGGTGGGTATCCCAATACGGAAGGAGATGCCGCAGAAATTGCTGCCGTGCACCTACGCCGAGCTGGTGCCACAAGCGAGGTGTATGGCTACGTAGGCCCCCAATCACGTCGCGCCAGTCATTGCCCGAGGCGCATGTGTGCCGAATCAGCTCACGCACGCGTCGCAGTTGCTGACAAACGCTTGATTCGTCCAATAGAAAGTCGGCAGGCACTATGCCGGATGCCGGCGGTACTTCCTGTTCTCGATGGGGCTGTGGCAATAAGCCACGCCGCGAAAGCATGCTTATGGGGCCAAGGTGACCCTGGTCAAGCAGTCGGAGCACGGCATCATAGGCCGTCAAACCGGTCCCAATCAGTAGAACACTTGCATCGCGGGGTAGGCGCTCCAACTGTCCGTGCAACCACACGTCGTTAATCAGGGGTAGATTCGTCCAGTCTGCGTAATGACCTGTGGCCGGCGGTCGGGGCATGAAATTACCCAAAGCCAGAACAACCTGTGTGGCCTTGATGATAACGCCCGAGCTCAAGCGCAAGATTTGTATGCCACCTTCGGACACTGGATCGATAGCAACTACTTCATCCTCAAGGATCTCAAGTCGGACACCTTCATCAGCACCAGCCTGTGCCGTCAACAGGCTGTGCTCCAGGTAGTCGCCATATAGACTGCGCGGTACAAAATCACTTGCGCCGTAAGGCATCCCACGACTTTGAAGATATTCGATAAAGCCGGATTCATGGCCTGGCTCGATTCCCATGCGACCGGCAGGCACATTCAAGAGATGGCTAGGTGAGTTGGTCCCATAAGCCAAGCCACGGCCAAAACTCAAACTCCGGTTTATAAGACAGACACAAGCGGTCCCGCGGAGGCGTTTTAACAATTGGATGGCAACGGCCATGCCCGAAAAGCCAGCGCCCACAACCACCAGTTCGGATGTTGACTCATAATTCATACTTTTTGGAATAACATTAACAAAACATTACTTTAACTGCTTTACAAATCGGCGCGACCAGCGCCAGTAATTCGGACCAGGGCATGACTTGATCCATGTCTTCGAGCAAGATTTGCTTGCGCGTGCGAGGGTGCTCAGATCAAGCTCAAGGCCCTTTTGTTTGATGCGGCCACTATCTGCAATTTACGTACCCAAGTCGAGTTGATTGGGGGAGAGTTTTGAACATCGTCCCTAGCGAATTTTTTTGAGAACGATTAAAAATGATCTTGGTTACTGGCGGAGCCGGCTTTATTGGCGCTAATTTTGTACTCGACTGGCTGGCAATACAGGACGAGCCGGTCATCAACCTCGACAAACTGACCTACGCGGGCAACCCCGAAACCCTGCAAAGCCTGCAGGGTGATGCGCGCCACACACTGGTGCAGGGCGACATTGGTAACGCTGCCCTGGTCTCGAAGTTGCTGGCAACGCACCAACCCCGCGCTGTCATCAACTTTGCCGCTGAGAGCCATGTTGACCGCTCCATCCACGGCCCCGGTGAATTCATCCAGACCAACATCGTCGGCACTTTCAGTCTGCTTGAATCGGTGCGGGGTTACTGGTCTGCACTGCCAGCCGACCAAAAAGCGGCTTTCCGGTTTCTGCACGTCTCTACCGACGAGGTTTATGGCAGTCTGGCCAAAGACGACCCGGCCTTCACCGAGTCCAGCCACATCGAGCCCAACAGCCCCTACAGCGCCAGCAAAGCCGCCAGCGACCACTTGGTGCGCGCCTGGCACCACACCTACGGCCTTCCTGTGCTCACCACCAACTGCTCAAACAACTACGGGCCCTACCACTTTCCTGAAAAACTCATCCCGCTGATGATTGTCAACGCGCTTGCTGGTAAAAACCTGCCAGTGTACGGTGATGGCCAGCAAATTCGCGACTGGCTGTATGTCAAAGACCACTGCAGCGCCATTCGCCGGGTGTTGGAAGCCGGCCGGCTGGGGGAAATCTATAACGTGGGCGGCTGGAACGAAAAAGCCAATCTGGAGATTGTGCACACCGTGTGTGCTCTGTTGGACGAATTGCGACCCCGTGCCGACGCCAAGCCTTACAAAGACCAGATCACCTACGTCACAGACCGCCCCGGCCATGACCGCCGTTACGCCATTGATGCCCGCAAGCTGGAACGCGAGCTAGGCTGGAAACCAGCTGAAACTTTTGATTCTGGCATTCGAAAGACGGTGCAGTGGTACCTGGACCACCCCGAATGGGTCGCCCACGTGCAAAGCGGTGCTTACCGCGATTGGGTGCAAAAGCAATACGCGTGAAAGTCCAGTATGAAAATCCTTCTCCTCGGTAAAAACGGCCAGGTCGGCTGGGAGTTGCAGCGCAGCCTGGCACCATTAGGTGAGCTCATTGCGCTGGACCGTCACAGCAGCCAGTTTTGTGGCGATCTGACCAACCTGGCTGGTCTGGCAGCGACCGTGCGCGCAATTCGACCCGATGTCATCGTCAACGCCGCGGCTTACACCGCGGTGGACAAAGCCGAGAGCGAACCCGAGCTGGCGAGCACCATCAATGCCCACGCACCCGAAGTGCTGGCGCGTGAAGCCGCCCAGATCGGTGCCTGGCTGGTGCACTACAGCACCGACTATGTGTTTGATGGTGGTGGCAGCGCACCGTGGGTTGAGTCTGACCCTACAGGCCCATTGAGCGCTTATGGCAGCAGCAAACTCGAAGGTGAGCGGCTGATTGCGCAAGGCTGCACCCGCCACTTGATCTTTCGCACGAGCTGGGTCTATGCAGCGCGTGGTGGCAATTTTGCCAAGACAATGCTGCGCCTTGCTCAGGAGCGCGAGCGCCTCACTGTCATTAACGATCAGATGGGTGCGCCTTCTGGAGCGGACTTGTTGGCTGACACTACGGCGCAGGTCATTCGGCAGGTCAGGCTGCGCGATGCGCAGAGTGAATCAATCGCAGGCATCTACCACTTGGTTGCCTCCGGTGAAACCACTTGGTTTGAGTATGCGAAGCATGTGCTCGGACAAGCCAAGTTGCTGCAACCAGCTATTCAAATGAAAGCAACCGAAATACTACCGGTGCCCACCAGCGCATTTCCAACACCGGCAAAGCGTCCACACAACTCGCGCCTGAACACCAACAAGCTGCAGCGCACCTTTGGCTTAACCATGCCGCACTGGCAAGCGGGGGTCAATCGCATGTTGGCTGAAATTTTGTAAACCTAGTGAAATAGCCATGACAATACGAAAAGGCATCATCCTGGCTGGCGGCTCTGGCACGCGGCTACACCCGGCCACACTGGCAATTAGCAAACAACTGCTGCCGGTGTACGACAAGCCCATGATTTATTACCCGCTTAGCACGCTCATGCTGGCGGGCATTCGCAACATCTTGATCATCAGCACCCCACAAGACACGCCGCGCTTTGCGCAACTGCTGGGCGATGGCAGTCAGTGGGGCATTAACCTGCAATACGCTGTTCAACCCAGCCCCGACGGGCTGGCACAGGCTTTCGTCATTGGCGCAGACTTTATTGGCAACGACCCGTCTGCCCTGGTGCTGGGCGACAACATTTTTTATGGACACGACTTTCAGCAGCTTATGGCTAATGCTGAGGCACGAAAGGTGGGAGCCAGCGTGTTTGCCTACCACGTCCATGACCCCGAGCGTTATGGTGTGGCCGAGTTTGATGCGGCAGGCCGTGTGCTCAGCCTGGAAGAAAAGCCCATGCAACCTCGGTCCAATTACGCGGTGACCGGCTTGTATTTTTACGACAACCAGGTGGTCAACTTGGCCCGCCACCTCAAGCCGTCGGCTCGCGGCGAGTTAGAAATTACTGACCTCAACCGCTTGTATCTGGATCAGGAGGAATTGAACGTGGAAATCATGGGCCGGGGCTTTGCCTGGCTTGACACGGGTACCCACGACAGCTTGATGGAAGCCGGGCAGTTTATTGCCACCCTGGAAAAGCGACAAGGTCTCAAAGTTGCTTGCCCCGAAGAGATTGCCTACCGACACCGTTGGATTGACGCTGGGGCGCTGGAAATACTGGCACAACCGTTGGCCAAAAACGGCTATGGTCAATATTTGTTGGGTCTGTTGAAAGAGAAGGTATTTTGATGAAAGTAACGCAAACCGCCATTGCAGACCTATTGGTGCTTGAACCCAAAGTATTTGGAGACGAGCGGGGTTTCTTTCTTGAGAGTTTCAATATGCAAACCTTCCGGGCTGCCACGGGCTTGAATGTTGATTTTGTGCAAGACAACCACTCCAAGTCGGCTAAGCATGTATTACGCGGCCTGCATTACCAAATTCAGCAGCCGCAGGGCAAACTTGTGCGGGTGGTGCAAGGCGAGGTGTTTGATGTGGCAGTGGACTTGAGGCGGCATTCGTCTACCTTCGGGCGATGGGTGGGTTTGCATCTTTCGGCCGCCAACAAAAAACAGTTTTGGGTGCCTGCCGGCTTTGCCCACGGCTTCGTGGTGTTGAGCGAGACGGCTGAGTTTTTGTATAAAACCACTGACTATTACTCGCCAGAGCATGAACGTTGCATAGCCTGGAACGATCCGGAGATTGGTATTGCTTGGCCGGAAATGGGGGCAGAGCCGTTGCTTTCAGCCAAAGATCAACAGGGCTGTAATTTGCGCGAGGCCGTAACTTTCCAGAAAGTTTGAGCGGTTTTTATTTTTCTGCAGACCGATTATGAAAATATCAGTCATAGGGACCGGATATGTCGGCCTTGTCACAGGCTCTTGCCTGGCCGAGGTGGGCAACAACGTGTTATGCCTTGACCTCGACGCGGCCAAGATTGAAGCCTTGAACGCGAGCAGCATCACCATTTTCGAGCCCGGCCTGCAAGAGCTGGTGCGCACCAACGTGGCAGCGGGGCGCCTGCACTTCACCACCAGTGTGCAAGAGGCCGTGGCGTTTGGCCAGATCCAGTTCATTGCGGTCGGCACCCCGCCCGACGAAGACGGCAGCGCCGACATGCAGTATGTGCTCGCAGCTGCCCGCAGCATTGGCCTCCACATGGTGGAGGAAAAGCTGGTTGTCAACAAAAGCACCGTACCGGTGGGTACGGCCGAGCGGGTGCGCGCAGCCATTGCCGAAGAATTGGCAACGCGGGATGTGCAGCTGACTTGGCATGTAGCCAGCAACCCCGAGTTTTTGAAAGAAGGCGCGGCAGTTGAAGACTTCATGCGCCCCGACCGCATTGTGATTGGCACCGACAGCGACTTTGCCACCGACTTGTTGCGCGAGCTCTATGTGCCGTTCCAGCGCAACCACGAGCGCCTGGTGGTGATGGACATTGCCAGCGCCGAGCTCACCAAATACGCCGCCAATGCGATGCTGGCCACGCGCATCAGCTTCATGAACGAGCTGGCCAACCTGGCCGAGAAGCTGGGTGCCGACATTGAGCAGGTGCGCCGCGGTATCGGCTCTGACCAGCGCATTGGCTACCACTTTTTGTACGCAGGCACCGGTTATGGCGGCAGTTGCTTTCCCAAAGACGTGCAGGCGCTGCAGCGCACCGCGCAGCAAGTGGGCGTGCCCCTGCGGGTGTTGGAGGCGGTGGAGGCAACCAACAATGCACAAAAGCTGGTGCTGGTTGAAAAGCTGGTAGCGCGCTTTGGCGAGAACTTGCGCGGCAAGCGTTTTGCCATGTGGGGCCTGGCCTTCAAGCCCAACACCGACGACATGCGCGCTGCACCCAGCCGCGCCATCATGGAGCGCTTGTGGGCGCTGGGCGCCACGGTGCAGGCCTATGACCCTGTGGCCATGGACGAGGCGCGGCGACTCTACGGCGACCGGGCCGACCTGCAGCTTGTCAACAGCCCGATGGACGCCTTGAAGGGCGCCGATGCGCTGCTGATCGTCACCGAGTGGAAGCCCTTCAAAAGCCCGGACTTTGCGCTGATGAAGCAGCTGTTGAATCAGCCCGTGGTGTTTGACGGCCGCAACCTGTATGACCCGGCACGGGTGCGGGCGGCGGGGTTGGAGTATTTCTCGGTAGGACGCGCCGATGCCTGAGTTTTGCGCTCGAGGGGCCAGCAATAGTCAATGGCAAGGGCTGCAGGTTAGCAAGGCCGATCGCGCTGCCCGGTTGAACCAGACGCCGCGCTGCATTTGGTTGACCGGCCTGTCGGGTTCGGGCAAGACCACCTTGGCCAATTTGCTTGAAGAGCGCCTCTTTGTTGAGGGTCGCCATACGTATATGCTGGATGGCGACAACGTGCGCCATGGCCTAAATAGCGATTTGGGCTTCAGCGAGGCTGATCGCGTAGAGAACATCCGGCGGGTGGCCGAGACTGCCAAACTGATGACGGACGCAGGCTTGATTGTGCTGGTAAGTTTGATTTCGCCCTTTGCAGCTCAGCGTAAACGTAAACCGTCTTCAGGTCCTCAAATTAACGAAGGTGATAGGTCAAATGGTTTGACAATCGGACTTTCTTCGCTACAGTAATTTACATTTATCTCAACGGAGTAAAGCTTGAAGATAAACACAAAGGAAAAGTTTGATCACGATGGTTACGCCGTCTTGCCGAAATTTTTCTCCTCTCTTTGGATAGATCTTGCAGTAAAACGAGTCGAAAGCATTAGAAGGGAGCGCCCACTGGATGTGGTTGTAGACATGCTTGACACCGGAGACCGAACTGCGCTGGGTCTACTGAGCCTTCAGGACGCTATGACCCGCCGAATGAAGATCAACGATCTCCACCTGGTCGTTCCAGAGGTTCGCGCCTTGGCACTGAACAACGGTATAGGGTCTATCTTGCAAGATCTTCTCGGCCACACGCCGGTTTTATGCAATAGCCTCTACTTCGAAAAAGGTAGCGCCCAACCTGCCCATGTCGACTCGCTTTACATGACCCCGGCGACACCACAGCACCTTATAGCCATTTGGGTAGCTTTGGAAGATACACACCCCGATGCTGGACCCTTAGAGTACTACCCCGGTAGTCACTTGATTGAACAAATGAAGTTCAGCAACGGCTCTTACCATTTCATCCCAGGCGAAATGCCTAATTGGCACACGTACATGGCGAATCAGGTGAAGCAAAAGGGACTGAAGATAACCAGCTTCGCAGCGAAGAAAGGAGACGTTTTTGTTTGGCACTCTGACCTACTTCATGGTGGTGGTCAAATCAAGAATCCAGCTCTCACGCGGAAATCTTTAGTGTTTCATTACTATTCTGAGGTTGACTGTCGCTCAAGACACGAAACGCTCATGCCACAGTCAGGTGCTTTCTGGCTGAAACGAGCGCCGCAAAAGCTTCCAGCTTCGGAGATCGTGAAAATGCCTTTTGTCGAAGAGGTATATCTCGCTCGCTATCCTGATGTCGCAGCGGCAGTAAAGAACGGCTCCTTTGCATCAGGAGCAGTCCATTTCGATATGTACGGCCGTAGTGAAGGCCGCATACCTAACTAAGCTTTGGCCAATGGGACACCAGAGCAATGCTATGTTTAACTGGTTTTCAAGTTCGAGACCCGCTCACGCGATGCCATATGCAAGGAATTGATCGTCTTGGTTGGCTCGCGAAGTTGCACCGACTGCCCCCCAGTCAAGGCGTTACCCGATACCGCCGCCTTACCTTCGGGGCTTTTTGGCCCGGTGGACTGCTCCCACTGTTTCCACCGCTTGATAGCCTCGCTCTGCAGCTTGCGCCGCTCTGGTGTCCAGCCTTTTTCCGGGTTGCCCATGCTCTGCTGACCTGCCCCCAAGCAGAACGCATACATTGAGAGCTTCAATGGAACCTTCAAAGAGGAGTGTCGTCTGGACGAGAACTGGTTCGAGTCGCTGTAACAGGCACGCCAGATAGTGCCACAAGGATAGGCGACCACAACGAGACCAGACCGCACAGCACTTGCGGGCACGTGCCGCCTGCGACATTCGCCGCTTTGAATCGCCAGTTAACGGGCGATTCAAAGCATAAGAGCAAGACCAAGGCAGGAATCGGTAAATCTTGCCGACCACAGACTTCTGGAATTTTGATTGTTACGGCTGGACGGGAGCAGGTCACCCAAACTGTTTATCCATTCACAAACAGATAACCATGAAACTTATCACACAAACTCACCCTACAGAATCAAAGTTGACTTGCGCAAATGCTGCTTTTAAAAACAAAGACTTTGAACTTGCAATTGTCCTCTATGAGGACGCTCTTAAGCACTCTAAAGAACCTATTAGAAGCAATATTCTGTTCAATCTGAATTTATTGAAAAAACGTTTAGGTCCATCGCCAGCAGCAACTAAAGCTAAGCCTGAAAAAAGAGATATAACCAATAATTTAGTACCCATCAAGCATCTTGAACCTGACTTCGATGATTCAGAATACTGGAAATCAGTTGGTGATGACCCGCACTTTCATATTAAACCTAAACAAGAAAGATACTTTGAAGCCGGTTGGTACCAAATTGAATTATTAGTTGAATCATCACGCCGCACCAATCTTGCCAAATTTTATTTAAATTATGGTGATGGTTATTCGGAAAAAAACACTTTTTCATTACCATATAACTCCAAAAAATTAGCCAAAAGAATAGTATATTTTAAAGAATATTGCAGTGAAATTCGATTTGATCCAAAAGAAAGTCAAGGTCGTTTTAGGGTTATTGGGCTGCATATTACACCTGTAGCAGTTGCAGATGCTGAGGATATTATGCTTCAAGAGATGTTAAGCCAAAGGACCAAGGTGAAACTTAAAGACTCAGCATCATATAAGATTCAAATGAAATTTGAAAAACGTGCATATAGTAATAAATTTATTCTCGTAGAACACATTTTTTATAATTACCAAGAATTATTTACGGGTAGATCTGATTCAATTGCCTATGAGGATTGGATTGAGTGTATAGAAAAACCAAGCCTACCAACCGCTGAGCAGGTTAATTTAAACATTATTAATCTTTCGATAAAGCCGGTTATATCCGTGGTGATGCCAGTTTTTAATACAGACGAACAATACTTGTCTCTATGCATTGACTCTGTAATAGCGCAAACCTACCCGCATTGGGAGCTCTGCATTGCAGACGATGCATCTCCCAAACCCCATGTGCGTCGCCTACTGGAAGCCTATGCAGCCAAAGACGCCCGCATTCGCGTCGTGTTCCGCAAAGAAAATGGCCATATTTCACACGCATCTAATAGCGCACTTGAGATCGCTCATGGCGAATTCGTCGCACTGCTGGACCACGATGATGCCTTGCCAGACTACGCGCTGTACTTCATAGCATTGGCCATCAACGCGAACCCGGACGCGCAATTTTTTTACAGCGACGAAGACAAGCTTGACCAGAATGGCGCGCGTTTTGAGCCGAACTTCAAGAGCGACTGGAATCCCGATCTTTTTTATTCCCAGAACTACGTGTCACATCTTGGCGTGTACCGGCGTGAACTTTTGAACCGTATCAACGGATTTCGCCCCGGTGTGGAGGGTAGCCAAGACCAGGATTTGCTGCTGCGCTGCTTGCCGCATGTCCGTCATGATCAGATCATCCATGTTCCACGTGTGCTGTACCACTGGCGAATGGTTGAAGGCTCTACCGCACTGGCTTCTGGCGAAAAGAGTTACACCATGAACGCCGGCGTAAAAGCGTTACAAGACTATTTTCTGACCGTCAACCCGCGTATTTCCGTGGAACCTGGTCAAGTTCCCAACACTTATAGGGTGCGTTGGCCACTACCTGAATCTCCCCCCTTGGTTAGCCTACTGATTCCGACTCGCGACCGGCGGGCGCTCACTGAAACCTGTGTGCGTAGCATCATTGACAGGTCAACGTACACAAATTATGAAATCTTGATTCTTGACAACGGAAGTGTCGAAAGTGAAACCCTTGAATTCTTTGAGCAGATCCAAAAAGAAGACCGTCGAGTTCGTGTCCTACGTTACGACTGCCCCTTTAATTACTCCGCAATCAATAACTTTGGTGTTCTTCATGCGCGGGGCGTGGTGATTGGGCTTGTCAACAATGACATTGAAGTCATCAGCCCTGAGTGGCTAACAGAGATGCTTTCTCACGCAATTCGTCCTGATATTGGTTGTGTTGGCGCCAAACTTTACTACAGCAATGACACACTACAGCATGGTGGTGTTGTGTGCGGTATTGGTGGCGTTGCTGGCCACAGCCATAAATATTTTGCACGCTCAAATACCGGATACTTTAGTCGTCTCTTTCTCACCCAAACAATGTCCGCCGTGACGGCTGCTTGTCTTCTTGTACGTCGTGACGTGTACGAAAAAGTTGGTGGTCTTGATGAAACAAACCTAAAAATAGCTTTTAACGATGTAGATTTTTGTCTGAAAGTGCGAGAGGCTGGTTATCGCAATTTGTGGACACCGTATGCGGAGCTTTATCATTATGAATCTATCAGTCGTGGCATTGAGGATACGCTAGCAAAACAAGAGCGTTTTGGTGGCGAAGTTGAATTTATGCAGAAAAAATGGGGCGATTTGTTGAAAATAGATCCATATTACAGTCCGAATCTGACCAAAGATAGGGAAGATTTTTCGATTACTTCTAGTGATCATGTTTAAAACTCTCCCTCAATCAGCTCGACAGGGGCACGCAAATTGCGGGTAATGACTGCATGAAACAAAAAGACGTTGGCCTTGATCTGAGCACCCGCCGCACGCGCACACAAATCTTGCTCTAAGAGATGAGTCAAGTCGTACCATGGTCCGAGTTGCTGGCGCTGATCACCCCGCACGCGTCAGTTGCCAAGACCGGACGCCCGTCGTTTGATGTCGCAACCATGCGTATCCACTTCCTGCAGCAGTGGTTTGGCCTGTTTGACCTTGGGGCCGAAGAGGCCTTGTTCGAGACCTGCTTTTACCGTGGCTTCGTAGGCATCAGCGGTACCCAGCGCATTCCTGACCGGGTCAGCGTTCTGCGCTTTCGCCGTTTGCTTGAAGAGCATGAGCTGAGCCCGAAGGTCCTGCAAGTCATCAACGCCAACTTGAGCGCCCACGGCCTGCTGCTGAAGACCGGCAGCGCGGTCGATGCCACGTTGATTGCTGCACTGAGCTCGACTAAGAACAGCTCTGGTGAGCGAGCCCCCGAGATGCACCAGACCAAGAAAGGCAATCAGTGGCACTTTGGAATAAAAGGGCACATTGGGGTCGATGCAGATTCGGGTCTGGTGCACACCGTCATCGGCACAGCGGCACAGCGGCACAGCGGCCCACGTCAACGACGTGAACCAATGTCATGGTCCGCTGCACGGTGAAGAAGGGGTCGTCTTCGCTGATACGGGGTATCAGGGGGCCACCAAGTGGCCTGAGGCGACGGGCGTGTAATGCGTGCAATGGCACGCGACGGGTGCAAAAACACACGCCGTGAGGTGAATTGGCGAAGGCGGAAAAGCTCAAGGCCAGCATGAGTGAGTCTTTGCACAGCCAAAGGGCTGCAAAAGAGCTGAAAAATGGCCTGTCACAGCCTTGCACGGCCGTAGTCGATACTGATGTTTCATCAAGAGAGAAATATTTAGTTATGTCTGCTTCTCAAACTGAGTTTTAGACACGATCCCTAGGATAAAGATTTTTGGAGTAAAGGATTATAAGATGAGTGAATTACTAATTAATAATGGAATAACTGTTATCGGTAAGATGGTAAACAAAAATAAACCAATAATAGTAGTAGGTACCGCACGAGGTGGGACGTCGATGGTTGCAGGCGTGCTGGCAAAATTAGGAATTTTTATGGGTGATAAGGCCGTTGCGCCTGTATATGAAGATACAAGACTTTCTAAAGCATTTGAAGATAATGACGAAGTTCAAATCGATAAAATTATTAATGAATATTCAGTAAAAAATGCTAAATGGGGCTGGAAGAGACCTTCATCTATTGAATATTTAAAATACGCTGATGATAAGTTTAATTCACCAATTTATATTTTTATTTACAAAGATATTCTTTCGATCGCACAGCGGAATGTAATATCTGCACTGGAAGACATTTCCCCTGCAATGCGGCGCGCTATCAAGCAGTATGCTAACTCCTTAGAGTTTTTAGAATTAAAAAAACCTTATGCCATGTTGGTCTCCTATGATAAGGCGCTTTCTAACCCCAAAAATTTTATTCATAGCCTCATTGATTTTTATGATTTAACTCCTACGATTGCCCAAATAAATGATGCCATTAAATTTGTACAGCCTAATCCTCATGAATATTTAGATAATTCTAGAATTACGAAAGCACAGGGCTTTTTGGATAAGATTGAGAATAATATTGTATATGGTTGGGCTAGATTTGTGCATAAGAAGCAATTTGCAAATGTTGATATATTTGTAAATGACGAAAAAGTTGGTGCAACTATTGCAAATTTAGTACGCTCAGACCTATCAATAAGATTTGCGCAGCCATGCGCCTTTGAATTTTATTTATCAATACCTGAAAATTCTATTGTGAAAATAAGAGCAAGAGTTACTAACGAGGTGGTAGATTTGGAAAACTCACCGATTGAGATTGGTTAATGGGGCTAGGGCAAGATGCTATTTATAATGGAGAAATTAGATTATATTATTGAAGGAGTGACATGTCATAAATCGGTAGTTTTTAATTTTTTTTTCACTACAAAACTGGCTCCTTTTGTGGATTGACCGGAGCCATAGAAAGATTTTTAGTGTTGGGGTTTACAATTTTAATTTACCCGTCAGGTGGTCTGACCTGCCCCCCATAAACCGTACCAGTCATTTTTCCAAGAAGTCCATCAACCCGGAGAATGATGGAC
>NZ_BMIG01000023.1 GCF_014641715.1 Polaromonas eurypsychrophila | reverse complement strand
CTGACAGTGTTGCACTTGGGGTTTGAGACCGCCCTTACTTTCTCTTGGCGAAGCAAGAGAAAGTGAGTCGCCCGCCGGGGCGAGACCCGGCTTGTAGGCACACCCCAACAGCACGAGTTATCGACCATGGATCCCGGATCCGGTCCGGGATGACAGGCGCGGGGCGTTCCGGCTTGCGGCCTTGTCCGACAGCTCCGAACACCGCGGGCTGCTAAGTTCGGACCATGTCCCAAGGAGCCACCATGCCCGACAACAAAACTTCTCCAACCCGCGGTGCCAACGGCGAGGCCACCGAGCCGCCAGTTACCCGCAGCGATACCGACAACACCGACAACAGCGCCAGCACGCTGATCGAAGCGCCGGTCAAACCCGGCCGCAAGAATCCTCTGGACCAGCATGAGTTCACCGACGGCGGCGGCGGTGGTGGTGCCGAGGCCTTCCGCCGCAAACCCGAATGAAACTGGCCACCTTCAACGTCAACGGCATCAAGACGCGCCTGCCGCAATTGCTGGACTGGCTGGCGAAGGAAGGGCCTGATGTTGTCTGCCTGCAGGAGCTGAAAGCGCTGGACGGCGTGTTTCCGCAGGCAGCGTTGAAGGAGGCCGGTTACAGCGCGCTGTGGAAGGGCCAGCGCGCCTGGAACGGCGTGGCCATTCTTGCAAAAGGCGAAGAGCCGCCACTGAAGATTCGCCGAGAACTTCCGGGCGACCCAAGTGACGATCAGAGCCGCTACCTCGAAGCGGCGGTGGACGGCCTCGTGGTCGCCTGCCTCTATCTGCCCAACGGCAACCCGCGGCCGGGCCCGAAGTTCGATTACAAACTGGCCTGGTTCCAGCGCCTGCAGGCGCACGCGCTGGGCCTGTACGCTTCAGGCCACCCAGTGGTGCTGGCCGGCGACTTCAATGTGATCCCGACAGACCTTGACGTTTACAAGCCCGCCTCCTGGAAACGCGACGCGCTGATGCAGCCCGAAACCCGCGAAGCTTATTCAGACCTGCTGGGCCAGGGCTGGATCGACTGCCTGCGCAAGCTGCATCCGGAACAGCGCATCTACACCTTCTGGGACTATTTCCGCCAGCACTGGCAGCGCAACGCCGGCTTGCGTATCGACCACATCCTGCTCAATGCCGAACTCGCGCCAAGACTGAGTAAGGCGGGCGTGGACAGTTGGGTGCGCGGTCAGGAACACGCGAGCGACCATGCGCCAGTGTGGGTGGAACTTGGCAAAGCGAAGGTTGCGGCGAAACCGCGATCAAAGGCTGTCGCCAAAAAGGCTAAGCCCTGACTTCCATTTGCTATTGATTCAGTAGCTGCCTGCGCGCATCCGATAAGGGCTAGCGTGCCTTTTTTATTGCAAGCGCAGCCTGCTGCACCAGCTCAGGCCCCTGGTAGATCAGCCCTGTGTAAAGCTGCACCACGTCAGCGCCGGCCTGGATTTTGGAAACAGCATCCGCACCACTCATGATGCCGCCTACACCAATGATGGGAAAGTTTTTGCCGAGTGCCGCCCGCAACTGGGCGATCACGCGGTTGCTGGCCGCCAGCACCGGTGCGCCGCTCAGGCCGCCGGCTTCTTCGGCATGCGGCATGCCTTTGACAGCGTCGCGGCTCAGCGTGGTGTTGGTAGCGGCCACGCCGTCCATCGCATGGCGTTTGAGTGTGGCGGCAATGACCTCGACCTGCGCTTCGTCCAGATCGGGCGCGATTTTTACAAAGATTGGTACACGTTTGCCCTGCTGCTTTGCCAGCGTTTCCCGGCGCTCGGCAATCCGGCCCAGCAGCGCGTCGAGTGCCTCGTCGCTTTGCAACGCACGCAGGTTTTTGGTGTTGGGGCTTGAGATATTGACTGTCACATAGTCTGCATGCGGGTAGACGCCGTCCAGGCAGATCAGGTAGTCGTCCACAGCGTTCTCTATCGGCGTGGCGGCGTTTTTGCCGATGTTCAGGCCCAGCAGCAGTGGACTGACGCCTTTGCGCTGTCGAAAGCTGGATTTCTGCACATTGGCGATGAAGGCGTCCAGTCCATCGTTGTTGAAGCCCAGGCGGTTGATCAGCGCATGGGCTTGCGTCAGGCGGAACATGCGCGGCTTCGGGTTGCCCGGCTGGGCTTTCGGCGTGACGGTGCCGACCTCGATAAAGCCGAAGCCCAAACCGGCCAAACCGTCGATGCAACGCGCGTTTTTGTCCAGCCCGGCGGCCAGGCCGACGCGGTTCGGAAACTTCAGGCCAGCCAGCTCAACTGGGTCACTGACGCGGCTGGCGCACCAGGCCAGCGCCAGCGGCGTGTGCTGGGTGTGCGCCAGCCCGGCCATGGTCAACTCGTGGGCGGTTTCCGGGTCCAGGCCAAATAAAACCGGGCGGGCGAGGGCATAAGGGAGCTTCTGGAGCAGGGACATTGGATAATTTGGGTTGTGCGACAGCCCCATTGTCGCAAACCCATCCACCCCCAACGCTGCGAGCCCACATGACCCAGGACGAACTCAAAACACAGGTGGGCCAGGCGGCCCTGCATTACGTCGAGCCCGGCAGCATCGTCGGTGTCGGCACCGGCTCCACCGTCAACAAGTTCATCGACGCGCTGGCCACCATCAAACACACGATCAGGGGCGCGGTGTCGAGTTCGGTGGCTTCCACCGAACGCCTGAAGGCGCTGGGCATCCCCGTGTTTGACGCTTCGGAGGTCGACGAACTCGCGGTCTACATCGACGGTGCCGATGAAATCGATCACGCTGGTCACATGATCAAGGGTGGCGGCGCGGCGCTGACGCGCGAAAAAATTGTGGCAGCGCAATCGCGCAAGTTTGTGTGTATCGCCGACGAGTCCAAGCTGGTCCGGGTGCTGGGACAGTTTCCGGTGCCGGTCGAAGTCATCCCGATGGCGGCGCAGCGCATCATCCGCGAGTTTGCGGCCATGGGCGGCAGCGCCAAAGTACGCATGAAAGACGGGCGGCCGCTGGTCACCGACAACGGCCAGCACATCCTCGACGTGACCGGGCTCAAGATCAGTGACCCGCTGGCCTTTGAAACCCGCGTGAACCAGTGGCCGGGCATCGTGACGGTGGGTGTGTTTGCCTTGCAAAAAGCCGGCGTTTGCCTGCTGGGCACCGAAGCCGGCGTCAAGACCCTGGTGTTCTAAGTTTTGTTTGGGTCTGAATGTTGTAGAGTCATATGACAAATTCCGATCTGCCCATGACCCAGCGTTTCCAGTCCATCACTCCCGGCGTCCATCTGTCCGAACAGGTGGCAGAGGCCTTGTCTGCGGAGATCCGCGCGGGCAGGCCGGCTGCTGGTGAAAAGTTGCCGACCGAGGCGGCGCTGGTTGAGCAGTTTGCGGTCAGCCGGACCGTGGTGCGCGAGGCGGTATCGCGACTCAAATCGCTGGGGGTGGTTGAGTCGCGTCAGGGCAGCGGGGTGTTTGTCCGGCAGTCGGCATTTGCGCCGCTGAACTTCGACACGCGTTCGGCCGCGTCCATGCAGGCCGTGGTCCAGATGGTCGAGGTGCGGCGCGCGCTGGAGGCGGAGGTTGCCGCGCTCGCGGCACAGCGCAGAAGCGCGGATCAGCTCAAGGACATTCGCCTGGCCATGGCGGCACTCGATGCCGCCGTGCGGGCTGGCGGCGACGGCGCCGAGGAAGACGTCAACTACCACCGGGCGATTGCTGGCGCGGCGCAAAACCCCTTTCTGATCAGCACGCTGGACTACCTGCGGCAGTTCCTGCGCGGCGTCACCCGTGTCACGCGTGCCAACGAGGCGCGCCGTGCCGACTTCGTGCGCCAGGTGCGTGACGAACATGAGGCGATCACCCGTGCCATCGAAGCTGGCGATGCGCTGCAGGCGCGCCAGGCCGCCACGCGGCACATGGACAACGCGATTGAGCGTATCCGTCAGGCCGACCCCGGATTCTGGGAGCAGGAAGGTGTCCAGCTCGCAAGCGCGCTGGTAACGGGCGCAGTGCGTCCCTGAGTCCGGCCGGAGCGGGGCGATAGTTCCAAATCAGCAGCTTTTACCTTGCTTATAATTTGTATGATGACCATATAAATCAGGAGAAATGATGAACCTTGTTGCAGGTGTGATCGGCCTCGGTGCCATGGGCGGCGGCATGGCCGCTTCGCTAAGGCGTGCCGGCTACCCGGTGCAGGTGTTTGATGTGCGCGGTGAGATGGCCGCTGCCTTTGCGCAGGATGGCGGCACGGCTTGCGCTTCGCCGGCCGAGCTGGGCGCTGCCTGCGACGTGGTGGTCTCGGTTGTGATTAACGCGGCCCAGACCGAGACCGTGTTGTTCGGCCCCGGCGGCTGTGCGGCAGCCATGAGGCCTGGCAGCGTCTTCGTGATGTGTTCCACGGTCGATCCCAATGGGTCGATGGCGCTGGAAAAACGCCTGAACGACCTGGGCCTGCTTTACATCGACGCGCCGATCTCTGGCGGAGCGGCCAAAGCCGCGAGCGGTGAGATGACGATGATGACCTCGGGCGCGCCGGCAGCGTACGCGAAAGCCGAAGCCGTGCTGCATGCCATGGCCGCCAAGGTCTACAAACTTGGTGATGCGGCCGGCGCCGGCAGCAAGGTCAAGGTCATAAATCAGTTGCTTGCTGGCGTGCACATTGCCGCCGCTGCCGAAGCGATGGCGCTGGGCCTGCGTGAAGGGGTAGACCCGGCCGCGCTGTATGAGGTGATCACGCACAGCGCCGGCAACAGCTGGATGTTTGAAAACCGCATGGCCCATGTGCTGGCGGGCGACTACACGCCGCTGTCGGCGGTGGATATTTTCGTCAAAGACCTCGGCATCGTGCTCGACATGGCGCGCGCCAGCAAGTTTCCACTGCCGCTGTCCTCGACCGCGCACCAGATGTTCATGCAAGCCTCGACGGCAGGTTTTGCGAAAGAAGACGACAGTGCGGTGATCAAGATTTTCCCCGGCATTGAATTACCAAAGACGCCATGAGAAAGATCGAGCGCCGCGCCGGGCCGCCCCAAGCAAGCTCAGCCCCCCCGGGGGGCAGCGCAGTACGCGAAGCGACAAGCGTGGGGGCCCTATGTTTGGGATGTATTGCCGATGACTTCACCGGGGCCACGGACCTCGCCAACAACCTGGTGCGCGCTGGCATGCGTGTGGTGCAGACCCTCGGCGTACCCTCCGGACCGCTGGGCGCCGACGTTGACGCAGTGGTGGTGGCGCTCAAGTCGCGAACCGTCCCGCCAGCGGAGGCGGTGAGCGAATCGCTGGCCGCATTGGCTTGGCTGCAAGCGCAGGGCGCGCGGCAGATTTATTTCAAATACTGTTCGACCTTTGACAGCACCGTCACCGGTAACATCGGGCCGGTGACCGAAGCGTTGATGGACGCGTTGCAGACCGGTTTCACGATTGCCACCCCGGCTTTTCCCGATAACCAGCGCACCGTGTTCAAGGGCCATCTGTTTGTCGGCGATGTGCTGCTCAACGAGTGCGGCATGCAGAACCACCCGCTGACGCCGATGCAGGACGCGAACCTGATGCGGGTGTTGCAGTCGCAGACCCAGCGGCGTGTTGGCCTGATTGACCACCGTGTGGTGGCACGCGGCGAGGCGGCGGTGCGCGAGCGCATGGCGCAATTGCAGGCCGAGGGGGTCGGTGTGGCGATTGTTGATGCCGTATCCAACGAGGATCTGCTGCGCCTGGGCCCGGCGCTCAAGGGCATGGTGCTGGTGACGGCTGGCTCCGGAGTGGCGATTGGCTTGCCGGCCAACTTCGGTATCACGCCTTCTGACCAGGCCAGCCGACTTCCAGCCGCCAGCGGCTTGCGGGCTGTGGTGTCGGGCAGTTGCTCACTGGCGACCAACCGGCAGGTGCAGGATTTCATCAGGCAGGGCCATCCGGCAATGGCGATCAATCCCTTGCGCATGGCCTCGGGCGCCGATGTGGCTGCCGAGGTGCTGGTCTGGGCCCAGCCTTTGCTGGTGAGCGGCCCGGTGCTGGTTTATTCCACGGCCGACAGCGGTGCGGTCAAGGCCGTGCAGGCGCGTATGGGGGTGGACGAGGCCGGCGCTCTGGTCGAGCGCACTCTGGCGGCGGTGGCGCGCGGTCTGGTGCAGTTGGGCGTGCAGCAACTGGTGGTCGCCGGCGGTGAAACCTCGGGCGCCTGCGTGCAGGCGCTGGGCATCACGCAAATTCAGATCGGCCCGCAAATCGATCCCGGTGTGCCCTGGTGTTATTCCGGACCTGCACCGCTTGCCCCCCAGGGCCTGCACCTGGCCTTGAAGTCCGGCAACTTTGGCAGCGACGATTTTTTCACCAAAGCCTTTACGATGCTGGCATGACTTACAGCCCCCACTTTTGCCGCGCTGCGGCTTCACTGCCCCCCGAGGGGACGCATGCCTCCCTTGGGGCGGCCCGGCGGTCGGCATGAACGAAAACACGGCACGCGAAGAAATCTGCCGCATCGGCCAAAGCCTGTTCGAGCGCGGCTATGTGCATGCGACTGCCGGCAACATCAGTGTGCGTCTGGATGCCTCCGAAGGCGGCGGGTTCCTGATCACGCCGACCGATGCCTGCCTGGGTTTTCTCGACCCGGCGCGGCTGGCCCGCCTGAACGCCGACGGGAAGCAACTGGGGGGTGACCCCGCGAGCAAAACCATTGCGCTGCACCAGGGCATCTATGCCGCTGCCACGCCGTTTGACCCGGTCACGCGCTGCGTGATCCACACCCACAGCACGCACTGTGTGGCGCTGAGTCTGCGCGAAACGACTGGAGAATTTCTGCCACCGGTGACCCCTTATTTTGTGATGAAAGTCGGCCATGTGCCGCTGATTTCCTATCACCGCCCCGGCGACCCTGCCGCCGCCGCCCTGGTTGGCGAGACCATCACGCGTTACGGCCAGCGCGGCACGCCGATTCGGGCGGTGATGCTGGCACGACTCGGCCCCAATGTCTGGCACGACAGCCCGGCCGCAGCCATGGCGGTGCTGGAAGAACTGGAGGAAACCGCGCGGCTGGTCTGTCTCGTCAGCGTGGCGCCCCAGCCCCTGAACGCCGCGCAGATCGACGAGCTGCGCACCACCTTTGGTGCGCGCTGGTGAGTTATATGTGAGTCAAATTCGCCTCTAGCCCATGTCAATATTAGTTTTGTTGCTATTTATTCAGTAGCATTTTTCCAGGCCATCCAGAGAACACGCATGCCGAAATTTGCCGCCAACCTGTCCATGATGTACACAGAATTGCCCTTTCTGGACCGTTTTGAAGCGGCCGCGGAAGATGGTTTCCAGGCCGTGGAGTTTCTTTTTCCCTATGCCTTCGCGCCCCATGAACTGGCCGCCCGGCTGAAGGGCAACGGCTTGCAACAGGCACTGTTCAATGCACCGCCCGGTGGGATCGACACCGCCTCCATGCTGCATGCCATCGACAAGGCGGGCGACAAGGGCACGGCGGCCGTACCGGGGCGTGAGGGCGAATTCCGCGCGGGGGTGTTGCTGGCGCTGGACTATGCCGAGGCCCTCGATTGCCCGCGCATTCACCTGATGGCCGGCCAGATTCCGTCTGGGCGCGAGCGGGAAGAATTGCAGCAGGGTTACGTCGCCAACCTGCGCTGGGCCGCGCTGGAGGCGGCAAAAAACGGTCGCGACGTGCTGATCGAACCGATCAACACGCGCGACGTGCCGTGTTTCTTTTTGAACCGGCAGGACCATGCGCACGAGATTTTGGCCGAGGTCGGCGCCGCCAACCTCAAGGTGCAGATGGACCTGTACCACTGCCAGATTGTCGAGGGCGATGTGGCGATGAAGATCCGCAAATACCTGCCGACAGGCGCGGTCGGCCACTTCCAGATTGCCGGTGTACCCGAACGCCAAGAGCCGGATATCGGGGAGCTCAACTATCCCTATCTGTTTGCGGTGATCGACGAAGTGGCGCAGGCCAGCGGCTGGGACGGCTGGATCGGATGCGAGTACCGGCCTCGACGAGGCGCAGAAGCCGGTGGAACCTCGGCGGGCCTGGGCTGGCTGCCGCGCTGAACTTGCGGGCCGCCTTAGAAGCGGATTCCTGCCGGGTTGTCAGGTGTTGGCGGCGGCGTGACAGGTGTCGCGGCGGGTGCGGGCGCTGCGGCACCGACACGGGCTGCTGCGGGAGCCGGCGAAGCGCTGACCGTGACCAGCGGCGTGGCCGCCGCCTGGCGGTAGCTGGCCGGCAAGACCGAGGCCTTGGGGTAACCAGCGGCGTCCAGGAACTGGGTCCACTCGGCATCGGAAAACCCCTTGAGCTGCTGGCTGCCAATCGTCATGAAGGGCAGCACACTTTCACCGCTCAAACGCTGCAGCGCTTGTGTATCGTCGTTGGTGGTGACGGTTTTTTCGGTGAACGGAACACCGCGTGTTGTCAACATGGAGCGGGCCGACCCGCAGGGGCCGCAGTTGTCGCCGGTGAACAAGGTGACCGGGTATTGGCCAGCGACCTTGCGCAGTTCAAAAGGCAGTGAGCTGATGGCAGCCCCTCGTGTGCTGTTGTCGGTCGCCGCCGCAGTCACCCTGGCGTTGGCCGAGGGTGGTGGCGGCTTGTCGGAAAAAGTCACCTTGCCGTCCGGGCCGACGATGCGAAACACCTGTTGGGCTGAGGCTGCGGAAGCACTCAGGCCGGCAGCCAGCGCCAGCAGCGCGTGAACGGCGGTCAATTTCATAGCGGTCGATGTCATGCGGTGCTCCAAAGTCGGTGTCAAGCCATTCCCTGGTGACGCAGCAGCGCGTCAATCGAAGGTTCGCGGCCCCGGAAGGCTTTGAACGATTCCATGGCCGGCCGGCTGCCGCCAGCTTCAAGAATGGCTCGCCGGTATTTTCTGCCAGTTTCTACAGTAACGGTGCCAGACACCGCTTCGGCATCGGTGTTTCTACCTGTCGTTGTGGCGCTTTGTGCACTTTCCTCGAAAGCCGCATAGGCGTCTGCCGAGAGGACTTCCGCCCATTTGTAGCTGTAATAGCCGGCGGCATAACCGCCAGAAAAAATGTGACTGAATGTATGCGCGGTGCGGCTGTAGGGCGGCGGCGTGATGACGGCGAACTCGTCGCGCACGCCGGCCAGCAGGGTCATCACATCGTTGCCCGGTCGCCACTGTGTGTGCAGCAGCATGTCGAACAGCGAAAACTCGATCTGTCGCAGGGTCTGCATGCCGCTCTGGAAGTTTTTCGCGGCCAGCATCTTGTCGAACAGCGCGCGCGGCAGCGGCTCGCCAGTGTCGACATGGGCCGTCATGTGTTTGAGCACATCCCATTCCCAGCAGAAGTTCTCCATGAACTGGCTGGGCAGCTCGACCGCATCCCACTCAACGCCGCTGATGCCTGAGACATCGCGCTCGTTGACCTGGGTCAGCATGTGGTGCAGGCCGTGGCCGAATTCGTGGAACAGCGTGGTCACATCGTCATGCGTCAGCAGCGCGGGCTTGCCGCCCACGCCTTCGGCAAAGTTGCACACCAAATGTGCCACTGGCGTCTGCAGCGTGCCGGTGTCGGGGCGCAACCAGCGTGCGCGCACGTCGTCCATCCAGGCGCCGCCCCGTTTGCCAGTGCGGGCCGGCTGGTCGAGGTAGAACTGGCCGACAAGTTGCCCGTCGCGTTCGATCCGGTAAAACTCGACGCCGGGCTTCCAGATCGGGGCCCGGTCAGCGCGTATTGCCACTTCAAACAGGGTCTCGACAATCTTGAACAGGCCGGCCAGCACCTTGGGCGCGGTGAAATACTGCTTGACTTCCTGCTCGCTGAAGGAATACCGCGCTTCCTTGAGTTTTTCACCGATCCAGGCAAAGTCCCAGGGCTTGGGGTCGGTCAGGCCGAGTTGTTCTGACGCGAACGCGCGCAGGTCGGCCACGTCCTTGATGCCATAAGGTTTTGCGCGCTGGCCAAGGTCGTGCAGGAAGCTGATGACCTGCTCCGGCGAGTCGGCCATCTTGGCAACCACGGAGACTTCGCCGAAATTCCGATAACCGAGCAATTGCGCTTCTTCCAGCCGCAGTGCCAGGATTTCCTGCATCACGGCGCTGTTGTCGAAGTGGCTGAATTCGGTGGGCGACTGGTCACTGGCGCGGGTGCTGTAAGCCCTGTACAGGGTTTCGCGCAAGGCGCTGCTGTCGGCAAACTGCATGACCGGCAGGTAGCTCGGCATCTTCAGCGTGAGTTTGTAGCCGTCCTTGCCCTCGGCTTTGGCCTGCGCGCGTGCCGCCTGGACCACATCGGGCGGAACGCCGGCCAGCTCGTCTTCTCTGGCGTAATAGGCGAAGGCATCGGTGGCGTCGAGCGCGTTTTCGCTGAACTTCTGGCTCAGTTCGGCCTGGCGCTCCTGGATGACGGCAAAACGCGCCTTGGCCGCGCCGACCAGTTCGGCGCCCGACAGCACAAAATTGCGCATGGCGTTTTTATGGGCCTGGCGCTGCTCGGTATTCAGGCTGGCGACGTCAATCGCCTTGTACTTGGCGTACAGGCGTTCGTCGGCACCCAGGCGGGTCCAGAACTCGGTGATCTTGGGCAGGGCGTCGTTGTAGGCGGCCCGCAATTCGGGGGTGTCAGCCACGCCGTTGAGGTGGCTGACCGCGCCCCAGGCGCGGCTGAGGTTTTCGGTGGCGATGTCGAGCACGCCGGCGATATCGGTCCAGCGCGCCGGAAATGCCGGTGCCGTAACCTGCGCCAGCGCAGTTTCGGCTTGCGCCAGCAGCACATCGACGGCTGGACCTACATGGTCGGGCTGGATGCGGTCAAACAGGGGAAGATCGGAGTAGTCGAGCAGCGGGTTGGGTGTGGTCATGGCAATCAGCTATGGGCGATGGCGCCCGATCTAAAGGGACAAACTCGGACAAACACGCAAAATCATCGCGCCGCCCCCGGCCGGCCGGGGCGCTCAGTCCTGCGAGCGCTTTTTCAGGCTTTGTAGCCGGGGTTTCTTGGCGCGTTTGACGCTACCGCCCGGCGTCAAGCGCTGGTTGCCCAGCACACGCAGGGTCTTGACCTCGGGGCGCTGGCCGTAACGGCTGCTGTTTTTGAGCACTTTGACATCACGCGGACCTGGCATGCGGTCTTCGTTGACCTTTTTTTCCTTGGGCGGCATGGGTCGCCAGAGCACCAGCAGCTTGCCGATGTGCTGGATCGGCGCGGCGTTGAGTTCGTCGCTGACGCTCTGGAAAATCGCTTCGCGGCCGGCGCGGTCGTCGGATTGCACACGCACCTTGATCAGGCCGTGCGCCTTGAGCGCAGCGTCGATTTCCTTCTTGACAGCTTCGGTCACGCCGTCGGCGCCGACCATCACGACGGCGTCCAGGTGATGCGCTTCGGCGCGGTGGTCTTTGCGCTGGGCAGGGGTAAGTAGTATTTGAGCCATGCCCCGATTATCGGTGAGAGGACAATAGAGGCATGAAAGTAAAAACCCAAAGCAAAAAAGTCAATAGGGCGTGGATCAACGACCACGTCAACGACACCTATGTGAAGCTGGCCAAAAAAGAGGGTTATCGGGCGCGGGCGGCCTACAAGCTCAAGGAAATCGACGACACGCTGGGGCTGATCAAACCGGGCTACTGCGTGGTGGACCTGGGCAGCGTGCCCGGTGCCTGGAGCCAGTACGCACGCCGCAAACTATCGCCTTCGGGCGCGGCCGTTGGTGCGCTGAACGGCCGCATTGTGGCGCTGGACATCCTGCCGATGGACCCGGTCGAAGGTGTGGTTTTCATCCAGGGCGACTTTCGCGAACCCGAGGTGCTGCAGCAACTGGAGCAGACCCTGAGCGCCGATAGCGGTTTTACCAAGGTCGATGTGGTGATTTCTGACATGGCGCCCAACCTGTCGGGTATCGAGACCGCCGATGCGGCCCGCATTGCGCACCTGGTCGAGCTGGCGGTGGACTTCTCCGTCAGCCACCTCAAACCCGACGGTGCGCTGGTCGTCAAGCTGTTTCATGGCGGCGCCTACAGCCCGCTGGTCAAGCTGTTCAAGGAGACTTTCAAGGTGGTCAAGCCGGTCAAGCCCAAGGCCTCACGTTCCAATTCATCCGAAACTTTTCTGGTCGGCATGGGTCTGAAAAACAGCCGCCAAACTGCGGTGGAGCCGGGGTAAACCCCAAAAATTTCCGCAAACCCGCTTCAGACCTAGGGATGTCCGGTGAGGGACATTCGATTTTTCCCCTTGAAACGCCTAAAATCAGGCGCATGTGCCTTGAGTTCCTCTATCGGAGACATCCTTGAACAATCAGTGGTTTTCCAAAATTGCAATCTGGCTGGTGATCGCCATGGTGCTGTTCACCGTTTTCAAGCAATTTGATACACGCGGTGGCGCCGGTACGAATTACCTGGGGTATTCCGAGTTCCTTGACGAGGTCAAGGGCAAACGCATCAAGACCGCAACCATCGCGGAAGGTCAGGGCGGCACGGAGATTACTGCTGTCACCACCGATGACCGCAGGATACGCACCACCGCCACCTACCTGGATCGCGGCTTGGTCGGCGACCTGATTGCCAACGATGTCAAATTCGACGTCAAACCCCGCGAAGAAGGCTCACTCCTGATGACCCTGCTGGTCAGCTGGGGCCCGATGCTGCTGCTGATCGGCGTCTGGATTTATTTCATGCGGCAAATGCAGGGCGGCGGCAAGGGCGGGGCCTTCAGCTTCGGCAAGTCCAAGGCGCGGCTGCTCGACGAATCCACCAATCCCGTGACCTTTGCCGATGTCGCCGGTTGCGACGAGGCCAAGGAAGAGGTCAAGGAAGTTGTCGATTTCCTGCGCGACCCGCAAAAATTCCAGAAGCTGGGCGGACGCATTCCGCGCGGCTTGCTGCTGGTGGGCCCTCCGGGCACCGGCAAGACCCTGCTGGCCAAAAGCATTGCTGGCGAAGCCAAGGTGCCGTTTTTCTCGATCTCCGGTTCCGACTTCGTTGAGATGTTTGTCGGTGTGGGCGCCTCCCGTGTGCGCGACATGTTCGACAATGCCAAGAAAAACGCGCCCTGCATCATCTTCATCGACGAGATCGACGCTGTCGGCCGCCAGCGTGGCGCTGGCCTGGGCGGTGGCAATGACGAGCGTGAACAAACCTTGAACCAGATGCTGGTCGAGATGGACGGCTTTGAGACCAATGTTGGCGTGATCGTGGTGGCTGCCACCAACCGCCCCGACATCCTGGACGCCGCCTTGCTGCGCCCCGGCCGTTTCGACCGCCAGGTGTATGTCACCCTGCCCGATATTCGTGGCCGCGAGCAGATTCTCAATGTGCACATGCGCAAGGTCCCACTCGGCCAGGACGTGAGCCCCAGCGTGATCGCCCGCGGCACGCCCGGCATGTCCGGTGCCGATCTTGCCAACCTGTGCAACGAAGCCGCGCTGATGGCTGCGCGCCGCAGTGCCCGCACCGTCGAGATGCAGGACTTCGAGAAAGCCAAGGACAAAATCCTGATGGGTCCCGAGCGCAAGAGCATGGTCATGCCTGAGGAAGAGCGTCGCAACACGGCTTACCACGAGTCCGGCCACGCGCTGCTTGGCAAGATGCTGCCCAAGTGTGACCCGGTGCACAAGGTCACCATCATCCCGCGTGGCCGCGCGCTCGGTGTGACCATGAGCCTGCCGGCACAGGACCGCTACAGCTATGACCGCGAGTACATGCTGAGCCAGATCAGCATGCTGTTCGGTGGCCGCATTGCCGAAGAAGTCTTCATGAACCAGATGACGACCGGCGCCAGCAACGATTTTGAACGCGCCACCGCCCTGGCAAGAGACATGGTCACCCGTTACGGCATGACCGAGGCCCTCGGCCCCATGGTCTATGCCGAAAACGAAGGTGAAGTGTTCCTGGGCCGTTCAGTCACCAAGACCAACAACATGAGCGAAGCCACGTTGCAAAAAGTGGACGGCGAGGTCCGCCGCATCATTGACCAGCAATACACGGTGGCACGCACGCTGATCGAAGACAACCAGGAAAAAATTCACGCCATGGCCAAGGCTCTGCTTGAATGGGAAACCATTGACGGCGAGCAGCTCGACGACATCATTGCCGGCAAGGAGCCGCGCCCGCCCAAGGACTGGACGCCACGCAATCCGTCGGTCGGCGGTGGCAGCGGCCCGAGCGGCGGCACACCGGCGGTGAACACCGATCCGGCACCCACCGTGGCCTGAGAGCTGGCGCAAACATGACAACCGGGGCACGTCCCCGGTTATTTTTTGGCCCCCACGCTTGTCGCTTCGCGAGCCTGCGGCAGTTCGCTGCCCCTTTCACAGGAAAATGGGGCGCATTTCGCCTTGGGGCGGCCCGGCGGCGAAACCTTTGCCGACGCGCGGGGCCTTAGGAGTATTACGTGATCTGGCAAACCTCGCGCTTTCAAATCAGTCTTGAGCGGCCCCGCGTCATGGGTATCGTCAACGTCACGCCGGATTCGTTCTCGGACGGTGGCAATTACTTTTCCGCAGCCGGCAACCAGCGGACCGCGCTGGCTCATTGTGAGCAGTTGGTCTGCGACGGCGCCGACATGCTGGACATCGGCGGCGAATCGACCCGACCCGGTGCTCCCCCGGTGCCGCTGGACGAGGAACTCGCGCGTGTCCTGCCGGTGGTGCGCCATGCTGTGACCCTGGGTGTGCCGGTGTCGGTGGACAGCTACAAACCCGAAGTCATGGCCGCCGTGCTGGACCTGGGCGCCGACATCATCAACGACATCTGGGCCTTGCGGCAGCCCGGCGCGGCTGCCGTCGTGGCGGCGCACCCGAGTTGCGGCGTCTGTCTGATGCACATGCACCGCGAGCCGCAAACCATGCAGGCCGCGCCCATGGAGGGCGATGTCCTGCCGCAAGTCCTTTCCTTCCTGGAACAAGCCGCCAAAGAACTGCTGGCGCGGGGTGTGAACGCCCGCCGTATCGTGCTGGACCCCGGTATAGGCTTTGGCAAATCCGTGGCGCAAAACTTTTCGCTGCTGGCCCGTCAGCAGGAACTGCTGGCCGCTGGCTACCCGGTGCTGGCCGGATGGTCGCGCAAGTCCTCGCTGGCGGCTGTCAGCAGCAACTCGCTGGCCAGCGTGGCCAAGCTCGACATTGCCGACCGCATGGTGCCCAGCGTCACGGCTGCCGTGCTGGCGGTCGAGCGTGGCGCCCGTGTGGTGCGCGTACACGATGTGCGCGAGACGGTGCAGGCCCTCAAAGTCTGGGCTGCTCTGATGGCGTGACCGCCTACAGGCGGCGCGGGATCGGCCCCGTAAAATCCGGGGCAGTGGGCATTCCAGCCACCACAACAAGGATCGACGAGGGAAGCCAAGCGATGACAAGAAAATATTTCGGTACCGACGGCATTCGCGGCACGGTGGGGCAGGCGCCTATTACGCCCGATTTTGTGTTGCGCCTGGCCCATGCGGTGGGCCGTGTGCTCAAGCGGACGGAAGCGCGACCCACGGTGTTGATCGGCAAGGACACGCGGATTTCTGGCTATATGTTAGAGAGCGCGCTGGAGTCGGGCTTCAACTCTGCCGGTGTGGATGTGGTGCTGCTCGGGCCCCTGCCCACACCCGGCGTGGCATACCTCACGCGCACGCAGCGCGCCAGCCTGGGCGTGGTGATCAGTGCCAGCCACAATGCCTTTCCCGACAACGGCATCAAATTCTTCAGCGCCCAGGGCGCCAAGCTCGACGACGCCTGGGAACTCGCAGTGGAAGCGGCGCTGGAGGAGGCGCCGGTGTGGGCTGACTCGCCGAACCTCGGAAAGACGCGCCGGCTCGACGATGCCGCCGGCCGCTATATCGAATTTTGCAAAAGCACGTTTGCCAATGACCTGACGCTCAAGGGCCTGAAGATCGTGGTCGATGCGGCGCACGGCGCGGCTTATCACATTGCGCCCGAGGTGTTTCATGAATTGGGCGCCGATGTAACTTGTATCGGCTGCTCGCCGGACGGTATCAATATCAATGATGGGGTCGGTGCCACCCATCCCGAATCCCTGATCAAAGCCGTGAAAGCCTATGGCGCGGATTACGGCGTGGCACTCGACGGCGACGCAGACCGGTTGCAACTGGTGGATGCCGAAGGACGTTTGTTCAATGGTGACGAGGTGCTGTACCTGATGGTGGCCGAGCGTCTGGCGCGTGATGAAAAAGTGCCAGGCGCTGTGGGCACCCTGATGACCAACATGGCCGTCGAAGTGGCCCTCCAGGCTAGAGGTGTGGAATTTGTCCGCGCCAGGGTGGGCGACCGTTATGTGCTGGAAGAGCTGGAAAAGCGCGGCTGGTTGCTGGGCGGTGAAGGCTCGGGCCACTTGCTGGCGCTGGACAAACACAGTACCGGTGATGGCCTGATCAGCGCCTTGCAGGTGCTGCAGGCCTGTGTGCGCAGCGGCAAGACGCTGGCGCAACTGCTGACCGATGTCACGCTGTTTCCGCAGACGCTGATCAATGTGCGCCTGCAGGCCGGGCAGGACTGGGCCGGCAGCAAGCTGCTGGCATCGGAAACCGAGGCCGTGAAGACCGAACTCGGCAACAACGGCCGCGTGCTGATACGACCCAGCGGGACCGAGCCGCTGGTTCGCGTGATGGTAGAAGCCCGTGACGCGGGGCAGGCGCTGGCCTGTGCCGAGAGGCTTGTTGCGGCGATCAAGGCCGCCTGAATCCAATGACGGGTGCAGCTGGCATCGCCACAGTGCTTGCGGTTCACCGCAGCCGCCGCCATGATTTCAGCAAGTTTTCGCAAGCGACCGTCAAACTCGTGGCGGAATGGGGTGTGGAAGGTGATGCGCATGCGGGTCTGACCGTGCAGCACCGCTCGCGCGTGGCGCGCGACCCCAGCCAGCCCAATTTGCGGCAAGTGCACCTGTTGCACGCCGAACTGTTCGAACAGTTGATGACCCGTGGTTTTTCCGTGCATCCCGGCGACCTCGGCGAAAACATCACCACGCGCGGCGTGGACCTGCTGGCTTTGCCGGCGGGAACACTGCTGCATCTGGGCCGCGAAGCGGTGGTGGAAGTTACCGGGCTGCGCAACCCCTGCAGCCAGATTGACCGCTTCCAGCAGGGCCTGATGGTCGCAGTGCTGGACCGCGACAGCAGCGGCCAGCTTGTTCGCAAGGCCGGCGTGATGGGTGTGGTGCTGACCGGCGGGGAGGTCAGCGCGGGTGACGTCATCCGCATCGTGCTGCCGCCGCCGCCGCACGGGCCACTGGTGCCGGTCTAGCTGACATCGTTGCCCCATAGGCCTTTTGAGTCCTGAGGGCCGCTCGGTTTTACCCGACGATCCAGGGTGCAGGAAGCGCGCAGCGCTTCCTGCACGGGAATCCCAACGAACGGTGATGCTTGCACGCGAGCGTAGCGCACGCGGCCACATGCGGTCCCCCTCCATCGCCCAGCCGGGCGAGGGAGGGGCTAGGGGTGGAAGTGGGGCGTCGAGTTCTGTTGTCTGTTGCAGAACCGGGCGTTGGGGCTGGTCAGCGACGGTTGGCCGGGGCTTGCCCGGCAGCAACTCGCTTGTCTTTGTCTTGCCAAAGACAAGTAAGCAAAAGAAAAGCGACCCGATGGTCTGGGTCCCTCCGCTTCGCCGCGGGCAACCTGCGGTGCTCCCAAAAAATGGGGTCGAGCTCGAACTCGCCTTCGGCTCAGACAATCGCTCGCCCTGATCCATTTTTCGCTGCGCTCCTCGGCCCAGCCCGACGGGTCGGGGAGAGAAAACCAATACCGCATACCGAACCCCTCCTGAGTGCCGGAAGCGCAAAGCGCTTCCGGCACGGGAATCCCAACCGGCCGTCATGTTTGCACGCGAGCGCAGCGCACGCGGCCAAATGAAGTCCCCCTCCATCGCCCAGCGGGGCGAGGGAGGGGCTAGGGGTGGGAGTGGGGAGTTAGACCCTACTGTCCAGCGCAAGCACGAGGCGGAGCGTGATGCTGCAAAGGCCAGCAATTTCTAAGTGAAATCAGCCTCCAGCCCTTATCCGAACTGCGCAAGCAGCTATAAAAAGAGTAGCAAATAAAGAGTTACTCCACAGCCTGCCAACCCCCACCCAGCGACTGAATCAGCGCCACCGCCGTGGTTTGCCGATCCGCCATCGCCTGCACCAGGGCGCGGCGGGCGCTGAGTGCGGTGCCTTGGGCGGCAATGACCTCGGTGAAACCCACCTGTCCGGCGCGGTACCGGTTGAGCACCTGCTGCTCGACCTGATCGGCGGCTTCCGAGGCCTGGCGGCGCAATTCCTGCTGGACCTGCAGCACGCGGGTGGCGGCAAGCTGGTCTTCGACGTCCTGGAAGGCCACCAGCACGGTCTGGCGGTAACGCGCCACCGCCTGCTCATGGGATGCCGTGGCGCCATCAACGCGCGCGCTGGTGGTGCCCGCATCGAACAGGACCTGGGCGGCGGACAGGCCCAGCGACCAGATCAGGCTGGGCGCGGAAAACAGGTCTGCCACGCGGCTGGCGCCGGTGCCGGCCGACGCACTCAGCGAGATGTTCGGGTAGTAAGCGCTTTTGGCGATGCCGATTTGCTCATTGGCTGAGGCCACGCGGCGTTCGGCGGCGGCAATGTCGGGCCGGCGCTGCAGTAAGGTGGACGGCATACCCGCCGGAATGTCGGGCACGGCCGGTTTCCAGGCCACCGGCGGCAGCGAGAAGTTGCCCGGTGCCTGGCCAACCAGCACCGCAATCGCGTGCTCGAGCTGGGCGCGCTGGCGCACCAGCCCGGCGTTGTCGGCCTGGGCGTTGGCCAGTTGCGTTTGCGCCTGCAACACGTCCGTTTTGGCGACGATGCCAGCGGTGTAGCGGTTTTGCGTGATCTCGACGGAACGCTGAAAACCTTCCAGCGTGCTTTCGAGCAGCAGCTTTTGCGCGTCGGTCTGGCGCAGCGCGAAGTAGTTGGCGGCGAGTTCGCCCTGGGCCGACAGTTTGGCCGAAGCCAGGTCGGCTGCGCTGGCCTGCGCGCCGGCCGAGGCGCCATCGACCGCGCGTCCGAGACGGCCCCAGACATCGGGTTCCCAGCTGCCGCCTATGCTGAGCTGGTAGTTGTTGCCGACGCGCCCGGTGGCGCCGGTAGTGGTGTTGCCGCTGCTGCGCGCGCGCGTGGCGCCGCTGTTGAGCGTGACCAGCGGAAACAGCGAGGCACGCTGCTCGCGCACCAGCGCGCGCGCCTGTGCATAGGCCGCAACCGCAATGGCGACATTCTGGTTGGAGACTTCAACGCGCGCAGCCAGTTCATTGAGCACCGGGTCGCCGAAGAGCAGCCACCACGGGCCGCGGTCCAGCATGTCGGCGGGCGCCGCGCTGACCCAGTCGCCAGCTTCCTTGAACGCTGCGACCTCGGCAGTGGCCGGCCGCTGGTAGTCGGGGCCCACGGCGCAACCAGCGGCCAGCAGGGCCAACGCCAGGGGGGCAAGCAGATGACGACGGAAGCGCAAGGGCAAGTGTATGGTCATGGTGTTTATTGCAGTTGCAGCGGATGGCCGGGTGGCGGCGCGCTGGCGTCATCAGGGTGGCGGCTGAGCTGGCGTTCAGACGCGCCGCGCCGGCGCAGCTTGTCCATCAGCACATACACCACCGGCGTGGTCAGCAGGGTCAGCAACTGGCTGGCGATCAGCCCGCCAATGATGGAGATGCCCAGCGGCCGGCGCAGCTCGGCGCCTTCGCCGAAACCGATGGCCAGCGGCAGCGCGCCCAGCATGGCGGCCAGCGTGGTCATCAGGATGGGCCGGAAACGCAGCAGGCAGGCCTCGCGTACGGCATCAACGGCGGACAGCCCGCGCGAACGCTCGGCCTCAATCGCGAAGTCGATGATCATGATGGCGTTTTTCTTGACGATGCCGATCAGCAGGAACACGCCGATCAGCGCGATGATGGAAAACTCCATCTTGAACATCAGCAGCGCCAGCACCGCGCCGACGCCGGCCGAGGGCAGGGTGGACAACACGGTGATCGGGTGGACCAGGCTTTCATAAAGAATGCCGAGCACGATATAGATCACGATCAGCGCCGCCAGGATCAGCAGCGGCTGTTCCCGCTGCGACTGCTGGGCGCTCAGCGCGGTGCCGGCAAAACTGCCGCGCACGTTGTTGGGCAGACGAATCTCGGCTTCAGCCTTTTTCACCGCTTCCTGCGCATCGCTGAGCGGCACGCCGTCGGCCAGGTTGAAGGACACCGTGGTCGAGAGCTCACCGTCCTCATGGCTGATCGATGCGGCGGTAGAGTTTTCGCTGAACCTGGCAATGCTTGAGAGCGGCACCATGGTGGTCATGGCAGAACTCAGGGCCTGGCCCGACGACGGGTCACGCAGCGCCGGGTTGACCACCGTGGTGACGGTGCCCGGCACGGCGCTGGCCAGGGTGGTGCCGCTGCCGCCTTTGGCAGGCACATAAATGTCTTTGAGCGACTCCGGGCTCTGGATGTAGCGCGGTGCCACGCCCATGATCACCTTGTACTGGTTCAGATCGGCGTAAATCGTGGCGACCTGTCGCTGGCCGAAGCCGTTGTACAGCGCGTTGTCCACGTCGCGCGAGCTGATACCCAGCCGCGCGGCGCTGTCCTTGTCGACCGTGACCATGGTCTCGACGCCGTTTTCCTGCTGGTCGGTGTCCACATCGGTCAACTCGGGCTGCAGCTTCATTTGTTCGGCCAGCCGCGTGGCCCAGAGCTTGAGTTCCGAGGTGCTGTCACTCTTGAGGGTGTACTGGTAGGTCGAATTGCTTGAGCGCCCCCCGCCGCGCAGGTCCTGCACCGGGTTGAGGAAGATGCTGATGCCGGTAATCTGCGCCAGTTGCGGCCGCAGCCGAGTGATCACCGCCTGACCCTTGTCAGTACGTTGCCCCACCGGCTTGAGGTTGATGAACATGAAACCGCCGCCAGCGCGCGAACCCCCGGTGAAACCGACCACGGTATCGACGGCCGGGTCGGCGCGGATGATGTCGACAATGGCCTTGAGCTTGGTCTGCATGGCCTGAAAGGAGATACTGCGGTCGGCGCGTATGCCGCCGCTGATCTGGCCGGTGTCCTGCTGCGGAAAATAACCCTTCGGAATCGATACAAAGAGGTAGACGTTGAGCGCAATCACCGCAACCAGGCTCAGCATCACGATGCCGCGGGCGGCCAGCGCCCAGTCGAGGCTGATCTCATAGCCGCGGTGGACGCGCTTGAAAGCGTTTTCGAACCAGCGCGCCAGGCGCCCCGGCGGCTTGTCCTGTGCCTGCGGCCTGAGCAGCCAGGCGCACATCATCGGTGTGGTGGTCAGTGAAATCACCAGCGAGATCAGCACCGCCGCCGACAGCGTGACGGCAAATTCGCGGAACAGCCGGCCCACCTGGCCGCCCATGAACAGCAGCGGGATGAACACTGCCACCAGCGACAGGCTGATTGACAGCACGGTGAAGCCGACCTCGCGCGCACCCAGCAGCGCGGCCTTGAAACGGTCCATGCCGGCCTCGATGTGGCGGCTGGTGTTTTCCAGCACCACGATGGCGTCATCGACCACAAAACCGGTGGCCACCGTCAGCGCCATCAGGCTCAGGTTGTTCAGGCTGAAGCCCAGGAAGTACATCACGCCGAAGGTGCCCAGCAGCGAGACCACGGTGGCCACGGCGGGAATCACGGTGGCGCGTGCACTGCGCAAAAACGCGCTGACCACCAGCACCACCAGCACAATCGAGATCAGCAGTGTGATCTCGATTTCGTGCAGTGAAGCGCGGATGGAGTTGGTGCTGTCGGACGCAACCTGCAAGACCACGTCCTGCGGCAACTGCGCCTGCAACTCGGGCAGCAGCGCGCGCACGCCGTCCACCGTGGCAATCACGTTGGCGTCCGGCTGGCGCGTGACCAGCACAATCACGGCCCGCTCGCCGTTGAACAGACCCAGGGTGTTGATGTTCTCCACGCCATCGACAATCTCGGCCACGTCGCGCAGGCGGATGGCCGTGTTGTTGCGCCAGGCCACGATCAGGTCACGGTAGTCCGCCGCCTTGCGCCCACCGCTAGCGGTGTCGCCGCCCGAATAAATCTGCAGGCGCTGTCCGTTGCCCTCGATCGTGCCCTTGGGGCGGTTGGCATTAGACGCCTGCAGGGCCGCGCGCACGTCCTCGGCACTGACGCCGTAGCGGTTCAGCGCAAACGGCAGCAGGTCCACCCGCACGGCGGGCAGCGAGCCGCCGCCGAGCTCGACATCTCCGACGCCGGGCACCTGGGCGATTTTCTGCTGCACCAGGTTAGAGACTTCGTCGTAGATCTGGCCGGGTGAGCGGGTTTTGGAAGTCAGCGCGAGGATGATGACCGGCGCCGACGCCGGATTCGCCTTGCGGTAGGTCGGGTTGCTGCGCAGTGTGGCCGGCAGGTCGGCACGCGAGGCATTAATGGCGGCCTGCACCTCGCGCGCCGCCGCATCGATCTTGCGGTTCAGGTCAAACTGCAGGCTGATGCGCGTCGAGCCATTGCTGCTGTTGGACGTCATTTCGTTGACACCCGCAATCGTGCCTAGACGACGTTCCAGCGGCGTCGCCACGCTGCTGGCCATGGTGGACGGGCTGGCGCCTGGCAGTGACGCGCTGACAGAAATCGTCGGGAAATCCACCTGCGGCAGCGGCGAGACCGGCAGCACGAAGAAAGCGCCTATGCCGGCGAGGGCAATGCCCACGGTCAGCAGCACTGTGGCCACCGGGCGGCGGACGAAGGGTTCGGAGAGGTTCACTTGCCGGCTCCTTGGGTTGCCGGCAGGTCGGTTGCGCTGTGAACCCGTGTTGGTAGTGGTCGTGTGGTCTGCTGGCCGGGGGTTGCCCGGCGGCAACTCACTTTCTTTTGCTTCGCCAAAAGAAAGTAAGCAAAGAAAAGGCGACCCTGCTGTCTGCGTCCCCTGCGCTGCGCTACGGGGCAACCTGCGGTGCTCGGTCCAGCCGGGGTCGAGCTCGAACTCGCCTTCGGCTCAGACAATCGCTCGCCCTGATCCGTCTGGACCTCCGCTCCTCGGCGCATACAGAAGGGTGGTAGGGGCGGGAACGGGGTCGGATTCAGATTCGGGTTCGCAATCGGGCTCCGGCGAGGACGCGCTTTGCGCGTCCTCGCCTCCCCGAACCCGCCTTCTCCCCCCCACCCGTCGGGCTGGGCCGAGGAGCGCAGCCGAAAACGGATCAGGGCGAGCGATTGTCTGAGCGCAGCGAGTTCGAGCTCGACCCCGTTTTCGGCGAGCACCGCAGGTTGCCCGCAGCGAAGCGAAGGGACCCAGACCATCGGGTCGCCTTTTCTTTTGCTTACTTTTCTTTTGGCGACGCAAAAGAAAAGTGAGTTGCCGCCGGGCAACCCCCGGCTTGTTGGCAGAACCAAGGCGGTAAAGCTTGCACAAGCTTCGACAAGCTCAGCCCGATCGGTGCGGGGGAAGTGACATGGATCCCGGATCAAGTCCGGGATGACAAACCGGGAGGGGAGGGCGTTCACACAGAACCTCTCCGCCTGAACCTCTGTCCCATCCTGTCAAACGCCAGATAAATCACCGGCGTCGTGAACAGCGTGAGCACCTGACTGACAATCAGGCCGCCAAAAATCGACAAACCCAGTGGCCGGCGAAGTTCGGCGCCTTCACCCCAGCCCAGCATCAGCGGCACAGCCGCAAACAGCGCGGCCAAGGTGGTCATCAAAATCGGGCGGAAGCGCAGCAGCGCGGCCTGGTGAATCGCTTCCTGAGGCGACTTGCCTTCGCTCCTTTCGGCGTCGATGGCGAAGTCGATCATCATGATCGCGTTTTTCTTGACGATGCCGATCAGCAGGATGATGCCGATGATGCCGATCACCCCGAGGTCAGAGCCGCTGAGCATCAGCATCAGCAGCGCACCCACGCCGGCCGACGGCAGGGTCGAGAGAATCGTCAGCGGGTGGATATAACTTTCATACAACACGCCCAGCACGATGTAGACACAGATCACCGCCGCCAGGATCAGCCACAACTGGCTGGACAGCGAGGACTGGTAGGCGCCCGCTGCGCCGAGAAAGGTCATGGTCACGCTGGCCGGCATGCCAATCTCTTTGGCCGCCTGCTTGACCTGGTCCACCGCCTTGCCGAGCGACACGCCGGGCGCTGTGTCGAAGCCCAGGGTGGTCGCTGGGTACTGCGCCACCCGCGTGATCTGCAGCGGCGCCGGCTGTTCGATGATGCTGGCAATGCTGCCCAGCGGCGTGGTGGTGCCCGAGCCGGTGCGCAGCGGCAGGTTGCCGAGTGAGGCGGCCGTTGTGAGCTGATTCGGCATCGCTTCCAGAATCACGCGGTACTGGTTGGTCTCGGTAAAAATTGTTGAAACAATGCGCTGGCCGAAGGCGCTGTAAAGCGCGTCGTCAATTGACGAGGTGGTGACGCCGACACGCGAGGCGCTGTCGCGGTCCACTTTGATGTACGCCGAACTGCCCTGGGCACCGGCGTCCGAGGCGATGTTTTGCAGCGCGGGCATTTCCTGCATACGCTGCGCGAGCTTGCTGGCCCACTGCGACACGGTGCCGGTGTCCGAGCCCTCGATGGACACCCGGAACTGGGTCGGCCCGGTCTCGGCGTCGATCGTCAGATCCTGCGTTGGCTGCAGGAACAGGGTGACCCCGGCCACCTCGCCGACGCGGCGCTGCAGCCTGTCCATGGTTTCCTGCTGGCTGCCGCTGCGTTCGTTCTTCAGGTTGATCAACATGCGGCCGGTGTGCAGCATGGTGTTGTTGGCCGCGTCCACGCCGATGAAGGAGCTCAGCGTGGCCACATCCGGGTCTTCCAGAATGGCCCGCGCCGCCGCCTGCTGCAGATCGGCCATGCGCGCGTAAGACACCGACTGCGAGGTTTCGATGCGCGCCTGCAACTGGCCGGTGTCCTGCGTCGGGAACAGCCCCTTGGGAATCATCAGGTAGAGCAGCACGGTCAGCACCAGCGTGGCAAGCGCCACCAGCAGGGTGGCGCCCTGGTGCCGCATCACCCAGGTCAGCGACTGGTCGTAACGCGTGATCACATCGTCAAAAAACTTCTCCAGCCGCGCGTTGATACGGTTATGGGCCTTGTCTTCACCAGCCAGGGCCGCGGGTCCGGCTTCGCCGGCCCGCAGGCGCAGCGCCCCCTCGGGGAGCGTGGGGGCTCTTTTGAGCCATCTTGCCGACATCATGGGCACCAGGGTCAGCGACACCACGGCCGAGATCAGGATGGTGATGGCCAGCGTGATCGCGAACTCACGGAACAGGCGCCCAACCACATCACCCATGAACAGCAGCGGGATCAGCACCGCAATCAGCGACACCGTCAGCGAGATGATGGTGAAGCCGATCTGCTGCGCGCCCTTGAGCGCGGCGGCCATGGGCGCCTCGCCTTTTTCGATGTAACGCGAGATGTTTTCAATCATCACGATCGCGTCATCGACGACAAACCCAGTGGCAATCGTCAGCGCCATCAGGCTCAGGTTGTTCAGGCTGTAGCCCAGCAAATACATGGCGCCACAGGTGCCGATCAGCGAAATTGGCACCGCCAGGCTGGCAATCACGGTGGCGCGGATGTTGCGCAGGAAGGCAAAAATTACCAGCACCACCATCACCACGGCCAGTAGCAGCTCAATCTCCACATGAAGCACCGAGGCGCGTATGCCGGTGGTACGGTCGCTCAGGATGTCGACCTGCAGGGCCGTCGGCAGGCCGGCCTGCAGCTCGGGCAGGCGTGCCTTGATGGCGTCCACCGTGGCAATCACGTTGGCGCCGGGCTGGCGCTGTACGTTCAGGATGATCGCGGGCACCAACTGCCGACGGGCCGCCCCCAGGCAGTTGTCCCCTGCAGGGGGAGACCGTGAAGCGGACAGGGGGGGGCAGTCTCCGCCGCTCCAGGCGCCGAGCTTGATGTTCTCGGCGCTGTCCACCACCTGGGCGACGTCCCTGACCCGCACGGCGGCACCGTTGCGAAAGGCGATGATCAGGTTCTGGTAATCGGCAGCAGCCAGCAACTGGTCGTTCGAGTTGATGGTGTAGGAGCGTGTCGGCCCGTCAATGCTGCCTTTGGCCGCATTGGCATTGGCCGAACTGATGGCGGTACGCAGCGAATCCAGCCCGAGCCCGTAAGAGGCGAGGGCGCGGGTGTCGGCCTGGATGCGCACGGCCGGACGCTGGCCGCCGCTCAGCGAGACCAGGCCGACACCACTGACCTGGCTGATCTTCAGCGCGAGACGGGTGTTGACGATGTTCTGCACCTCGGTCAGCGGCAGGCTGTCGGAGGTGATGGCCAGGGTCAGCACCGGCGCGTCGGCCGGGTTCACCTTGGCATAAACCGGCGGCGCCGGCAGGTCGGCCGGCAGCAGCGAGCCACCGGCGTTGATGGCCGCCTGCACTTGCTGTTCGGCGACGTCCAGCGCCAGGCCCAGGCCGAACTGCAGCGTGACGATGGAGACACCGGCCGCGCTGGTCGAGCTCAGGCGCTGCAGCCCCGCCATCTGGCCGAACTGGCGCTCCAGCGGCGCGGTCACGGTTTGCGCCATGACCTCGGGGCTGGCGCCGGGGTACAGGGTCTGGACCTGGATGGTCGGGTAGTCGACCTGCGGCAGCGCCGACAGTGGCAAAAACTTGAAGCCGACCAGACCTGCCAGCACGATGGCCACCATCAGCAGCGAGGTCGCGACCGGCCGCAGGATAAAAGGACTGGACGGGCTCATGCGGGATGGTGCCTGTTACCCGTCACTGCGTGCCCGCCTGGTTGTTCTCGCGGCGTCGCTCCCTGATTTTCTGCCAGCGCTCAAGGGCTGCGGGGTCGCCCTGTTTGATTTTTTCGACAAGCGCTTTGCGGCGCGCCAGAGCCTCGGCGTCGTCCTTGACCTGATCCATGAAGCGCTGGAGTTGTTCCGGTGTGGGCGTGGCTGCGATGTCCGGAGCGGGTGAGCTTGCACCCGGTGCTGGCGCAGATGCAGCGACCGCTACCGGCGCGGCGGGGGACGGCGCTGCCGACGATGGGGCAGCGGCGGACGCCGGGCCCTGCGGCGCCGGCGCACCGGCATCACTGCCACGCGGTGCCGAGGCTGCGCCCTGGGGACGGCGGCCCTGGCGGCCTGCGCCGGCGCCTAGCGCGTCGCCCGGCAGCACCACACGCGCTCCGTCCTTAAGGCGGTCGGCGCCTTCGGTGATCACGCGTTCGCCCGCCTTCAGGCCCGAAGCGATGACGATTTTGTCCACGGTGGCCGGCCCGCGCTTGACCAGACGCAGGCTGACGGTGCGGTCGGCGCCATTGAGCACATACACATAGTCGCCGGTGGCGCCCAGGCGCACGGCGGTCACAGGCACCACCACAGCGTTTTCAACCGTGCGCACCTCTACCCGCACATTGACAAACTGGCTGGGGAACAGCGTGAGCTTGCTGTTGGCAAACCGCGCCTTGGCCTTGACGGTGCCGGTGGTGGTGTCCACCAGGTTGTCCAGCGAGGCAAAGACGCCGGTATCCAGCACCGAGGCGCGGGTGCGGTCCAGCGCCGTGACCTTCATGGGCGCGCCGGCGGTCGCCGTCTGCTGCAGCTCGCCGATCTGGTCTTGCGGGATGGCAAACACCACGTCGATGGGCGTGACCTGGGTGATCAGCGCAATGCCGTTGGCATCGCTGGGGCTGACCACATTGCCGATGTCCACCGCGCGCAGGCCGACGCGGCCGCTCACCGGTGCCACCACGCGGGTGTAGCCCAGGTTCAGGCGCGCTGCGCCTTCGTTGGCCCGGTTGATCAGCACCGTGCCTTCGAGCTGCTTGACCAGCGCGGCCTGGGAGTCGACCTCCTGGCGGGCAATCGAGTCCTGGCCTAGCAGGGTCTGGAAGCGTTGCAGGGTCACGCGTGCGCTGTCGAGTTGAGCTTCGCCCTGCTGGCGCTGGCCGCTGGCCTGCTGCAGGGTGAGTTCGAACTGGCGCGGGTCGATGGTGGCCAGCAGCTCGCCGGCCCTGACCATCTGGCCTTCCTTGAACAACACCTTTTGCATCACGCCTGTGACTTGCGGGCGCACCCGCACGCTGGCCTGCGGCGTCACCGTGCCCAGCGCGTCCAGCAAGATGGGAATGCTGGCCTGCTCGGCGGTGGCGACACCTACGGTGGTGGCCGGTGCGCGGCGTCCGCCAGCGCCGGGGCCGGCGCTGGTTTCAGTAGCCGGTCGGGTGAAATGCCAGGCCAGCCAGCCCATGCCCGTCAGGGCCAGCAGCGCGATCAGGCTGCCGATCAGCTTGGCGCGGCGGCTCATGCGTTGGGGGAGCGGGGTAGGTGTGCCCGCGGGCGGCGCGTCAAATTCTGGATCCATCAGCTGTCCTTGTGGCCGCTGCTCAGCAGCATTTTCTTGTCGTGGCTGGAATGTCACTGCGCTTCGCCGGCTTGCCGCGCGCAGCTGTTGCTATCCCATCAGGAATTATCACTGCAAGCTTTCCGGCGCAGGTGTAGCGGTTGACAGCCGAGGGTAAACCTCCGGTAAAGGCCAGCGCCCACCCGCGCGCGGCTGCAGGCCGTCGCGTCCCGGGTTGGGGTGCTATGAATTGGCGAGCAGCTTGCGCTTGTCAGTAAAGGGCTGGCGCCCGATTTGACATGTGAATGGCAGACTGGCGCAGGGCGGCCCGTAAAATCGCCGCTCCCGAACTCCGACGAAAGCCCCAGTGACCCAGCCTGCCTCAACCGGACTCCAGATCTTCCGTGCCGACTACAACCATGCAGGGCACGCCAGCGCGCTGGTGGATTTGCTCGACACCTACGCACGCGACCCGGCTGGCGGCGGCCACCCGCTCGGTGACTTTGCCAAAACCCACCTGGTGCAAGCGCTTGCCGCGCGGCCCCAGGCCTTCAGTGTGCTGGCGTTTGACGGCCCACAGCCGGTCGGGCTGGTCAACTGCATCGAGGGTTTCTCCACCTTCGCCTGCCGGCCGCTGGTCAATGTGCACGACGTGGTGGTGCTGGCCAGCCACCGCGGACAGCGCGTCGGCGAAAAAATGCTGAGCGAGGTCGAGGCCATCGCGCGCGAACGCGGCGCTTGCAAACTCACGCTGGAAGTGCTGCCGGGCAATGCGCCCGCCATCAGGCTGTATGAACGCATCGGTTTTGCCGGCTACCAGCTCGACCCGGCGCTGGGCAACGCGCAGTTTCTGCAGAAGTGGCTGAGCTGAATGCGCCTGGAAAACCAATCCGCGACCTCTTGGTTCGTAGTTTTGCCGTCGGTCTAAGTTGTTGACTTAATTGGGTTGTGCGCCGTTCGTTCCAGTCTTTGCGCCCTGTCCGAGCCTTGTGGTGATGTCCACAGCTAGTCAGTAACATGAGCTAAGCCGAATTGGCTATGGAGCAGCGATTAAACAGGACGAGGACCAACATATGCGGGATTGGCGAAAATTCGAGCTACTTATTGCGGCCATCGAAAAAACCTTGCTTCCATTGGGCGCAGAAATTAAATCGCCTGATCACTTGCCCGACCTCGTAACTGGCCAAAAGAGAGAGGTGGATGCATCCATCCGATTTAAAGTCGGCAGCACTCCGATACTCATTACCGTGGAGTGCAGAAAACGTGACTCCCCCCAAGATGTCACTTGGATTGAGCAACTTGCAACAAAAAAGGAAAGTATCGGGGCGTCCACAACCGTTGCTGTGTCTTCCGAAGGATTCACTAAAGCTGCCGAAGAACTTGCAGGACGCAAAGGAATTCAAACTCGCATACTGACGGAGACGACAGGAAGCGATGCAGCAAAGTGGGTCTCCGAAATCCAGATCGCTCTAGACCTTCTACAGTGGCGTTTTGTCAAAATTCAAGCCAACTTTGATGCAGGTCCAGGACTTGATGAGGCCCTCACGTTTATAAACGGAAACATCGATAAAGACGATATGAATCGCCCCGGGTTTCGTGGAGGCCCGTTGGGTTAAGTCAAACCGATATGACGGCCTGACTGGCCAATTGCCGATAGTAATTTTCTTCAGCTTCGGCAGGGGGAATGTAGCCGATTGGCCCCAGCAGTCGGTG
>NZ_BMIG01000022.1 GCF_014641715.1 Polaromonas eurypsychrophila | reverse complement strand
AAACCGTCAACCATGTCTCCGCACATGTGTCACCTATGTCTCCGGTCTATACAGCGACGCAAAAGAAAGTTACTTGCCGCCGGGCAACCCCCGGCCAACTGGTGCAGGCAATCCACATCCGCCGGGTATGCCTCAGACACCAAGTCTGAACTCCCCGCTCCTTTCTTTTGGGTACTTTTCTTTGGCGACGCAAAGAAAAGTGCCTCGCCCGCCGGGGCGAGACCCGGCTTGCTTGCAAACCAACCGACCACAAAACATCACATCATCCCGCAAAAATTCTTCCCTCTAGAATCGCCGTGTGACCCTCGCCCCCCTCCCCCGCCGCCCGATCCGCGAACTCCCCGACGAACTGATCAGCCAGATTGCGGCCGGCGAGGTCGTCGAGCGCCCGGCCTCGGTGGTGCGCGAGCTGGTGGACAACGCGCTGGACGCCGGCGCCACGCAAGTGACGGTTCGGCTGCAGGCCGGCGGGGTACGGCTGATCGCCGTCGAGGACGATGGCTCCGGCATCCCGCGTGATGAGCTGGCGGTGGCCCTCAGGCGCCATGCCACCAGCAAGATTTCTTCGCTGCAGGACCTGGAGTCTGTCGGCACCATGGGTTTCCGAGGCGAAGCGCTGGCCGCCATCAATTCGATTGCCGACATGAGCCTGCTGTCCCGGACCGAAGGCGACAGCCACGCCTGGCAGCTTGACGGCCGGTCCGGCGAGCTCAAGCCGGTGGCGCGCAGCCGCGGCACGACCGTCGAAGTACGCGAGCTGTTTTACGCGACACCGGCCCGCCGCAAATTTTTGAAAACCGACGCGACCGAGCTGGCCCACTGCATCGAGGCGGTGCGCCGCCACGCGCTGGTGCGGCCCGATGTGGGTTTTGCGATCTGGCACGAGGGCAAGCTGATCGAGCAATGGCGTGCCAGCGACGGCGCGGCGGACCAGAACGCCCACGACCAGCGCCTGTCCGATGTGCTCGGCAGCGAGCTGCTGGCGCAGAGCGTGGCAGTTGATTACCGCTCGGGCGCGCTACACGTCACCGGGCGCGCCGGTATTCCGGACGCAGCGCGGGCCCGTGCCGACCAGCAGTTTGCCTACGTCAACGGTCGCTACGTGCGCGACAAGGTGCTGACCCACGCCGCGCGCAGCGCCTACGAGGACGTGTTGCACGGCCACCGCCAGCCGGTCTATGCGCTGTATGTGGCCATGGACCCGGCGCGCGTGGATGTCAATGTGCACCCGACCAAGATCGAGGTGCGCTTTCGCGACAGCCGCGAGGTGCACCAGGCGGTGCGCCATGCGGTCGAAAACGCGCTGGCGGCGCCCCGCGCAGCCGCGGCCGCACTGGCAGCGCCCAACGGCATCGTCCCCGGAATCTTTGAGTCAAATCAGGCTCCAGCCCATGCTGCATGGGCGCAACCAGCTATCAATTTCGGGGCACATCAGCCTGTCCGGCAGGATGCACGGGTGTCTGACTTTGAGGCGATGTGGCCTTCTGCAGCCCCTTCCACTGTTCTTCCTGAGCCTGAACAGGCGCTTCGCAGCGCGGAGGCGTCGTCCACAGGCATCCAGAATGCCGACCTGCCCCCCGGCGACTGGCCGCTGGGCCGCGCCATCGCGCAGTTGCAGGGCATTTACGTGCTGGCAGAAAACACCCAGGGCCTGGTGATCGTGGACATGCACGCGGCGCACGAACGGATTGTTTACGAGCGCCTGAAAAACCAGTTGGACGCCTCCGCCAGCATCTCCAGCCAGCCGCTGCTGATCCCGGCCACCTTCGCGGCCACGCCGCAGGAAGTGGCAGCCGCCGAGGCCAGCGAGCAGACATTGAAGGCGCTGGGCCTGGAGATCACACCTTTTTCGCCACGCACCCTGGCGGTGCGTGCGGTGCCGACCAGCCTGGCACAGGGCGACGCGGTGGAGCTGGCGCGCAGCGTGCTGGCCGAGCTGGCCCAGCACGAGGCCAGCACCGTGATCCAGCGCGCGCACAACGAGCTGCTCTCGACCATGGCCTGCCACGGCGCGGTGCGCGCCAACCGCAAGCTGACCCTCGACGAGATGAACGGCCTGCTGCGCCAGATGGAAGCTACCGAGCGCTCCGACCAGTGCAACCACGGCCGCCCGACCTGGCGGCAAATCACGGTCAAAGAACTGGACGGACTGTTCCTGCGAGGGCGCTAGGCAGGTGCCGGTGCGCCGGTCAGGTTCACCGCAGCCACCCCGCCAACGCGCCCAGCAGGCAGCACAGCGAGGCCACCCCCGTCAGCCCCGCGCGCAGTCCCAACCAAGCGCCCAGGCCGAAGCGCAGGTAGACCCGGCGATCCACCGCATAACAGGCCATCAGCGTGGCTGGCGCCAGCAACAGCCCCCAGCGTGGCGGCAGCAAAACAGCGAGCCAGCCCAGCAAGCTGGGGCTGACGCCCCATAGCAGTTGTGCCGTATCCACAGGCGACTCGCGCATGGCCAGACCCCAGTGGATGCCGCCCAAAAAGCTGGCGATAAGCGCGGCATAGGCCAGCAACACTGCGCTGGCCAGGGTGTCTTGCGGGCTGGCCAGCCAGATCGCTGCAGCGCCGGCGGCGAAGGGCAACAAACCTGCCACACCCAACACGCGCGCCCAGTAAGAAGGCGCTGTCAGCCGTCCCGAGGGGGAGTGGACGGCGCCCGGGGCAGAAAACGAAGAGGACATGAGCCCAGTTTAGACCAGGCATTGACACGCACCTCGAGTCGCCAGATCAGCGACGCCGGGCCGCCACCGCCCTATCCGGGAAGTCGCTGAAAACGCCGTCCACACCCATCTCGAAAAACTTCTTGTACTCTGCCTCCGCATCGCCGCGGTAGTCAGACACCAGCCGCTGCGCTTCGCTGCGGAACGTGAAAGCATGGACAAACAGGCCGGCGGCGTGGGCGTCCCTGACCACTGTCGTGGCAGACATCAAGACGCGATCGCGCTCGTCGATCACGCCGTCACCGTTGATGTCGTCGGGTTTGCCGTCCCGATTGGCGTCGAGCTGGCCGGCGCGCAGCAGATAGGCCTTCCAGGGGCCAATGCCGTCCGCGTAGGTCTTGATCTCCCTGAGACCCGCCGGCGTCAGCAGGTCAGCAAAACTGCGGCTGTCTTTGGCCACGGCAAAGTCATACGGCTTGTCGAAAGGCGCGACCAGCGTCACCCCGCCTTGGGCATCAACACCGTCGCCGTCGATCAATTGAACCAGGCGCACTGCGGTTTTAGTGCGCAGGTATTTCAGGTTGGCAACTTCAAAGGACTGCACGATCACCGGCGAGTTTTTAGCCGTATAGCCATAAACCGCCAGTAGCGCGAGTAAACGGTCTTCCAGGGCCAGGCCCGCCGTCACATGGTAGGTCGGATGTTTGGTTTCGGGGTAGACGCCCACCGTGCGGCCCAGCCGCGCTCCCTCGCTACGTGCCAGATCCAGCACTTCCCGCAAGGTCGGTACCGCGTAGCGGCCGTTGTGCGACTGGTCGCGCTCGGCCATGGGCTGACGGGCGCGCAGCGTTTTGAGCTCGGCCAGGGTCAGGTCGGTGGTGAACCAGCCGGTTTCGGCCAAACCATCAACCATGCGGGTGGTTTTGCGGCTGGCGAACTCGGGCCGGGTGGACACGTCGGTAGTTGCCGTGATGTTGGGCTCCTGGCGCACCACCAGCTCGCCGTCCCTCGTGGCCACCACATCCGGTTCGATGAAATCCGCGCCCTGAGTGATGGCCAGCCGATAGGCCTCCAGCGTATGTTCCGGCAAGTAACCGCTGGCGCCGCGGTGAGCGATCACCAGCGGTTCCTTGCCGTCCAGCGTGGCAAAGCGGCCAGAGCCATCTGATGGCAGGCTGGAACAGCCTGCCAGTAGCAAGGCCGCCAGAAGGGCTGCAACGGCAGGTGACCGTGACACGATGTGGCGGTGGTTTCTCATGACATACCCTGTGTTTTTTTGAAGCCCCCACTGTGGTGCACGCCAGTGACGGTTTCGTGAAGGCAAGTCGCCGTCCGGCACCTTTTGCCATGCGCCTGATTTTTACGCGACTTCACAGAGCAGACATCAGGCGGTGGGCGGGACACGCAACAATCAGCACAGATGCGAACTTTTACCGTTCCCGCTACTCCACCTGAAGCATGAAACGCTGGACCCTCCTCGCCTCCCTCACCCTGGCCCTGGTCATTGCCGTCCTCGCCGGCTGCAGCACCCTCGACGAACGCCAGCGCGCCTGGATCTTCCAGCCCAGCGACCGGACCTGGAGCGGCGGCTTGGCGGCGGCCGAAGGCATGGACGATGTCTGGATCAAGCTGCCCGCCGCCTCAAAGGGCGAAGAAGCGCCCAAATTGCACGGACTCTGGCTGCCCGCCGATCAGCCCAATGCCCCCATCCTGCTGTACCTGCACGGCGCGCGTTACAACGTGACCGGCTCGGCACCCCGCATGCGCCGCATGCAGGAGCTGGGTTTTTCAGTGCTGGGCGTGGACTACCGTGGCTTCGGCAAAAGCACGCAGACCCTGCCGTCCGAGGAAACCGCCTACCAGGACGCGCGCGCCGCCTGGGACTGGCTGGCGAAAAAATACCCGGACCGGCCGCGTTATGTGTTCGGCCACTCGCTGGGCGGGCCTATCGCCATCCACCTGGCTACCGAGGTTGGCGACGAAAGCGGCACGATTGTAGAGGGCACCTTCTCATCGATCGCCGACGTGGTCAGCACCTCCAAATGGGGCTGGGTGCCGGTATCACTGCTGATCACCCAGCGTTTCGAAGCGGCTCACAAGGTCGACAAGATAGGCTCGCCGCTGCTGGTGGTGCATGGCGGCGAAGACCGCCTGATCCTGCCCGGCCTGGGCCGCAAACTCTACGAGGCGGCCGTCCAGCCCAAGCTGTTTGTGCTGGTCGAAGGCGGCTCGCACCACAACACCAATTCGGTGGGCCAGGCCCAGTACCGACAGGCGTTGGCGCAGTTGTTCAGCCTGAAATAAGCGGCTCGGGAAGCGCCGAACAGTTCTTGCGGATGCGCGGCAGCCGGATTGGGATGGAATGCAAGGCGGATTTCGCAACCAATAGCCCACTATTGGCAAAGAATTCAACGCAGCAGACCGCCCAAGCCCGGCTGATCACGCGCCGCAGAGACTTGTTCAGCGCTTCCCCCATCTGATACCCTCCGATCAATGCCCCTCACCCCGTCCGCCGCCCTTTCCTCCCCTGCCGCAACCCCTGCGATGTCACCCGCCCTGGTGGTTCTGGTGCTCACGCTGCTGCTCGGCATCCAGCCCGTCACCACCGATCTCTACCTGCCGGCCCTGCCCGCGCTCACCGAAGGATTCGGCGCGCCCATGGCGCAGGCCCAGCTCACGCTCACCGGCCTGTTGCTGGCCTTCGGTATTTCCCAGCTTTTCTGGGGGCCGCTGTCCGACCGATTTGGCCGCCGGCCCATCTTGCTGTGGGGCCTGGCCGCCTACGTGCTGGCTGCCATGGGCGCGGCGCTCGCGCCGTCCATGGCGCTGCTGATCATCTGGCGCATCGTGCAGGGCGCGGCCATGGGGGCGGCCGTGATGTGCGCGCGCGCCATCGTGCGCGACCTCTACGCACCGGTGGCCGCTGCGCGTGCCATGTCGCGCGGGCTCACCGGCCTGGGCGTGATCGCCTGCCTGAGTGCGCCGCTGGGCGGCCTGCTGTCGGACATCTTCAACTGGCGCGCCGCATTGCTGGTGCTGGCGGTTTTCGGCGCGGTCGCACTGGCCATGATTGCGCTGCGCTTTGAAGAAACCCTGACGCTGAAAAACCCGCGCGCACTGGAACCGCGCACCCTGTTGCGCACATGGTGGACGATTGTGCGCAACCCGACCTTTGTCGCCTTCTCAGCGCTGTCCACCGCCTCCTATGGCGGGCTGTTCACCTTTCTGGCGTCCTCGTCCTTTATTTTCATCAAGGTGCTGGGCCTGTCCAAGACCGAATACGGCCTGGTGATGTTTTCGATGTCTTTTGTCTATGTGCTGGGCACCATCTGGTGCCGCCGCCTGCTGCCGCGTTTTGGCGTGCGCCGCTCGGTCGCGATGGCCGGTGGCCTGACGCTGAGCGGTGGCCTGCTGATCAGCACGCTGGCCTGGGCCGGCATGCACAACGTCTGGGCCCTGCTGCTGCCCTATTACCTGTTTGTTTTTGCGCATGGTGTGCACCAGCCCTGCAGCCAGAGCGGGGCCGTCAGCCCCTTTCCCGGCGCAGCGGGCGCAGCTTCTGCGCTTAACGGCTTCCTGATGATGCTGGCCGCCTTTGCCATGGGCGGCTGGCTCGGCAGCCACATGGACGGCACGGTGTTTCCGCTGGCCTATGGCGTGCTGTTCTGGAGTGTCTGTATTTCAGTGACGGCCTGGACGCTGGTTCAGAAACATGGCGACCCGGCTGCGCTGACCACGCCGGTGCGCCCATGACAACACCGCGCTGGATCGGTATTGCCGGGCCCACCGCCTCGGGCAAAACCGCTGCCGCGCTGGCCGTCGCCGCGCAGCAGCCGGTTGAAATCATCAGCGTCGATTCCGCCCTGGTCTACCGCGGCATGGACATCGGCACCGCCAAACCCACACCCGCCGAACTGGCCGCCGCGCCGCACCACCTGATCAACATCCGCGACCCGCTGCAGGCCTACAGCGCCGCCGAGTTTTTGATCGACGCCACGCGGCTGATTGGCGAGATCAGCGCGCGCGGCAAGCTGCCGCTGCTGGTCGGCGGGACCATGCTGTACTTCAAGGCGCTGCGCGACGGGCTCGACGACATGCCGACCGCCGACCCGGCGACACGTGCTGCACTCGACGCCGAAGCGCAGGCCAAAGGCTGGCCGGCATTACATGCCGAGCTGGCGGCGGTCGACGCCGTCACGGCGGCGCGGCTGTCGCCGAATGACTCGCAACGCATCTCTCGCGCGCTTGAGGTGTTTCGCGTGTCGGGCCAGCCTTTGTCGTTTTTTCAAAAGCAAAACGCTATCGAAAAAGGAGCTATCTACGCACACCGGCAAAGGGCTGGGGCGCTTATTTCTCTTGAACCACAGGAAAGGAGCTGGCTGCATGAACGCATCGCGCAGCGCTTCGATGCCATGCTCACCAGCGGGTTCCTGGACGAAGTGAAGGCCTTGCGCGCGCGGGGCGACCTGCACCCGGACCTGCCGTCGATGCGCTGCGTCGGTTACCGCCAGGTCTGGGAAGCCCTCAACGGCGACTGGCCGATGGCGGAACTGCGCGAGCGTGGCATCGCCGCCACGCGCCAGCTCGCCAAGCGCCAGATCACCTGGCTGCGCTCCATGCCCGACCGTCAAATTGTCGCCTGCGATGCGCCCGATGCGCTGCAGCAAGTGCTCAAAGCGGTATCGGCATCGAAGACGGGAAGAACAGGTCAATGAGAAATTTTTCGCTTGCCTTCACTCTCTCCGTCTGTCGTCCCGGATTCGATCCGATATCCATGTCGCACAAGCCATTTTCCCGGCCCGCGTCGCATGGATTGCGGGTCAAGCCCGCAATGACAAATTCCGCGCGAGAGGCCAACCCATGAGCCTGCGCATTAACCGGCTCGGCAAACACTACGGCGAGGTCGCCGTGTTCCAGAACGTTTCGCTGGAGGTTGCGCCCGGAGAATTTGTCGCCATCGTCGGTGAATCAGGCGTCGGCAAATCAACCTTGCTCAACTGCATGGCGGGACTCGATAGCTGGGACAGCGGCTCCGTCCATCTGGACGGCGTGGACATGGCGGCCCTGAGCGACGACCAGCGTGCCCTGTTGCGACGCGAAAAGGTCGGCTTCGTGTTCCAGGCCTTTCATGTGTTGCCGCACCTTGATGTCGCGCAGAACATCGCCTTGCCGCTGTTGCTGCTGGGCCAGCACGACGATGCCCGCGTGTCGGCCATGCTGGCCGCCGTCGGGCTCGACGGCCTGGGCGCGCGCCTGCCGCAGCAGCTCTCGGGCGGGCAGTTGCAGCGCGTGGCGATTGCGCGGGCGCTGATCCACCGCCCCGGCCTGCTGCTGGCCGACGAGCCGACCGGCAACCTGGACCCCAGCACCGCAGCCAAAGTGATGGACGCGCTGGTGGCGCAAACCCGTGAACACGGCGCCTCGCTGGTGCTGGTCACCCATTCTGAAACTGCCGCCGCGCGTGCCGATCGCGTGCTGCATCTGAGCAGCGACGGCATACGCGCCTAAGATCAGCCATGACTGCTTTTTCCTTCGAAACCCTGGAACTGCTGCCGGCCACGCCGCCCCGGCAACTGTTCGTGCTGCTGCACGACGCCGGCGCTTCTTCGATGGACATGCTGGATTTCGCCAACCTGCTCGGTGAATCCTTCCCCGAAGCCGTCATCGTGATGCCCGAGGGTGTGGAGTCCATCCACCTGGGTAAAACCGAACGTCACTGGTTTCCGGCAATCGAATTGACCGACGGCAACCGGTCCGAACGTGTGGCAAAGGTTGTGGCGGCCCTTGCCGTTTTCTTGCGCGAGCAGCAAGCGCGCTTCGGCATGCTGCAGTCCGACACCGCCGTGGCTGGCTTTGGCCAGGGCGCCACCCTCGCGCTGGCGCTGAGCGACACCCATGATGGACTGGCCGGCCGGGTGCTGGCATTTTCAGGCAGTTACGCCGCCCTGCCCGACAAGGCGCCGGCCCTGACCACGCTGCACCTGCTGCACGGCCAGCGTGACGAGCAAGTGCCGGCGCAACTGACGCAGCAGGCGTATGCGCGGCTGATGGAACTCGGCGCTGATGCGACCTGCGACATCGCCTCGAGCATTGGGCATGAATTACATCCAGCGCTGATGGACCAGGCGGTGCAGCGCCTGCAGACCTGCGTGCCGTTGCGCTTTTGGCGCGCGGCCTGAATCTGCAAACTTCCCATGCTGCGCCTGCTGCATACTTTTTCCTGGCAGGAACTGCTGCACCACCGCTGGCGCAACGCAGCCGCCGTGGCGGCGGTAATGCTGGGTGTGGCTCTGGCGTTTTCGGTGCAGCTGATCAATGCGTCTGCGCTCAGCGAGTTTTCGCAGGCGGTGCGGTCGGTCAACGGCCAGCCTGACCTGGAGCTGCGCGCGGTGCGCGGCAGTTTTGACGAAGCGCTGTATGCGCGTGTGGCCAACCATCCTGAAGTTGCCGCAGCCAGCCCGGTGCTGGAGCTTGGCACCTATGCTCTCGGTGCGGATGGCAAACGTGTGGCCCTGCGTGTGGTCGGTGTCGATGCGCTGGTGGTAGCCCGGCTGGCGCCGGCCCTGATGCCGGTGCCTGCCGCTGATACCGCGCGTTTGGCACTGTTTATACCCGGCGCGGTGTTTCTCAACGCGGCCGCGCAGCAGGCCCTCGCGGGCCAGCGCCTGCGGCTGCAAAGCGGCCTGAAGTTACTCGATGTGCAGGTGGCTGGCAGCGTGGCCGCTGGCGGCGCGCCGCTGGCGGTGATGGACATAGGCGCGGCGCAAGAGCTGTTTAGCCGCACCGGCCAGCTCTCGCGCATCGACCTGCGCCTGCAGGCGGGCAGCGACCGTGCCGCCTTTATCGCCGCGCTGCAACTACCGGCCACCCTCACCGCCACCGAACCGGGCGACGACGCGCAGCGTGTCAGCAACCTGTCGCGCGCCTACCGCGTCAATCTGACGGTGCTGGCGCTGGTGGCGCTGTTCACCGGCGCTTTCCTGGTGTTTTCAGTGCTGTCGCTGAGTGTGGCCAAACGCGCACAGCAGTTTGCCCTGCTCGGTGTGCTGGGCCTGACCGGCCGCGAGCGCCTGCGGCTGGTGCTGTGGGAGTCGGCGCTGCTGGGCATTGTCGGCAGCGTCGCCGGTATCGCGCTCGGCACCGTGCTGGCGACGCTGGCCCTGCGCCTGCTGGGTGGTGATCTTGGCGGCGGATACTTTTCCGGCGTCGCTCCGGCGCTGCAATGGGACGCAGGTGCCGCGCTGATTTACGGCCTGCTCGGCGTAGCCGCCGCGCTGGTTGGCGGCTGGTGGCCGGCGCGCGCTGCGCAGAAGTTGCCGCCTGCGCAAACCCTCAAAGGCCTGGGCGCGCCATCAGCCGGCGGCACGCCCTGGCGGCTCAGCCTGCTGCTGATCGCCGCTGCCGGCCTGCTCGCACTGACACCCCCGGTGTTTGGCATCGCGCTGGGCGCCTACCTGTCGGTCGGTCTGCTGCTGGTCGGCGGTATCAGCGCCCTGCCCTGGCTGATCGCGCTGCTGTACGACCGCATCGCACCGCACGTCGCGCAGCACCTGCTGCCGTTGCTGGCGGTTGAACGCGCGCGCCGCGTACGTGGAAGCGCCGCCGTTGCTGTCAGCGGCGTGGTCGCGTCGCTGAGCCTGGCGGTCGCCCTGACCGTGATGGTGGCGAGTTTTCGCGACTCGGTCACGCACTGGCTGGACGTGGTGCTGCCTGCTGATGTTTATGTGCGCACAGCCAGCAACACCGCCGCCAGCGACACCGTGTACTTCTCGCCGGACTTTGTGCAGGCACTGGCCCAGGTCCCCGGCGTGGCACGCACCGGCAGCCTGCGTGTGACGCAACTGCTGCTTGATGCCGGCCAGCCCGCCGTCGCGCTGATTGCCCGTGACCTGCAAGACCCTGCCGCCAGCCTGCCGCTGGTGGGCGAGCCGCTGCCGGTACCCGCCGGCCAGGTGGCCATTTATGTCAGTGAACCCATGGTCGATTTGTATGGCGCGCAGCCCGGCCGGGTGTTTGCCCCGCTTACGGAGCCTTTTCGGGCCCTGACCCATACCGGACAAGCGCCAACAGCTATCAATTCAGGAGCAAATGCGACGGCAAGCAAGACGAATCCGCGCAGCGAAGGGCCGCCCCGAGCAAGCGACCGCCCCCTGGTGGGGCAGCGTAGTACGCAAGGCGACAAGCGTGGGGGCGAACAGTTCTTCGTGGCTGGCGTCTGGCGCGACTACGCCCGCCAGTTTGGCGCCATCGCCATGGACCAGCGCGACTTTGAGCGCCTGACCGGCGACCGGCGTGTCAACGACCTGGCGCTGTGGCTGGCACCCGGCGCTGCGGAGCCGCAGGTGCAGCAGGCGGTGCGCGCACTGGCGCAGGCCCAGTCGCCGGGCGCGGGTGAACTGATCGAATTTGCATCGAGCAGCCAGATCCGTGCGAGCTCGCTGCGCATCTTCGACCGCAGCTTTGCCGTGACCTACTGGCTGCAGGCCGTCGCGATTGCCATTGGCCTGTTCGGCGTGGCTGCCAGCTTCAGTGCGCAGGTGCTGGCGCGGCGCAAGGAGTTTGGACTGCTGGCCCATTTGGGATTGACACGCCGGCAAATCCTCACGCTGGTCGCCGGAGAAGGCGCAGCCTGGACACTGGCCGGTGCGCTGGCTGGCCTCGGCCTGGGTCTGGCGGTGTCGCTGGTGCTGGTGCATGTGGTGAATCCGCAGAGTTTTCACTGGACCATGGACCTGGCCCTGCCCTGGCCCCGGCTGCTGGCCCTGTGCGCGGCGGTGGTGCTGGCCGGCACGGTCACCGCCTGGCTGGCGGGACGCGCGGCGGCGGGGCGGGATGCGGTGCTGGCGGTCAAGGAAGACTGGTAGGCGCAGAAAACGCTATGGCACGGTGCCTGCCGATGCGCGTTTTCGTTTGCTTACCTTAAAGGCCTGCGGGACGCGGGATTGTCATGACGGCGTCGCGCATCACGCCTACGATGACAGCATCACTTCAACAAGGCTCTCATCATGGCGTCCGCTCAATACCGCATTGAAAGCAGGAATCCTTTGCTGGGCAGCCTGCTGCCACACACACTCAACTTTCAGTCGCTGTACGCCGACCGCTCGCTGGCGGTGGCCGTCGCTGTCAAAAGCCTGGCTGACCCGACGCGCCAGCAGATTCGTGTGGTGCATATTCCAAGCGGGGAAATCGTGTTCCAGACCTCGGAGATCGGCCACTAGTCTTGGCTGTGCGGTAGACACGGCAATGACACGTTCGGGCAAGGCTTGGTCTATCCACTGTCGAAGCACGCTTCGACAAGCTCAGAATGAACAGGAAGAGACAACTGCCTGCTTGATCAGGGCTCCAGCGCAATACCGACCACGCGCTCGCCACCACCCACCGTGCCCAGCAACCTGGCTGCGCCGGTTTTCAGATCTATCGTCACCCAGCGGCTGGCCGGGCTGCCGTCGTTGCTCAAAGCCGCAAACGCCACGTCGCTCAGGGCCTGAATGTCGAAGGCGGCCGTCGTAAACGCCATACCAAGAGCGCCGACAGTAAACAGCTGGCCTGTGTTCGGGGATACCGGGGGCACCAGGCCTTCGCGCGAACCCTGAGTCACCAGAGCGCCAGTGGCCGCATCAAGCGCAAAGTTGGTGGTGATTTTGGTGTCCACCTTGTTGTAGCTGTAAGCCGCACCAACGGTTATGGGCGATTTGCCAAAGTTCGCGTCGCCCGCTGCATAAGCCAATTTTCCGTCGGTTTGCACGCCTTCGAGCGTCATATTGCTGTCCACGACCGCACCCGTGTCAGGGTGCAGACGCAAATTTTGCCCCGTGTTGCTGACCACACGGATACGGTCCACCGTCGGGTTGAAATCAAAGCCAAACTGCGTGCCTTCGAGCTTGACGGCAAACGGCATGCCGACGACGGTGGCTACCGCAGTGTCTTCATTAATGGTGTAAAGCCGACCGCTGCTGCCCAGCGCGTAGAGCTGGTCTTTGGACACGCGGTAATCAATGCCCAGCAAGGTTTCGCCTGCCTGCAACCCGGAGATGCTGGCGGTGCTCAGAATGCGGCCCGGTTGGCCCGCGTTGAACTTGATCAGCTTGTTCGAGGCGGTGACGGCCACGGCCTTTTCAGCACGCGCCGCGCCTTCGGGCACCATGGTGGTGCAAGCGGCCAGGCTGACAAGGGTCAGTGCGGCAAGGGCTGTGAATTTGAAGGAGGAAATGTTCATGTCAGGTCTTTTTGTGAAGTTTTTTAAGGTGAGCAGGCTGCAACGCCCAATGTCCTCACGCGGGCGAGCGCCAGCCGGATTTAAAAATTGACGGAGCGCAACTGTTCGCAAGCACAGGCTGTGCAGCGAGGCAAGCTCAGTGCGTGATCACCACCAGCACACTGCAGGGCGCAAGCTCTATCAGTGATTTGGAGACCGAGCCGCGCCACCAGCGCGCCGCCCAGCCGTCCAGGTGCCGGTGTCCCACCACAATCAGGTCGGCGCCGATTTTCCCGGCGTACTTGGCGATCTCGTCCACCGTTTCACCGAGCAGCACCTCACCTGTGGGCTGATGGCCGGCCACTGCGAGCTGGCTCAGGCCTTCGTTGAGGATGTTCCTGTACTTTTCCTTCTCGGCCTCGGCCAGACTGCGGTCATAAACGCCGCCTTCAACACCGATCAGATCCATATACAAGGGCGTCACGGCAATCAGCGTCAACGAAGCCTGGCTCCACTGCGCCAGATCACGGCAATCGAGCAGGGCCTTCTGCCCGGATTTCGAACCGTCATAAGCCAGTAATATTTTCTTGTACATGGTGTTGATCTCCTGGGCATGAGGTGAATCGATGGTTTAAAGGATAGACGCTCCATGACCTGCGTGCAAGGCGGGTTAGTCCTCGGGACCCTGTAGCTGCGAGAATCGGCCCATGCACGCTTCGCTGCCTTCTGCCCTTCGCCGCCGCGTGCTGCTGGCCGGCGGCATGGCGAGCCTGCTCAGCGCCACCGGCAGCGCACTGGCCCAGCCCGCAAAACCATTGCAATTTCCGCGCGACTTTGGTGCACATCCGGACTTTCGCACAGAGTGGTGGTACATCACGGGTGTTGCCAGCGCCGGCGCGCGTACCTTTGGCTTCCAACTGACCTTCTTCCGTTCACGCGTGGACGGCACGCAGGCCATGGCCTCGAAGTTCGCCGCCAAACAATTGGTCTTTGCGCACGCCGCCATCACCGACGTGCAGGGCAACAAGCTCTGGCACGACCAGCGGATTGCCCGCGAGGGTTTCGACATCGCCAGCGCCAGCACCCAGGGCATGGCCCTCAAGCTGCGCGACTGGTCGCTGCAAAGCAATGGCAAAACCCACACCGCAAAACTCCCTGCCGCCGACTTCAGCCTGGACCTGCAGTTCACCGAAACGCAGCCGCTGCTGCTACAGGGCAACAAGGGCCTGTCACGCAAGGGGCCTGAAGCGAAACAGGCCAGTTATTACTACAGCCTGCCGCAACTGGCAACCCGTGGCACCTTGAGCATCAAGGGACAGAAGTTCGAGGTCAGCGGCAAGGCCTGGTTGGACCACGAGTGGAGCGAAGAGATCTTGCACCCCGATGCCACCGGCTGGGACTGGATAGGCATGAACCTTGACGACGGCAGCGCCCTCACCGCCTTCCGGCTGCGTGACAAACAGGGCCAGGCGCTGTGGGACGGCGGCTCGTTTCGCCCCGCCAAAGGCGACTCCAACACCTTCAGCCGCGGCGAGGTGATCTTCCAGCCGGTGCGCCGCTGGAAGAGCCCGCTGAGCCAGGCCAGCTACCCGGTCGAATGGATTGTCCGCACACCGGCCGACTTCTACACCGTGCGCGCCGTCATCGACAACCAGGAACTCGACAGCCGGCAGTCCACCGGCGCTATTTACTGGGAAGGCTTGAGCGAGCTGATTGACAGCAAGCGCAAGATCATCGGGCGCGGCTACCTGGAGATGACGGGGTACGCCGCGCCGCTGCGGCTGTGATGCTACGCACAGATTCGTGGTCAGGCGAATTTCAGGCAGATCCGGCGCCGTTCATTTTGTGACACAGACCCGTGCAAAAAATTGTTCAGCCGCTGAATTTGCCTCGGGGGCGGCACTACCATCTGTGCATGAAAAATTTGAATGTCCACTCCCCGTTTCGCCGCCACTTGCTGCTCGTCCTGGCCACCTCCCCCTTGCTCAGTGCCTGCACCGCGACTGCCCGTCGCGATAGCACCACCGCCCAAGCACGTCTCGCCGCGCTTGAAACCGAATCAGGCGGCCGGCTCGGCGTGTTTGCCATCAATACGGCCGACGGCAGCGTCATCTCCCACCGTGGCGACGAACGCTTCCCGCTGTGCAGCACCTTCAAGGTGGTGGCCTCGGCGGCGGTGCTTGCGCAGAGCGCGCGCGAGCCTGACCTGCTGAGCCAGCGCATCAAGTACACCCGAGCCGAAATGGTGACCTACTCGCCCATCACCGAAAAACACCTGGCCAACGGCATGACGGTGGCCGAACTCTGCGCCGCCGCCATCCAGTACAGCGACAACACCGCCGGCAACATGCTGATCAAGATCCTCGGCGGCCCGCCGGCCGTGACCGCCTATGCGCGCAGCATCGGCGACCCGTCATTCCGCCTGGACCGCTGGGAGACCGAACTCAACACCGCCATCCCCGGCGATGCACGCGACACCACCACGCCAGCGGCGATGGCCGCCACCTTGCAAAAGCTGGTGTTAGGCAACACGCTCGCCCCGCCGCAGCGCGATCAATTACAAGCCTGGCTGCGCGGCAACACCACAGGCGCCACCCGTATACGTGCGGGCGTGCCTGCAGGCTGGATCGTTGGCGACAAAACCGGTGGCGGCGACTATGGCACCAACAACGACGTGGCGGTGCTGTGGCCGCCGGGCAAACCGCCTATCGTGCTGGCGCTGTACATGACGCAGCGGGAGAAGGACGCCAAGCCGAAGAATGAGGTGCTGGCGGAGGCTACGCGGGTGGTGGTGGGTGCGATCGGTTCATAGGCGGCCGACAGTTAACTATCGACAGTGTTCGATTTACGTTAGTCAGCCTTCCGTGCAAGGGCTGCTTTCGACGACAAAGCGGAATTACAGATATTCAACTTGGATGCCTTAAAGCGGACATTGACTATCAAAAACACGCACCCACTAACGTACGTGTCCGCTAGTGCCAGGCCGGACGTTAGATCATTACGTTTGTGAAAAGCTGTGTTTGCTTGCCCTGAGCCAGACGCCTAATGGCGTGTTTTCCTACACATGTCAGCTCGATCTATGTCTAGGATGAATTTGCTAAGGGCTTCCGTGTATTTCTCTGCTGTATCAACTCACCGCCATATTAAACAGTCAAGCGGCCTGAGACCGGCTGAGGCAGTAATGGAGGTGGCTACTGTGTTCGTAGTGTCACTGACTTGATGCAGGTCGAACCGTCCGGCGCTCGAACACCTAAATACGGCTCATAAACTGGCAGTCTTTGAAATTTTAAATTTCGTTAGGCAAATTTTGAACACCTTTGGGAATTTGATGAATTTCGAGCGTGTGGGGACAGGCCAACCGCTGCTAATGGTCCATGGCCTCGGGGCCAATCTTAGAACCTGGAACCCGCTTCTTTCCGCCTTAAGCGGCTCGAGGGAGCTTATCTTGGTCGACCTACCCGGTCATGGCAGGTCGACTCCGTTAGCAGGCCCGCAGACTTTTGATGCCTATGCAGATGCACTTGCTCACTTTGTAGATTCGCAAGGGTTGGCGACTGCAGACCTAATCGGTAGTTCAATAGGCGGGCGGCTGGTATTAGAACTAGCTCGTCGAGGCATCGGTCGGCATTGCGTAGCACTCGACCCTGGCGGGTTTTGGCACGCCTGGGAAACACGCTGGTTCCACTGGACGCTAGCGGCATCAATTCGGTTAGTGCGGCTGCTTCGACCTTTTCATCCTGAACTCTCGCGCCACGCCATCACCCGAACGCTGCTACTGGCTCAGCTGTCCGCCCGTCCTTGGCTACTACCACCGCATTTAGTTGCAAGCGAATTGGAATGCCTCGCGGCTACGCCAGTGTTCGATGCTACGTTGCGCGAATTGGCTCGCGGATCGATTCAACAGGGTTCAGCACTGACACGTGGTCGGGTCACCATCGGCTGGGGTAAAAATGACCATTTATTGCTGCCGCGCCAGGCCAAACGGGCCATGGCAGCCTTCCCGTCAGCCAAGCTGCACTGGTTCGAACGCTGCGGTCACTTTCCCCATTGGGATCAGCCCGTTGAAACGGCGCGCTTGATCCTTGATACGGTGAATGGGCACGCTGGTTAAAAGTAAGTTTTATGGACTGCATTGAATGCAGTAGTAACTGATGTGGCGTCAATGGGTGGCGGCCGAATCTCGCAGGCCTAGGTGAGCCCCTCCCTGGGGTTGAGTCAGTAGTCCACGTTGGCTTCGCCCAATTGCCGCTTTCAGTCTGAGGCCGCCACACCCCTGAAATTTGGAGAGAGTGTCAGAGTTGTGAATCTACCTGGCGGGAATCGGTCATCTGCATGGGTCCGCTTTTGACCCAAAGCGCCGGTTTGAGAATTGGAGCTTTCGACGACAAAGCGGAATTCCAGCACTCTTAACCGACCGCCCCACAGCAGACATTGACTTGCGCTTGTTGCAGTGCCGGTGGCCAAGAGCATTGATGAACGCCATCATGACTGCCTGAAGCACCATGGCAGTTCTTCTCGCGATATCAAAAACTACCGTCCTACTGTCCTACGGCCAGCAGTGCCAAAAACGCATTGCAAGCACTCGATCAAGGTGTTTGTATGGAAATGTCGTAAGCCCACGACTCAGGGCAACCGATATAGCCGAGCCGCCTATGGCTTTTGCGTCGTTACTCATTGCGTATCTTTTATTTCCATAGCCATCATGACCACTTCATGCGGACCCCATGCCTCTACGACCACCGACTCTTCGTCGACTACAGAACCGAGTAGTGAACTAAAGAAGATACCGCGTAGATCATCGAGAGTGCAGGCGACAACGGCATTGCTCAGTTTGGTCTGCGCGTTAGGCGTGGCAGCGAAACCTCTAGAAATTTCGGGGGTCCAAGTCGACGACCCTGTGAGCCTGCACGGTGCCACACTCCAACTCATCGGTGCAGGGATCCGCTTCAAGACCGTTTTCAAAGTCTATGTGGCAGCCTTGTATGCGGATCAAAAAGCCGTTACGCCCGAAGGAATTTATGCCGTCCCCGGACCGAAGAGGCTGGCCATCACGCTGCTGCGTGACATCGACTCCGACGAGATTGCCAAGACGTTTGCGAAGGCTATCAATGGGCCGGCGTTCAAGGGGGAGGCCGCGCGTCTGATACCAGAATTGTCCAAGATTGAGCGTACCTTTGAGGGCACCAGGAAACTGCTCGCAGGAGAAACCATGACGATTGATTGGGTTCCGGGAACCGGTACTGTTATCACTGTAAAAGGGCAAGCCCAGGGCGCCCCTTTCAATGATGTCGAGGTGTTCAACGTTCTTTTGGGAATCTGGATTGGTCCCTCTGCCGCCGACTGGAAACTCAGGGACGCCTTACTGGGCAAAATGCCCTGACCTGTAGCTATCGTGTGAAATGGCGTTCAGCTAAATTTTATGATTTAGAGGTTAGACCGATCAGAAAGAGAGTTTCTTCACACTGCAGGGGCTTCCCATGGAGGGTGGTTACCCAGATAGCTGACGCCGGCCAACGTCAGCTTCTGGCCCCAAGCAGTCGTAACGGCTGACTATCGATAAGTACATATTGTCGATAGCTAGCTAAAGTTATCCGTTCGAAATAGGAAAGTTCGCCATGACTCTCCCCTCCACTCCCCCCCGCCACCGACTTCGACTTCTTCCCCGGCCACTGGCAAGTCAGTTACCGCCGCCTGAAGCAGCGCAAAACCAACAGCACCGACTGGGAAGATTTGGGCGGCACCAGCAGCGTGCAGACGCTGCTGGGCGGGCTGGGCAATGTGGATGACAACGTGATTGACCTGCCGGGCGCGCCTTATCGGGCGGTGACGCTTCGCTTCTGCAACGCGGCCACGCAGCAGTGGACGATCTGGTGGCTGTACGGGCAGATGCCTGGGCGGCTCGATGCTCCGATGATTGGCGCGTTCAAGGACGGCGTTGGCACTTTTTACGGTGACGACACGCTGGAAGGCCAAGCGATCAAGCTGCGCGTTCTGTGGGCCATGGCGGCGCCCGATGTGCCGCGCTGGGAGCAAGCTTTCTCAAGCGACGACGGTGCGACCTGTGAAACAAACTGGGTGATGACTTTCACGCGTGCGAGCTGATCGCCTTCACAGCCGGCCGGTTGCCGGTGACCTGATGAGTGATTGTCCAAGGCCATCACCATGTATTTCCTCCTCAAGAAATTTTCAACACTGTCGGCCCTCGTCCTCTGCACGCTGATGCCCACAGCAGGCGCCGTCGAGCTCAAGGACTTCCTCGCCCTGCCCCGCCCCACGCCCGCGCACGAGATCCGCTACGGCGCTGCGCAGAGTCAGGGCATTGATGTTTTCCTGCCGGCGGGCAAAGGCCCGCACCCGGTGGCCATCCTGATTCACGGCGGATGCTGGTCGGACTTTCCGGGTGCGGGGCGCGAGCAGTTGCGGCCGTTAGCCGCCGACTGGGCGCGGCGCGGCATCGCGGTGTGGAGCATGGGTTACCGGCGTGCCACCGAGGCCGGCGGCGGCTACCCCAACCTGTACCGCGACGTGGCGGCGGCAGTGGACCGGCTGCGCAGTGACGGGCCGGCGCTTGGCATCGCCATGGATCGCAGCGTACTGACTGGTCATTCGGCCGGCGGGCATTTGGCGCTGTGGGCGGCGTCGCGCACGCGCCTGCCGACGGGCAGCCCGCTGCAACAAAGCGGTGAGCCACTGCCAGTGCGCGGCGTGGTGGCCATGGCCGGTGTGGGCGACCTGGCGGCGTTTGCGCCGCGCCTGCCTGGCAGTTGCGGGCGCGGCATCCTGGAGCGACTGAGTGGCGGCGGCAGTGATGCCTATGCCGACGTGTCGCCCGCACGCCTGGGTTTGCCGGAGATAGTGCGTTCGGTGTTGATGGTCAGCGCGGTGGACGACCAGATCGTCCCGCTGCGTGCTGCACGTGACTACCGCAACGCGTTGGCCGCAGACCCCGCTAGCCGCGTGCGCCTGCGTGACGTGGCGGGTGCCGGGCACTTTGACCTGGTAACGCCGGGCACGCCGGCCTTTGAGGTGGTGTTCGAGGAAGTGCAGCGCCTGCTGAATTGATTACAAGCCGAATCGGCCTCCAGCCCATATCCGGAAAGCGCAAGCAGCTATTAAATCAGCAGCAAATCAAGGGCCGCAGAAAACACTTACGCCGAAGTCAAGCGCCGCTTGGGCACCTTGCGGCGGGAGACCGGCTTGCCAATCTCCGTTTTCTCGCCGGCACGCGCCGCATGCGCGAGGATGGCGTTCTTGATGGCGGCGAACGCCGGGTCCTCCAGCATCGTGCTTCGGCACCAGAGGTGGATGTTGCGGCTCTGCGGACGCGCGCGCAGGGCCAGCTCGACAATCGGGAAGTACTGCTGCAAAAGGCGCGTCGGAAAACGTGGCAGCACCGACAGATGACGTCCCTGTGCCAGCAGGCGCAGCAGCAGCATGGCTTCGCCCAGCACGGTGATTTCGCTGCGTGGCGTGACGACGCCCGCTTCTTCCAGCATCTCGCGCACATGCTGCTCAAACGGTGAGGCCGTGCCCAGGCTGATCCAGCCCTGGCCTTCGCTGCTGCCGGGCGATAGCACACCGCTGGCAGCCAGCGGGTGACTGGCACCGCAGAACACCCCGAGGTCATCTTCCACCAGCAAAAAACGCTCAATGCCAGGCGGCGGCCGGTCCAGCCATGAAGGCGCGATCACGATATCGTGCCGCCCGTCGATCAGCTGTTCGACCAGCAGGTGCGGCCGATCGCTCTGCACCGTCACGTGGACGGCCGGTTGCTGCCTGAGCAGCTCTTCCACCACACCAGGCAGGAAAGCCGCACCGATCAGCGGGCCCACACCGATGCGCACTGTACGGCTCACGCCACCGCGGTGGCGCGCGCTGACTTCTGCGGCGTCTTTCAGCCGCCGGGCGATGGCCCGCCCCTCGCGGGCGAGCATGTCCCCGAGCGCCGTGCTGCGCACGCCGAAGCGGCTGCGCTCGAAGAGCTTGCCGCCCACCTGCATCTCCAGCGTTTGCATGTTGTGGGTCAGCGTAGGCTGCGTCAGGTGCAGGTGCTGGCTGGCCTGGGTGATGGACCCCTTTTCCAGGATGGTCGCGAGCTGGATCAAATGGCGAGGGTCCATAGGAATTTTTTTGTCCAAAACGAAAAACAACGATTTTACAAATGTCTGAAAGTTTTTTATGCTGAAGGCACTTTGAAATCTCCCAACATCATCTTTATCGTCGCCGACGACCTCGGTTACGCCGACCTCGGCTGTTATGGCGGCCGCAACGAAAGTTACGGCCCGGTGTCGCCCCAGATCGACGCGCTGGCTGCGGCGGGCCTGCGTTTCACGCAGGCTTACGCCAATTCGCCGGTGTGTTCACCCACACGGTTTGCGCTGATGACCATGCGTTACCAGTACCGCGTGCGCGGCGGCATGGAAGAACCCATCAATAGCAAAAGCAAGGGCAGCACCACCCTGGGCCTGCCGCCCGAGATCCCGACCCTGCCCTCGCTGCTGCGCGAGGCGGGTTATTCGACCGCGTTGATTGGCAAGTGGCACCTCGGCTACCCGCCGGCCTTTGGCCCGCTGCGCTCCGGCTATGACGAGTTCTACGGGATCATGGCCGGCGGTGCGGACTACTTCACCCATTGCTCGGGCAAGGGCGACCACGACCTGTACATCGGCGAGCAGGAGCACCGCGAGGTCGGCTACCTGACCGACCTGCTGTCGCAGCGCGCCGTCAGCCACGTCGAGCGCATGGCGCCCGATGCCAAGGACGGCAAGCCTTTCTTCCTGAGCCTGCACTACACCGCGCCGCACTGGCCCTGGGAGACGCGCGATGACGCGCACGTGGCCCCGGATGTGGCGCAAAACCTGTTTCACCTGGACGGCGGCAATGTGCAGACCTACCGCCGGATGATCCACCACATGGACGAAGGCATAGGCTGGATCGTCGAGGCACTGCGCAAGCAGGACCTGCTGGAAGACACGCTGATCGTCTTCACCAGCGACAACGGCGGCGAACGTTTTTCCGACAACTGGCCGCTGGTGGGCGGCAAGATGGACTTGACGGAAGGCGGTATCCGCGTGCCCTTCATCGCGCACTGGCCGGCAGGCATTGCGGCGGGCGGAGTGAGCCGGCAGCTTTGCATGACCATGGACTGGTCAGCCACACTGCTTGAACTCGGCGGGGCGCAGGCCCACGCCGACTTTCCGCTCGACGGCGTCTCGCTCGCGCGCGTGCTGCGTGAGCCGGGGCAGACTTTCGAGCGCCCGCTTCACTGGCGCATGAACCACCGCCACCAGCGCGCGCTGCGTTTGGACAACTGGAAGTACCTGAAGGTCGACGAACACGAGTACCTGTTCGACCTCAGCGCCGACGAGCGCGAGCGGGCCAATCTGGCCAGTCGGCACCCGGAGCGCTTTGGAGCGATGCGCCAGGCCTGGCTGGACTGGAACGCGACCGTGCCCGCCATCCCTGAAGACGCGGCCGTCAGCCTCGGTTATTCGAACGCGGATATGCCGCAGCGTTGACCCGTACATTCACCAAGAAAGAGAGAAAGAGACATGACCACCTACACATCCACCGCCACCCGCCCCTTCACCAGGATGGCCCTGCTGGGCCTGCTGCCGCTCTGCCTGACTGCGGCCCATGCGCAGGCCTGGCCGGACAAGCCGATCAAGCTGCTCGCGCCATCCACCGCAGGTGGGCCGCCGGACGTGTATGCGCGCGCGCTGGCCGATCATCTGTCGAAAACACTGGGCCAGCCCGTGGTGGTGGAAAACGTCCCGGCCGTCGGCGGCATGATCGCCGCACAACAGATCCAGCGCGCGCCCGCCGATGGCTACACGCTGCTGGTGACCACCGCCGGGATGATGACCATTACGCCGAATGCCAACCCGAAAGCGCGTTACCAAGGCGCCGACTTCACGCAGATCTGCCAGGGCGTTGAGGCAGCGCTGGTGCTGGCGGCCCACCCGCAGCTCGGGCCAAAAACCTACCCGCAGCTTTCACAGTGGTTGAAGGCTGAGAAAAACCCCACCTATTCCTCGTATTCGCCGGGATCGCCAGCCCACTTCCTCGGCTACCAGCTTTCCGAAGCGCTGAAGGTGGAGATGACACACATTCCCTACAAAAGCAGCCCGCAGCAGATCACCGACATGATTGGCAACGTGGCGCCGCTGGGCTTTGTGCAGATCGCGACCGCCAGCCCGCACATCAAGGCCGGCAAGTTGATGGCCTTCGCGACCACCGGCACCCAGCGCTCGCCCCAGTTGCCGGACGTACCGACGGTTGGCGAGATCGGGCTGCCGCAGCTTGCCACCACCGTGTGGTTCGGCCTCTCGGCGCCCAAGGGCGTGCCGGCGCCCATCGTTCAGCGCCTGACGGAGGCGCACCAGCAGTTTGCCGGGTTACCGGACGTCCAGGCGCGCATGGCCACCGCCGGACTGACCGTGACGCCGGGGATTTGCGGCGACCGTTTCCTGAAAAACATGGAGGCGGAATCCGTCCGCTGGGGCCGTGTGATCAAGTCCAGCGGATTCGTCGTCGATTGACACGTAGAAAGGCTGACTGGCAAAGCCGAGGCTGAGCAGCCCCTTACAAGCCAAATCGGCCTCCAGCCCATATCCGGAAAGCGCAGACAGCTATCAAAATAATAGCTTCTGGCTGGGGATTGACCGACCGAATCAGTAGGCTGCGCGCAGCAGGCGGCGGGCGCGTGGGCTCATCCTGCCCAGCATGGCCTGCGTCATCCACGGATACACAGTGGTGGCGCTGACAAGGGAACGAGGTGTCTTGAATGCCGCTTGGGCGCCAGCCACGGCTTTGCTTACCAGCGTGGAGGCCGGTGCAGAGCGCTTGCCGGTGACGCCGGATGCGAGGGTGGAGGCTGAGAAAAAAGTGGTGGTGGTCATGGTGTTTCCTTTGAACTGACATGACGGCAGAAGAAGGCTGCCGAACAGGGGTCATGTCTCAAATATAGGGTTAACGAGTATAAAAGTAAAACGACTTATATTGCGGTTGAGTGCATTAAAAATGCTGCATAGACCACCTTGATAAAACGGAGACCGCATGGACATCAACCTCGCCCGCACCTTCCTCGAGATCGTGGCGTGCCACAGCTTTGTACAGGCGGCCGAACGGCTGCACGTGACGCAAACGGCCGTCAGTGCGCGCGTAAAAACGCTGGAGGACATGCTGGGCCGCCAGCTTTTTGTGCGCAGCAAGGCCGGCGCCTCGCTGACGCCGGCCGGCGAGCAGTTTGTGCGCCATGCGATGACCCTTGTTCAGGTCTGGGAACGTGCCCGCCAGCAGATGGCAGTACCACCGGGACGGCGTGCGCTGGTGACCGTAGGCTGCGAAATCAGCCTGTGGCAGCCGCTGCTGCTCGACTGGCTGCTCTGGATGCGCGCCAACGCGCCAGATCTGGCGTTGCGCACCGAGGTCGGCGTGGCCGAGGACCTGCTTGAACGCGTGGCGCATGGCACGCTGGACATCGTGATCGCCTACGCGCCGCGCCAGCGGCCCGGCTTGCGCATCGAGCTGCTGATCGAGGAAAAGCTGGTGCTCGTCAGCACCACGCCCGCGCGCAAGGTACCGCAAGCGGCCGACTATGTGTATGTGGACTGGGGCCGCGAGTTTGCGGCGCAGCACAGCTTGGCGTATCCCGAACTGTCCAGCGTCGGCCTGTCGTCCAGCTTGGGGCCGCTGGGCCTGGAATATTTGCTGGCCGTGGGCGGCGCAGGCTATTTTCGGCAGAACGTGGTGCGCCCCCACATCGCGCATGGCCGCTTGCACCGCGTGGCCGGTGCGGCGGAATTTTTGTACCCGGCCTATGCGGTGTATGCGGCCGATGCCGACATGACGGTGCTGACGCCGGCGCTGGCCGGGCTGCGCCAGGCGGCGTCAGGGACGCCCAAAAAGCGGAAAACCGTCCCCCCCGCCAGATCGGGAACTCCTGCGAGCAAGCGGGGCTTGGCGAGTTCGCCGACGAAACGCAAACTGTAGCGGCACGCCGCACCGGCCAGCGGCGCCCTGGCGATCAGTAAACTCTCCCCATGGCTACTTCCTCCTCTCCTGCCCAGGCGCCCAAGGGCCAACCCCGCTCGCTGTCCGGCCTGCTGCCCTTTCTTCGACCTTACCGCGGTCGCATTCTGCTGGCCATGTTTTTCCTGGTCATGGCGGCGGTGGCCACACTGGTGTTTCCACTGGCGCTGCGCAGCCTGATTGACGGCGGCTTGAGCGCGGCCGACAAGGGCCAGCAATTGATGGCGCTGCGCACGCACTTCTTCGAGCTGTTCGGCGTGGCCGCAGCGCTGGGCCTTTTTTCGGCCGGCCGTTTCTATATGGTGAGCTGGCTGGGCGAACGTGTGACGGCCGACCTGCGCAATGCGGTCTACCGCCATGTGCTGCGGCAGAGCCCGGAGTTTTTTGAAACCACGCAGACCGGCGAGGTGCTGTCGCGCCTGACCGGCGACACCACGCTGGTGCAGACCGTGGTGGGCTCGTCGCTGAGCATGGGACTGCGCAATGCGGTCATGGGCGTGGGCGCGCTCGGCATGCTGGTCTACACCAACCCCTACCTGATGGTTCAGGTGCTGGTGATTCTGGTGTTGATCGTCCTGCCCTCGGTATGGTTTGGCCGGCGCGTGCGCAAGCTCTCGCGGGCCAGCCAGGACCGGGTGGCCGACTCCAGCGCGATTGCGGCCGAGGTGCTCAACGCCATCCCGGTGGTGCAGAGTTACGCCGCCGAGGCGCGCGAGTCGGCGCGTTTCGATGTTTCGACCCAGGACGCTTTCGACACCGCCGTACGCCGCACGCGTGCGCGCTCGGTGCTGATCGCCTTCATCATCATCGCCACCTCGGGCGCGCTGCTGTGGGGCCTGTACCAGGGTACGCAGGCCGTGATGCGCGGCGACATCACAGCCGGCCACCTGGGCCAGACGGTGGTCTACGTGATCATCCTGGCCGGCGCCACCGCAGTGCTCGGCGAAGTTTATGGCGACCTGCTGCGTGCCGCCGGCGCGACCGAGCGGCTGATGGAGCTGCTGGAGACGCGTTCATCCGTTACTTCACCATCGAATCCGGTTGTAGCCCCTGTTCTGCGGTCGGGAAGTGCTATCAAATTTGACGCGGTGAACTTTCACTACCCGTCGCGTCCGCTGCAGGCGGCGCTCACCGATTTTTCTCTGGACGTGGCGCCGGGTGAAACCGTGGCCATCGTCGGGCCCAGCGGCGCCGGCAAAAGCACGGTGTTCCAGTTGCTGCTGCGTTTTTACGACCCGGCCTCAGGCCGCATCGACATTGACGGCGTGGCGACGCGCGCGCTGACGCTGGAAGACCTGCGCGGGCGCATCGGCATCGTGCCGCAGGACGCGGTTATTTTTTCGACCAGCGCGCTTGAGAACATCCGTTACGGCAAGCCCGGCGCCAGCGACGAGGAAACCAAAGCTGCCGCACAGGCCGCGTTTGCGCACGACTTCATCATGACCCTGCCCGAGGGTTACGACACCTTTCTCGGCGAGCGCGGCGTACGCCTGTCGGGCGGGCAGCGCCAGCGCATCGCAATTGCGCGTGCCATGCTGAAAAACTCGCCGCTGCTGCTACTCGACGAGGCCACTAGCGCGCTTGATGCGGAAAGCGAACGCATGGTGCAGGCCGCGCTGGAGTCGGCCATGAAGGGCCGCACCACACTGGTCATTGCGCACCGGCTGGCGACGGTGCAGCAGGCCGACCGCATCATCGTGCTGGACCACGGCAAACTCGTCGAGCAGGGCACACACGACCAGCTCGTCGCGGCCAACGGCGTTTATGCCCGGCTGGCGGCGCTGCAGTTCATGGATTGACCTCTCCTGCGTGCACCGCACATCACCCTCTAGCGCTGGAGGGAGAAGTCCTGCCCATTCACAAACTCACCTCTGGGCGACATGGATATCCTGGTTGGACCCGCGTAAGTCAGCTTGAGTTCAATGAGTTGTTCTTCGCCGATGCGCAGGCTGTAACTCCCCGGCTGGACTTCCACCAGAACATAAAAGCCGTCCGAACCACTTCGTGTTTGCGCGACCACTTTTCCCGACGAATCCACAAGTTCAATCAGCACATTGCCCACGCCGCGCTTGCGCCCGCTGCTCACCAGATACACCGTGCCATCAATCTCGCCGGTCAGGACCAGCGGGAAGTCAATCTGGCTGACATTGCCAGGGCGGGGCGTGACGCGAACACCCCTCAGGGAAGAAACCAGTTGCGGATCTTCGACCGTTGCCGAATTGACGGAAACATCGGTGTTTCTGTTTCCCAGCAAGTGGCCCACATAGGCAATGCCCGAGGCATCCGTACGCACCGGGTGGTTCGAGGAATTCACAAGAAAGCCGACATTCCTGACGGGCTCTTCCCCTTCGTCCATGACGCCGTTTCCATTGCGGTCGACAAACACACGCGCTGAAATGGCGCCCGATTGAGCCCCGGGGACGGCATCCAGCATCCATTGAGAGCGTCGCGGGTCCCGTGCAACTGATGTGAATATCTGAACGCCGACGGTGAACTCGCGTCGGGACGTTACGCCGGCCGTCAAGGCGACCGCATAGCCGCCAAAACTCTTGTTCAAACTGGAGGTCAGGCGGAACACGGAGTCCTGGAAGGTGTAGCCGCTGCTGATATTGAGAAGATAGCCAGCTGCCAGCGCATGGTCGGCTGAAACCGCAAGCGCTGATAGCTGGGCTTTGGGCTGGATCAGGTAGCCGGCCTGTGCACCGACCCGAAACCGCCCCACGTTGCCGCTGACCTGAAAAGCCCCGTCAACGGCGCCCACACCCTGGTTGCGCGAGACGTGAATCAGGTTGCTTACCGTCGCAGCGCCGACCGAAGCAGAAAGCAACGCCCTGACATCGAGTACTTTTGCGCCCGACTTCAGACGATCCTGCTGAAACTCCAGTGTGAAGGGGAAGTCCCCGATCGGCCCGGGAGACAACAGTCCATCAAATCGAAGCCGGTCACGTGTACGCACCGGATCGGTCGAAACAGGGAAGAGCTCGCTTGTGAAATCCTTCAATTGCAGGTGGTTCCATCCGACCGATATGCCGCCCAGCCGGGTTCGTGCGCTCAGGTCGGAGAGCGAACCACCGTTGGCCTGTTGGGTCAGGTTGCCTGTCAGCAGGGCGCTGCCCGCGAAGCCGTGCAAACCGACACTGGTGTAGTTCTGGCGGATGCGATTGAGCCCTTCCAGGTTCACCACGCCGAGCGTGCCTGTCAGGAACTTGCTGAGCCCCAACTCAGCCGACCCGGCGACGCGCTGCAAACCGGCTGTGTCGCGGTTCGACGCCAGGTTGTAATAGAAGCTGCCCGGCTCATTGAGGGTCTCGTCGAGCAAATAATTTTTCCGCTCTACCCTCACCTGCCCCTGTGGACCGTGAAACACCAGCCGAAAATCGTTCGCGCCGTAAACCAGCGCCAGATCATTGAAGGAATATCTTCCGTCCCCCCGGGACTGCTGGTATCCCAGCAGTGCATTGTTGAGATAAAGCTCCACATCCCATCCGGGGGGCAGGTCGCCCTGCAGGGTCTGGCTGGCAAAACGGGTGGATCGGTCCAGCGGCACATTGCCGAAGGAAAACCCATTACCAAAATCACTGCTGCGCGAAATGTTGGCGAAGCCCGGAACACTGACATTGCCCAGGGCAAATGACCTCGCACGAAGCGGGCCCAGCAACTCGCCTTGCGGATCGCTTCGACCTACCGTGAAGCGGTGTTGGCGGGCATTGGACTGGTTCGAATCCGACAAAAAGGCCGAGGCCTGCAGGCCGGCCAGGTCGCCGCGAAGATAGGTGGTGTACGAGGCGTTATTGGTGTGCACGCCGTTGCCCCGTTGAGCGCCCAGAGAGATCGTCTGGTCAATAGCGGGCGTAGCAATGAACCGGTACGGGTTGTCTCTGCGGGGGTAGTCCAGCTCTTCCGGTCTTGTTCGCCCTTCCAGCCCGCCCAGCTTGGACTCCCGGGCAAGCCTCGCCTGTAGCGGCAGAGGTTCCCTCGGAGCGAGTTGGACAGCCAGACTGTTGAGATTAACCTCAAAATCGACCAGCAGCCAGCTCGCCAGCAACTTGCTTTCGACATAGATGTCATCGTCCTGACGCAGGATATCGGCCGCATCAAAACTTGACGTTTTGTCGCCTATGGTGACTGTCCGGTTGACTGTGTTGAGCGAAAACGGTGTGCTCTCCCCCCGCACAAAGCCACGGCCCGCACCCTCTTCAGGATAGGCGCGGATCGCGATCGTCATCAAGCTCGACATCTCTCCGAGCGGCAGGAATATTTTTGGGCCGAACTGAAAGGCGTTGAGTGAATCCGTCAGTACATACTGGCCGATACGAATCTCGAAGAGGACGGCATTGCTGTCCAGCGACGAAGCTCTGGCCGGCGAGGTCTGGGCAAACGCAAAATGCGAAAACCCCATCCACAAAAGAATAACCACGCTGCGAATCAGCGGTTTTAGAAAAGATGTCACCGCTTTAGCCGGAAAAAAGCTCTCAACTCACGCTGTACTCCTCGCTTGGGAGTCTCGGAGGACGCAAGCTCTTTGCAACCGGCCAGCGAAAGGATCAAGGGATCTGGATGGTGTTTTCCGCCAGTAACTTGCCACCGTCAGCAGTGCGCTCCCTGAAGGTCACCGTCAGCGTGCCTCCCGAGAGGACTGTTCCCACGGGCGTCTGGAGCGTCAGCCTGACCCTGCGAAGTGCATTCGGGACGTAAACGGACACACCGCCGGCCTGGGCAACAATTTGCTCTGCGCCGCCGGAGGGCTTGAACGCAGCAGTGAGATCGCCATACACCGAACGATTGCCGGTGCGGTTCATCTGTACCGCGACGGCACCGGGTTGCCCGGGCGCCCGTGGCCTTTCGATGGAGACCTCGCTCAGGCTGACCGACGCATCAGTTTCCCCGTGGCGCACGATGATTGGAATGGAAACACCGATCAGGGCCGCGATCGTGACGCCGACCTCGGTGCTGCCCGGCTTTACCTGGCTTTCAATGGCATTGGTCAGGCCTGGATCGGCCACCTTGTCAAAACTCAGGTGCGAGCGATATTCTCCCGCAGCGAGTTCAGCCGGCTTTCGCAAGGCAATGCGCACAAGTTGCTGCGTACCCGGCTGCAGGACAATTTGCCTGGGGGAAAAAACCAGCATCTGACCCGCAAACTGCTCACCCGGTCCGGGCTCGGTGATGGGCTGAAACTCTCCGGTCTCGGTCATGCGGCGATTCACCATGTTGAGACGGTAAGTTGCCGGCGTCGTGCCATCGTTGATGACATCAATCTGCGCGGAACGCTGGTTCTTGTCGAACACGATTCGCGTGGGATTGATCATCAGATCGGCCAGCGCACGCTCGGGCACGAAAGCCACCAGCGACACCATGAGCAGACTCATCAACGAAGAAAAAATCACTTTGGGACGCAGACATGCCATGAAAGACTCCGTTACGGTGATCATCGTCCCCCCTATTAAGAATTCGCACTGCTGCAGTCGGAATAACGGACACATGTTTGCCAACCTCACGGGGGAGAGTTTACTGTCAGCATAAATGCAGCGCCAGTATAGGTGCCCGCAGTGGGGCTGCTGGGGATGGTCAGCCTGGCGCCGACAGCCATGGTGAAATTGGGAAGTGCGCCGCTCGGCTGCAAGGTGAACGTGTCAACCGTCATGGTCACCGAACCGGCACTCAGCGTTGCCGATGTGGGGGTGATTGCCGAACTGTAGGCGTCACAGCTCTGGCCGTTGCATGTGGCGACAACAGAATAGCTGCCGGCCTGCCCCGGATTGGCGCTGGTCAGCACAATCCCCGCGGTGGCAGTACGTGTGCCGCTCGGGCTGATGGTGATGGAGCAATTTGCGCAACTTGGAAGCACCGCAAAGGAACCGAAGCTGATGACCGCATTGACCGCGGTAACTGTAATCGACTGTGTTCTGGCCGAGGCAACGGGGACCCACGAAAACAGCAAAGTGGCCAGAGCCCACGCCAAAGCCAATCGCCGAGTCAAGCCGGCATTGTTGAAAAAAGTTGTCATAGATGCGAGCCCGTAGGGCGGGCCGTAGAAACTGCGGACAGCCTAGTTGTAGTTGACCTGAACGCTCAACTCGCCGGCGATCAGTTTGCTCAGGGCCTGGCTGATTTCAACCGCCAGGCGTCCGCCACCTTCAAGGGCCTGAGCAGGAACAATCAGGGAGGAGTCCCTGCAGGCTTGCGCGCCGTTGGATGCCGAACCTGCGGCACAGTTAATGGCAGCAGTCGGCGATTGCCCGAGCAAGCTGTCCGCTGAAGCCGGAAACTGGACGATGTAGCCAGACGTGGAGCCCGCGCCCGCGACGCTGAAGCGCGCGACGCCCGAGGCATCCACATCAATCATGGTGATGCCAAAACTTGAACCTTCTCCGGTGAGGTTTGCGGCACCACCTGCGAAACCAGCGCTACGCGGTGGCCGGTCAATGGTGAAGCCCAGCCGGATAGGCAAAGGCAGCGCGCCGGATTGTGACGGCTGCTGCGATGCTGGGGAGACGATAGCGACCGGCTGCGAAGAAATTTGCCCCAGCACCGTCGCACTCGCGGTGCCGCTGCTTGAAGCCGCGTTTACCCCGTAGCTCAGCACAGCCAGAACGAACGACGCTGTGAGCGCCAGGGCATTCTGTCCGGTTTGTGAACCACGAATAAACAATATCGGCATGCGTCGCAGTCTAGTTGTATTCCACCGTCATGGTGTAGGTTCCGGTGTAGGAGCCGGCAGCCTGGTTTCCGCCCACGGTCAAGGTTCCGCCGACGGGCAGCGATACGGTTCCACCCGACAACGTACCGATTGCAGCGCCGGTGACGACGACGCCCATGGTATTTGCACCGCTGGTAACGTTAAACGAGGCAGGGTAGGTCACAGCAAAGGTTGAAGCGCCGGTTCCGGTCACCGTAAAGGTTCCAGCAGTAAAGGCAGCACCTGTAACAACCACACTACCTGTGGGGGTGCGCACACCGGCAGCCGTCACGATGACGGTTCCGCCCGTAGCGTTGCCAGCAAGCGTTCCGAAGTTGAGAGCCGTTCCGGCAGAAATGGCGATGGGTGTCAGGACCGTTGCATTGGCAGTACCGGTCGCGGTAGCAGCCAGGGCGCTGAACGACAAGGCGCTCGTGACAGCAACGGCGGCAGCGAGAAATGAGAAGCGGGTCATATTTTTCATGAGAAGCCTTTTTAATGAAACTGATAGAAACTGATAGAAACTGATAGAAACTGATAATTAACAATTTATTACAATCGATATTAGCTGGTTCTGAAGGAATTAACAACGCCAGTGTGGGCTAAGCACTGAAGCAACCAGAAATACCTATGGGCGGTGTGCACTTTTTCACACAATCTCGTCCGCAATCCCGAGTCGCGATCAGCAGGCGTCGCCAAGTCAGGGGCCGGCCAGACCGGTGCAATGGCCGTCTGCCATGGCACGGCAATTACGGCATTGCAGGCTGCCTGGCTCCAGTTCATGGGTCTGAGCCGCCTGATCTGCGCTCCGGGCATGCATTATTAGTTGCATAGCTAATCAATTGTAGTTATTATCGCGCCATGTTCGATCACTGCCTCTATTTCAATACCACCGCGCTGGCGCGTGTGGTCGAGCGCGAGTGGGCCGCCGCCTTCAAGCCCCTTGGCCTGACGCCGCCCCAAGGCTTTTTGCTGCGTCTGGTGCTGGCGCGGCCAGGTTTGTCGCAGCACGAGCTGGCCTCGGAACTCACGATTGCGCGCCCCACCGCGACCCGCCTGCTGGACGGCTTGCAGGCATTGGGCCTAGTCGAACGGCGCGACGCAGCGCACGATGCCCGCCACTGGGCGGTCTTTCCAACGCCCGCGGCACAGGCGATCCACGCCGGGCTCAACACGGCAAGCGGCCAGGTCACCAAGCGCATCCAGCGCCAGATAGGAGAGGAGAACTTCACCGACACCGTCAGCAAAGTACGCGGCGTCTGCTCAGCCCTCAAATGAGCTTGTCTTTTTTTAGTCTTAATAGTTGCATAGCTAATCATTTTTTCAAGGAGTCATCATGCCTATCATCAACGTCAAGATCAGCCAGCCTGCCAGCGCGGCCCTGACCCACGCCATTTCCGAAACACTGCTGGAACTGACCACGCGTATCCTGCGCAAAAAACGCGAGCTCACCGCCATCACACTGACCTGCGTGCCGCCCTCACAGTGGGTGGTCGGCGGCAGCACACTCGCCGCTCAGGGCAAGAACAGCTTTTACTTCGACATCAAGGTGGTGGACGGCACCAACACCAAAGATGAAAAGGCGCAGTACATTGCCGAATGTTTCGCCGCCTTCGGCAAGCTGCTGGCGCCGCTGCACGAGGAAAGTTATATCTACGTGCAGGACGTGCGGGCCGAAGCTTATGGCTTTGGCGGACTGACCCAGGAATACCGCTACATCAAAGCGAAGCCTTGATGGCAAGGTTATGCATTAAATGCATGTGAACGCAGCAAGCTGGCCTTGGACAGCTTGAGGCCATCGGCCTAAGCTGTGGGACATTGAATCTTCATCAGGAGTTTTTCCATGTCGCCAACTTCCAGCCCTGCCACCGCGCCCGCTTCCCCCGCGCTTTTGCATCCCCTGCCCTCCTACTTGCAAGCGGACCAGCTCGGCCCCTGGGGCAACTACCTGCAGCAGGTGGACCGGGTGATCCCGCACCTGGGCAACCTGGCGCGCTGGGCCGAAACCCTGAAGCGCCCGAAACGCATCCTGATCGTTGATGTGCCCATTCACATGGATGACGGCACGGTGGCGCACTTCGAAGGCTACCGCGTGCAGCACAACGTTTCACGCGGTCCCGGCAAGGGCGGCGTGCGTTTCCACCAGGATGTGACGCTGACTGAAGTGATGGCGCTGTCGGCGTGGATGTCGATCAAGAACGCCGCCGTGAATGTGCCCTACGGCGGCGCCAAGGGCGGCATTCGTGTGGACCCTAAGAAGCTTTCGCGCGGCGAGCTTGAACGCATGACCCGTCGCTACACCAGCGAAATCGGCATCATCATCGGGCCGAACAAGGACATCCCCGCGCCCGACGTGAACACCAACGAGCAGATCATGGCCTGGATGATGGACACCTACTCGATGAACACCGGTTCCACAGCGACCGGTGTGGTCACCGGCAAACCGGTGGACCTGGGCGGCTCGCTGGGCCGGCGCGAAGCCACCGGTCGCGGCGTGTTCACCGTCGGCGCCGAGGCGGCCAAACACATCGGCCTGGACATCAGCACGGCGCGCGTGGCGGTGCAGGGTTTCGGCAACGTAGGCGGCGTGGCAGGCAAGCTGTTTGCCGAAGCCGGCGCGCGCATCGTCGCAGTGCAGGACCACGGTGGCACGATTTACCGCGAGGCCGGCCTGGACGTGCCGTCGCTTCTCAAACATGTGCTCGACACCGGCAGCGTCGGCGGCTTTACGCAGGCTGAAACCCTGGCCGACGACAAGTTCTGGGACGTCGATTGCGAGATCCTGATCCCCGCCGCGCTGGAGCAGCAGATCACCAAACACAACGCGGGCCGCATCAAGGCGCGCATGGTGATCGAGGGTGCCAACGGCCCGACCACGCCCGAGGCCGACGACATCCTGCAGGAGCGCAATGTGCTGGTGTTGCCCGACGTGATTGCCAACGCTGGCGGCGTGACCGTCAGCTACTTTGAATGGGTACAGGATTTCTCAAGCTTCTTCTGGGACGAGGCCGAGATCAACGCGCGCCTGGTGCGCATCATGAAAGAGGCTTTTGCCGGTGTCTGGCAGGTGTCGCAGGACCACAAGGTCAGCCTGCGCACGGCGACGTTTATCGTGGCCTGCAAGCGGATTTTGCATACGCGTGAGTTGCGCGGTTTGTATCCTTGATTGAGTGCAACCCCCGGCCACCGGTCGCAGCGAGCTGCAGCATCCGGGTATGCCGCCGGCAGTATGTCTGACTCCCCACTCCCTCCCCTAGCCCCTCCCTCGCCCCGCTGGGCGATGGAGGGGGACTTCATGTGGCCGCGTGCGCTGCGCTCGCGTGCAAACATGGCGGTCTGTTGGGATTCCCGTCCATGAAGCGCTGCGCGCTTCATGCACTCCGGAGGGAGTTCGGTCTTGATGTTTGCATTTCTCTCTTCCTCCACCCGTCGGGCGGGGCCGAGGAGCGCAGCCGAAAGTGGATCAGGACGAGCGATTGTCTGAGGCGCTAGCCGAGTTCGAGCTCGGCCCCACTTTCGGCGAGCACCGCAGGTTGCCCGTAGCGAAGCGCAGGGACCCAGACCATCGGGTCGCCATTCTTTTGCTTGGCGGTCTCAAGCTTGAAGTGCAACACTCCCCACCCCCGAGGAGAGCAGCACATGAGCGAGAGTTACAGGCACCTGAGCGCAGAAGACAGAGGTGCCATCATGGCGATGAAGATGCAGGGCCACAGTGCCCGGCACATCGCCCGTATGCTGGAGCGATCGCCCAGCACTATCAGCCGCGAACTCCATCGCAACGGCTACCTTGATGAGGCTGCCCAGCCTGCCATGGGCAGGCCTCGCATCGCTGGCGGCTACGATGCGGTTCATGCCGGCAAGCGCGCCAGGAGAGT
>NZ_BMIG01000021.1:56001-56722 GCF_014641715.1 Polaromonas eurypsychrophila | reverse complement strand
GCGCGTGACGATGGAGCGCGACATCTTAAAAAAAGCGACGGCGTACTTTGCGCGGGAATCGCTGTGAACGAGCACTGGAGGCGCAAGGATTCCGACAAGCCCAGTCGGCCGGGTGCCAACAAGCGCATCAGCGATGAAGCCTTGCTGGTGCACATCAAGGTCATCCACGCTGAGGTCAAGCAGGAGTACGGCTGGCCCAAGATGTGCAAGGAGTTGCTGGCCCGAGGGATACGAGTGGGCAAGGAACGCGTGCAAAGACTGATGCAGCGTCACGGCATCAAGGCCAGGGGCAAGAGGAAGTTTGTCGTCACCACCGACAGCAAACACGACCTGCCGATTGCGCCGAATCTGTTGGCGCGCAACTTCTCGCCGGCAGCGCCGAACCAGACGTGGAGCAGCGACATCACCTACATCGCCACCGATGAGGGCTGGCTGTACTTGACGGCGGTCATCGACCTGTTCAGCCGCCAGGTGGTGGGCTGGAGCATGCGGCCTCACATGCAGGCCAGCGCAGTGACGGACGCGCTGCGAATGGCGTGGTTCCGGCGCCGCCCGGCACCGGACCTGATCTTTCATTCCGATCGAGGTAGCCAGTACTGCAGTCATGAATTTCAGCAGGTGCTCAAAAGCTACGAGATGAAGTCCTCGATGAGCCGCAAGGGCGACTGCTGGGACAACGCGCCTACAGAGAGCCTGTGGGGACGGTTAAAGGTCGGCAGGC
>NZ_BMIG01000021.1:0-55938 GCF_014641715.1 Polaromonas eurypsychrophila | reverse complement strand
CAACCACAAAAGATTGCACTCGACGCTGGGCTATGTCAGCCCGATGAGGTTTGAGCAACGCTGGATCGCGGCCCAGCAGCAAGACAGGAAGTCCGCATAATGGGCAGTCTATGGAGTGCGGGCAACAGGGGCAAGATCACATTGCTCATTCCAACGCAAGTCCTATGTGTTGCCGCGCGTGCCAAACTCGACCAGGAGCGGACGTTGCTGTTCGTTGATACAAAGTTAGCGGCTGCGATTCTTACGACAATTTACCGAGTGGAAACCGGTCGTCCATTGAGCCCCTGAACAACATCCTCCACGTCATTCCACCAGGCTCTTAGCGGACAATTTAAGCACCGCTACTAACTGGCTCATCCGCAACCATTGGGATTCCCCCAGTCTCCCGGACGATTTGTTTACCCCTTAAACCTCGCGCCGAGCCGGTCGCAATCGTTCAAAAGCGTTCAATCTGAGCGTTTTTAACTCCCTAGGAAACGAGACTCGGTACGGTTAGCAGAATTGAGTTGTTTTATGGTGCGGGTTCGCAAAGTTAACTTGTCGCCACCCGTGATGGGCACGAAAGTCCTACCTAAGTAGTTGATTCCAAAGGGAGTCGGTTAGCAGGTCAAACTTTTTCCGACAGCATCCGCGCTCCCTCTTCTTTTCGCCCAAGCATGTAGGACGACAGAGCATCATGCGCTGGCGTGCCTTTGAGCCGGTCAAACTGAGGGAATGCTTAACCATGACACTCTGAAACTGTGCCGCTGGGCCGCGTCGGCCTGCATGCTCACCAGCTTGGGCGCGGGCATTGTTCATGCCCAAGCGTCGGGCGCTGGTGCCGCCGAATCGGGCGCTGCTTCCTTGCAGGCCAAACACGCTGCCTTGACCCCCCAGCTCGCGCGTAACCCGTTCCAGCGACCGCTGGTGATGGACTCGACCGAGTCGGCCACGGCCGTCAGCGGCAGCGCTTACGCCGTCATCAACTACCCGTACACCACCGTGCTCGCGGCGTTCAAGGATGCGGACACCTGGTGTGAGGCTCTGATTCTTCATCTCAACACCAAACACTGCAGCGCCGACAAGGAGAGCCGGCCGACAGCACTTTCGGTCAGCGTTGGCAAAAAAACGCCTCAGGAGCTTAAGGATGCGCACGCCCTGACTTTCAGTTTCACGCCAGTCGCAGCGCGAGCCGACTATCTTGCGGTGCGGCTCAACGCGGCCAAGGGTCCGCTGGGCACCCATAACTACCGCATTGACCTGGAAGCCGTGCCGATTGAGGGTGACAAGACTTTCATGCATTTGCGTTATTCCTACGGCTACGGCATGACCGGCCGCTTGGCGATGCAGGCCTACATGGCCACGGTAGGGAGCAGCAAGATCGGATTTTCAGAAGTAGCCAGCGACACCGGCGCCAAGGCGCCGGTCGGCGGTATGCGCGGCGCGGTGGAACGTAACACCATGCGGTATTACCTGGCGATCGACGCCTACCTGGCGTCTCTGGTGGTGCCGCCCTCACAACAGTTTGAAAAGCGTCTGCAACACTGGTTTGAAGCAACGGAGCGTTATCCGCGCCAGTTGCATGAAATCGATCGAACGGCCTATCTGAGCATGAAGCGCAGCGAGTACCAGCGCCAACAAACCACGCCCTGAATACGGCCAGAACGGCTGCCCAGCAGCTGCTCCAACCCGCTGTCGCCCCTGTCCGTTCAGGCCTGAACCGGCGTTACCTTGCCTGGCTCACGCACCGGAATCGTGGGTTCAGTCGGCGGGGGCTCAATGATCTCAGGCGGACCGCCAGGGCCGGGCATAGGCGGCATGACCGGTGGCGGCATCTCCGGCGGAATCTGGGTGTCAGGGTCGGGCGTGTCGGCAAGTGTCATAAAGGGCATGTTTTCCCAGAAAGTGATTGAATAAAGCGTCAGCGGCGGGGTCGACTCAGCGCGGCTTTGATGAGCGCGGCCAGCAGGGCGCCCGCGGCCAGCGCGAGCAGCGCGGACTGAAACGGCTTTTCTGACGCGCGACGCGCCAGCCGGTCGGTGTAGGAAACGCGAGTCACGCCCTTGTCAGCTTCGGCCACATGTTCACCACCCTGCAGGGTGTCTACTGACGCGGGACTCGCCAGCACCGCTTCCTCTGCGGACTGCATCACCTCCTCGGTCAAGGGCCGGGAAGGCGCGCCGAAAGGCGTGTCGTGGATGTTGGAAACGGGCGTGCTCATGGTTCTGCTTTCTGGTGACAAAGGTTAAAAGATATCGGCTTATCAGCAAATCATCAATATGGGTGCTCTTGTCAAAGACTGCATCTGCACCCAGCTGTTCGCATCGCCAGCGGACCTCCGGCGTGGCGTGATTGTTTAAAACCACCATTCTCTGGTTCGCGTGCCGATAGCGGCAAGCTTTGACGACCCCCAAACCACTGCCTTCCTTTAAAAACAAGTCCACGATGGCCAGGTCCCATTGCGCGTCATTACGTGCCAGCCAGCGAGTGCCTTCGTCTTCGGTTTCGGCGATACCCATGGTTTGAATGGGCATCACCTCTTCCAGCGTGCCTATGAGGTTGTCACGAATGGTCACGTTGTCTTCGACAATGTAAGCCCGCATGAGTTTTTTACTCCTGTGTACGTTGGTGGTCCGGACAGCTTTATGCCGCAGCAATCACCTAACTTTAAAAGCACAGTCAGGGTGCACACGCGAGAAAGCCGAGCATGGTGGTGTAGGCCAAGGCCCTGCCCTTTTACGTCTTGCGCCTTAGCGCGCCTGCGCGCCCTTTTTCCGTCGGACAGGTCTTACAGGCACTCGCGATTGCCCTTACACCGGTTTCCGTTGGTCAGCTACGACGCAAACCAGTGTTTGTGCGTAACGTGAGACTTGATTGCAGGTTTTGCGTTCCTGCTTCTTTCTTTCAGGACTCACCATGACACTCGCAGCCTCCCCTCACACTGGCATCGGTGCCGCCAAGCGCTGGACGACTTCGTTTCGCCTTGCCGCTCCATGGCTGTCCATAGCTGCGGTCTTTGGCATGCTGATTGCGTTTTTAACGCTCACACCCAACGGCGTTGCCGAGCCAGTGCAAACCCTGGCGGGATGGCTGGTTGGAGGTGGCGTGGCCGCCCTCGCGGTCATCACCGTGGTCACAGGCATGGAGCGGCTGCTGGACTGCGAAGCCGATTGAACATCGATGCGGCAACGACATAGTTGCCGGCACCATCGCCGTCCGGACGAAAGTCGCCGGACTTTTTTTTAGCTTTTTCCAAGGAATCACACATGTCGCAACCCAAGCGCAGTCCAGCCAACACCCCAAAAACGTCCTCAGGTACGGACAAACAGAAACAGCTGCTGGCTTCGACTGCCGATGCGACAGGCAACCTGACGACCAACCAGGGGCTGCAAATTCCCGACAACCACAACTCGCTGAAAGCCGGTGTCCGCGGCCCGACTTTGCTGGAGGACTTCATCCTCCGCGAAAAAATCACTCACTTTGACCACGAGCGTATTCCCGAGCGAGCCGTACATGCGCGCGGCACTGCCGCCCACGGCTACTTCAAGGTCTACAAACCAATGGGGCAATACACCAGCGCAGGTTTTCTGCAGGATCCGGAGGCCGAGATTCCTGTCTTTGTGCGCTTTTCCACGGTCGCCGGCTCCCGCGGTTCGGCAGACACCGTGCGCGACGTACGCGGCTTTGCCGTGAAGTTTTATACCAACGAAGGCAACTACGATCTGGTCGGCAACAACATTCCGGTGTTTTTCATCCAGGACGCCATCAAGTTCCCGGACCTGATCCATGCCGTCAAACCCGAGCCGCACAACGACATGCCACAGGCCGCCAGCGCACACGACACGTTCTGGGACTTTGTCTCGCTGATGCCCGAGTCCACGCACATGTTGATGTGGGCCATGTCCGACCGCGCCTTGCCCCGCAGCTACCGCATGATGGAAGGTTTTGGTGTGCATACTTTCCGCTTCATCAATGCACGCGGCGAGTCGCACTTCGTAAAATTCCACTGGAAACCCAAGCTTGGCGTGCACGGGCTGGCTTGGGACGAAGCCCAGAAGATCGCTGGCAAGGATGCCGACTTTCACAGGCGCGACCTGTGGGAAGCCATCGACCAGGGCAACTTTCCCGAATGGGAATTGGGTGTACAAATTATCGAGGAAGGCAAGGAGGACAAACTCGGCTTTGACATCCTGGACCCGACCAAGCTGATTCCCGAATCGGTGGTGCCTGTTCAGCTTATCGGCAAGATGGTGCTCAATCGCAACCCCGACAACTTCTTCGCGGAAACCGAGCAGGTGGCCTTTCACCCCGGCCATCTGGTACCCGGCATTGATTTTTCGAACGATCCTCTGCTGCAGGGCCGTTTGTTTTCGTACACCGACACGCAGATTTCACGCCTGGGCGGCGCTAATTTTCATGAGCTGCCGATCAACAAGGCGGTCTGCCCTTTCCACAACTTCCAGCGTGATGGCATGCACCGCCAGACGGTCAACAAGGGCCGGGTCTCCTATGAGCCCAACACACTCGCTACCGGCGCTGAATACCGTGTCGACGGCGGCACCCAGGGTTTCCAGTCTTATCCCGAACAACTGGAATCGCCAAAAATACGGCGCCGCAGTCCGTCGTTCGACGATCATTTCTCACACGCTACGCTGTTCTGGAACAGCCAGAGCCCGGCGGAGAAAGACCACATCGTTGCGGCTTTCCGCTTCGAGTTGTCCAAGGTGGAGGTAGCAGAAATCCGCCAGCGCATGGTTGATAACCTGGCGCATGTGGACGCCAAACTCGCAGCGCGGGTGGCAGCGCCGCTGGGGATCAATACGCCGGACGCCAAGGCGGCGGCGGGCAGGCTCGGTTTTCGCGAATACCGTATCGAGAACACCGTGGAGGAAGACAGGGCGCTGAGCATGGCTCATCCATCGGAAGGCATCAAAACCCGAAAAGTTGCGATTCTGGTGGCCGACGGCGTGGACTTGCTGACCTTCAAACGCCTGCAACAGGAACTGCTGGACGCGGGTGCGGCCTGTAAATTGATCGCGCCGCAACTCGGCACGGTCAAAACGTCTTCAGGCAAGCAGCTTGCGGTGGACCACACCTTTACCAATGCGCCCTCAGTGATGTTCGATGCTGTGCTGGTGCCTGGTGGCGAAGCCAGTGTGGCCGCCCTGTCGCAGCTTGGCGATGCGGTTCACTTCATTCTGGAGTCCTACAAACATTGCAAAACCATCTGCGCGCTCAACGAAGGCGTGCAGTTGCTGGGCACGCTGGGTTTTGCACTGGAAAGCAACGGCAACCAGGTGATGGAGCCCACCACCGGTGTGTTGCTGGCCGACGCGCGCAAGACAGCCGATGGTCAGATCGCTCAGGCCTTTATCGCCTCCATCGCTGCCCACCGGCATTGGGACAGGCTTAATGTAGACGCCGTGCCGGCCTGAAGATACCGGAAATCGACTCAGGGCTTGAGCTGAAGTTCGTGGCTGAAGCTGGCCGGGCTCATCTGTAGCGGACGGTAGCTGACATCTGCCCATCTGCGGCTCATGTCGCGGTAGCGGCTGGAAAACACCAAGCCGCTCTGCCCTGTCTGGTAGACGAACTGCGATTTTTCCAGGTCCGCCAGGTCATATACCGCACGCAGGGAGGCGGCATGCCGGTTGGCAAATGGAAATTTGGAATCGTTGGGCCAGTATTGGCCGACGTTGACCGTGAACGTATCGCCCCCTGTCGGTACGTTGACATCGAACAGCTTCGCCAGCGCAGGCACATTGCTGAAAGGCCGGTGTGCCGACAACGCCTGGTGCGCCTCGCCCCATGTCCACTTCGCAGGCGAGCCGCCTCGCGTTGCCTGCAGCAGCGTCAACGCGCGATCCAGCGCGGCTGTGGACTGGGCCGCGCAACCGGCGGTCCCGCACCAGGATTTGTCATCGCGCTCCAACATGTCTTCGATGGCGCTGCGGAAATGGCGCTTGCCGTACATGCTTTTCAGCCGGGCTTCGCCAAGTTTGCTGCCAATAACGCCGCGTGACAACTCATCGATCCAGACTGAAAAAACCAGCGGCGCGGCACTGTCGGCGCGCATCACGCCATCAAAGCCGGTAAGCAGAGCCTGCACTTCGGCGGCCAGCGGATGCTGCGACACCGTCTTCTGCAAAAACGGCAGGAGTCGGAGTGTGGCCGACGACAACTGATCGGACTGGATTTTCTGCATGGAGGCCGCGTCATGCTTGGGCGCAGCAGCCAGCAGTTTTTCAATGCGGTCGAAGCGGTAAGGCACAACCCAATCCTGACCCAGAAACAAGTCGGAGCCGGGCGGCACCACGCTTTGGTTGGCGTTGGAGAACCAGCCTTTTTTGCCGATCGTAGCCGCGTCAGCCTGCGGCGTCTGTGCATAAGGCAACCAGCCAGCCCAGTCATACCTGGCCAGCCATCCCGGCGACGGCGCGACGCCGAGGATGTCGTTGTCAGCTTTGCGCAACGGCACCTTTCCGATGGCCTTGTAGGCGACCTTGCCGGCCACATCGGCCATCACCACGTTTTGCATCGGTGAATGGTGGTCGGCATAAGCCGCGATCAGCTCGTCCACCGACTGCGCCTGGTTGGCGCGCAGCGCAGCAACCGCCGTGAGATTGTCGGTTTCCAGCGCACTCCAGCGCAGAGAGATCACGTACTTGCTCGTGTCCAGCAAGTCGGTATGGGTTTTCTGCGCATCGCTGAGCACTGGCCCGTGGCGGCTGCTGCGCACATTCAGGCTGACATCGGACTTGCCCTTGACCTTGATCACCTCAACCCGTGTCTTGAACTTCGCCCACTGCGCCGGGCCAGCACCGGGCACGCGGTACTGCTGCGGGTTGGTCGGGTTGATCTGCTCCAGATACAGGTCCTGTACGTCGGGGCCGGTGTTGGTGAAGCCCCAAGCCACTTTGGCGGTGCGGCCCAACACCACAAAAGGCAGGCCTGGCAGGGTCGCGCCTATCACATCGAGTGCGGGTGTGACCTTGCCGTCCGCGCCCGGACCCGCCGGCGCCTGCAGGCGTGCAAAGTACCAGATGGCCGGCGCCGACAAACCCAGGTGTGGGTCGTTGGCCAGTAGCGGCTTGCCGCTGGCGGTGTGGGTACCGGCCAGCACCCAGCTGTTGGAGCCCTTTCCTTCCACATTGCCGATGTTGGCCGCCCAGTCATTGATGTCGAGCGCGAGGAGATTTGCCGATGTTGCCGGTTCTTCAGCATCAGACAAGCCTCCAGCCCTTTCAAAACGGGCGCCAGAAGCTCCTGTTTTGATAGCATCGGGACGGAAAACGCCAAGCTCGGCATAAAGCCTGGCGAAATCGGTTTTCGAGGCGGGGGCCTCGCCCGGGTAGGGTGTGAACAGTTGCCAGAGCTGTTCGGTGCTGAGCACCTTGGCCGCCGACAGGCGGGCAAACTCATTGCCCCAGTTGCCGCCCAGGTCCAGCGCCATCATCAGCGCCCAACCCACGCTGTCCTGCGGTGTCCAGGGCCGGCCGCTGCCGCACGGCTTGACGCCGAGGATGTGAAATTCCGGCGACAGCGCCTGCGCGCTGCCCGCATAAAACGCGTTGATGCCGTCACTGTAGGCCTGCAGCGCCTGCTTCGCCTCGGCGGGTAACACCTGCCACTGGCGCTGCGCCGCTGCCATGATGCCCAGCGTGCGCATCAGTTTGTCAGTGTCCAGCGTGGCTTCGCCCAGCACCTCGGACAACTCGCCGTGCATCACCCGGCGGTTGAACTCCAGCTGCCAGCCGCGCTCCTGCGCGTGCACATAACCGAGCGCCATCCACGCGTCGCGCGGCGACTGGGCCTTGATGTGGGTAACGTCGGCGCCATCACGCGCCACGTTCACGGCAGCGGACAGCCCGCCGACCTTGAGCTCGCCGTCGAGCGCCGGAAAGCTGCGGTAAATATAGATGCCGATGGCCGCAGCCAGTAACAGCACCAGCAGCAACACGCCGCCCAGCAATCGTTTGATCCAGACCATGACGCTCTCCCCGGATGAAGGCCTCTGACGGGCCGTGAAAATCAGGCCGCCGTGACGGGCTTGAGCTGCAAGGACTTGAACTCCAGAAATTCCTCGAAACCATACACCCCGTTTTCGCGGCCGTTACCCGACTGCTTGTAGCCGCCGAAAGGTGCATTGCCATTGAAGGGGCCACCGTTGATGTCGACCTGGCCGGTGCGGATGCGGCGCGCCACCTTCATCGCGTGTTCGTCGCTGCCGCTCCAGACGCCGCCGCCCAGGCCGTAGATGGTGCTGTTGGCAATGGCCACGGCTTCCTCTTCATCCTTGTACGGGATGACAACCAGCACCGGGCCGAAAATTTCCTCTTGCGCCAGGGTGTCGGTGGACTTGATGCCCAGGATGGTGGGTTGCACGAAGTAGCCCTTGGCAATGGCCGGCGGCTCGGCTCCACCGGCAATCACGTCCGCGCCCTCTTCAATGCCGGTACGGATGAAACCCAGCACGCGTGCGCGCTGGTTCGCGCTGACCAGCGGGCCGAGCCGGCTGGTCTCGTCCAGGCTTGGGCCGACGCTGAATTTGGCGATCGCGGTTTGGGCCAGCGCTTTGACCTCATCGTAACGGCCGGCAGGCACCAGCATGCGGGTGTGCGCCGAGCAGGTCTGGCCGCTGTTGAGCATGCAGGCGGAAATCGTGCCCTTGACTGCGGCTTCGAAGTCCGCGTCTTCCAGGATCACGCTGGCCGACTTGCCGCCGAGTTCGAGCGCGATGCGTTTGACTGACTGGCTGGCCAGCTCGCTCACGCGTTTGCCGGCGCCGGTCGATCCGGTGAAGCTGACCATGTCCACTTCCGGATGCGTCGCCAGCACCTCGCCGACCACCGGCCCCATGCCGTTGACCAGGTTGAATACGCCCGGCGGCAGGCCGGCTTCGTGGATGATTTCGGCCAGAATCATGGCGTTGACCGGCGCGATCTCGCTGGGCTTGAGCACCACGGTGCAGCCGGCGGCGAGCGCCGGAGCGATCTTCAGGGTGATCTGGCTCAGCGGGAAATTCCAGGGCGTGATGCAGCCCACCACTCCGATGGCTTCACGCACCACCAGCGAATTGCCGACCTTCTTTTCCCACTCGAAGTTGCGCGCGACCTTGGCAAAGTTGCCCCAGTGCCAGGTGGGGCCGCCGACCTGCACGGTTTTCGCCATCTTCAGCGGCATGCCGACTTCGCGCGCGATCGCCATGGCCATCTCGTCGGTGCGGGCCTTGAGGCCGGCAGCCACCTTTTCCAGGTAGGCCGCGCGCGTTTCGACCGGCAGCGTGGACCACGCGTCAAATGCGGCGCGGGCCGCCAGCACGGCCAGCTCGGCCTCTTGCGCAGTACCGGCAGGCACCGTGGCCATGACTTCTTCGGTGCTGGAGTCGTGAACCGGCAGGGTTTCCTTCGATCGGGCGGTGACCCACTGGCCATTGATGTAGTGCGAAGCGTAGGTGGTCATGGATGGGCTCACAGGGGGTTTGGAGTGGGTTTAAAGAGAAAAGGATGTGAATATTTCACGAGATCAGGAAATCGCAAACTCGCCACGCCGGCAAAAGGACAACGAATTCAAAAGTATTAATCTGGGCCGCATCAGAGAATCAGGATGACATTTAGTTACTAACGTCTTGATTTGTTTGTTGTTTTGCGTTAACCCCGTCACACGATACATCTTGCATCCCGGCCTTCGGGGCTTTAATCTACCAGATCGCGTACTCAATCGCGCCCGCTCAAACAGAAAGTCCCGAGACCTATGCGTTGGATTACCCCTCATTTAAAAAGCAGCTTGTTAGGCTTGCTCAGCGGTGGCGAGGCGACTCCCGCCGTCATGGAAAATCGCACGGAGGGCATCCGGCAGTTGATGCTCAACGAGTTGGGCGAGTTTGGTGAAAAGCATTACCCCAAAATTGCGCTTCGGGTACGTTACGCCCAGGACGCACAAGGCCTGTGGTACGCCCGCGGCGACGTGATGGCTGTGCTGTCGGCGATGCAGGGCGAAACCATTGCCCGGCAAAAAGTCGGCAGCATCACCAAGATGTTTGAAGGCCTGCTCCCCGGCAGCCTGGGCTCGCGGCGCAGCTCTCTGAACTGAGCTTCAAGTCCGGATCAGCACTGGCCACGGCACCACCCTCAGTGCGTGTGACCCCAGAGTAAAAACGCATCCCGGCCTTCCACGGCCAACGTCACTTTTGCGCCCACCGGTAGCAGCACCTTGGTCGGCACATGGCCGAACGGCAGGCCCATCAGCACGGGCGCCTTGATCTGCTTCTGCAACCACGCCACCACCGTCGCCAGCTTGAAGCCCTTGTCGTGCGGCACCAGCTTGTAGTTGGTGAACTGCCCCAGAACAATGGCTTTTTGCTGCGCCAGCACGCCAGCGTGCAGCAAGGACGTCAGCATGCGCTCCAGCCGGTACGGGTGTTCGTGCACTTCTTCAAGAAACAGGATGCCACCCTTGACCGCTGGAAAATAAGGAGTGCCGACGAGTGAAGTCAGCACCGCCAGATTGCCGCCCCACAGGGTCGCATCCTTGATGTTGAATACGCCTCCAGCCCTTTTTGGTAATAGGCTGATTGCTCCTTCTTTGATAGCAGATGCGGGCAGGCGCCAGCCGGTGCCTTCGCCCTGCCCGCTGATCAGGTCGTCAAAGCAGGCTTCCATGATGTCGTCAGGCTCACCGTCGACGCCGAAATCCTCCCCCACGGCGGGACCGGCCCAGGACACAGCGCCGGTTTTGGCCAGCAGCGCGTTTTGCAGCGCGGTGAAGTCGCTCAGGCCGACAAAACGCGTGCCTTTGTGCGCCGCCTTGGCCAGCGCCTTGTAATTGATGCTTGGCAAGATGCGCGTCAGCCCGTATCCGCCGCGTGAGATCAGGGCTACATCGGCGCCGCTGGCGGCCGCCCGGTGGATGGCGGCCAGACGCGTTTCGTCGTCACCCGCGAAACGCTGGTGGCTGGCGAGTACCGCCTCATCAAGTTCGACCTCGTAACCCAGGGCCTTCAAGCGGGACACGCCGCGTTTGAACGCTGCCTTGTCACGCACGGCGCTGGACGGGGAATAAATGTAGATATGTTTTTTCACGGCTCCGAGTATCCCACTGCCCGGAACCAGGCGCCCCGCCGGCCGCGGTATAAACGCCGCACCATGCTGCTTATTTTCTGGACCTCTTCGGTGTCGCCGTGTTCTCCATCAGCGGTGCGCTGGCCGCCGGCCTGCTGGAGCTTGATCTGCTCGGCGTCGTGGTGCTGGCCTCGCTGACAGCCATAGGCGGCGGCACGCTGCGCGATGTGCTGATGAACCGGCATCCGGTTTTCTGGATGGTCAACCCGACCTACCTGATGGTGATCTGCGCCGCAGCGCTGGGCACGGTCATGTATGTGCAGTTTTTGCCGATTCCGGCGCAGGCGCTGCTGGTGGCTGATGCGCTGGGCTTGGCGGTGTTTGCCCTGACCGGTGCAAACTGGCCGAGGCCGCGCGGCGGCACCCGTTGATCGTCGTGCTGATGGGCACCATCACCGGTGTGACCGGTGGCGTGATGCGTGACATCTTCAGCAACCAGGTGCCGCTGCTGCCGCGCCAGGACATTTACGCCACGGCGGCGATCGTTGGTATCGCGCTCTATCTGGTACTCAAGGCGCTGGGGCTGAAGCCGTCCTGGGCCTTCAGGACCGGCATGGCGGGGGTCACGGGCTTGCGGCTTGCGGCTTGCGGCTTGCGGCTTGCGGCTTGCGGCTTGGCGCGATTTTTCTCGGTTGGCACTTGCCAGTCTCCGGCTCCCTTACTAGGGTCCGGTGAAAAAATCGATGGCCTGTCGGGCGATAGGCTCCCCATGCTCCTGCACAAAATGCCCGGCATTCTCCATGACGATCGGCTCGGGACACCCTTTGATCCTCTGCTGCAGCTCAAGCATTACCGGCAGGCCCAGCACCGGGTCCTGCGCGCCGACTGCCATCAGGGTCTGGCCCTGCCACTGGTCGCGCCAGAAGTCACGCGCCCGCCGCGAGATCTCCGCGCCGGGCGAATCGAAAAATTCCGGCACCATGTGCGGGAAAGCGCGCAAGGCGGCGCGGTGGCCCTTGTCGGGAAAGGGTGCGTTGTAGGCGGCACATTCAGCGGCGCTCATCTGCGGATTGCCGCGGGTAAACAGGCGTGCCACATCGAATTCCGGATTCTTCGCGCACATCTCGCGCCACGCCAGAAAACCGGCAGACAGCGGTTGCTCGCCGGTCGCCAGCGTGGTGTTCATGACCAGCAGGCCGCGATAACGCTCGGGTGCAGCCATCGGCAAGGTCAAGCCGAGCAGGCCGCCCCAGTCCTGCACCACCAGCACGATGTTGCGCAGGTCCAGCCGCTCCACCAGGTCCAGCAGGTTCTGCCGGTGACCGTCGAAGCTGTGAAAGCTGTCCTTTTTGGGCTTGTCGCTCTTGCCGAATCCGATCAGGTCCGGCGCCACCACGCGATGCCCGGCGTCCAGAAACACCGGGATCATCTGGCGGTACAGATAGCTCCAGGCCGGGTTGCCGTGCAGACACAGATAGGTCAATGCGTCATTGCTACCCTCCCCCTCATCCAGGTAATGCATGCGCAACCCGGCCAGCGACGGCAGGTTGCTGAGGTAGTTGGGCTGCCACGGGTAGCCAGGTAAGCCGTCATACGCCTCGTCAGGCGTGCGCAGCGCGTCATCACGCAGCGGATGCGCTGCGCGTGTTTCTTGGCGCTGCAAGGCACGCCGCTGCCTGAAAAAATCCTGCAGCGTCGCGCCGCATTCATCGGCGAGCACCCCGCCCTGCACCAGCGTCTGGTGATTGAGTTGGGCATGGTCGAACAGGTTAAGCACCGAGCCGGCAGCGCCGGTCTTGGGGTCGGCCGCGCCGAACACCACCCGCTTGAGCCGGGCATGCAGCATGGCGCCCGAGCACATGGCGCAGGGCTCCAGCGTGACGAACAGTTCGCAATCTTCAAGCCGGTAGTTGCCCAGCACCCCTGCACCAGCGCGCAGGGCCAGCATCTCGGCGTGCGCCGTCGGGTCGTGGCGGTCTATGGGCGCATTGCGGCCGGTGGCAATGACTTGGCCCTGGTGTACCAGCACGGCACCGACCGGCACCTCGCCCGCAGCCGCAGCCTCGCCAGCCTGCGCCAGCGCCAGGCGCATGAAGTCCTCGTCACCCATGGCGCTTCTGTTTTGATAGCTGGCAGCGCCCGGTGGACAGGGGCTGGGCCCCGAATTGTTTCATTTTTCCGGATCCGGGGTGCCCATACCCAGCCGATCCATCCATTGCGCCAGCGCCTGTTCATCGGGCGAACCGGCGGCATAGGCGGCTTTCATGGCGGCATGTGATTCACGGCGGTGCTGGTTGAGTTTGACCTTGCATTGCAGCTCGGTGACCTGCAACTCGAAGGCCACAATGCCGGCCAGCATTTTGTGGGCATACTCCTCACCCAGCCCACGCCACTGCTCGGCGTACGGTGGCTCGTGGTCGCCGATCAGCTTTTTCAGCAAGGCGTCCTTGCCTGCGGGGTCTTCAATCAGCGTGGCCTGCACAGTGCAATGCACAGCCAGGTAGTTCCAGGTCGGCACACGGGCCAGGTCGGGGTAGACCTTGGGCGACATGTAGGCATGCGGCCCGAGAAAAGTCACCACGGCCTGGGGCCGGGCCTGCAGGTAGCGCCAGTGCGGGTTGGGTTTGGCGACGTGGCCCAACAGCACGAACTGGCCATCCCTGTCTTCGAGATGCAGAGGTAAATGCGTCACGTAAGGCAGGCCCGCATCTTCCACGCTGATCAGGCTGGCAAAAGGGTGTTCGTTGATGAGCGCCGCTGCCAGAATGCGGTCGCCTTTGAATTGGGGTGGCAAGTACATGGCGGAAGTATGCGATGAATTTGCCGATTTTAGGACGCTTGCCCTTCGCTGCGAGCCTCGCGAATTGCCCCATCGAGGGCAATTCACTCGCCGGCGGCTACGCTGGTCGACCCCGCTGCGCGGTGGTGCGCCAGAGCATTCGCGTTGCGCAGCAAGCAGCGGCGGCGCATCCTGTGGTCGCGCTCTACGGCTTCGCTTCGCCGAGCTGACGCCTCGCGCGATCCTCGCCCCTCGCTGCGAGTCTTACTCCCACTCAATCGTCGCCGGCGGTTTGCTGCTGACGTCGTAGGTCACGCGATTGATGCCGCGCACCTCGTTGATGATGCGGCTAGACACTTTTTTGAGCAGCGCGTACGGTAGCTCGGCCCAGTCGGCCGTCATGAAGTCGCTGGTCTGCACCGCGCGCAGCGCCACAACATAGTCGTAGGTGCGGCCGTCGCCCATCACGCCGACACTTTTCACCGGCAGGAAGACCGCAAAAGCCTGGCTGGTCAGGTCGTACCAGCTCTTGCCACTCTCCGCATCCTTGAAGTTCCGCAGTTCCTCGATGAAGATGGCATCGGCCTTGCGCAGCAGGTCGGCGTATTCCTTTTTGACTTCGCCGAGAATGCGCACGCCCAGGCCGGGGCCCGGAAACGGGTGGCGATATACCATGTCATGCGGCAGGCCCAGCGCCACGCCGAGTTCACGCACCTCGTCCTTGAACAGTTCGCGCAGCGGCTCCAGCAGCTTCAGGCCGAGTTGCTCGGGCAGGCCGCCAACGTTGTGGTGGCTTTTGATGAGCACGGCTTTTTTGCTCTTGGCGCCGCCGGACTCGATCACGTCCGGATAAATCGTGCCCTGCGCCAGCCACTTCGCCCCTTTGACGTCGGCACCGCCAGCCTTGAGGCTGGCGGCTTCGGCCTTGAACACCTCGACAAACTCGCGGCCGATGATCTTGCGCTTGGCTTCGGGCTCGTTGACCCCGGCGAGGTGGCCGAGAAACTGCGCGGCGGCATCGACCCGGATGACCTTGGCGTGCAGCTTGCCGACAAACATGTCCATCACCATGTCGCCCTCGTTCAGTCGCAACAGGCCGTGGTCGACAAACACGCAGGTGAGCTGGTCGCCAATCGCGCGGTGGATCAGCGCTGCGGCCACCGACGAATCAACGCCGCCGGACAGCCCGAGAATGACTTCTTCGTCACCCACCTGCTGGCGGATTTTCTCGACCGCTTCGCTGATGTAGTCACCCATGACCCAGTCGGGGCGTGTGCCGCAGATGTCCAGCACAAAGCGTTTGAGGATGGCATTGCCCTGCTTGGTGTGCGTGACCTCGGGGTGAAACTGCACCGCGTAAAAACGACGTTCTTCGTCAGCCATTCCCGCAATCGGGCAGGACTCGGTAGACGCCATGAGCTTGAAGCCGGGCGGCATCTCGGTCACATTGTCGCCATGGCTCATCCAGACATGCAGCATGCCGTGACCCTCGGGCGTGGCGTAGTCCTGAATGCCCTCGAATAGCTTGGTGTGACCGCGGGCGCGAACCTCTGCATAACCGAACTCGCGCTTGTGTCCGCCTTCGACCTTGCCGCCCAGCGCAGCGGCAATCGCGTACATGCCGAAGCAGATGCCCAGCACCGGAATGCCGAGTTCGAACACCGCCTGCGGCGCGCGCAGGGTTTCGTCTTCCCAGAGGCTGGCGTGGCTGCCCGAAAGAATCACGCCTTTCAAATTGCCATCTTTGGCATAGTCACGCACCCAGTCGTCAGTCACATCGCAAGGGTGAACCTCGCAAAACACATGGGCTTCGCGGATGCGTCGCGCGATCAGTTGGGTGACCTGGGAGCCGAAATCGAGAATGAGAATTTTTTGATGCATGCGGCGGGAATAGGCTATGGAGTAATAGCCCAAACAATAAATTCATGTTGAAGGCGCGTTTCGTCATTGGGCGTGAACGGCCCACAACCAAAAGCAAAAAGCCACGCTGATCGATGCAACCAGCTATGAACAAACTCGGCGGTAACCGGATCCTTTAAGAGCTCGTTCGCTTTAGCAAGCGTCGCAGGCGTATTCTGCGATGCAAGGTCTTTTTGCACCCGAGCCTTCAGTGCGGGAAATGAGGGGAGCTTTGAAAAGACCGGCCAAAGGGTGTCTCCGTCAACATGCTGTACCCGATCAATAGCCATTTCACGCTGCTGCTGTGTTATTTGTCGGGCAAAGGGCGCCTGCCACAAGCAGGATGGTATTTTTTGCCCCAGCATTTCAATCTGAGACTTCCAAAATATGGAATTTCCACTCAATGGAGCTGCGAATTTAAGTCTTTCCCTCATATCTTCGGCACTCAGTATTGGCGGGTCGACCCGGTTGGTATAGGTTGTAACCTGCGCAAGTAATCCAGTCGATACAAACGCGGTCAAGACGAGTAGCGTTATCAGAGACAAGATTTTCAGAAATTTACTGCGCACACCTAACTCCTCGTCGCGCTCACGCAATGGAAATGGATACACACAATAGCGGCCCCGCAAGCTCATCAATCGGCCCGGTAGTTCGGCGCTTCTTTCGTGATCTGCACATCGTGCACATGGCTTTCGCGGATGCCGGCCGTGGTGATCTCGACAAACTCGGCCTGGTTGCGCATGTCCTCGATGGTGGCGCAGCCGCAGTAACCCATACTGGCGCGCAGGCCGCCGGCCATCTGGTAAATGATGGCAACCATGGAACCCTTGTAAGGCACCCGGCCTTCAATGCCTTCGGGCACCAGCTTGTCGGCGTTCGGGTTGCCGGTGCTGCTTTCCTGGAAGTAGCGGTCGGCGCTGCCCTGCTGCATCGCACCTATGCTGCCCATGCCGCGGTAGCTTTTGTAGCTGCGGCCCTGAAACAAAATCACTTCACCGGGCGCTTCTTCGGTGCCGGCAAACATGCCGCCCATCATCACGGTACCGGCGCCGGCAGCAATTGCTTTGGCGATGTCGCCGCTGTAACGGATGCCGCCGTCGGCAATCAGCGGCACGCCGCTGCCGCGCAGCGCGGTTGCGACATTGTCAATGGCCATGATCTGCGGCACACCCACGCCGGCGACGATGCGCGTGGTGCAGATGCTGCCGGGGCCGATACCCACTTTGACGGCATCAGCACCGGCATCGGCCAGGGCCAGCGCTGCCGCGCCGGTGGCAATGTTGCCGCCAATCACGTCAATCTGCGGGTAGTTTTGCTTGACCCAGCGCACGCGGTCGATCACGCCCTTGCTGTGGCCGTGGGCGGTATCGACCACGATGGCGTCCACGCCAGCCTTGACCAGGGCCTCGACCCGTTCCTCGGTACCTTCACCCACCCCAACCGCTGCGCCTACGCGCAACTGGCCGTGCGAGTCGCGCGCGGCATTTGGAAAGGTGGTTTGTTTGGTGATGTCCTTGACGGTGATCAGGCCCTTGAGCTCGAAGTTGTCATTGACCAGCAACACCCGCTCCAGACGGTGCTTGTTCAGCAGCGCCTTGGCATCGGCCAGCGATGCGGTTTCAGAAATGGTGATCAGACGCTCGCGCGGCGTCATGATGGTGCTGACCGGCACGTCCATGCGGGACTCAAAACGCATGTCGCGCCCGGTCACGATGCCAACCACGCGGCCGCCGTCGATGACCGGAAAACCGGAGATGCCAAGCTGCTCGCTCATGGCCATGACCTGGCGCACGGTGTGGGTCGGGGTGATGACCACCGGGTCACGCAACACGCCGCTTTCGTAGCGCTTGACCTTGGCCACTTCGGCCGCCTGTTGCTGGGGCGTGAGGTTCTTGTGGACGATGCCGATGCCGCCCTCCTGGGCAATGGCAATGGCCAGCCGGGCTTCGGTGACCGTGTCCATGGCAGCTGAAACCAGCGGCAGGTTCAGGCGGATATTTCGGGAAAACTGGGTGGAAAGCGAGGTGTCCTTGGGCAGGACCTGGGAGAACGCTGGCACCAACAATACGTCGTCGAAGGTGAGCGCTTTGCCGAGTAGGCGCATAGGGATGGCTCCAAAAACACGATTGTACCCGCGCCGGTCGGTACAAACCCTGAACCCCAACTGCCATGGACCCGCGTTACAAAAAGACGCCATGTCCTCATGGCCGCCCTGTCCCGCCCGGGCAAGGCAAGGCTACACTGGAAAACATGGACTTGAAAATCACGCCCAAATACCTGATCCTGACCTTGGTTGGCTGGGCTTTTGCGCTGTCTGCAGCGGCCCAATACCAGTGGGTGGGCAAGGACGGCCGCAAGGTGTTCAGTGACCGGCCGCCGCCTGCAGATATTCAGGAAAAAGACATCGTCAAGCAACCCGGCGGTCGGCGCGCGGCCTTGCCCGTGATTGCTGCCGAGACTACGGATGCGGCCAGCACCAACGCCGCAGCGGCACCTGCAGCGGCAGCCGCGAAACTCAAAGTAGATCCCAACGCCCCGAAAATCTCCGGCAAAGATGCCGAGCTCGAGGCCAAAAAGAAGAAACTTGAGCAAGAAGCCGCAGCCAAGAAAAAGGCCGAGGAAGAAAAAGTCATCCAAGCCCAGGCCGAAAACTGCGAGCGCGCCAAAAAGGCCGTCGCCACCTTCCAGTCAGGCGTGCGCATCGCCAGCACCAATGCCAAGGGTGAGCGCGAGATCATGGACGACAGCGTCAGAGCCTCGGAACTCAAGCGTGTGCAAGCCGTGGTTGACCAGGACTGCAACAGGCCCGCAGCTCAGTAACCGGCCTTGCCCCCTGCCCTCTTGCGGGCAAACAACCCTGATTTTTTGACCCCCTGGTTGCTGAAGCGCTCGCGTCGCGCGACTTTCGGATCAACCCGCAGCGGGCGATAAACTTCCAGCCTGTCCTGAGCCTGCAAGACCTGCTTCAAGCTGGTTTTACGTCCCCAGAGACCGAGCGCGAGTTTGCCAGACGCGAGCTCCGGGCATGCTGTCAAGATGCCGCTGCTTTCAATCGCCTGCGCCACCGTGCAGCCTGACGGCAGCACCAGTGCCCACTCCCGCACCTGGCGGGGTGCTGGCGAATATACCAGCACGATGTTCATGGACTGGCCTCAGGTTTCGCCATACACCTGCGCCGCGCGTTTGACGAAGGCGTCCACCATGCTGCCGGCGATCTTGTCGAACACCGGGCCGACCAGCGCGGCCAGCGCCGCATTGTCGAAGTCATAACGCAGGCTGAAGTTGACCTTGCAGGCGCGCTGGGTGCCGTCGCCCAGGGGCATGAAGTCCCAGTGCCCGTCGAGTTTCGAAAATGGACCGTCCACAAGCTTGAGCGAGACCTTGCGGTCTTTCACGTGGGTGTTGCGGGTGGTGAAGCTCTGGCTCAGCCCAGCAAAAGAGATACCGACCTTGGCCGTCATGCCATGGGCGTCTTCCTCCACCACCACGGCCTGGTCACACCAGGGCAAAAACTGCGGATAACTGGCGACATCGGTGACCAGGGCAAACATTTCGGCTGCGCTGTACCAGATCAGGACGGACTTTTGGACGGTTTTCATACAATCAGGGGCTGCGCCCGATTGTATTGGGCCTGTTCACCCTTATTTTTGTAAGATGCGTTGCGAGTCAAAAATGCCGTGAGCAAGGCGCGAAATGAAGCTGGAGTGGACTCCAGCGAGGCTTCGCAACGCCGCGCACGGCATTTTTGGCCGCAACCCGGCGGGAAAGGGGTTAAAACGACACCACTCGGCGTTGCACTCCTAGGTCAGAGCACAGTCTGACCGTCGTCGAGCGCCTTGATTGGCACCGTTTTAACCCCTTTCGCACTTATAAAATAAGGGTGCACAGGCCCCGGCGCCGCCCTTACCTCCTGACCATGGCCACCAAAGAAGCATCCTCCAAAAAACCGGCCGCCGCCTCCTCCGGAAAATCCACCGGCAAGCCCGCCATCAACCTCACGCCGAAAGCTGCTGCTGCGGCCGTGCGTATTGCCGACAACAAAAAAGCGCTGTTCAATTACCATATCGAAGAGCGCTTCGAGGCCGGCATGGTGCTCGAAGGCTGGGAAGTCAAGTCCCTGCGCGAAGGCAAAGTGCAGCTGACTGACGGCTATGTCGTGATCCGCAACGGCGAACTGTTCATCATCGGCTGCCAGATCAATCCGCTGGGCACCGCGTCCACCCATATCCGGCCGGACTCGGTGCGCACCAAGAAGCTGCTGATGCACAAGGACGAGATCCGCCGCCTGATTGGCAAGATCGAGCAGAAAGGCTACACCCTGGTGCCGCTGAATCTGCACTGGAAAGCCGGCAAGGTCAAATGCGAGGTCGGGCTGGCCAAGGGCAAGGGTGAACATGACAAGCGCGACACCATCAAGGACCGCGAAGGCAAGCGTGAGGTCGAGCGGGCCATGAAGTCCCGCAGCCGCTGAGCAGCCGGCTCAGGTCAGGTCGCGCAGCGGGTGTGTATCAGCGGTCCAGGGGCTGGCAAAAAACGCCTGGGTCATCGCCGGCTTGACGTCCTCGATACGCGCCGGGTTCCACTTCGGCGCGTAGTCCTTGTCGATGGCCAGCGCGCGTATGCCTTCGACGGTTTCACTGGCGACGCCGGAATTCAGGTGGAAGCAGTGATGCACGATGTCGCGCTCCATGCGCAGGTCGTCGGCCAGGCTCAGGGTCCTGGCGCGGCGAACCTGCTCCAGCGTGACATGCAGCATCAGTGGCGACCGCTTGCGCAACATGGCGCCGATTTTTCGCGCTGCTTCTTCGGGCGCGGCCTCTAGCGCATCGACCATGTGTTTCACCCGTGCAAGCGAAAAGTATTGATCAAACTGACCTGCAGCCCTTTCCCGGCGGGCGTGACCAGCTATTAAATCAGTAGCAATCCAGGCATCCACAGATGCCGTTGAAGCAAAAACCTGATCCCCCAGCGCCTGCCACACGGCAGGCAATGAGGCAGCCGGCAGTTGGATGTCGGCCAGCCCGTAAGCCAACGCCTCGTCGCCAGTTATCACCACCCCGGTCAGTGCCAGGTACTCGCCGATGCTGCCGGGACAACGGCTCAAAAAGTAGCCACCGCCGACATCGGGGAACAAGCCGATGTTGGTTTCCGGCATGGCCAGCTTGCTGTGCTCGGTGACGATGCGGACTTTTGCCCCCTGCGAAATTCCCATGCCCCCGCCCATGACGACACCGTCCATGAAAGCGAGGTAGGGCTTGGGATAGTTGTGAATCAGGTGATTGAGCTTGTATTCCTCGGTGAAGAAGTCGTCGAGCGAGGTGTCACCCGCCAGCGCCACCTCATGGAAAAAGCGGATGTCGCCGCCAGCCGAGAAACCGCCAAACAGCGCCTCGGGTGTGCCGGGACGGCCGACCTTGTTAGTGCCGCGTATCGCCACCGCCAGGATGGCCGGATCGACCTGCCAGGCCGTCAGCGCTGCAGAAAGCTCACGCACCATGGCTAGCGACAGCGCGTTGAGCGCCTTGGGCCGGTTCAGGGTGATGAAGCCGACCTGGCCGCGCACCTCGATCAGCACGTCCCCTGTGGTTTTCAGCTGGTATGTCTGAGTCATGTTCTTTGTCTCCATCCCATCACTTCGTTAAGCACCAGTGCGCCTATGACCAGCAAGCCACCGCTCAGCACACTGGCGGCAGGCACCTCGCCGGCACCCAGCCAGGCCAGCAAGATGCCAAAAATAATTTCCAGCAGCGCCAGCAGCGCCATCTCCGGCGCCTTCAACACGCGGGCGCAGATGACTGAGAGCACACAGGGAATGGCGAGCTGCACCAGCCCAAGCAATGCCAACAAGCCCAAATCCCGACCGGTGGCGGCAAATGGAAAAGCCAGTGGCAAGGTCGCCAGCGAGGAAATCGCCGCGCCCACCAGCACGGCCGGCACCAGATCAATCTTTTCGCCTTGCGCCTGGCTGCGCTGCACCACCGTCCAGTTCACGGCTGCGGCCATCGGCACCAGCAGCGCCACCAGCGTGCCGGCGAACTGCCCCAGACCGCCGCCCAAGTTGACCTGGCTGCCGTACATCCAGGCGATGCCCACGCCCGCAACGGCAATCGCGAACCAGGTACGCGGCGCGATACGGTGTCCGATAAACACCCGTGCGATCAGAGCCGTCAGAAATGGCCCCAGCGCCATGGTCACCAGCACATTGGCCACGGTGGTCATGGTCAGCGCCAGCATGAAAGCGGTGAACATGATGCTCCAGCAGATACCGGAGACCCACAGGAAACGACCTGCATGGCGGATGCGCGAGAACACCTCGCGCCCTTGAAACATCGGCAGGATCACCAGCAGCGACACCAGGGTGAAGAAACTGCGCCAGAAAGTCACTTCAAAACTTCGGGCCGACTCAAGATGGCGCGTGACCACGCCGGCGATCGACCACATCAGGGTGATCGCAATCATCAGAAAGACGGCTCTGGAATGCGTGAGTTTCATGGATGGAGGGCTGGTTCAATCAGATCTCTGTGTACTAAATAGGAAGGCCGCTGGAGCGAAAACGCACAGCGGCCGTGTTCAAGCGTTCAACCCGGTTGCCGCCCTCCCCGACTTTATTCCAGCAGGAGCCGCAGATCCGGCTTTGCCGGTCCGCAGGCGCAGCGCCCCCTCGGGGGGCAGAGAGCTACACGCAGTGAGCGAACGTGGGGGCTCAACGTCCAGCGCGCTTGCGCTCGCTTTCGGTCAGGTGACGCTTGCGCAGGCGCACCGACTTGGGCGTGATTTCGACCAGCTCGTCTTCCTCGATGAATTCAACGCCGTATTCCAGCGTCAGCTCGATAGGCGGCGTGATCTTGATGGCGTCTTCCTTGCCGGACACACGGAAGTTGGTCAGCTGCTTGGTGCGCGTGGCATTGACCACCAGGTCGTTGTCGCGGCTGTGGATACCGACAATCATGCCTTCGTACACCGGGTCGTTGGCGCGCACAAACATGCGGCCACGGTCGTCCAGCTTGCCCAGGGCGTAAGTGAAAATTTCACCGGCATCCATGGAGATCAGCACCCCCTGCTTGCGGCCACCGATGTCGCCCTTGTGCGCCTCGTAGCTGTCGAAGATGTTGGAGATCAGTCCGGAGCCGCGCGTCAGGTTCAAGAATTCATTGGTGAAACCGATCAGGCCTCGCGCTGGAATGCGGTACTCCAGGCGAACCCGGCCACGGCCATCGGACTCCATGTTCACCAGGTCGCCCTTGCGCTCACCCAAAGCCTGCATCACGCCGCCCTGGTGCTGCTCTTCAATATCGGCAGTGACCAGCTCGATCGGCTCGTGCTTCTCGCCGTTGACTTCCTTCATCACGACGCGCGGCTTGGACACCGCCAGCTCAAAACCTTCGCGGCGCATGTTTTCCAACAGGATGGTCAGGTGCAACTCGCCGCGGCCCATGACTTCAAAAATGCCTTCCTCGCCGGTTTCCTTGACGCGCAAGGCCACGTTGTGTTGCAGCTCTTTTTGCAGGCGGTCCCAGATCTGGCGGCTGGTAACGAACTTGCCTTCGCGGCCAGCCAGGGGGCTGGTGTTGACGCAGAAGTTCATGGTCAGGGTCGGTTCATCGACCTTGAGCATGGGCAGCGGTGCCGGGGTGACCGGGTCGGTGATGGTCACGCCGATGCCGATCTCATTGATGCCGTTGATCAGCACAATTTCGCCCGGACCGGCCTCGGTGGCCTGCACGCGCTCGAGACCCTGGAAGGTCAACACCTGGTTGATCCGGCCCTTGATGGCCTTGCCGTCAGGGCCTTCCATGACGACCACGTCCATCATCGGTCTGATCGTGCCCTGGCTGATGCGGCCGACACCGATACGGCCAACGAAGGTCGAAAAGTCGAGTGCGGAAATTTGCAATTGCAGCGGCGCGGCGGGGTCGCCTTCCTGGTGCGGCACGTGCTTGAGAATGGTGTTGAACAGAGCCGACATGTCGGGACCCCACTGCTCGTTCGGTGGACCTTCTTCCAGCGACGACCAACCGTTGATACCTGAGGCATACACCACGGGGAAGTCGAGCTGTTCGTCGGTCGCGCCGAGCTTGTCGAACAAATCGAAGGCGGCGTTGACCACGTAATCGGGGCGCGCACCGGGCTTGTCCACCTTGTTGACCACCAGAATGGGCTTGAGGCCCAAGGCCAGCGCCTTCTTGGTCACGAAACGCGTCTGCGGCATCGGGCCTTCCTGCGCGTCGATCAGCAGCACCACGCCATCGACCATGGACAGCGCACGCTCCACCTCGCCGCCGAAGTCGGCGTGGCCGGGAGTGTCGACGATGTTGATGTGGGTGCCTTCCCAGGTCACGGCGCAGTTCTTGGCCAGGATGGTGATGCCACGCTCTTTTTCGATGGCGTTGTTGTCCATCACGGTATCGACCATTTTTTCATGCTCGGCGAAGGTGCCGGACTGACGCAGCAACTGGTCGACCATGGTGGTCTTGCCGTGGTCAACGTGGGCGATGATGGCGATGTTGCGGATTTGTTTGTGACTCATGGTTGGCTTTCTAAAAACTTCAAATCGGTGGTGCTAAGCCATCGCGGCCGTGGCCGCAGGGCTGGAGGAAACGGGTGAGACAGGTCGGCTCGCAGCGAGCATGTCCTGAATTTCAATCGGGCTGAGCAGGCGGCCTGGAATCAGTTCGTCAGCGGTAACATGGGCCGAACCCAGAAACGCCGCAGGATTTGTGCCGAACACCTGCACCAGTTCGGCGTCCGGACCCCACTGACCGGCATTGCCGCGACGCCGCAGGCCGCTCAGGAAACGCCCTGCATTGTCGGCATCAAGTGTGACAACCGGATAACTGGCCACCAGCGACTGCACCGGCAGCAGGCAGGCCTCTCGCTCGGCCTCGCTCATGGCTTCGAGCGAAAGCAAACTCACGCATTGACTGTCGGTGTAGCCGCCCGTCTCCAGCCGCCTGAGCGACCCCAGGTGCGCGCCGCAGCCAATGGCCTCGCCGATGTCTTCACCCAATGTTCGGATATAGGTACCCTTGCTGCAGGAAACTATGATTTTGATAGCTGCCAGTACCCGTGGATCATGGGCTGGAGCCATATTCAGCTTATAAATGGTGATGTGGCGGGCATCCCGCTCGACCTCTTGCCCCTTGCGCGCATATTCGTACAGCGCCTTGCCGTCTTTCTTCAGGGCCGAATACATGGGCGGCACTTGTGCCAGCGAACCGGTGAAGCGGCGTGTCATCTCGTCCAGCAGGGCCAAGGTAATGGGCGGTACCGGCCTCGTTTCAATGACCTCGCCCTCGGCATCGGCGGTGCTGGTTTTCTGGCCCAGCAGCAGCACGGCTTCGTAGGTCTTGTCGGCGTCAAGCTGTAGCTGGCTGAACTTGGTGGCTGCGCCGAAACACAGCGGCAACACGCCGGTGGCCAAAGGGTCCAGTGTGCCGGTGTGGCCGGCCTTGTCCGCACGCAATAGCCACTTCGCCTTCTGCAGCGCCTGGTTGCTCGACAGGCCAAGCGGCTTGTCGAGCAGCAACACGCCATGCACGGGACGTCGCTGTATCTTTTGGCGATGAGGAGAAGTTTGCGTCATAAATTTCGACAGGCTCAACGCGCGGGCAAGCCCGGCGTGTCGTTGGCACCGTTGTCCCTGAACCTGTCATCAAGGGAAACGGCGCGAACTCAGTCGTCCTGGGCGCGGGAGGAAACCGCCTTGGCAATCAGGGCGTTCATGTCGGCCGCACGCTCGGTGGTGCGGTCGAACTGGAAATGCAGCGTGGGCACGGTGTGGATCATCAGCTTCTTGAACAGGCCGTTGCGCAGGAAACCCGCCGCCTGGTTCAACGCGGTTTCGCACTCGGTCGGGTCGCCAATCAGCACGCTGAAAAACACCTTGGCATGGGCGTAATCGGCGGTAACCTCGACCGCCTGGATTGTGACCATGCCCACCCGTGGGTCTTTCAACTCGCGCGCGATCAGCTCCGTCAGATCACGCTGGATCTGATCGGCAACGCGAAAACCGCGGTTCGGGGTAGATGTTTTTTTACGCATAACTCAATGAGCCTGCCGGTCGGCGGGCAGCCCTCTCGGCGGGCAGCCGGCCTTGCGGCGATCAGACCTCCAGCGTTCTGGCCACTTCGCGGATTTCAAAGAACTCCAGGATGTCACCGACCTGGATGTCGTTGTAACCCTTGACGTTCAAGCCGCACTCGAAACCTTCCTTGACTTCCTTGGCGTCGTCCTTGAAACGCTTGAGCGAGTCGAGTTCACCGGTGAAGATGACCACGTTCTCGCGCAGCAGGCGCAGTCGCGCGGAGCGGCGGACCACACCGGCGGTGACCATGCAACCGGCAATCGAGCCGATCTTGCTGACCTTGAACACCTGGCGAATCTCGGCATTGCCAATGACTTCTTCTTTCTTGTCCGGCGTCAACATGCCCGACATCGCGGCGCGCAGCTCGTCCACAGCGTCATAAATGATGTTGTAGTAGCGAATTTCGACACCGTTGTTTTCGGCCTGCTTGCGGGCCTGGGCATCAGCGCGGGTGTTGAAACCTATCACCACCGCCTTGGATGCGATCGCCAGATTCACGTCGGACTCGGAAATACCACCGACACCGGAGTACACCAGTTGCACCTTGACCTCGTCGGTCGAGAGCTTGAGCAGCGACTGGGACAGCGCTTCCTGCGAACCTTGCACATCCGCCTTGATGATGATGGGCAGCATCTTGACCTCGCCGGCGCCGATGTCAGAGAACATGTTCTCCAGCTTGGACGCCTGCTGTCTGGCCAGCTTGGTGTTGCGGAACTTGCCGGCACGGTAGGTGGAGATTTCGCGGGCGCGGCGCTCGTCGAGCATGACCATGAACTCGTCACCGGCTTGCGGCACTTCCGTCAGGCCCTGGATTTCCACCGGAATCGACGGACCTGCGGTCTTGATCGGCTTGCCGTTTTCGTCCAGCATGGCGCGCACGCGGCCAAAGGTCGAACCGGCCAGCACCACGTCGCCGGTTTTCAGCGTACCGGCCTGCACCAGCACGGTGGCAACCGGGCCTCGGCCCTTGTCGAGGCGGGCTTCAATCACAAGGCCCTTGGCCAGCGCATCGACCGGCGCACGCAGTTCCAGCACCTCGGCTTGCAGCAGCACTTGCTCCAGCAGCGCGTCGATGCCGGCGCCTGTGTGGGCGGACACGCCAACAAACGGCACATCGCCACCGAACTCTTCGGGAATCACTTCTTCAGTGACCAGCTCGCCCTTGACGCGGTCCATGTTGATGCCAGGCTTGTCAATCTTGTTGATCGCTACCACGATGGGCACGCCCGCAGCTTTCGCATGCTTGATGGCTTCGCGTGTCTGCGGCATCACGCCGTCGTCAGCCGCCACCACCAAGATCACGATGTCGGTCGCCTGCGCACCACGGGCACGCATGGCGGTGAAGGCTTCGTGGCCCGGCGTGTCCAGGAAGGACACCATGCCGCGTGGGGTTTCCACGTGGTAGGCGCCGATGTGCTGGGTGATGCCGCCAGCTTCCCCGGACGCCACTTTGGCGGTGCGGATGTAATCGAGCAGCGAGGTCTTGCCGTGATCGACGTGGCCCATGACGGTGACAACCGGCGCGCGCGGCAGCAGCTCGGCCTGCTGGCCCTGCACGTCCTCGTCGGCAAAAGCTTCCGGATCGTCCAGCGACGCGGTGACCGCCTTGTGGCCCATCTCTTCCACGACGATCATCGCCGTGTCCTGATCCAGCGGCTGGTTGATGGTGACCATCTGACCCAGCTTCATCAGGTGCTTGATGACCTCGGACGATTTGACGCTCATCTTGTGGGCGAGCTCGGCCACCGTGATGGTCTCGGGCACATGCACTTCAATGACCTTGAATTCGGTCGGTGCTACAAAGTTGGACTCGGAGCGCGAATCGCGATCCGGCGTGCGGCGGCCACGCGGGCCACCCCTGAAGTTGCCACGCCCCGGCACAACCGGTGCGCCACGGGTCTTGATTTCGCCCTTCTTCTTGGCGGCATCGTCTTTCCAGGTCGAAGACAGGTTTTCCGACTTGACCTCCTTCTTGCCTGCGGCCCCAGCGGCGGCAGGCGCACCCGCGACAGCTGGTTTTGCAGCACCCGGCACCACGGCCGGTTTGTGCAAGGTGCCCTTGATGGCTGCCTTGGGATCGACGTGCGGTACCAGCACGCGTTTGGGCGCATTCATCATCGCGCGAATGCCTGCTGCTTCCGCCTCGGCTTTTTTGCGGCGGTCCTGCAGGTCCTGCGCCTTGACGGCATCGGCCTGGAATTCAGCGGTTGCTTTGGCTTTGGCTGCTGCCTGGACGGCGCTGGCCTCTGCAGCCTTGGCAGCCGCTTTTTCCGTCGCTGCCGCATCGTCAGCAACGGGCACCTCGGCGACCGCTGCTTTTGCCACGGCTTTGCCTGCGGGCTTGGCCAACTTGCTGGCAGCTTGGGCGCTGGCTTGTGCTGCCAGTTCCGCAGCCTCGCGCTCCTGCTGCTCGCGGGCCTGATCTCTGGCGTCCTGCTCTTCACGCAGGCGGCGTTTTTCCGTCAGTTCTTCTTCCTGGCGACGCAGCAATTCGGCGTGGCGGCTGGCTTCTTCCTCGCGGCGAACCAGCTCGGCATCGTCAATCGACAGAGCCTGCGGTGCGGTGGCCAACGGGCTTTGCTCTTCGGCGGGCGGCTCGGAGCCTTCATCTCGTTTGACGAAAGTACGTTTCTTGCGAACCTCAACCTGGATGGTGCGGGCACGCCCGGTGGCATCCGCCTGCTTGATTTCGCTGGTGGACTTTTTGACCAGGGTAATTTTTTTGCGCTCGGCGCTGGCAGTGCCGTGGCTCGCTTGCAAATAGCTCAGCAGCTTTTGCTTGTCGGACTCGGACAAGTGGTCATCGGCTTGCGCCTTGGCAACACCGGCACTGGTCAATTGCTCGATCAGTGTGGCGGTGGGTTTATTCAGTTCAGCTGCGAATTCAGCGACGGTAGTGGTACTGGACATATGTTTTTTTCCTGCTGGCCTCCATGATCATTGCTCTTTGGACGCGAGGTCTGCACTTGCAGGCTCAGCGGCAGCGGCGGGCTCGGCAGCTTCATCGGTAAACCAATGGGCGCGGGCGGTCATGATCAGGGCTTTGGCTTCGTCCTCGGACTGGCCGGTGATCTCGGTTAATTCATCGACCGCAAGATCGGCCAGGTCATCACGGGTGCCGACGCCGGCCTCGGTGAGTTTGGCGATCAGTTCGGGCGTAAGGCCTTCGACATCGCGCAGGTTCTGCGAGACGCCCTCGGCATTTTCTTCCTTGGCGATTTCCATGGTCAGGAGTGCATCCTTGGCGCGCGTGCGCAGCTCATTGACGGTGTCTTCGTCAAAAGAGTCGATCTCCAGCATTTCCTGCAGTGGCACATAAGCCACCTCTTCGAGGCTGGTGAAGCCTTCGGAAATCAGGATGTCGGCGATTTCCTCGTCCACATCGAGCTTTTCCATGAACAGCTTGCGGCTGGTGTCGGTCTCCGTGGCCTGCTTTTCCGCGGACTCATCAGCGGTCATGATGTTGATTTTCCAGCCAGTCAGCTCAGCGGCAAGGCGCACGTTCTGGCCGCCGCGACCTATGGAGATCGCGAGGTTTTCCTCGTCAACCACCACGTCCATGGCATGGCGCTCTTCGTCCACAACGATGGAAGACACATTGGCCGGCGCCAGCGCGCCGATCACAAACTGAGCCGGGTCTTCGCTCCACAGCACGATGTCAACACGTTCGCCAGCGAGCTCGTTGGTCACGCCGTTGACACGGGTGCCGCGCACACCGACACAGGTGCCAATCGGATCGACACGTTTGTCATGCGACAACACGGCGATCTTGGCGCGCGAACCGGGGTCACGGGCGCAGGACTTGATCTCCAGCAGGCCTTGTTCAATCTCCGGCACTTCCTGGCGGAACAGCTCGATCATGTATTCGGGCGAGGTGCGCGACAGGATGATGGGTGCGCCACGCAGAGTGGTGTCGACTTCCATGATCATGGCGCGGACGCGGTCGCCGGAGCGCAGGTTTTCTTTCGGAATCATGTCGCCGCGGCGCAGGCGGCCTTCAACACGACCGGACTCGACAATGATGTCGCCCTTGTCCATGCGCTTGACGGTACCGACAAAAATCTTGTCGCCGCGTGACATGAAGTCGTTGAGCAGCATTTCCCGCTCGGCATCACGGATCTTCTGCAGGATGACCTGCTTGGCCGCTTGCGCGCCAATGCGACCGATGGGCAGGCTTTCGACCGGCTTTTCGATGAAGTCGCCTTCTTCGATGTCGGCGATCTCGTCGCGTGCATCGCTGACCAGCTCTTCGGCTTCAGGATTTTGCAGGCCGGCTTCGTCGGGTACGACCAGCCAGCGTCGGAAAGTTTCGTAGTTGCCGCTGTCGCGGTCAACCGCAACGCGGATGTCCACTTCGCCCGCATACACCTTCTTCGTCGCGGAGGCGAGCGCGAGCTCGACCGCGCCGAAGACGACGTCACGTTCAACATTTTTCTCACGCGAGATGGCATCTACCAACATCAACAGTTCGCGATTCATTTCACAAGCCTGCCTTTCCTTTTTATATCTCTGTTGCGGGCGGGCTTTTCGGCCGGCGCCCCTTGAAGTCAACCACAGGCGCAAGCCGCGCCTGCGCAATCTCATCGAGTGTGAAACCCATCGCCTGCAGCGGCGCGGAAACCCTGTTCTTGCTCACCTTCACGCCGGGTTTGACGGCGGGCTCTTCGCTCCACACAATCTGCCAACCCGATGCCGCACGTTCCAGCGTGCCGCGAAATTTCTTGCGGCTGGCCGCTATGCCCGACCCGGCCGCGGCTGCGGAGCCGATGGCCGCCTTCAGCGTGATGTCCACCAGCTCGCCGGTAAACCGCACAAAATCCTTTTCACTGCGCAGGGGCCGGTCTATGCCTGGCGAGCTCACTTCGAGCCGGGAATAGGCCGCGCCTTCAACCTCCAGCACAAACTGCAATTGGCGCGTGATCTTTTCGCAGTCTTCCGCATTGATGAACTGCTCAGGCATACCCTCGACCTGCGGCTGATCAATCGTCACACGCAGCAAGCCGCCACTGGTGCGCTCAATTTCCACCAGTTCGTAACCCAGTCCCGTGACGGTTTGCTCAATCGTTTCGTGTAAGGCCATTCAGTCCGTAGATCGCTGCGTCAGCTTCTCAAAAAAATCAGTTTGCAAAAACAAACGCCCAAAAAAAAATGGGCGGTGAAAACCCGCCCATTTGGTCGTGAAGCTCGTATTCTACCCCGATACGGGAACCCGCGCAAGCAGTTTGCATGCCCGCAGTCGCTTGCGGCAGCACTGATGCGCCCTGGAAGGGCCAATTGATGAATTTGGCTTAAGCCGCCTGAATCTGGAAATTTGCTGAAACTGACAAGAGAACTCAAACCGCTTCGACAAGAATGCGCGTGTAGGGGTGTTGCGGCGCATCCAGCACTTGATCCACGGTCCCGCTTTCCAGCACCTCACCGTCCTTCATCACCATCACGTCGTGCGCCATGGCGCGGATCACATCCACATCGTGGGTGATCAGCAAATAGCTCAAGCCGCGTTCACGCTGCAGCTTTTGGAGCAGTTGCAGCACCTGCTTCTGAATCGTTACGTCGAGCGCGCTGGTTGGCTCATCGAGCACCAGCAACTGCGGTTGGACAATCAGCGCGCGGGCAATTGCCAGCCGCTGGCGTTGCCCGCCTGAAAACTCATGCGGATAACGCTGAAGCAGGCCAGGGAACTGAATTTCGCCCATGCCGACATCGGCGAGCGCGGCAATCACCTGCTCGCGACGTGCGGCGGGTGGCAGGTCGGGCGCATGGACCAGCAGGCCTTCACCGACAATCTCCTCGACCGTCATGCGTGGTGACAGTGAAGAAAACGGGTCCTGGAACACCACCTGGACCCGCCGGCGCATCGCCTTGTTGCCCGCCGCACCGTCGCCCCAGCGCTGTCCCATGACTTCGAGCTTGCCGGTGTGCGGCATCAGCCCCAGTGCGGCCAGCGCCAGCGTGGACTTGCCGGAGCCGGATTCACCGATCACGCCCAGGGTGCGGCCGGGCGCGACATCGAAGTCGGCGCCCTTCACCGCCACAAACTCGCCTTTGCGAAACCAGCCGTGCACGCCGGGAATCGGCACGGCATAAGCCGCGCGCAGGCCGCTGGCACGCATCACCGGCGGCGCGCCGGCTGGCCCAGTCTGCTCGACAACATCACGCGCTGGCCGGCTGTTGATCAACTTGCGGGTGTAGGCGTGTTGCGGATCGGCGAATACGCGCGCTACCGCGCCCTCTTCCACCAGATGACCGTCTTCCATCACCGCCACCCGGTCGGCAAATTTGCGCACCAGGTTCAGGTCATGTGTGATCATCAAAACCGCCATGCCGGTCTGCCGCTGCAGGTCCGACAGCAGGTCCAGGATCTGGATGCGCAGGGTGACATCAAGCGCTGTCGTCGGTTCGTCGGCCAGCAGCAGGCGGGGCCGACAGGCCAGCGCCATCGCAATCATGGCGCGCTGGCGTTGCCCGCCCGACAACTGGTGCGGAAAGGACTGCGCCCGGCGCGCCGGTTCGGGGATACCGGTGGCAGCCAGCGCCTCGATGGCGGCGTCCCAGGCCTGGCGCTTGCTCAGGGCCTGCTTGAGTTCCAGCACTTCGGCGATCTGGTCGCCCACCGAGAACAGCGGATTGAGCGCGGTCATCGGCTCCTGAAAAATCATCGCAACTTCTTCACCGCGGATGCCGCGCAATGCACGCTCTTTAATTGATAGCAGGTCACGCACGGCTGACATGGGCTGAGGGCCAAAAAGGTTTGCAACACCGCTGGTCTCGGCGTTTTGCGCCAAACGCAGCAGACTGAGCGCGGTAACGGTTTTGCCGGAGCCCGATTCACCGACCAGCGCCAGTTTTTCGCCCGGTGCGATGCTGAAGTTGACGCCGTGGACAACTTCCTTGCCGGCGAAGGAGACCCGAAGGTCCTTGACCTCCAGCAAATGCGGTGACATGGCCATGCCAGGCTGCGGACTCGTCATTTGTCAGCCTTGCGTGGATCGAGCGCATCGCGCAAGGCGTCGCCCATGAAGGTCAGCAGCAACAAGGTCATCACCAGCACCGCAAAGGTGGACAGCGAAATCCACCAGGCGTCGATGTTGGCCTTGCCCTGGCTCAGCAACTCGCCCAGCGAGGGCGTTCCCGGCGGCACCCCCAACCCGAGAAAGTCCAGCGAGGTCAGCGCCAGAATGGCGGCACTCATGCGAAACGGCAAAAAAGTCACCACCGGCGTCATGCTGTTGGGCAGGATATGCCGCCACATGATGCGGCCATTGCCCACCCCGAGCGCCCGCGCGGCCCGCACATAGTCCATCTGCCGATTGCGCAGGAACTCGGCGCGCACATAGTCCGACAGGCCCATCCAGCCGAACAGGCTCAGCAAAATCAGCAGCAGCGCGACGCTGGGGGTGAAGATGGCGCTGAAGATGATCAGCAGGTAGAGCTCGGGCATGGCGCTCCAGATCTCGATGAATCGCTGGAAGGCCAAGTCGGTCTTGCCGCCGAAAAACCCCTGGATCGCCCCGGTCGCGATGCCCAGCACCACGCCCAGCATGGTCAGCGCCAGCGCGAACAGCACGCTAACCCGGAAGCCGTAGATCAGCTGGGCCAGCAGGTCGCGCCCGCGGTCGTCGGTGCCGAACAGGTTGTCGCGGGATGGCGCCGACGGGTTGGGCAGTTTCGCGAAGTAATTGAGGGTCTTGGGTCCGTAGGGATTGGGCGCATAAACCGCCCAGTTGCCGTCCTGGGTGATGCGCTCGCGGATGAAAGGGTCGAGGTAGTCCGCCGGTGTTTCGAAGTCACCGCCAAAGGTCTTTTCCGCATGGTCGCGCAACACCGGAAAGTAGGTCTGGCCTTCATAACGCACCACCAGCGGTTTGTCGGTCGAGAGTACCTCAGCGAACAGGCTCAGAACCACCAGCACGGTGAAGACGACAAAGCTCCAGAAACCCAGCGGGTTGCGCCGGAACCGGCCCCAGGCCCGCCGGGAAGGACTGAGGGAAACAGGCGCTGCGCTAGTCAAATTTCACCCTTGGGTCGACCCAGACATAACAGAGGTCGCTGACGAGCTTGGTCAGCAGCCCGATCAGCGTGAACAGGTAAAGCGTGCCCATCACCACCGGGTAATCGCGGCGGATTACGCTTTCGTAGCTCAGCAGGCCGAGGCCGTCGAGCGAGAACAGCGTCTCGATCAGCAGCGAACCCGTGAAAAAGGCACCGATGAATGCAGCCGGAAAGCCGGTGATGATTGGGATCAGCGCATTGCGGAACATGTGTTTCCAGAGCACCTGACGGTCGGATAGACCCTTGGCACGGGCCGTCAACACGTACTGCTTGCGGATTTCCTCGAGGAAGGCATTTTTGGTCAGCATCGCGGTCACCGCAAAACTACCGAGGACCATGGCTGTCACCGGCAACGTGATGTGCCACAGGTAGTCGGTCGCCTTGGCGCCCCAGCTCAGCGCCTCCCAGTTGGTCGAGGTCAGCCCGCGCAGCGGAAACCACTGCAATTGCCCGCCGAAAATCACCAGCAGCGCCACGCCCAGCACAAAGCCCGGAATCGCATAACCGACCAGCACAAACAGGGTTGTAATGAAGTCGAAACGCGAGCCCGCCCGAACAGCCTTGGCCACGCCCAGCGGGACCGCGATCAGGTAGCTGATGAAGAAGGTCCACAGGCCAAGGCTGATCGAGACCGGCAGCTTCTCCTTGATGAGCGCCCAGACGTCCTTGCTCTGGAAGAAGCTCTTACCCAAGTCAAAGCGCGCGAACTGGGTGAGCATTTGCCAGAAGCGCTCGGGCGCCGGCTTGTCGAAGCCGTAAAGTGCCTTGATCTCCGCCACCTGCTTCGGATCCAGCGTACGCCCGGTCGGGCCGCCGGAGACGCGGCTTTCACGGTCGGTCAGTTGCGACAACAGTTGCTCAGCGGGTCCGCCTGGCACGAACTGCACCACGACGAAGTTGAGGATCAGCACGCCCAGCAAGGTGGGAATGATGAGGAGAAGGCGTCGAAGGATGTAGGCGGCCATGGGATCGGTACGGGGGCTATTTCTTTTCCGAGGGGTCGATCCACCACATCGTCAGCAGGGCCGAGCCGGCCAGCAGACGCTGCGGGAGCGGCGCGACCGGATGACGCAGGTATTGCTTGTGGGCAATGAAATACTGCTTGCCGTAGTACATGGGGGTCACGTAATGCTGATGCAGCAAGTAACGATCAAGTATCCGCGCTGCCGCGGCAAGTGACTTGCGATCGGGACTGTCGACGATGATCTCGAGGATCTCGTCAATTACCGGGTCGCTGATACCGCTCAGGTTCTGGCTGCCCTTCTCGGCGGCGGACTTGGAGCCGAAGTCGTCGAACAGTTCGTTGCCCGGGCTCGAGGAGCCACCCTGGAGGCTGATGGCCATATCGAAATCGAATTCATCGAGTTTCTTCTTGATCAGGCTGGCATCGCGCAGCCGGTACTGCAGCGAAATGCCCAGCTTGCCGAGGTTGCGCGCATAGGGCGCGAGCACGGTCTCGGAACTGCGGTCGGCAATGTCAAGGTTGATCACCAGCGGCGTGCCGGCACTGTCACGCAACGCACCGTCGCGGTAGACCCAGCCGGCTTCGCGCAACAGCGCCTGGGCGCGCACCAGATTGCGACGCAGCCCATCGGCGGTGTCGCCGGTCGAGGCGGGGCGCGGCAATTGGCCTTTCACATTGTCGAGAAAGCGCTGCTTGTTCTTGAGGCCGTCGATCAGCATCTGCTCTTGCTGGCTGACCTCGGCCCGCGCCATCAGGTCGTCACTATTCTGGAAATAGCTCTGGGTGCGGCCCCGGCGACCGTAGAAGAGGTGCGCGTTGAGCCAGTCGAAGTCGAAGGCCAGCGCGAGCGCCTGCCGCACGCGGGCATCGGTGAAACGAGCCTGGCGCAGGTTCACCGCCAGACCCTGCATGCCTGTGGGACGCCGGTGAGATATCTCTTCCTTCACGAGCTCGCCCGAATCGAAGCGTCGGCCCTTGTAGCGGCGTACCCAGGCAAGGATGGAGCTCTCTTCCAGCGCATCGAGCATGCCGGCCTTGAGCGACTCCTCTTCGCCCAACTTGTCCTTGAAGTACTGGTAGTTAACGGTGCCGTAATTGAACATGCCCTTGCGCACTGGGAGATCGGCCGCCCAATAGTCGGCGCGCCGGCGGTAGGTGATCGATTTGCCGAAATCGACCTTGTCGATGACGTAGGGACCGCTGGCGATCGGCGGCTCGGTCACCACCTGATCGAAAGGCTTGCCCTTGCCCCAGGCGCGCGAGAACACCGGCAACTGGCCGATGATCATGTGCAGCTCGGAGTTTCGGCGCTTGAAATCGAAGCGGATGGCGCGATCGTCGACCACCACCGCGTCCTTGATGTCCACCCAGTACGAGCGGAAAGTTGGCCCCGCCTGCTTGCTCATCAAGGTGTCGAAGGAGTGCTTCACGTCCTGTGCCAGCACCGGGCTGCCGTCGGAAAAGCGGGCCTTGGGATTGAGCGTGAAAGTGATGCTCAAACGGTCGGGCGCGAGCGCTGCGTCCTGGGCCAGCAGGCCGTAGTTCGAGAAGGGCTCATCCTCGCTCGGCGTCATCAGCGAGTCGAAGACCAGGCCGTACTCGGAGAACACGAAGCCGTTGGCGCTGTAGCCCATGCCCACCGCCGGCCGGCCGCGCAACGTGAACGGGTTAAGTTTGTCGAAGCTGCCACTGGCCGAGAGGGTCAGGTCACCGCCCTTGGGGGCGTCGGGATTCACGTAGTCGAAATGCGTGAACGATGCCGGGTACTTGGGCTGATAACCCATGCCCAGACCATGCGCCGCCCACGAAGGCAGCGCCAAGAAAGCCAATATCAGAAGCAGCCAGACTCGCATGCGACAATTCTGCACTACTTAAGGCGCTCATCTGCGTTTCCCCCGGGGACACGCTGGGGTATGCCGGTTCACTCGCACAACTGGAGCAGAAGATGGGTTTTCTTAACGGCAAAAAATTGTTGATCACGGGCGTGTTGTCGAACCGCTCGATCGCCTACGGCATCGCCAAGGCCTGCCATGGGCAGGGCGCGGAACTGGCTTTCAGCTACGTCGGTGAGCGTTTCAAGGACCGCATCACCGAGTTCGCGGCGGACTTCAACTCGACGCTGATTTTTGATTGCGACGTCGGCAGCGACGAGCAGATCGCCAACATGTTTGCCGACCTGTCGAAGACCTGGCCGGCATTTGACGGCTTTGTGCACAGCATTGGTTTTGCGCCGCGCGAGGCGATTGCCGGCGACTTCCTGGACGGCCTGAGCCGCGAGAGTTTTCGCATTGCGCACGACATAAGCGCCTACAGCTTCCCGGCCATGGCCAAGGCCGCCCTGCCCCTGCTCAACCCCAAATCAGCGCTGCTGACCTTGAGCTATCTGGGTGCGCTGCGTGTGCTGCCCAACTACAACACCATGGGCCTGGCGAAAGCCTCGCTGGAGGCCAGCGTGCGTTACCTGGCCGAGTCACTGGGCAGCAAGGGCACCGGCATGCGCGTCAACGGCATCAGCGCCGGCCCGATCAAGACGCTGGCTGCCAGCGGCATCAAAGACTTCGGCAAGATGCTGAAGGCCACGGCAGCAGCCCCGATTCGCCGCAACGTGACGATTGAAGATGTCGGCAACGTCGCCGCCTTTTTGCTCAGCGATCTGGCGAGCGGCGTCAGCGCCGAGATCACCTATGTGGACGGCGGTTTCAGCCAGGTGGTGGGCGGTATTGGCGATCCGGCTGAGGCCGGCTGAGCACCTTGCCAGCCTAGCGCGGCACCTGATTTGCTATCGAATAAATAGCTACTCGCGCTCGTCTGGTGGGAGCTAGAGGCCAAAAAGACTTAAGAAGCAGGGGCTCTGGAACGCTGCGTGGCTGACAGACCGTCGCTCAAGCCGCAGCTTATGCATGAAATCGGCCTTCAGCCCATGATCCACGGGCGTGAGAAGCTCCTGAAATCATAGCAATTTCGGCTTGTCGGGATCAATCCCGACGCCAGTATTCGTAAGTCCAGGCGGATGCAAACCCCGCCCGCCGGTACAGCGATTGCGCCGCCGTGTTGCCCGCTTCCACCTGCAAAAAGCAGCGTTCCAAGCCGCGCGTCGTGGCCGCATCGGCCAGCGCGGCGAGGATGCGTCCGGCCATGCCGCGGCCGCGCCAAGCGGGGGCGGTGCGCATGCCGTGCACGCTGACCCAGCCATGGGAAAAAGCCGCTGCGCCCGCCGCCACGGTATGGCCGCCTTCGCGCACGCTGGCATAGAGTGATCCCGGCGCGCGGCTCAGCCCCGCAACACGGCTGGCTCCGTCCACCGGATCAACACCCTCCCCCAGGAACAAGGCCACCCAGGCTGCATCCGGTGTGCCGGCGATGTCTGCCGGTGGGGCGATGCAAAGCGCGCGCATGGCGCTCACGCCGCCCAGTTGCACCCGCGTGGGACTTTGGGCGCTGTAGCTTCGCAGCCGCAGTTCGCGGCGCATACCTTCAAAGCAAACCAGCGTCGGCAAGCGAAAGAGCGGGGCCAGACCATGCGCAGCGTATCGCGCCTCGATCTTGCCGACCACGGCCTCATCACAGGCCGCGTGTTGCAGGGGGACAGCGCTTTTGGCGCGGTTCACGCTGCCGCGATCGAAAGCCAGCAGCCAGCCGTCCAGCTCTTCTACCGACTCGGGCGACACGGCCGAGGCGGTAGCCCGCTCTATGCCCTCGACATCATGAGCAGGCGCGGCCAGCGGACTGCCGGACGTGTTCACTCTTTCACACAGTCGGCGTAATAATGTCTTTTGCCGCTTTCGTCTTCCATCTCAACCAAGCCGTGGATATCGGTCTCAAAGCCAGGGCATTGCGCATTGAACTCGCGCGAGAACTTCAGGTAGTCGACGATCTTCTTGTTGAAGACCTCGCCGGGAATCAGGAGCGGGATGCCGGGCGGGTATGGCGTGACCAGGCCCACTGTGATGCGGCCTTCGAGCTTGTCGATCTCGACGCGCTCGGTCTTGTGCAACGCAATGTGTGCGTAGGCGTCGCTGGGCTTCATGGCAGGCGTCAGGTCGCTCAGGTACATGTCGGTGGTCAGGCGTGCAATGTCGTATTTGGCGTACAGGTTATGGATGTGGTGACACAGGTCGGCCAGGCCCATCTTCTCGTAGCGCGGAAACTTCTGGCAGAACTCGGGCAGGATGCGCCACATTGGCTGGTTCTTGGCGTAGTCGTCCTTGAACTGCTGCAACGCGGTCAGCATGCTGTTCCAGCGGCCCTTGGTGATGCCGATGGTGAACATGATGAAAAAGCTGTAGAGCCCGGTTTTCTCCACCACCACGCCGTGTTCGGCCAGAAACTTGGTCACGATGCTGGCCGGGATGCCGGTCTTGGAAAACTTGCCGTTGAGGTCCATGCCGGGCGTGACGATGGTCGACTTGATCGGGTCCAGCATGTTGAAGCCAGTCGCCATCTTGCCGAAGCCGTGCCAGTTGACGCCGGCTTTTGCGTTCTTGGACTCGCCCTTGATGATCCAGTCTTCCGAGCGGCCAATGCCCTCATCAACCAGCTTGTCGGGTCCCCAGACCTTGAACCACCAGTCGTCGCCGTACTCGTCGTCCACTTTACGCATGGCACGGCGGAAGTCCAGCGCCTCGGCAATACTTTCTTCGACCAGCGCGGTGCCGCCGGGTGGCTCCATCATTGCGGCAGCTACATCGCAGCTGGCAATGATGCTGTACTGCGGGCTGGTGCTAGTGTGCATCAGGTAAGCCTCATTGAAGAGGTGCCTGTCGAGCTTGACGGTCTGCGAGTCCTGCACCAGCACCTGACTGGCCTGGCTGATGCCGGCCAGCAGCTTGTGGATGGACTGGGTGGAATACACCATGGCCTGCTTGGGCCGGACGCGTTTTTTTCCCATCGCATGGTAGCTGCCGTAAAACGGGTGAAAGGCCGCGTGCGGCAGCCAGGCTTCGTCGAAATGCAGATTCTCGACATAACCATCGAGCATGCCCTTGATGGTTTCGGTGTTGTAAAGAACACCGTCGTAGGTGGATTGCGTGATGGTCAGCACGCGTGGCTTGACCTTCTTTGCATCTACGCCCTTGAGCAAAGGGTTGGCCTTGATCTTCGCCTGGATAGAAGCCTGCTCAAACTCTTCTTTCGGGATCGGGCCGATGATGCCGAAATGGTTGCGCGTCGGCTTCAGGAACACCGGGATGGAGCCGGTCATGATGATGGCATGCAGGATGGACTTGTGGCAGTTGCGGTCCACCACCACCACATCTCCCGGGGCCACCGTGTGGTGCCAGACCATCTTGTTGGAGGTCGAGGTGCCATTGGTGACAAAAAAGCAGTGATCGGCATTGAATATACGCGCCGCATTACGCTCGGAGGCACCCACCGGACCATCGTGGTCCAGCAACTGGCCGAGTTCTTCCACCGCGTTGCAGACGTCGGCGCGCAACATGTTTTCGCCAAAAAACTGGTGAAACATCTGCCCGACCGGGCTTTTCAGGAAAGCCACGCCGCCGGAGTGTCCCGGGCAATGCCAGGAGTAGGAGCCGTCCTCGGCGTAGTCCAGCAAAGCCTTGAAAAACGGCGGCTGCACGCCTTCGAGGTAACTTTTGGCTTCGCGGATGATGTGGCGCGCTACAAACTCCGGCGTGTCCTCGAACATGTGGATGAAGCCGTGCAGCTCACGCAGGATGTCGTTCGGGATATGGCGCGAGGTTTTGGTCTCGCCATAGACGTAAATCGGCACGTCCAGGTTCTTGCGCCGCACTTCCTCGATGAAGTGGCGCAGGTTCAGCACGGCCGGATCGAGATCCGGGCCCGGTGTGAACTCTTCGTCGTCAATCGACAAAATGAAAGCGCTGGCACGACTTTGCTGCTGCGCAAACTGCGACAGGTCGCCATAGCTGGTGACACCCAGCACCTCGAAGCCTTCGGTCTCTATGGCCTGGGCCAGCGCACGGATGCCCAGGCCGGAGGTATTTTCAGAGCGGAAGTCTTCGTCGATGATGACGATGGGAAAACGGAATTTCATCAAAAGGCCTTTGCCGGAAACTGCCAAAAAAAGCGAATCAGGGCCGAAGTGTAAGGATATTTGATGAAGGTCGAACCGCGTCGGCCTTTCATGCGCCCCGGTTAAGCTTGCTGGCTGGCCTTTGTGGCCCAAAATGTGGCTTTTAAGAAACGGGAGGAAGTGGACATGGCTGAATCAACCATTTGGTGGCTTCTGGCAGGTGGTGCAGTGGCACTGGAACTGATGACCGGCACCTTTTACCTGCTGATGCTGGCTGTTGGTCTGGCCGCAGCGGCGCTGGCGGCCCACTTCGGTCTGGCGCTTACCGCGCAAATTCTGGTGGCGGCCTTGGTGGGCGGAGGCGCGGTGGTGCTGTGGCACTGGAAGCGCAGCAAAGACCCTAAACCCGCCGAAGCCCAAGCCAATGCGGATGTGCAGATGGACATCGGCGAAACCGTCCATGTGGCGCAGTGGAATGCAGATGCCACCGCCAGCGTGAAATATCGCGGTTCCCAGTGGACCGTCGTGATCGCTGATACCGACGCTGCGCCCCAGCCAGGCCTGTTCAGGGTCAAGGAGCTCCAGGGCAACCGGCTCGTGGTCCATAAACTGTGAGACAGTGCACGGTGTCCGGCAGCAGCGCGGGCCGCTTCTTTTTTTGAACTATCGGAGAACCCCATGAAAATGGAAATTGCGCTTGTTATTCTCGTGATTGCGGTCATTTTTATCATCCGCAGCATGAAAGTGGTGCCCCAGCAGAACGCCTGGGTCGTCGAGCGCCTGGGCAAGTACCACGGCAGCCTGACCCCCGGCCTGAATTTCCTGATCCCCTTCATAGACCGCGTTGCCTACAAACACTCGCTGAAGGAAATTCCGCTCGACGTGCCCAGCCAGGTCTGTATCACCCGTGACAATACCCAGCTGCAGGTAGACGGCATCCTTTACTTCCAGGTCACCGACCCGATGCGCGCCAGCTACGGCTCGTCCAACTACATCGTCGCCGTCACGCAACTGGCGCAAACCTCACTGCGCAGCGTGATCGGCAAGCTCGAACTCGACAAGACCTTTGAAGAACGCGACATCATCAACGCCCAGGTGGTGGCCGCGATTGACGAGGCCGCGCTGAACTGGGGCGTCAAGGTGCTGCGTTATGAAATCAAGGATCTGACACCGCCCAAGGAAATCCTGCATGCGATGCAGTCACAAATCACCGCCGAGCGCGAGAAACGCGCGCTGATTGCCGCTTCGGAAGGCCGGCGCCAGGAACAGATCAACATCGCCACTGGTGAACGCGAGGCTTTCATCGCCCGGTCTGAAGGCGAAAAGCTCGCGGCCATCAACAATGCGCAAGGCGAGGCGTCGGCCATCACTGCCGTGGCCGAAGCCAATGCGCGCGCCATCGAGGTGGTTGCCGCCGCCATCCGCCAGCCTGGCGGTGAAATGGCTGTGCAGCTCAAGGTTGCCGAAAAAGCCGTCGAGGCCTATTCACGCGTTGCCGCCGACTCCACCACCACGCTGATCGTGCCCAGCAACATGACCGAAGTCTCGGCCCTGGTTGCTTCGGCGATGAAGATGGTGCAGTCCACCAGCAAACCCTGAACAGGCCTCAGGCAACCCATGAGCGACACGAGTGGCATCAGCGCCAGGAATGTGCTGGGCACCGAGCTGGTCCCCTGCTCCTATGACCCGTTGACGGGCTACTTTAGGGATGGTTGTTGCAACACCGATGCGTCCGATCTCGGCTCACACCTCATTTGCGTACGCGTGTCAGCGAATTTTCTGGCGTTTTCCACCGAGCGCGGCAACGACCTGTCGACCCCTCGCCCTGAATACCGGTTTGCCGGCCTCAAGCCAGGCGACCGCTGGTGCCTGTGCGCCAACCGCTGGCGCGAAGCGCTGGAAGCCGGCGCAGCGCCGCCTGTGGTTCTGGAGTCCACCCACATCAACGCGCTGAAGATTGTGAGCCTGGCGCAGCTGGAAAAACACCGTTTTCACAACGTTGCCCATTGAGCCGGCCTTAACCAGGCCGTCGGCACTGCTACAATCTGAGGCTTCGCGGAAGGGTGGATGAGCGGTTTAAGTCACACGCCTGGAAAGCGTGCGTGGGGTTATACCCACCGCGGGTTCGAATCCCGCCTCTTCCGCCAAAAGTCTCTGTTGCCGTGAGTTTCCAACACGGTGGTAAAAACTCCTGAAAACCCAGCCTGCCTGGGTTTTTTTGTGCCTGAATGGGCCGTGTCTTACAAAAGTACGCGGCTTTAAACGCCTTTTCTCATTTATCAGCCCTATAGACTGCAGCAACCATAAGGGGGAAGCGCCATGACCGAAAGAGATGAAGGGGAGAAGCTGCGGCAAGACGCGCTAGACCGCCTGCACGTTGTCGACACCCCTGAAGAGCAGGCCTATGACGACATCACCCGGCTGGCCGCCGATATGTGCGGGACACCCATCGCCCTGATTTCCCTCAGTGACAATAACCGTCAATGGTTCAAGTCGCGGATCGGCCTGCAGATCAAGGAAATGCCGCGCGAAAACAGTTTCTGCTCTCATGCGCTTTTGTCGCCTCAGGACTTGATGATCATCAAGGACACCGCCCAGGACGAGCGCTTTGTCAGCCATCCGCTGGTGACCGGAGAGCCCAACATCAGGTTTTATGCCGGCGCGCCACTTTTGACCCGCGACGGCCATGCCGTCGGGGCCATTTGCGTGATTGACATGATGCCCAGGGAACTGAGCACGAAGCAGCTTGAAGAACTGCAGTTCCTGGCCCAGCAGGTCGTGGTGATGCTTGAAAGCAGGGTTACTTCAGTCGAAGTGCTCGCGCCGGATTGAACCCCTCCCTGTTAATACTGTCCTGAAAGCCCCAACCAATGAGGCTTTCTTGTTTGGTGTCAGATTACAGCACCGTGGGCGAGCGCACAAACAGTTTCGCCATCGTTTGGCGCAACCAGATGTTGCCCCCATCGGCCATAAAGCGTTCATGCCAATGCTGTTTGACTTTGTAGTGGGGCAGCAAAGCAGGTGGCTCCAGGACCTGAACATGCTCCTGCGCTGCCAACGCCATACCGAACAATCGGGGCACGACAACCAGAAAATCGGTCTGCGCCACGATGCGCGCAACGCCCAGAAAGCTGGGCACACGCAGTACAACACGGCGCGCTATTTTTTTCCTGGCCAGCACCTTGTCAACAATGGTATGGCCGGTACCCGAGGTGGAAACCAGGATGTGGCCTTCGCCGGAAAAAAGACGGGGGCTGAGCCGGCCCTGTATTCTGGGATGGTTTTTTGCTGCCAGACAGACAAAGTCCTGTTCAAAGAGCGACTGTTGATAAAACCCCGCCTCCAGATTCGGTAGAAAGCCCACCGCCAAATCAACCTCGCCGGACGTGAGTCTCGCCCGGCTTTCTGCCGAAATGGTCTCCGCCTTGACCACCAGTCCAGGCGCAGTATTTTGCAGGTAGTTGATCAACTTCGGCAGGATGATGATCTCGCTGATATCGGTCATGCAGATACGAAATTCACGCACTGCATTCGCAGGAGAAAACACCGCTGGCTTGCCGCGCGCTGCATCAATTCGCGCCAGCGCTTCAAGCAGCTCGGGATAGATGTGTTTTGACCTCGGCGTGGGGATCATGCCTTCGGCTGTGCGGACGAACAGGCGGTCATCAAAATGTTGCCGCAGCTTGTTCAAGGCAATGCTCGCGCTCGCCTGCTCCATGCCAAGACGGGATGCCGCCCGGGTCACGCTTTTCGTTTTGTAGATTTGAACGAAAACTTCGAGCCAATCAACGCTGAGTTTTGCCATTCCCGCAGTATATAAAAACAATATAGTGCCTATTGCGGCAAGCCTGTTGATGCAATACTCAGGCACCGCCATAGTTGACCGCAACCCCCAACACAACGGCTCAACATGCAATTCCACCTGAACGGCTTCAGTACAGGCGATCCCGGCCTTCTGGACGCGGTAGTTTCCGCCCAAGAACCAGGGGCCGCACTACCGGGCGAAGCCGACGTCCTGATTGTTGGTTGTGGCCCCGCCGGACTCACACTTGCAGCCCAAATGGCGGCCTTCCCAAATATTCGTACGGTGATCGTCGAACAAAAAGCCGGCCCTTTGCAACTGGGTCAGGCCGATGGTGTCGCATGCCGCACGATGGAAATGTTTGAAGCTTTCGGGTTCGCGCACCGCATCCTGAATGAAGCTTACTGGGTGAATGAGACAAGCTTCTGGAGGCCGGATAACGCGCATGGCGCAGACGGGAGCGGGATTGTGCGCAGTGGACGTGTGCCCGACGTGGAAGAAGGCCTCTCGCACATGCCCCATGTGATCCTGAACCAGGCGCGAGTTCACGATTTCTATCTTGAGAAGATGGAAAAGTCGGCCACACGTCTTGCTCCTCACTATGGCCGCCGGCTCACCAGGCTTGAACGCGCGTCTGATGAATCAATGACACATCCTGTCACGGTGCAGTTCGAGCGCCAGGAGGCTGGTCACGCAGGTGAGATGGAAACCATCCGCGCCCGTTATGTGGTGGGTTGTGATGGTGCGCGCAGCGCGGTGCGCCAATCCATGGGCCTTGCACTCAAGGGCGACTCCGCCAACCACGCCTGGGGCGTCATGGATGTGCTGCTTGTCACGGACTTTCCCGATATCCGCTTGAAAGCGGTGATCCAGTCCGCCAACGAGGGCAGCGCGGTGCTGATACCGCGCGAGGGGGGCTATATGGTGCGCATCTATGTGGAGATGGACAAATTAACCGAGAACGAGCGCGTCGCCGGACGCAACATCACCATTGAGCAACTGATAGCCGCTGCGCAGCGAATCTTTCATCCCTACACCCTGGACGTCAAGGAAGTGGCCTGGTGGTCGGTGTACGAAATTGGCCAGCGCCTCTGCGACCGCTTTGATGATGTCAAGCCGGACAAAAGCCAGTTTCACTCGCCACGCGTCTTCATTGCAGGAGACGCTTGCCACACGCACAGCCCCAAGGCGGGTCAGGGCATGAATGTCTCGATGCAGGATGCGTTCAACCTGGGCTGGAAGCTGGCTGCCGTGCTGCGGGGAAGCAGCCCGACAAGTCTCCTGCACACCTACACTATCGAACGGCACGCGGTCGCCAAGGAACTGATTGACTTTGATCGCGAATGGGCCGCCATGCTCAGTACAAGCACCAACCCTGCCGAAGTGCAACAGTACTTTGTGCAGCATGGTCGTTACACGGCGGGGACGGCCACGCAATACAAACCTGCCCTGCTCACGGGTTCATCCACGCACCAGCACCTGGCCCAAGGGCTGGTCATCGGTACGCGTTTTCACTCGGCACCCGTTGTTCGCCTGGGCGATGGCAAGCTGATGCAGCTTGGCGGGGCCATTGAAGCGGACGGCCGCTGGCGTTTGATTGCGTTTGCCGGCCGAGGCGACACAGCCACACCTGACTCGCCTGCGGGCAAGCTGTGCACCTACCTCACCGAATCTGTGCATTCTCCCCTCAAGCTCTTTACGCCAGCAGGTGCGGATGTTGATGCAGTGATTGACGTGCGGGCTGTGTTTCAGCCAAACCATCACACACTTGTCATCGCGTCCATGCCCGGACTGCTGCTTCCGCAAAAGGGCCGGTACGGCCTGCGCGACTATGAAAAAGCGTTTTGTGCGTTGGGCGAGGACAACAATGACATCTACGCCATGCGCGGTATCAACCGCCAGACCGGATGCCTGGTTGTCGTGCGACCCGATCAGTACGTCGCTCACGTCTTGCCAATAAGTGACACGGATGCGCTGGCAAATTTCTTTGCCAGCTTCATGCGCAAGCCCACCCGTGAATAATTTCGTCGAAACCTTGCGCGAAAAAAAGCCACCTTGCGGTGGCTTTTTTTTTGCTGAGGCTACGGAAATTTATTCCAGAGCGGTTTTCTTGCCTTCCTTGTAGTTGTACAAGGTGATGGCCGGGTTCTTCAACTCGCCATTGGGCTGGAACTCGATGGTGGTGGTCACGCCCTTAAAGCTGGTCTTGATCAGCTCGGGGGTGTAGACCTTCGGGTCAATGGAGTTGGCGCGTTTCATCGCGTCAACCAGCACGAAGGTTGCGTCGTAAGTGTACGGGCTGTAGACCTGGAACTGGTTCGGGTACTTCGTGTCGTAGCGCTTTTTCCACTCGGCGCCGCCTGGCATTTTGGCCAGCGATGCGCCGCCTTCGGCGCAGATCACGTTGTCGAGGGTTTTGGCGCCAGCAGCCAGCTTGGCAATCTCGGAGGTGCAGATGCCGTCGCCGCCGAAGTACTTGACCTTGCTCATGCCGAGCTGCTCCATCTGGCGCAACATCGGGCCGGCTTGCGGGTCCATGCCGCCGTAGAACACGGCGTCAGGGCCCTTGGCCTTGATGGCGGTCAGGATCGCCATGAAGTCGGTGGCCTTGTCGGTGGTGAACTGCTCGTCCACCACGATCATGCCTTTTTCCTTGGCGGTTTTCTTGAAAATGTCAGCGACGCCCTGGCCGTAAGCGGAACGGTCGTCGATGATGGCGACTTTTTTCAGCTTCAGGGTATCGGCAGCGTAAAACGCCAAGCCAGCGCCCAGTGCCAGATCATTGGCAATGATGCGGTAAGTGGTCTTGTAGCCGGGCTTGGTCAGGTCAGGGTTGGTGGCCGCACCGGTGACGTGGGGGATGCCGCAGTCGTTGTAGACCTTGGATGCGGGAATGGTGGTGCCTGAATTAAGGTGGCCAACCACGCCGGCGACCTTGGAGTCGCACAGTTTCTGTGCGGCTGCGGTGCCCTGTTTTGGATCAGCAGCATCATCTTCGGCAACGATTTCAAATGTGGCTTTTTTGCCGCCGATCATGACGCCCTGTTTGTTGAGGTCTTCAATGGCCATGCGCACGCCATTTTCATTGTCCTTGCCGTAGTGGGCTTGCGCGCCTGAAACGGGGGCAACGTGGCCGATCTTGACGACGAGCGTATCACCGGCGGGGGCAGCAGGAGCCGCAACGACGGGCGCAGCAGGTGCGGTGGCAGCGGGTGCGGCTTCCTCTTTTTTGCCGCAGGCAACTACCAACGTGGCGGCCAAAGCGACCGCAGTCCATTTCATTTGCATAAATACTCCAATTAGGAAATTATCGTTAAAGGTTGAGGACAGTTTTTTTTGCTCAACGGCACCGAACATATCGCAATTTTCACGCCTGCACCATAGCTAGCTGCCCTAGGGTCCCTTTCTATGCGTCGCGCCCGACGCTTTTCGGCTCAAAAACGGCAACCCTGTCGTACAAGTGGTTACGTTGGCCGAAGGTCGCGTGGCTTTGAGCCTGGCAGGCCGTCGGCTGGCAAGCGCCAGCTCCCAAGGCATTTGTCGACCGGCTGCTTACCGAGCATTTCGATCGCATGCGCAGCAACTGCCCGGGGTAAGGTCCACCCTCCAGATCACCCGGTGCATCATCTGAGCCGCTGAGGCACGGCTTTATTGCCGTTCGGACCACTGGCTGGCCAATTCCTGCTCAAAAGCCTGGTTGACCGACTGGCGCACAACGATCTCTATCTCATCGCGCAGGCTCGGGGCCAGCGCCTGGGTATGTTCCAGCACCAGCCGCCCCACGGTCTCGCGCAGCAGCCGGTCCAGCGTCAGGTCAACGCGTTGCATCACACGATGAACCATCTGCTCCTGAAGATTCTTCATGTCAGGCGCACGGGTGACCGAGCTATCCGCAGCGGGGGCTTCAGGCCGTGCCGGCTGAACAATTTCTGTCAGCGTGGGCACAAATCGCTGTGGCGGAGGGGAGCGGTTCATGGCCTGGCCTCCTGGGCGAGATCATGGCGCTTCATGGCGTAGCCGCGGTCGGAATAATGCTTCCAGCGAGTGCGCGCCGCTGCCCGGTCGTCATCGGCCAGCGTGACCAGTTCAATGAAGCGTTCGAAGCGTTCAAACCCGGCAGGCACCTCCTGCCCCAGATTCACCAGCACCTCATGATGGGGACAGGCATCCAGTGCGCCGGCCAGCAGAACTGGCGTGGCGGCCACTGTTTCCGCCGGTGCACCCAACTGGCAATGCGGCACGAATTCCAGCGCGGAAAAAGTCCAGAGCAACTGGTCCAGCCGGCGCAATGTGTCCGCTTCGCCCGTCACCACCACACGCGCCCCGCTGCCCCAGGCTTTGCGCAGCAGGCGGCAGCTGTACTGCAGCTTGTCCGGCACGTTGAAATGGAAGGCGACTTCGGTCATGCGCGTGAACTGACCCGCTTTTTGGGCACTGGCCTGGCCGGCTGTACCTGGCCGAGCAGGAAATCCACCAGCAGCGGCACTGGCCGACCGGTCGAACCTTTGGCGGCACCGCTTTTCCAGGCTGTGCCGGCAATGTCCAGGTGCGCCCACGGAAATTTACCGGCAAAACGCTGGAGAAACTTCGCCGCCGTGATGGCGCCGCCGGCGCGGCCGGCCACGTTGGCCACATCGGCAAAATGCGTCTTCAGGCCATCGGCATACTCGTCGTCCAGCGGCATGCGCCAGCACAGGTCCATCGAGCTGTCACCGGCTGCAGCCAGCGACTGGGCCAGCGCGTCGTCGCTGGAAAACAAGCCGCTGCGCACGCCGCCCAGCGCGATCACGCAGGCGCCGGTCAGTGTGGCAATGTCGACTACCGCGCGCGGCTTGAAACGCTCGGCGTAGGTCAGGGCGTCGCACAGCACGAGCCGGCCTTCGGCGTCGGTGTTGAGGATCTCAATGGTTTGCCCGCTCATGCTGGTGACCACGTCGCCAGGCTTAATGGCCCGGCCGTCTGGCATGTTCTCGCAGGCCGGGATCAGGCCGATGACATTGAGCGCCGGTTGCAACTCGGCCAGCGCCCGGAAGGTTCCGAGCACACTGGCGGCCCCACCCATGTCGTACTTCATCTCGTCCATTTCGGCGGCCGGCTTGATGGAAATGCCGCCGGTATCAAAAGTGATGCCCTTGCCGATCAGCACCACCGGCGCCTCGGTTTTTGTGCCGCCGTCGTAACGCAGCACGATGAAACGCAGCGGTTCTTCTGAACCCCGGGCAACGGCCATGAACGAGCCCATGCCGAGTTTGGACACTTCCCTGGGCCCGAGCACCTCGACCTTGATGCCCGGCAGCTTGCCAAGCTCTTTGGCAGCTTGTCCGAGCAAGGTCGGCGTGGCATGGTTGGCAGGACGGTTCGCCCACTCACGGGTCAGTGCCAGGCCTTTGGACAAGCCCACGCCCTTGTCAAAACCGGCGCGGCTTGAAGCCAGGGCGGACACCACCAGCACCACCCGTTGCAGCTTTTGTTCCACCGGCTTCGATTTGGTGGTGCTGTAAACATAACAGGCATCGGCGCAGGCCAGCACTGCTGCTCGAACGGATTCATGGTCAGCCTTGGGCAAGCCCACCAGGCTCAACAGCACACGTCGGACATTGGTGCTTTTCAGTGCGGCCATCGCCGCATGAACGGCTGTCCGTATGCTTTTGGTGCTGCCATCGCCTGCTCCGGCCAGCAGCACCCGGGTGGCACTGATGTCCTGCGGGCGGTAGGCACTGAGCAGCTTGCCGGCCTTGCTCTCGAAGTCCCCGGACTTGATCGCCCCTGCCGCCAGGGTGGTCACAGCGTCGCTCCCGGAAGCGGCGGCCTCGCCGACTAGCACGATCAGCGCGTCACATTTTTCAGCGCAAATGCGCGCAGGGGTCAGGGTTTTGAGTTCAAAGTCCATAATTGGGGGTTGGGCGCAGCAAGCGCCGTCAGCAAGCGTTGGTTGTCAGGTAAAAAAGGCACAGTTTCAGGCAATGTTATTCCAATCTTCGATCCGCAAAGAGTTGGCACGCAGTTTCGGGGCGACCCTTGTGGTTTTGATGACCATTGTGATCACCATCATCTTGATCCGGACGCTGGGTCAGGCTTCACGCGGCAGTGTCAATCCGCAGGACGTGATGATGGTCATGGGTTACACGGCGCTCGGCCGCCTGCCCATCATCCTGACGCTGTCCCTGTTTGTCGCCATGGTCAGCACCCTGTCGCGGATGTACCGCGACAGTGAAATGGTGGTCTGGTTCGTCAGCGGCCGCGGCCTGGGCTTTTTCCTGGTACCGCTGTTCCGGTTTGCCTGGCCCGTGCTGCTCGTGATCACGGTGATGTCGGTATTTGTCTGGCCCTGGTCCAACCAGCAGGCCCAGGAGATGAAAGACCGCTATGAGCAGCGCGGCGACCTGGAGCGCGTCTCGCCCGGCCAGTTCCAGGAGTCGTCCAGCGGCAACCGGGTTTTCTTCATCGACCGCGACACCTCAGAGGGCAAGACCAGCAACAACGTGTTTATTGCGTCGACAGAAAAAGGCAAAAACTCGGTCACCACGGCGCGCGCCGGTCGCATTCAAACCATAGGCAACTCCCAGTTTTTGCTGCTCGACAATGGCCAGCGGCTGGAGAGCACGATAGGCAAGTCGGCCCTGAAAATCACCGAATTCGAGGAATACGGCAGCAAGGCCGGTGACAGCGCGTTGACCAATGGCGCCAACGTGCCCGAGAAATCCAAGTCCACCCGGGAACTGTTGCGCACACCCACCCGTGGCAACCAGGGAGAACTGGCCTGGCGGCTGGGCATGGCGGTGGCGGCCATCAATTTTGTCGTCATTGCCTTGGCGCTGGCCAGCGTCAATCCGCGCGCGGGACGCAGCGGCAACCTGATCTTTGTGCTGTTCACTTTTGTGGTCTATCACAACCTGCTGAACCTGGGCCAAAGCTGGATCACCGTCGGCGTGGCCAGTTTCGGACCTTTCATCCTCGCCTTGCACGGCGGCGCCTTGCTGCTGGCACTGGCCTGGCTGTCCAAGCGCCACCTGAACTGGACGTTCAAGGGGGCCGCCAGCCGGCAACGCAAACGCCAGGCCAGCCGGCAGGAAAGCAAAAAGGGAACGGCGTGAAAACCATTCGCCGTCTGATTTATGGCGAGGTGCTAGGCTCCATCGCCTTTGTGGCCGCGGGATTTCTCGCGCTGTTCTTCTTTTTTGACCTTGTGGACGAATTGCAATACCTCGGCAAAAATGCCGCGGGGGCGATCAGCTCGGACGAGAACACCTACCAGATCCGGCATGCGCTGCTCTATGTCGCGCTGCTGATTCCCAGCCACCTGTACGAGCTGGTGCCGATCTCGGTGTTGATTGGCACCATCTTTGTGATGGCACGGCTGGCGCAAAGCTCGGAGTACACCATTTTGCGCACCAGCGGCCTGGAGCCCTGGCGTGCCCTGCGCCTGCTGCTGACACTGGGCGCGTTTTTCACCATCCTGTGTTTTTCCATTGGCGACTACCTGGCCCCTGCCGCCGACCGAAGCGCCCAATTGCTCAAGGCGCGTTACCAGGGCCGCATCACCATCGGCCAGACCGGCGCCTGGCTCAAGGAAAAGCAAGCCTACAACAGCTATGTGGTCAATGTCGGCGCGCTGTCGTCCAACAACGAAATGCAGGCCGTGCGCGTTTTCGAGTTCGACAACAAAGGGCTGCTGGTGTCCATCACCCAGTCACCGCTTGCCCGGTTTTCGGCTGATGGGTCGTGGCAATTCGAGGGCGGCAACCGCACCGACTTCACCGTGAAGGCAGGACAGGCCACGCCCACCGACACCGGCCGTGACTCCGCCCAGATCATCATCAAAAAGATCGAACGGTTTCGCTGGCCGACCGACATCAGCGCCGAAATGGTCTCGGTCGCCGTGCTCAAGCCCGAACGAATGAGCACGATTGACCTGTTCACCTACATCCGCCACCTGAACGCCAATGGTCAGACGGCCCAGCGTTACGAGATCGAGTTCTGGAAAAAAGTCTTCTACCCGCTCAGTTGCCTGGTAATGGTGGTGCTTGCCCTGCCCTTTGCCTACCTGCACTTTCGCAGCGGCGGCATCGCCGGTTATGTGTTCGGCGGCGTGATGATCGGCATCAGTTTCTTCCTGCTCAACAACGTGTTTGGCTACATCGGCAACCTGCAGAGCTGGCGGCCGTGGCTTGCGGCGGCCGCGCCGGGCTTGCTTTACATGGCGATCTCGCTTGGAGCCTTCGGCTGGCTGGTGCTGAGGCGATGATGGACAAACGCGGCATCATTTTGTTCGCGCACGGCTCGCGTGACCCACTGTGGCATGCGCCCATTGAAGCGGTGGCTGAAGTCATCCGGACTCGCGACAGCAAGCTGCTGGTCTGCTGTGCCTATCTGGAATTGAGCACCCCCGACCTGGCGCAGGCGGCTGCGGATCTAATCGCTGCTGGCGCCCGGCAGTTAAAGATTTTTCCGCTATTCCTGGGTGTCGGCAAACATGCGCGCGAGGATCTGCCGCGCCTGGTGGCACAGCTTCGCACCCAGTACCCTGCGCTGGTCGTGGAATTGATGCCGGCTGCCGGCGAGCACCCGCAATTGACCGAATTGATGGCCAGCATCGCCTTGTCATGATGGTCGAGACGCCGAACCTCAGGGCGGCTTGAATTTACCAATCCCCTCCGAGTTCTTTAGCCACGGACAGGCATAATAAAGTAAATAATTAGCCAAAATAACATATGAATCTGCACCAATTTCGCTTTGTCCAGGAAGCCGTCCGGCGCAACCTCAATCTCACTGAAACCGCGCGTTCCCTGCACACATCGCAGCCTGGAGTGTCCAAAGCCATCATCGAACTGGAAGAAGAGTTGGGCGTCGAGATTTTTGCGCGCCACGGCAAACGGCTCAAACGCGTGACCGAGCCGGGTGAACATGTCATCAAAAGCATTGAGGTGATCCTGCGCGAAGTCGGCAACCTGCGCCGCATCGGCGAGCAGTTCTCGGCGCAGGACAATGGCACCCTGTCGATTGCCACCACCCACACCCAGGCACGTTATGTGTTGCCGGTGCCTGTGGCGAAATTGCGCGAAGCCTTTCCCAAGGTCAACGTCAGCCTGCACCAGGGCTCGCCCGACCAAGTCGCGCGCATGTTGATCGACGAGGTGGCGGAAGTCGGCATTGCCACCGAATCGCTGGCGCAGTACCAAGAACTCGTCACCCTGCCCTGCTACGAATGGCAGCACATGCTGGTGATGCCGCTGGACCATCCGCTGGCCAGGCAGGAACACATCACGCTGGAAGACTTGGCCGAACAGCCGCTTATCACCTACCACCCTTCTTTCACCGGCCGCACCAAGGTGGACCAGGCTTTCGCGGCCAAGCGTTTGCAGCCACGCATTGCGCTCGAAGCGATTGACTCGGACGTGATAAAGACCTATGTGCGTCTGGGCCTGGGCATCGGCATCGTGGCCGAAATGGCGCTCAAGGACGACGGCACCAACAGCGATCTGCTGGCGCGACCGGCTGGCGCGCTGTTTGGCGTCAACGTCGCCCGCGTGGCCTTCAAACGCAGCGCTTACCTGCGCAACTTTGTCTACAAGTTTGTCGAGCTGCTGAGCGACAAGCTAGACCGCACCGAGATCACCCGCGCCATGAGCCGACGCCATAACGACATCGACCCCTGAAACCCATGAGCACCACAACTGCGAGCGAATACACCCCGGCCCTGCAAACCAAACTGCCGGCGGTTGGGACCACAATCTTTACCGTGATGTCGACCCTGGCGTCCGAAAAAGACGCCGTCAACCTGGGCCAGGGCTTCCCCGACTTTGACTGCGACCCCAAGCTGGTGGGCGCGGTCACCGACGCCATGACACGCGGCCTGAACCAGTACCCGCCCATGACCGGTGTACCGGTGCTGCGCGAGGCCGTTGCGGCCAAGCTGCAAAATCTGCACGGCCGCAGTTATGACGCCGGCAGCGAAATCACCATCACGGCAGGCGCCACCCAGGCCATCATCACCGCCATCCTGGCTGTGGTGCACCCCGGTGATGAAGTCATCGTGCTTGAGCCCTGTTACGACAGCTACATTCCCAACATCGAACTGGCTGGCGGCATCGCCGTGCGAGTACCGCTGGTGCCCGGCTCATTCCGGCCCGACTTTGACAAGATCGCCGCCGCCATTAACGGCAAGACACGCGCCATCCTCATCAACTCGCCGCACAACCCCAGCGCCACCGTCTGGAGCCGCGAGGACATGCTGCGCCTGCAGGAAATACTGGCGCCGACGGAGGTGTTGCTGATCAGCGACGAGGTGTATGAACACATGGTTTTCGACGCCGCGCAGGGCCGTGTGCATGAAAGCGCCGCGCGTTTCCCCGGCCTGGCGGCACGCGCCTTCATCGTCAGCAGCTTCGGCAAAACGTATCACGTCACCGGATGGAAGGTCGGTTATGTGGCAGCGCCCGCCGCGCTGACGGCCGAATTTCGCAAGGTGCACCAGTTCAACGTCTTCACCGTCAACACGCCGGTGCAGCACGGACTGGCCGCCTACATGGCAGACGCCAGCCCTTACCTGGACCTGCCAGTTTTTTACCAGCGAAAGCGCGACCTGTTCCGCGCCGGCCTCGCGAAAACCCGCTTCAAGCTGCTGCCCAGCGAGGGCAGCTACTTCCAGTGCGTGGACATCTCGGAGGTCAGCGACCTCGGTGAAGCCGACTTCTGCAAATGGCTGACTACCGAGATCGGCGTTGCCGCCATTCCGCTGTCGGCGTTTTACGGCAACGGTTTCGACCAGCGGGTGGTGCGTTTTTGTTTTTCGAAGAAGGATGAGACGCTGAACCTGGCGCTGGAGCGGCTGGCCAAGCTGTAATTTGCTCTTTAATTGATAGCTGCTGGCGCGCGTTAGATACGGGCTGAAGGCCGATTTCCTTCACAAGATGGGCTTAACGCCTTGCCTGCATCACGCTCTGCCTGCGGCCTGCTTGGGGCAGTAGGTGCAACTCCCCACTCCCACCCCTAGCCCCTCCCTCGCCCCGCTGGGCGATGGAGGGGGACTTCATTTGGCCGCGTGTGCTGCGCTCGCGTGCATGACTGACAGTCTCTGGGAAGTCCCGACGAAGACGCGCTTTGCGCGTCTTCGTCTCCGGAGTTTTGCATTCGGTATCTGGAATTGGTTTTCTCTACCCCACCCGTCGGGCTGGGCCGAGGAGCGCAGCCGAAAACGAATCAGGGCGAGCGATTGTCTGAGGCGCTAGCCGAGTTCGAGCGAGACCCCGTTTTTGGCGAGCACCGCAGGTTGCCTGCAGCGAAGCGAAGGGATCCGGACCATCGGGTCTTTCTTTTAGCGACGC
>NZ_BMIG01000020.1 GCF_014641715.1 Polaromonas eurypsychrophila | reverse complement strand
ACGTCTAATGAAAACCGTCAACCATGTCTCCGCACATGTGTCACCTATGTCTCCGGTCTATACAGCGAAGCAAAAGAAAGTGAGTTGCCGCCGGGCAACCCCCGGCTTGCTGGCGCACTCAAAAATACATTCACACCAAAACCTCAGCCAAAGGTTGATGATGCCCCCCACCCATATGCGCCCCCAACACCTGCCGCTCAGCCCCCGCAGCAGCGGTCTCGAAGACGATGCGCCCGTCACTCATCACCACGATGCGGTCGGCCAGTTCGAGCAACTCGTCCAGGTCCTCGCTGATCAGCAGCACCGCGCCGCCCTGCTGTGCCACGCCGCGCAGGCGGGTGTGGATTTCCTTCACCGCGGCAAAGTCCAGGCCGAACACCGGGTTGGCGGCAATCAGCACCTTGATCTCGCCATGTAATTCCCGCGCCAGCACCGCGCGCTGCACATTGCCGCCCGACAGGCTGCGGATAGTCGCGTTTTCGCTCTGGGTCTTGATGCCGTAGCCGGTGATCCATTCGCGCGCGCGGCTGCGCCAGCGGCCGAAGCGCAAGCGCCCGCCGGCGCACAGCGGCGGCCGGTCGAAGTCGCGCAGCGCCATGTTCTCGGCCACCGAGAGGTCGCCGACGCAGGCATTGCGCAGCGGCTCCTCAGGCAGGCTGCGCACCTTCAGGCGGTGGTTCTCCTCGCGCGTGGCAGCATAAGCCTGGCCGTCCACCCGCACCACGCCGGCGGCGCGCGCGCGCTGGCCGACCAGGGCTTCAACGAGTTCGCGCTGGCCGTTGCCGGAGACGCCGGCGATGCCGAGGATCTCGCCCGCCGCCACCGACAGGTTCAGTTCGCGCACGGCCAGCGTGCCGCGGTCGCCCATGACCTGCAGTCCGTGCACTTCGAGCGGCGCAGCACTTGCTATTTTATTGATAGCTGCTTGCGCTCGTCCAGCATGGGTTGGAGGTCTGTTTTGTTCCGTATCCCGACTTTCATGGCGGGCTGCAGCCGTATCACCGACCATGGCCTGCGCCAGCCGCCCAGGATCGGTCGCCACCACAGAAGTGCTGTGTACGGCCTTGCCACGGCGCAGCACCGTCACGTCATCGGCGTAGGCCATCACTTCGCGGAACTTGTGGGTGATGATCAGCACCGTGCAATGGCCGGCGCGCGCGAAGTCGCGCACATGGCCCAGCACCTCGTCGGCCTCCTGCGGCGTGAGCACCGAGGTCGGCTCGTCGAGGATCAGCAGGCGCGGCCTGAGGTAGAGTTGCTTGAGCAGTTCCAGCTTCTGCTTCTCGCCGGCCGCCATGTCCAGCGGCCGCGCATCCAGGTCCAGACGGAACGGCGTGGTCTGGAGGAAGGCCGCGAGTTCGGCGCGTTTTTGCTTCCAGTTGATCACCGCCGGTGCCTGGCCGCTGGCTAGCAGCAGGTTCTCGGCCACCGTCATGCCGGGCGCCAGCGTGAAATGCTGGTAGACCATGCCGATGCCCAGCGCACGCGCCACCACCGGGTTGTCAATCGCCTGCTCGCGGCCGTCAATCAGGATGCTGCCTTCCGAGGGACGCTGGAAACCCGCCACACATTTGACCAGCGTGCTTTTGCCGGCGCCGTTTTCACCGAGCAGCGCGTGCACCGTGCCCGGCGCCACCTTCAGGCTGACGCTGTCGAGCGCAGTGAAGCTGCCAAAACGCATGCTCATGCGGTAGGTGTCCAGCGCCAGCGCGCCGGTGGCTGGCGGCAGGCTGCCGATGGCTGCGCTTGTGCTCATGGCTGCGCCAGTGCGTCGAGCACGGCCTTTGACACCGCATGCGCGCCGAACACGCCGCCCTGCATGGTGATCATCTTCAATGCCGCCTCGTGGTTGCCCTTGTCGGTGGCGGCGGTACAGTCTGATAGCAGCAGGCATTCGAAGCCGCGGTCATTGGCCTCACGCATGGTGGTGTGCACACACACATCGGTGGTGATGCCGGTCAGGATCAGATTGCGGATGCCGCGCGTGTGCAGCACCCTATCGAGGTCGGTGGCGTAAAACGAGCCCTTGCCGGGTTTGTCAATAATCACCTCGCCGGGCAGCGGCGCGAGCTCGGGAATGATTTCCCAGCCGGGCTCACCGCGCACCAGGATGCGGCCGCAGGGCCCGTCGTCGCCTATGCCCAAGCCGTAGGTGCCGATCTGGCGCGAGCGCCAGCGCTTGTTGGCGGGCAGGTCGGACAGGTCGGGCCGGTGGCCTTCGCGCGTGTGGATCAGGTGGTAGCCCGCGCTGCGCATGCCGGCCATCAGGGTCTTGAGCGGCGCGATCGGCGTGCGTGTCAGCGAGATGTCGTAGCCCATCTTGTCGACGTAGCCGCCCTCGCCGCAGAAATCGATCTGCATGTCGATCACGACCAGTGCGGTGTTGTCCGGCCGCAGGTCGCCGTTCCAGGGCCAGGCGTAGGGGTTGGCGTTGACGAAGCGTTCCATCGTTGCAGTCCTTCTCAAGGTTGGTAGCTGCGCGTCGGCGCGTCGAAACCGCAGGAGGTCCCGTCGGTCACTTCCACCGGCCAGGGCAGCTGGTACTTGCCATCCAGCATGTCGCGCATATAGGTATACGGGCAATCCTGAGCGCCGCCTTTCACAGCCACATAACCGCGGTGGTAGAGCTGGTAGATGTTGTTTTCCACGCCCCAGCCGGTGCGCGCTTCGCGCACCAGATCGGGCCGCACTTCGGCCGTGATGATTTCGTCGGGGCGCCCGCCGCCTTCGACCAGCACGGTGCCGTCGAAGTTGCAGAACATGCCCTCGCCCATGGAGTCGAAGCTGCCGTCGCTGCCGCACAGGCAGACGTTGGCCGTGATGGCCAGATTGCTGAAGGCATTGGCCTGGTTGCTGATCTTCCAGCTGTGGCGTATCGGCGCCGTGTAGCCGGCGGTGCGAAGGATGATTTCCGCGCCCTTGTAGGCGGCCTCGCGCGCCATCTCGGGGAACATGCCGTCGTGGCAGATGATCAGCGCGAGCTTGCTGCCCTTCGGCCCGTCGCAGACCGGCACGCCTAGGTTGCCCGGCTCCCAGGGCTCGACCGGCACCCAGGGATGCAGCTTGCGGTAGTAAAGCTTCACGGCTCCCGTATCGTCGATGATGATGCCGCTGTTGTAGGGGTTGCCGCCGGGGTTGGCCTCCATAATGGAAAAACAGCCCCAGATGTGATTGTCCACACAGGCCCGCTTGAAAGCGGCGACCTCGGGGCCGTCGAGTGTCACCATCAGTTCAGGTGCCATCGACATCGACAGCCCGTGCAGCGAATATTCCGGAAACACCACCAGGTCCATGGTGCTCTGGTTGCGCCGCGCCTTGGCGACCATGTCGCAGATGCGCTGCGTCTGCGCGGCCAGTTGCGCGGGTGTCTCAATTATGGGAAGTTGCAGTTGCACCAGGCCCAAAACTACGCCATGTTTCGATTTATTGAGTCCGCCTAGGCCTGTCATTTTAATTCCTTGTTTGTATTCAACGCGCGGAGGAGAGTTCGCCCGGGCTGCCGCTCACCGTTGTGCCCGGCCGGCAGGTGATGACCAGAATCAGGAGCGTCAGCAGATAGGGAACAATGTTGAACAGGTGGTAGCCCCAGCTGATGCCGATCGACTGAAGCGCCGGGCCGATGGCGCCGGCGCCGCCGAACAGCAGCGAGGTCCAGACGCAGCGGACCGGGCTCCAGCGTGCGAAGATCACCAGCGCCACTGCGATCAGGCCCTGACCGCTGGAGATGCCTTCGTTCCAGCTACCAGGGTAGAACAGCGTGAGCGAGGCGCCACCCAGGCCGGCGACCATGCCGCCCGCAGCAGTGGCGGCGATCCGGATTGCGGACACCGAATAACCGAGGGCGCGGGTGGCATTGGCCGAATCACCCGCCATGCGCACCAGCAGGCCGGCGCGGGTGTTGGCAAAGGCCCACCACAGCGCCACGGCCAGAGCGACGCCTATGGGCACCAGTGCATTGACCTGCAGGGCCGAACGTACGGCGGCCGAGTCACTCCAGTTGCCCAGCGCAATGGCCGGCAGTTGCGGCGCTTGCGGCTGGATCAGCGGCTTGCCCAGGTAGAAGGCCAGGCCCATGCCCAGCAGCATCAGCGCAATGCCGGTAGCGATGTCGTTGACGCGCGGCAGCGAACAGAGCACACCGTGCAAGGTGGCCAGTAGCGCACCGGTGGCGGCGGCGGCCAGCACGCCGATCCAGGCCGAACCGGACAGGTAAGACGCGCCGAAGGCCGACATGGCCGAGAGCACCAGCACGCCTTCCAGACCCAGGTTGATGCGTCCCGATTTTTCGGTGATGCATTCACCCAGGCTGACAAACAGAAAAGGGGCACCGACGCGCAAGGCGCCGCCGACGATGCCGGCAAAGAAAATCAGCAACTGGTCGGCGCTCATGGCTTGTCCTGCGGCAGGGGGATCGGGCTCGGCTCGGACGGACCGAAGCGGTTGATGCGCGCAAAGAATGTTTTCCAGTCCACATCACGCAGCGCTTCGCTGGCCAGGATCAGCACAAAGGCAATGCCCTGCAACACCAGCACAGAAGCATCAGGCAAACCCAGGCGGCGCTGCAGCAGGCTGCCGGCCGCACCGAAGCCGCCGAACAGAATCGCCACCGGGATGATGGCGACCGGATGCTGGCGTGCGATAAATGCCACCAGGATGCCGGCGTAGCCGTATCCGGCAATCAGCGCAGCGTTGGCGTTGGTGTGCACGGCCGCCACCTCGATGGCGCCGGCCACGCCGGCGCAGGCGCCGCCCAGCGCACAGGCCAGCAGGATCAGCTTCGACGCCGGCAGGCCGACCAGCTGCGCCGCGCGCGGGTTGCCGCCGACCACGCGCAGCGCAAAACCCGAAGGCGTGATGCGCATCCACAGGCCGGTCGCCAGGCACGCCAGCACGCCAATTACCAGCCCCCAGTGCACGTCGGAACCGGCGATGCCGCCGATGCGCAAGCCTTCGGCCAGTGAAAAGGTCGAGGGCTTGTTCAGGCTGGACGGGTCGCGCAGCGGACCTTCGACCAGGTGCTTGAACAGACCGATGGCGACATAGGCCAGCAGCAGGCTGCTGATGGTTTCATTGATGCCGCGGTACTGGCGCAGCCAGCCTGCCAGCGTGATCCACAGCCCGCCCGCCGCTGCTGCGGCCAGGCAGACCATCACCGTGCCAGCCGTATTGGCCGGCAGTGGCAGGCCCTGCGCGAGGCCGGCGCAAGCCAGCCCGCCGAGCACCACCGCGCCCTCGCCGCCGATCACCGTCAGGCCCGCGCGCGCCGGAATGGCAACACACAGGGCTGTGAGCATCAGCGGCGCGGCGCGCTGCAAGGTGTTCTGCCACGAATACCAGTCGCCGAAGGCACCCTTGAACAGCAGCAGCCAGACCTCCAGCGGGCTGAAGCCGGCGAACCAGACAAACACGCCGAACAGCCCCAACGCCGCGACGATGGCGCCGACGGGCAGCAGGAAGTTGGCGAGAGAGTGGCGCATCAGCGTGGCGTCGATCGATGGGCCTGTTCGTCAAACACTTCCGATCACACCTTCGACCAGGTAGTTCATCTTCTCCAGCTCAAGATCGGTTTGCTTGAAGACCTTGCCGGCCGGGACGATGGTGCCGCCCTTGTTGTCCTTCAGCGGGCCCTTGAAGATGTCGAAGCTGCCTGCCACCATCTGCGCCTTGACGCTGTCGGCCTGCTTTTTCGCAGCATCGGTCACCGTGGGACCGTAGGCTGACATCTTCACGTAGCCGTCCTTCAGGCCGCCGCGGATGAAGTTGGGATGCGGCTTGCCGCTGCGCGCGGCTTCCACAAAGGTTGTGTAGGCGGTGAGCCAGTTCCACTCGGCGCCGGTCAGGTAGGCCTGGGGCGCGAGTTTGGCCTGGCTGGCGTGGTAACCGCAGACCATCTTGCCGCGTTTGGCCGCGGTCTCGACGATGACCTTCGGACCGTCCACGTGCATGGTGAAGACGTCCACGCCCTGGTCGGCCAGGCTGTTGGTGGCTTCGGCTTCCTTGACCGGCATCGACCAGTCGCCGGTGAAGATCACGCTGGTGGTGATGCCGGGCTTGACGGAACGCGCGCCCAGGGTGAAGGCATTGATGTTGCGCAGCACCTGCGGGATCGGCTTGGCGGCGATGAAGCCGATCTTGTTGCTCTTGGTCATGTGGCCGGCGATCACGCCGTTGAGGTACTGGCACTCCTCGATGTAGCCGAAGAAGCTGGCGGCGTTTTTCGGGTGTTTGCCCTCGGTCCAGAGCCCGCCGCAATGGGCGAAACGCACATTGGGAAACTTGGGCGCTACCGCCAGTACGTGCGGGTCGAAGTAGCCGAAGGAGGTTGGGAATACCAGCGACGCGCCGTCCTGCGCAATCATGCCGGTCATGGTCTTCTGTACGGCCGCGGTCTCGGGCACGTTCTCCTCCTCGACCACCTTGACCCCGGGCATCTTTTTGAGTTCGGCTGCGGCCTGCGCATGCGCCTGGTTGTAACCGTAGTCGTCTCGCGGGCCGACGTAGATCACGCCAACGGTCAGGGGCTTTTGCGCAAACGCAAGTGGGCTGGCGGCCGCAGCGCCGAACGCGGCCAGGGTTTTGATCGAATCGCGGCGATTAAGTAGGTTCATGGTGAGTCCTTGGTTGGGTGGCAAATGGGAAGCGAGGGAAGCGAGGGAAGCGATGGAAGGGGTGGTGGTTATTCGGCGCGGGCGCCGGTGGCTTTGGCGATGACAGCCCAGCGCCGCGAATCGCCCTGGACCATGGTTGCCAGTCGCTTGGCCGGCAAGTAGCGAATCTCGGCGCCGCGCTGCCACATCTGGCCACGCAGGTGTGCATCGGCGGTGACAGCGGCTGTGAGCAAGCGGCGGCGCGGGAGCAAGGAGGTGTGCATGAAGAGGCCTGTTTCTGCTGGAAGGGGTGAGCTATCGCTCAGGCAAGAAGACTCACGTGGGCGGCGACCACGCGCCAGCCCTCAAGCGTGCGCATCCAGGTCTGGCTTTGCCGACCGGTTTCGGCGCTGCCGGCGCGCTGGAATTCGACATTGGCAGTCGCCATGTCGGGGCCATAGGTCGTGATCACGGTTTTCCGCAGGCTGCGTTGCAGCCCCTGTGCGGGCCGTCCTGCGCGGAAGGCCTGGATAGCGGCGTAGCCATAGAGGTTCTCGGTGGTGCCGTAGCGCAGGGTATGCGGGCTGTTCCAGAACAGCTCGTCAAGTACCTCCACCTTGTTGTTGACCAGCGCGTCCTCATAACGTGCAAATGCGGCCGAGACTTCGGCGAGGACCTCGGGAAGATTGATGGCGAGGATGGGGTTCATGGCTTCACAGGGTGACGGACTGAATGTGGGCGACGCCGGCATCAGCCAGCACCTGCGAAGCGCGAAAGGCCAGGTCCTCGCGCCAGGGGGCGGCGATGACTTGCACGCCGAGCGGCATGCCGCCAGTTCCGGCTGGCCACAGCGGCGCGGTCACCACCGGGCAGCCGGCGAAGGAAATGGGTTGCGTCAGCAATCCCATCGCAGCGCGACACGGCTGGCGCACGCCGTTGAGTTCGAGCCACTCGGTGCCAATCACGGTGGCGCTGACCGGCGTGGCCGGTGTCAGCAACACGTCCCAGTCCTTGAACAGGGCGTTGACCTTGTCGCGGTAAACGCGGCGAAATCGCTGCGCGCGCAGATACCAGTGCACCGGCTGCAACGCGCCGGCGATGAAACGGTCCACCGACAGCGGCTCGAAATCGTCGGCACGCGTGCGCAAATCGCCCAGGTGCAGGCTGCCGCCTTCGCTCGCGGTGATGATGAAGGCCGCTGCGCGCGCCAGCGCTGCATCGGGCCAAGTCACCTCTGCTTGCGCGCCCAAAGTGCGGCCGGCCAGCGCCACCGCCGCGCGCGCTTCAGGTCCGGCGTTGTCATGAAAGTAGCCGCCGAGCACACCGATACGCAGGCCGGCTATCCCCTTGCCCAAAGCCGACGTCACCGGCTGCACACGCAGCGCATGGCTGCCGGGGTCCAGCGGGTCGGGCTGTTGCAGCGTGTCGTAGGCCAGGCCAAGTCCGGCCAGGCTGCTGGCCATCGGCCCGAGGTGGTCGATGCTGTGCACAAAGGGATAGGTGCCGCGGCGTGACAAGCGGCCGAAAGTGGGCTTGAGTCCCCAGACGCCGCACAGCGAGGACGGCACACGGATGGAGCCATTGGTGTCCGAGCCCAGCGTTACCGGCACCTGGCCGGCCGCGACCGCTGCACCCGAGCCGCCTGAGGAGCCGCCGGCAACCCGCGTCAGGTCGTGCGGGTTGTGGCAGGGCCCGTAATGCGTGTTCTCGGTGGTGAAACCGTAGGCGTATTCGTCCATGTTGAGTGCGCCCACCAGCACCGCGCCGGCGGCCTTCATCTGCGTGATCAGCACCGCGTCGGCCGAAGCTGCCGGCAGGCCCTGGTTGACCTTCGAGCCGGCCAGAGTGGTCAGTCCCTCAATGTCAAACAGGTTCTTGACCGCATAGGGCACACCGGCCAGCGGCCCCAGGGTGTCGCCGCGGGCTCGCTGCGCGTCCACCGCATCGGCCTCGGCGCGGGCGCGTGCCGCAGTCGTTTCGGTGAAGGCATTGACCTGGCCGTCAGTGGCGGCGATACACGAAAGGCTGGCGTCTACCAGCTCGCGCGCACTGAGCTCGCCTGCAGCAACAGCGGCAGCCATGGTGGCGGCGTCAAACGTTATGACTTTCATAGCTGGGATGGCCGGTCATCCATGGGCGGAAAGGCTGCAGGGCTGTAAATTGCAGCCAGTTCGTCGTGCGGTGCCAACGGCGCGGTATCCAGCAGCGCGGCCATGGCGGCGGTGCGCTGCAGGTGGGCGACGACCCGCGCCGCACGTGCCGGCGACAGCGGCAGCCCCAGCATGGCGGCGGTGCTGCCAACATAGGCCGCGATCTTTGCTTCGTCCATTGTTTCAATTCTCCGGATGTCTCAGCGCCGCACTTCGCTCTGGAAAATCTCCAGGCTCAGTTTTTTGGTGCTGATGAAGCCCGGCTCGGACAGCGTGTCCACCGTGCGCGGCCGGACATCGTTGTAGGGCAGGATTTCGGCGACGCGTGTCGGCCGTTTGGTCAGCAGCAGCACCTGGTCGGCCAAGTAGACCGCTTCTTCCAGGTCGTGTGACACCAGCAGCATGGTGGTGCCGGTTTGCATGAAGACTTCCTGCAGCTTTTCACGTATGAACAGCGTCATCTCGAAGTCAAGCGCAGAGAAGGGTTCGTCCAGGAATAGCACCTCGGGGTTGTTGGCCAGTGCCCGCATGATGGAGGCGGTCTGCTGCTGGCCGCCCGAGAGTTCATAGGGGTAGCGGTTGAGGTCGAACTTGACGTCAAAAGAGGCCACCAGCTCGGCCATGCGCCGGTCCACCTCAGCCTTGGACCTGCCTTCGAGCTTCAGCGGGTAGGCAATGTTGTCGATGGTGCGCATCCAAGGGAACATCGCTTCGCGGTAGTTCTGGAACACGTAGCCGATCTTGGTGTCCTTCAGCGACTTGCCATCGAACAGGATCTCGCCGGCATCGATGGGCACCAGCCCGGCGATCATGTTGATCAGCGTGGACTTGCCGCACCCGTTGGGCCCGAACACCGAGACAATCTTGTGTTTCGGGATATCGAGGTTGAAGTCCTCGTACAGCGGCCATCCGGCGAAATACTTGGTCAGCCCGCGGATGGTGATTTGTGTGCCGGCCGGACCAGGCTGAAATTCGCGCACAGGCACATCGGCAAACACCGGCGCATTGATTACAGCGGACATGACGCACTCCAATAAGTTTCATGTTGAGGAAACGCCCGCGCACACTTCCCCTTCAAGCAGGGGCCGCGGGTCCGGCTCCGCCGGCCCGCAGGCGCAGCGGCCCCCTCGGGGGGCAGCGTAGTACCCGAAGCGACAAGCGTGGGGGCCATATTCACCTACCGCTCCAATGCACAATGCGGCGCTCAAGCAACAGGAAAAAGATGTTGAGTGCGTAACCCAGCGCGCCGGCAGCCAGGATGGACGCATACATGTCCTTCACGTTCATCACCTGCTGCGAGTTGATGATTCGGTTGCCCAGGCCGGTGTCGGCACCGATGAACATCTCGGCAACAATCACAATCACCAGTGCCATCGACACGGCAGAACGCAGGCCGACAAAACTCGGCTGCAGGCTTTCCCAGATCAGCACATCCTTGAACACCTGCCAGCGCGTGGCACCCATGACTTTGGCCGCCATCACACGCTGCTTGCGCGCATTGATCACGCCGTAGGCGCTGTTGAAGACCACAATCAGCCACGCGCCAAAAGCGGCAATAGCCACCTTGTTGATGTCGGACACGCCGAAGATCATCAGGAACAGCGGGATCAGCGCCGAGGACGGCGTCGAGCGGAAGAAATCGATCAGGAACTCGACGCTGCGGTAGGCCTTTTCGTTGCTGCCCAGCAGTACGCCCAGCGGCATGCCGATCGCGGCGGCGATCATGAACGCCTGCACCGTGCGCCATACCGTGACCGCGAAGTCCTTGAGCAGCGGCCCACCGGCCAGGCCGTTGACCAGCGCGCCGAGGGCATCGAGCGGCGGAGGGAGCAGGATGGGCTTGATGAAGCCGAAACGTACCACCATGTCCCAGACGATGAAGAGCACCACCGGGCCGATGAAGGGCAGCGCCTTGTCCAGCGCTGGCGTGCGTTGCACAACGGCCACCGGCGTGGCAGCAGGCGGCGCCCAGGGCTTGGTGGGCGCTGCCGGTGCCGCCGTCGCAGAGGTGGTGGTCATCTTGCTCAGCCCTTGTAGAGCATTGAGTCCACCATCAGACGTGAACTGAAGATGCCTTTTTCGGAGAACAGGTCGAAGAACTTCTGAAAGTGCGCAACGTCAGCCGGCTTGAATTCGTTGTACATCATGTAGGCCGCCAGCGGTACCTCGGCGGTGAGCGCGCCCTCGATGGGTGTGTAACCCTTGAGGTACTGGCGCGCCTCGACCGACTTGCTGCGCACGTAGGCCACGCCCTTGCCGTAGGCGGCAACGAATTTTTTGGCGGCATCGGGGTTCTTCTTGATGAAGTCTGAAGACAGCGAGGCCGAACCGCCGAACCACGGGGCCATCGGGTCGCCCAACACGTAGCGCGCAATCACGCCAGCCTCAAGCACACGCGTGGTGCCGTTCATGCGGCCTATGGTGCCGGTGGGCTCCAGCGTGTAGGCGCCGTCGATCTGGCCGGCGGCCAGCGCGGCCACATGCTGGCCAATCGGCAACTCGACCACGGTCGCACCCACGGCGCCGCCGCGCTCCAGCACCGTTTTGGCCAGGGTCACGTTCTGGATGCCAGGACCGGAGCCGATGCGCTTGCCCTTGAGATCGGCCATCACCTTGGCGGGACTGGCCACCGGAACGATGACCTCGTCGAGCACGTTTTTCACATTGCTCGGGTTAGAACAGAAAATCTTGAAGGTGCCAGGCTGGGCCAATTCACCGATGGCGATATTGGCCGAGCCGGTGCCGTTGGCGGTGCCATCGGAGCGGCCCGAGAGCACGGCTTCCATGACCTGCTGCGCGCCTGCGAACTTGAGCGGCTCCACGTCCAGGCCGGCTTCCTTGAAGTAGCCCAGCTCGATGGCCGCGTAAAACGGCAGGCCGGCGGCGATGGGCCAGTAGCCGATGCGTATTTTCGGTGCGGCCTGGGCGCGCACGATGGCGGGCATGCCGAGCACGCCAAGCAAGGAGGCGCCTGTGACCATGGCTTTCCTGCGGGTGACGGTGGCGGGGGACGTTGTGCTGGGAATGCTCATGGGAACTCCTTGGGTGAGAAAGGGTGGGTAAAAAAAGCGGAAAGCGTCAGGCCGCCAGGGGTTTGAGCGACTGGATATAGGCACGCCAGCCGCCAAGATGCGAAATGTCACGGGCACCGCTCTGCAGGGCCTGGGCCTCGCAGACAAAACCCTGCACGCTGCTACCGTCGCCTAGTTCCAGCGTGCCTATGCCCAGCGGCGCGGGAATCAGCGCGACAAACGAGCCGTATTCGGCCAGCGGCATGGCCCAAATTTCCAGTGCGATGCGCTCGCCCTGGTCAGGCGCCACACGCAGCAGGCCGGGCTTGGGTGGCGTGGTGCCGGGCAAGGCATACAGCCTGTAATGCGCTGCGGTTTCAGTGCTGCAAATCAGTGTGGCGCCGCGCTCGGTCAGTTGGCCGTTGAGCGGCATGCCCGAGAGGTGCGCGCCCACCACGGCGACCCGTACGGTCGCAGGGGGGCGCAGGCCGGTGATGGGCACCATCGCAGGCAGGGGCTCGCCGGTCGCGCCCTGCGTGAGCCCGCTCTGGTGATGGTATCGCTGGCCGAGATCGGCCAATTGCCAATCGCTGCCGCAGGGACCAATCAGGGTGATGCCAAACGGCAGACCGTCTGCCCGCATCGAGCTGGGCACCGACAGCGCTGCGTAATCAAGCAGGTTCACGAAATTGGTGTAGGCGCCGAGCTTGCGGTTCAGCGCCACCGGGTCGTGCTGCATTTGCGCAATCGTGTAGTGCGTGGGTGCGGTCGGCACCAGTAGCAAATCAATGCCGCTCCACATCGCATCGGCCTGCTGGCCCAGCAGCTTGACGCGGGTCTGCACTTCATAAAGGTCGGCAGCGCTGTAATTGCGACCGGCGGCAATGATGCTGCGGACCGGTTCGACAACATCGCCTTCGTGCGCATCAAAGAAACCGCGTATCGCGGCATAACGCTCCGCCACCAGCGCACTTTCATAAAGTAGCGCCGCCACCTCGGCGAGCGGGCTGAAATCGAGGGACACGGCGGTGCCGCCCATGGCCTGCAGGCGAACGATCGCGTCTCCGAACGCCGCCTCGGCGGCGGCATCACCATAAAACTCGGGTGCCGACGGCACCCCAAAACGGAAAGTGGCAGGGAAAGGCTGGCTGCTCAACACCAGCTTGCGCGACCAGGCATCGAGCGGGTCGTGCCCCATGGCACTTTCAAGCACACGCACGGCGGTGGCGACGGTGCGCGCAAAGATGGAGACACAGTCCACACTCTGGGCGGCCGGCACCACGCCGCGCGCGCTGATCACGCCGCGCGAGGGCTTCAGGCCGACGATGTTGTTCAGGCCGGCCGGCACGCGGCCGGAGCCGGCGGTGTCGGTGCCTAGGGCGAAGTCCACCTGACCGGTGGCCACCACATAAGCCGAGCCAGAGCTGGAGCCTCCCGATACATACAGCGGATTGAACGCATTGGGGACGGCGCCAAACGGTGAGCGCGTACCGTTCAGGCCGCAGGCAAACTGATCGAGGTTGGTTTTACCGGCCAGCGACGCACCAGCATCGCGCAGTTTTTGCACAACAGCAGCGTTGGCCGGTGGCGTGTAGGCAAAGGCCGGGCAGGCCGCCGTGGTCGGCAGGCCGGCGGCGTCGATGTTGTCCTTGACGGCAAAACGCAGGCCTGCGAGCGGGCCCGCTCCCACCTCATCGGCAGCCGACAGGGCAGCTTGCGCCGGTTGGTAGATCCAGGCCTCATCCGCCCAGGCCGGGTTGCGCTTGGCAGGATCGAGATTCATGAAAGGGCGCACCAATTTAAAGCATCCATACTTGTGTACAAGATGAGATGCAAGGGGCGTGCCAAGTGATCCTGTAGTCGCTGCCGTCGGCGGCGTTTTGACGCGGCGTCAGTCGGGCGCGCAAGCGCGCGGAGCGCAGGCGCCCTGTGTTTGTGTATTAAATGGGCTGCTAGCCCATGGCCGGTGGGCGCAGACAGCTATATTTTTAATAGCAAATGCAAACGTCGTCGGCCATGCGGATCAAAGCGTGAGGGCGTAATCCACGGTGATCGGCGCGTGGTCGGAGAAGCGTTGCGCCTTGTAGATGGTTTCGCTTTTGGCCAGTGCTGCCAGTGCAGGCGTTGCCAAATGGTAGTCCAGCCGCCAGCCGACGTTCTTCGCGTAGGCCTGCCCGCGGTTACTCCACCAGGTGTAAGCCGCGTCGGTGGTGGTCGGCTGCAGTTTGCGGTAGACATCAACCATGCCGCCACCGCGTGTGGCCTTTTCCGTGGGCTGGCCAGTGCCTTCGGTCAGTTCTTCGAGCGCTTCTTCCGCCGCTTCGGCGTCGCGCAGCAGAGCAGTCATCCACGCACGCTCTTCGGGCAAAAAGCCGCTGTTCTTTTTGTTGCCCTTGAAATTTTTCAGGTCGATCTCCTGGTGCGCAATGTTGATGTCGCCACACAGCACGAAGTCGCGGTTTTCCTTGAGGCTGGCGAGGTAAGGGTAAAACTCGGCCAGAAAACGGAACTTCGCGGCCTGGCGTTCCTCGCCTGAGGAACCACTCGGGAAATAACAACTGATGATGGACAGTTTGGGTGCCTGATTGCGGCCGGGACGGTCAAAGCGCAACTCGACGTAGCGGCCTTCGGCGTCGAATTCATGCGAGCCGTAACCGGTGATCACGTCGCTGGGCTCGTGGCGGCTGTACACCGCCACACCGGAATAGCCCTTTTTCTCGGCAAAGTGAAAGTGCCCTTTGAGGCCGGCAATCTCGTCGAAGCGCCCGGCCACGTTGGCCGCCTGGGCCTTGAGCTCCTGCATGCAAATACAATCCGGCTGGGTCTGGGCCACCCATTCGGGCATGCCTTTGGTGGCGGCGGAACGGATGCCGTTGAGGTTCAGGCTGGTCAACTTAAACATGGGACTCCAATGAGCATAACAACAGGCACGCCAGGGCAGGCCCGCAAGCATCACCCACAGGGCGACATTCAAAACGACGAAGGCCGTGCGCTGGCACAGGAATTCGTGCAGTTTGCCATTGCGTCCGGCGTGCTGCGCTTCGGCGAGTTCAAGACCAAGGCCGGGCGCATGAGCCCCTATTTTTTCAATGCGGGCCTGTTTGACGACGGCGCCAAGCTCGGCCGCCTGGCCCAATTTTATGCGCGCGGCCTGCTGCTGGAAGAGAAAACCAGCGGCCTGCAGTTCGACATGATTTTTGGTCCGGCTTACAAGGGCATCCCGCTGGTCGCGGCCGTGGCCGTGGAGCTGGCACGTCTCGGCCGCAACCTGCCGTTTGCCTACAATCGCAAGGAAGCCAAGGACCACGGCGAGGGCGGCTCGCTGGTCGGCGCACCTGTCAAGGGGCGGGTGTTGATCCTTGACGACGTGATTTCGGCCGGCACCGCGACACGCGAGTCGATTGCCATCATCCGCGCAGCAGGCGCCACGCCGCATGCGGTGGCCATCGCGCTGGACCGGCAGGAGAAGGCGGTCGAAAACGGCCAGGACGTGGCTTACAGCGCCGTACAGTTTGTCACTCGCGAGTTGGGGCTTCACGTTTTCGCGATTGCCCGATTGACCGACTTGCTGCAGTATCTGGCTGAGGCGGGCAAAGCGCCTGCTGTTGATGCGGAACCAAACAGCGGCGACTCGCTTCAGACCCATTACCAGCGCGTGCTGGACTACCGGCAGCGTTACGGCGTTGATTGAGGAATCATGCACATGCCCCTGCAGCTGTACACCGTGACCCAGGCGGGCCTCGCCTTGCTGGCCGCCTGTCTGGGCGAAATCGCGGTTGCACAAACCAGCGTTCCAAGCCTGCAAGGCATTTACACCTGCGTTGACGGCACTGGCCGCAAGATCACCTCGGACCGCCCGATTGCTGAATGTATGGATCGGGTTCAGCGCGAAATCAACCCGTCAGGCACGGTCCGGCGCGTGGTGCCCCCCCAACTGACCCCACCAGAGCGCGCGGCGCTGGAAGAAAAGGAAAAGGTCGCCGCCGAAGTGCGGGCCCGCGAGGATGAAGATAAGCGCCGTGATCGCGCCCTGTTGCTGCGTTACCCCTCGCGTGAGCTGCATGACAAAGAGCGCGCCGAAGCGCTGAGCCAGGTCGGCGAAGTCATCAAGGCCTCGAACAAACGCTCGCAGGAGCTTGCCGAGCAGCGCAAGGCCATCAATGCCGATTTGGAGTTTTACAAAGACACCCCAGGCCGTGCACCGGCCTCGCTGAAGCGCCGGCTGGAAGAAAACGACAGCAGCGTTGCCATGCAAAAACGCTTCATCGTTGAGCAGGACGCCGAGAAAAAACGCGTGAACCAGCGCTTCGACGTCGAGTTGGGCAAGCTCAAACAGCTATGGGCGGCGGCCGGTGTGGCGGCGCAGGGTAAGCCCGCGCCTGCGCCGGTGGCCGTCAAAAAATAGAATCAGTGCTAAAAAATGGCTTTGGCCCTTGCTGGATGGGCGCAAGCGGCTATTGTTTTCGTAGCAATTTCGACTTGCGTTAAGCCAATTTTTTCTTCAGCAACTCATTGACCTGCGCCGGGTTGGCCTTGCCCTTGGTGGCTTTCATGGCCTGACCGACCAGCGCGTTCATGGCTTTGGTATTGCCGGCGCGGACTTCCTCGACGTTTTTGGCGTTGGCCGCGAGAACATCGTCGATGATCTTCTCGAGCTCGCCGGTGTCGCTCATTTGTTTAAGATCACGGCTCTCAATGATTCGATCAATCTCAGCGATGTAATCAGCAAGCTCTTGGAATTGCCTTTTAATACTTGCAAAAAGTTCTTGGAATGCTGTCTTGGCTCCTGTATGGGAGAGAGTTCCATCACTAATTCGCCGTATTAAAGCAGCGACAGCCATCGGGTCCGGCATCGTTACATCATCAATTTCCACCTGCAAGCGATTGGCTGCGGCCGAAACCTCGCCGAGCACCCAATTGGAAGCAAGCTTTGGGTTTCCGGAAACATTGGCAACGCTGTCGAAATATTTCGCAAAGACCGGACTTTGAGTTAGCTGAGCTGCGTCGTATTCAGACAATCCGTATTTTGTTTGAAATTCGCAAGCAAGTTCCCTGGGTAACTTCTTCATCTCAGACCGTGTTTTCTCCACCCACTCGCGCGAAATCACAAGCGGCGGCAGATCCGGATCGGGGAAGTAGCGGTAATCCGCCGCGTCTTCCTTGGTGCGCATGGCGCGTGTTTCGCCGGTGTCCGGGTCGAACAGCACGGTCGCTTGCTGGATCGTTTTGCCGTCCTCGATCTGCTCGATCTGCCAGCGCACTTCGTAGTCGATGGCCTGCTGCATGAACTTGAAGCTGTTCAGGTTCTTGATTTCGCGGCGTATGCCCAGTTCGGCGCCGGGCTTGCGCACCGACACGTTGGCGTCGCAGCGGAAGCTGCCTTCCTGCATGTTGCCGTCGCAGATGCCAATCCAGGTCACGATCTTGTGCAGCTCTTTGGCATAGGCCACAGCCTCGGCGCTTGAGCGCATGTCGGGCTCGGTGACGATCTCCAGCAGCGGCGTGCCGGCGCGGTTCAGGTCTATGCCCGACTGGCCGATAAAGTCTTCGTGCAGCGACTTGCCAGCATCTTCCTCAAGATGGGCGCGCACCAGGCGCACCGACTTTTTCACGCCGTCGAGGAAAAATTCGATCTGGCCGCCCTGCACCACCGGAATTTCAAACTGGCTGATCTGGTAACCCTTGGGCAGGTCGGGATAGAAATAATTCTTGCGCGCGAACACGCTGGACTCGGCAATGTGGGCGTCCACCGCCAGGCCGAACTCGATGGCGCGTTGCACTGCGCCTTTGTTCATCACCGGCAGCGCGCCGGGCAGCGCGAAGTCGACGGCCGATGCGGCGGTGTTGGGTTCGGCGCCGAAGCTGGTCGGGGCTCGGCTGAAAATTTTCGATTGCGTGGTGAGCTGCGTATGGGTCTCGAAGCCGATGATGACCTCGTAGCCCTGCACCAGCGGGCCGGTGGGTCGGCCGGCCTGCATCTCGGCAAAGGGGTTCACGGTGGGTTGGGTCTGGCTCATGTCAAATCACTCAAAGGCCTGGGGGCTGGCGCAGGTGCCAGTCGGTCGCGAGCTGGAACTGGTGTGCCGCACCCAGCAACTGCGCTTCCTTGAAATAGTTGCCTATCAGTTGCAGGCCAACCGGCATGTTGTGCGCGCCGAAACCGGCCGGCACACTCATGCCAGGCAGGCCCGCGAGACTCGACGACAGGGTGTAAATATCGGCCAGGTAGCTGGCCACCGGGTCGCTGGCGTTCTCGCCGATCTTCCAGGCGACGGTGGGCGACACCGGTCCGGCAATGATGTCGCACTGCGTGAAAGCGGTCTGAAAATCCTGCGCGATCAAGCGGCGGATTTTTTGCGCCTTCAGGTAATACGCATCGTAATAACCATGTGACAAGACATAGGTGCCGATCATGATGCGGCGCGTGACCTCGTCGCCGAAACCTTCGCTGCGCGACTTCTTGTACATGTCGGTCAGGTCGCCGTAGCTAGCGGCACGGTGACCGTAACGCACACCGTCGAAGCGGCTCAGGTTGCTGCTGGCCTCGGCCGGTGCGATCACGTAATACACCGGGATCGACAGCTCGGTCAGTGGCAGATCGACATCAACCAGCGTCGCGCCCAACTTCTCAAACTCGGCCAGTGCCGCACGCACGGCCTGGAGCACGTCGGCCGAGCAGCCGGCGCCGAAAAACTGGCTGGGCAGACCAATCCGCAAACCTTCTAAGCTTTTTGGGGCTGTAGCCCCCGCCCCAACTGCGCCGGCAGCTATCAAATCGGTAGCGTAATCGGCGACCGGCAGGTCCAGCGAGGTCGAGTCGCGGTCCAGGTCCGGGCCTGCCATGCTTGAAAGCAGCAGAGCGCAATCGAGTGCAGAGCGCGCCATCGGGCCGGCCTGGTCCAGGCTTGAGGCAAACGCCACCATGCCGTAACGCGAGCAGCGGCCATAGGTCGGCTTGATACCGGTGATCCCGGTCAGCGAGGCCGGCTGGCGGATGGAGCCGCCGGTGTCGGTGCCGGTCGCCGCTGGTACCAGCCGCGCCGCAACGGCAGCGGCGGAGCCGCCCGACGAGCCACCGGGAATCCGCGTGTGATCCCAGGGGTTCATCACCGGTTTGTAGGCGCTGTTTTCGTTGCCCGAGCCCATGGCGAACTCGTCGCAGTTGAGCTTGCCGAGCGTGACCATGCCGGCACCCGGGCCTTGGCCTGGCACACCTTGCCCCAGCTTGCCAACGACAGTGGCGTCGAACGGGCTGCGGTAGTTCTCCAGCATTTTTGAGCCGGCGGTGGTTGGGAAGTCGCGCGTGACAAAGATGTCCTTGTGCGCCAGCGGCACACCGAGCAGCGGCGTGCGCTCGCCGGCGGCCAGACGCGCATCGGCTACCCTGGCCTGCGCCAGTGAGACTGCACTGTCGGTGGCGAGAAAAGCGCCCAGGCTGGCGTTTTGTTCAATGCGGGCCAGAAAGTGCTGCGTCACTTCGACGCTGGAGACATGCCGGGCGGCGAGTTTGGCCGCGAGTTCGGCGACGCCGAGGTCGTGCAGGTCGGTGCTCATCGTTCAGCTGCCTCCCGGACAGCGTGCATGCGAGATAGGTTGATGGTGTCGGCAGCGGATCGAATTCGCGCTGTGTCGATCCCCGCCAAGCCGGGCCCCTCGCCAAGTGCGCTCATTCAATCACCTTCGGGACAAGAAACAGACCACGCTCGACGGCTGGCGCGCTTTTCTGGCTTGCATCGCGCTGGTTCGGCTCACTGACGATGTCGTCCCGCAGGCGCAGCGCGACCTGGCCCAGCACCGCCGCCGGGTGGGCCAGCGGCTCTACGCCGTCGGTGTTGACGGCGTCCATTTGCGCCACCAGTGCAAAAAAGCCATTGAGCTGGCCGAGCACGCGGTCTGTCTCGTCGGGTCGCAATTCAAGCCTCGCCAGGTTGGCGACGCGTTCTATGTCTTGGGATGTCAATGCCATGAGGGGTACAACTGCAGCTGAAACCGGGTGTAAAGGTGAAATAATCGGCCGTGTGCCAGCCAATGACTCTCAGGGGATGCGTTATTATCCCGCCTTTGGTGTGCAATCAGGGTTGGATGCACGCTTTAGGCGTTATTTATCAAGGTGTTAGACCGTTTCGTCCTTCCAATTTCGCGCGCTTATTGATTAATCATAAAAGGCGATAGGGCAACGAAGTTTGCCCCATGCCCACAACCAGAACCGGACCCCCAACATGTTTGAAACTTTCCGTCGGTACTTTTCCACCGACTTGGCGATTGACCTGGGTACCGCCAACACCCTGATTTATGTGCGCGACCGCGGCATTGTGCTGGACGAGCCCTCCGTCGTTGCCATCCGCCACGAAGGCGGCCCGCAGGGCAAAAAGACCATCCAGGCTGTCGGTCACGAAGCCAAGGCCATGCTGGGCAAGGTTCCCGGCAACATTGAGGCCATCCGCCCGATGAAGGACGGCGTGATCGCCGACTTCACCGTGACCGAGCAGATGCTCAAGCAGTTCATCAAGATGGTGCATCCGCGCAGCTTCTTCAAGCCCAGCCCGCGCATCATCATCTGCGTGCCTTGCGGTTCGACCCAGGTCGAGCGCCGCGCGATCCGCGAAAGCGCCTTGGGCGCCGGCGCCAGCGACGTTTACCTGATTGAAGAACCGATGGCCGCAGCCATAGGCGCCGGTCTGCCAGTGTCGGAAGCTTCCGGCTCGATGGTGGTCGACATCGGCGGCGGCACCACCGAGGTCGGCGTGATCTCGTTGGGCGGCATGGTCTACAAGGGCAGCGTGCGGGTTGGCGGCGACCGTTTCGACGAGGCCATCATCAGCTATATCCGCCGCAACTACGGCATGTTGATCGGCGAGCCAACGGCCGAAGCCATCAAGAAAAACATCGGATCGGCCTTCCCTGGCTCCGAGGTCAAGGAGATGGAAGTCAAGGGCCGCAACCTGTCCGAAGGCGTGCCGCGCAGCTTCACGATCTCCAGCAACGAGATTCTCGAAGCCCTGACCGACCCGCTCAACAACATTGTCAGCGCCGTGAAAACCGCACTCGAACACACGCCGCCCGAACTCGGCGCCGACATCGCCGACCGCGGCATGATGCTGACCGGTGGCGGCGCGTTGCTGCGCGACCTGGACCGCCTGCTGGCTGAAGAAACCGGTTTGCCGGTGCTGGTGGCCGAAGACCCGCTGACTTGCGTGGTGCGCGGCTGCGGCATTGCGCTGGAGCGAATGGATCGCATGGGTTCCATCTTTACTTCGGAATAAAAAAGCATCCTCCTTGATGCAGCCGGATGGGCGCATGATTGACCGCAGACCATGCCCTTAGGAACCCTCGACAGAACCCCGCCGCCCTTTTTCAAGCAAGGGCCGTCGGCCTTGTCCAAGCTGATGTTTTTCAGTGCGCTGGCCCTGTTCCTGATGGTCGCGGACATGCGCTTCCGGGTGACCCAGCCGATTCGTGCCGCCTTGGCCACTGCGCTTTACCCGGTGCAATGGCTGGCGCTGCAGCCGGTGCGCGCCGTGCAACACGGCGGCGGTTATTTCACCGCTTTGAGCCAGGCCAAAACCAGCGAGGAAGAAGCGCGCAGAAAACTCGCGCTGCAGTCGCTTCGGGCCGGCCAGGTCGAGCAATTGGCGCTTGAGAACACGCGCCTGCGCAAGCTGCTCGATCTGCGCGAGCAAAAAGCCATCAACGGCCTGGCCGCTGAGGTGTTGTACGACGCGCCCGATCCCTACACCCGCAAGATCATCATCGACAAGGGGTTGGCCCACGGCGTTGCACTTGGCTCGCCGGTGGTGGACGAGTCTGGCGTACTTGGCCAGGTCACCCGCGTGCATCCCCTGGTCAGCGAAGTGACTTTGGTGATTGACCGCGAGCTGGCCATTCCGGTGCTCAACACACGTACCGGTGCGCGAAGCGTGGCGTATGGCGAGCCCTCCGCTTCGGGCGGTGGGCTGGAGCTGCGGTTCATGGGCAGCAACTCGGATGTGCAGCAGGGCGATTTGCTGACGACCAGCGGCGTGGACGGGGTCTACCCACCAGGGTTGCCAGTGGCCAAAATCGAAAAAATTGAACGCCGTGCCGAATCGGCTTTTGCCCGCATTTACTGCACGCCCCAAGCCCAAGTCGGCGCGGCCGTGCATGTCATGGTGATTGAGCCGGTGTCGGGCCAGATTCCGCTGCGACCGGTTGACGAAGCCGCGCCGGGCCCGGTCAAGAAAGGGGCCAGAAAATGATCATGCCGTCGGGCCAGCAACTGTTGCTGCCGGCCAACCCCGTTTTCATTTGGACCAGCCTGATCATCGCCTTGCTGCTGGACATGTTGCCGCTCGGACGTGTGCCCTGGATGCCCGATTTTCTGGCGTTGGTTCTGGTGTTCTGGAACGTGCACCAGCCGCAGCGCGTGGGCATCGGCCTGGCCTTCATGTTTGGGCTGGGCATGGACGTGCACCAGTCGGCCCTGCTGGGGCAGCATGCGCTGGCCTATACCGCACTGAGTTTTTTCGCCACCATGATTCACCGCCGTCTGCTGTGGTTCACGGTGCCTTCGCAGGCCCTGCAGGTGCTGCCGATGTTTGCCGTGGCGCACGGGGTCGAGATCATCATCCGCATGAGCAGCGGCGGTATTTTTCCGGGCTGGACACTGCTGCTGGCTCCGCTGGCCGAGTCGCTGCTGTGGCCGGTGGTCAGCGTGATGTTGCTGGCACCGCAGCGCCGGGCGCCCAATCCCGACGAAAACCGGCCACTCTAGATGGCCCTCACGCTTTTCAATTCGCCGTGGGCTGCGTGTAATGCACTGCGCCCCGACTGGCTTGAATACCCACCGAACCTTTCGGTGATTTTGCGCTCCAAGATCGAACGACGTTCGCTCTCGCTGTTATGCAAGCAGGGGCCGCGGAACTGGCTTTGCCAGGCCGCAGGCGCAGCGGCCCCCTCGGGGGGCAGGGCGCGACACGCAGTGCGCAACCGTGGGGGCAATTTCCATGACTGAACTCCGGGATGTTGAAGCCGACCTGTCGCGCTTTCGCGCGCGGGTGTTGGTGGTGGGCCTGATCATCCTTTTGGCTTTTTCGCTGGTCGCCGCCCGTCTGGTCTATTTGCAGGTGGTTCGTCACGACGACCTCAACGCGCAGGCCGAGAGCAACCGTACTGCAGTGGTTCCCATCGTGCCCAATCGTGGCCTGATTCTGGACCGCAATGGGGTGGTGCTGGCAACCAATTACTCCGCCTACACGCTGGAAATCACGCCCTCCAAGGTCAGCGACCTTGACGACACCATCGAAGCGCTGGGGCGTCTGGTGGAGATCACGCCGCGCGACAAGCGACGTTTCAAAAAACTGCGTGATGAATCCAAAAATTTCGAGTCCTTGCCGATCCGCACCCGACTGAGCGACGAGGAAGTGGCGCGTTTCGCGGCCCAGCGTTTCCGGTTTCCCGGCGTGGACATCAAGGCGCGGCTGTTTCGCAGCTACCCTTATGGTGAGCTGGCCAGCCATGTGGTGGGCTACATCGGCCGCATCAACCCGGCGGAAAAGGCGCGCATTGAGGAAAACGACGAAGAAGGCAATTACCGCGGTACCGACTACATCGGAAAACTCGGCGTGGAGCAGAGCTTTGAGCAGCAACTGCATGGCCACACCGGCGTCGAGCAAGTGGAAACCTCAGCCGGTGGCCGGGCGGTGCGCAAGCTGGCCAGCAGTTCGGCCACACCGGGCGACACGGTCATGCTGTCGATCGACATCAAACTGCAGAAACTGGTGGAAGATCTGTTCGGCGAGCGGCGCGGCGCGCTGGTGGCGCTGGACCCGAGCACCGGCGAAGTGCTGGCCTTTGTCAGCAAACCAACCTTCGACCCCAACCTGTTTGTTGACGGTATCGACAGCGAAAGCTGGCAGGCCCTCAACGAGTCCATCGACAAGCCGCTGTTGAACCGGGCCTTGCGCGGCACTTACCCGCCGGGCTCCACCTACAAGCCCTTTATGGCCATGGCGGCACTCGAGTCCGGCAAACGCCAACCCGGCAGCATCACCAACGACACCGGCTCCTGGATGTTCGGTGGCCACCAGTTCCGCAGCCATGGCGCCGGGCTCGGTCCGGTGGACATGCACCAGAGCATCGTCAAGTCCAGCAATGTCTACTACTACGCGCTGGCCAACGATCTGGGCGTGGATGCGATGCACGATTTCATGAAACCCATGGGGTTCGGGCAGATCACTGGCCTAGACATCCTGGGTGAAGTGAGCGGTGTATTGCCCAGCCAAGCCTGGAAGCGCGACTATTACAAAAAACCAGAGCAGAAAAAATGGTACGCCGGTGAAACCATTTCCCTGGGCATCGGGCAGGGTTACAACAGCTTCACCATGCTTCAGTTGGCCCAGGCAACTGCCATCCTGGCCAACAATGGCGTCAAGCACAAGCCGCGGCTGGTGATTGCCACCCAGGATGCGGTGACACGCGCCAACCAGCCGGTGGCGCCGAGCGTCGGTGAAAACCTCGGCTACAAGCTTGACAACATCGCCGTTGTTCGCAAGGCGCTGGTCAGCGTTACGCAGGACGGCACGTCGGCGCGTGTGTTCGCGGGGGCGGCCTATCTCAGCGGCGGAAAAACCGGCACGGCGCAGGCCAAGACGGTCGGCCAGAAAGACAAATACGACGCCCGCAAGCTGGAGGAACATCAACGCGACCACGCCCTGTACATGGCGTTTGCACCAGCGGACAAACCCAAGATTGCGCTGGCCGTGGTGGTGGAAAACGCCGGCTTTGGCGCGGCCCACGCGGCGCCGATTGCCCGGCGCGTTTTCGACTATGTGTTGCTGGGCCAATACCCCAGTGAGGTCGATCTGGCCGCCGTGCAAAAAGGCCTGGCCGGTGCCCCGATTGGCAAGCCGCGTACTCTCGCCGAAGTGGCGGACCTGCTCACAGCCAGCGCCGCCGGGGGCGGACGTGGCGCGGCATCGGCCGCTGCCAACGCGGCCAAGGCGGCCGCGATTGCCGAGGCCCTGAACAAACTGGCGCCCACCGTGCCTGCACTTGACGTCTATCCTGACTAGGGTAGCGCCTGTCGGCAGGCCGGTGAACTTTGGCGCTACTTCATAAAAGCGTCATACCCGGTTTTCAGGATCAAGGTGCTGACCACCCCGATAAACACAATGCGCACAAAACCGGCGCCGTGTTTAAGCGCCATGCGGGTGCCCAGTACGCTGCCGATGACATTGGCTGCTGCCATGGTCAGCGCGAAATGCCACCAGACATGGCCTTTCCATGCGAACAGCAGCAGGGCTGCCAGGTTGGTGGACGTGTTGAGCAGCTTGGCCGATGCTGAGGCATTCAAAAAGTCATAGCCCAGCCAGCGCACAAACAAAAAGACAAAAAAGCTACCGGTGCCGGGGCCAAAAAATCCATCGTAAAACCCCAGCACCAGCCCAATACAGCAGGCCGCAGCTGTCTCGGCATGGCCGCTGAAACGCGGTGTATGGTGGCGGCCCAGTTCCTTTTTGATCAGGGTGTACAGCAGCACCGCCAGCAGCACAAACGGTAGCGCCTTGCGCAAAAAACCCGGCGAGATAACGGTCACCAGCCAGGCGCCGGCCAGCGAGCCGGCAAAACCCGCCGCTGCCGCCGGCAGCAGGGCCGACCAGCGCATGTTCACACGGCGGGCATATTGGGCGGTGGCGACCGCTGTGCCCCAAACCGAGGCTCCCTTGTTCACGCCAAACAGCGTGGCCGGATGGGTGGTGGGAAAGACCGCAAACAGGGCAGGCACCAGAATCAGGCCACCGCCACCGACGATGGCGTCCACAAAACCCGCCAGCAGCGAGGCCATCGTCACGATCAACAAATCCATGCTGGATTGTCTCATCGTGCCTGCATCACATGCGGATGCGCCCGGGTGCATGCACTGATTCGGTACCTAGAGGCAAAAAAAAAGCGCCAGGAAAGCCCGACGCTTTGTAAAAAACATCCCGAAGGATGCCGATTCAGTTCTGGTTGATTTGTTTGTCTCCTCGGCCCCTTTGCGAGCACGGAGGCTCGTCTGCAGGTCAACCAATGTAGGCGGCGCACTCAGTCAGTGCATCGGGACTTTCCCTGCTTCGCTGAATTTCTGGCGGGTGCATTGCCTGCCCGCGGCCACTGGCATGACTTATGCCTGTTATTAGTTGTTTGAAAATTTTGCACAAAAACGGGAATCACTATGGATTACACGCGTGTCGTCAGGCTGGGTTTGTGTTTTTGGCTGGCATCGACGGTCTTTCAGGCGGGCGCCCAAGCCCCGGCAACGACACCTGGGGCGTCCGCTCCGGCCGCCACCGGTGTGACGAGCCAGGCATCGGCACCTGACGTTGCGGTTGCTCCCGTCGCCGTCCCACTGCCAGCGGCTCCCGCCGCGCCGGTGGCAGCACCTGCGTCCGCTGTGCCGGCCCCGGCGCCTCTCACCCGTCCCGCCATCGTGGCGGCCGACACCATCAACGGTGCGGACACAGCCTGGATGATGACTTCCACGGCGCTCGTGCTCTTGATGACACTTCCCGGCATTGCGCTTTTTTACGGTGGCATGGTGCGCAAGAAAAATGTGCTGAACACCATGGCCAGCGTGGTGGCCATCTGCGCGGTGGTCAGTCTGCTCTGGTTTGCCGTTGGGTATTCGCTGGCCTTTACGCCGGGCAGCGGCACCCTGGGCCATTTCATAGGCGGCACAGAGCGACTCTGGTTCGCCGGGCTGGACTACGCCAAGGACACGCAGAAAGTGGCGGTCAGCCATATCGCCCCGAACATTCCCGAATCGGTGTATTCGATGTTTCAACTCACCTTTGCCATCATCACGGCAGCGCTGGTGGTGGGCGCCTTCGTCGAGCGCATGCGGTTTTCCGCGATGCTGTGTTTCATCAGCCTGTGGACGATGGCGGTGTATGCGCCGATTGCGCACTGGGTCTGGGAGCCCAATGGCTGGCTGGCCCAGCTTGGCGCGCTCGATTTCGCCGGTGGATCGGTGGTGCATATCAACGCCGGCGTTGCCGGCCTGGTGTGTGCCTATGTGCTCGGGCCGCGCGCCGGCTACGGCCGTGAAGCGTTTACTCCCTTCAACCTGGGGTTGACCATGGCCGGCGCCGGCATGTTGTGGGTCGGATGGTTTGGCTTCAACGCCGGCTCGGCAGTGGCGTCTGACGGTCGTGCGGGTCTGGCGATGGCGGTAACGCACATCGCGGCAGCGGCTGGTGCCCTGTCCTGGATGTTCGCCGAATGGATGGTGCGTGGCCGCCCTACGCTGCTCGGTTTGTGCTCCGGCCTGGTCGCCGGCCTGGTCGCCATCACGCCGGCCGCAGGATTTGTCTCGCCACGTGCCGCACTGGCCATCGGCCTGATTGCCGGCGTGGCCTGTTACTGGGGCGCGACCGGGCTGAAACGGTTGCTCAACGCCGATGACTCCCTTGACGTCTTCGGTGTGCACGGTGTCGGCGGGATCGTCGGCTCCCTGCTCACCGGCGTGTTTGCCAGCAAGACCATTTCAGGCGTTGAAGGCAGCATCCTCATCCAGGCCATCGGGGTCGGCGCCGTACTTTGTTACAGCTTGCTCATGACGGCGGTGGTGCTCTGGATCACCTCGCTGTTTTTCAGCCTGCGCGTCAGTGAAGGCCCCGAATTGGACGGCATGGACCTCTCCCAGCATGCCGAGCGGATTGCGTGATGGAAGGAGAAGCCATGTCATCCACCGAAAAAATTGCCATTGCCGCTCATCTGCATGTGTTGCTGCGCCGCAAGACCGGGCGCGTGACGGATACCGAATGGATGGCAACCAATACGGCGTACGCCGCCGAAATGATTCGCTTCTCGCGTGAAAAAGCAGTCGAGGATGGGCACATTGACCTCCGGGTGTGGGCCGACAAACTGGAAGAAATCATGGCAACGCCCGACGCCAAGCACCGCGTGCCGCTGGTCAAGATGATGGCCGATGCGGTCAAGGAACGCACCGCCGTCGCGCACCATGCGGCCTCTTCGGTTCCTGCGGTGGTCGACCAGCAAAGCGCGCGCTCGGTCAATGCCGAGGAAGAGGTGTACCCCGAATCCGGTTTCATCGAATCGACATTTGGCACCATCTTCGGCGACAGTGAAACCCATCGCCAGCGTGAGCGCCGGGACCCTGGCGTGCCGCGTTATGTCAAAGGATTGCGCTGATTTCTCGCCGGCTTGTTATCGGGCTTGCTTGCCAAGAGTGAAGAAAAAACAGGCACCTTCTTGCGGCGCAGATTTCGCCCAGATTTCGCCGCCGTGGCGGGTGACAATCCTGCGCGCCGTCGCCAGACCAATACCCGCGCCCGGAAAATCCTCCGGTGCGTGCAGACGCTGGAAAGCGCCAAACAGCTTGTCGGCATAGGCCATGTCAAAGCCTGCGCCGTTGTCTTTGACAAAAAAAACTGTCGCGCCGTCCGAACTGGTTTCGGCGCCTACCGAGATGTCGGCATGGGCCTGCCGCGAGGTGAATTTCCAGGCATTGCCCAGCAAGATTTTCAAGAGGTGGCGCATCAATGTGGCGTCGGCAGATGTGGGCAAGGGCGCATGCACTCGTGTGTGGACCTGGCGGTCAGGTGCCTGTTTCCGCAGCTTTTCAATCTCTTTTTCTGCCATGGCAGCCAGGTCCAGCGGCCCGCGCCGGATGTCGGTGCGAGACAATTGCGCCAACGCCAGCAAGCTGTCTGTTCGCTCATTCATCTGGGTGACACCGGCGCGGATGCGCTGGAGGTAGTGCTTGCCGCGCTCGCTGGCTGCGGTGCCCATCTCTCTTTCCAGCAGGCCGGCCAGCCCGTTCACAGCGATGAAGGGCTGACGCAAGTCATGCGCAAGCGACTGCGAGAAGGCTTGCAACTCCTGGTTGGCCGCGGTGAGCTCGATGGTGCGCTGCGCCACCCGGCTTTCCAGTTCAGCATTGAGCTGCATGATTTGCTGCTCGGCGAGTTTGCGCTCGGTGATGTCGCGCAGGATCACGCTGACTTGGACGTCGCCATGGCTGCCGACATGTTGTGAAGAGGAAACCTCGACTGGAAAACGTGTGCCGTCGCCGCGGACGCAATTGAGCTCACCGCGAAACTCACCAGTCCGGCCTCTGTGCTGGAGCATCTCCGCCACACGCGGATCAGCGGCATCCACCAGACCGGCGATGCCGGTGGCCTTGATCCGGGCGTCATTCATCCCGAACATGGCGCAAGCGGACGGATTGGCGGCAATCACCGTGCCGTCCGCCAGCGCCTGGATGAAACCGTCAAGACTGGTCTCGAACACCAAGCGAAAACGCTCTTCGCTGATGCGCAAGGTGTCTTCCGCCGCCAGCAAACTGCGGTAGCGGCGCGCGCGGCTTTGCGCGGCCGAGACCAGCGCGGCCGGCTCCACTGGCTTGACGATGAAGTCGTCCCCCCCTTGCCGGAGCGCTTGCGCCTGTTTGTCCAGGCTGGTTTCAGCCGACAGGAAAACAATCGGGATGCGCACAAAGACCTGCTGCTGGCGAATCAGCGCGGCCAGCTCGATCCCGCTGCATTGCGGCATGTGGATGTCGCAAGTGATCAGGTCGGGCTGGAAGTCGATCAAGGGCGCCATCACCTGGCTAGGGTCAGTGACGATGCAGGTTTCCATGCCGGCCGCCTCAAGCACGCCGGCATAAAAGGCGGCCAGCAGATCGTCGTCGTCCACGATCAGTACACGGTAGGGTCGGACGGGTTCCCCGGATGTGACCTGGTCCAGCAGGCCAAGCAGTGCCGGCACATCGAGTGGGTGCGGAAAATAACCGGCTGCGTCGGCGCGCACGGCTTCCAGGCGGGCCTCGAAATCGTTGCTGCCCGCTATAAAAATCAGGGGGACCGGGTCAACGCCTTCGGGTACGGTCTGGGTGTACCTCGTCAGTTGGGGGTCGGCAGTAAAAACCGTGTTGGCCAAAATCGCAACCGGTCGGTTTTGGACCGGGAGCTGATCCGGCTGTTCAACGATGCGGCTGGCGTATCCGGCGTGACGGAGCTGATCGACCAGCCGGCCGGCCGCCTGCAAGTCCGCTTCAACAATGCAGATCTGGCCCCCTGCCTGGGCGCGAAGGTGCGGCGCCGGCCAGCTCCGGGCCGGGGCCACAGGCAAGGAAAGAGCTGCAGAAGTGCCGCTGGCCTGGGTCATGGCGTCGTACAAGGCCTGCTCGCTGGCCTGCAACAACTGACGTTCAGCGGCTACCGGAGGCCTGCGGCGGGCCGAGACTGCAGCCAGAAGCGTCTCGATGCCGGCGGCCGCTTCACTGATCGCCGGAAACCCGAAGGTGCCCCCCGAACCGGCCAGCTTGTGCGCTGTTGCCAGGGCCGAAAGTCCTGCAGCATCGTCACCTGCATGCAGGTACTGCTGCAATGCCGTGCCCACCTCGGATACCTTTGCCGGCAAGCTTGCCAGATAAAGCTCGCGCTGCGCTTGCATGAAAAGGGCGAGACGGGTTTGCGGCATCGAAAGTCCTTGGCTTGAGCGCGAGGTTTGGGGAAGCGCTGAACAAGTCCACTGCGGCGCGCGTCCATCCGGACTCGGGCGGTCTGCTGCGTTGAATTTCTTGCCAATAGTTAACTATTGGTTGCGACATCCGCCTTGCACCCCATCCCGATCCGGCTGCCGCTCTCCCGCAAGGACTTATTCAGCGCTCGCCTGCAATTATGTGCCTTGCGGAAGACCCCGCCATCGTTTTGCATTGTCAGGCTCGTATCATGGCCTCCAGGAGTTTGGAGCTCCCAGCCCGCAGCCGCGGGAACGGCATTTGCCGCCAACCTGGATATGTCATGGGCAACAACAGTGCGAAAGAAGCGGGCCGGGCCGGCGCTGGCCTGGGCTGGGGCCCGTTGGCAATTGTGCTGTTCTGGCTGGCGGTCATGGCGGTGCTTTATGCCTTGATGACCCAGGTGCTGAAACCGCCGCCGCTGCTGGTTTCCGCAACGGGAGAGTTGTTGATTCCTCGAGCGCGCGACGGCCATTTTTATGCGCAGGGCCAAATTCAGGGCAAACCGGTGAATTTTCTTGTGGACACCGGCGCCTCGCTGGTCGTGGTCAGCGAGGCGTTCGCCCGTGACGCCGGCCTGGCGCCCGGCGAGCCCACGACCTTCCGGACGGCCAATGGCGAGCTGCGGGGGCGAATTGTTTCCGGACTCACCGTCTCGGTCGGGCCAGCCAGTGTTTCCGGCACACGCGTCGGCGTGGGGCTGGTCGGCCCGAATGCCGACGTGGCCTTGCTGGGACAGAGTTTTTTGTCCAAATTTGAACTGGTTCTGTCCGGGGACACCATGATTTTGCGTGCCAAATAGTCGCAGCCAGGGGAAAAATGGCCGCAAGTGTGGAAATCGCGCGCCCGAGCAGGGTAATAAGTTACCACCGCACCGGTAATTCATGACTGACAAACTTGCCCAAGGCTCATAACATTCGCTGACATTCAGTTGTTCCCTGCGAGCAGGAGTACTTCCATGTTACGAGCGGCTTTTGTTCTTTTTGCGTGGCTATTTTTCAATGCACCTGCTCCCGCAGTGGCCGCCGATATTTCCGCCCACCAGCAGGGCGTGCTGATCAAGGGGCCGATCCAGAAAGGCGATTACGCCAAAATCATCCAGTTTGTCCGGTACTCCGACAACTACGGTCGTTTTGCGCGATCTGTTTTTTTAGATTCTCCTGGCGGCGATTTTGATGAGACCGTCAAGATCGCCCGCCTGCTTGAGAAAAACTACGCGGCAACGCATGTGGTTCCTGGTGCCCGTTGTTACAGCGCCTGTTTTATTTTGTGGATGAGCGGCGTCAGTCGCCATGTACCCAGCAGTGCCAGCCTGGGGGTACACCGGATCAACGTAAAAGTGAATGGTCAAACCATGGACCCGACGTCTGAGCGCTTTGCCAGCATCGCGCGCGGTGTCGAAAATTACATGGCCTCACTCGGGACGCCGCGGACCATCCTGGACAAGATGAACGCCACCGCTTCGGCCAACATGTTTGTCATCAGCCAGCGCTGGCTCGCCGATCAGCACCTGCTGGTGGCACTGTCTTACCGCATGGGGTTTATGGAAGCGGCCCAGATGCATTGCGGGCCAGAGCCCTATGCGGCCGCTGTCAAAGACAAAACACCTATGACTGACGAAGAGGCGCGAGGCTGGGGCGCACAGATCAAGCGCTGGATGGGGTGCGCCGACGAGCTTCGCGCCCGCAATCAGAAGGCAGACGTTCTAACCATCGCGGCCCTGCTCGACGATACAGAAGTCAACTGAGATCAGCGCCGGCCTGGCGAATTTACTGCGCCGCATACCCCATTCTTTGCACCTTCGAAGGGTTCTGGACGACTCAGGACGAACACATAGGTGGCAAGCGAGCGGTGGCCTCAAATGCCGCCCTGAATCCATTGCGCAGCCTTCTCCGCAATCATGAGAGTGGGTGAGTTGGTGTTGCCGCTGGTGATGAGCGGCATCACGCCGGCATCGACCACGCGCAAGCCCGTTATTCCACGCACCCGCAAGTGCGCGTCCACCACCGCCATCGAGTCATCCGCCCTGCCCATTTTGGTGGTGCCCACCGGGTGAAAGATGGTGGTGGCAATGTCGCCCGCCAAGCGCGCCAGGTCGTCATCACTTTGAAACTGCACGCCTGGGCGGAACTCTTCGGGCTGGTAGCCGGCCAGTGCGCTCTGGCTCACAATGCGGCGCGTGACGCGCAGGGAGTCGGCTGCGACCTGCCGGTCTTCGGGCGTGCTCAGGTAATTGGGCGCAATTGCCGGCGCGTCTTCAAACCGGGCACTCTTGATCTGCACCGTGCCCCGGCTGGTCGGGTTCAGGTTGCAGACGCTGGCCGTGAAGGCGTTGAAGCTGTGTAGCGGCTCGCCAAAAGCATCCAGCGACAGCGGCTGGACGTGGTACTCGATGTTGGGGTAGGGCTGGTCGGGTGAGCTGCGTGTGAAAGCGCCGAGTTGCGATGGCGCCATGCTCATCGGGCCGGTTTGCCTAAAGGCGTATTCGAGCCCGATTTTGGCCTTGCCCCAGAGCGAGCTGCCCAGGGTGTTGAGCGTGAAGTTGTTGACCTTGCTGCCTGACAGCTTGTTGACCTTGTAGACCGAGCGGATCTGCAGGTGGTCCTGCAGGTTGGCGCCCACTCCGGGCAGGTCGGTCACGACCGGGATGCCATATTTTTGCAGCAGCGCCGCGGGGCCGATGCCGGAGAGCTGCAAAATTTGCGGTGAACCTATGCTGCCCGCGCTCAGGATGACCTCACCCAGCTTGCCCTTCGCCTTGCCAGAGTCGCGCGTGGCAAAAGCCAGGACGTTTTCCTGTCCGGTCCAGACCTGGACGCCGGTGCAGCGCTGGCTGCCGTCGTCCTGCCGTTCAATCACCAGTTTGCTGACTTGCGCGCTGGTCCACATTTCAAAATTTGGGCGGCCAAAGCAGGCGGGCCGCAGAAAGGCTTTGGCGGTGTTCCAGCGCCAGCCATTTTTCTGGTTGACCTCAAAGTAGCCCACACCTTCGTTGTCGCCGCGGTTGAAGTCATCGGTCGCAGGAATGCCCGCCTGCTGCGCAGCTGCAGAAAAAGCGTCCAGCAGGTCCCAGCGAAGCCGCTGTTTGTCGACACGCCATTCCCCGCCCGATTTGCGGTGGCGCAGCGTTTTCTGATAGGGCACACCCGGATCCTGCATTAACGCCGGTGCCGTACCGCGTGCACCGTGCATGGCGCTGGCGCCCTTATAGTGGTCCTCATGCAGCATGAAGTGAGGCAGGGCATCGTCCCAACTCCAGGCGTCGTCACCGGTCAATTGCGCCCACTGGTCGTAGTCGCGCGCCTGACCGCGCATGTAAATCATGCCATTGATGCTGGAACAGCCGCCCAGCGTCTTGCCGCGCGGGTAACGCAGGCTGCGCCCGTTCAGGCCGGCGTCGGGCTCGGTGTTGTATAGCCAGTCGGTGCGCGGGTTGCCGATGCAGTGCAGATAGCCGACCGGGATGTGAATCCAGTGGTAGTCGTCCTTGCGCCCGGCCTCGATCAGCAGCACGCGTATGCTGGCATCGGCACTGAGCCGGTTGGCCAGCAAGCAGCCTGCGGTTCCGCCGCCGACGATGATGTAGTCAAAGATGTTTTCGTTCATGCGTTTTGTCTCGTCGTTCTTGTTGTGTGATCCGGTTCGCGCCGTCCAGCTCCAGCGCGCTTCAAGTCAGCGCGGATCCGGCTTTGCCGGTCCGCAGCTGGCGCCCCCTTCGGGGGGAGGCGGCCGCAGGCCGCTTCGGGGGGTTACTTGGACACTGGCATCACAAACTCCGCCCCCTTGCCAATGCTCTCGGGCCAGCGCTGCATGATGGACTTTTGCTTGGTGTAGAAACGCACACCCTCCTCGCCGTAGGCGTGCATGTCACCGAACAGGCTCTTCTTCCAGCCACCAAAGCCGTGCCAGGCCATGGGCACCGGAATCGGCACATTGATGCCCACCATACCCACCTGAATGCGCCGGCTGAACTCACGCGCCACATGGCCGTCCCGCGTGAAGCAGCTCACCCCGTTGCCAAACTCATGCGCGTTGATCAGGTCCACCGCTTCCTTGAGGTCCTTCACCCGCACACAGCCCAGCACCGGGCCAAAGATCTCCTCCTTGTAAATCTTCATCTCCGGCGTCACATGGTCAAACAGCGTGCCACCCATCCAGAAACCACTCTCGCAACCGGCGCCCGCATCCTTGCCGGTAAAGCCGCGGCCATCGACCAGCAGCTTGGCGCCCTCTTTCACACCTTGGTCGATGTAACCGGTGATGCGCTGGTGTGCCGCCGCCGTCACGATCGGGCCCATCTCCGCATCCAGGTTGACACCATCCTTGATGATCAATGTCCTGGCACGCGCTTCGAGCAGGGGAATCAGCTTGTCCGCGACATCACCGACCAGCACCGCCACCGAGATCGCCATGCAGCGCTCGCCGGCCGAGCCGTAACCGGCGCCAATCAACGCATCAACGGCCTGTTCCAGGTCCGCATCGGGCATCACCACCATGTGGTTCTTGGCGCCGCCCAAGGCCTGCACCCGCTTGCCGTGGTGCGCGCCAGTTTCGTAGATGTAGTTGGCAATCGGGGTCGAGCCTACAAATGAGACTGCTTTGACGTCCGGGTGCACCAAGAGCGCATCAACCGCTTCCTTGTCACCCTGCACCACGTTGAACACGCCGTCGGGCAGCCCGGCTTGTTTCAAGAGCTCGGCCATCAGCAGACTGGCGCTGGGGTCAGTCGGGCTGGGTTTCAAGATGAAGCAGTTGCCGGCGGCAATCGCCACCGGGAACATCCACATCGGCACCATCACCGGGAAGTTGAACGGCGTGATGCCGGCCACCACGCCCAGCGGCTGGCGCAGGGTCCAGTTGTCTATCCCCGTGCTTACCTGGTCGGTAAAGTCGCCCTTGAGCAGTTGCGGGATACCGCAGGCAAACTCCACAATATCAATGCCGCGCGAGACTTCGCCCTGGGCGTCGGTGAAGACCTTGCCGTGTTCGGCGGTGATCAGGTGGGCCAGCTTGTCTTTGTTCTGGTTGAGCAGTTCGAGGAACTTGAACATCACGCGGGCGCGGCGTATCGGCGGGGTGTCGGCCCAGGCGGGGAAGGCGGCTTGCGCCGCAGCGACGGCGGCATCGACCTCCGAGGCGCTGGCCAGGGCCACCCGGCCGGTGATCGCGCCTGTGGCGGGGTTGAAGACATCCTGCGCGCGGCCGGAACTTCCGGCGGCGTTGCGTCCGTTGATGGCGTGGCCGATGGCCTGAACAGTGGGACTCATATTTGGGCGGCTCATATCATTCATTGTCAGTCTCCATGGGTAAGCGTCTAGATTACCGGACTCGACCGGGACGCGCTACTTTGAATTTCTCAGAAGTGTTATAAATATTACTAATAATGGATATCCAGACACTCCGGATTTTTGCGGCCGTGGCCCGGGAGGGCAATCTCTCGCGTGCTGCCGACAAGCTGGCCCTGACGCAGCCCGCCGTCAGCCTGCAGATTAAAGGCCTGCAAGCTGCCACGGGGCTGACACTATTCACCCGCAGCGCGCAGGGCATGAACCTGACGCGCGATGGCGCGGCCTTGCTGCCGCTGGCCGAAAAGGTGCTGGCCGCCCAAGGCGACTTCAAAAACGCCGCCGCCGGCCTGCACACCCAGGTGCGCGGCCAGTTGCGCATAGGTACCATCCTGGACCCCGAGTTCACCCGGCTCGGCGCTTTTCTGAAGGTGCTGGTGGAAACCGCGCCGCAGGTGGAGACCGAGTTGCGCCAGCTCATGAGCGGGGACGTGCTGGCGCAGATTGACCGCGGTGAGCTCGACGTGGGCTTTTACCTCGGCGGTCCGGCGCAAGCCCGGGCCCATCCCGCAAGTTCTCAATCAAATCGGGCTACAGCCCAGACTGGACGGGAGAAGGTAGGTATTGATTCGGGAGCAATCCAGCGTCTGGACCTGGCGCCGCAGTTTGCCTTCCGGGAGTTGATGCATTTCACCTACCGCGTGCTGGCGCCGGCCGGCTGGGGGCCGCGGGTGCTGGGCAAGGACTGGAAGGCGCTGGCCGCCTTGCCGTGGATCGCCACACCGCCGGCGTCTGCCCACCACCGCCTGCTGGCCGGCGTGTTCGAACCGCTGTGTGTTGAGCCGCGGCGCGTTGCGATGGTGGACCAGGAGGCATCCATGCTGGACCTGGTCAAGTCCGGCGTCGGCCTGAGCCTGGTGCGTGATTCGATTGCCATGCGCGAGTCGCAGTCCGCCGGCCTGGTGATTGCCGACCAGGTCAGTCTGCAAAGTGTGCTGGGCTTCGTCAGCCTTCACACGCAGCGCCAGGCGCCGGTGGTGGCCAGTGCCTGGCAGGCGCTTGACGCCGTCTGGTGCTGAGGGGAGTCCGCCTGACGCTTCTGCCCCGATGGGCTACCGCGTCAGGAACTGCAGGGGCACCATCACAAGCTGTGGAAAGATGATTAAAAGCAGCAGCACCGTCATCTGCGCCAGCAAGTAGGGCACAACCGCCCGGATCACCGGCTCCATGCGCTGTCTGGCTACGCCGCAGACGACGTTGAGCACCGTCCCCACGGGCGGCGTGATGAGGCCGATGGCATTGTTCATGATGAAGAGCACGCCGAAGTACACCGGGTCGATGCCGGCCATCCGCACGACCGGCATCAGCACCGGAACCATGATGAGGATGGTGGGCGCGAAGTCGAGTGCCGTGCCCACTAGGAAGATCAACCCCATGATGACCAGCATCAGCAACATCGGGCTGTCTACCAGGGGCTGCAGCATGTCGGCCACCGCCATCGGGATGTTGGCGGCGGCGATGAGCCAGGCAGACACCTGCGCTGCCGCCACCAGAAACATCACGACGGCCGATGTCTTGCCAGCGGTCAGCAGCAGACCATACAACTGGGAGACACGCAGTTCGCGGTAGACCACGAAGCCGACGAACAGGGCGTAGAACACTGCGACCACGGCCGCCTCGGTAGGCGTGAAGTAGCCGCTCTTCAAGCCGCCGACGATGAGCACCGGCAGCAGCAGCGCCCAGACGCCCGCGAAGGTGGCTTCCCAGCGCTTGCGCACGGGAAGCTTCTCGCCGCGCGGCATGTTGTCGCGCTTGGCCTGGAAGGCCCAGGTCAGCACCAGCGCCAGCGCCATCAGCAAGCCCGGGACGATGCCAGCGATAAACAGCTTGGTGATCGAGATGTTGCCGACCACGCCCAGCATCACGAAACCGATGGACGGCGGAATCACCGGGGCGATGATGCCGCCTGCGGCGATCAGGCCGGAAGCACGCGGCAGGTTGTAGCCCGCATTGCGCATCATCGGGATCAACAGGGCGGCGACGGCCGCCGTGTCGGCGATGGCCGAGCCCGACAAAGACGCCATCACTACGCAAGCGAAGATGGCCACGTAACCGAGCCCACCCTTGAAGTGGCCGACCCACGCGCCCGCCACATCGACAATGCGCCGGGAGATACCGCCGGCATTCATCAATTCACCCGCCAGAACGAAGAAAGGGATGGCCATCAGTGGGAAGCTGTCCGCGCCGGACAGCATGTTCTGCGCCATGATCTGCGCATCGAAAAAATCCATGTACAGCATCATGGCCAGGCTGCAGGCCATCAGCGAAAAGGCCACGGGCACGCCGATAGCCATGGCCGCCAGCAACGAAAGAACAAAAATGGTGACGATCACGGGGGAACCTCAGTCGCTGTCGGTGGTGGGAATGAGAGAGGCTGGCGTGATCTTTCCCAGCAGGAGCTTCGCGATGTTGGCCAGAGTCAGGATACCGATCGAGGCGGCGCACAGGTAAGCCACCGAATACACCACGCTCAGAGAGATGCCCGTGACCATGCCGGTGTTGGCGACGTTGAGCGAATGCTGCCGGATCAGCCCCCACAGCAGCACTGCGCAGCAAACCAGCACGACGACTTGCGCCAGCAGCACCGCGGCAAACTGCGCCCAGCCGGACAGCCGGCGCACCACCATGTCCACGCCCAGGTGACCGCCTTCCCGCATCGCGACGATGGCGCCGAGAAAGGTGAGCCAGATAAACATGAAACGCGACAACTCCTCGGAGGTGTTGATGCCGGAGTCGAAGAAGTGCCGCAACACAACATTGCCGAACACCATGAGGCACATGGCGGCCAGGGCCAGCACCACGATCAGCTCAAGCGCTTTGTAGTACCAGTGAATAAGTTTTTTCATTGAGGAGTCCTGGTAGGAAGAACCGTCCGGCCCGGCGGGCCTGCGGCGTCAGAACGCGAAGATTTTCCCGGGGTTCATGATGTTGTGCGGGTCCATCGCATGTTTGATCTGCCGCATGACGTTGACCGAGGCGCTGCCGAGCTCGTCGATTAGAAAGCCTTGCTTGTGCAGACCCACGCCGTGTTCGCCGGTGCAGGTGCCGTCCATCGCCAGCGCGCGCGCGACCAGGCGCGCGTTGAGTTGCTCTGCGGCTTCCACCTCGGCGTGGCTGGCTGCATCGACCAACATCTGAACGTGGAAGTTGCCGTCGCCCACATGGCCGACGATGGGCGCCAGCATGCCGGACTGCTGCAGGTCGCGGGCGGTGTCGTTGACGCACTCGGCGAGTTGCGAAATCGGCACGCAGACATCCGTGACGACGGACCGGCAGCCGGGGCGAAGCTGAAGCGCCGCGAAGTAGGTGTTGTGGCGGGCCTCCCACAGTTTGGTGCGCTCTTCCGGGGTGCGCGCCCACTGGAACTGCGCGCCGCCCCCCTCGTTGCAGATCTCCTGCACCAGTTCGACCTGCTCGCGCACACCGGACGCGCTGCCGTGGAATTCGAAAAACAGGTGGGGCTGCTCGGGCAGGCCGGTTTTGCTGTAGGCATTGATGGCGCGGATCGCGACACTATCGACGAACTCGCAGCGGGCAAGAGGCACGCCCAGCTGTATCGATTGGACCACCGCCTGCACGGCCGTATTGATGTCGGGAAACGCACACACAGCGGCGAGGATGCTTTCAGGCAGCGGGTAAGTCCGGACAGTCGCTTCGACCACCACGCCCAGCGTGCCCTCGGAGCCGACGAACAAGCGGGTCAGGTCGTAGCCTGCGGCGGATTTTTTGGCACGGCGACCGGTTGTGATGACTTCACCGTCGGCGGTGACGACCGTGAGGTTGAGGACGTTCTCGCGCATGGTGCCGTAGCGCACGGCGTTGGTGCCCGAGGCGCGGGTGGCGCACATGCCTCCGAAGCTGGCGTCGGCGCCAGGGTCCACCGGGAAAAACAGGCCGGTGTCACGCAGGGCTGCATTGAGCGCCTTGCGTGTCACGCCCGGTTGCACGGTGGCAGTCTGGTCCTGGTCATGGATGGTCAGCACCTGATCCATCTGCTGCAGGTTCAGCGTCAACCCGCCGCGCGCGGCGAGCGTGTGGCCCTCCAGCGATGAGCCCGCGCCATAGGGAACGATGGGAACGCGGTATTGCTGGCACATCTTGACCGTGGCGACCACTTCGGCGGTGTTCCGTACAAAGGCCACGGCGTCGGGCGGCATGGCCTGAAAGATGGACTCGTCCCGGCCGTGGTGCTCTCGCACGGCGGCGCTGGTGGACAGGCGGTCGCCGAGCAGCGCCGTCAGGCTGGCAAGAAATTCGGGGGGCAGGGGTGGATGGGATGACATGGATGAATCGGGGGGCGTGGTAGGCCGGCGTTGTGCAGGCCAGAAAAGAAGAGAAAGTCAGCGGGCTCCGATATGGCTGTGCAGGCCGCTGCCAGAAGCGGCGGGCCCGCACATCTGCGGCGTTCGCTTATTTCCCGGCGCGTACCCGCGCGATTTCGCTGCGGACCAGGGTCATGAACTCGGGGCCGATTTTTTCAAGATGCGGTGCGATCGCTGGTGGCACCCGGGTGCGAATGGCCTGCAGATCGGCGGCCGAAAACTGCGTAACCTGCATGCCCTTGTCCTTCATGCCCTGCAGGGCACTGCCGGCTTCGGCTGCGGTGGTCTTGCGCTGGAAGGCGGTAGCGTTCGCGGCGGCGGTGGTCATCAGCTGTTTGTCGGCGGGCGACAGGCTGTCCCAGTACTTCTTCGAGACCGCAAAAATCAGTGGCGAGTAAACGTGGCCAGACAAGGTCATGTACTTTTGCACTTCATAAAAGCGCTGCGTATACATCAGCACGATGGGGTTTTCCTGGCCATCAAAGGCCCTGGTTTCCAGCGCAACGAAGAGCTCGGACCACGGCAGCGGCGACGCATTGGCGCCAATCGCCTTGAAGGCGTCCAGTGTCAGCGGGTTGGGCTGCGTGCGCAGCTTCAGGCCCTTCAGGTCATCGAGCGTGTTGACCGGCCGCTTGGAGTTGGTGATGTGGCGAAAGCCGTTTTCCCACCAGCCGAGCACATGGATGCCGACGGCGCTGAGTTTGTCGTTGAGGTGCTTGCCGACCGGCCCGTCGAACACCGCGTGCGCTTCGGCTTCGGTGTTGAAAAGGAAGGGGACGTCCTGAAAGCCGAGTTCCTTGACCTGCCCCAACATGCCGAGGGCGCTGCCGGTGTAGAACTCCTGCACCCCGCCCTGCAGTGCGCCCAGCATCTGCGGGTCTGGCCCCAGGGCCTGATTGGCGATGACGCTGGTCTTGATGCGTCCGCCAGTCACTTTTTCAATCTCGGCGGAAAACATCTTCGCGGCCTGGCCGGCCGGGTGGTTGTCGGCCATGCCGTGGCCAAAACGCGTGGTGCGCGCCTTGTCCTGGGCCACGGCGCCCAGGGGGGCAAGGGCAGTCAGCGCGGCAGCAGCGCCGATGGCGGTGATGGATAGAAATCGGTTCAGTTTCATGGTGTGCTCTCAGTGGTGGACAGTTGGATTGGCCGGGACTCTGCTCTGGACCTTGTTGCGCAGCAGACCGATGCGCTCGATCTCGACCTCGCACACGTCGCCGGGCCGCATGTACAGCTTCGGTTCGCGTGCGTGGCCGATGCCTGACGGTGTGCCGGCGACGATCAGGTCGCCAGCTTCAAGCGTAAAAACCTCGCTGAGAATCATGATCAGGGACTCGACGTCGAACACCATGTCGTCGGTATTGGCCGACTGCACCGTCTGGCCGTTCAGGCGGGTTTCAAGCAGCAGGCCGCGCGCGCCAGGCGGCAGCTCGTCGGCCGTGACTAGCCAGGGGCCGAAGGCGCCAGTGCCGTCGAAGTTCTTGCCCATCATCCACTGGGGTGACTTGAACTGGTACTCGCGGATGCTGCCGTCGTTGAAGACCGAATAGCCCAGCACATGCGAGAGCGCGTCTTCGCGGGAAATGTTGATGCCGCCCTTGCCGATCACGACCACCAATTCGCCTTCGTAGTCCAGCGTGTCCGACAGGTCGGTGTGGATCAGCGCCGCGTCATGGGCGACGACGCTGGTGTTGAAGCGCGAAAACAGCGTGGGGTAGTCTGGCTGCTTGAAACCGCTCTCTTCGGAGTGGTCTTTGTAGTTGAGCCCGACGCAGATGATCTTGGGCGGTTGGGCCACCGGCGCCAAAAACTGGATGTCAGCCAGGTCAACAGCGGCCTGACTGGCCATCATCGCGGCCGCGTTAGTCAGCGCGTTGCCACCGGTGCGGATCAGCGCGTCCACGGCGCCGGGATAGACCTCCGAATCGGAGGTCGTGCCATGCCAGCAGTCGGTTGCCGCGTCATGGACCGCCCACCCTTCCTGCCCTTTTGACAGGAATCGAACCAGTTTCATCTTTTCTCCTTGTGCCAACCATTGAGCGGCTTCTTGCCGCAAGTTGAATATGTATAATTTACCAAATAATCTATTATTTAAAGATTAGTACATACCCGATAAAATCCAATGGCTATGCTGACCCCCAGTAAACCCACCCAGGCAGAAACTGTCTGCCGCCTTATCAGGGCTGAAATCCTAGAAGGCCAGTTGCCTGCGAGTGCGAAGCTGAACATCGGCGCGCTTGAAAAAAGGTTTGATGTGAGCCTGGGCGCGATACGGGAAGCGCTGTCCCGGCTCAGCGCCGAGGGCATGGTGATTGCCGAGGCGCAGCGCGGTTATCGCGTGAGCCCGGTCAGCAGCGAGGAACTGTTGGATCTGACCCGCACGCGCGTGGAGGTCGAGTCGCTGTGCCTGGCGCAGGCCATGAAAAATGGCGACGTCGAATGGGAAAGCCGGATCGTCGCCGCTGCCCACCGCATGGAGCGCTTGCAGGACTCGCCGGCAGATGCGGAAACGCGTGTGACGCAAGTCTGGAGCAACTCTCACCGCGAGTTTCATGAAGCACTGGTGAGCGCCTGCCCCAGCCCGTGGCTGCTGCGCTTGCGCGCACTGCTGCACGAGCAAAGCGAGCGCTACCGCCGCCTGTCGGCACCGCTGGAAACCGACAAGCGCGATGTGCGCGGGGAACACCGTCAGCTCATGGAGGCCGTGCTCAAGCGCGATGCAGTTGCCGCGCTGCTCGCACTGGAGCAGCATTTTTTCTCTACGGCCCAGATCATTCTCAGGTCGCCGCTGTTGCGCGCTGCCCAAACTGCCTCACACGAACAGGCTGACAGTTAGCGATCTCAAAGTGCCGGTCTCGCCGGAGCGCTGTAGGACAGGAAGAGGGTGTTTTGAAGCCAAATACCGGTAGCCGTGGCACCTTTAGCTGCATTACCATGTATTTGAATAGCTGTGCCATGCACCTGCGTGAGCTGCCCTTCCTGCCGAATCACCTTTTGACTCTCCCACCATCAAAAACATGCCACTTTCGGCGGAAAACGCCGCCAGCGAATCTACTCCGCATATCGAGTCGCAGGACCCGCCGGAAGGTGCCTGTTATTTGGTGCTGGGTCCGTGGACGGCGAGCGAGCTGACCGCGCGGCCAGTGTGGGATGCGCTGAGCGCCCACCTGCAATCCCTGGTTGCTAGGGCTCCGGGTCAGGGCGTGCTGTGGGACTTGCGCCAGATCGGGCAGCTTGATCATCTGGGCGCACAGGTGCTCTGGGACCATTGGGGCCGGCAGTGGCCTGCAAAATTGGAGCTTGATCCCGCGCAGCGCGCGGTGCTGGAGCGTGTGGCCGAGTTCAGCGTGGAGCGGCCCGCGATGCCGGTCCGGGGCTTCAGGCAGACCTTTCTGAAGCTCGGCGAGGGACTGCTGGAAGTTGTCGATCACTTCACGGACCTGGTGGCTTTGGTGGGCCGCCTGGTGCTCAACCTCGGCAAGCTGGCCAGAAACCCGCGGGAAGGCCCGTGGCGCGACCTGTCCGGCCATCTGTACCACATAGGCGCGACTGCCTTGCCGATCACCGCACTGGTCGGCTTCCTGATCGGCGTGGTGCTGGCTTACCTGATTTCGCAGCAGCTCAAACAGTTTGGTGCGGACGCCTTCATCGTCAATATCCTGGGCATCTCTCTGATCCGCGAGCTCGGGCCGGTGCTGGCTGCCATCCTGATCGCCGGGCGCTCGGGCTCGGCCATCACCGCGCAGATTGGCGTGATGCGGGTGACGGAAGAACTCGATGCCATGCGCGTCATGGGCATCGCCCACAGCTACCGCCTGGTGATGCCGCGCGCGCTGGCGCTGGCCGTGGTGATGCCGCTGATCAGCGTCTGGACCACAGTGTCGGCCTTGCTGGGCGGCATGCTGGCGGCCGATCTGGCGATGGGCATCACACCGTCCTTTTTCATCAACGCCCTGCCGGCGGCCGTGGATGTCGCCAACCTTGCGCTGGCCACCGCCAAGTCCGTGGTTTTTGGTGTGTTGATCGCGTTGATTGGTTGCCACTTTGGCTTGCGCGTCAAGCCCAACACCGAGAGCCTGGGCCAGGGCACCACCGCATCTGTCGTGACCTCCATCACCGTGGTGATCCTGGTGGACGCACTTTTTGCCGTGCTGTTCAAAAATATCGGAACCTGACATGGATACGGACAACAGGAACACGACAGCGCCACGCAATGACGCGGACGACGTGATTGTCGACATCGCCGGCCTGTCGACCGTGTTCACCAACGGCGACAAGCAGTCGGTGGTGCACAAGGACCTGGACCTGACGATACAGCGCGGTGAATTTTTGTCGCTGGTCGGCGGCTCGGGCACCGGCAAGACGGTGCTGCTGCGCCAGATGCTGGGGCTGGAGCATCCCACCGCCGGTGAGATCACGGTATTGGGCAAACCCGCAGCCGAATTGGGCAAGCGCGGTGCGGCGCAGCGTGTCGGCATGTTGTTCCAGCAGGGCGCGCTGTTCTCGGCCTTCACGGTGCTGGAGAACATTGCTTTTCCGCTGCGCGAACTCAAGACCTTGCCGAGCGCGCTGATACACGAGGCGGCCATGGTGAAACTGCAGATGGTTGGGCTGGCGCCGGAGCACGCTGACAAGATGCCCAGCGACTTGTCGGGCGGCATGGTCAAGCGCGTGTCGCTGGCGCGCGCCCTGATCATGGACCCGCCGCTGCTGCTGCTTGATGAGCCGACCGCCGGGCTGGACCCGGACAGCTCGGACAGTTTTTGTGCGCTGCTGCGCTCGCTGCACAAGGGCATGGGCCTGACGGTGGTGATGGTGACGCACGACCTCGACACCCTGTTCGAGCTGAGCACGCGCATCGCCGTGCTGGCCGACCAGAAAGTCATTGTCAGTGGCCCGCCGCGCGACGTGATCGCCTTCCCGCATCCTTTCATTCGCAACTTTTTTCTGGGGGAGCGTGGGCAGCGGGCGATGGAGCTGCTGCGCGAATACCCGTTCACCGTATGAGGTGCCTCCATAAATCCGCTGCCCGGGCGCATTGCTGCTTTGCGCGGTGCTCGGAATCCTCATGCACCGAAGTGCATTCCGGTGTCCTGCGCTCCGGGCGCCTTGCACTGCATCCCAAGCAACGAATTTCTGGAAGCACCTCGAAAAAGGTAATAAGGACTTAAAAATGGAAAACAAAGCCCATGCCCTGGCCGCCGGCGCATTTGTGCTGGTGGTTGCTGCCTTGCTGGCCGTGCTGGCCGTCTGGCTGACCCGCGACAACGGCGAGCGCAACCTGTATGAGTTGTCCACCCGCGAAACCATCTCCGGCCTGCAGCCGCAGGCACAGGTGCGTTTTCGCGGTGTGCCGGTCGGCAAGGTCGAGTTCATCGGTTTTGACCACAAGGCGGCGGGCAATGTGCTGATCCGCATCTCGGTTGACGAGGGCACGCCGTTGACGCAATCGACTTTTGCCACCCTCAGTTCGCAGGGCGTGACCGGCCTTGGTTTCATCCAGCTTGAAGACGACGGCCCCTCCACCGTGGCGCTGGTGGTCAACGACGACGACCCGCCGCGTATTCCGCTCAAGCCCGGCTTGCTGGACAAGTTACTCAGCAAGAGCGAGGTCATCATGGATCAGGTCGAAGCCGCCAGCACCAAGCTCAACAAACTGCTCGGCGACGCCAATCAGGAGGCCCTGATCAGCGCGGTCAACAATTTCAGCCAAGCCGCCGACAGCATCAACAAGGTGGTGCTCAAGATGGACCCGGTGGTGGCCGGCCTGCCCAAATTGAGCCAGGAAGCCAGCGCAACCATGAAGTCATTCAAGACCGCGGCCGACGATGTGTCCAAAACTGCCACCAGCGTCACCGCTACCGCTGAACGCCTGAACGCCAAGGGCGGCCCCATCGACAAGGTTGCCGAAGGCGGTGCCGCGCTGGCGGCTACCGTGGAGACCTTCAGCGCCGCGACCTTGCCGCGGCTGGGCGAGGTGGCCGAAGAAACTGCGCGCGCGATGCGCCAGCTCCGGCGCACCGTCAATGCGGTGGACGACAACCCGCAGTCGCTGATTTTTGGCAATGGCCCGCCCACGCCCGGACCGGGTGAAAAAGGCTTCACCGCTCCAGGAGGACAACCATGAATCATTTATTTGCTATCAATAAAATAGCTGTTAGCGCCCGCTCCATAGGGGCTGGATGCCGATTTGGCTTGATATTTTCGATGGCCCTGCTGCTGGGCGCGTGCTCGGCCCTGCCTGACAAACCGGTGCGCGCCGCGCTTTACGACTTCGGCCCCGGCGCGTTGACGTCGGAGCCAAGCACGCGGCAGGCACCTTTGGCACCGATAGCGCTGGCCGACATCTCCACCGCGGGTGGCGCCTTGGACAACCAGGCCGTGTTGTACCGGCTGGGCTACGACGATGCCCAGCAATTGAGGCCTTACTCACAGGCGCGCTGGAGCATGCCGCCGGCGCAACTGCTGCGCCAGCGCCTGCGTGAGGTGCTCAGCCGCAACCGCGCTGTGCTCAATGCCGGTGAAGGCCCGGCACTCAATCGCAGCGTCAACCAGGGGGTGCTGCCGCGTGTGTTGCAGCTCGACCTGGAAGAGTTCAGCCACTTCTTTGCATCGCCCGGCAACAGTATCGGGCTGGTTCGCCTGCGTGCCACGCTGGTGGAAACCACGCCCAGCGGCGAAAAACTGCTGGCCCAGCGCAGTGTCACGGTGCAGCGTCCGGCGCCCAGCGCTGACGCGCCCGGCGGCGTGCGCGCTCTAACGGCGGCCTCTGACGCCGCAATTGACGAGATTGCGACATGGCTGCAACAGGTCCCCTGAATCCCGACGCCGCAGGCGGCGCGCCTCAGGAGCGCAGCGCAGGGCCGCCCCAAGCAAGCACGGCCCCCCCGGGGGGCAGCGCCGTACATGAAGTGACAAGCGTGGGGGCCATCTCCCTTGAAGACAAGCTTCGGCAGGCCGGGCTGGAACTGCTCGGCAATTGCCAGAAGATGTCCGGGCGCGGGCCGGGCCTGCTCGAACATTCCGCCATGCTGGAAGACTTCACGCCGCAGGAGCTCGACACCCTGGGCGAGGCCATGCTGCTGATCCGCGCGCAGCCGGGCCAGGTGCTGATCAGCGAAGGCGACGAGGGCGACTGGATGCTGCTGCTGCTCAGCGGCACGGTGGACGTGACCAAGACCACGCCGCCCGGCGAGGATGAGCCCGAATCCCAGGAGAGCTTCTCGCGCCTGGGCGTGGCCACCGAAGGCGCAGCCCTGGGCGAGATGTCCATGTTCGACCGCGACGTGCGTTACGCCACCTGCACCGCCATCGATACGGTGGAAGCTGCGGTGCTCAGCCGCGCAGCGATTGGGCAGTTGATCCGCCAGCACCCCGGCGTCGGCGCCAAGCTGGTCGTCAAGATCACCCAGCTGCTGGCCCAGCGCCTGCGCAACACCAGCAATCGGCTGGTCAAGATGCTACAAAAAAAGCAGCTGCCTGCGCTTGCGTGACATGGGCTGAGGGTGAATTTGACTAGGAAGCCCGACCCAGAATGGGAAACAGCTTGAGCAGCCCGCCGGTCATCACCTCGATCGCCAGCGCCGCCAGGATCAGGCCCATCAAACGCGTCATCACATTGATGCCGGTCTTGCCGAGCACACGCGCAATCGGGTCGGCCAGCGCAAAACAGACGGCCGTCGCCAGACCGATCACCACACCGTAACCGACCAGCGTCACCAGCTGAAGGACGCTCTGCGCCTTCTCCGCGTAAATCACCACGGTGGACATGGTGGCCGGGCCGGTCAGCAGCGGAATCGTCAGCGGCACCACCGCGATGCTGGCGCCCATCGCGGCTTTTTCGGCGCCGTCCTCGAACTCGTTCGTCTGCGCCTTGGCTTCGGCCGGCTGCGCGTTGAGCATGTTCATCGAACTGATCAGGAGCAGCATGCCGCCGCCGACCTGAAAACTGGCCAGCGAGATGCTGAAAAATTCAAGAATCTGCAGGCCCAGCAGCGCGCTGGTGGCAATCACCAGGAAGGCGCTGAACGCGGCAGTGACGATGGTGCGGCGCCGCTGCTCGGGCGAAAAATCGCGCGTGTAGTGAATGAAGAAGGGCACGATGGCCAGCGGGTTGACGATGGCCAGCAGGGTCACCAGGGGTTTGAAGTCCATCGTTACTTGCCCTCTCTTTGCCAGTCATCCCGGACTTGATCCAGGATCCATGCGTCATGAACCACTGCGGGTTGTTTGTGGCATGGATTGCGGATCGAGTCCGCAATGACAAACCGGGCCATTCCATCCATTAACGTCCTCCTGCAATGTCTAGCAGCGCGCCTGTCGTGTAGCTCGATTCCGGCCCCATCAACCAGACAATGCTTTGCGCGACTTCCCCGGCCGTGCCGGGGCGTTGCATCGGCACCTGCAGCGCCAGGTCGCGCGCGCGATCCGGCAGGCCACCCGAGGCGTGGATCTCGGTGTCTATGATGCCGGGCCGCACCGCGTTGACACGTATGCCTTCGCCTGCCACCTCTTTGGCCAGACCGATGGTGAAGACATCAACCGCGCCCTTGGCCGCCGCGTAATCCACATACTGTCCGGGCGCGCCGAGACGGGCTGCGACGCTGGAGACGTTGACAATCGCACCGCCCGCGCCACCGTAACGCGTGCTCATGCGTTTGACGGCTTCACGGGCGCAGACCATGGTGCCGATGACATTGATGTCGAACATGCGCTTGAGCCGCGCCACACTCATGGCGTCCACCCGTTCGGTGCGGTCCACCACACCGGCGTTGTTGACCAGCGCCGTCAGCCGGCCGAGTTTGGCGTCGACTTTTTCAAACATGGCCAGCACCTGGGCCTCGTCGGCCACGTCGGCCTGCACCGTGATGGCGCTGCCGCCTTGCTTTCGGATCTGTCGCACCACCTCGTCGGCGGCCAGCGAATTGGTCGTGTAGTTGACGGCCACTGCGTAACCTTGCCGGGCTGCCAGCAAGGCGGTGGCGGCGCCAATGCCGCGGGAGGCGCCAGTGATCAAAACAACGTGGGACAAAGCCTGCCTCCAGCAAAAAAAAGCAATCCCGGTTACAAACCGGTGGGATCCAAATCAATGTACATCAATCGGCAGCAGCGCCAACAGGAGATATCCGTGAGCATCACCATCGACTACTACTTCACGCCGCAAAGCCCGTGGACCTACCTGGGCCACCAGCACTTTGCGCAGATCGCTGCTGCGGCCGGAGCGGCTGTTCGGGTGCTGCCAGTAGACTTCGGCAAGATTTTCCCGCTCTCTGGCGGCCTGCCGCTTGGCCAGCGTGCGCCACAACGCCAGGCCTACCGGCTGGTCGAGCTGCAGCGGTTCAGCGAGCACCTGCAGGTGCCGTTGAACCGCCAACCCAAATTTTTCCCCGTGGGCGGCGACCCCGCAGCGCGCCTGATCACGGCGGTTGGCCAGCACGACGCCAGTGGGGTAGCCATGACCCTGGCCGGCGCCATTTTCCGGGCGGTCTGGGCGGAAGAGCGCAACATCGCCGACGACCAGGTGCTGGCCGAGATTCTCAAGGAGTGCGGTCTGGACGCGCAGCGGCTGGCACAGTCGCAGGTTCCGGAGATTCAGCAGCAGTATGAAGCGCACACGCAGCAGGCCATCAGCGCCGGCGTGTTTGGAGCACCCACCTATGCGGTGAACGGCGAATTGTTCTGGGGCCAGGACAGGCTGGACTACCTTGAGCGCAAACTGGCGAGCAAGTAAATTGCGCCCTAGACACCTTCACGCATTTCACACATTCAACCGAATCAGGAGACCAACCCATGGCTAACTTCATTGACCTCAAATCCACCGACGGCCTGGTATTTCCGGCCTACGTGGCCGAACCGGCTGGCAAGCCCAAAGGCGCCGTTGTGGTGCTGCAAGAGATTTTTGGCGTCAATTCTCACATTCGCTCGGTCGCCGACGGCTATGCTGCAGCCGGCTACCTGGCTGTTGCGCCCGCCACCTTCCACCGCGTCCAGCCAGATGTCGAGATGGGTTATACCGAGCCCGACATGAACGCCGGTTTTGCGCTCAAGGGTGCGGTCGAAGCCTTGCCTGCGCCCGGCCTACTGCAGGACATCCAGGCCGCCATCAACCATGCGGCGCAGACCTCCGGCGGCAAGGTGGGCATCGTGGGTTTTTGCTGGGGCGGCCTGCTGACCTGGCGCGCGGCCTGCACCTTGTCCGGCCTGTCGGCGGCCGTGCCTTATTACGGCGGCGGCATGACGGCGGGCGATGAACCGGCACGCCAGCCGGCCTGTCCGGTGATGGCCCACTTCGGCAACCAGGACCACTGGATCCCGCTGGACACCGTCGAGGCTTTCAAAAAGGCTCAGCCCGGCGTCGAGGTGCATGTCTACGAAGCCAACCACGGCTTCAACTGCGACCAGCGCGGCTCCTACAACGAAGCCGCAGCCCAACTGGCGAAACAGCGCACGCTGGACTTCTTCGCCAAACACCTGGGTTGAGCATGGCTCTCAGTCAATGTCCTAAGCCTTTTGGGCCCCTGGTCCATAGCTGGCGGGCGCAAGCAGCTATATTTTTAATAGCAATTGCGCCGCTGGCCGCGCGGGCTGCGGACTACGCCGGCCCGCTGTTCGACGCGCACCTGCACTACAACGAGGAAGCCTGGAACGGCAGCGCAGGTCCCCACAGCCCCGCCGACGTGCTGGCGCGCATGCAGCGCAACGGTGTCAAGGCCATCGTCGCCAACTCCCGGCCCAACGATGGCACCAAGGCGCTGGCCTCGCTGGAGCAGACCCTGCAAGCCGGCGTGACGGTGGTACCTTTCATCCGCCTGTACCGCAACCGCGCCGACTATGACAGCTGGTTTCGCGACGAGACGATTTACGAGATGGTGCAAACCGAGTTTGCGCGCGGCGTCACCGGCGCGCAGGTCGGACCGTACAAGGGCATCGGCGAATTCCATCTGTATGACAGCGCCAATGCGAACGGGCCGGTCGCGAAAAAACTCATGCAATTTGCCGAGAAGAACAACCTGGCCGTCCTCTCGCATGTGGACGACGTCGCCATCGACCTGCTGATGGCGCATGCGCCCAAAGCGCGGCTGATCTGGGCGCACACCGGTATAGGCGGTGCGCCGGCTGCGCGCGTGGACGCGCTGTTTGCGCGTTACCCGACCTTGATGGGCGAGTTGTCCTACCGGCCTGGCCTGACCTGCGATGCCGGCAAGCTGTGTCCCGAGTGGCGCGCGCTGCTGCTCAAGTACCCAGGCCGGTTCATGATCGGCTCGGACACCTGGGTCAACCAGCGCTGGCAGTATTACGACGAGCTGATGAAGGGCTACCGCGTGTGGCTCGGCGATCTGCCGCCCGATGTGGCGCGAAAAATTGGATGGGACAACGGTGCCAGTTTGTTTGGCGTCAAGGCGCCGTGATACGTCTTCATTATTACCCCAGCACGGCGGCCATGGTGCCGCACATCGTGCTGGAAGAAGTTGGCAGACCTTACCAGCGTGTGCTCGTCGATCGCATGCACAACGCTCATAAAACCCCCGATTACCTGAAGCTCAACTCCAACGGCCTGATCCCGGTACTGACAGACGGCGAGATGGTGCTGTATGAAACCGCCGCGATCTGTCTGCATCTGTGCGACACGCATCCCGAGGCGGGTTTGGCTCCCGTCCTGGGCTCGTCAGAGCGGGCGCACTTCTACAAATGGCTGATGTGGCTGACCAATACGCTGCAGGCCACGCTGATCATTTATTTTTACCCCGAACGCTCGGTCTTGCCCGGTAATACAGCGGGCGCCGCCGAGGTCAAAACGCAGGCCGAAGCAAAAATCGGCGCCATGCTCGATCAGCTCGACGCAGAACTAGTGCGCCACGGCGGGTTGTGGTTTGGTGGACAGCGCTACAGCATGCTCGATGCGTATGTGTTCACGCTGTGTCGCTGGACGCGCAATTTCACCTCGCCAGCAGCACGCACAAGGCCGCACCTGGGGGCATATTTGCAGCGCATGCTGGCCCGGCCTGCGGTGCAGCGCGTGTTCGTTGCCGAAGAACTGGCACCGCCTTTTGTTTAGGCGCCAGACACCCGGCGCGTGAGCTCCAGCGCGTTGTGTGTTGCCGCGCCGCTCGCGGTGTTGTCAAACATGCACCATACCGCTGCGCCATCACGTCCCGCCAGCGCCAGTCGATCTGCGAGGGCCTGCAGCGTGGCAGAGTCGTACCTGGAGTAATAGATGCGCGGCGAACCGTGCAGCCGGCAGTACACCAGGCCAGGCCAGCCACCTGGCCAGCGTCCGGCCTCATGCAGCACCGGATCTGCCAGCACGCGCGCAATGCGCCAATGCTGCAGCAGTGCCTCAGCTTCTGGCGTGAACCAGCTCGCATGGCGCGGCTCCAGCGCGACCGCGCCGGGATACCGTGCCCGCAACGTTTTGAAAAACAATGGTGCGACCCCCATGTCCATGGACAAGCTGGGCGGAAGCTGGACCAGCAGGCAACTGAGCTTGCCGCCCAGGCCCATAACCTGCGCCATAAAACTGTCGAGAAGCGCACCACTGCGCGTCAGCCGCTGTTCATGGGTGATGGTCTTCGGCAGCTTGACCGAGAACCGGAATCCTGTTGGCGTGGCAGCGCCCCAGCGTTCGTAAGTCAGCTTCTGGTGCGGCCGGTAAAACGAAGAGTTGATTTCCGTCGCATGGAGCCGGCCGGCATAACGCTGCAGATGTGTGCCCGCGTCGGGAAACTCCACCGAGCTGTCGCGGGGCAAGCTCCAGCCGGCGCATCCGATTTTCAGTTGCAAAGAGCCGGGTGGGGCCTGCTGCGCCATGCGTGTCGCTACCGGTATCAGCGGGAGGTTCTGGCCAGATACTGCTTGCGCCAGAACACCGTCACCACGACGACAACCAGCAGGATCATGAAGCCGAACACCCACCAGAAGCCGGTGGCCGTGTGAATCAAGGGCAGGAACTCGAAGTTCATGCCAAAAAACCCGGTGATCAGGTTCAGCGGCAAAAACACCGCGGTCAGCGCGGTCAGCGTGCGCATGATGCTGTTGGTGCGGTTGCTCTGTGCACTGAAGTGAATTTGCACCACGGTTTCGGCCGACTGCTCGAGCCGGCGCGCATGGTGCACCACCCGCTGGATGTGCTCGATCACGTCGCGGGCTCGCGCCACCATCTGGTCGCGCCGCGTCTGCGCGAGCTGGGCATCGGCGGCAAACGACGACATCGGCTGTTCCCGCAACGAGTCCAGCCATTCCTGCATCGCATCGTGCTGTTCGTCGCACAGGTCTTCCAGCACATGCAACTGGCTGCGCGCGCCCATCAATGCGCCCCAGTTGATAACACGCGAATTGGGTTTGAGCAGTTCGGCCTGCCAGTGCTCGAGCTGGGTGGTCAGTTCCTTGCGCACATCCAGGTAGCTGTCGACCATGGCGTTGACCATGCGCAGCACCAGGTCGGCCGGGCTGGACGGTATGCGGCTGCGCGCCGACACGCTGTCCACGCTGAACTTGGCGTCTGTCAGCGAGCGTTCGATGAAACTTTTGGCGGTGTAGCAGCCGCGCGGGTGCACGCTGATCAGCAGGCGGTCGAACACCACAAAGCCCACTGCGCGCGAACTGATGCGATTGAATGCGGCCAGGCCGCCGCGCGGCTTGATGCGCGGCTGCCCGCCCTGGCCGTGGTAAGCCTCGATGGCGGCTTCGTGCTCGGCCTCGGCGCGCGTCTCCACCTGGGTCGCCAGCCGCCGGAAGATGATCAAGTCGTAGATCGAGGTGAAGTCGTAGTGTGAGGGGTGGACGGCGTTGCCGAGGTCCAGGCAATGCAGATCAAGCAGGGCAGAGCCACCTATTTTTTGTGCGGCTTGTTGCATGAACGGCAAATGGGTTTCGAATTCGTCGCGGTCAAAAAATATCCAGACGAAACCATCGGCCGGCGGCTGCGCGGGCAGGGCGTCCGAGAAGCGCAGGCTGTCGGCGGTGAATTCAACAATTTGCACGGTGTCTGTCCAGTTTGAAGCTAAATTGGCCTGTGGCCCATGTCTGTAATGCGCAAGTAGCTATCTATTTTGTAGCAAACGAGCGGCTGCCACGGCAAAGTAGGTCAGCACGCCGTCGGCGCCGGCGCGCTTGAAAGCCAGCAGGCTTTCCATCATTACTGCGTCATGGTCGAGCCAGCCGTTTTGCGCGGCGGCCTTGAGCATCGCGTATTCGCCGCTGACCTGGTAGGCAAAGGTCGGCACGCCAAACTCGTCCTTGACGCGGCGAACGACGTCCAGGTAAGGCATGCCGGGTTTGACCATCACCATGTCGGCGCCCTCGGCTATGTCCATCGCCACTTCGCGCAGTGCTTCGTCGCTGTTGCCCGGGTCCATCTGATAGACCTTTTTGTCGGCCTTGCCGAGATTGCCGGCAGAGCCAACTGCGTCGCGGAAAGGGCCGTAAAACGCGCTCGCATACTTGGCGCTGTAGGCCATGATGCGGGTGTGGATCAGCTTGCGCGATTCGAGCGCCTGACGGATCGCACCGATGCGGCCGTCCATCATGTCGCTGGGTGCCACGATGTCCACGCCGGCTTCGGCCTGCGTCAGTGCCTGGCCAACCAGCAGTTCAATTGTTTCGTCGTTGAGGATATAGCCAGTCTCCTTGTCGGGCAGGCCGTCCTGGCCGTGACTGGTAAAGGGGTCCAGCGCCACGTCGGTCATTACGCCGAGTTCGGGAAAACGCTTCTTGAGCTCGCGCACCACACGCGGCACCAGGCCCTCAGGGTTCAGCGCTTCCTTGCCGTCGTAAGTCTTGAGCGACGCGTCAATCACCGGAAAAAGCGCCATCACCGGAATGCCGAGTTGTACGCATTCCTCGGCCACCGGCAGCAGCAGGTCCAGGCTCAGGCGCTCGACGCCCGGCATCGAGGCCACAGCTTCGCGGCGCTTCGTGCCTTCGGTGACAAACACCGGGTAGATCAGGTCGTGCACGCTGAGTGCGTTTTCACGCACCAGGTTGCGCGTGAAGCTGTCACGGCGCAGGCGGCGCGGCCGGCCGGAAGGGTAGGGGGCGTGGACTGTCATTGGCAAATTGTGCCAAAGCTTTGCTCTGCGCTGCCGATTAATTTGGCAGCCGCGACATGGCGCATGAAACGGCCCGGCAGCGCAGGCAAAAAAAATGCCCGGATGACACGAGGTCAGCCGGGCCTGGAAGCCTTTTTGCTGTGACACGTAAAGGCACCCGCTCAGGGAGGAAAAGCGGGGATGCTGCCACCAAAAGGTAACAACACCTGTTAATTCTAGTCACCGCAGGCCGATGTGACAAGCGCTTCCTGGACAGTCGCGTTGGGTGTTCGCAGCGCAATGAATTTTTCTGGCGCTGATCCGCACGGCAATGCCTTGATTGCGCATGGGCCTTCGCCTGCGGGGCGGCTGGCATGCGGGCTACACTTCGCCCATGCTCTGGGTCAAATCACTTCACATCGTTTTTGTTGCCAGCTGGTTTGCGGGTCTTTTCTACCTGCCGCGCATTTATGTGAACCTCGCGATGGTGCCGCCAGAGAGCGTGGCCGAACGTGAGCGCCTGATCTTGATGGCACGCAAGCTGCTGCGCTTCACTACTTTGCTGGCCGTGCCCGCATTGGCTTTCGGCCTGTGGTTGTGGCTGGGTTATGGCATAGGTCGCGGCCCCGCATCTTCGGGAAATGGCTGGATGCACGCGAAGCTGGCCGTGGTGGTGCTGGTCATCGGCTATCACCACGCCTGCGGTCGCGTTCTCGCGACCTTTGTCGCGCAGCGAAACATACGCAGCCACCGCTGGTACCGCTTCTTCAACGAAGTGCCGGTGCTGCTGCTGCTCGCAGCGGTCGTGCTGGTGGTCGTCAAGCCGTTCTGACAGACAGGCGGCACCTCGTGAACTCCCCGAATTCACCAGACGCCATGCCAGCGGACGCGGGCGAACCGGCTTCGCCGGGCGCCATGCGTCGCCCCCTGCAAGGGGGAAAGGAACTACACGGAGCAAAGCGCAGTGAGAACGACGGGGGTGAGCCAACTCCTTCGAGCGAACCGGCTTTGCCGGGCGCGATGCGTCGTCCCCGGGAAGGGGGAAAGGAACTACACGAAGCGCAGCGCAGTGAGGACGATGGGGGTGAGTCAAGTCCTTCGAGCGATCCGGCTTCGCCGGGCGCCATGCGTCGTCCCCTGCAAGGGGAGGCAGAACTACACGGAGCAAAGCGAAGTGAGAATGTCAGGGGTGTGCCATCAGCTAGCTGGCCGCTCGCGTTGGCGACCGTCTGCCTGATTGTTTATGCCAGCCTTTATCCCTTTGCCGAATGGCGCAACCAGGGCATCTCACCGCTGAATTTTTTGACCGCACCCTTGCCGCGTTACTGGACCGGTTTTGATGTGGGCGTCAACCTGGCAGGCTACGCGCCGCTGGGTTTTCTGCTGGCCCTGGCTGCGCTGCGCAGCGGGCGCTTGCGCTGGGCGGTCAGCGTGGCCGTGCTCAGCGCGGCGGCCCTGTCCTTGAGCCTGGAAGCACTGCAAAGTTACCTTCCGTCGCGTGTTCCCTCGAATGTGGACTTTGCGCTGAACAGCGCCGGCGCCTGGTTGGGCGCCTGCAGCGCCTGGCTGCTCGAAAAAGCCGGCGCCATCGCGCGCTGGAGCCGGGTGCGCGCGCGCTGGTTTGTTCGCGACGCGCGCGGAGCGTTGGTACTGCTCGCGCTGTGGCCAGTGGCGCTGCTGTTTCCCGCTTCGGTGCCGCTCGGGCTGGGCCAGGTGATCGAGCGGCTGGAGCACTGGCTGGCCGAAATACTGGCCGACACGCCTTTCCTCGAATGGCTGCCGGTGCGCGACATCGAATTGCAGCCGCTGGTGCCGGGCGCCGAGGTGATTTGCGTGGCACTTGGCGCGCTGATCCCCTGCCTGCTCGCCTATGGCGTGGTGCGCACCTGGCCGCAGCGGGCTTTTTTCTTGGTGGCAGCCTTGGCGACCGGCATTGTGCTGACGGCCCTGTCGGCGGCGCTCAGCTACGGCCCCGCCCACGCCTGGGCCTGGCTGGACCTGCCGGTGCAAGTGGGGTTGATCATGGGCGGCGTGCTGGCGCTGCTGCTGCTGCCGGTGCCGCGCCGCGCAAGTGCCGCGCTGTTGCTTGTCGCTCTGTGTCTGCACCTGTCGCTGCTAAACCAGGCGCCGGTTGGCCCCTACTTTGCCGAGACGCTGCAGATCTGGGAGCAGGGGCGCTTTGTGCGCTTCAACGGCCTGGTCCAGTGGCTGGGCTGGCTCTGGCCGTTTGCGGCGCTGGTCTACGTGCTGGTGCGTTTGTCCGTGCGCAAGGCGGCGGAAGCGGTCGAAAGTAAAATCGAGGCATGACCCCCACCAGCGCGACAGGCGCGGCTCCGGCCGCCGCATCCCCGGACTCTTATTACGAACGGCATATTTTCTTTTGCCTGAACCAGCGTGAAGGCGGCGAAGACAGCTGTGCCAACCACCGGGCGCAACAGGGTTTTGACCGCTGCAAGTCGCAGGTCAAGGCCGCCGGTCTGGCCGGACCGGGCAAGGTGCGTGTCAACAAGGCCGGTTGCCTGGACCGCTGCGCCGCTGGCCCGGTGGCGGTGGTCTATCCCGAGGCGGTCTGGTACACCTATGTGGATGAACATGACATCGACGAGATTGTCGAGTCGCACCTCAAAAACGGCCAGGTGGTCGAGCGCCTGCTGACGCCCGCGCACCTCGGGCGCTAAGTCCCAGAACGAAAAAATGAATGATTTGTGTCGCTAGCCCATAGCAGTCGGTCACAAGCAGCTATTGATTTGATAGCACCCATCTTTGGAAAGACCGTCTCTTGAACGCCCACACCCAGAAAAGCAGTTTCCCCGGCCCGGCCGGCGCCATCGAAATGGCACTCGATGCACCTGCAGGCGCCTCGCGTGGCGTCGCCGTGATCGCGCATCCGCATCCGCTGTTTGGCGGCACGCTGGACAACAAGGTGGTGCAGACGCTGGCGCGCGCTTTCACCCAGAGTGGCTGGACGGCGGTTCGCTTCAACTTTCGCGGCGTCGGCGCGAGCGAAGGCAGCTATGACGAGGGCCGCGGCGAGGTCGAGGACATGCTGGCGGTGGTGCAGCAGGCGGCGCCCGATGGCGCGCTGGCGCTGGCCGGGTTTTCTTTCGGCGGTTTTGTCACCTCGCAGGTGTTTGCGCGCCTGCAGCCGGCGCGCGCCATCGACAAGCTGGTGCTGGTGGCGCCGGCGGCCAGTCGCTTTGCGGTCGCGACTGTGGCCGAGGCCGCGCATGAGCAGACGTTGGTGATCCATGGCGAGCAGGACGACACCGTGCCCTTGCAGGCCGTGATGGACTGGGCCCGGCCCCAGCTACTGCCTGTTACGGTTGTTCCGGGTGGCGGGCATTTCTTTCATGGACAATTGCCGCTGTTGAAAAGTCTGGTCGCGCGCCACCTGCGCTGAACTTTTCTCATCCTTTCCGTCCTCCATTTGCAGGTTTTATTCCCCCATGCGTTTTCTGACAGATTTCCGCGGCCTGGCCGCTTCTTTGGTTTTTGTGTCCTCCGCGTGTTTTCTGCCGCCAGTGCAAGCCCAGATGCCGCAGCCGCCCGAAGTGGCTGCCCGCTCCTACCTGCTGCTGGACGTCACCGCGAACCAGATCCTTGCCGCCAAGGACATCGATTCGCCAGTGGAGCCGGCCTCGCTGACCAAACTCATGACCGAGTACCTGGTGTTTGACGCGCTGAAATCCAAAAAAATCGACCTCAAACAGACCTTTGGCGTCAGCGAGCGCGCCTGGAAGATGCCTGGCTCCCGCATGTTCATCGACCCCAAGATGCAGGTGCCGGTGGAAGACCTGATCAAGGGAATGATCGTCCAGTCCGGCAATGACGCCACCATGGCGCTGGCCGAAGGTGTGGGCGGCACGGCTGAAAACTTCGTCAAACTGATGAACGAGCAGGCCAAGGTGCTGGGCATGAAATCGACCAGCTACAAAAACCCGGAAGGCCTGACCGAGCCCGGCCACACCACGACGGCGCGGGATCTGAGCATCCTGTCGATCCGCCTGATGCAGGACTTCCCCGATTACATGGGCTTTTCGGCCATCAAGAAGTACCGCTACCCCGGCACGCCGGCGGCCAACGACACCAATCGCAACACCCTGCTGTTCCGTGACCCTTCGGTGGACGGCCTGAAAACCGGCCACACCAATGCCGCCGGTTACTGCATGATCGCCACCGCGAAGCGCGACTTCCCGAATCTGGGCGCTGCCGGCGCACCCGGCAGCCGGCGCCTCCTGGCCATCGTGCTGGGGGCCGCCAGCGACAGCGACCGGGCCAACGAGTCGCAAAAGCTGCTGAACTGGGGTTACACCGCGTTTGAAGCGGTCAAGCTGTTCGACGCCGGCCAGCCGGTGGCCTCGCCCAGCGTCTGGAAGGGCAAGTCCAATACCGTCAAGCTGGGCCGTCCCCAGGCCATCGTGATCGCCATTCCTGCCGGCAGCTCCGCCAAACTCCAGACTCAGGTCGCCCGGCTCGACCCGCTGGTCGCGCCTTTTGTCAAAGGCCAGGCCGTCGGCACGCTCAAGGTCAGCACCGGCGCAGGCCAGCCCGTGGCGGATATCCCGCTGGTGGCGCTGGAGGCAGTCGAGGAGGCCGGCATCCTGGGCCGCGCCTGGGATTCGATCCGGCTCTGGATCAAATAAGGCCTGTCTACACGGTTTCAGGTCGTTTCCTGCCGATTTTTGGTGGGTTGAGGCCGAGTCAGAGCCGGCCTGGTTTGCAGCCATCCTCCCAAACTGCTACACTCAAAGGCTTTTCCGGAATTCCGGGGAGATTTTCGTTTTCACGTAAATATTCACGTATTTAGTCAAGTCAGAAATCAGACGTTTAGGGACGTTTTTACATGCCAACCATTAATCAGCTAGTCCGTCAGGGGCGCGAGGTCGAAAAGATCAAGTCCAAGAGCCCTGCGATGGAAAATTCTCCGCAGCGCCGCGGTGTGTGCACACGTGTGTACACCACGACGCCCAAGAAGCCAAACTCCGCTCTGCGTAAAGTCGCCAAAGTGCGCCTGACCAACGGATTTGAAATCATTTCCTACATCGGCGGCGAAGGCCACAATCTGCAGGAACACAGCGTTGTGCTGGTTCGTGGCGGTCGTGTCAAGGACTTGCCCGGTGTGCGTTACCACATCGTCCGTGGCTCGCTCGATCTGCAAGGCGTGAAAGACCGCAAGCAGTCGCGCTCCAAGTACGGTGCGAAAAAGCCAAAGGCTAAATAAGCCAAACCGGCTCGGGTTTTATCGCCCGCGCCAGAGGATGTTGTCATGACGTCTTCAAAAACAGGTGTTTGAATCACCCTGGCAGGTGGTTCAAGCGAAGTGACCCAAGTGCAAATAGTTGCACCGGTCGAGTAAGTGAGGGTTTTGATAACCCTCGCGGCATGGCCCGAAACGGCAGTGCCAACTGAAGCAAAGAGGTGAAAAAATGCCACGTCGTCGCGAAGTCCCTAAACGTGAGATTCTTCCTGATCCTAAATACGGCAATGTTGACCTTGCCAAATTCATGAACGTGATCATGCAGGGCGGCAAGAAAGCCGTCGCAGAGCGCATCATTTATGGCGCGCTCGACTTCATCGAGAAAAAGAACCCCGGCAAAGATCCGCTGGAAGCCTTTCATATGGCCATCGGCAACATCAAGCCCATGGTTGAAGTGAAGTCCCGCCGCGTTGGCGGTGCCAACTACCAGGTGCCGGTTGAAGTGCGCCCGGTCCGTCGCATGGCTCTCGCCATGCGCTGGCTGAAAGAGGCGGCCAAGAAGCGCGGCGAGAAGTCCATGTCCCTGCGTCTGGCCAATGAGCTGATGGAGGCCACCGAAGGTCGTGGCGGCGCCATGAAAAAGCGTGACGAAGTTCACCGCATGGCCGAAGCCAACAAGGCATTCAGCCACTTCCGCTTCTAAGAGCGATTGCCATGTTTGCTGCGCGGATTTGACGCGTTGCTGGCCGGAGTCAAAGGTGTTCAGACGCCTTGATTCCCGCCGGCTCAACCCAATTTTCTGCCAGCTGCGTGCAAAACGTGCAGTTGGCAGACGCGTAGAAAAAACATGAAAAGTGTTTTAGCAACGAGTCTTTGTTCGTCTTTCGAACTGAAAGTAATTTATGCCCCGCGCTACCCCCATCGAAAACTACCGAAACATTGGTATCTCCGCGCACATTGATGCCGGTAAAACCACCACCACCGAGCGTGTTCTCTTCTACACCGGTGTGAACCACAAGATTGGTGAAGTTCATGATGGCGCAGCCACGATGGACTGGATGGAGCAGGAGCAGGAGCGTGGCATCACGATCACCTCCGCTGCGACCACCTGCTTCTGGAAGGGCATGGACAAGTCCCTGCCAGAGCACCGCATCAACATCATTGACACCCCGGGCCACGTTGACTTCACGATTGAAGTCGAGCGCTCGATGCGCGTGCTTGACGGCGCGTGCATGGTGTATTGCGCCGTGGGCGGCGTGCAGCCCCAGTCCGAGACCGTCTGGCGTCAGGCCAACAAGTACAAAGTGCCGCGTCTGGCCTTTGTCAACAAGATGGACCGTACCGGCGCCAACTTTTTCAAAGTCGTTGAGCAAATGAAGCTGCGCCTCAAAGCCAGCCCGGTTCCCATGGTGATCCCTATCGGCGCTGAAGAAAACTTCACCGGCGTGGTCGATCTGATCAAGATGAAAGCCATCATCTGGGATGAGGCTTCGCAGGGCATGAAGTTTGACTACCGTGAAATTCCGGCCGAGCTGCTTGAGCTGGCCAAGGAGTGGCGCGAGAAGATGGTTGAAGCTGCCGCCGAAGCGTCTGAAGAGTTCATGAACAAGTACCTTGAAGAAGGTGACTTGACCGAAGACGAGATCAAGCTGGGCATACGCACACGCACGATCGCCAGCGAAATCCAGCCGATGTACTGTGGCTCTGCATTCAAGAACAAAGGTGTGCAGCGCATGCTGGACGCCGTGATTGAATTCATGCCGTCGCCGATCGACATTCCACCCGTCAAGGGCATGGACGAAGACGAGGCGCCTGTCACCCGCAAGGCCGACGATGGCGAGAAGTTCTCGGCCCTGGCATTCAAGCTGATGACTGATCCGTTTGTCGGCCAGCTTACGTTTGTGCGCGTGTACTCCGGCGTGCTGAAAAAAGGCGACAGCGTTTACAACCCGATCAAAGGCAAGAAAGAGCGTATTGGACGTATCGTGCAGATGCACGCCAACAACCGCGAAGAAGTCAGCGAAATCCGCGCCGGCGACATTGCCGCCTGCGTGGGCCTGAAAGACGTGACGACTGGCGAGACCCTGTGCGATCCGGACGCCATCATCATGCTCGAGCGCATGGTTTTCCCGGAGCCTGTGATTACCCAGGCTGTCGAGCCCAAGACCAAGGTTGACCAGGAAAAAATGGGCATTGCCTTGCAGCGTCTGGCTCAGGAAGACCCTTCATTCCGTGTCAAGACCGACGAAGAGTCCGGCCAGACCCTGATTGCCGGCATGGGCGAGTTGCATCTGGAAATCATTGTTGACCGCATGAAGCGCGAGTTCGGCGTGGAAGCCAACGTCGGCAAGCCGCAGGTGGCTTACCGCGAAACCATTCGCAAGACCATCGAAGATGCCGAAGGCAAGTTCGTGCGCCAGTCCGGCGGCAAGGGCCAGTACGGTCACGTCGTGCTCAAGATTGAGCCGAACGAGCCAGGCAAGGGCATTGAGTTTGTTGACGCCATCAAGGGCGGAACGGTGCCGCGCGAATACATTCCTGCGGTTGAAAAAGGCATTCACGAGGCGGTAACGTCGGGTGTGCTGGCTGGGTACCCGGTGGTGGACGTCAAGGTCACGCTGCATTTCGGTTCGTACCATGATGTGGACTCAAACGAGATGGCCTTCAAGATGGCCGCGATTTTTGGCTTCAAGGAAGGCTGCCGCAAGGCCAGCCCGGTGATTCTGGAGCCGATGATGGCGGTTGAGGTGGAAACGCCTGAAGACTATGCTGGCAACGTGATGGGCGATTTGTCCTCACGCCGTGGCATGGTGCAGGGTATGGAAGACATGGTCGGTGGCGGCAAGGCCATCAAGGCCGAAGTACCTTTGTCCGAAATGTTCGGTTATTCGACCACGCTGCGTTCTATGTCGCAGGGCCGTGCAACCTACACCATGGAGTTCAAGCACTACTCCGAGGCCCCGCGCAATGTGTCCGAAGCCATCATGGCTGCACGCGCCAAGTAAGTAAAAAAGATGCTGGCCTTGCAAGGGCCGGCATCGCCAATTTCTTGTCTGCGATTGTGTGCCCCTCGCTGCCCGTGGTGATGGAACAAGCAACACAGTGCAAACGTTAAACCATGCACGGGCGCGTTCTTTACTGGAGTTTTAAATGGCAAAAGGCAAATTTGAGCGGACCAAACCGCACGTCAACGTAGGCACGATTGGGCACGTTGAC
>NZ_BMIG01000019.1 GCF_014641715.1 Polaromonas eurypsychrophila | reverse complement strand
TGTTTGACTTCTTCATGGCTCAATCCTCTCAGAGATTTGAGCCTCCTCAAAATACGGGGCGATTCAGTACGAATGCTATTGTTGGCTTTAAGCGAAAAGATGACGCTCCAGTGTATTTGTGGCCGCTGGCTTCCGCACTACTTGACGAAAAAAATTATCCAGTCATAGCGGGCATCGTCGTTAAAGGCAATGTTTCGTTTACTGAGGATGTGTATGCCCCGACCTCCACTGGAGGACTTCGCATCCAACGTGTGGAATTCGATATTGAAATTGTTAGCACGACGCAGCCTGTCCCCCTAATTAGCGCCTTCAACTACGCAGGCAAGACTGGCAATCATGTCGACGCAGCAACATTCACTTTTGAAGGCCCAGACGACCAGGCGTGGAACGTCTTCGTATCGAAATCGTCTAATCCATAGCTTTGAACACGGGCGTGCGTGACGACGTAGCCTGCTGCTTGGAGCGTCTGCGGACTTGTTGCAACAGGCGCTACGGGTGGCCCGAGTCCCCCAAAAGTCCCTCAGCAAAGAAAAACAGCATCGGGGGTGGAGCCTCTAAGCTGTTGAAAACACTGGTGTTTTATGGTGCGGTTGGCAGGAATTGAACCACGACCCCTTGGTTCGTAGCCAAGTAATTCATCCTGATCAGCGCAGTTGTTGGCGTGATTCAATCCCCGCGCTGGGTTGTGATGGAAGAAGCATCACGCAGCGCCATCAAGGCCGCAAACGCCAGCGCCCCCAGCGCCGCTGAAAACCACAGGGCTGCGCCGCCGAAGCGGTCCAGCGCCAGCCCGAACAGCCAGGGCGACAGCGCCTGCGCAAAACGCGCCGGCACCATCAGCAGGCCCTGGCGCGCGCCATAGTCCTTGACACCGAACAGCATCAGCGGCAAGGTGCCCTTGGCAATTGTCAGCACGCCGTTGCCGGCGCCGTGCAGCACCGTGAAGACGGCGCCGGCCGGCACACCGATGAACAAAAAAGCCATGGCGCCCACCGAGTGCATGGCGCCGGCTACACGCGCCGACATCAGCGGATGCACGTTGCTCAGCAGCCCGTATTCCAGCAGGCGCCCGGCCACCTGCGCTGGCCCGACCAGCCCGGCAAAAATCAGCGCGGTGGCCAGCGGCACGCCCTGGATTTGCAGCAGGCGCGGCAGGTGTGCCGCCATCGCGGTGCTGATGAACCAGGTCACCGCAAACACAAAAGCCAGCAGCATCGCTGTGCGGCTGGCGTTCTGGGCGCTGAAGGGTTCGGAGGAGGCTTGCGCTGTTTGCGCTTCTTCAAGTGGCGCTGCGCGTGCGGCTGGTGAAGCGGGCAGCAGCAGATTCAGCGGCAGCGCCACCACCAGGTGCAGGCCGGCCCAGACCATGCAGGCAGCGCGCCAGCCCCATTCGAGCTCCAGCCAGGCCGTCAGCGGCCAGCCCACGGTGCTGGCAAACCCGGCCAGCAGCGTGATACCGGTGATGGCGCTGCGCGCGTCCTTGCCATACAAATGCACCAGCGCTGCAAAAGCCGCTTCATAAAGGCCAGCGGCCATGGCCACACCGAGCACGGCCCAGGCCAGCATCATGCCGACCGGCCCCTGCGCCACCGCCAGCCCGGCCAGCCCGGCAGCAAATACAAAGCTGTTCGCGACCAGCACCGGCCGGCCACCGTAGCGGTCAATCAGTTTGCCGGCCAACGGCCCCAACAGGGCAGACACCACCAGTGCGAGTGAGAAACCGAGAAACACCGTCGGCGTGCTGATGCCCAGCTCGCGCGCCATGGCGGTTGCCAGCATCGCCGGCAGGTAATAACTCGACGCCCAGGCCAGGGTCTGGGCGATGCCCAGGCTGGCGACTGTGAGGCTGCGGTGTTGCATCATGGGCAGGTCAGGGCCGACAGCGATCCGGTGGCAACGTGAGGGGAAAGGTTGGCTAGCTCGCGGTTTCGGCGGGCGTGGGCCCCAGTGCACGACTCAGCAACACGCCGATAAGCGCGCCGGCGGCTTCAGCGATCACAAAACCCGGCGCATTAGCGGGCGCGATGCCGGCAAAGCTGTCCGACAGCATTCGCCCCAGCACCGCGGCCGGGTTGGCGAACGAGGTGCTGGCCGTGAACCAGTAGGCCGCGCCTATATAACAAGCCACCAGCGCCGCCGCCTTGCCGGCCGGTGCGCGCAGGATCACCAGGATCAGCCCGGCGGTGGCCACCGCTTCGGCCAGCCACTGGCCCCAGCCGCTGCGCAGCTTGCTGCTTAACTGCAACACGCTCATGTCGAACATTGCGTGCGCCAGCCAGGCCCCGACCACGGCGCCCGAGAGTTGGACTGCTATGAAAAAGAGAGCTACTTGCGCTTGCCCGCCAGGGGCCGCAGGCATTTTTGACCACACAAGCAGGGTCACCAGCGGGTTAAAGTGTGCGCCGCTGACCGGGCCCAGGGTTTCAATCAGCACATACAGCGTAAACACGGTGGCCAGCGTGTTGGCCAGCAGGGCGATGGCCGTGTTGCCGCCGGCCAGGCGCTCGGCCATGATGCCTGAACCGATGACGGCGCAGAGCAGGGCGGCCGTGCCCAGAAATTCGGCGAAGAGTCGGTGCGTCAGGCGGAGCGTTGCAACCTCGGCGGCTGCGGTGTTGCTCATGACCGCGCCAGTTCGCGCGCGCTTTGCTGCACCATGGCGCGCTCGAGTTTTTCGGGCGGCAGGTTGGTCAGGAGGTCCAGCCGGCGGCGTATGGCCGGGAGGGTCAGGCGAAAGGCTTCAAGTTTTTCCGCCTCGTCGCCCGGCACTTCGGACGGATCGGCATACCCCCAATGCGCGGTGGCCGGCTGGCCGGGCCAGTAGGGGCAGACCTCGCCGGCGGCGTTGTCGCACACGGTAATGACGAGATGCATGGGGGGCGCGTCGGCTGCGGCGAACTCGTCCCAGCTTTTGCTGCGCAGGTCTTCTGTGGAGATGTCGGCGTTGTGCAGCACCTTCAGCGCCAGCGGATTCGGCTGCTGGTTGTGGCGCGGGCTGCTGCCCGCCGAGAAGGCCCTGAAGCGGCCCTTGGCCATGTGGTTCAGAGCGGTTTCGGCCACGATGCTGCGGGCCGAGTTGTGGGTGCACAGAAACAGGACGTTGATCACGCGGTCAGCCATGGTGGTTCTTTCAGCAGCAGGTTTTGGAGAGGGTGTTCGCTACATTTTTTGTAGCTGCCGGTGCACAGCAGGCATGGGCTGGAGTCGTATTTTGTTCAGACTGCTGCTCGCTGAATACCGGAATGCCGTCCAGTGTGTGGAACTGCTCCCAGGCCACGCCCTGCGGGTCGGTCAGCCAGTATTTGTCGCTGCGCGCATAACAACAGGTGGTCTCTCCGTCGTCCTGCAGAGCGAGCTCGGCGTCCCTGGCGTGGGCTCGCAGTTCGGCAAGTTGATCGGTGGATTCCACCTGGATGCCCAGGTGGTCCACGCCAGTGGCACTGCCGCGTGTGGAGATGGCGAAGTTGACCGGTGGGTCCTGCAGCATCCACTTGGCATAGTCGGCTTCGGTCCGGGCGGGAGGCTGATGAAACATGGCGGAATAAAAGGCGATGTTTTTGCCGAGATCTTCGACATGCATGTGCACATGAAAGCGTTTCATGACGGCTCCGGTTTTTTTTTTAGGGAGAGGAAGGAAGGCAGTCGGTGCGGGGCGGGCGAGGGCCGGCGTTTGCATCCTGCGCAATGGCGGGCAAGACCACTACCGGCGAAAAGCCGCCTCCAGCCGTGCGGAAATTGGTGGTTTGACCGGTGTAGGTGCGCGCGGCCAGCAGTTGCACCTGACCGCGAAAGGTGTAGGCGCGTATGTCCAGCTTCAGGCGCGTCGCCACACCGTCCACATCGACCATTCTTTCGCTGGGCGGCACCAGCGCCTGGGCGATAAAGCCGCCTGCCGTGATGTGGGCCCAGACGCTTTTGGTGAGTTTGTCGCCACGGTAGGCGGCCTTGGCACCGTAACCCGCCACCGGCTTGAAGAAGAGCTGGCGGCGGCGCGCCCAGAGATCGTCCGCATGTTCGGCGGTGACCCGTTCGGTGTGCGGGACCACCGCTTGCAGAATGCGCCGGTCTTCGGCAGACACGCCCCAGGAAGCCAGCAACACATCGTCGCCGAGCGTGATGAGGTTTCGCTTGTCGGCAAACAGGGCGTGTGCGCGCGGGTGCGGCGTGACGACCGCCGCGCCGGCCACATAGGCACTGCGCAGCGCGGCATGGCTGGGTTCAGACAGGCTGAAGTCGGTTAGACGGTTGTAAACCAGATCAACCACAGCTCCCGGCAGTGCCGGGTGCCACAGCGCACCGTCTTTCCATGACAGTTCACGCGCATCACCCACGGCGGCCATGATGCCGTGCGCGATGAGCAACTGCCGCGCCAAGGCAAATTCGGGCGCCAGGTATTGGGCCTGCGGTGCATCGTCGGTGATCAGCACATTGCGCAGCGGCCGCGTGCCACGCTGGGCCTGCCACTCGGCGCGGAACATGTCCACGAAGGCCTGGTTGATGTGTAACAGGTCGCTGGACGCGTCCATCAGGCCCTGCATCGGTTCGCAGCAGTCGCGGTGTGCGCGTGCCAGCGCGGCGTTGAGCAAGGCGCCGCCGGCGTTGGTGTTGATCTCGATCAGCCGTGGGCCGTCTTCGCCAAGGTGGAAGTCGTAGCCCATGAAAACGCCTGCGGGGCCGAACTGATGCTGCGCGATCTCCGGCGCATGGGTCAGCGCCTCTTGCTGGTAGGCGGGCAGGGCGACCACGCGCTCGATGGCTGCAATCGCCTGGCCGACTGCGGCGCGCATGCCCGGATCGACAAACACGGCGGTGTCAGAAAACAGGTGCGGGTGGGTGGTGGCCAGCCCGTCCAGCATGCCTTGCAGGCAGGGGTCGGTTTCAAGCTGCTGGCGCAAGCGCTCGGGGTTCAAGGTGCGGCACAGGCACCCGAGGTTCAAGGTTTCGGCGAGGTTCATGGAAAGGCGGGTTTCAGCAGCACCTGAAAGCCAGGTCTGCATGCGACTTTTCCGTCGCGGCAAGCATCGGCGCTTGGCTCACGCGCGCCAGTTCCGGCCGGTCCCAGAGTTGTCCGGCGAGTGGAATGCTGCGCAAGACCAGCATCACGGCGACGCTGGCCAGGCCCAACGCAAACGCCTTCAGCATGCCACTGCGCGCCAGCGGCCCGGACGCAGCGGGGGAACGGCGAAGTGCGGAGGTGTGATCACTCATGTGAAGTCCTGGTGGGGTCAAGAATTCATTCAGCAGGTGCTGCATGCGGCGTCATCGGCGACCTCGCAGGCCTCGCCCTGGCAGCAGTGTTCGGTCAGATAACCCAGCAGGGCGTTCATCTGCCCGAAGTTGGCGCGGTAGATCAGGTTGCGACCGCGCGGCTCGCTGCTCACCAGGCCGGAATGGGCGAGTTCTTTCAGATGGAAGGACAGGGCGCTGGGTGCCACTTCGAGCTTGTCGGCAATCGCGCCCGGCGTCAGGCCGTCAGGCCCGGCCACCACCAGCGCGCGGAAGGTACGCAGCCGCTGCGCCTGCGCCAGTGCGGCCAGCGCGCGCACCGCTGAAACTTCGTCAAGGGGTTTTATTTCCATAATTCAAATATAATTGAATTATCGAAGTAAAACAAGCGAACAAGGAAAAAGTCATGGCCGACATCACGATTTATCACAACCCCCAGTGCGGCACCTCGCGCAACACGCTGGCGCTGATCCGCAACAGCGGCGCCGAGCCCGAGGTCATCGAGTACCTGAAACACCCGCCCGGCCGCGAGACGCTGCAACAACTGATTGCGGCCATGAACGTGCCGGTGCGCGATGTGATGCGGCAAAAGGGCACGCCCTATGCCGAGCTCGGGCTGGACAACCTGGCGCTGACGGACGACCAGTTGCTGGACGCCATGCTGGCCCACCCTATTCTGATGAATCGCCCGATCGTCGTGACGCCGCTGGGCACGCGGCTGTGCCGTCCCTCCGAAGCCGTGCTGGATATCCTGCCGGCGCCGCAGCAGGGCGCTTTCACCAAGGAAGATGGTGAACGGGTGATCAACGAGAAGGGTGAACGTGTTGCCGGCGCTTGACGACTTTCCCAACATCGATCAAACCCTGTTCGTTGTGCCGGAGGCGTCAGCGTTGCAGGCCTTGCGCCCCTCGGCCCATGCGCCGCGCATTTTGTTGCTCTACGGCTCGGTGCGCGAGCGCTCTTACAGCCGGCTGCTCAGCGAAGAAGCCGCGCGCCTGCTTCGAGCCATGGGCGCGGAAACAAAAACATTCGATCCGCGCGGTCTGCCGCTGCCCGACGACGCGCCCGACAGCCACCCGAAAGTCGCAGAGCTGCGGCAACTGGCGCAGTGGGCCGAAGGCATGGTCTGGACCTCGCCCGAGCGCCACGGTGCCATGACCGGCATCATGAAGTCGCAGATTGACTGGATCCCACTGGCCGACGGGGCAGTGCGGCCGACCCAGGGCAAAACCCTCGCGCTGATGCAGGTCAGCGGCGGCTCGCAGTCCTTCAACGCGGTGAACCAGTTGCGTGTGCTGGGCCGCTGGATGCGTATGTTGACGATCCCGAACCAGTCGTCCGTCGCCAAGGCTTTTCTGGAGTTTGATGAGGCCGGGCGCATGAAACCGTCGGCGTATTACGACCGCGTGGTCGATGTTATGGAAGAACTCGTCAAGTTCACGCTGCTCACGCGCGACGTGTCGCCGTATCTGGTGGACCGCTACAGCGAGCGCAAGGAGAGCGCCGAGGCGCTGTCGAAAAGGGTGAACCAGCGCAGTCTTTGAGTGCCATGACTCAAGTCGGCCTCTGGCCCTTTTCTGGTGTGCGCAGACAGCTATTCAATTGATAGCAAATGGTCAACAGAGCGCAGGGCATGCAGACGTATGGGCCACGCCGGTGGCGTTCTGGTGATCACCCCACAAAGTGGCCAGCGCGGCGCCGGGAGTGTGCCGCCAATTACGTGCACTTCGCCGTGTCAATGGCGGCTTGCTGCGACCGCGGCAAGATGGCGCAGGAAGGCGGTGCGCTCCCGGTGTTATCCGCGTGAAGGCTTGGCCTGCAGTTTGTGTCCGTTTGCTGCGACTACGGGTTGGAACAGCAGGCTCATCGCAATCAGGAACATCATGGACAGGGTAGCGATGATCACCATTGAGGAAATACTGAACGAACTTACATAGCCGAAGCCCTGGGGGATGGCGCTGCGCTTGGCGGTGGTGCAGACAAATTCTGCGGCGGCCATGCCGGTGTAGTGCATGGCGCAGACCGCCACCGCCATCACCAGTGCCGCGACCAAACGCTTGAGCAGCGAGGCTGTGTTGAAGGCCAGCCACAGGGCGGCGGTCGCGGCCACCACGGCAATCGCGATGGACGCGGCGACGATGGCGTAGTCCCACTGGATATAGCCGCCGATTTTCATGCCGTACATGCCGAGGTAATGCATCACCACCACGCTCATGCCCAGCAGGGCGCCCGCCACCACCATCCGGCTCAGACGCTCCGGTGCGCGGGCGACATAACCCAGGGCCAGCGAGGCGGCCACAATGGCTGCAAGCAGTGACACGCCGGTTTCCACCATGGCGTAACTGCTTGCTACATCCAGCTTGAGCGCCAGCATGCCGACAAAATGCATGGCCCAGACGCCGATGCCGCCCAGCGCCAGGCCGGCGGCCAGGGTGTTGGTCGTGCTGAAACTGCCGTCGGCCTGCTTGATGCGGGTGGCTGCTGTGAGCGCCACAAAGGATCCTGCTGCGGCCAACATAAAGGACAGAACAACATACATGGGCTGGTAGCTGCTTAGAACGATAGGATTCATAAAAGTACCTAGTAATTAATAAAAGCGAGTGTAACGTATTGTTACCAATTTGCAACCGCGACCGCCCTGTAGGACGCCCGTCCGGTGTGCCATGGGCACGGAACCGGGCGGCTGATGGCGGCTCCTCGCGCAAGGGCTGTTTTCTTCTCAGGGAGGGGGGGGGGGGCAGCTTGTTGGCGGTGGATCAGGCCCGCGCGGCGGCCCCGGTGTGTTTGCTGGAAAAAAATGTCGGAGGCCAGGACGATGAACTCATGTCAGGCAATTTTCGTCCGGGTGACACAGGGGCATGGAATTTGGCCCATTGTTGACGCGGGTGGTTAGCTATTCAATTCATAGCAAAGAAGCGAGCCGGCGGCGATTTGGAGAGCGTCAGGGCCGACCTGGCCGCGTTTATCTTGCCCTTTCTGCAAAAGTAATGTAGTGCTTGCGCGTTTCCTAACGCATAATCGGGGGGTGTCGGTGTAAATACACCCGCACAAGTTAGTGATCGGTCAGTTTCGCGCGCTACGGCGGTACTTCTTAGGTTTGTTGTGCTTTCGGGACTCCATCGCTTTTGTTTTATGTATTTTTGAGGAATCCCTATGGGCAATAAACTTTACGTCGGCAACCTGCCATACACCGTCCGTGACGAAGATCTGCAACAGTCTTTCGGCCAGTACGGCTCTGTCACCAGCGCCAAAGTCATGATGGAACGTGACACCGGTCGCTCCAAAGGTTTCGGCTTTGTCGAAATGGGCAACGATGCCGAAGCTCAAGCCGCAATTGCCGGCATGAACGGCCAGTCCCTCGGCGGTCGCAGCATCACTGTGAACGAAGCGCGTCCGATGGAGGCTCGTCCTCCACGTAGCGGCGGCTTCGGCGGCGGCGGTGGTGGCGGCGGCTACGGTGGCGGCGGCGGCGGCGATCGTTCCGGCGGTGGCGGTTACGGCGGCGGCGGCGGTGGTCGCGGCGGCTACTAAGCCCTGCAACCCAGCCGTCTCAGCCCTGCGCTGAGACCAAGCCAAAAAGGCTTCAGAACTTCGGTTTTGAAGCCTTTTTTGTTGGCGACGCTGGATGGGTCATCTCGGACTTGATCCGGGATCCTTGTTGGTGGTTCATGCCGTGTGGTTAGCCTGCTGCTGTTGGCCGGGGGTTGCCCGGCAGCAACTCACTTTTCTTTGTCTCGCCAAAGAAAAGTAAGCAAAAGAAAGGTGATGTTGTACTTCGCGTACCCCCAATTAAAGTGTAACAGTTTGATTGAATCAAACCAAACCAAGCGGTTTTGGTTGACGGAACCATGACGGCCCCCTCAGAATAGAGGCATGGCATACAAGATCAACGTGAACGGCGTGCAAATTGAGGCTGACACCCTCAAGGAGGCGCTAGCTTTGGCCAAGGAAATTGCGCCGCAGGCTGTAGCCAAACCGGGGCCGGTGGCGGCGTCAGTCAATCTCACTCGGCCTGTTCCAGCTCGAGCGCAACTAATCGCACCCATCATCACCACCAATGAAGCGCCTGATATTTTTGCTGAATTCCGCAAGCCTCGTGCCTATGTAAATGAAGCCAGCCTAGCCGCCGCCTTCCTTTCAAGGATTTATGAAGCGGGAAGCGATGGCGTCGAATCTAAAGATCTGATGGGCATTGTTGGCGCAGACCATCCGCGTGGCTTTGGTGCGAAGGTAAGACCCGTGAAGCGGGTACTTGCTGATCTGGGCTACGCCAACCCTGAAAACGTCTTTGAGTGGCAGCGCGTCCATCAGGGTAAAGAGTCCGTTTGGGTGCCCGGTCCATTGATCGATGAGGCATTAGAAAAAGCCAAGGCAGCAGCGGGACGCATTAAATGAAAACAGCGAGTGCTTTTGGCGACTCGCTGTTAAAGGTTTGTAGAGGATGCGCGGGGAGCAGCGCGCAATTGTCGGTATAGCCCTCATAAGGTGACGTAAAACTGACATTCCCCAGGCTGAGCCCCTGGAAAACCGTACGCATCATGAGCTATCGGTCACTGCCACTTTTCTTGCTGCTCACCTTCATGGTGCCAGCGTCTTTCTTCGGTGTCAAGGTGCCTGTTGCGCCCTGCACAAAACCCATGGCTCGCATAAATTCGGAGCCATCAACACCATCACCAACCAATTCCGCAGCCGTCCTGAGGAAGGCTGCGGATTGTTTTGAATCATCGGGCGGCACATCACCGCTTTCTTTTTCGGTGTTTGTTTTCATCAATGAGCCATTTGATACATGAGCCGCTTGCCCTTAACCCCCAAGAGCAGCGACTCGGCGCGCATTGTGTCCGTAATGCCCAATGCAGCGCAATTGGAATACCTGAAGTCAAATTCAGCAAGATAGCGGTTCAGATGGTTGTGACCGCAATGCTGGTACACACCCTTCATGCCACGCTTGAACACCGAGAAGAAGCCTTCAATGGTGTTGGTGTGGATGGTCTTATCAATCTTGGACACGTACTCGCCCTTGCTGTGATGCGTTTACCCGTGGCCGCCATTGAACAGACGACCCACTACGCCGTAGTGAGGGGCCTCATCGGTCATAACACGCGCCTCGCGGGCAATGTTGGCCTCCAAGATCGGAATGATCGTGGTGCCCTTCATGTCGTCAATCACGATTGAGCGTGAACGCCCCGTGTCGCGATCCACCAGCGAGAGAACCTTATTCTTGTGAGCGTATCCCCGGCCCTTGCGTTCGCCCTTGGGCTTGACGGTCTTGTCATGGCCGATAAATGTTTCATCCACTTCCATAACACCACCACCGGAACCGAACACTTGCAGGCCGTTATCACGCATCGCTTCGCGGACACGGTGAGACATAAACCATGCCGACTTCAGGCTGACCCCAAGAGTACGGTGAATCGCCCCGGGTTTAGTGGAGGCCCGTTGGGTTAAGTAAGACCGACATGACGGCCTGACTGGCTAATTGTCGATAGTAATTTTCTTCAGCTTCGGCAGGGGGAATGTATCCGATGGGCTCCAGCAGTCGGTGGTGGTTAAACCAGGACACCCATTCAAGCGTAGCAAGTTCCAGTGACTCCTTGGTCTTCCAAGGCGCCCGGCGGTGAATTAATTCGGTCTTGTACAGGCCGTTGATGGTTTCAGCCAAAGCGTTGTCATAACTGTCGCCTTTGCTGCCCACAGAGGGCTCAATGCCTGCTTCGGCCAGACGTTCGCTGTACCGAATGGATACATATTGCGAACCCCTGTCGCTGTGGTGAATCAAGGCATCGCAACGTCCGGGTTGGCGGTCACACAAGGCTTGCTCCAGTGCATCCAGCACGAAGTCTGTTCGCATGGAACTGCTCTGGCGCCAGCCCACAATTCGGCGAGCGTAGACGTCAATCACAAAGGCCACGTATTGCCAGCCCTGCCAGGTCGAGACATACGTGAAGTCCGACACCCATAGCTGATTGGGCCGATCGGCCTTGAACTGTCGATTGACCCGATCCAGTGGGCGGGCAGCGGTCATATCCCCTATGGTCGTGCGCACTACCTTGCCACGGCGCACACCACGCAAGCCCAAGCTTCGCATCAACCGCTCGACCGTGCAGCGTGCTACCGCCATACCTTCGCGCCTCATCTGTTTGCAGACCTTGTCGGCACCATAGACCCGCATATTGGCCTGCCAGACCCTCTGGATCTCCGGCTTGAGGGTGTCGTCCGTCTTGGCGCGTGCGCAGCGCAAATCAGGGTCACGCCGCTGGGCCGCATGACGGCGATAGCCTGACGGGGCAATCTGCAGAACTTTGCAGATCGGCTCGACCCCGTAGGTGTGGCGATGCTGGTCGATGAAGTCTCTCAGGACTTGAGTCGGCGGTCGAGCTCCGCCGATGCAAAAAAAGCACTCGCCAGCTTAAGAATCTCGTTGGCCCGGCGCAGTTCCTTGACCTCGCGCTCCAGCTCCTTCACACGCTGCGCCTCTGCGGTAGTAACGCCGTCGCGCATGCCGGCATCGACCTCTACGCGCTTGACCCATTCATTGAGCGTCTGCGGCACGCAGCCAATCTTGGGTGCGATGGATTCAATGGCCGCCCACAGCGAGGGATACTCGCCTCGGTGCTCCTGCACCATGCGCACTGCGCGTTCCCGAACCTCGGGTGAAAACTTGTTTGACTTCTTCATGGCTCAATCCTCTCAGAGATTTGAGCCCCTCAAAATACGGGGCGATTCAATTATGATTTGGGGCAGATCACGCTCGGCAATGCCCGAAAAATAAGACAGCGCCTGCGTAAGCGCTGCGTCCAGGTTTTTGCCGCGCGACTTCTGCTCAACCAGCAGCATGCCGGGCCAGAACAAGTCCACAAATCCATCGACCTTCGCCTTGTCACCCAACAGCTTTCTGACGGCGTGCTCAAAGGTGGCCACACGTTTGTCGGTGATGCCGAAAATCTCGAAAAAATCAATCCAGAACGGTTTGCCCTGACTGTCTTCGTTGGCGGCGTCGGCCCAAGTGCGGCTGAAGGTCAGCGCGCGGGATTTGATTTCGTTCCAGCTTAAAGGCACGGTTAAGAGCTTCCTCTGCGCGACGCGTTGTTTTGAAGTGCGACGAGGGAGACGCCGGCTTTTACGATTTCCCCTCTGCGGGCATTCTAGGCGAGCCTCTACTGTGAGGCACCCCTCATTCGATCTGTCGCACGAGCTACCAAACCTCCAGCTTCAAGCGATACGTCGACCCCGCAGGCACTTGGGCAAATGCCTTGTCACGGCTGACCAGGGTTGCGTCCACCGCGACGGCGTGGGCGGCGATCGTCATGTCGAAGTCGCTCAGGTTGATGCCCTGGATTTCAAGGGTGGCGCACATGGCACCGTAGCAAGTGGCGGCGGCTTCATCCCACGGCAGAACATCCATGCGCAGCAGCACCTGGGTCATGGCGTCTCTCAATCGCGGCGGCTGCCCTTTGCGGTGCAGGCCGTACTCCAGCTCTGCCAGGGTGATGCTGGACATCACTACCTGCCCCACAGGCAAAGCCGTGAGGCGCGCCAGCAGCGCCGCGTCCCGCCCCTGCATGATGTGGCTGACCACATTGGTATCCAGCATGTAGCGCTGGCTCATTCCTCCACGCCCTCAAAGGGATCACGTCGCGTGCGGGTCTGACGGCGTTCGATCAGCAGGTCATCGTCCTTGTTCTGCGCAACCGCGTCGAGCAGGCCTTGCCAGTCAGTCGGTTTACGTGACAGCACCACGTCGCCGGTGACAGGGTCGTGGCGGATAAAGACTTCAGAAACGTCGAAACGGAACTCCAGCGGCAGGCGGACGGCTTGGCTGCGGCCGGTGGTAAATATCTTGGCGGTTTGGTGCATGGTGCGTGCCTCCTGAAGTGGTATCTACCACGGTACATACCGACAGCTTGACTGTCAAGCCCAAAGGTCAGATGCGCTTCAGTGCCACTGCGAACCCACGCGTCACGGCCGGCCGCGCCATCATCGCCGCATACCACCGCGCCACATTCGGAAAATCCGCCAGATCGATCTTGTGCCGCTCATGCCGCCAGACCCAGCCGACGATGGCGAAGTCGGCTATTGAAATTTCTTCGCCGGCGAAGAAGGCATGGTCGGCCAGGCGGCGGTCCATCACGCCGTAGAGGCGTTGGGTTTCGGCCATGAAGCGCTCCAGGCCGTAGCGGCGGTCGGCTTCGTTTGTCAAAGCAATGAAGTGGTGCACCTGGCCGGGCATGGGGCCGAAGCCGCCCATCTGGAACATCAGCCACTCCATGACCGCGACGCGAGCGCGCGGGTCTCTGGGCAGAAAGGTGCCGGTCTTTTCGGCCAGGTAGATCAGGATGGCGCCGGACTCGAAGACGCTGATGGCCTCACCCCCCGGGCCGTTGGTATCGATGATGGCGGGGATCTTGTTGTTGGGGCTGATCTTCAGGAAGTCGGGTGCGGTCTGCTCGCCCTTGGTGATGTCGACGACATGCACTTCGTAAGGCAGGCCCATTTCTTCAAGCGCGACGCTGATCTTGCGGCCGTTGGGGGTGTCGAAGGCGTAGAGCTGGATGGTCATGGGGGTTTGTTTGTTGGGTGGGTGTGTTTGGGTGGAATGCAGTCTGCCACAGGGATGGATTCGGGGCTTGGGGCGGGGTCGAGCAAAGGCGGGGTCGGGGGCATGGATCCCGGATCGGTGTCCGGGATGACACGGGGAAAGTCCGGGATGACAGGCTGGGCTGGGATGACCAGCCTTGTCATTGCGGGCCTGACCCGCAATCCATGCCCGCCCATCCGCGCCGCTGATTCATGTTGCATGGATCCCGGATCTGGTCCGGGATGACAGTCAGGGGGAAGTGTGACGGCCAGGAGGCGGGGATGACCTGCTCTGTCATTGCGGGTCTGACCCGCAATCCATGCCCGCCCACCCGCGCCGCTGGTTCATGTCGCATGGATCCCGGATTCCCGGATCAGGTCCGGGACAGGCTTGGTCCAGGATGACAAAACGGGTCGGTTGGCACGGGTGACTGGCGCGGCGATACTCGCTGCATGACGCCCCGCCGCCCTGCCCTCACCACCTGCATCGCCGTGTTGCTGGCCTTTGTCAGCAGCCTGGCCCTGGCCGCACCGCCTGCCAACGACACGCTGCGCATAGGCTCCAAACGTTTCACCGAGTCTTACATCCTGGCGCAGGTGCTGGCGCAGACGGCGGTGCCGCACACACCCACGCCGCCGTCGGTGCTGCAGGGCCTGGGCAACACGGCGATTGTTTATGAGGCGCTGCGGTCCGGCAGCATTGACATCTACCCGGAGTACGTGGGCACCATCAGCCTGGAGATTCTGAAAAACAAAACGCCGATGACGCTGCAGGCGATGAACACCGCGCTGGCGCCGCTGGGCCTGGGTCTGGCGGTGCCGCTGGGTTTTAACGACGGCTACGCGCTGGCCATGCGTGAAGACAATGCGCAGCGCCTGGGCATCACGTCACTGAGCGACCTGGCCAAACACCCGGCGCTCAAGCTGGGCCTGTCGAACGAATTCATAGGCCGGGCCGACGGCTGGAAGGGCCTGGCGCAGCAGTACGGCGCGGCGCAGGTGCCGGTGGCGCTGGACCACGGGCTGGCTTATGACGCGATTGCGCAAAAGCAGGTGGACGTGATCGACATCTACACCACCGACGCCAAGATTGGCCACCTGGGCCTGCGTGTGCTGGCGGACGACAAGGCCTACTTTCCGCGTTATGACGCGGTGCTGCTGTACCGGCTGGATGTGCCGCAGCGTTTTCCCAAAGCCTGGGCGGCGCTGCAAAAGCTGGAGGGCAGCATCAATGAGACCGCGATGATTGCGATGAACGCGCGGGCAGAGCTGAAAGGTGTGGCCTTTGACGTGATCGCCAGAGATCACATCACGGCGAAGGCAGGCGGAACAAGCGCGGCGGCAGGCACAGGTACCGATGCCGGCGAGCGCGGCTTCTGGGCCAAACTGTTTGGCCCCGACCTGGCGCGGCTGACACGCCAGCACCTGGCGCTGACCTTGATCTCGGTCGGCGGTGCAGCGCTGCTGGGCATTCCGCTGGCGGTGTGGGTGTTTCCGCACCCGCGCCTGCGCGCGCTGGTGCTGGGCGCCACCAGCCTGCTGCAAACCGTGCCCTCGCTGGCGTTGCTGGCCATGCTGATTTCTGTACTGGGCCTGATTGGGACTGTGCCGGCGCTGATTGCGCTGATGCTGTACGCGCTGCTGCCCATCATGCGCAACACCGTGACAGGCCTGGGCGAGGTCTCAAGCGGCCTGCGCCTGGCCGGGCAGGCGCTGGGCATGACGCCGGCCCAGCGCATGCGCGAGGTCGAGCTGCCGCTGGCGCTGCCCACCATCATTGCGGGTGTGCGCACCGCCATGTCGATTGCCATAGGCACGGCGACGATTGCCGCTTTCATCGGTGCCGGCGGTTATGGTGAACGCATTGTGACCGGCCTGGCGCTGAACGATCGCCAGTTGCTTCTGGCCGGCGCCCTGCCCGCCACGGTGCTGGCGCTGCTGAGCGAGGCGCTGTTTGAAGTGCTTGAGCGGGCACTGCAAAGGCGCAGGGCCTGAAGCGCGGGCTGCGCCCAAAGGTTTTTTAAGGGTTTTAGGCTTCCGGACCCTTAAACACGGGAACTTGCTACTATCAATACAGTAGCAAGCTCACTTTTTCTTATACGCCAAATCGCCAGTTTGCCCTTTAACGACGAGAATAGTTTGCTATTAACTTAATAGCATGCAGCATGACGATAAAGTCGCCCCACCGAAGTGGGGCAGCCGTTTTACTTGGCGATGATGGTCAGCAACTCTTCGCGTGTGGTCGGGTCGGCCATGTACTTGCCGTACAGCGGGCTCATGCGCCGCACCATGGGCGACACATCACGCGGTTTGACAAAAGTGGAGCCCTGCTTGGTCGTCAGTTCCAGAGCTGTCGCAACGCGGTTGGTCCACAGGGCGCGCATCAAGGTGGCAGACTTTTGCCCCGCTGCCGAGAAAGCTGCCTTGTCTTCGGTGCTGAGCTTGTCCCAGAGCTTGGTGGACACCACCAGCGCTTCGGCGGACACCACGTGGTTGGTGACAAACACGTTTTTTGCCACCTTGTAGTGGCCGGTTGATTCGTAAGACGGCATGTTGTTCTCGGCGCAGTCAACCTTGCCCTCTTGCAAGGCACCCAGCACGTCCTTGAAAGGCAGGGCCACCGGCTTGGCGTCCATCAGCTTGACCATCTCGATATAGATCTCGGACTGCTGCACGCGGATGTTGGCGCCCGACAGGTCTTTCAGGGTGTTGATGGGCTTGGCACAGTAGAAGGAGCGGCCCCCGCCGTCGTACCAGCCCAGCACCACAAAGCCGGCGGATTTCAGGTTGGCTGCAAAACGCTCGCCCAACTTGCCGTCCAGGTGGCGGAACATGTGGGCAGAGTCGGTAAACAAAAATGGCAGGTTGAGCACCTTGATGCCCGGCACCGCGTCAGACAAAGGGCCAGAGCTGAACTCGGCCAAATCAATCTCGCCGCTTTTGAGCATTTGCACCGCCTTGGGCTGATCGCCCAGAGAGCCGTTGGAGAAAATTTCGATCTGGTAGCGATTTTGCGTCGCCTTGCCTACCTGCTCGGCAAAGCTTTTCATGGCCTCGGTCACCGGATAACCGTCGGGGTGGATGTTCCAGGCCCTGAGTTTTGTCTGGGCTATGCCAGCACTGGCGCCGAGTGCCAGTGAAAGGCACAAGAGGGTTTTTGTAAATGTACGCATGTCTGTCTCCTGATTGATAAAAATGGGGCTCATCCAGCGGGTTTCACACGCGCCTCCCCAACGCTGCCACCCCGCCGGTGGCAACGCACTTGATTTGTTTTGGAATTCAGTCAGTCCAGCTTGATGCCGGCTTGCGCTACCACTTCAGCCCATCGCTTTCGCTCCTGGTTGAAAAATTGGTCTTGCTCAACAGGTTTCATGGTCACCACCTCTGCGCCCTGCCCGCTGAGCCTGGCGCGAATCTCCGGGCTGCGGATGATCTTGATCAGCTCGGTGTTCAGGCGGTTCACGATGGGCTGCGGCGTGCCGGCAGCGACCAGCACACCCTGCCAAGTGCCGGACTCAAAGCCGGTGATGCCTTGCTCCTGAAGGGTCGGCACATTGCCAATCAGCGGCATGCGTGTGGCTTTCGAGACGCCGAGAATCTTGAGCTGGCCGCTTTGCACAAAGGGCAGCGTGGCCAGCATGCCATTCATCAGCACCTGGGTCTGGCCGGCCACCGTGTCGTTGATGGCCTGCGCGCCGCCCTTGTAGGGGATGTATTGCCACTTCGCCTGGCTGGCACGCTCGACCGACACACCGGCCAGATGTGGTGCGCTGCCCATGGCGGTGACGGCGAAATTGAGCTGCTTTGTTTGCGACAGTGCCACCAGCTCTTTCAGGTTGTTGGCCGGCACCGAGGGGTGCACCACCAGCAAATGCGGCGAATAGGCCAGCATGGTGACGCCGCGCAGGTCTTTGCTCGGGTCGAACTGCAGCTTGGTGTAGACGGACGGGCTGATGGCCAGCGCGCCGGTGTCGCACAGCAGCAGCGTGTAGCCGTCGGGCGCGGACTTGGCGACCAGGTCGGCGCCGAGGTTGCCGTTAGCGCCTGCGCGGTTTTCAACAATGACGGGTTGTTTGAGCGCTTCCGACAGCGCCTGGCTGATGGAGCGGCCAATGATGTCCGACGAACCGCCCGGTGGGTAAGGCACGATCAGGCGAATCGGTTTGGACGGCCAGGCCTGGGTCTGCGCCTGGACGCCCGAAGCAGCGGCGAGGCCCAGGGCCACGGTGGATGCGAGAACCTTGCGGCGATTGAGGGTCATGTCTGTCTCCTTGAAAAAATCAAAAATTGAACGACTTGGCGATCAGGCCTTGGCGACTTCATGGCCGGCCATCAGTTCCAATGCACGCACCAGGGCGGAGTGGTCCAGGTCCTGCATGCCGTTGGCGCTGCAGACCTGCATCAGTTGCGCGGCGCTGGCAGTTTGCGGAAGCGCCACCCCGAGGCTGCGGGCGCCGGCCAGGGCCAGGCCCAGGTCTTTCTGGTGCAGGCCGATGCGAAAGCCCGGGTTGAAGGTGCGCTTGATCATGCGTTCACCATGCACTTCAAGAATGCGTGAGGCGGCAAACCCGCCCATCAGCGCCTGACGCACCTTGGCCGGGTCGGCGCCGGCCTTGCTGGCGAACAGCAGGGCCTCACCCACAGCGGCGATGTTGAGTGCCACGATGATCTGGTTGGCCACCTTGCAGGTCTGGCCGTCGCCGTTGCCGCCGACCAGGGTAATGTTTTTGCCCATCAGCTCAAACAGCGGTTTGACGCGCTCAAACGCGGCATCGGGCCCACCGATCATGATGGTCAGGCTGGCGGCCTTGGCGCCGACCTCGCCGCCGGAGACCGGCGCGTCCAGGTAGTCGCAGCCGAGCTCGTTGATCTTTTTGGCGAAGTCCTTGGTGTCCATGGGCGAAATCGAGCTCATGTCGACGACGGTCTTGCCTTTTGCGTTGCTCTTCAGGCCGGCGGCGACGCCCTTGTCACCGAACAATACCTTGGCCACATCGGGCGTGTCGGGCAGCATCATGAAAATGATGTCGGCCTTTTCAGCGACCTCTTGCGCCGAAGCGCAGGCCACGGCCTGGCCGGTCAGCAGCTCGGCGGGCACCTTGCTGCGGGTGGTGAGAAACACCTCATGGCCGGCCTTGACCAGATGGCCCGCCATCGGCGCGCCCATGATGCCCAGACCGATAAAACCCAGCTTGCTCATAAAAATACTCCTTGTTCAGTAAAAATTCTTGTGGCCAGAACCCGCGATTCAGAACGCGGAACCATGGATCCCTGATCGGGTCCGGGATGACAAATGACAAGACGAACTCTCCGTGCCCCGCATCCCTCGGTCTGTCATTGCGGGCCTCGACCCGCAATCCATGTCTGCGCACACCTTCGGTGGTTCATGCAGCATGGGTGCGGGCGACATAGCGGTGTCAGAAAAAATCAGGCGAGATACTTGTCACGCAGGGCCTGCGTGGCGGCACGGAACACGCCGAGGTCACTGCCGACGCCAACAAAAGTCGCACCCATCTCCATATAGCGGCGCGCGTCGGCTTCAACTGGCGCGAGAATGCCGACCGGTTTGCCATGGGCTTTGGAGTCGGCAAAGATGGCGGCGATGGCTGCCTGCACTTCCGGATGCCCGGCATTGCCGAGGTGGCCCAGGGCGGCGGCCAGATCGGACGGGCCGACGAAAAGGCTGTCCACACCGTCGATGGCTGCGATCTCGCGCGCCGCAGCAATCCCGGCGCGGCTTTCGATCTGCACCATCACGCAGATGTGGTCGTTGATGGACTTGAGGTAATCCGGCACGGTACCGTAGCGGTTGCTACGCTGGGACACCGAGACGCCGCGAATGCCCTGCGGCGGATATCGCGTGGCCGACACCGCGCTGGCAGCTTCTTCTGCGCTTTCGACAAAGGGGATCAGGAAGTTGTAGAAGCCGGCGTCGAGCAAACGCTTGAGTTCTACCGAGTTGTTGGACGTTGGGCGAACCACCGGCGCGCTGCGGCTGTCTTTCAGCGCCATCAGTTGCGGGATGTAGGTGGCCATGTCGTTGGGCGAATGTTCGCCATCGAGCAGTATCCAGTCAAAGCCGGCCACGCCCAGCACCTCTGTGGTGATGGCGTTGGACAGCGAGGACCAGCAGCCGATCAGCTTTTTGCCGGCCAGCAGGTCGCGCTTCAGGCTGTTGGGAAAGGACTGGTAAGAGGTGGTTTGTGTCATGGGTGCTCGCTTGTAAATATCGGGGCAGTGAAGGGAAGACGCTGCGCCTGCAGCGGCTTCCGGCGGATTTATGTCACGGGTGCCGGGTTGAACAGCACCAGCGCGTTGTGCAGCTTCCAGTGTTCGGCCCAGGTCTTCTTGCGGCCGCTGGCAACTTCCAGCATCAGGTGAAACATCTCCCAGCCAACGTCGGCGATGCTGGCCTCGCCATCAGCGATGCGGCCGGCGTTGATGTCCATCAGGTCGTGCCAGCGCCTGGCCAGGTCGCTGCGCGTGGCGACCTTGATCACCGGGCATTCGGCCAGGCCATAAGGTGTGCCGCGGCCCGTGGTGAAGACGTGCAGGTTCATGCCGGCGGCAAGCTGCAGCGTGCCGCAGATGAAGTCGCTGGCCGGTGTGGCCGCATAGATCAGGCCCTTCTGTTTGAGCTTTTCGCCGGGTCCCAGCACACCGCTGATGGGTGAGCTGCCCGACTTGACGATGGAGCCCATGGCTTTTTCGACGATGTTGGACAGGCCGCCCTTTTTATTGCCGGGCGTGGTGTTGGCGCTGCGGTCGACAAGGCCTTTTTGCAAATAGGCGTCGTACCAGGCCATCTCGCGGATCATGGCCTGCGCGACTTCGGGCGTGGTCGCGCGTGAGGTGAGCTGGTCGATACCGTCGCGCACCTCGGTGGTTTCAGAAAACATCACGCTGGCGCCGGCGCGCACCAGCAGATCGGTGCAAAAACCGACCGCCGGATTGGCAGTGACGCCGGAAAACGCGTCGCTGCCGCCGCATTGCACACCGACCACCAGCTCGCTGGCGGACACGGTCTCGCGGCGGCGCGCGTCGAGCTTTTCAAGGTGCAGCACGGCGGCTTGCATGATGGCGTCGATCATTGACATGAAGCCGACATGGTTTTCGGACTGCAGGCAGACCACGTCGAGAGATGGGTCCACTTGCACTTCCCCGCCGGCGGGGACATCGCGCTGGTCGACAATCGGAATAGAGCCCGGCGGCAGCAGCCGCTCGGGCTGCAGCTTCTCGCAACCGAGGCTCACCACCATGACTTCGCCGCCGAAATTGGGGTTCAGGCTGATGTTGCGCAGCGTGCGTATCGGGATGATGGCGTCGGGCGCGTCGATGGCCACGCCGCATCCATAAGTGTGTTCAAGACCCACCACGTCATCGACGTTGGGAAATTTCGGCAGCAGCTCGGCCTTGATGCGCTGGACGGCAAAGTCCACCACGCCGGCCACACACTGCACCGTGGTGGTGATGGCCAGGATGTTGCGGGTGCCGACCGAACCGTCGGCATTGCGGTAACCCTCGAAGGTGTAACCCTCCAGCGGGTCTTGCGCAGGCGGCTTGACGGTGGCGATAGGCAAGCCTTCGAGGCCACGGGCCGCCGGCATTTCCAGCAGGCGCTCGTGCACCCAGCTCCCGGCGGGAATGTCTTTTAGCGCATAACCGATGGGCACGTTGTAACGCCGCACCGCCGTGCCGTGGGGCAAATCGACCAGTGCCACCTTGTGGCCTTGCGGAATGCGATCAACCAGCACCAGACCATCGGCAAACACGGCGCCCGGCAACAAGCCGCCGTCGTTGGCGACAATGGCCACGTTGTCCGCATCATGCATGCGGATGGAGATGGGCTGGCGTGTCTCAGCGATCATCAGAAGTCGACAATTTCGACCCAGTTCGGGTTTTTACCAGCGGGCTGGCTCTTGCCCGCACCGGGCAGGCCGGTGGCGCTGTCAATCGCATGCAGCGAGACGCCGTGCGACTCCTGCCCGGCGGCGACCAAGAAGCGCCCGCTGGAATCCAAGGCGAAGCCACGTGGCGTCTTCTCGGTCGGGGTCTGACCCACAACCTGCAGCCGCCCGGTGGCGCCATCGACTTTGAAGGTGGTCAGGGTGCTGGAGGTGCGTTCCGAACCGTAGAGGAACTTTCCGTCGGGTGCGATCTGCAGGTCGGCCGCCCAGACCTTGCCGGAAAAGCCCGGCGGCACCACCGTGCTGCGCTGCAGGTGGCTCATGCCACCCCTGGCGCCGTCATAAGCAAACACATCCACGCCACCGTCAAGTTCATTGAGCAGGTACACATACTTCTGCGCCTTGTCCCAAAGAAAGTGGCGCGGTCCGGTTTTGGCCGGAGACACATTCACCAGCGGCGGCTCGTTGGCGCTTAGCATGCCGCTGGCCGGATCAAACTTCCAGCTCGACAGGTTGTCGCCGCCCAGGCTGGTGGCAAATACATAACGGCCGGAGGCATCGGCATGGATGGCATGCGCATTCGGCGCGGTACGTATCAGTTGCTGCACCGCGCCCACCAGGCCATCGTTGCCAATGCTGTTGACGGTGATCTTGTTGCCGCCATAAGAGGCGGCGAACAGCCACTTGCCGGTTGGGTCCAGGTCGATGTTGGCCATGCTGTCGGCCAGCGCCGCCTCACCCAGCTTCTTGAGCCCGCCGGTGTTGCTGTCAATGGCAAAGGTGGTGACGCGAAACGGTTGGGAGCGGCTCGCTATATACAGGAATTTCTTGTCGCGGCTCACCACCATGGGCATGACGGTGCCGCCCACCGGCACCGTGGCCACCGGCTTGAGCTGACTCGCTGCACGGTCCAGCTGAAACACCGAGATGTCCTGGCTGTCGGCGTTGGCCGCGTAAACCCAAGTGGCCGCGTTGCTGACGCCCGCTGCAACCACAGCGGCAGCAAACACCGCTGGCATCAGCCCCCGTCGCAATGAAGTTCCTGTTGTCATGGGAAGCCCCCGTTGTGATGATGCAAAAATCTCTACTTGCCCATGATCAGGTTTGGCAACCAAAGCGACACAGCGGGGACGTAAGTCACCAACATCAGCGCGGCAATCAGGGCGCCATAAAACGGCCAGATGGACTTCATCACGTCACTGACCGAGATGCCCGCGATGGCACACCCCACAAACTGGGTGGTACCCACAGGCGGCGTGTTCAGGCCCAGCGCGCAGTTAATCAGAATCATCACGCCAAACTGCGTTGGGTCCATGCCGTATTGCTGGGCGATGGGCAAGAAAACCGGCGTGCAGATCAGCAAGGTGGGCGCCATGTCCAGAAAAGTGCCCAGCACAAACAGCATCAGGTTGATCATCAAAAAGATCATCCAGGGCGTCTGGGTGATAGAACTCATCAATTCACCGGTGCGCTGCGGCACGTCATACAGGGCAAGGAAGTAGCCGAAAGCCGATGAAATGCCGATCAGCAGCAGCACCACGCCGGTGGTCTTGCAGGCCTTGGCGCAGGACTTGATGAAGTCCTTCCAGGACAGCGAGCGGTAAACCACAATGGTGACGATCAATGCCCACAACACCGCCGTGGCGGCTGATTCGGTGGCGGTGAAGACGCCGGACAAAATGCCGACCAGGATGATGGCAATGATCAGCAAGCCAGGCAGGGCCACGGCAAAACTACGCGCCACTTCTACCCAGCCGGCAAACTTGCCGTGTGTGGGATAACCACGTTTCACCGCCACACCATAGGCCGCGGCCAGGTTCAGCAGCGTCAGGATCAGCGCAGGAATCAGGCAGGCCATGATCATGCCGAGCACACTGACCGAGGCCAGGCCAGCAGTGGCCAGGGTGAACAAAATGATGTTGTGGCTGGTCGGCATCAGGGCACCCACCAGCGAGGCGTGGGTGGTGACGTTGACCGCATAGTCGGCGTCGTAGCCTTCCTTCTTCATGAGCGGAATCATGACCGAGCCCATGGCCGACACGTCGGCCAGCGGCGAGCCAGCCACGCCACCGAACAAGGTGCAGCCGACCACGTTGGACATGCCCAGACCACCACGCACGTGGCCAACCAGGCTGTTGGCCAAGCGGACAATGCGGTCGGCAATGCCGCCATGCAGCATCAGCTCGCCAGCAAAAATGAAAAACGGAATGGCGAGAAAAGAAAACACCTGCATGCCGCCGACCATCTTCTGGAACACGACCGCAACCGGCAAACCGGCCACCATAATCGTCGCCACGGACGCCAAGCCCACCGCAAACGCCACCGGCACACCGATGAGCAGCAGCGCTGCAAAAGTCAAACCAAGGACAGTCAGTTCCATGCGGGAATCACCTCTTTGCCCTGCAGCAGGGCAATAATATGTTCGATAGAAAACAGGACGATCAGCACGCCGGCAATCACCAGCGGCAGAAAATCAAGGCCGGAAGGAACCGACAGCATGGGTTTTTTGTCGTTCCATTTCATGGTGGTCCACAACCAGCCGTTTTGCACCATGAGGGCGCCGAAGAGGCCCACCAGCAGGTGAATGACGATCTCCAGCTTCAGGCGGAATTTTTCAGGCAACAGACTCACAATCGAGTCCATGCCGATATGCCCTGCGTCGCGCACACCTACGGCCACGCCCAGCGCCGTGATGTACAGAACCAGCAGCAAGGCCAGGGCTTCAGCCCAGGTGGGGGTGTCGTTGAAAACGTAGCGGCCAACCACCTGGTATTGCACACAGGCGATCAGGACGATCAGCCCGGCCACCGCAAGCATCAGGCTGAGCTTGGACAACAGGGCGCAAAAGCGGGTATAAAAAAGCACGTGCGGCTCCGGTAAGGGGAACAACTTCCCGGCGGCGCGGCGCCGGGAAGTTCAGGAAACCAGGGATTTACTTGGTGTCCATCACGGCCTTGACCAGGCGCTTCATGTCGGGCGTGCCGGCAAACTTGTCATACACCGGTGTCATCGCGTCCTGGAAGGACTTTTTGTCGACTTCGACAATCTCCGTGCCGGCGGCTTTGACCATGTCCAGCTCTTTCTTCTCGTAGGCAGCCCATGCCTGGCGGTTGAAGGGGACCGACGCCTTGGCAGCGGCACGGACCATGTCCTGTTCTGCCTTGGGTAGCTTGTCCCAGATGAGCTTGGAAAAGAGCAGCACTTCTGGCGCCATCGAGTGTTCGGTCTTGTTGTAGTACTTGGCCGCCTCGAAATGGCGGAAGCCGGATCCGTAGGACGGGTAGTTGTTTTCAGCGGCGTCGACCAGGCCGGTCTTCAGCGCGGTCAACACCTCACCGGCCGGCATGGGCGTGGGGTTGGCACCCATGGCGGTGGCCACACCGACCCACAGGTCTGACTGCTGCACGCGAATTTTCATGCCCTTGGTGTCGGCAATCGATTTGACGGGTTTTTTGCTGTAAACCGAGCGTGAGCCGGAGTCGTAGTAGGCCAACAGGATGAAACCCTGAGCTTCGCAGTCTTTGGCGATCTCCTCGCCAATCGGGCCGTCCAGCACATTGTGCAGATGATCGACCGAGCGGAACAGGAAAGGCAGCACCGGAATATTCGTCTTGGCGCAGATGGAGTTCATCGGACTGATGTTGACGCGCGTCATGTCGAGCGCGCCAATCTTCACCTGGTCCACGGTTTCTTTTTCAGAGCCCAGGGCGCCCTTGTTGAAAACCTTGATCGAATGTTTGCCGCCGCTGGCCTTTTTCAGGTGTTCGCTCATGAACTTGACGGCGGTAACGGTGGGGTATTCCTCGCTGTTGTGGACGTCAGAGGAACGGAACTCAAGGGCCTGGCTGGCCATGGGAACCATTGCCAGTGCGGCAGCAACAGCAAACAGTGTCTTTTTAATCTTCATGTCATCCTCTGTAGTGGTGGTGGTTGGGAAACTTTTTTAAAGCGAACACGCGGCTTCGGGCAGTCCGCGCACGCCGGGGCGCAACGCAAACACACCGCCGGCCAGCGGCTGGTCAGACACATCGACTCCGTCGGGGCGAATCGATGTCACGAACAAGGTGTCGAGGCCGGCGCCGCCAAAGGCACACATGGCTGGCTTCTTGACGGGTACGGGCAAGGAGCGGTCCAGCTTGCCATCGGGTGTGAAGCGGTGCACCAGCCCGGCATCGTTGCCGCAAATCCAGTAACAACCGTCTTCATCCACGGCGGCGCCGTCGGGTCGGCCAGGCAGCGGATTCATGTCCACAAACACCCGGCGGTTTGACGGCGTTCCGGTGGAAGTGTCGTAATCAAAAGCCCAGATCATCTGCACCGAAGGGTGCGAGTCGGACAGGTACATGGTGCGGCCGTCGGGGCTGAAGCCCAGGCCGTTGGGTGTGATGAAGCCGTCCAGCATTTTTTCCACTGCGGTGCCTGGGTGAAAACGGTACAGGGCACCGGCCGGTGATGCCAGGCCCATGTTCATCACCATGGTGCCGGCCCAGAAGCGGCCCTGGCGGTCGCAGCGGCCGTCGTTGAAACGCATACCGGGCTGCGCATGGGTCACGCCGCCGAGCAGACGACTGGTTAGCTGGCCGCCGGACTGTGCCTGCAATTCAAAGATGCCGGTTTCCATGCCCGCCACCCAGCAGCCCGGTGCACCGCCCTGGGCAATACATGCCAGCATTTCAGACGTTTCCCAGTGGGTGACAGTGCCGTCTCCAGATTGCCAGCGGCACAGCTTGCGCGCAGGAATATCGACCCAGTACAAGGCCTGCTCGCCGCCATGCCAGACCGGGCTTTCGCCGGTGCCATTGCGACTGTCCACCAGCAGTTGTGCCTGAGTGCTCATCAGATCAATCCGCAAACGGGCCGGCCTTGACAAAACCGCCGCCCTGGAATTGCACGGCGGGATCGGTGAGGTCGGGTGCGGACGTGCGCGCATAGACCGCGTCGCGGAAGATGTCCGAGCTGTCCCTGGCGACGTAGCCGATGTGCCGGGCGCGGCTGTTGTCCCACCATGTCACCGCGTTGTCGGACATGCCGAACACAATGCTGTGGCCGAGAACCGGTGTCGTCAGGCAGGCCGTGATCAGGCGGTGCAGGTCGTCGAAGCTGAGCCAGGTGGCCAGCATGCGCCGGTCTTTAGGCTCGGGAAAGGAGGAGCCGATGCGCACGCAGGCGGTTTCAATACCGTAGCGGTCGAAATAGAAGCGCGACAGGTCTTCGCCAAAGGCCTTGCTGAGGCCGTACATGCCGTCCGGGCGTGCCGGCGCATCGGCGTTGATGGTTTCGCTCTGGCGGTAAAAGCCGGTGACGTGGTTGGAGCTGGCAAACACCACGCGTTTGACGCCATGTTTGCGCGCGGCTTCATACAGGTTGTACAGGCCCAGGATGTTGGCTTGCAGGATGGGGCCAAAGGGCCCCTCCACCGACACGCCGCCGAGATGGACGATGGCATCCACGCCCTGCACCATCGCGTCCACGGCTGCGGCATCGGCCAGGTCGGCAAGCATGATTTCTTCCTGGCTACCCGCATCGCCGAGGCTGACCCGGTCCGACAAGCGCAGGGTGGCACAGTTGGCCTTGAGCCGTTCGCGCAGGGCCTGGCCCAGGCCGCCGGCAGCACCGGTCAGCAGTAATTTTTCGTGAGCCTTGATAGTCATCTTTGTCTTTGAGGAAACTCTGCTGGCGCAAACACTGGACTTTTTCGTTAGGTTTGCTACAGTCGCTTTAATCGATCAACACATCAGTCATACGTTGTCTGATGACAAGGAATTCTAGTGACACCCTTTTAACTGTCAAGAGCTTTCTGCGGTCATCAAGGCAAACCCCTACTCCGAGTCAACCCGATGGAATCGAACCTGCTGCCTGCCCTTTCCGACGAAGCCCCGCGCATGCGGCGGCCGCGCGGGCTGGTAACTGAAATTGTCGAAAGCCTGGCGGCCAGCATCCGCGACGGACAGCTCAAGCCCGGTGACAAACTGCCGACCGAGGCCGAAATCATGGTCCGTTTCGACGTCAGCCGGACGGTGGTGCGTGAATCGATTTCCAAACTGCAGGCGTCCGGCCTGGTCGAAACACGGCACGGCATCGGCACGTTCGTGATCCTGAGCCGGGACGCTGGCAACTTCAAGATTGCGGCGGCCGACTTCGCCACGGTCAACGATGTGATTTCCGTGCTGGAGCTGCGCATCAGCCTTGAAACCGAGGCGGCAGGCCTGGCCGCCCAGAGGAGAAGCACGGAAAATCTGGAGGCCATGGCTACCGCGCTGCGGGCCTTTCAGGACTCCATCCACGCGGACTCCGACGCGGTGCCACCCGACTTCCAGTTTCATATGGAAGTGGCGCGTGCCACCGGCAACCGCCATTTTGAGGACCTGATGACCTACCTCGGCACCATGATCATCCCGCGCACACGTGTGAACACACCGCAAAGCGCGCCGGAAGGCCGACTGCTCTATCTACAGCGCGTCAACGGCGAGCACGAGAACATCTACAACGCCATCCGCAGCCAGGACCCGGAAGCGGCCAGGGCGGCGATGCGAACCCATTTGTCGAACAGCCGCGAGAGGCTGCGCAAGGGACAAACCCAGGACGCTTCAACCGGCATCTAAAGGCCAAGAGGCTGTTTTCATGGTGACAAGGGAATTCCCCCATGGGTGTTCACTAGTGCAGTTGTACGATAACTGATCTTTTCTGACCCCCTTTTCCCTGTTAGCCCGCGATGTCTTCGGTCAGGCCAAGACCGGTCAAGAACGGTTTTGCCTTCCATCATCCAGGAGACACCATGAAACGGCGCACCCTGATCCACTCTGCCGTCGCCCTCGCTCTTCCCCTTGCGCTGGGCACGGCCGCCCTGCCCGCCTGGGCCCAGGACAAATGGCCGGCCAAGAACATCACCTACCTGGTGCCCTTTCCGGCTGGCGGCACCACCGACATCCTGGCACGGCTGATCGCGCAAAAGCTAGGCACCACGCTGGGCACCACGCTCGTCATCGAGAACAAGGGCGGCGCGGGCGGCAGCATCGGTTCCGAACAGGGCTCGCGCGCGCCGGCCGATGGCTACACCCTGGTGGGCGGCACCGTCAGCTCGCATGCCATCAACGTCAGCCTGTATCCCAAGCTCGGTTATGACCCGGTCAAGTCTTTCACCCCCATCGTGCTGATCGGCTCCAACCCGGTGATTCTTGTCGTCGGTGAGAAAAGTCCCTACAAGACGCTGCAGGACGTGCTGGCCGCGGCCAAGGCCAAACCCAGGACCATTTCGTCCGCGTCGGCGGGCAGCGGCACCTCGCAGCACATGGCGCTGGAGATGCTGGGCTTCAAGTCGGGCACGCAGTTCATCCACGTGCCTTACAAGGGCAGCGGCCCGGCCATCTCGGACGTGATGAGCGGCCAGGTGGATATGATGTTCGACACCTCCGTGGTCGCAGCCCAGCACATCACCAGCGGCAAGTTGCGCGCGCTGGCCGTGAGTTCGTCCAAGCGCCTGGAAGCTTTCCCGAACGTACCTACCGTCGCAGAGTCCGGCGTTCCGGGCTTTGAAGTGACCTCATGGCAAGGCCTGTTCGTGCCGGCGGGCACGCCCAAACCTATCGTGGACAAGCTGCATGAAGAAGTCATGAAGATTCTGCAGACCGCAGAGTTCCAGGAGCGCCTCAAAGGCCTGGGCATGCAGGGCTCGACCATGACGCCAGCCCATGTGACCGAATTCCAGAAAAACGAAGTTGAAAAATGGGCACAGGTCATCAAGGTCGCCGGCATCAAGCTTGATTAAAGCGGTTCGCGGCGCGATGCGAATCGGGATGGTGGGCGCCGGGCAGGCCTCGGCGCCGCACCTGCAGAGCATCCGGGATCTGGACACTGAAGTGACACTGGCGCGCGTGGTGGCACGCAGCGCCGACAAGCTCGCGGCGCTGCACCTCCCCGCAGGAGCCGTCACCAGCACGCGGCTGGAAGATATTCTTGAGGACGCAACCATCGCGGCCGTGCTGGTGCTTACGCCGCCCAACAGCCACGGGGAAATCGTCGAGCGGATCGCGCGGGCCGGCAAACATGTGCTGGTCGAAAAACCGCTGGATGTCAGTTTGGAAAAAGCCGAGCAGATGGTGGCCATCTGTGAACAAAACGGCGTAAAACTGGCCGTGATGCTGCAGCACCGCATACGCGACGCCTCGCTGGCGCTGGCCCGGCTGATCCAGGACGGCAGTCTGGGGCCACTGCTCAGCGCGTCGGCCAGCATCCGCTGGTGGCGGCCGCAAACTTATTACAACGAGCCAGGCCGGGGCACCCTGGCGCGCGACGGCGGCGGCGTACTGATGACGCAGGCCATCCACACCCTCGACCTCATGCTGAGCCTGACCGGTATGCCCGACAGGGTGCTGGCCATGGCCGGCACCAGCCCTGCGCACCGCATGGAATGTGAAGACACCGTAGCGGCCGTGCTGCGTTACCCGAACGGGGCGATTGGCAATATCGATGCAACAACTGCGGCCTGGCCCGGTTTTCCGGAACGCATCGCGCTGAACTTCGCGCAGGGAAGCGCCACCTTGGAAGCCGGTGAGTTGCGCGCCGAACTGACGGATGGCCGCAAGATCCAGGTCGGAGTCCGGCAGGCAACGGGTTCAGGCGCCAACCCCATGGCTTTTGACCACGCGTTTCACCGCGCGGTGCTGCTGGATTTTGTGACGGCGATCCGCAGCCACACCGAGCCGGCCATCACAGGGCGTTCCGCCTTGCAAGTGCAGCGGCTGATCGCGGCCATGATGGAATCGTCCCATCGCGGAGCCGCCGTTTCCATCGCGTCCTGAGCTACGCTAGCGCAATGAGCACATCGTCCGCGCCCCTGCACTTCTACTTCGACTTCATCTCGCCCTTCGGCTACTTCGCTTCGCTGCGTATCGAGGAGATGGCTGCGCGGCATCGGCGCAGCGTTCAGTGGCATGCCATGTTGCTCGGTGTCTCGGTGCTCAAGGTCATGGGCCTCAAGCCCCTGCTCGATACGCCGCTCAAGGGCGACTACATCCGGCGCGATGCGCTGCGCTATATGCGATGTCATGGTTTGCAGATGCAACGCAAGCTCGACGACCCGGTGATGGACCCGCGCGCGGCAGGTCGCGCTTTTCACTGGGTCAAACAGCAACAGCCCGAACTTGCGGCGCCGCTGGCCCACGCGATCTACCATGCCTACTGGGCTGAAGGCCGCGACCTGTCAAGCGCCGAAGCCGTGGCATCTATCGCCTTGCCTGCGGGACTGGACAGGCAACGCCTGCAGGAAGGCATAAGCAGCCCGGAAGCTTCACAAGGACTGCGCAGCGCAGTCGACGCTTCGCTGAAAGCCGGCATTTTCGGCTCTCCCACCGTGGTGGTGGACGGCGAACCTTTTTGGGGCGTGGAAACCTTCGAGCTGCTGGAGCAGTGGCTGGCCAGCGGCGGCTGGTAGCGCCGACGGTCAGGCGGCGGTGAACACGAACTCCATCACGATGGCCATGGCCGCCAGCCGCTCGCGCAGGCGGCTTTCCAGCGCATGGCCGGGCGCAGATGCAAGCGTCACCACCGCCACCAAGCTGCCCTTGCGCTCCTCGCCCCGCACGCTTGCACCCTGCACGTCCACCAGCATCTCCGCAAGTTTGGTTTCCATAGCCAGCAGGCGCAACGCCGGCTTGTATATCTTGCCGATTGCGGTCAAAGGCATGACGTCAACAATGGTCACGCGTTTGGGTGTGGCGGGCCGCTCATAAACCTGCGGTGCGACCTCGGCCAGCAAGTCAGCAGGCTCACAGTGCATGCCTGGTTTGAGGGTGACAAAAGCAACCGGCAACTCGCCGGCGTAGGCGTCAGGCTCGCCGACCACCGCACACAGCGCCACCGCGGGATGAGCCAGAAAAGCATCTTCCACCAGGCCGGGGTCGATGTTGTGCGAACCGCGAATGATCACGTCCTTGGCGCGGCCTGTGATGTGGATGTAGCCTTGCACATCCAGATGACCGAGGTCGCCGGACACCAGCCAGGCACCTTCAAACATCCCCACATTGCGAGCCTTGTCGGTATACCCAGGACTCACATGCGGGCCGCGCAGCACGATGACACCGGTCTGCCCCGCACTGCAGTTTTCATGAAGTTGCGCCGCGCCATCGCGCCAGGGCACAGCGCGCACCTCGGTGTAAGGCAGGCGCAGCCCGGTGGAACCCGGCACGCGCGGTGCGGCTGCCGGCTCGATGGAAACAAGACCCGCGCACTCGGTCATGCCGAGGATGTTGCGCACCGGGATGCCGCATTTATTTTCAAACTGCTGCGCCAATTCTGTGGGCAGCGGCGAACCGCCGGTGTAGGCTACCCGCACCGAAGAAATATCCGCATCGACGGGCAGGTTCACCAGCGTCGCCAGGATGGTCGGCACACAGGCCAGCGCGGTCACCTGCTCACGCTCGCAGAACTTCCAGTAGTTTTTCTGAAAGTCGGAGTCGCGCATGCCGACCAGCGTGGGAAGCACCTGGGTCGCGCCTATGGCCAGCAGCGACAGACCGTAGACAAAAGCGCCAGCCACGTGAAACAGCGGAAAACCGTTGATCTCGACCGTCTGTTCGTCAAAGCCGTAAAAAAAGTGCGAGAACCACCCGGTGTGTGCCTCGTTGCCGTGTGTGTGTTGGGCCAGCTTGGGGGCGCCGGTGGTGCCGCCGGTATGAAAACAGGCGGCAATGCGGTCGGGCGTGAGCTTGGGTTCAAAAGCCAGCGTGTCGCTTTGCTGCCCGAGCAGATCCTGGAACACCAGCACATCGGGCGCGACATGATCGCCTACCCGAATCTGCAGCACCTGCACCGGATGCAGTGCCAGAACTTTATCCAGCGTCGGCCAGAGATTGAGTTTCTCGTTGGGGCCGAGCGCCACGATGACACAGGCCCCGGACGCCTTAAGCAAGGCGGCGATATGGTCGGGTTGCAGCAAATAGTTGATGGGACAGACCTTGCCTGCCACCTGCGCGCCCCACAGCGCGAATTGCGTTTCAGGAATGTTGGGCGCCAGGATCGCGACCGCATCATCTGGCCCAACACCGAGTGAGCGAAACAGATTCGCCGCGCGACGAATCTGCGACAGCAGTTCGCGGTAGCTCACACATTGCGGCTGCGCTTGCAAGTCGCCACTGGGCAAAAACCGAAACGCATCGCGCTTGCCAAAGCAGCGAGCGGCGTTTTCGATCAGTCCATAGGTTGTGCGTGCGGGAATGGCCTGGTCGTAAGGGATGCGCTCAAGCGCCGCTATGTCGGTCAGGCAGCGAAAAGCCATGTCATTCATGCAGCGGCAGTCTGCCCCAATCCGAGCAGACGCATCGCATTGCCCTTGAGGATGCCAGGCATCACTTCGGGCTTGAAACCCGCGTCTTCGAAATCCTTCATCCAGCGTTCTGGCGTGATCAGCGGGTAGTCGCTGCCGAATAACACGCGGTCCTTGAGCAGGGTGTTGGCGTACTGCACCAGTTGTTTCGGGAAGTACTTGGGACTCCAGCCCGACAGATCGATCCAGACATTGGGTTTGTGCGTGGCCACGCTGAGCGCCTCGTCCTGCCACGGAAAGCTCGGATGCGCCATGACGATCTGCATGTCGGGGAAATCAATCGCCACATCGTCGAGGTGCATGGGGTTGGAAAACTCCAGCCGCAAGCCGCCGCCGCAACGCATGCCGCTGCCGATGCCGCTGTGCCCGGTGTGAAAAATCGCAGGCAGCTTGTGGGCATTGATGACCTCGTAGATCGGCCAAGCCATCTTGTCATACGGGTGGAAGCCCTGCACCGTCGGGTGAAACTTGAAACCCTTGACACCGTGGTCTTTGATCAGCCGCTCGGCTTCGCGTGCACCCATTTTTCCCTTGTGCGGATCGATACTGGCAAAACACATCATCATGTCGCTATTTTTTTGCGCGGCCTCGGCAATCTCCTCGTTCGGGATGCGGCGTCGGCCCAGCTTGGATTCGCTGTCCACCGTGAACATCACCAGCCCAATCTTGCGTTCGCGGTAGTAGGCAATGGTCTCTTCAATCGTCGGTCGGCGGCTGTTCTTGAAGTACTTGTCGGCGGCACGGTCGTACTCCTCGCCGTAGTTGTCAAACGGGTTCCAGCAACTCACCTCGGCATGGGTGTGAATGTCGATCGCGATGAGATTTTTGTAGTCCATATTGGTCTCCTGACGCGCTTGCACTTTGTCAAGCATGCGGGTTAACACCGATAAATCAGCCCCAAAATCGGTTGAATTGGTTATCATTTATAACAATAATTCACTCACTTTGCAAACCCGACCATGACACTTACCTCCCACTCCAAAGACATCGAGCTCGAATTTTCTGGTGCCCAGCATGAGATTGCCGTGATCCGCCTGAGCCGTCCTGCCAAACGCAATGCGCTCAATGACAAGCTCATTCTGAGCCTGCGCAACGTCTTTGAAAACCTGCCGTCCAGCGTGCGCGCAGCCGTTGTGCACGGCGAGGGCAAACACTTCTGCGCCGGACTGGATCTGGGCGAGCTGCAGGAACGCGACGCGGGTCAGGGCATGCACCACTCGCGCATGTGGCACGCAGCGCTGGAGTGTGTCCAGCACGGTCCGGTGCCAGTGATTGCCGCGCTGCACGGTGCCGTCGTAGGCGGCGGTCTGGAACTGGCCAGCGCCTGCCACATCCGCGTGGCCGACGAGTCCACCTTTTACGCGCTGCCAGAGGGCTCGCGCGGCATTTTTGTCGGCGGCGGCGGCTCCGTCCGTATCCCCAAACTGGTGGGCGTTGCGCGCATGACCGACATGATGCTGACCGGCCGTGTCTACGACGCACAGGACGGCGAACGCGCGGGTTTTGCGCAGTACCTGGTGCCCGAGGGCCAGGCTTTGGCCAAAGCACTGGAGCTGGCAACACGCGTGGCACAAAACGCCCCCCTGACCAACTACGCACTGATGCATGCGTTGCCGCGGATAGCCGAGCAGCCCGCCGATCAGGGCTTTTTCACCGAATCACTGATGGCCGCCATTGCCCAAAGCGCGCCCGAAGCCAAACAACGGGTCCAGGCCTTCCTGGCGGGCAAAGCCAGCAAAGTAACCAAAAGCTGACAGCGCACCGCAAAAGCAACCATGAGCCCAACAAGCACCCTCTCCCCAACGCCGACTTACCGCCCGCTGGTCTTTGGTGTCACGCGTGTCGAGCTGCGCGAAGGCCAACACGGCACGCAGTACCTGTCGGCAGACCAGCCGCTGGGCAACTACGCACAGCGCATCACCGACCGCCTGGTCCACTGGGCACAGCACGCGCCGGACCGCAGCTTCATGGCCAGGCGCAAAAAAAATGGCGACGGCAGCTCTGGCGACTGGCAACACATCAGCTACGCGCAAGCGCTGTCCAGCGCACGCAACATCGGACAGGCCTTGCTGGACCGTGGCCTGAATGCCGACCGCCCGGTCGCGATCCTCAGCGAAAACGACCTGGAACACGCCCTGCTGGCACTGGGTTGCATTTACGCTGGCGTGCCGTATTGCCCGGTGTCGCCGGCCTATTCGACGGTAAGCCAGGACTATGACAAGCTGCGCCATGTGCTGGCCACGCTGACGCCGGGCCTGGTGTTTGCCAGCGATGCCGGGCGTTACGGCAAAGCGATTGCGGCCACCGTCGGGGCCGATGTCGAAGTTGCTATCAAATCTATAGCTGATGACGCCCTTCTCCCAAGGGCCAGCACCCGATTTGATCAACTTGTTTCCACACCGGCGACAGCGACCGTGGATGCCGCGATGCAAGCCACCGGGCCCGACACCATCGTCAAATTCCTGTTCACCTCGGGTTCAACCAAACTCCCCAAGGCGGTCATCAACACCCAGCGCATGTGGTGCGCCAATCAGCAGCAGATGCGCCAGTCGATGCCGGTGCTGGCCGAAGAACCGCTGGTGCTGATCGACTGGCTGCCCTGGAACCACACCTTCGGCGGCAACCACAACGTCGGCATGACGATTTACAACGGCGGCACGCTGTACATCGACGATGGCAAGCCAACGCCAGCCTTGATGGGCGAGACCCTGCGCAACCTGCGCGAGATTGCGCCTACGGTCTATTTCAACGTGCCCACCGGTTTCGAGGCAATTGCCACCGCCATGAAAACCGACGCGCAATTGCGCAAGAGCCTGCTGTCACGCGTGAAGATGTTTTTCTATGCGGGCGCGGCGCTGGCCCAGCCGGTCTGGGACAGCCTGCACCAGACCCAGCAGGCCGAAGTCGGCGAACGCATCGTGATGGGCACCGGTCTGGGCATGACCGAATCCGGTCCTTTCGGAATTTTCGTGACCAGTCCCGATGTCAAAGCGGGCGACCTCGGCGTGCCAACGCCAGGCCTGGAACTCAAGCTGGTGCCGGTCGATGGAAAGATCGAGGTGCGCTACCGCGGCCCCAACATCACGCCCGGTTATTGGCGCGCGCCTGAGGCCACACAGGAGTCATTGGACGACGAGGGATTCTTTTGCACCGGCGATGCGGTCGCCTGGATAGACCGCAATGACATCCACAAAGGCCTGAAGTTTGACGGCCGTATCGCCGAGGACTTCAAACTCGCCACGGGCACTTTTGTGAGCGTCGGCCCCCTACGCGCAAAAATCATTGCGGCGGGTGCCCCGTATGTGCAGGACGCGGTGTTGACCGGCATCAATCTGAACGAAGTCGGTGCGCTGATCTTCCCCACGGCCGCATGCAGAACGCTGAGTGGCCTGGGCGCCGAGGCCAGCCTCCAGGCCGTGCTGGAAAGCGCGCCGGTGCAAGCGCGCTTCCAGCAGTTGGTCAACGACCTGGCAAAAACCGCGACCGGCAGCGCCAGCCGCATCGCGCGTGCGCACCTGATGGCCGAGCCCCCATCCATCGACAAGGGCGAAGTCACCGACAAGGGCTCCATCAACCAGCGCGCCGTTCTCAAACACCGCGAAGCGCTGGTCAGCGCCCTGCACGACGGCACCCTGCCCTTCACCATCTTGCCGAAAGTAACACCATGAATATTCAGGGACATGCCGCCATCGTGACCGGCGGCGCCTCGGGCCTGGGTGAGGCCGTCGCGCGCGAACTGGCTCGCCTCGGCGCGAAGGTCGCCGTGCTTGACGTCAACATGGCGTTGGCCGAGAAGGTTGCCACCGACATCGGTGGCCTTGCCTGCCAATGCGACATCACTCACACGGACAGCGTGGTGGTGGCTCTCGACAAGGCTGCGGCGGCCCACGGTCCGGCACGAATACTGATGAACATTGCCGGCATCGGAACCGCAAAACGCATCGTCGGCAAGGACGGCAATGCTGCGCCTCTCGAAGACTTTGCCAGAGTCATCAACGTGAATTTGATCGGGAGCTACAACATCAGCCGCCTGTTTGCCGCGGCTTGCACGAAGCTGGAACCGATGGAAGATGGCGAACGGGGCGTGATGATGTTCACCGCCTCGGTCGCTGCCTTCGATGGCCAGGTCGGCCAGCAGGCCTACAGCGCGTCCAAGGGCGGACTGGTCGGCATGACGCTGCCGATGGCGCGCGATCTGGCCCAGCACGGCATTCGCGTCTGCACCGTGGCGCCCGGCCTGTTTGCCACACCGCTGATGAAACAGTTGCCCGAGCCGGTGCAGCAATCGCTGGCCGCTTCGATTCCCTTTCCATCGCGTCTGGGCAAACCCGAAGAGTTTGCCCAGCTCGCCTGCCACATCGTGACCAACGGCCACCTCAACGGCGAGGTGATCCGGCTCGATGGGGCCTTGCGCATGGCGCCCCGCTAGAGCGTTCACTTTTTCAGTTGCGTTGGTTTTATCTGGCTTTTAAATTATTCCAAGGAGACAAACATCATGACAACCCGCCGCGAATTCACTTTGGCCCTGGGCGGTGCAGCCGCCCTCACCGGCCTCGGCCTGCCGCTGTCGGCCCAGGCACAAGCCAGCATCGAGCTGGCCAAACTCATATGCGGATTTCAGCCAGGCGGCACCAGCGACGCCATGTCGCGGCGGCTGGCTGACAAGCTGCGCGGCAACTACGCGACCAACGTGGTGGTGGACAACAAGCCGGGCGCGGGCGGACAGATCGGTGTCACCACACTGCGGGACAGCCCGGCCGACGGCAGCGCCTTGCTGCTGACGCCTTCGTCCATGCTGTCGATCTACCCCTTCGTCTACCCCAAGCTGCCGTACAAGCCGGCCGAGGATGTCGCGCCGGTTTCGCTGGCCTGTTATTTCAACCACGCGTTCGGCGTCGGTCCGGCCGTACCGGAGAGCGTCAAGACCCTGAAGGACTTTCTGGCCTGGGCCAAGGCCAACCCCACCAAGGCCAACTACGGCTCGCCAGGCGCCGGCTCCATGCCGCACCTGATCGTCGGGCTGATGAACAAGCTGCTGGGTAACGATTTGCGCCACATTCCCTACCGCGGCTCCGCGCCCGGCATCCAGGACCTGCTGGGCGGCCAGATCTCGGCCATGTCGTCCCCGGTCGGCGACTACCTGCCCCACCTCAAAAGCGGCAAGCTGCGCTTGCTGGCCATATCGGGCATCAACCGCAGCCCCTTCGTGCCGGACGTGCCGACCTACCGTCAGCAAGGCATACCAATCACCGTGCGTGAGTGGTACGGCGTTTTCCTGCCCGGCAAAGCCAACCCGCAAACCGTTCGTCGCGCAGCCGCCTACATGCAAACCGCGCTGGCTCAACCCGACCTCATCAGCAGCATGGCGCAGGTCGGCATGGAAGTCGCCTCGTCCACGCCGCAGGTTCTGGCTGACCTGCTCAAGTCCGACGCCGACGAATGGCGCCGCCTGATCAAGCAGATTGGCTTTACCGCCGAGTCCTGAGTACCATTCCCGCTTTCACCCATCCCTGAAGGAGACATCATGAAACACACACGCATCGCATTCGCCGCCACCCTGGCACTGTTGCTGGGCACGGCTCAGGCAGACATCAACATCGGCATCAGCCTGCCCTTGACCGGACCGACCTCCGCGCTGGGCATTCCCATTAAAAATGCCATCGCACTGTGGCCGACCACCATTGCCGGTGAAAAGCTCAACGTCATCATCCTGGACGACGCCACCGACCCGACCAACGCCACCAAGAACGCCCGCCGGTTTGTGACCGATGACAAGGTCGACATCCTGATGGGCTCGGCCGCCACACCGCCAGCCAATGCGGTAGCCGCCGTAGCCGCCGAGACCGGCACCATGCACATGACCTTTGCGCCCATCGACGTGTCCACCAACAAAGCCCCGTGGTCTTACAACACGCCCCAGTCAACCCTGGTGATGTCGCACGCCATCGTTGCCCACATGAAAAAAATTGGCGTCAAGACCGTCGGTTTCATTGGTTACGCCGATGCCTACGGCGAGCTGTTCCTGCGCGACATGAAGGTCAAGATGGCCGGCACCGACATCAAGTTCGTCTCGGAAGAACGCTTTGCCCGCACCGACACCAGCGTGACCGGCCAGGCGCTCAAGGTGACAGCAGGCGCTCCGGACGCCATCCTGGTCGTCGCTTCGGGCAGCGGCGCCGCCATGCCGCACAAGGCGCTTATCGAACGCGGCTACAAGGGCAAGATCTACCAGACGCACGGCGCTGCATCGCGTGACCTGATGCGTGTCGGTGGCAAGGATGTTGAAGGCGCTTTTGTGGTCGCCGGCCCCGGCGTGGTTGCCGAGCAGCTTCCCGCCAACCACCCGAGCAAGCAGGTCGCCATGACCCACGTGACCGCCTGGGAAAAGCTTTACGGCGCCAACAGCCGCAACCCGTTTGCCGGCCACGCCTACGACGCCTCGGTGATCCTGCAAAAGATCATCCCGATTGCCCTGAAAACCGCAAAACCGGGCACCAAGGAATTCCGCGGCGCGCTCAAGGCTGCACTCGAAAACGCCGGCCCGATCCCGCTGTTCCACGGCACCGTCAACTACACCGCCACCAACCACGCCGGCTACACCGATGACACCGGCATCATCATGCAGATCGTCAATGGCGACTGGAAACTGCAGGCCAGATAAGCCGACATTTCCGCGAGCGACCGGGCGGCGCAGTGGCAACAGGCCGGCCCGTCCGGGCACCCGCGTATCACGCGTTTCCTGAAGGTATTTATGGATTTTTCAATTGCCAGTATCCTGCTGGTCGACGGACTGACCAACGGCGCGATTTACGCGCTGCTGGGCCTGGCCACCGTGCTGGTGTTCGCCGTGACACGGATCATTTTTATTCCCCAGGGCGAGTTCGTCACTTATGGTGCGCTCACGCTGGCGATTTTGCAGACCGGCAAGGTGCCGGGCACCATCTGGCTGCTGCTGATGCTGGCCGGTCTGGCTGCCATGGCAGAAGCCTGGCACACCTGGAAAAGGTACAAGCTGCCGGCCAAAGCCCTGCTGTCCGGCCTGAAGGTGCTGGTGGCCCCGGTGGTGGTGTCGCTGGTGACGCTGTGGGCCGCGCCCCAGCAGTTCTCATTGTTTGTGCAGGCCTTGTTGTCGGTTGGCATCGTCACCTGTTTCGGCCCGCTGGTGTACCGCCTGGCCTACCAGTCGCTGGCCGATGCCACGCCGCTGGTGCTGCTGATTGTGTCGGTCGGCGTGCATTTCGCGTTGACCGGGCTGGGCCTGCTGTTCTTCGGCGCTGAGGGTTTTCGGAATCCGCCGTTCTGGGACGCGCGTTTCAGCCTGGGTGCGGTCAACCTGTCCGGCCAGGCGGTGATCATCGGCCTCGCATCGCTCGCACTGATCGTGATGCTGTGGCTGTTTTTTGAACGCACGCTGTACGGCAAGGCCTTGCGCGCCACCGCTGTGAACCGGCTGGGTGCGCGGCTCATGGGCATCTCGTCGCAGACCGCCGGCCAGCTCACGCTCGCCATGGCCGCGCTGATAGGCGCCCTGTCCGGCCTGTTGATCGGCCCCACGACCACGGTGTTTTACGACTCGGGCTTTTTGATCGGACTGAAAGGTTTTGTTGCCGCCGTCATCGGCGGACTGGCCAGTTATCCAGTGGCGGCACTGGGCGCGCTGATGGTCGGCATCATCGAGGCTTTTGGCTCCTTCTGGGCCAGCGCCTTCAAGGAAGTGATTGTGTTCACGCTGATCCTGCCCGTGTTGTTCTGGCGCTCGCTGAAGACCGGCCATTCGGACGAGGACCACTGACATGCTGCTGAGAAAAATCGGATGGCTGCTGATGCTGGCCGTCATTGTGCTGATCGCGGCGCTGCCGGTGCCCGAGTTCTGGATCACCCAGCTCAACTACATCGGCATCTCCAGCCTCGCGGTGCTCGGTCTGGTGCTGCTGACCGGCATCGGCGGCCTGACCTCTTTCGGCCAGGCGGCTTTTGTCGGCATCGGCGCCTACACCACGGCCTACCTGACGGTGAACGCCGGGCTCTCGCCCTGGCTGACCCTGTGGGTCGGCCTGGGCCTGACCGCCGTCTGCGCCATCGTGCTGGGCTGGATCACGCTGCGCATGTCGGGCCACTACCTGCCGCTGGCCACGCTGGCCTGGGGCCTGTCGCTGTACTACACCATGGGCAACCTGCAGGCGCTGGGCAAATACGACGGCATCCTCGGCGTGTCCGGCCTGTCGCTGTTCGGCTGGGAGCTGGGCCAGGGTCGCGTGTTTTTCCTGCTGACCTGGGCGCTGGTGCTGCTGGCAGCGCTGGCCATGCTGCACCTGCTGGACTCGCGTGTGGGCCGGGCCATACGCTCGCTCAAGACCGGCTCGCAAATGGCCGAGTCCATGGGCATCAACACCCTGCGTTTCAAGATCGGCATCTTCACGATTGCTGCGCTGCTGGCCAGCCTGTCGGGCTGGTTGTATGCGCATTTCCAGCGCTCGGTCAACCCTTCACCTTTCAGCGTGCACATCGGCATCGAGTACCTGTTCATGGCGGTGCTGGGCGGCGCCGGCCATGTCTGGGGCGCCATCACCGGCGCCCTGGTGACCAAGCTGCTGGCCGATCAGTTGCAGGTACTGCTGCCGGCGCTCATAGGCACCAGCGGCAGTTACGAGGTGATCGTTTTCGGTGTCTTGCTGGTGCTGGTGCTCAAATACGCGCCCAACGGCATCTGGGCTTTTGTGGACCGCAAACTGCCCAAGGCCGCACGCAAGGTTGACTGGCAGCAAGCCGCCCCGCTGGCCCATCGCGCGATGCCGGTCAAGGGCGAAGTGGTGTTGCAGGCAAGCAATATCCGCAAGGAGTTCGGCGGGCTGATCGCTGTGAACGACATCAGCTTCAGCGTGCACGCCGGGCAGATTGTCGGGCTGATCGGCCCCAACGGCGCAGGCAAGTCCACCACCTTCAACCTGATCACCGGCGTGCTGGCGCCCACCAGCGGGCGCGTCGCCTTCCGTGGGGACGACATCACGGGACTGGCCTCACGCGAGATTGCCAAGCGCGGCATTTCGCGCACCTTCCAGCACGTCAAGATGATTGCCGACATGACGGTGCTCGAAAACGTCGCGCTGGGCGCGCACCTGCGCGGCGGTCGCGGCGCGCTGTCTGCCACCTTGCGGCTGGACCGCCGTGAAGAACAAAGCCTGTTTCGCGAGGCCGAGATCCAGCTTCGCCGTGTTGGCATGGGAGATTCGCTGCACGAGCTGGCCGGCAACCTGGCAATGGGTCCGCAGCGCCTGCTTGAGATCGCCCGCGCGCTCTGCAACGACCCGGCCCTGCTGCTGCTCGACGAACCCGCTGCCGGCCTGCGCCACAAGGAAAAACAGGGGCTGGCCGACGTGCTGCGGCAACTGCGCGCCGAGGGCCTGAGCATTTTGCTGGTCGAACACGACATGGACCTGGTGATGCAGGTCACCGACCGCATCGTGGTGATGGAGTTCGGCACCCGGCTGATTGAAGGCACGCCCGCCGACATCCAGGCCAGCCCGCTGGTACGCGCCGCCTACCTCGGCACCGAGCACTGAGAAAGTCAAGACCATGTCCACTCCCATTCTCAAGGTGCAGGACCTGCACGCGGGCTACGGCAAGGCCGAAGTGTTGCGCGGTATCAGCCTGGAAGCTGCGCCTGGCAGCATCATCACCGTCATCGGCCCCAACGGCGCCGGCAAGTCCACCCTGCTCAATGCCCTGATGGGTGTGCTGCCCTCAACCGGCACCATCGCCTACGACGGCCAGCCCATCGCCTCCCTGCCGCTGGAAGAACGCGTGATGCAGGGCATCGCGCTGGTGCCCGAGCGCCGCGAGCTGTTCGGCAGCATGTCAGTGGAAGACAACCTGGTGCTGGGCGCCTACCGGCAGGTGCGCCGGAACAACAAGCAGTGGCAGGGCCAAATGGAGGTCGTCTTCGAGCTGTTTCCGCGCCTCAAGGAACGCCGCACCCAGCTCGCCGGCACCCTGTCCGGCGGCGAACGGCAAATGCTGGCGGTCGGCCGCGCGCTGATGTCGCAGCCCCGGCTGCTGATGCTCGACGAGCCCAGCCTGGGTCTGGCGCCGTTGATCGTCAAGGAAATCTTCCGCACCATCGACGCGCTGCGCAAGACTGGCGTGACCACCGTGCTGGTCGAGCAGAATGCCCGCGCGGCGCTGGAAACCGCCGACTACGCCTATGTGCTTGAAATGGGCGAGATCGCCTTCGAGGGCCCCGCCTCGGAACTGGCCCACGACCCGCGCGTGATCGGCACCTACCTGGGTGCAGCAAGCGTGCAGCGCTGATCTGCCAGCCCGCAAAAACCGCCGTGCCGCCCCCATGCCCGACAAACTCCCGCCCGCCGTCGAAACCGTCGACACGTCTTACCTGGAAGGCCTGGTCGGCTACAACGCCAGCCGCGCCGCCATCACGGTGATCGAGCTGTTTCTGCAGCGCATGGCGGTCTATGGCATGCGGCAGGTCGATTTTTCGGTGATGTCGCTGGTCACACACAACCCCGGCATCACCTCGCGCCAGCTCTGTGCCGCGCTGAGCATCCAGCCGCCCAACCTGGTGGCCATGATCAACGCGCTGGAACAGCGCGAGCTGATCGTTCGCAAACCGCATCCGCGCGACGGCCGGGCTGTCGGCCTGCACCTGACGCCCACTGGCCAGAAGCTGATGCATGACGCTGAGCGCACGGCGCAAGAACTGGAGCTGGACGCCACCAGGCGATTGACAGCTGCAGAACGCAAAACCCTGATCCGCCTGCTGCAAAAAGTCTATCTTTGACCCGCAGGTGCCCACCGGGTCATGCGACCGGCGAGGCCGGCGTGACCGCCCACCTTGTGCCTACCCCATCCGGCCTGACTTTTCAAGCCTTTTTGGCTGGGAGGCTACACCCTGCGGGCGCAGGCAGCTATAAAACTAGTAGCAGTCCAAAATATCCGCTATATTTCGCTTCAAGCGCGTGCTTACCGATTAACTGTGACAAAAACGTGACCAGGAGATGTCCCCCATGAGTGCCAAAGAAAATGCCGCCGTCGGCCAACTTTTTGAACTGCTTGAAGCGCGTTACGCCTTGCGCGTGCTGTGGGCACTCAAGGATGGTCACCCGCAGACGTTCCGGCTGCTGCAAGACAGCATTGGCAGCATCACCCCGAACACATTGAATACCCGCATCAAGGAGCTGCGCGCCGCCGGCCTGATGGGCCACGGCAGCGAAGGCTACACCGTCACGGCCATGGGCACCGACCTGCTCAAGCGCCTCAATGACATGCAGGCCTTTGCCGGCAAGTGGGCGGTCAGTCAGGTCAAAGCCGCCGGTATGGTCAAGAAAAAATAGGCATCTCCCGCTTGCCCCGCACAGACAGGCCTTGCGCCTGTCTTTTCATTTGCGGCCAGCCTTCCTTCTGCCGCCCAGGCTCCCTGGGCAATTTTTGCGGATAAAATTTTGCTCCGGCCCTTCCGCAGCCTGCGCAAACCGCTCCTTATTTCATAGCAAACAAGGACCGCCTGACGGGGCGCCCCGACAGCGGGCGGCATTTTGTGCCAGGGAGCAATCCCTTGTCTTGAAAAGGGCTTTGCCGCCCTCAGTTAAACCACTTGTCATTCTGAATAACTTCATCCGACCCATGTCCGACAACATCCAACCCGAACAAAATCAAGACCTCAGCGGCGAGCCAAGCCCTGAAGAGCTGGAAGCCGCCCAGGCCGCCAACGAAGCCGATGCCCTGAGCGCGGCGCAGGCTGAAGTGGCCGTGCTGCAGGCCAAAAACACCGAACTGGCGGACAGCTACCTGCGCGCCAAGGCCGAGGTTGAAAACGCCCGCCGCCGCGCCGACGATGAAGTCGCCAAGGCCCGCAAATTTGCCGTCGAAAGTTTTGCCGAAAGCCTGCTGCCGGTCACCGACAGCCTGGAAGCAGGGCTGCTGCAGCCCGAGGCCACGGCCGCCCAGATCCGCGAAGGTACCGAAGCCACACTCAAGCAGCTCAAGAGCGCGCTGGAGCGCAACAAGGTGGTGGAGATCAACCCCAGCGCTGGCGCCCGATTCGATCCGCACCAGCACCAGGCCATCAGCATGGTGCCGCTGCCGCCCGAGTCCACCCAGGAGGCCAACACTGTGGTCGGCGTGCTGCAAAAAGGCTACCTGATTGCCGACCGTGTGTTGCGGCCCGCGCTGGTCACCGTGGCGGCGCCCAAATAAACGGTCTGATTGACGATGTCGCACTTGAAACATCGAAAGTTATCCACAAGTCATCAACATGGTCTGCGGACCAGCGGCTGAAATCCTCAGCCACCCGTCATCAAACAGTCAACCAAGAAAATCTAGGAGTTAATCATGGGCAGAATCATCGGTATCGATCTGGGCACCACCAACAGCTGCGTCGCTGTGATGGAGGGCAATGTGCCCCGCGTCATCGAAAATTCGGAAGGCGCACGCACCACACCGTCGGTCGTGGCCTACCTTGAAAACGGTGAAGTGCTGGTCGGCGCCTCGGCCAAGCGTCAGGCCGTGACCAACCCCAAGAACACGCTGTACGCGGTCAAGCGCCTGATCGGCCGCAAGTTCACTGAAAAAGAAGTCCAGAAGGACATCGACCTGATGCCCTACAAGATCGTGGCAGCCGATAACGGCGACGCCTGGGTTGAGGTGCACGGCAAGAAAATGTCGCCACAACAGGTCAGCGCCGACATCCTGCGCAAGATGAAAAAGACTGCCGAAGACTACCTCGGCGAGCCGGTCACCGAAGCCGTGATCACCGTTCCGGCCTACTTCAACGACGCTCAGCGCCAGGCGACCAAAGATGCCGGCCGCATTGCCGGCCTGGACGTCAAGCGCATCATCAACGAGCCAACCGCCGCAGCGCTGGCGTTCGGCATGGACAAGCAGGAAAAAGGCGACCGCAAGATCGCGGTGTATGACCTGGGCGGCGGCACTTTCGACATCTCCATCATCGAGATTGCCGATGTGGACGGCGAAAAGCAGTTTGAAGTGCTCTCCACCAATGGCGACACCTTCCTGGGCGGCGAAGACTTCGACCAGCGCATCATTGACTTCATCATCGACGAGTTCAAGAAAGAATCCGGCGTCAATCTCAAGAACGACGTGCTGGCCCTGCAGCGCCTGAAGGAAGCCGCCGAAAAAGCCAAGATCGAATTGTCGAGCAGCGCGCAGACCGACATCAACCTGCCCTACATCACCGCCGACGCTTCAGGCCCGAAACACCTGAACATCAAGATGACCCGTTCCAAGCTGGAGCAACTCGTCGAAGAGCTGGTCGAGCGCACCCTCGCTCCGAGCCGCGTGGCGGTCAAGGACTCCGGCGTCGCCAGTTCCGACATCCATGACGTGATCCTGGTCGGCGGTCAGACCCGCATGCCCAAGGTGCAGGACAAGGTCAAGGAATTTTTCGGCAAGGACCCGCGCAAGGACGTGAACCCCGATGAGGCTGTGGCTGTCGGTGCCGCGATCCAGGGCCAGGTCTTGTCGGGCGACCGCACCGACGTGTTGCTGCTGGACGTGACGCCACTGTCCCTGGGTATCGAAACCATGGGCGGCGTGATGACCAAGATGATCAAGAAGAACACGACCATCCCGACCAAGTTTGCGCAGACCTTCTCGACCGCCGAGGACAACCAGCCGGCCGTGACCATCAAGGTGTTCCAGGGCGAGCGTGAAATTGCCTCGGGCAACAAGGCGCTGGGCGAGTTCAACCTGGAAGGCATTCCGCCGGCTTCGCGCGGCACGCCGCAAATTGAAGTGTCCTTCGACATCGACGCCAACGGCATCCTGCATGTGGGCGCGAAAGACAAGGGCACCGGCAAGGAAAACAAGATCACCATCAAGGCCAACTCGGGCCTGTCCGAGACCGAGATCCAGCAGATGGTGAAAGACGCCGAACTCAATGCGGCGGACGACAAGAAAAAAGTCGAGTTTGTGACCGCCAAGAACAACGCCGAGGCGATGGTTCATAGCGTCAAGAAGTCGCTGGTCGAATACGGCGACAAGCTGGACGCCGGCGAGAAGGAAAAAATCGAGGCTGCCATCAAGGACATGGAAGAAGCGCTGCAGGGCGACAGCAAGGACGCGATTGACGCGAAAAACGCCGCGCTGATGGATGCCAGCCAGAAGCTCGGTGAAAAAATGTACGCCGACATGCAGGCCGCCCAGGCCACACAGGCCGGCGGCGAAGCCGGCGCCCAGGACGCGGCTGCCAAGCCGGCTGCCGACGACAATGTGGTGGACGCTGAAGTCAAGGAAGTCAAAAAGGGCTGATCACCTTTTGAGCCATCGGGGCAGCGAAGCGGAATCGGGGCCTGTCCCCGCGTTCCGCTTTGGCACATCCGGGGCAGCGCAATCTTTTCATTGAACACGAATTTCCATGGCCATCAAAAAAGACTACTACGACACGTTGGGCGTGCCCAAAAACGCCAACGACGAAGACATCAAGAAAGCCTATCGCAAGCTGGCGATGAAGCACCACCCCGACCGCAACCAGGGGGACAGCAGCAAGGCGGCCGAGGAAAAATTCAAGGAAGCCAAAGAGGCTTACGAGATGCTCTCCGATGCGCAAAAACGCGCAGCCTATGATCAGTACGGCCATGCCGGCGTGGACCCCAACCGCGGCGGTGGCCCCGGGGCGGAAGGTTTCGGCGGTTTTGCGGAGGCCTTCGGCGATATCTTTGGTGACGTGTTTGGCGCCCAGCAGGCGCGCGGCGGGCAGCGCGGCGGCCGCCAGGTCTACCGCGGCGGCGACCTCAGTTATGCAATGGAGGTCACGCTCGAAGAAGCCGCCACCGGCAAGGACGCGCAGATCCGCATCCCGAGCTGGGACGACTGCGGCATCTGTCGCGGCACCGGCGCAAAGCCCGGCACCAAGGTCGTGACCTGCACCACCTGCCATGGCCACGGCGTGGTGCAGATGAAGCAGGGATTTTTCAGCGTGCAGCAGACCTGTCCGCAGTGCCGGGGCACCGGCAAGCTGATCCCCGAGCCCTGCGTGAGCTGCCACGGCGTCGGCAAGACCAAGAGCAACAAAACGCTGGAGGTCAAAATCCCCGCCGGCATCGACGACGGCATGCGCATCCGCTCCAGCGGCAACGGTGAACCCGGCACCAATGGCGGCCCGCCGGGCGACCTGTACATCGAGATCCGGCTGAAGAAACACGAGATCTTCGAGCGCGATGGCGACGACCTGCACTGCGTGGTGCCCATCGGCATGGCCGCCGCCGCACTGGGCGGCGAGATCGAGGTGCCGACGCTGGCCGGCAAGGCCGCCATCGACATTCCTGATGGCACGCAAACCGGCAAGCAGTTCCGCCTTCGCGGCAAGGGCATCAAGGGTGTGCGCTCAAGCTATCCGGGCGACCTGTATTGCCACATCACGGTGGAAACACCGGTAAAGCTGACCGAGCACCAGCGCAAGCTGTTCAAGGAACTCGACGAGTCCCTGAAAAAAGGCGGCGCCAAACATTCGCCGACTGAAGAAACCTGGACCGACAAGCTCAAGAACTTCTTCAGTCCTTGACGCCCTGCGCAAGTAGCTATTAAATCAATAGCAGCTTGCGCCCGACCGGCATGGGCTGGTGGCACTTTTTATTCAGGATCTGGGCGCTGCGGCGGCTGTACACGCGGCCGGGACTGTGCGGTGAGCAATGATGCTTAAATTGAAACACTGGCTGGTGCGGTCATGCGCCTGCAGGGATGCGGACGGCCGGGCGTTGGCTTATAGTGCCTTGACCCCTGTCATTCCCATCACTTCCACACAAGCTCCCTCATGAAAACCAAAGCCGCTGTCGCCTGGAAATCCGGCGAACCCCTGACCATTGAAACAGTCGATCTGCAAGGCCCGAAGTTCGGCGAGGTGCTGGTCGAGATCAAGGCCACCGGCATCTGCCACACCGACTACTACACGCTGTCCGGCGCCGACCCGGAGGGCATCTTCCCCGCCATCCTCGGCCATGAAGGCGCAGGCATCGTAGTGGATGTCGGCCCCGGCGTCACCACGCTCAAAAAAGGCGACCACGTCATTCCGCTGTACACGCCGGAATGCCGGCAGTGCAAGTTCTGCCTGTCGCGCAAAACCAATTTGTGCCAGTTAATTCGCGGCACGCAGGGCAAAGGCCTGATGCCTGACGCAACATCCCGCTTCAGCCTGGACGGCAAGCCGATCTTCCACTACATGGGCACCTCCACCTTCAGCAACTACACGGTGGCGCCTGAAATTTCACTCGCGAAGATTCGTGAAGATGCACCCTTCGATAAGGTCTGCTACATCGGCTGCGGCGTCACCACTGGCATTGGCGCGGTGCTGTTCACCGCCAAGGTCGAGGCCGGCGCCAACGTGGTGGTGTTCGGCCTGGGCGGCATCGGCCTCAATGTGATCCAAGGCGCGAAGATGGTGGGCGCCGACAAGATCATCGGTGTGGACCTGAACCCTGAACGTGAAGCCATGGCGCGCAAGTTCGGCATGACGCATTTCATCAACCCGAAAGAAGTTGAGAACGTGGTCGATGCCATCGTGCAACTTACCGACGGCGGCGCCGACTACAGCTTCGAGTGCATAGGCAACACCCAGGTGATGCGCCAGGCGCTCGAATGCACGCACAAGGGCTGGGGCCGCAGCATCATCATCGGCGTGGCAGAGGCTGGCGCCGAGATCAGCACCCGCCCTTTCCAGCTCGTCACCGGCCGCAAGTGGGAAGGTTCGGCCTTCGGCGGCGCGCGCGGCCGCACCGATGTGCCCAAAATTGTCGATTGGTACATGGAGGGCAAGATCAACATCGACGATCTGATCACGCACACGATGCCGCTGGAGGACATCAACAAAGGTTTTGATTTGATGAAACGCGGTGAGTCGATACGCGGCGTGGTTCTGTACTGACAGGAGTTCACTGACCATGACTTCTCTTCAGCCGCTGCGCCACATCCCTGCCGGCGTGCTGGATGTGGCCTTGTTCGAGACCGGGCCTGTGGACGGGCCGCCGGTGTTCCTGATGCACGGGTTTCCCTACGACATCCACGCCTATGCCGAGGTGGCGCCTCTGTTGGCTGCGCAGGGCTGCCGCGTCTACGTGCCATATCTTCGCGGTTTCGGCGCCACGCGCTTTCTGGACGATGCCACGCCGCGCTCGGGCGAGCAGGCGGCCCTGGGCGCTGACCTGCTGGCACTGATGGATGCGCTGGCCGTGCCGCGCGCCGTGCTCGCGGGTTACGACTGGGGCGGGCGCGCGGCCTGCGTGGTCGCCGCGCTCTGGCCCGAACGCTGCGCCGGCCTGGTCTCGCTGAACAGCTACAACATCCAGAACATCGCCAAAGCCATGCTGCCGGACACGCCGGACAACGAACATAGCCTCTGGTACCAGTATTACTTTCACAACGAACGCGGCCGCGCCGGGCTGGCGGCCGACCGTCGCACCTTATGCCGGCTGCTGTGGAAACTGTGGTCACCGACCTGGGCCTTCGATGACGCCACCTTTGAACGCAGCGCCGCAGCCTTCGACAACGCCGACTTTGTGGACGTCGTGATCCAGTCCTACCGCCATCGCTTCGGTCTGGTGGCGGGCGACCCGGCACTGGCCGGCATCGAAAGCCGCCTGGCGGCGCAGCCAGCCATCAGCGTGCCCAGCATCACCTTTGACGGCAGTGACGACGGCGTGCGTCCCCCAGCCACTGCCGGACAACACGCCCGCTTTTTTACCGGACCTCGTTCACACCGCATCCTGCCGGGCGCGGGACACAACCTGCCCCAGGAAAAGCCGCAAATCTTCGCCGACGCGGTACTCGAACTGGTACAACAAAGCGCATGAACACCGCCCCGGAACTCCTCAGCGAACACGCATGTTTCGGCGGCGTGCAGCGTTTCTATCAGCACACTGCCAGAAGCATCGGCCTGCCGATGAAGTATTCGGTGTTCCTGCCGCCGCAGATCGTCATCGATGACGCCGGTGGCAAGGTGCCCGCGCTGATCTACCTCGCCGGCCTGACCTGCAACGAGGAAACCTTCATGACCAAGGCCGGCGCGCAGCGGCTGGCCGCGACTTTGGGCCTGGCGCTGATCGCGCCGGACACCAGCCCGCGCGGCGCCAACGTGCCTGGCGAAAGCGACGGTTGGGACATGGGCCTGGGCGCCGGCTTTTACCTGGATGCGGTCCAGGCACCGTGGTCCAAGAACTACCGCATGGAAACTTACATCACCAGCGAGCTGTTGCCGCTGCTGAGCGCCACCCTGCCGCTGCACGCCGGCCGCACCGGCATCTTCGGCCACTCCATGGGCGGGCACGGCGCGCTGACGCTGGCACTGCGCCATCCCACGCTGTTCAAGTCGGTGTCAGCGTTTGCACCCATATGTGCGCCCAGCCAGTGCCCCTGGGGTCGCAAGGCCTTCGGTGGCTACCTGGGCGCCGACGAGTCGGCCTGGGCGGCGCACGACGCCACGGCGCTGATGGCCCGACTGGACACTGCGCCCTACCCCGGCGGCATCCTGATCGACCAGGGGCTGGCCGACAAATTCCTGGAGGAACAATTGCAGCCGCACCTGTTCGAAGCCGCTTGTGCCCAGGCGGGCCAGCCGCTCACGCTGCGCCGCCATGCGGGCTACGACCATGGCTACTATTTCATCGCCACCTTCATGGCCGATCACTTGAAGCACCACGCGCGCCAGCTTGCGGCCTGAGCCGCAGCGGTTCAGGCCTGCAGCGGTCGGGCCGGCGCAACCGACTCACCTTTCGGCAGCGCTCGCAGGAGCGGCGAAATACCTGGCCCGTCCTGTGCCTCCTGCGCGGCCAGCGCCCAAGGCGGCCGGCCCGCAATCCGATCAAGCAGGAAGTGCACAAATGCGGAGGTTTTGGCGGGCACCGGTCGGTCACGCCGATAACTCAGATACATGGACCGATTTTCGCTGGGCATCGCGTCCGACAGCAGTTCGTGCAGGCGCTGTTCGCGGATATCGGCGGCAACCAGGAATTCGGGTAATTTCGCAATGCCGAGGCCGGTCTTGACAGTCTCATAGACGGCGCTTCCGAAGCCACCGAAGTTGCCGGCAACCCGTACCGGGTGCACGCTTTGATCGGACTCGAACAGCCATTCCTCACTGGTCAGACCGCTCCCGCTCACGATGAGACAGTTGTGCTGCTGTAAGTCGGAAGCTCGCATGGGCGTGCCCCAGGCCTGGAGGTAGGAAGGGGCGGCGCAGACGACCCATCGATTGGATGAAAGACAGTGACTGTGCAAGCCCGCCAGCGGCGCAACCGCCGAACGGATGACAAGGTCGTCCTCGAATTCCCCACCCACCGGTGAGCGGTCGCCAACGATCAATGAAATCCGCACGTTCGGGTAGCGTTGAAGGAATTCGGGGATCAGCCGGGTTAACTGCTTCTCGCTGAAGGCCGCCGGACAGTTGATGCGCAGCGTGCCGCGCGCTTGATCGGATGTGAGTTGCGCAGCTTGCTCGGCAGTGCGGATATCGACCGCGATGCGGCGCGCGCGTTCGAAATAAATGATTCCGGATTCGGTCAGTTTCAGACTGCGCGTGGTTCGCGCCAGAAGACGCACGCCCAGTCGCTGCTCCAGCTTGGCCACCCTTTTGCTGACCGCGGTCGGCGTCAGGCCGGCGGCCATGGCGGCAGCGGCAAAACTTCCATGCTCGACGGTGAGCACAAATAGCGACAGGTCATCGGACTGCAGCTGCTTGCGGCGACTCGATTCTGACATCGACAAACTCCTGGAGAACCGACATTACTGCGTTTTTTTCTTGAATATTGCAGTCAATACGGCGTGAATAGGGCGAATAACCTGCTTATTATTGACTGTTTGGCCACAAGACAAACTGCATGCCCATCGCACAAGCCGCTGACGGCGAGATTTTTTTTGAGAGTTCTGGCCAGGGCCAGGCGCTGATGTTGATTTCCGGACTTGGCGGAGTGAGCGCTTTCTGGCGTGAACAGGTGGCCGCGTTTTCGACATCCCGCCGGGTCATTGTTCACGACCACCGCGGCACGGGACGCAGTACGCATAGCCGCATCAAGTACTCGATCGAGCAGATGAGCAGGGACGCCATTGCCGTCATGGATACCGCCGAAGTCGAGCGGGCCATCATTGTGGGGCATTCCACTGGCGGCGCGATTGCGCAATATCTTGCCGCACACTTCCCCGCGCGCGTCAGCGCCGTGGTGCTGGGTTCGACATGGAGTTATGCCGATGCCTACTTTCGAGCCTTGTTTGAAACGCGTGCGCAGGTATTGCGTCATACCGGTTTTGAGGCCTACCAGCGTCTTGGCAAGCTCTTTTGTTTCCCCCCCCCGTTCCTGGCTTCGCATCCGCACCTGCTGGAACCCGTTGACGGGTGTGACGATGCTGACATCGTATTGAGTCGAATTGAGGCACTGATCCGCTTTGATTCGCGGCCTTTTCTTCATCGGATTCAAGTTCCCAGCCTGGTGATTGGCGCGCGCGACGACATGGTCACACCGCCCCATCTTTGGGAGACGTTAAAGCGGGGTTTGCCTGGGTGCCACTCTGAGGTTCTGGATCACGGGGGACACTTTTGTCCGCAGGTGGTGCCAGCGGAATACAACCGCGCGCTTGAACGCTTTTTCCGTCTTGCCGGGCAGGAGAACTGAATGCAGCATGTCGCAATGGTTGGATACGGTGCGATCGGTTCGCATCTGATGCGCATGTTTGCCGCCGATGCGCGGGTGCGCCTTGACCAGGTGATCGTGGGGGCGACCGGGCTAAAGAAGGCCCAAGCAGCCCTTGGCGATGGGGTGGCGATCGTGACCCGGCTGGAAGACCTGCCACGGCGGCCCGATGTGCTGATCGAGTGCGCCAGCCATCGCGCATTGACCGAGCATGTGGTTCCCGCCTTGGCCAGCGGCATTGACAGCATCATTTTATCAATCGGCGCGCTCGCAAACGATGGTATGGCAGAGCTTCTGGCCGAAGCAGCGAATGCCGGCTCAAGTCGGCTGAAACTCGTTTCTGGCGCAATCGGTGCGATCGATGCACTGGCTGCGGCTCAGCTTGGCGGGCTGGACGAGGTCGTTTACGTTGGCAGCAAACCGCCATCCAGCTGGCGTGGGTCGCCAGGCGAGTCAGTGGTTTGTCTGGATAGCCTGGCCGAAGCAACGACCCTGTTTAAGGGGAGCGCACGCGATGCGGCACGCCTATATCCCAAAAACGCGAACGTGGCCGCGGCGCTGGCGCTGGCTGGCCTGGGTCTGGACGCGACCCAGGTGCGTTTGGTCGCCGACCCCTCTCTCTCCCATAACGTGCACAGTTACACCGCGCAGGGCCGATTTGGCCGAATGTCGTTCACGATCGAGGGAATGGCGTTGCCTGACAACCCCAAAACTTCAGCTTTAACCGCCTGCAGTTTGGCACGTGCGCTAATCAACCGAGTCGAGCCCATGGGATTTTAGTTAATTTCAAACGATTTAACACTTTTAAAGGTCAAGAACATGCGACGCATCATCATCAAGTCCCTCCTTTTTTCCGTGGCAATGCTTCCTCTTCTGGCATCCGCTGCAGACTATCCTGATCGTCCTGTTCGTCTGGTTGTACCTTTCGGCGCAGGCAGTTCGGGCGATGTCGTCGGCCGTCAGGTCGCAGAAGCATTGGGCGCACGCCTGAAGCAAACCGTCATCGTTGAAAACAAGCCGGGATCGGGCACCGCCATGGGTGCCACGGCGGTAGCCAGGGCGACCCCTGATGGATACACGCTTTTGCTCGGCACCAATGCCACCCATGCGAGTAACAAGGCGCTGTACTCGAAGCTCCAGTATGAGCCCCTCAAGGACTTCGAACCCGCCGCGTTCGTTGGACTCGTGCCCAGCGCGCTTGTCGTTTCCGCCAGCTCACCCTACAAGACGCTGTCGGATTTCGTGAACCGTGCCAAGGCAAACCCGGGCAAGGTTTCTTACGCCTCCTCAGGCAACGGCACGACCGGGCATCTGGCCGGGGAGTTGCTGGCCACCATGGCCAAGGTCAAGCTGCTGCATATCCCGTTCAAGGAGGCCGCCCAGGGCCTGACGGGCGTTCTGGGCGGTGATATCGATGCGATTCTCATTCCTCCGTCCTCGGTCATCTCCCTGATCAGTACCGGCAAGTTGCGTGCGATTGCGGTCAGCACACAACGCCGCAGTCAAGCGCTACCCCATGTCCCAACCATTGCCGAACAGGGTTATGCCGGTTATGACATCGTTGGCTGGTATTCGATGTCGGCGCCAGCCGGAACTCCGGCCGCGATCGTGCAAAGGCTCAACACGGAAATGCGCGCGCTCGTGATGGACCCGGTGTTCGCCGAAAAACTCACGGGACTGGGACTGACAACGCAGCCGATGACAACTGCTGAACTTGTCGGTTTCTTCAAATCCGAGGAAGCCAAGGCGGCGCAGCTGATTCGCCAGTCCGGCGCGGTGATCGACTGAGGCAGGTTTTCGCCGGGCGGGAGGGCTTGGCGAGAATGGCCAGGCTGCGGATCGCGCCCTCAGAAAAGACTGGCCTGCCCCGCTGCCGGCGGCCTGAACTGGCTGAAGTCCAGTTCCACACGCTGGCGGTTGAAGCCGAGGCGGTGGCAGGTTTTTTCAAAGCGCTGTTTGATCAGATCGGCCCAGAGGCCGCTGCCCTTCATGCGCGAGGCAAAGTCGCTGTCGTAGTCCTTGCCGCCACGCATCTCCTGAATGCGCGCCATGATGCGGTCTGCGCGCTGCGGGTAATGCAGCGCCAGCCACTGCTTGAACAGCGGCGCCACCTCCCAGGGCAGACGGATCACGGTGTAAAACGCAGAACGCGCACCCGCCTCCCACGCCGCTTCCAGCACCTTTTCCATGTCGTCATTCACAAACGGAATCTGCGGTGCCACGCTGACCCCCACCGGCACACCGGCCTCGGCCAGGGTGCGTATGGTGCGCAGCCGGCGGTGCGGCGCGGCGGCGCGCGGCTCCAGCGTGCGCGCCAGTTCAGGGTCCAGCGTGGTGATGGTCACATAGACGGCGGCCAGCCGGTCGGCCGCCATGGGCACGATCAGGTCCAGGTCGCGCTCTACACCGCTGGACTTGGTCACCAGCGAAAACGGATGCTCCGCCTGCTGCAGGACCTCGATCACGCTGCGGGTCAGGCGCAGCTCTCGCTCGACCGGTTGGTAACAGTCGGTGCCCGAGCCGATGTTGAGCAGCTTGGGCACGTAGCTGCGTTTGCCCAGGTCGGCGCGCAACATGTCGGCTATGTTGCGCTTGGCGATGATTTTGGTCTCGAAATCCAGGCCTGGCGACAGGTTCAGGTAGCTGTGGGTGGGCCGCGCGTAACAATAGATACACCCGTGCTCGCAGCCGCGGTAGGGGTTGAGGCTGTAGTCAAAAAAGATGTCCGGCGAGTCGTTGCGTACGATGGCGCTGCGGGCGTCCTCGAAGCTGACCGTGGTTTCCAGCAGCGGCCTGCCCTCCGCAGCATCCGCCTCCAGCGTGCCCCAGCCATCGTCCCAGTCCGCGCGTGTGTCCTTCTCGAAGCGATGCGCCAGGCGCGTGGCGGTGCCACGGCCCTTGATGGCGTGGACGGGGATGAGGACATCGGGCATGGTGGCAATCAGGTGGATAATAACTGTATATATAATCAGTATATTCCCTCACTCCGATGCACTGCAAGGCGGTCAATTAGCTATTAAATCAGGAGCTTCTCACGCCCGTCCTATATGGGCTATAGCCTGTTTTAACCAACAACCCGGTGAAAAAAAACTTAGCGCGCGGCCAGCACAGGCCTGAACAAGGTTCGCCAGCGGGCGCTGGGTGACTCGACACAGCGGTGCAGCACTTCGCCGGCCAGCAGCGACAGCCCGAAGGCAGTCAGCATGCCAAGCGTGTTGGCCAGCAACTGCGCAGGCCAGAAATGACTGACCACCGCGTTGACCAGCAGGCAGACCGGGAAGTGGATCAGGAACACCGAGTAGGAGATCTGTCCCAGCCGCAGCAACCAGGCCTGTTGCAGCCAGCGTGCCGGCCACGGGCTGCGCTGCAGCCAGACCAGCGCCAGCGCCACGGCGACTGCCACCAGCAGCCGCCCACGGAAGTCCAGCAGCAGCGCCACCGCGCCCAGGCTGGCGATAAGCAGCAGCCAGCGCGCCGGCCGCTCGCTGCGACTCGCCCACCAAGCCAGCATGCCCAGCGCGTAGGCACCGAAGAAATACAGGCCGGTCATGTCGAGTCCGGCGCGCCGGTTGAAGATCAGCAGCGACGCTGCGGCCAGCGCCAGCACCACCCAACGATGACGCTCGCTGCGAACCAGCGTGAGAATCAGCACGGTCATGGCAAACAATTGAAGGTCGATGGCCACGTACCAGATGCCGGCAGACAAAGCCTCCTGACCAACCAGGTCTTGCAGCAAAAACAGATGGGCCAGCAGTTGCCAGAGCGACGGCACACCGGGAACCGAACCATGCTGCAACCAGGGCCGCACCAACGCCGCAACCACCACCGTGATCAGCACCGCCACCACCAGCGGCAACGCCAGGCGACGGTAACGCTTGAGGATCAGTCGCAGCGGTTGCCGGAAGCCGGCCCTTCCCTCAGGTGCCAGCGAACAGGCGGCGAGAAATCCGCCGACCACCAGGAAAACTTGCACCGCCATGCGGCCGTAGCTGTAAAGCCAGTTCATCAGCCCCGGCGCGGCGCCGTGAACCACGTCGGACATCGGGCCGTAAAACGCCAGGTGGTGCCAGACGATCAGCACGCAAGCCAAGCCCTTGAGGGCGTCCACCCCCGGCAGGCGTTGCGCGGGCGTCATAGCCAACCCACGTCAGGCGCAGATGCGCTGGCGGGCCTGCTCGTACTCGCGCTTGAGCTGAGCCACATAGTCGGCCGTGCTCTGTACCTTGCTGATTGCGCCTATGCCCTGGCCACAGCCCCAGATGTCTTTCCAGGCCTTGGACTTGCTACCCTCGCCGCTGCTGAAGTTCATGGTTTTCAAATCACCATCAGGCAGATTGTCCGGGTCCATGCCCGCAGCAATGATGGACGGCTTGAGGTAGTTGCCGTGTACGCCGGTGAACAGGCTGGAGTAAACGATGTCGTCGCTGTTGCTGTCGACGATGGACTGTTTGTAGTCATCCGCGGCGCGCGCCTCGTCGGTCGCAATGAAGGCCGAGCCGATGTAGGCGAAGTCGGCCCCCATGGCCTGCGCGGCCAGCACCGCGCCGCCGGTCGAGATGGCGCCTGACAGTGCCAGCGGGCCGTCGAACCACTGGCGGATTTCCTGGATCAGCGCAAACGGGCTTTTCACGCCGGCATGGCCGCCCGCGCCGGCAGCCACGGCCACCAGGCCGTCAGCGCCTTTTTCTATCGCCTTGCGCGCGAACTTGTTGTTGATGATGTCGTGCAGCACCACGCCGCCGTAGCTGTGCGCTGCGGCGTTGATGTCCTCACGCGCGCCCAGCGAGGTGATGTAGATCGGCACCTTGTACTTGACGCACATGTCCATGTCGTGGTCCAGCCGGTCGTTCGACTTGTGCACGATCTGGTTGATCGCAAACGGCGCCGCCGGCTTGTCGGGATTGGCCTGGTTGTAGGCAGCCAGGGTCTCGGTGATCTCGGCCAGCCAGTCTTCGAGCTGCGCCGCTGGCCGCGCATTGAGGGCGGGCATGGCGCCGACCACGCCAGCGATGCACTGGGCGATCACCAGCTTGGGGTTGCTGATGATGAACAGCGGCGAGCCAATGATCGGCAGCGGAAGCTTGTTGAGCGGCGCGGGAAGTCTGGACATGGTGTCTCCGGTGAATTCAGCAGGATTTTTAGCGAAAAATGGCTGCGGCCCATGTCAATCAGGCGACAACAGCTATCGAATCAATAGCAAAAAGGGCAGGTCAGAATGCGTCCAGGGCCAGCGCCGTCACACTCTCCGCGCCATCAATGATGCTGTCGCGCATGCCGGGGGCCTTGCTAAGCAGGTGGTCCGCGTAGAACACCGCCGTGATGATCTTGGCCTTCATGAAGTCCACATCCTTGCCCGCAGCCAGCTCTTCTTCAGCCACCAGCAGCGAACGCGCCAGTTGCCAGCCGGCCACCAGGTTGCCAGCCAGCATCAGGTAGGGCACGCTGCCGGCGAACACGGCGTTGAGCGAAGCCTTGGCGGACCCTTCAGGGGCCTTTGCAAGCCCGCCGGCGACGAATTCCACGACATCGACAAACGCTTCGCGTGCGGCCTTGAGCCGCTTCGCCACTGCTTTGGCTGCCGCGCCGCCCTGCATGATCAGCGCGGCTTCGGTCTTTTCGATCTGGGCGGCAATGCCTTTGGCCGTCTGGCCGCCGTCGCGCGCGGTCTTGCGGCCTACCAGGTCATTGGCCTGGATCGCGGTTGTGCCTTCGTAAATCGTCAGGATTTTGGCATCGCGGTAATACTGCGCCGCGCCGGTTTCCTCGATGAAACCCATGCCGCCGTGCACCTGCACACCCAGCGAGGTGACCTCCAGGCTCATCTCGGTGCTGTAGCCCTTGACCAGAGGCACCATGTATTCGTAGAAGGCCTGGTTCTGCTTGCGCACATCCGCGTCGGGGTGGTGGTGCGAAGCATCATAGGCGGCGGCGGCCACCGAGGCCATGGCGCGGCAGCCTTCGGTGTAGGCGCGCATGGTCATCAACATGCGCTTGACGTCGGGATGGTGGATGATGGGTGCGCTCGCATTGATCGAGCCATCGACCGGTCGGCTCTGCACGCGGTCCTTTGCAAAGGTCACGGCCTTCTGGTAAGCGCGTTCGGCAATTGCGATGCCCTGCATGCCGACGGCGTAACGCGCCGAGTTCATCATGATGAACATGTACTCGAGGCCGCGGTTTTCCTGGCCGACTATGTAGCCGACAGCGCCACCCTTGTCGCCGTACTGCAGCACCGCTGTCGGCGAAGCCTTGATACCCATCTTGTGCTCGATGCTCACGCAGTGCACATCGTTGCGCGCACCGAGGGCGCCGTCCTTGCCGACCATGAACTTGGGCACCACAAACAGGCTGATGCCCTTGACACCTTCGGGCGCGCCGGTGACGCGGGCCAGCACCAGGTGCACGATGTTCTCGGCCATGTCGTGTTCACCATAGGTGATGAAAATCTTGGTGCCGAAGACCTTGTAACTGCCGTCAGGCTGCGGCTCGGCGCGGCTGCGCACCATCGCCAGGTCGGAGCCGGCCTGCGGTTCGGTCAGGTTCATGGTGCCGGTCCACTGGCCGCTGACCAGCTTTTCGAGATACACCGCCTTGAGTTCGTCCGAGCCCGCCGTCAGCAGCGCTTCAATCGCGCCGTCGCTGAGCAAGGGGCACAACGCAAAACTCATGTTGGCCGAATTGAGCATTTCGCCACAGGCCGCGCCAATTGTCTTGGGCAGGCCCTGACCGCCGAAGTCCAGCGGATGCTGCAGCCCCTGCCAGCCGCCCTCGGCGTATTGCTTGTAGGCCTCCTTGAAGCCGGGCGTCGTGGTGACCACGCCATCTTTCCAGATTGAAGGATTCTTGTCGCCCTCCCAGTTCAGCGGCGACAACACCCCCTCGTTGAATTTGGCGCACTCCTCGAGCACGGCCTGCGCCGTGCCGAAACCGGCCTCTTCAAACCCCGGGATCTGCGCCACGGCATCGATGTCGGCCAGGTGTTTGATGTCAAACAGCATGTCCTTGAGGGGGGCTTTGTAGCTCATGTCTTGTCTCCGCAAATAACGTTGACCCCGCATCGGTGACGGGTACAAAAAAGGACGTCACCGCGACGCCCTTTGTTCTTTTTTTACAATGCTTTCACCAACTCCGGCACCGCCGCAAACAGGTCAGCCTCCAGTCCGTAGTCAGCCACGCTGAAGATGGGCGCTTCCGGGTCCTTGTTGATTGCGACGATCACTTTGGAGTCCTTCATGCCGGCCAGATGCTGGATCGCGCCGCTGATGCCGGCGGCGATGTAGAGCTGGGGCGCGACGATCTTGCCGGTCTGGCCCACCTGCCAGTCGTTCGGCGCGTAACCGGCGTCCACCGCAGCGCGCGAAGCGCCGAGGGCGGCGCCAAGTTTGTCGGCCAGCGGCGTCATGACTTCATTGAATTTCTCGGCGCTGCCCAGCGCACGACCGCCGCTGACGATGATCTTGGCGGCGGTCAATTCGGGTCGGTCGCTCTTGGCGATTTCGCTGCCGACAAACACCGACTTGCCGCTGTCGGCCTCACCGCTGACCACGTCGATAGCGGCGGAACCGCCGGTGGCCGCAGCCGCGTCAAAACCGGTGGTACGCACGGTGATCACCTTGGTCGCGTCCAGGCTCTGCACGATGGCAATCGCGTTGCCGGCGTAAATCGGGCGCTCGAAGGTATCCACCGCATCAACCTTGGTGATATCGGAGATCTGGCCGACGTCGAGCAAGGCGGCCACACGCGGCGCGATGTTCTTGCCCGACGCCGTGGCCGGAAAAAGGATGTGCGAGTAGCTGCCGGCCAAAGCGATCACCTGGGCCGCCATGTTTTCGGCCAGGCCGTGTTCAAAATGTGCGCCATCCACATGGATGACCCTGGCGACGCCGGCTATTCTGGAGGCGGCCTGGGCGGCTGGACCGGCATTGAGGCCGGCCACCAGCACATGCACGTCGCCGCCGCACTGGGCGGCTGCAGTCACGGTGTTGAGGGTGGCGGGGCGGATGCTGGAGTTGTTATGTTCTGCGATTACGAGGGATGTCATGAGTAGCTCCTGATGTTTTTGACTGCTGTCATCCCGGACTTGATCCGGGATCCATGGTGGATCCCGGACTTGATCCGGGATCCATGGTGGCGCACCTGCATGGATTGCGGGTCAGGCTCGCAACGACAACCGTGGTTATTAGATGACCTTGGCTTCGTTCCTGAGCTTGTCCACCAGCGTGGCGACATCAGGCACCTTGATGCCGGCGCTGCGTTTTGCTGGTTCACTGACCTTGAGCGTTTTCAGACGCGGCTTGACATCGACACCGAGGTCTTCAGGCTTGAAGTTGTCGAGCTGCTTTTTCTTGGCTTTCATGATGTTGGGCAAGGTCACGTAACGGGGCTCATTGAGACGCAGATCCGTGGTGATGATGGCCGGCAAAGTCAAGGACAGGGTTTCCATACCGCCGTCAACTTCGCGCATGACCACGGCCTTGCCATCAGCCACATCAACCTTGGAAGCAAAAGTCGCCTGGGGCCAGCCCAGCAGGGCCGCCAACATCTGGCCAGTCTGGTTGCAGTCGTCGTCGATGGCCTGCTTGCCCAGAATCACCAGTTGCGGCTGCTCTTTCTCGACCAGGGCCTTAAGCAGCTTGGCCACAGCCAGCGGCTGCAGCTCTTCCGTCGTTTCGACCAGGATGGCCCGGTCAGCACCGATGGCCATAGCCGTGCGCAGGGTTTCCTGGCACTGCGCCACGCCGCAGCTCACAGCGATGACCTCGGTCGCCAAGCCTTTTTCCCGGAGCCGTGTGGCTTCTTCGACGGCGATCTCGTCAAACGGATTCATGCTCATCTTGACGTTGGCGATATCGACGCCGGTGCCATCGGACTTGACGCGAACCTTGACGTTGTAGTCGACAACACGTTTGACGGGGACCAGGACCTTCATGAGAGAACTCCAGAGTTAGTGATTGACGTTAACGTAAAGCGTTTGATTCTATGCTGCACATGCACAACACCTCATGAACCACGGACTGCGGGGGGGGGCATTGCGGGGACGCGCAGTGAAAATAGAACGACCGTTCTTTTTAATTATAAAGACCGATTCTGATTGAATTAGAGCCGTCGGCCCAAAGCGCTGTTGCCCTCGCGACAATTGCCAACCGTCAATTAACAAACCGATGGGTCGGTTAATTGGGGTAAGTAGGGACAGACTGTGGCGCATCGCTGACATACAGTCATAGTTCCGGATGAGACAGCGGCTTCACACCGCCGAATCGTCCCCACGAGTAATCTGGTCAGCCTGCTGACCGTTCCGGAGTATCGAATGAAGATCAAACCCATCGCCGTCGCGCTGTTGACCGCCTGCAGCGGTTTCGCCTCCGCCCAAACCGTGTTGACCGTCTCCAGCTGGTTGCCGCCTACCCACTCGCTGAGCATGGCGCAAAAAGAATGGTGCGACCTGCTGGAGAAAAACACGGTCGGAAAGATGAAGTGCAACATCCTGCCGCGTGGTGTCACAGCTGCGCCAGGAACCATGGACGCCGTCAAAAACGGCTTGGCCGATGTGTCTTACACCGTGCACGGCTACACGCCGGGGCGTTTCCTCTACACCCAGATGTCCGAGTTCCCCTTCCTGGGCAACACCTCGGAGCCGATTTCAGTGGCCTTCAACAAGGTGGCTTTTAAGAACCCGCAATTCCTGTCCGAGCACCAGGGCGTCAAGGTCATCTCCTTCTTCACACACGGCCCCGGCATGGTGTTCAACACCAAGCGGCCAGTCACCAACGTCGATGAGCTGGGTGGCCTGAAGTGGCGCGTGGGCGGCGGCATGGTCAATGAGATCTCCAAAGTGTTGAACATGAATGTCACACTCAAACCCGCTCCCGACTCCTACGAGTTGCTGTCCGGCGGCGTCATGGACGGCACCTTGTTCCCGGCGGAATCCACCGAGTCCTTCAAGATCGACAAACTGATCAAACATGCCACGATGTTTCCGGGGGGTCTGTACAACACCAGCTTTGTCTTCATGATGAACCAGGGCAAGTACGACAAGCTCAGCGCCGACGAAAAGAAAGCTGTTGATGCGATTTCGGGCGAAGTGGCTGCGCGCATGTTCGGCCGAGGCTGGGACAAGGTGGACCGCCGCGCGATGGGGCTGATGCAGGCCAACAACGTGCAGATCGTCAAAGCCGACGCAAAATTCGTTGCTGACGTCAAAACCAAAACTGCGCCGCTGGAGCAGAAGTGGGTCAAGGACGCCGAGGCCAAGGGCATGAAAGATGCCGCCAAGGTTCTGGCCGAGTTCCGCGCCGAAATCGCCCGTCAGGAAAAGTAAACCGTCTTAGCGTTTTTTTTAGCGCGGCCTCATGGACAATGAGGCCGCGTTTTTTATGGATTGAGGCGAAGATTGAACAAGCTGATTGAAACCGTGTGCGGCCTACTGACTGCAGCCGCCCTGTTCGCCATCATGGCGCTGACTTTTTTTGACGTCGGCGGGCGCAAGCTGCTGTCCAACTCGATTACCGGCTCGCTCGAACTCACGGAACTGCTAATGGTGGTGGTGATTTTTGCCGCCCTGCCGTTGGTGTCCTTGCGCGGTGAACATGTGGTGTTCGACTCGCTGGACCACTACCTGCCGCAAGGCCTGCGCAAGATCCAGCGCGCGATGATGCAGGCCGTATGTGCGGCCGTGCTGCTGGGCCTGGGCTGGCTGATGTGGCAAACCGGCGGCCAGTATCTGGAAACCGGTGAAACCACAGCCCAGCTCAAGATCCTGAAAGCCCCGTTCATGTACGGCATGGCCGCGTTGTGCGCGGTCGCCGGGCTGATCCATCTGGGCCTGGTATTTCGGCCGACTGCGACTGAAGAAGCCGGCGAAGGAGCTACGCTGTGACCGAAGCCCTGCTTGGTTTTGCCGCCATTTTTGTTCTGGCGCTGATGCGCCTGCCGCTGGCCTTTGCCATGGGCCTGGTCGGTATCGTGGGCATGGGACTGACCCGCGGCTGGCTTCCGGCGCTGGCCAGCACCGCGCAGGTGGTGCACGAAACCGGTTTTGCCTACACGCTGTCGGTGATTCCGCTGTTCATCCTGATGGGCAATTTTGTCGCGAAGGCTGGCCTGGCCCACGAACTCTTCCATGCGGCCTATGCCTTCATCGGCCACCTGCGCGGCGGTCTGGCTCACGCTACCGTGATGGCCTGCGCGGGTTTCGGCGCAATCTGCGGCTCATCCATCGCGACCGCTGCCACCATGAGCAAAGTGGCTTACCCGTCGATGAAAAAGCTCGGCTACAGCGACTCCTTGTCGACCGGCGTGATTGCCGCCGGCGGTACCCTGGGCATCATGATTCCGCCCTCAACCATCATGGTGATTTACGGCATCGTGACGGAAACCAATATCGGCAAGCTGTTCGCGGCGGGTGTGCTGCCCGGAATCATGACGGCCGTGCTGCTGATGTTGGCGGTTCTCTTCATGACCTTCATGGACCCCGAGCATGCGCCGGCCGGAGAAAAAACATCCTGGCCTGATCGCTGGAAAGCCCTGCGCGGCATCTGGGGCGTGCTACTGCTGATGCTGCTGGTCCTGGGTGGCATCTACGGCGGCGTGTTCACCGCCACCGAAGGGGCCGGCATCGGTGCGGCAGGCGCTTTCCTGTTCGCGCTGGCGCGGCGCCGGCTGACGGTCAAGGCCACGCTGGAAGTGCTGGTGGAATCGGCGCGAACCACGGCGATGCTGTTTACACTGCTGATTGCGGCTACGATTTTCGCCAACTTCATGAACTTCACCTCCATGCCAGGCGACCTCAAGGAGTGGATCACGCACCTCGGGCTCCCGCCGGTGATGATCGTCGGCGCCATGATGCTGATCTACGTGATCCTGGGCACCGTCATGGAGGAACTTACCATGGTGCTGCTGACCATTCCGCTGTTTTTCCCGATCGTGATGGCACTCGGTTTCGATCCAGTGTGGTTCGGTGTGCTGATCGTCATGGTGATCCAGATCGGCTTGATTTCGCCGCCAGTCGGCATGAACCTGTTTGTACTCAACACCCTGCTGCCCCGTGTCGGTCTGAGCAACATCTTTCGCGGCGTCTGGCCCTTTGTCTTCATGCAGATTGTGGCGCTGGGCCTGTTGCTGGCCTTCCCGTGGCTCAGCCTGTGGCTGCCCTCGTTCATGCAGTGACGCGCCAAGCTCAGGAAGGTTTGGCCACTTCTTCCCCCGGCTGGAGCCGCGTGTGGATGACCCGTTGCGGGTAGGGAATTTCGATGCCATTGGCGCGCAGCGACTGCAAAATGCCCAGATTGATGAGCGAACGCAGGTTTTGCTGGCCATTTTCCGGATCGGTCATCCAGTAATTCAGGGTGAACTCCAGCCCGTCAGCGCCAAAATTGGTCAGATTGGCGCCGGGACCGGGATCACGCAGCACGCGGTCCTGGTTCAACGCGGCGTCGGTCAGCAGGCGCATCACCAGCGCCACATCGCTGTCGTAGGCCACCGAGATCACGGTGGACTGCAACACGCGCGAGTCGGCCAGTGACAGGTTTTCAATGCGGTTGCTGATGAACATCTCGTTGGGCACGATGGACTCGCGTCCACCCAGGGACCGCACAACGGTATAGCGCGCGTTGATATCGGTGATCCGGCCTTCGAAGTTATCAACCCGGATGTTGTCGCCGATGCGCACGCTGCGCTCGGCCAGCATCACAAAACCACTGACATAACTGGCGGCGAGCTTCTGCAGGCCAAAACCCACCCCGACACCTATGGCCCCGCCCAAGACCGACAAGGCCGTCAGGTCAATGCCCACCGCAGACAGGGCCACCAACAAGCTGACAAACACCAGCAAGGCACGGGTGGCGTTGCTCAGGGCTTTACGCAGCGACAACTGGCTGCCGGTGGCCGACTTGAGCAGCCGCGACTCGATCGCGGCCGATACCCACAAGGCGATGAGCAGCACGATGCCCGCCGTCAAAGCACCCTCAATCAGGGTCCGCACCGACAGCGTGGCATCGCCTACTTTCCAGCGGATATCGTCAAGCTCCTCCAGCACCAGCGGCAACAGGCCGCTAACCCACAGCACCATGGCGAGCCAGGCCAGCCAGGAAATGCTGCGTTCGAGGATGCGCACCAGCGGCGCGTCCACAAATACCACCTGCAGCACCTTGACACCGAGGCGGATCACCGCCAGCGCCACCAGCACCGGAATCGCAATCTTGAACACCGCCACCGGCATCCATCGGCCCAGCAGCATGAAGCACAGGTAAGCCAGGGACAGCAGCAAGAGCGGAAACATCACACCGTCGATGATCTGGCGGCCGAACCAGATGGAGCGCTCGTCAGGCAGGCCGCTGGCTCGGCGTATCCCCCAGACCAATGCCCAGGCCAGCCCCACACACGCGAGGAGAAGGGCAAGCTCTGTCAACGCCGACGGCTGCGTGAGGTTGGCGAGCCAGGCGTCCAGGTCTTCGATGCGGGCAGTGGGTCTAGTCAACGTGGCCATCGCGGCTTTCTGTCAAAGGGAATATGGCCGCCCGACCGCAACCGGACCGGCGGTTTACAGATCAGCCAGCACGCGAATATGCGCTTCCACGCTGCGTGCCAATGCCTGGAGGTTGTAGCCGCCTTCGAGCGAGGAGACGATGCGCCCGCCCGCGTGACGGTGCGCGACATCCTTGATGCGCTGGGTGATCCAGGCGTAGTCCTGCTCGTCCAGGCCGAGCTGGCCCAGGTCGTCATCGCGGTGTGCGTCGAAGCCGGCGCTGATGAAGATCATCTGGGGTTTGAACTCCTCAAGCCGCGGCATCCACATCGCCTCGATCATGTCGCGCACGGCTGCGCCCTTGGTGTAGGCGGGCACCGGGATGTTCACCATGTTGTCACCACCCTCCGTGCCGCCGTGCGGGTAAAACGGATGCTGGAAAAAGCTCACCATCAGGATGCGCTCATCGCCGCGGATGATGTCTTCCGTGCCGTTGCCGTGGTGCACGTCAAAATCGACGATCGCGACCCGCTCCAGACCGTGCCGCTCCAGCGCATATTTGGCGGCGATGGCCACGTTGTTGAAAAAGCAGAATCCCATGGCGCGGTCGTGACAGGCATGGTGGCCGGGCGGGCGCACCGCGCAAAAGGCGTTTTCGACCTCGCCGGCCATCACCGCATCGGTGGCGGCCAGCGCTGCACCGGCGCCGCGCAGGATGGCATTCCAGGTGAAGGCGTTCAGCGCAGTGTCGGGATCAATCTGGGCGTACTGCGGTCCTCCCGCGAATGCGTCGTCGGCCAGCTGGTCGCCCAGTCCGCGGATCGCAGCAATCATCATGCGGTCATGCCCGAGCTCAATATCTCCCAGCGAGGCCAGCGGTGCCTCGCGCCGGTCCAGCGCATCACCGACACCGGTGATCAGCAGCCGGTCTTCAATCGCGTCAAGCCGCTCCGGGCACTCCGGGTGGCCCGGTCCCATCTCGTGTTTGCGACAGTCGGCGTGGGTGAAATACGCAGTGGCATTCATTGCGGAAAATTTTGCGGTAAGGTTGATGACATGAACGCGAAACAAAAAATCCAGGCGCTATTGAATCAGCTTAACACGGTCATTGTGGGCAAGCCCGCCCAGGTCCAGGACTGTGTCGCCTGCCTGCTGGCCGGCGGCCATCTGCTGATCGAAGATGTGCCCGGTGTCGGGAAAACCACCCTTGCCCACGCGCTGTCACGCTCCTTCGGACTGCAGTTCTCCCGCGTGCAGTTCACCGCCGACCTGATGCCGAGCGATTTGACCGGTGTGTCGATTTACGAACGCCAGAAAGAAAGTTTTGTCTTTCACCCCGGTCCGGTGTTTGCCCAGGTGCTGCTGGCCGACGAGATCAACCGCGCCAGCCCGCGCACGCAAAGTGCCCTGCTCGAAGCCATGGAAGAAAAACAGGTCACCGTCGAGGGCGAAACCCGCCCTCTGCCCTTGCCCTTTTTTGTGATCGCCACGCAAAATCCGCACGACCAGCTGGGCACCTACTCGCTGCCTGAATCGCAGCTGGACCGTTTCCACATGCGCATTTCGCTGGGCTACCCGGACCGTGCCGCCGAAAGGCTGCTGCTGGGCGGCAGCGACCGCCGCGACATGGTCGACAGGCTCGAAACCTTGTTGACGCCCCACGACCTGCTGGAGTTGCAGCATGAAGTGCTGCAGGTACATGCGGCCGAACCCCTGCTCAATTACCTGCAGGACCTGATTGCCGCCACGCGTTCCGGCCAATGGTTTTTGCAGGGCCTGAGTCCGCGCGCCGGTATCGCGGTGATGCGGGCCGCCCGCGCCCAGGCGTTTTTGAGCGGCCGCGATTATGTGGCGCCCGACGACGTGGTGGCGGTGCTGCCGCAAACCGCCGCACACCGGCTGGTGCCGGTCACCAGCGCCGGCCGCGGCGCGGTCGAACAGGTGCGGGCAATGCTCGAGGCCGTGCCTTTGCCATAAATATATGACTCCCCCCCGAAGCGCCTCCGGCGCCTCCCCCCAAGGGGGGCGCCACCAGCGGCCCGGCAGAGCCGGTTCCGCGCTGGCCCGCGAATGGAACCCTTTGACCCTCGTGCGCCGCGGGTTCCAGCAATGGTGGCAAAGCCGCCTGCCGCTCAGCGACAGCGTGCTGCTGACCCAGCGCAATGTCTACATCCTGCCAACGCGGCCCGGCCTCATGCTGGCGCTGACGCTGCTGGTGCTGCTCGTTGCCTCCATCAACTACCAACTTAATCTGGGCTACCTGCTGACCTTTTTACTGGCCGGCAGCGCCGTCATTGGCATGCATGTGTGCCATGGCACATTGCGCGGTCTTGCCATGAACCTGATAGCGCCCCACCCCCAGTATGTGGGTGCCGCAGCCATTTTTGATGTCAAACTGACGAACACCCGGCGTTCTTCCCGCCACGGCATCGGCCTGAGTGTGTTGAATCCGGCTGATGCAAAAACCGGGCTGCACTGGGCCTGGACCGACGTGCCCGCCGAAGGCAGCAGCACCGTTCAGGTGGCCTTCACACCAACACGGCGCGGTCTGCACCAGCTCCCCACCCTGACCGCCGAAACACGTTTTCCGCTGGGCACCTTTCGCGTTTGGACCATCTGGCGGCCCGCCGCGCAAGTGCTGGTCTACCCCGCACCAGAACGCCAGCCTCCGCCGCTGCCGCCCGGCGAGCCCCGGTCAGGCGCGGCCAGTGCCACCGCACGCGTGCAAAGCAGCGGTGACTTCGACAGCGTCCGCGGCTATCGGCGCGGCGACCCACTCAAACTGGTCATGTGGAAAAAGGCCGCCAAGGCCGATGAACAGGGCAACGGCCTGGTGGTGCGCGATGCCCAGCAGGCCCAACGCCATGAGCTCTGGCTCGATTTTGTCCAGGCCGGCTCGCTGGACATTGAAGGCCGGTTGGCCCGTCTGTGCGCCTGGGTGCTGCAGGCCGACAAGCTGGGACTGAGTTTCGGCCTGAGGTTGCCGGGGGTGCAGATCAAGCCTTCCAGCGGGGAGGCGCACAAACGCCTGTGTCTGGAGGCGCTGGCGTTATGTTGACCTGCCCTGGCATGCCTGCAGGCGGCGCGAACCGGTCCTCCTCCGTTCGGGCTGAGCTTGTCGAAGCCTTCTCTGCCTCCTGCGTTTGCGATGTACCAACAAGCCGGGGGTTGCCCGGCGGCAACTCACTTTTCTTTGTCTCGCCAAAGAAAAGTAAGCAAAAGAAAGGCGACCCTGCTGTCTGCGTCCCCTGCGCCTCGCTCCGGGGCAACCTGCGGTGCTCGGTCCAGCCGGGGTCTCGCTCGAACTCGCCTTCGGCTCAGACAATCGCGATCCCTGATCCGTCTGGCCCTGCGCTCCTCGGCGCAGACAGAAGGGTGGTGGAGACGGGATGGGGAACGGATTCGGGTTCGGATTCGAGGCCACAATCGGGCTCCGGCGAGGACGCGCAAAGCGCGTCCTCGCCTCCCCGAATGGGGATTTGTATTTCAGCGCGCCACCCGTCGGGCCGGGCCGAGGAGCGCAGCCAAAAACGGATCAGGGCGAGCGATTGTCTGAGCGAAGCGAGTTCGAGCTCGACCCCGTTTTCGGCGAGCA
>NZ_BMIG01000018.1 GCF_014641715.1 Polaromonas eurypsychrophila | reverse complement strand
AATGAAAACCGTCAACCATGTCTCCGCACATGTGTCACCTATGTCTCCGGTCTATACAGCGACGCAAAGAAAAGTGCCTCGCCCGCCGGGGCGAGACCCGGCCAGCAGGCAAACCACAGAAAAACCGATCACACAGACAAGCTCTGGCAGGGGTAGCAATTGCTAGCCCGCCTCCAATCCCTGCCTCGCGACAGCCGCGACACCCTGTTCCTGCTGGCCGTCATCGCCTGGGTGCTGCTGCCTCAGGTCAGCCATTTGCCCTGGTGGTGCAGCGCCCTCGCAGCGGCCATGCTGCTTTTTCGCGGCAAGCTGGCTTTTGGCAACCAGCCGTTGCCGAACAAGTGGTGGTTGCTGGTGCTGCTGGCGGTGGCCGTGGGTGCCACCTTGCTGACCCACAAAACCCTGCTGGGCCGCGATGCCGGGGTCACGCTGATCGTGATCCTGCTGGCGCTGAAGACCCTGGAGTTGCGCGCCCGGCGTGACGCTTTTGTGGTGTTTTTCCTCGGCTTCTTCACCATGCTGACCAACTTTTTCTACTCGCAGTCGCTGCTGACGGCCTTCAGCATGCTGCTCGGGCTGCTGGGCCTGCTGACGGCGCTGGTCAATGCGCACATGCCGGTGGGCAAACCGCCGCTGCTGCAGGCCGCAAAAACAGCCGGCTGGATGGCGCTGTTGGGTGCGCCGGTGATGGTGGTGCTGTTTTTGCTGTTTCCGCGGCTGGCGCCGCTATGGGGTACGCCGTCTGACGCGATGACCGGCCGCAGCGGCTTGAGCGCCACCATGCAGGTCGGCACCATCGCCAGTCTGGCGCTGGACGACAGCATCGCCATGCGTATTGCCTTTGAAGGCCGGCTACCGCCGCAACGCGAACTGTATTTTCGCGGCCCGGTGCTATCCAGCTTCGACGGCCGGGAATGGCGCTCTTCCTCAAGCTCCCTTTTTCCCGCGCGTTTCAAGCTGGCAGACAAGCTGAAGGTCGAGGGACCCCCGGTTTCCTACCAGGTCACGCTGGAGCCCACCAGCCGACCCTGGCTGTTCGTGATGGAGGCGGCCGGCGAGAGCCCAGTGTTGCCCGGCTACCAGACCCGCATGAGCAGCGAGTTGCAGTGGTTAACGGACCGGCCGATCACCGACATCGTCCGCTACCAGGTGCAAAGCCACCCGGTGTTCCGGCACGGGCCGGACAAGCAGGAGATCGGGCTGCAGGAGTTTGTCGAGCTCCCCCCGGGATTCAACCCCCGCACGCTGGCGCTGGCCGCAGAGATCCGGCGTGATCCGCGCTACGCGCAGGCCGGCACCCAGGCGCTGGTGCAGGTGGCCATGGACAAGCTGCGCACTGGCGGTTACACCTACACGCTGGAACCCGGCGTTTACGGTGCCAACACTGCCGACGAGTTCTGGTTCGACCGCAAGGAAGGTTTTTGCGAACACATTGCCTCGGCCTTTGTGGTGCTGATGCGCGCCATGGACGTGCCAGCGCGCATCGTCACCGGCTACCAGGGCGGAGAGCTCAATTCGGTGGATGGATTCTGGGTGTTGCGCCAGAGTGATGCGCACGCCTGGACCGAGGTCTGGCAGGCCGGTGTGGGCTGGGTGCGGGTGGACCCGACCTCCGCCGTGTCGCCCGGACGCACCGGCGCCTTCCAGCGGCTGACGGCGCCGCAAGGTGTGGTCGGACAGGCCCTGGGCAACCTCAGTCCGGCCTTGTCGGTTCAACTGCGCGCCGCCTGGGAGGCGGTGAACAACCGGTGGAACCAGTGGGTGCTCAACTACACGCAGGGCAAGCAGCTCGACCTTCTCAAAAAAATAGGCTTCGAGTCACCAAGCTGGGAAGACCTCAGTTATGTGTTGATCGCCATCGTGGTGCTGGTGAGCGCGGCCGGGGCCGCCTGGGCCTGGTGGGAGCGGGTACAGCATGATCCCTGGCTGCGGCTGCTGGGGCACGCCCGTCGGCAGTTGAGCCGCGCCGGCCTGACCAGCAGCGCCGCCAGCACGCCGCGCCAACTCGCGCTGCAGGTGCTTGCACAACAGGGCAAGCAGGGCCAGGCAATACACGACTGGCTGATGCAGCTCGAAGCTCAGCGTTATTCCACTTCGGCTGGCCCCGCCTCTGGCATCGACCTGGCTCGACTGAAAAAACAATATGCCTGCCTGCGTTGGCCGGTTTGAGTCATCGTCCCACACGCCAGGGTATCTGCCAGGCACGATACTGTGGCTTCGGACTGCCCTCTTCAGGGTTTACAGAAACCGCATTTTTCGCATGACCTCTTCGCTGTTTTCTGCGCTTGTCGCATCCCGTCGCTGGATCGCTCCTGTTTTGATAGCTACTTGCACAGGCGGGGCATGGGCTGCAACCCCAAAAGACTTAAAAATTCGCAAAGCCGCGACGAGCCCGCCAGCTACGCAGGAGCCGGCGCAGTTGTACGCGCATCGCCCCGAGGCCATGCGTTTTGCCGACGACCTGGCCAGCCGGCGTGACCTGGACCCGCAATGGGTGCGTCAGACACTGGGCCAGGCGCGCCACTTGCCGACGGTGGTGCGCCTGATGCAGCCGCCAGCAAAAAACTTCACCAAGAACTGGCGTGTCTACCGCAGCCGCTTCATCGACCCGGTCCGCATCGCCGCTGGAGTGCGTTTCTGGCAAGACAACCAGGCCAGCCTGGCACGCGCCGAAGCCGATTACGGGGTGCCCGCGGAAATCATCGTCGGCATCATCGGGGTGGAAACTATCTATGGCCGCGACACGGGCAAGTTCCGGGTGCTGGATGCGCTGGCCACGCTGGCCTTCGACTTTCCGGCGTCGCATCCGCGCGCCAGCGAGCGCAGCGAGTTTTTCAGAGGCGAGATTGAGCAGTTCCTGACCCTGCAGAGCCGTCTTAATACCGACCCGTTTGCGGCGCTCGGCAGTTATGCCGGCGCCATGGGCATGCCACAGTTCATGCCGTCCAGCCGCAACAAATACGCGGTGGACTTCGACGGCGACGGCCGCATCGACCTGTGGAACAGCCCGGCCGACGTGATCGGCTCGGTCGCCAACTACTTCAAGGCTTTCAACTGGCAGCCCGGCATGCCGACGCATTACCCGGTCAGTTTTGACAGCAGGAAACTGGACATGGATGCGCTGATGGCGCCCGACATCCTGCCGACCTTCAGCGTGGCGAGTTTCACTGCCAAGGGCGCTGTGCTGGAAGGGACGGCGCTGCAACACAGCGGCCCGCTGGCACTGGTGGAACTGCTCAACGGCGACCCGGCCAATGGCGGCAGCGCGCCCATTTACGTCGCCGGCACCGAAAACTTCTACGCCATAACTCGCTACAACTGGAGCAGTTATTACGCGATGTCAGTGATTGAGCTGGGACGCGAAGTGGCCGCCAAAAAGAAAAACGGCAACTGACAGTGGCCGTCAGCCGGCCGCTTTTTACACCGGCTGGATCGTGATGTCCACCGTCATGGTTTCTTCGCCGCCACCCTGGCGCACGCCCTTGATCGGCGGGCAGGCGTTGTAGTCGGTGCCCATGGCCAAGCGGACATGGCGCTCGTCGATCATGCAGCTGTGGGTTACGTCGATGCTGACCCAGCGCCGCGCCTCCACATCAAGACAGACATCGACCCAGGCGTGGCTGGCCAGGTCGGGCTCGTTGGCGGCATAAAAATAGCCGCTCACATACCGCGCCGGAATGCCCAGGCTGCGGCATATCGCCACCATCACATGGGCCTGGTCCTGGCAGACACCAGCACCGGCTTCAAACGCCTGCAAGGCCGTGGTGGTCACCGTGGTGCTATTTTTTTGATAGCTGACCGCGCTCGCCACACCCCGGCTGAGGGCCAACAGCATGCCCAGATCGGCACGCCCGGCCGCGGGCGCCGCCACGAAGCACCGGCCAAACTCTGCCAGCCGCCCGTCCGGCGTCGCCAGGTGCGTGGCGCGCAGGAAAAAGGCCGGCTGCGGCAAAGTGTCCGCATCGGTGAATTCTGCAATGCCGAAGGTCTCGACATCGCCGGCGGCATTGACCAGACTCCAGCGCACGTTGTCCGCGACCTGGCCGACGAAAGTATAGGAGCTGACCTTATTGCCAAAGGCGTCACCTTGGTCGAACAATTTTTCCGGCGCACCCAGGCTCCAGAAATTGACGGTCTGCGCCGGACCGGACAGTGGCGTCAGCCACATGGTCTGCAACGCATACCGCAGCGGCTCGGTGTAGCGGTAGTCCGTCACATGGCGGACGTGCAACTTCATAAAGCTCCCACGTTGGACATAACGCCCCCACGTTCGCTCGCTTCGCGTAGCTCTCGAGGCCTTGCAGGCCGCCGCTCGCCAGAGGCTTCGCTTCTGTCGCCTGTCCAAAGCTGCTCAAGCAGCTTTGGAGCCGCAGGCTCCAGCCCCGGGGGGGCGCTGCGCCTGCGGCCCGGCGGAGCCGGTTCCGCGGCCCCGGCTTGACTAAAGACACGCGCGCCCTCGTCATTCCTCCGCCTTGGGGCCGACAGCATGTAATGTGTCAACTGGTCGCCGGCACCAGGAAATCGCGGCTGATGCAGGCTCCGAGTTCGTTGACGCGGTCCAGAAACTGCGTCAGGTAGGCATGCAGGCCGGTGGCCAGGATTTCATCAATGCGAGCGTACTTCAGGTCGGAATTAAGCTTGCCGGCGCGGCGCACCGTCTCACAGGTCGTGTCGTCGGTCACCAGCTTGAGGTTGCTCACCACCTCCTGCAGACTGGCCGCCAGCGAGCGTGGCATGTCCGCGCGCAGGATCAGCAATTCCGCGACGCGCTCAGGCTTGATCACGTTGCGGTAGACGCGCCGGTAAATCTCGAAGGCGCTGACGCTGCGCAGAATCGCGCTCCAGTGGTAGAAGTCGTACTCCTGGTCTTTCTCGCTGGCGGCGCCGTAGAAGTCGCTTTGCACCGCGTGAAACTTCACATCGACCAGGCGCGCAGTGTTGTCGGCGCGTTCGAGGAAGGTGCCCAGGCGCATGAAGTGCAGCGCCTCGTCCTGCAGCATGGTGCCGACCGTGACGCCGCGCGACAAGTGCGAGCGGAACTTGACCCATTCAAAAAACTGGCCGGGGTCACGCTCGAACTCGCCGTTGCGCAACATCCGGAAAATTTCCAGATAAGTCTGGTTCTGGGTCTCCCAGACCTCGGTGGTCAGCGTGCCGCGCACCGCGCGGGCGTTTTCGCGGGCATTCTTCAGGCAGGAGATGATGCTGGACGAATTCTTTTCGTCACGCACCATGAAGTCCATTACGTCACGCGCATTGATTGCGCCGTACTTACCCTCGTAGGCGGACGACAGCTCGCTGATGCTCAGCAGGCCCTGCCAGCCGACCTGGGCCACACCGGTCGATTGCGGCAGCAACGAGGTCTGGTAGTTGACGTCCAGCATACGGGCGGTATTCTCAGCGCGCTCCGTATAGCGGGACATCCAGAAAAGGTGATCAGCGGTTCTTGAAAGCATGATGAGTCCTTTCCCTGTTAGTTTGATTTAAGGGACTGTGGCTGGGACTGTCCAGACTGCGACTGGCTTTGTGACTGCCCGGACTGCGTTTGCGACTGAGCCATGGCATCGTTGTCGCCCTCAAGCACCCAGGTGTCCTTGGTGCCGCCGCCCTGGGAGGAATTGACCACCAGCGAACCGTCTTTCAGGGCCACACGTGTCAGGCCACCCGGCACCATCTGCACGGTCTTGCCGCTGAGCACAAAGGGCCGCAGGTCGATGTGGCGCGGCGCGATGCCGCTGTCCACATAGGTCGGGCAGGTCGACAGGCTCAATGTCGGCTGGGCGATATAGCCAGCCGGGTTGGCCAGCACCGCCTTGCGGAAGTCCTCGATCTCGGCCTGGGTGGAGGCGGGGCCGACCAGCATGCCGTAACCACCGGCACCGTGTACTTCCTTGACGACCAGGTCCTTCATGTTGGCCAGCGTGTATTGGAGGTCGTCGGGGTTGCGGCACATGTAGGTCGGGACGTTTTTGAGGATCGGTTTTTCGCCGAGGTAGAACTCGATCATCTTCGGCACATAGGGGTAAATCGACTTGTCGTCGGCCACACCAGTGCCAATGGCATTGCACAGCGCGACATTGCCGCTGCGGTAAACGTTGAGCAGGCCGGCGCAACCGAGGGTCGAGGTCGGGCGGAAGGCCAGCGGGTCCAGAAAATCATCATCGACGCGGCGGTAAATCACATCGACGCGTTTCGGGCCGCGCGTGGTGCGCATGTAGACGAAGTTGTCCTTGACGAACAGGTCTTGCCCCTCGACCAGCTCGACACCCATCTGCTGCGCGAGAAAGGCATGCTCGAAATAGGCCGAGTTGTACATGCCGGGCGTCAACACCACCACTGTCGGCTCGGCGCGGTGCGCCGGCGAGTTGTCGCGCAGGGTTTCGAGCAGCAGGTCGGGGTAATGTGCGACCGGCGCCACGCGGTTCTCGCTGAACAGGTCAGGAAACAGCCGCATCATCATCTTGCGGTCTTCCAGCATGTAGCTGACGCCGCTGGGCACGCGCAGGTTGTCTTCGAGCACGTAGTACTCGCCCTCGCCCTGCGCATTGGGCGCGCGCACGATGTCGATGCCGCTGATGTGCGAGTAAATGTTGCCCGGCACATCCACGCCCATCATCTCGGGGCGAAACTGTGCGTTCTGGAAAATCTGCTCGGCCGGAACCACGCCGGCCTTGATGATCTCCTGGTCGTGGTAAACGTCGTGGATGAAGCGGTTCAAGGCGGTCACACGCTGGATCAGGCCCCGCTCCATAATTTCCCACTCGTGCGCAGGAATGATGCGGGGAATCAGGTCAAAAGGGATCAGCCGCTCGGTGCCACCGGTTTCCGAGTTGCCGTCGTCCTTGTCGCCGTAGACCGCAAAAGTAATGCCAACACGGCGGAAAATCATCTCGGCCTCCGCGCGCCTGGCCTGCATGACCGATTCCGGCTGCCTAGCCAGCCAGCGCTGGTAGCTCTGGTAATGGGCCCTCACCCCGGCGTCGGCGGCGTTCATCTCGTCAAACTTCGGTCCGCTCATCAGCTTGTCTCCGTCAAATTCTTGGTGCGTTGTTCCCCAGTAGCTTAGCAAGTAATGCGCCAGTCGCCTGTAGGAAGCCCGCTTTTAATCCGGTGGCCGGTGATGCCAGTAGCGCAGTCCGGTCTGGCGCTGGCACCTCACCATGTCCGGCTGCCCACTGGTCCAGGTGGCAGCCCCGCACGCAGGCGATGCAAACACCGCAATCCGGCGTTCACGATAACGCTCCAGCACGGGCGCCGCCGGGTGTCCGAAGCGGTTGCGGTAACCGGCCTGCGCCAGCGCCAGCCCGGGTTGCACGGCATCTAGAAAAGCTGGGCTGGACGAGGTTTTGCTGCCGTGATGCGGGACCAGCAGAAGGTCTGCCTTCAGGTTCACGCCTGACGCAACCAGACGCTGCTCCTGTGCCAGTTCGATGTCTCCGGCCAGAAGGGCTGCCCTGTTTCCGTTGGAGATGCGCAATACGCAGCTCATGGCATTTGATTTTTGCGGCGTTTCGTAATCGCCAGCTTGCGGGTGCAGCACTTCAAAATCAACGCCATCCCAGGTCCAGTGCTGACCGGCTGCGCAGCGCCGCGACGGCCGCAAGGCCTGCAGCGGATGACCATCCTCGATGGAGCTCAGCAAAGCCGCCTGCGGCTGCATCGCCAGCACGGCCGGCGCGCCGCCGATATGGTCGGCGTCGCGGTGGCTCAGCATCAGGGTGTCCACGCTTTCGCCGAGAGCGCGCAGCAGCGGCACCAGCACCCGGTGGCCGGCGTCGCTCTCGCGCGAAAACCGTGGGCCGGTGTCATAGACCAGCGCATGACGCGCAGTACGGACAACCAGGGCATTTCCCTGCCCCACGTCAGCGGCGATCAGTTCGAACTGGCCGGGCGCCGGGCGCAGCGGCTGCCAGAGCAGCACCGGCAGCAGCAGTGGCACGCCGAGCACGCGCCAATGCCAGGGCAGACGCAGGGCCAGCAACAGGCCGCCAGCAACGCCGGCCACCGCGCACCACAGCGGCGCCGCCGCCACGCTGATGCTGGCCAGCGGCCAGCGCGCCAGCCATTGCAAAAACAGCATCAGCGCCGCCACCGCCGCAGCCGCCGCCTCCCACAAAGGCGCCCAGAACACGCCCAGCATGGTCAGCGGCGTCACCACCAGCGTTACCCAGGGGATGGCCAGGCCGTTGGCAAGCAGGCCCACCAGCGACACCTGATTGAACAGCAGCAGCGACAACGGCGCCAGCGCCAGGGTGACGATCCACTGTTCCCGCGCGGCGCGGAGGATTGCACCAACCGCCAGCAGCACGCCTTGCGGCAACCATGCGCGCCATCGTAAAAATACAAGATTGTTCTTGCCTTCAGCCCATGCAAATTGTGGGTCATTAGCTCCTGAATTTATAGCACTGTTGCCCGTAATTTCATCGTCACGAGCGTCTCGCCCCGCAGCAAAAAGCACGCCCACCGCCACAAACGACAGCCAGAACCCGGCCTGCAGCAAAGCCCAGGGGTCGAACGCCACCACCACTGCCATGGCCAGCAGCCAGACCTGGGGCCAGGGCCAGCGCTTGCCGCTCTGGCGCAGCAACACCACGGTGGCCAGCATCCAGACGGTGCGTTGCGCCGGCACACCCCAGCCCGAGAGCAGTGCGTAGCCAGCCGCCAGCAACAAGCCGCCCCGGACACCGGCGCTGCCCGCTGGCAGCGCCAGGCACAGGGCCGGGGTCCAGCGTGCAGAACGCCGCCACAACCAGGCTATGCCTTGCGCCGCCAGCCAGGCGAACATCGTTATGTGCAATCCTGAAATCGACATCAGGTGCGCCACACCCGTGGCACGGAACACATCCCAGTCGGCGCGCTCGATGGCGTTCTGGTCGCCGACCAGCAGGGCCGCAACCACGCCGGCCAGTTGGCGGTCGGCCACGCGCGCATAAACCGCATCCCGCAGCGACTGGCGCAGCCGCTCGACCGGGTGGCGCCAACCATCGGCAAGCCGTACAGGTGCGGGATCCCGCGGCCCTGCGCGAACATAGCCGGTGGCCTGCACACCCTGCTCCCAAAGCCAGAGTTCATAGTCAAACCCATGCGGGTTGCTGTTGCCGTGCGGCGCTTTCAGGCGCACCGTCATGCGCCAATGTTCGCCGGCGCGCAAGGCCGGTGGCGGGCGCTGCAGCGCCAGCGCAGCGGCCGGGCCGCCGCTGGCATCCGGATTGTCCGGGCCACTGGCCCCGGTCACCGGCTCCCGGAAACCGAAACCGGCATACCAGCCCAGGTAGATCTGCGGGGGCAGCCGCACCGGCTGCCCCTCAAGGCGAGCCGACTCGATGGCAAAACGAAAGCGCAGGCCATCGTCGCTGCGCTGGGGCATGGCCACGACCCGGCCCGTGACCTCGATGTCCCGGCCTTCCAGCGCCGGGGCGAGCGCGCCGGTCTGGAAAATCACGGCGCGCAGGCCCGTCAGGCCGAAGCCCAAGCCCGCCGCCAGCACCAGGACAGCAACCGCCCTGAGCCCCCACACGGCAGCCTGGGACAAGCGAAAACAAACCGGTACAAGGGCTGCGGAGCCAAGCAGCAAGGCGCCATAGACCGTGGCCTGCAACAACGCGGACTGCTGCAGCTGCAGGGCGGCGCCGGCGACAAATCCGCAGAAAATCGCCCCCCACAAACGGGCTGGTGGCCTGGCTGAGATCGTTCGGCGCACATGCCTCCCCTGTTGCATCATTGTTATGTGTTGCGGCGAAGCTGTTCAACGATCCGGCGCCCGCATCCGCCTACACGCCGCGCACAAGACCATTTTTCGCCCGAACCCGTCAGCTGCGCGCCGACAGACTTTGAGGCCTTTGGCGCAGCTCTTGCTTAAATTGAATGGATTAAAACCGTCAATGCGGTTCCGTAAGCGGCCACCCTCCTGTTTCTGCGGCATAGTGCCAGTAACTCCCCGAATTTTCTGAAAAGCGAGACCAACTTGTCCATCCACGTTGCCCTGAGCCACATCACCCATTACAAATATGACCGTCTGGTGCGCCTGGGCCCCCAGGTTGTCCGCCTGCGTCCCGCGCCGCACAGCCGCACCAAGGTGTTGTCCTATTCGCTCTCCATAGAGCCCACGGACCACTTCATCAACTGGCAGCAGGACCCGTTTGCCAACTACCAGGCCCGGCTGGTGTTTCCCGAGCCGACCCGCGAGTTCAAAGTCACGGTCGATCTGGTCGTCGAGATGGCGGTGTTCAACCCGTTTGACTTCTTCCTGGAGCCAGACGCCGAAGAATTTCCCTTTACCTACACCCAAGACCAGGCGCGTGAGCTGGCGCCTTACCTCGCGACCGAACCGGCCACACCGCTGCTCAAAGCTTATCTGGACAGCGTGGACCGCACTCCGAAACGCACCATCGATTTCCTGGTCGGGCTGAACCAGAAGCTGCAGGGCGACATCCAGTACGCGATCCGCATGGAGCCCGGTGTGCAGACGCCCGAAGAAACCCTCAAGCTGGCGGTCGGTTCCTGCCGCGACACCGGCTGGCTGATGGTGCAGTTGTTCCGGCACTTGGGTCTGGCGGCGCGTTTTGTCTCAGGTTACCTGATCCAGCTCAAGGCCGACGTCAAATCGCTGGACGGCCCCAGCGGTGCCGAAACCGACTTCACCGACCTGCACGCCTGGTGCGAGGTATTTTTGCCCGGCGCCGGCTGGGTCGGACTGGACCCGACTTCGGGCCTGATGGCCGGCGAAGGCCACATCCCGCTGGCCTGCACGCCAGAGCCATCAAGCGCGGCGCCGATTGAAGGCGGTGTCGATGAAAGCGAAGTCGAGTTCGCCCACCACATGGGTGTGCAGCGCATTTACGAATCGCCGCGTGTGACCCAGCCCTACACCGACGCCCTGTGGGCCGACGTGCTCAAGCTCGGCCACCAGGTGGACCAGGACCTGGCCGCCGGCGATGTGCGCCTGACCATGGGCGGCGAGCCGACCTTTGTGGCCACCCAGGACCGCGACGCGGCCGAATGGAACATCGACGCGCTGGGGCCGACAAAACGCGGCTACGCGACCGAACTCGTGCAAAAGCTGCGCGCTGAATACGGCGAAGGCGGCTTTCTGCATTTCGGCCAGGGCAAATGGTACCCCGGCGAGCAGTTGCCGCGCTGGGCGTTGAGCATTTTCTGGCGCAAGGACGGCCAGCCGGTCTGGCAGAACCCGGCCCTGTTCACCGACGAACGCCACATCGAGGCCGGCTGCAGTTACACCAGCGCGGACGCAAAACGCTTCGCCGACACGCTGGCCAGCAAGCTGGGCCTGTCGGCCCAACACATCACACCGGGCTACGAAGACACCTGGTACTACCTGTGGCGCGAGCGCCGCTTGCCGGTCAATGTCGACCCCTTCGATACCAAGCTCGACGACGCCATGGAACGGGCCCGCCTGCGCCGCGTGTTCTCGCAGGGCCTAGACGCGGTGGTCGGATATGTGCTGCCGCTCAAGGTTCGCGAGGAAAGTGCTGCAGACAAAGGGCCGCAATGGTCCACCGGCCCCTGGTTCTTCCGCGATGAGCACATGTATTTGATGCCGGGCGACTCGCCCATGGGTTACCGCCTGCCGCTGGACTCGGTGCCCTGGGTCTCCAAGACCGACTACCCCTACATGACCGAGGCCGACCCATTTGCGCCGCGCGAGGAATTGCCGCCTGCCCATACGCTGGCCGAACGCTACAACGCGGCGCGCAGCCAGCCGGTGCCCGCGCCGGCCGAACCCGCCGTCGCCGCAGCCATCGCTGGCAGCCGGCACAACAGCGCCAGCATGCTGGCGCAGTACATCTCGCGCTACATGACGGTCAACGGCTCACGCAATGAAGCGAGTCGCCTGATGCAATTCCGGAACACCACGTCCAGCGTGGATGTCCGCTTTGACCAGGGCGCCAAAACGGGCGCCGTGTTGGCAGCGCCTACGGCACCCGCACCCGCAGACCCCTCGGCCCGCATGCCCAAAGCGGGCGAATCTGCCGCCTGGCTGACCCGCACCGCGCTGTGTGTCGAGGTGCGCGATCCGAACCGCGCCAATGGCCCCCAGGACAAGCCGAAAGCAGCACCGAAGGAAAAAGGCGCCAAGCCCGAGACCGGCGCGCTTTACATCTTCATGCCGCCGCTGGAGCGTCTGGAAGACTACCTAGACCTGCTGGCCGCCGTCGAGGCCAGCGCGCAATCGCTGAGCCTGCAAATCGTGCTCGAAGGTTACCCGCCGCCGCGCGATCCGCGTCTGAAGATGCTGCAGGTCACGCCCGACCCCGGCGTCATCGAGGTCAACATCCACCCCGCCTACAACTGGAACGAGCTGGTTGAACACACCGAATTTCTCTACAAAATCGCGCACGAGACGCGCCTGTCAGCTGAAAAATTCATGACCGATGGCCGCCACACCGGCACCGGCGGTGGCAACCACTTTGTGCTGGGCGGCGCCACACCGCCCGACAGCCCGTTTTTGCGCAAGCCGGAAATGCTGGGCAGCCTGATCGCCTACTGGCACAACCATCCCTCGCTGAGTTATTTGTTCTCGGGCATGTTCATCGGCCCGACCAGCCAGGCGCCACGGATTGACGAGGCGCGCAACGACCAGTTGTATGAGCTTGAAATTGCGCTGCGCGAGATTGCCGCCAATCGGGAAAAGTATGGCGAAAAGATGCCGCCGTGGATTGTCGACCGCACCCTGCGCAACATCCTTGTTGACGTGACCGGCAACACCCACCGCAGCGAGTTCTGCATCGACAAGATGTATTCGCCCGACTCGGCCACCGGCCGGCTTGGCCTGCTGGAACTGCGCGCCTTTGAAATGCCGCCGCACGCACGCATGAGCATCGTGCAGCAGTTGCTGCTTCGCGCGCTGGTGGCGCGCTTCTGGAACAAGCCCTACCACGGCCGCATGACGCGCTGGGGCACCGAGCTGCACGACCGCTTTTTGCTGCCCACTTTTGTACGTCAGGACTTTGCGGATGTGCTAACCGAGCTCAACGAGGCCGGTTATGGCTTCGACATGGCCTGGTTCAAGCCGCACTTCGAGTTCCGCTTCCCGATGATTGGCCAGGTCAAAACCAACAGCATCGAGCTCACGCTGCGTAGCGCGCTCGAGCCCTGGCATGTGATGGGCGAGGAAGGCTCGTCCGGCGGCACCGTGCGTTATGTAGACTCGTCGCTGGAACGCGTCGAGGTGCATGTGACCGGCCTCAACGACAACCGGTATGTGATCACTGCCAATGGCCGCGCGCTGCCGGTGCAAAACACCGGCACCGTAGGTGAATACGTGGCCGGCGTACGTTACAAGGCCTGGAACCCGCCCTCGGCCCTGCACCCGTCCATCGGCGTGCATGCGCCGCTGACTTTTGACATCGTGGACACCTGGATGGAGCGTTCACTGGGCGGTTGCCAATACCATGTGGTGCATCCCGGCGGCCTCAGTTACGACACGCTGCCAGTCAACTCCTACGAGGCCGAAAGCCGGCGCCTGAACCGTTTCTTCCAGATGGGCCACACGCCGGGAAAAATCCGCGTTCAACCGGCCCTGCCAAGCCGCGAGTTTCCGTTCACGCTGGATTTGCGTTAGCAGAAACACCGCCCGGTTTGTGTCTGATAGACACCACAAACCGGGCGGTCGCTCCCCCTGCATGAGGGCATACTTGGGCCAGCGTGGAAAACAACCCCTCTCTTTTTGCAGCCGTAGCGCTGGAGTCTCCTGTCGATCTGGCCGTTGCACTGGCACAGCCGGCCTCAGCCGGTCACTTCGACGAGTTACACGGTCGGACGCTGGACAAACCGCCCCCCGCACCCACCCAGAGCCAGCAACAAAGCCAGTCGTCGCTGCATCTGGCCGGCACAGCATCCGTCACGGCCGTCCCGCCTGCGGCCATTGCCGCCACCCGGCCGCCGGCCAAGCTGGCACCCGACTGGCACCGCTTTTTCAATTTCCTCGGCGGCGATGGCTTTGACGACCTGAGCCACCGCACCGCCAACCTGCACCGCCAGATTCGCGACAACGGCGTGACCTACAACGTCTATGCCGATGCCAACGGCCCGCAGCGTCCCTGGTCGCTGGACCTGTTTCCACTGCTTCTGTCAGCCCAAGACTGGGCGCAAATCGCCACCGGCATCACGCAGCGTGCCCGCCTCCTGGACCGAATCATGGCCGACGTGTATGGCCCGCAGCAGTTGCTATCGCTGGGCCTGCTGCCAACGGCGCTGGTACAGGGGCACCCCGGCTACCTGCGCGCCATGCACGGCGTTCAGCCGGCAGGCGGCGCTTTTCTGCACATCGCGGCCTTTGATCTGGCACGCGGCCCCGACGGGCGCTGGTGGGTGGTCTCGCAACGCACCCAGGCGCCGTCCGGCCTGGGCTACCTGCTGGAAAACCGCCTGACTATCTCGCGGCTTTTCCCGCAAGCTTTTCGTGAAATGAAAGTGCAGGCGCTGGCCGCTTCCTACAAAGCGCTGATCGACGGCATGAAGGCCCACAGCCCGGCAGGTGCGCGCGGTGAAGACAGCCGCATCGTTTTGCTGACACCCGGTCCCTACAACGAAACCTATTTTGAACACGCCTACCTGGCGCGTTACCTCGGGCTGACGCTGGTTGAAGGCAGCGACCTGCTGGTGCGGGCCGACAAGCTTTACCTCAAGACCCTGCAGGGCCTGGAGCCGGTGCATGGCCTGCTCAAACGCCTGGACGACGAATTCCTTGACCCGCTGGAGCTGCGCTCCGACTCCACGCTGGGCGTGCCCGGACTGCTGCAGGTGATTCGCGCGGGCAATGTGCTGGTGGCCAATGCGCCGGGCTCGGCCTTTCTGGAGTCGAGTGCGCTGCTCGGTTTTTTGCCAGCCTTGTCGCGGCACCTGCTGGACGAGCAGCTGGCCCTGCCCTCGCTGGCCACCTGGTGGTGCGGCGAACAGGCCGCACTGCAGGAAGTGCTGCCGCTGCTCAAAAACTGTGTCATCAAGGGCACTTACCCCGACTCCGGCATTGAATCGGTGATCGCGCAGACGCTGTCCACCCGCGAGCTTGACGAATGGGCCGGCCGGCTGGTGCGGCGCAGCGACGACTACACCGTGCAGGCCTATTTGCCGCTGTCCCAGACGCCGACCTGGCATGGCAACCGGCTCGCGCCGCGCTCGGCCATGCTGCGTGTCTTCGCGGTGGCCGACGGCAGCGGCTCCTGGCAGGTGCTGCCGGGCGGGCTGGCCCGTCTGGCCGGCCCCAACGACAAGATCGCATCGATGCAGCAAGGCGGCAGCAGCGCCGACGTGTGGGCGATGGCCGAGACTTCCGCGCCTGCAGGCAGCGCAAGCATCCGCAGCAGCAGCGGTAAAAAATCGCGGATGGCGACCGAGGCCCATGCGGAACCCGTCGTCCAGGCAAGCCCCATCCATCTGGCACGCCACAAACCACCGGTCACCAGCCGCGCCGCTGAAAACCTGTTCTGGCTGGGCCGTTACACCGAACGCACCGAAAACGCCATCCGGCTCGCCCAACTGACATTGCAATCGCTGAGCGGCGAGGACCAGTCATCCCCGCCGCTGCTGGCCTGGCTGTCGGAGCTGGCCGTCAAAAACGGGCTGGTGCTCGACACGGTTCCTCCGGCCACGCAGGCGCGCCGTGTCTTCGAGCGCTCGCTAATCTCCAGCCTGGCCGATACCGAGCGCGCCGCCAGCGTCGGCTACAACCTGCGCGCGCTCAAGGGCGCAGCTTCAGCAGTGCGCGAGCGCCTGTCTCAAGAGCAGTGGCATGTGATCGTGCGCGCCGAGGAAGATTTTTTCCGGCGCTGCGAGAGCTTCACCGGCCCCGACCACCCGGTCACCCAGGCACTTGAATATTCGTCGGTCGAGGCGCTGCGCGCTCTGGAGTCGGCTAGCAGCTTCCTGGCTGCCATGACCGGCGCGCAGACTGACCGCATGACGCGCGACGACGGCTGGCGCCTGCTCAGCACCGGCCGCCATATTGAGCGCCTGAACACTCTGGCCGCCGCCTTGATGCTTGGTTTTGAAACCGGCGCCGTGCACGATGAAGGCGGCTTCGGCGCAATCGTTGCCTTGTTTGACAGCACCATCACTTTTCACGCCCAGTACCAGCAGCAGCGCGACGTTGCTGCCTTGCTGGACTTGCTGGTGCTGGACCGCGATAACCCGCGCTCGCTCGGATGGGTGGCGCAAACACTGCGCGGTCGGCTCGCGCGTCTGGCCGAAAACACGGTGGGCGCGCCACAGCCGGTGCCGGACCTGACACCCGGACTGCCCGACCCGGGCAGTTGGCAACTGTCTGACCTCTGCACGCCTGCGCCCGAGCTGCCACAAGACCAGCGTTACGAGGGCTTGCTGGCGCAACTGGGCCAGTGCTGCAATGCTGCCTTCGAACTCTCGGACACGCTGAGCCGTCGTTACTTCAGCCATGTGGCGGCGGACGAACACAGCCTGGGCACCTGAGCCGTCCTTTTTTTGATACCTCCGATGCTGCTACACCTTGTTCACGAAACGCGTTATGCGTACAGCCCGACGGTGGAAAGTGCGCACCATGTGCTGCACCTCAAGCCGGCCAGCCACGCCGGCCAGCAACTGCTGAGCCACCAGTTGACGATCAGCCCGCAGCCGGCGCAAATGCACGAGTTGCCCGACGTCTATGGCAACACCCGCACCTTCTTCTCGCTGCACACGCCCCATGAAGAGCTGACCGTGGTGGCCGAAAGCGTGGTCTCCACGCTGGCTGTGCCGGAGGCCAGCCACGCGTTGGCCGGGCTGGCGTGGGAGCAGGTGCGCGAGCAGTTTCGCTACCAGGCCGGCGGCGCGTATGACAGCGCCTGCGAGTTTGTCTTCGCCTCCCCCTACGTCCCACGCGACGAGGCCTTCGCGGAATTTGCCCGACCCAGCTTCTCGCCGGGCCGGCCCCTGCCCGAAGCCGCGCAGCACTTGATGGCGCGCATCCACAGCGAGATGGCCTACGACAGCGATAGCACCGACGTCGGCACGCCGGCGCTCGACGCACTGCAACTGCGCAAAGGTGTGTGCCAGGATTTTGCCCACATCATGGTCGCATGCTGCCGCTCCATGGGGGTGCCGGCACGTTATGTCAGCGGCTACCTGCTGACCAACCCTCCGCCCGGCCAACCGCGCCTGATCGGCAGCGACGCCTCACACGCCTGGGCCTCGGTCTATTGCCCGCTGGCCAGCGACGCCGGCGGCATGCGGCTTGCGATCGGGCAAAACGCGGGGGTCTGGCTGGACTTCGATCCGACCAACAACCGCGCCCCCGGCGAAGACTATGTGACGCTGGCCACCGGCCGCGACTTTCTGGACGTGTCGCCAATGCGCGGGGTGATCCGTGGCGGCGCCCGCCATGTGCTGGACGTGGCCGTGACGGTCACGCCGCTGCCCGAGCCGGGCTAGAAATAATTCCGGTTCGATCTGCAATTGCTACTGTTTTTATAGCTGCTTGCGCCCGTCCGACAAGGGCTAGAGGTCTTTTTAATCATCAACCGGTACGAAATTGCCGCATCAGGAGAGAACACCATGAGCACGAGCCCGATTTACGACAAACTCAAGGCCTTGGGCATCACGCTGCCACCAGTGGCGGTTCCCGCCGCCGCCTACGTGCCCTTTGTGCAGACCGGCAAGCTGGTGTTTCTGAGCGGGCACATCGCCAAAAAAGACGGCAAGCCCTGGGTCGGCCAGCTTGGCAAAAACATGAATGCAGAAGAAGGCAAGGCGGCGGCGCGCGCCATCGCCATCGACCTGATGGGCACGCTGCATGCGGCAGTGGGCGACCTCGGCAAGGTCAAACGCATCGTCAAGCTGATGAGCCTGGTCAACTCCACCGGCGACTTCACCGAGCAGCACCTGGTCACGAACGGCGCCAGCGAGCTGTTCGCCGACGTCTTTGGCGCAGCGGGCAGCCATGCGCGCAGTGCGTTTGGCGTGGCGCAAATCCCGATGGGTGCCTGCGTTGAAATCGAGCTGATTGCCGAGGTGGACTAAGCACACCCCGTGGAGGCTTCGCCTCCTCCCCCTTGCAGGGGCGGGCGCCTCGCGCCCGGCGAAGCCGGATCGCGGCCCCCGCTTGCAATGCGGTGTTGCAGCCTCTTGATCGAAACACTGTACCCAAAGCCCGCGCGCAGCTTCGGCTTTGAAACGGCGCTTAAAATTCTTGTGTGCCGGCCATTTACACCGGCACAGCGTTCTCAGGGCGGGGCGAAATTCCCCACCGGCGGTGTTTGCGTTAACGCGCATCAGCCCGCGAGCGCCCGGCTTTTTCAAGGAAGCCGGGGTCAGCAGATTCGGTTGAACTCCGAAGCCGACGGTCACAGTCCGGATGAAAGAGAGCGCGACGTCCATGGCCCCCGCCGTGGGCCGACGCCTGCGCGCCGGCTTGCCCGCGGACCAATGACTCGTGCGCCCTGAATTTCCATAGCCGTTTTCAGGAGAAGCTTATGAGTCAGCGACATCCCCCAACCAGCGCCTCGCCGCCGCAACTTCCTGCCCGGTTCTGTTTCATCCAGGCCAGTTGGCACGCCGACATCGTTAACCAGGCACGCGATGCGTTTCTGGCAGAAATGGCCAAGCATGAAGTACCGAAGCAGGACATCGACTTGCTGGAGGTACCGGGCGCCTTCGAGATTCCCCTGCATGCGCAGCAGCTCGCACGCACCGGCCGTTACGCGGCTATCGTCGCCTGCGGCCTGGTGGCCGACGGCGGCATCTACCGCCACGAGTTTGTCGCCGACGCCGTGATCAGCGGCCTGATGCGGGTGCAGCTCGACACCGGTGTGCCGGTGTTATCGGCCGTTCTGACGCCGCAGCACTTTCATGCCCACGAAGAGCATCAGCGCTTTTTCAGCGAGCACTTTGTCGTCAAGGGCACGGAAGTTGCGCAGGCCTGTCTGCGCACCGTGGCAAGTCTGAGGCAAGTTCAGGCTTTGGTAGCCGCTTGAGTTTTTACCGGAAGGCTTGTGCCAGCAGTTCGCGCAACCGCGCATAGGCCTGCTCGCGCGCCGCCGGGTTGGGGCCGACGTGCACGCCCTGCCCCAGGTTGACACCATTCGGCACGTCCAGGCGCAGCCGCACTTCGCCAACCGGACTGTCAAAGTCGTGGTAACTGTCGGCATAAAGATTGACTTCGGCACCCATCGTTTTGCCCAGTTCCACACAGGGGCCGGGCGGCGTCCAGTCGTCTTTTTCGCCGAGCATCAGCACCAACCGTGCGTTTGGCCTGTAGCCCGACTTCAAGGCAGCGCTACAGCCCGGGTAAAACGCCACAGCCAATGCAGGCTGCGGCAACTGTGCACGCACATCGGCACGCGACAAATCGGTGGCCGCCAGTACCGCGCTGCCGCCATGCGACCAACCGAGCAGCGCAATGCGGCCTGAAGTAGCCCAAGGCTGGGCGGCGACCCAGGCCAGTGTCCCCAGCGCATCGGCGCGCCGTTGCGTCTGGTCGATCTGGCGAGAGCCTATTTTCTGTGTGCACAGCTCGGACTCGCCACGCGGCGAGAGGCTGTCGGGAAAGACCGCTGCATAACCCTGCCCCACCAGCATATCGGCCATGGCTTGATGGCGAGCGTTGAGCTGGCCCCTGCGCGCACCCCGGCTGGCGTACAGGCCACCACAGCCATGCAATGCCACCACGCTGCCCCGAGGCACTGGGCCATCGGGCAGAACGACCCAGGCCTTGATCAGCGTGCCATCGTGGCTGGGGTAGCTGACTTCTTGCGGCGCGGCAGCCGCAGCAACTCCCCCCGGCAGACCAGTGGCCAGCAAACCACAGATAAAAAGTGCCTTTAGCCCTTTCCCCATATGCGCAAGCAGCTATTGATTAAGTAGCATGAAGACCGCTAGGCGCGTTCAGCCACCCAGGCCTGCACCGACGAAAGCGCACCGGCCAGCTTGGAGGCGTCGCTACCACCGGCCATCGCCAGGTCAGCCTTGCCGCCGCCCTTGCCGCCGACCTGCAGGGCGACAAAGTTGACCAGTTCGCCCGCCTTCACCTTGCCCACGCTGTCGGCCGTCACACCGGCGGCAATCTGCACTTTGTCGCCATCGACCGCCGCGAGCACGATCACCGCTGTCTTGAGCTTGTCCTTGAGTTTGTCCATGGTGTCGCGCAGGGTTTTGGCGTCCGCGCCTTCGAGCCGGGCGGCCAGCACTTTGAGGCCTTTCACATCCACCGCCTGCGCCATCAGCTCGTCCCCCTGCGACGAAGCGAGTTTGCCCTTGAGCGCGGCAATTTCCTTTTCGAGCGAGCGGACCTGGTCCAGCACCTGGCCGATGCGGTGCTGCAGCTCGGTCGGACTGGCCTTCAACGAGGAAGCCGCCGCCTGCATGGCGGATTCGAGCGACTGCAGATACGCCAGCGCATTGGCACCAGTCACCGCTTCGATGCGGCGCACGCCCGAGGCCACGCCGGCCTCGGCCACGATCTTGAACAGGCCGATGTCGCCGGTGCGGCCCACATGGGTGCCGCCGCACAACTCCTTGCTTGAACCAATGCTCAACACACGCACCTCGTCGCCGTATTTTTCGCCGAACAGCATCATGGCGCCGGTTTTCTGCGCAGCATCCATGTTCATCACGCTGGCGTCAGTGGCCTCGTTGGCCATGATCTCGGTATTGACGCGCGCCTCGATCTCACGGATCTGCTCATCGGTCACCGGTGCGTTATGCGCAAAGTCGAAACGCGTGCGCTCGGCGTTGACCAGACTGCCTTTTTGCTGAACATGATCACCCAGCACTTCACGCAAGGCCTTGTGCATCAAATGGGTGGCGCTGTGGTTGCGCACGGTGGCGGCGCGGCGCGCGGTGTCCACCCGGGCCAGCACCGCGTCGCCAAGCTTCAGGCTACCCTGGGTCTGGGTGCCGTGGTGGCCGAACACATCGGCCTTGACCTTCTGCGTGTCCTCGACGGTAAATTCCGTTCGCCCTGAGCTTGTCGAAGGGTCGGCACTTAGCGTGCCCTGGTCGCCGACCTGGCCGCCACTCTCCGCATAAAACGGTGTGCTGTTCAGCACCACAACACCACTCTGCCCTGGGTTAAGTGCCTGCACCGCCACGCCGTCGGCGTAGAGCGCCACCACCTTGGCGGGCTCTTCGAGGATGTCGTAACCGGTGAAGCTGTTGATGTCGCCGCTGTAGTCCAGCGCGCGGTCCATCTTGAACTTGCCAGCGGCACGCGCCTGGTTCTTCTGCCTGTCCATGGCAGCGCTAAAGCCGGCTTCATCGACCTCGACGCCACGCTCGCGGCAAACATCGGCCGACAGGTCCAGCGGAAAACCATAGGTGTCATGCAGCTTGAAGGCGACATCGCCCGGCAGCACCTTGGCGCCACCAGCCAATGCGGTGTCCAGAATCGTCATGCCGATTTCAAGCGTCTCGAAGAAGCGCTCCTCTTCAGCCTTGAGAACGGCCGTGATGCGTTTTTCCTCCGACGCAAGCCGGGGATAGGCCGCGCCCATTTGTTGCGCCAGGTCGGCCACCAGTTTGTGGAAAAACGGGGTCTTCTTGCCCAGCTTGTAACCATGCCGGATCGCGCGGCGGATGATGCGGCGCTGCACATAACCGCGGCCTTCATTGGACGGATTCACGCCATCGCTGACCAGGAAGGCAGTGGCGCGGATGTGGTCGGCGATGACAAACAGCGATTTATTGCTCAGATCTTTCTCGCCGGTCTCGCGCGAGGCCGCCTTGATCAGCGCGTCGAAGATGTCGATTTCATAATTGCTGTGCACATGCTGCAGGATGGCGGCCAGGCGCTCCAGGCCCATGCCGGTGTCCACGCAGGGCGCGGGCAGTTGGCTGACGCTGCCGTCGGCGGCCATATCGAACTGCATGAACACGTTGTTCCAGATCTCGATGAAACGGTCGCCGTCTTCATCCGGGCTGCCCGGCGGGCCGCCGGGGATGTGGGCGCCGTGGTCGTAGAAAATCTCGCTGCAGGGACCGCAGGGGCCAGTGTCGGCCATCATCCAGAAGTTGTCGGACTTGTAGCGGCCACCCTTGTTGTCGCCGATGCGGATCACACGCTCGGGCGGCAGACCAATCTCCTTGGTCCAGATGTCGTACGCCTCGTCGTCTTCCTCATACACGGTGGCCAGCAGGCGCTCGGGCGGCAGTTTGTAAACCTCGGTCAGCAGCTCCCAGGCCCACTTCAGCGACTCTCGCTTGAAGTAGTCGCCAAAGCTCCAGTTGCCCAGCATCTCGAAGAAGGTGTGGTGGCGCGCGGTGTAGCCGACGTTTTCCAGGTCGTTGTGTTTGCCACCGGCACGCAGGCAGGCCTGCACCGAGGCGGCACGCACATAAGGGCGTTTGTCGGAGCCCAGGAACACATCCTTGAACTGCACCATGCCAGAGTTGGTGAACATCAGGGTCGGATCGTTACCCGGCACCAGTGAACTGGAAGCCACCACGGTGTGGCCCTTGGACGCGAAAAAGTCCAGGAAACTCTTGCGGATGTCAGCGACGGTGAAAGTGGGTGTGCTCATGGTGTGTGGGTTGCGGGTGAGGCCAGCGCCAGCCGGGCCTGCAGCCCGGAGCGGCCGACCGCACCGGGGTGCTCGATTTGCCTTGGTTTTTGATTATAAGTTTCAGCGCGGCCGCGCCCGACCGGGGTACACAAAGCCTCACGACGCGCTATGCTTGGGAATTACACCAATGAGCCGCTGCAGCTCCCGTTTCCAGAAAGACCTCTAATGGACATGAAGACTTCCCCAATCTCGCTGCTCAAAGACCCCAGCCTGTTCAAGACCGACGCCCTGATCAACGGCCAGTGGCTCAAGGGCGCGGCCCGTTTCGACGTCAACGACCCGTCCACCGGGCTGAAGCTGGCTGATGTGGCCAACCTGGGCGCCACAGACGCCGAAGACGCGATTGCCGCCGCCAATTCCGCCTGGCCGGCCTGGCGCAGCAAGACCGGCAAGGAGCGCCACGCAATTTTGATGAAGTGGTACCAGCTTCTGATGGCTAACCAGGAAGATCTGGGCCGCATCATGACCGCCGAGCAGGGCAAACCTTTTGCCGAAGCCAAGGGCGAAGTCGGCTACGGTGCCAGTTTTGTCGAGTGGTTCGCCGAGGAAGCCAAACGCGTCAACGGCGAAACCCTGCCGCAGTTCGACAACAACCGCCGCCTGATGGTCTTGAAGCAACCCATCGGAGTCTGCGCGGCCATCACGCCATGGAACTTCCCGCTGGCCATGATCACGCGCAAGGTGGCACCGGCCCTGGCCGCCGGCTGCCCGGTGGTCATCAAGCCTGCCGAACTGACGCCGTTGACCGCCCTGGCCGCGGCCGAGTTGGCCATGCGCGCCGGCATCCCGGCAGGTGTGCTCAATGTCCTGACCGCCGACAGCGACAACTCGATCGCCGTCGGCAAGGTGTTCTGCGCCAGCGATACCGTGCGCCACATCAGCTTCACCGGCTCCACCGAGGTCGGCCGCATCCTGATGGCACAAAGCGCGCCCTCGATCAAGAAGCTGGCGCTCGAGCTGGGTGGCAACGCGCCCTTCATCGTGTTCGACGATGCCGACATCGACTCGGCCGTCGAAGGCGCGATGGCCAGCAAATACCGCAATGCCGGCCAGACCTGCGTCTGCGCCAACCGCATTTATGTGCAGGACGGCGTGTACGACCAGTTCGTTGAAAAATTCGCCGCCAAAGTGAAACTGCTCAAGGTCGGCAATGGTTTCGAGGATGGCGTGGTGCAGGGCCCGCTGATCGAAGACTCGGCTGTTGACAAGGTACAGCGCCACGTCGATGACGCGATTGCCAAGGGCGGCAAGTTGCTCGCCGGCGGCCACCGCATGAAGGGCCAGTTTTTTGAACCGACCGTGATTTCCGAAGCCACCAGCGACATGTTGTGCGCCAGGGAGGAAACCTTCGGCCCGTTCGCGCCGGTGTTCCGCTTCACGCACGAGCAGGAAGCCATTGATGCAGCCAACAACACCGAGTTCGGCCTGGCCAGTTACTTCTACAGCCGCGACATCGGCCGCATCTACCGCGTCGCTGAGGCGCTCGAATATGGCATGGTCGGCATCAACGCCGGCGTGATCGCCACCGAACATGTGCCCTTCGGCGGCGTCAAGCAGTCCGGCCTGGGCCGCGAAGGCTCCAGCCACGGCATGGACGAGTACCTCGAAATGAAATACCTGTGCCTGGGAGACATTCAAAAATGATGAACCGCAGACTGCTTCTCCAAGCCGGCCTGGTTGGCGCTGCCACCCTGTCCGCTCCGTTTTTGATAGCTGCTAACGCCCAGGGGACGGGCACTACAGGCCAAAAACGTCACAAAATCGTGATCCAGGTCAGCGACAACGACCCGGCCAAATGGAACCTGGCACTGAACAACGCCAAAAACCTGCAGGACGACGTCGGTGCCGCCAACGTGGACATCGCCATCGTCGCCTACGGCCCCGGCATCGGCATGCTCAAGCTCGAGTCACCGACCGGCTCGCGTGTCGCCGATGCGATGAAAGCCAATGTGCGTGTGGTCGCCTGTGAAAACACCATGCGTGCCCAGAAAATCGCCAAGGACGACATGCTGCCCGCCATCAGCTATGTGCCGGCCGGGGTGGCGGAAATCATGAAAAAGCAGGGCGAAGGTTGGGCTTATTTGCGCCCCTGATTTTTCCTGGAATCGTGCGCCCTGAGGTTTTACAATCAGTCCACGCGGGTGTAGTTCAATGGCAGAACTTTTGCTTCCCAAGCAAATAGCGTGGGTTCGATTCCCATCACCCGCTCCACTTTTTTGGCCTGTTGCCGGCGCCTTGTGCCGGCTTGACCATCACGCAGTTATTGGCGCGTCAACCCTGCGCCTTGCCGAGCGTGAAATAAAACGCCGCGCCCTGCCCTTCAACAGCGTGTGCCCAGACCCGTCCTCCATGCCTGGAGATGATGCGCTGCACGGTCGCCAGGCCAATGCCGGTTCCCGCAAAATCCGTCGGCGAATGAAGTCGCTGGAAGGTGCCAAAAAGCTTGTCCACATGGGCCATGTCAAAGCCGGCACCGTTGTCCTTGACGAAATATACAGTTTCACCATGGGTGCCGGCCTCAGAGCCAATATCAATTCGTGCCGACGGCTGCTTGGACGTGAATTTCCAGGCATTGCTCACCAGGTTGTCCATGACGACCGACAGCAACACAGGGTCGGCGTGCGCCAGCAGACCCTGCTGGATGTGTACCTGCACCTGACGCGCAGGGTCCCGTTCCTCGCACGCCTGCACCGCCCGACTGGCGATGGCCGCGAGATCGACCACTGCGGAACGCAGCGGATCGCGCGTGAGTTTGGCCAACGACAGCAAACCCTCGATCAGCTCGCCCATCTGCCGGGTTCCCGCGCGAATTCGGCTCAGGTAATGCCGTCCTTGCTCGCCGATTTTGTCCGCGCTCATGCGCTCCATCAACTGGCTGAATCCGTCAATCGTGTTCAGCGGGGAGCGAAGGTCGTGTGACACGGAATAGGAGAAGGCTTCCAGCTCCTGGTTCACCGCTTCCAGCTCGGCGGTGCGCCGCCGCACACGGTCTTCCAGCTCGGCGTTGAGACGCAGAATGCTGTCCTGCGCCTGCTTACTTTCGGTGATGTCCTGGCAGGAGCCATGAATCCGGGTGATCTTGCCGCTGCTGTCCCGCAGTGCCTCGGCAATGGTTCGTATACATACGCGGCGCCCGCTTGTATTGACGACCTCTAGCGACAGGTCAAACGGTGTGCCGTCCCGCATACATGCGTCAAATGCGGCGGTGATTTTTTCCCGGTCCTCGGGCGCGTATGCCAGCAAAACGTCGTGCAGCAGCGGCTTGCTGCCCAGAGGCACGTCGTGGATTTTGCAGACTTCGTCGGACCAGAGCACTTGATCGGCAGACAAATCCAGCATCCAGCCTCCAAGCTGCGCGGTGCGGCCGGCGATCTCCAGCATCATCTCGCTCTGGCGCAGCTTGTCCTCTGTCGCCCGGCGCGTCGTGATGTCCTCAACCACCGCGATGACATGCGTCGGCGTCCCATCGGCCGAGCGCACCAGAGACACCGTGGCATGTATCCATACGAAACCGCCACCTTTTTGCAGACGGCGCTGATCATCGGTGAACGCATCGAATTCGCCGTCAAGCATGCGGTTCCTGAGCCCGAGATAACGAGGCAGGTCTTCAGGGTGGGTTCGATTGCGCATCTCCATGGTGCGCAATTCGTTCTCGGTAAAACCGGTGATCGCGTAATAAGCGGGGTTGGCCATCAGCAAGCGGCCATCGGGCGTATTCATCACGAGGCCTGCTGCCGTGGTCTCAAACATCAGTTGAACCATCTCTTCGCTGACTTTGAGCTGTTGCTGCACCTTGGTCCGGTGGCTGACTTCCGCCTGCAGTTCCTGCGTCCGCTCACGCACCCGGCGATGAATCTGGATATTCCAGAGAAACCCCAGCGCCACAAGTGCGAAGCCCGCCAGGCTGACGCCTGTCAGCCACCGCAGCAGCAAGGGATCGATCCCGGCGCCGGGCTCATACATCAACCCCTTCAGTGAATTATCGGTACGCACCAGGCCCTGATTCGCCAGCGTGCGTGCGATGTGCTCGAACCGGCCTGGGTTCATATGCCCGATCTCCACCACATCGGGAAGAATAAAGGGCAGCATCTCCACGGCTTCCCGAACCAGCATCGCGCGCGTCAGCCCCCGTTGTGCGACACCGTCCGTCCCCATGATCAAACCGGCGATTTCATCGCCATGATTGAGCGCATAGTCCCAACCTTTGAGGCTGGCGCGCAGGAACGCGGCGGTGCGTCCAGGATTTTTCCCGACTTCAGCCTCCGTCGTGAACAAAATGTCGCCGTAGAAATCAATGCCGTAGTCCAGGCTGCGTATTGTCGATGGCGCCACGCCACGAGCCAGTAACATCGCGGCCTCCACGGTGGCGTACGCTGACATGGCGTCTACGTCGCCTGCGATCAGGTCTTCAAGGTTCCACGATTGCGGAACAATATTGATACGCTTCGGATCGATCCCCTCGCTCTGCAACATGGCGCGCAACTGGATGGCGCCCTGGTGTTCCGATAGCATGACCTTTGCGCCTATGAGATCACTGGGCACACGGATATTTGCGATCCTGCCGGCTCAGGATGACATAGGGTGAATGCTGGAAAATCGCCGCCAGCGCCACAATCGGCTGCCCGTTGATCCGGCTTGTCACCAGGTCGGAATCACCAATGCTGTACTGGGCTTGACCACTGAGGACGGTGGTCACCGGCGGCCTGTCCGGACCGCCTTCCCTGATCGTGACCTCCAGCCCTTCGTCCCTGTAAAAGCCTTTCGCCTGAGCCGCGTAATAACCCGCGAACTGAAACTGATGTCGCCACTTGAGCTGCAGGGTCACACGCTCGGGTTGGCGTGTCCCTTCCTTGGCGAGCGCCGGGCCGGTGGCGCCGGTCCAGAGCACCAGCGCAGCCAGGGAGATCGTGCCAACCGTATGCCAGCCTCCCGAGATCACCCAGGAGGGCAAGGAAGAGTGAGAGCCATGCATTGTGATTTCAGTCTAGCACCCCCATGCCCCGGCGCGAAGCCTTTTAGCGCCGCTCTGGCCCCTCATGTAACCAGGATCAACGCCACGCCCGTTAGCGTCAGGGCGCCGCCCAGCAAAGTCGGTGGCGTGATCTTTTCGCTGTTTTTCAACAGCAAATAACTCATGGGAAACACCAGCACCGGCGTGCACAGCGTAATTAACGCCGCAACGGAAACCGGGATGTATTTGAGTGACAGGATCAGGCACGTCTGCGCGGAAATCGTCAGTACCCCGCTGATCGCAAAAAGCACCATGCCGCGCCGGTCGGCATTTTTGAACTTGCCAGGCAGTTGTTTCTTGTCCTGGCTGAACAGGGCATGCAGCACCAGCCCGCCACTGGCCCCAATCAGTGCGCCCAACAGCGCCTCGTCCCAGTTGCGTATCGCCGCGCCGCGAAAAATATTGCCCAGTGCATAAGCGAAGGAGCTTCCCACGCCCAGCAACCATGCGGACTGCAGCCACCGACGAGAGCCGTTTTTTGCTGCTGACAGACTGGCCGCCTCCGCGCCCTGCGCGGCGACTTCCTCAGACAGTGGCAACTTCGATGAGGCGCCCGGCACAGGAATTACCAGAAGTAAACCGCCTATCGCCAAGCCCATGCCGGCAAGCTCCAGCGGCTGCAAAGTCTCGCGCAGAAAGGCCCAGGCCAGCAGCGCGGCAAACAGCGGGCTGGTGATCTGGAAAATGCTGGCGCGGGTCGGCCCAAACCGCACCACCGATTCCAGGAAAAACCAGCGCCCCAAATAGGTTGAGCATGCGCCGGCGAGCACGAACAGATAAAAACCTTCCGGATGCCACAACACGCGGTCTTCGCGCCAGGCAAGCTGAATGAAAAACAGCAGCCCGGCAAACAGCACGTTGACCGATACCGAGACCAAAAACCCCAGGTTGAGGTTGAGCCGCGCGGCGGCGATCTTGGTCAGGATGATGTTGACAGAGAACAGCAGCAGCGCAACCGCAGCAAACAGCTCGCCGGTCACGGCGGCTGTCAGCATGCGCTCAGACCCGCCGCCGGCGCGCCACCGACAGTGACCCGCCTGTGGCCATCAGTGCAGCTTGCACCCGGTTTTGGCCTGCAAGGCCTCCATCGTCACGCCGGGCGCCAGCTCGACCACCTTCAGGCCCTGTGGCGTGACGTCCATCACGGCAAGGTCGGTGATGATGCGGTCGATCACCGCTTTGCCGGTCAGGGGCAGCGTGCATTCGGGCAGGATCTTGAAGTCTTCCGTTCCGTCTTTCTTCTTCGCCACGTGCTCCATCAGCACGATGCAGCGCTTGACGCCGGCCACCAAGTCCATCGCGCCACCCATGCCCTTGACCATCTTTCCGGGAATCATCCAGTTGGCCAGGTCGCCCTTCTCGCTGACCTGCATCGCCCCCAAAATGCTCAGGTTGATCTTGCCGCCGCGAATCATCGCGAAGCTGTCATGACTGCCGAAAATCGACGATCCCTTGATGGTGGTGACGGTTTGTTTGCCGGCGTTGATCAGGTCGGCATCAACCTGCTCTTCGGTCGGAAAAGCTCCTATGCCCAGCATGCCGTTTTCAGACTGCAACCAGACTTCCTTATCGCTTGGCACGAAGTTGGCCACCAACGTCGGGATGCCGATGCCGAGGTTCACATAAAAACCGTCTTCGAGTTCCTGGGCGGCACGCGCCGCCATTTGGTCTTGGGTCCAGGGCATATCAGGCTTTCTCGGTGATGGTGCGTTTTTCGATGCGTTTTTCAGGGCTGGCATTGAGCACGATGCGGTGCACATAGATGCCTGGCAGGTGGATGTCGTCCGGAGCCAGCTCGCCCACTTCCACAATCTTTTCCACCTCAACAATGCAGACCTTGCCGGCCATCGCGGCGGCGGGATTGAAGTTGCGTGCAGTCAGGTTAAAACGCAGGTTGCCGGACTTGTCGGCCACGGCCGCCTTGACCAGCGACACATCGGGCACCAGCGAGTGCTCCATCACATAAGTCTCGCCGTCAAATTCACGCAGCTCCTTGCCCTCGGCCACCTGGGTGCCGACACCGGTCTTGGTGAAAAAGGCCGGAATGCCGGCGCCACCAGCGCGCAGCTTTTCAGCCAGCGTTCCCTGGGGCGTGAAATCCAGCGCCAGTTCGCCGGCCAGGTACTGGCGCTCGAACTCCTTGTTCTCGCCGACGTAGCTGGCAATCATTTTTTTGATCTGGCGCGTCTCAAGCAGTTTGCCCAGGCCAAAGCCATCCACACCGGCGTTGTTGGAAATAACGGTCAGGTCTTTCGTGCCGCTGTCCCGCAGGGCCTGAATCAGGGCTTCGGGAATGCCGCACAAACCAAAACCGCCAACAGCCATCAGCTGGCCGTCCTTGACGACGCCCTTGAGGGCCTCGGCAGCGGAGGGAAAAAGTTTATTCACAAAAATCTCCTGGAGAACTTCAACACATACTTCAAAAGCTTTACGATACTACCTATCAAGATACGTAGTTACCCCTAAAGTTTAACCCTCGCTGCCTCTGACAAACCTCATGGATATTGACTACCGCCTGGCATTCAACATGGCCCCGGTCGGCCTGGTGCTGTCGCGCAACCGGACCATTGTGGATTGCAACCAGCATGTGTGCGAGATGTTCGGCGCCACGCGCGAGCAATTGATCGGCCAGTCATTCCAGATACTCTACCCCAGCGCCGACGAGTACGAACGCATAGGCGCACGCATGCTGCCCATCCTCAATGCCAAGGGACACTACGCCGACGACCGCATCATGAAAAGGTTGGACGGCCGCCTCAAGGGAGAAACCTTTTGGTGCCATGTGACCGGACGCGCGCTGAATCGCGCGGCGCCGCATGAGTCCGGCATCTGGACTTTCGAAGACCTGAGCTCACGCCGACCCGTCAAGGCCGAACTGACAGCGCGGGAGCGCGAGGTGGCAGCTCACCTGCTGGACGGCCTGACCTCCAAGGAAATAGGCCGGGCCCTCGTCATCAGCCACCGTACCGTCGAAATTTATCGCGCCCGCCTGATGCGAAAGTACAAGGCCTCAACCACTGCCGACCTGGTGCACAAGCTGATGGACGGCTGAGCCTGGTGACCTTTGGGGCGGCCAGATAGCTATATTTTTGATAGCTAACTATGACCGCTGAGTATGGGCTGGGGTCCTAAAACGGTGGAATACGGTCGAAACAGCAAAAACAGGCGCTCAGGCCGGCTTCGGTCCGTCCACGACTTCCGCCGCCGTCCTGAAGGCGTCAACCGCTGTCGGCACGCCGCAATATACAGCCGCGTGCAGCAGCACCTCTTGCAGCTCTGCCGGCGTGGCGCCGTTGTTGAGTGCACCGCGCAGATGGCCTTTGAGTTCATGCTGCTTGCCCAGCGCCGTCAACATGGCCACGGTGATCAGGCTTCGCGTCTTCAAATCCAGGCCGGGCCGCTGCCAGACATCGCCCCAGGCTTTGCTGGTGATGTGCTCCTGGATAGGGCGGGTGAAATCGCTGGCGTTGGCCAAGGCGTTGGCAACGAAATCTTCGCCCATGACCTGCTTGCGCGTGGCAAGACCCTTGTCAAATTGGGATGGCATGCATAGTCTCCAGAAAAAAAGCACAGGCCGCGAGCATACGCGAGCAGTCTGTGCGGCAAATCCGCCGGCGTCATACCTTCACGCTATCGAAGAGATTGTCATTATTGGGTTGTTCTATCGATGGCCGAAGCCTAAACTCACTCGAGTCAAAAGTCGCAACACCCAACGGAGAGAAAACCATGTCCACTGAAACAACATGCCCATTTGCGGGCGCTGCCCTCAAACCCACCGTGGCTGGAGCCAGGAGCAATGCGGACTGGTGGCCCAATCAGCTGAACCTCAAGATCTTGCACCAGCACTCCGAGAAGTCCGATCCCATGGGCAATGCGTTCAATTACGCCGAGGAGTTCAAGAGCCTTGACTTGCACGCCGTAGTTAAAGACCTCCACGCCTTGATGACGGATTCGCAGGACTGGTGGCCGGCAGACTATGGTCACTATGGCCCATTCTTTGTCCGTATGGCCTGGCACAGCGCAGGCACCTACCGCATCGCCGACGGTCGCGGCGGTTCGGGCTTCGGCACGCAGCGATTTGCGCCCCTCAACAGCTGGCCTGACAACGGCAACCTGGACAAGGCGCGCCGCCTGCTCTGGCCGATCAAGCAGAAGTACGGCCGCAAGATCTCCTGGGCTGACCTGATTGTTCTGACTGGCACCGTTGCGATGGATTCGATGGGCTTCAAGACCTTTGGTTTTGCCGGTGGTCGCGAAGACGTCTGGGAGCCAGGCGAGGACATTTACTGGGGTCGTGAAGACACATGGCTTGGCGACGAGCGCTACAGCGGCGACCGTCAACTCGAGAGCCCTCTCGGTGCCGTTCAGATGGGCCTGATTTATGTGAACCCGCAAGGCCCCAACGGTAACCCGGACCCCATCGCTGCGGCGCGGGATATCCGCGAAACGTTCGCCCGCATGGCAATGAACGACGAGGAAACAGTGGCTCTTTGTGCTGGCGGACACACCTTCGGTAAAACCCATGGCGCGGCCGACCCGGAGAAGTACGTCGGAGCCGAGCCAGAAGGCGCCGGCATCGAAGAGCAAGGCTTTGGCTGGAAAAACACCTTCGGCAGCGGCAAAGGCGTCCACACCATCACCAGCGGCCTTGAAGGCGCCTGGACCCCAACCCCAACCAAGTGGGACAACAGCTACTTCGACACCCTGTTCGGTTTTGAGTGGGAACTGACAAAGAGCCCCGCCGGCGCGCACCAATGGCAGCCCAAAGACGGCGCTGGCGCAGGCACTGTGCCGGATGCGCATGATCCGTCGAAGCGGCATGCGCCCTTCATGGCCACCACCGACCTCTCTTTGAGGATGGACCCGGCCTATGAGAAGATTTCGCGGCGCTTTCACCAGAACCCCCAGGAATTCGCAGACGCCTATGCCCGGGCCTGGTTCAAGCTGACGCATCGTGACATGGGCCCGGTCGCACGTTATCTTGGCCCACTTGTGCCCAAGGAAGAGCTGCTGTGGCAAGACCCGGTTCCCGCAGTGGACCACGCGTTGGTCGCTGAGCAGGACGTCGCTGCGCTGAAGGCCAAAGTCCTCGCATCCGGTCTTTCCATTTCTCAACTGGTCACGACGGCATGGGCGTCGGCAGCTACCTTCCGCGGCAGCGACAAGCGCGGTGGCGCGAACGGCGCGCGAATTCGCCTGGCTCCGCAAAAGTTCTGGGAAGTCAACCAGCCGGTCGAACTTGAGAAAGTGCTCAAGGCTCTGGAAGCTGTTCAAAAAGATTTCAACGGCGCCCAATCCGGTGGCAAGAAAATCTCGATGGCTGATTTGATCGTACTCGGCGGCTCCGCAGCCGTTGAGGCCGCTGCCAGGAAGGCCGGGGTTGAGGTAAAGGTTCCGTTTACACCGGGACGTACCGATGCGTCGCAAGAGCAGACCGATGTGGACTCGTTCGCCGTACTGGAGCCAACCGCTGACGGATTCCGCAATTACCTTCGCAAGGGACACACCGGATCGGCAGCCGAGATGCTGGTGGATCGGGCGAATTTGATGACGCTGACTGCACCCGAGATGACAGTACTGGTTGGCGGCATGCGCGCATTGAATGCCAACTTCCAGCAGACCGCACACGGCGTATTCACTGCGCGGCCTGAAACTTTGAGCAACGATTTCTTCGTCAACCTGCTCGATATGGGCACAAAGTGGCACCAACCCGGCGCGCATCGTGCCGTGATCAAAGGCGCGACCGAAGGAGGCGCTCAGGAGACCACCGGCTTGATCGACATGAACACCAATGTGCCTCAGCCAATTGAGTCTGAAGGTGTGCTGCAGGGACGCGACCGCACATCGAACGAGGTCAAGTGGACTGGTACGGTCGTCGATCTGGTCTTCGGTTCCAACTCCCAACTTCGCGCCATCGCAGAGGTTTATGCATGCAGCGACTCGCAGCAAGTATTCGTGCGTGACTTTGCAGCGGCCTGGACCAAAGTGATGAACTTGGATCGCTACGACTTGGCGCAAAACTGAAAGCAGGGCCCTGAGGCCTTGTACCGCGCAGCCGCCAGTTGGTACCGGGTTATTCCGGGCTGACTGGCGGCTGTTCTATTTCCGGCCTGCTTTTGGCCCACGGTTGTTTGCAGTTCGCGGTTAATCTCAAGGTCTACCAACTGCAGGAGCCCGCCATGTCAGCGCCACAGTCAACTCGCATCACCTCCTCTCGTTACCCGGCCCCTGAGCTGGCGAACCTGCCCGACGACATAAAAGCCAAGGTGCTGGAAGTCCAGGAGAAGGCGGGATTTGTGCCCAATGTGTTTCTGGCACTGGCCCGTCGTCCGGCCGAATGGCGGGCCTTTTTTGCCTACCACGATGCGCTGATGCTGCGGGAAGAATCCGGCCTCACCAAAGGCGACCGCGAGATGATCGTCACCACCACCAGCGCTGCCAACCAGTGCCTTTACTGCGTGGTGGCACATGGTGCGCTACTGCGAATTTATGAGAAGAAACCGCTGGTCGCCGACCAGGTGGCGGTGAACTACCGCAAGGCCGACATCACGCCGCGCCAGCGCGCCATGCTGGACTTCGCGATGAAGGTTTGCGAGCGCTCGCATGAAGTCGGAGAAGCCGACTTTGCCGCGCTGCAGGCGCACGGCTTCAATGACGAAGACATCTGGGACATCGCGGCCATCACCGCATTTTTCGGTCTATCCAACCGCATCGCCAGCTTCTCCAGCATGATGCCCAACCCCGAGTTTTACCTGATGGGGCGTATCCCCAAGCAAAAGCAAGCCGGTTAACACGCTATATTTTTGATAGCTGTTTGCGCCCGACCCTCATGGGCTGGAGGCCATTTTGACCTTTAACCGACGATGCTGCGCATCCAGTCGGGCAGCGTGACTGCTTTCTGGCTCGGAAAGTCCACCCAGATGGTGGTGGCGCCGCCGGCCGCATAAATCACGCCGGGCTGGTCAATGCGCTCCATCGTGCCCCAGGTTTCAAAGGTGGTGCGGCCGGGGTCGCTGGCATACATGCGAATCAGGATATCGCCAGGGTATTCAAGCTGTTTGTAGAAGTTGCAAAACGCGTTGACGATGACCGGGCCCTCGCCTTTTGGGTCCGGCACGCAGCCGATGGAATACATCCAGTCGATGCGCACCGTCTCCAGGTAGCGGAAGTAGCTGGTGTTGTTGACGTGGCCCATCGCGTCCATGTCGCCCCAGCGGATCGGCATGCGCATCTCGAAGACTTGCTTCTTGCTCTCGGGAATCTCAATTTTCATCGGTCAATCTTCTTCTGGCTCAAATGCCGAAGCCATCATCGGCAGCGATCACGGCGCCGTTGATGAAGTGACTCTGGCCGCTGGCCAGCATCACCAGCAACGCGTCCAGGTCCTCGGGTGTTCCTACGCGTTTGCGCGGCAACATCTGCACGAGTTTTTTGCCCTGCTCGGTCTGCCAATGGTGGTGGTTTATTTCAGTGTCGATGTAGCCGGGGCAGATCGCATTGACGTTGATACCGAATTTGCCCCATTCCAGCGCCATGGCCTTGGTCATCTGCACGACCGCCGCCTTGCTCATGCAGTACACGCCGATCTGCGGCAACACGCGCAGGCCGGCCATCGAGGCGATGTTGATGATGCGCCCGCCGGAAAACGTGCCCGGCGCTGTGCCGCGTGCGCGGGCCAGCATACGTTTGCCCACTTCCTGCGCGACAAAAAAAGCGCCTTTGGTGTTTGTATTGAGAACGAAATCGTATTCAGCCTCTGACATATCTTCCAGGCGGCCGGTGGCGCCGACACCGGAATTGTTGACCAGAATGTCGATGGGTCCGACCTCGGTCTCGGCATGCGCGACCGCCGACTTGATGCTTGCGGTGTCCGTCACGTCAAGCATCACCACATGCGCATCGCCCCCGTCGGCCTCAATCTGCGCGCGCAGGTCCTTGAGTTTGTCCATGCGCCGGCTCGCCAGCACCACTGCCGCGCCGGCGCGGCTCAGGGTTTTGGCAAACTGGGCGCCCAGCCCACCGGAAGCGCCTGTCACCAGTGCAACCCGTCCCGACAAATCCAGGCTGTAGGCCATGGCAAACTCCTGTTGATTAGAGATCAGCGTCTTTCCCGCTGCTGACATTAGCAGAATAAAATCAGGCGCTGCAACGGCGCCGACAGCCGACACGTTCCGCAATTCATTATCAGCGAGCCCCACATGAACAACCAAGAAATCCTGGCCCAGTTCGGCCCCCGTGAAGCCATGGAATACGACGTGGTCGTGGTCGGGGGTGGGCCAGGTGGTCTCGCCACCGCGATTCGCCTCAAACAACTTGCCGCAGAAAAAGGCACGGACATCTCGGTGGTGGTGCTCGAAAAAGGCTCGGAGCCCGGCGCGCACATTCTGAGCGGCGCACTGATGGATCCGCGCGCGCTCACAGAACTCTTTCCCAACTGGAAAGAACTCGAAGCGCCCCTGCACCAGCCCGTCACCGGCGACGAAATGCTGTTCCTGAGCCAAACCGGCAAGATCAGCACGCCGCAGTTGCTGATTCCCAAAAGCCTTCACAACGAAGGCAACTACGTCATCAGCCTGGGAAACGTGGTGCGTTGGCTGGGTCAGCAGGCAGAAGCCCTGGGCGTGGAAATTTTTCCTGGCTTCTCTGCTGCCGAAGTGCTTTACAACGACGACGGCTCTGTGAAAGGCGTGGCCACCGGCAATCTCGGTGTGGGCAGGGATGGCGAGCCGTCCGATCACTTTCAGCTCGGCATGGAGCTGCATGGCAAATACACCATCTTTGCCGAAGGCTCTCGCGGCCACCTCGGCCGCCAATTGATTGAAAAATTCAAACTTGACGCCGGCAAAGACCCGCAGACTTATGCCTTGGGCATCAAGGAGTTGTGGGAAATCGACCCGGCCAAGGCCAAACCTGGCCATGTCGTGCATTCGCTGGGCTGGCCCATGGACAACCAGACCTACGGCGGCGGTTTCCTGTACCACCTCGAAGGCAACAAAGTCACACTAGGCTTCATCACCGGCCTGGAGTACAGCAACCCGTGGTTGAGTCCCTTTGAGGAAATGCAACGCTGGAAAACACACCCTGCGATTCGCCAGTACCTGGAAGGCGGAAAACGCATCAGCTATGGCGCGCGCGCCATTACCTGCGGCGGCCTGATGAGCCTGCCGAAAACCGTATTTCCCGGCGGCGCGTTGGTGGGCTGCGAGGCAGGTTTTCTCAACTTCGCGCGCATCAAGGGTAGCCACGCCGCCATGAAAACCGGCATGCTCGCAGCCGAGGCCGCCTACGCCGCAGTCACTGGCGGGCGCCAGCATGACGAACTGAGCGCCTACCCTGAAGCCTTCGAGAAGAGCTGGCTGTTTGAAGAATTGCAGGTCTCGCGCAACACCAAGCAGTGGATGAAAAAAGGCTTGTACCTGTCGTCCATCATGAACGGTATCGAGCTGTGGCTGCTGCCCAAGCTTGGTTTCAAGTCACCGCCCTGGACCATTCACAACAAGGTGCCTGACCACGCCAAACTCAAACCGGCGTCCGAGTGCCCGCAAATTGTTTATCCCAAGCCTGACAACAAGATCACCTTTGACCGCCTGAGCTCGGTGTTTGTCTCCAACACCAACCACGAAGAGCAGCAGCCGGCGCACTTGACGCTGAAAGATGCCAGCGTGCCGGTCAACGTCAACCTGGCCACCTACGCCGGACCGGAAGCGCGTTATTGCCCGGCCGGGGTTTACGAGTTCGTGAAGAACCCCGACAACTCGGACCGTCTGCAGATCAACGCGCAGAACTGCGTGCACTGCAAGACCTGCGACATCAAGGACCCGACGCAGAACATCGTCTGGGTCACCCCTGAAGGCGGCGGCGGGCCCAACTACAGCGGCATGTAAGGCGCCGGGCACGCAGGAGCCGGGGGTATACCCCGTGCGTGGTTGAGGGTTTGTATCTTCCTGATGTCTTTCTCAAGACATGGCTTGGCTGGAATCGCTGCTGCCTTACCGGCTGGCGCAATGGACCGAACTGCTGCTGTATGCGGTGCTTCCGGTGCTGCTGCTCAGCGGTTTCCTGCTGGCCTGGATACCGCGGCTGTTCGACTGGCGCATCAGCGCGGCAATGCAAAATTTTTACGGTGAACTGAAGTTTCTCGAAACCGACATCGACAAAACCGTCACCGAGGACCCGATGTCACTGCGCCGCCTGCTGGCCCAGCTCGACAACATCGAAAAACAGGTCACCCAACTGGACTTGCCGACCGAGTTTTCCGAGCGCTGGTACACCCTGCGCGAGCACCTGGCTGCCGCCAGGGAACGGCTGCTCACACTCAGGGCGCGCTGAATAAATCGATGGCGCGCTAGACTCGGTGCCTTCCGGCCAGTCCCTGGCCCCAGTCAATGAATAGCGAAAGCCCGACACTTCATGAATATCGTCATCACCGGCGGCGCCGGATTTTTGGGCGTACGCCTGGCCCGTGAGCTGCTCAAACAGGAAACACTGTCGCTGGCCGGCAGTCCAGCGCAGACCATCACCCGCATCACGCTGGTGGATCGCGCGGCGCCACCGGCGGACCTGGCGGCCGACAGCCGGGTGCACGCCATGGAAGGGGATCTGAACGCGCTGCTGGAGCCGGACAACACGGCGGCACCCGTGGTGGCCGAAGGGACGTCGCTGATTTTCCATCTGGCGGCTGCGGTCAGCGGCGAGTGCGAGGCCGACTTCGACCTTGGCATGCGCAGCAACCTGGACGCCACACGCGCGCTGTTGCAGGCCTGCCGCGAACTCAAGGCAGCACCGACCCTGGTTTTCGCCAGTTCGCTGGCCGTGTTCGGCAACTCGCCGGAGCAGCCGCTGCCCGAGGTGATCACCGACACCACCCTGCCGACACCGCAAAACAGCTATGGCATCCAGAAATTCATCGGCGAGCAACTGGTGGCCGACTACTCGCGCAAGGGTTTTGTGCGCGGCCGCAATGTGCGGTTGATGACCGTCAGCGTGCGCCCCGGCAAACCCAATGGTGCGGCGTCGAGTTTTCTCAGCGGCATGATCCGCGAACCGTTGGCCGGCGTGCGCGCCGTCTGTCCGGTCGCGCCGGAAACCCCGGTGGCGCTGTCTTCGCCCGGCCACACCATAGACGGCCTGATTCGCGCCGCCGAGGCCAGCGATACGCAATGGGGGGCGCGCACCGCCATCAACCTGCCAGCCCTCAAGACCACCGCCGGCGAGATGGCGGCAGCGCTGGCGCGGGTCGCCGGCAAGGAGGTGGCCGGGCTGATTGACTGGCAGCCTGATCCCTTGATCGCCAATATCGTGACCAGTTGGCCGGCCCATATCCGCGCCGAGCGCGCCGCTAGTCTGGGATTGCTGCCGGAGCAGAGTTTTGACGACATCATTCGCGCCTACCTCAGAGAAAACCCCTATGCGGTGAAGCCGCCGCAGCGTTGAAAATCAGAAGTTGTATGACAACTTTCACACTCACCCCCATCCATTGAGGAGACATCCATGACATTTTTGAAACCCACTCTGTCGAGTGTTGCCCTGGGCATGACGCTGGCAATGGGCCTGACAGCCGGTGCTGCCGCCCAAACCATCCTGAAGATCGGTTACGCAACAACCAAGGAATCGCATTACGGCGTGGGCTCCACGGTGTTCTGCGACGAAGTTGAAAAAGGTACACAAGGCCGCTACAAATGCCAGCAGTTCCCGAGCTCCCAGCTCGGCGGTGAACGCGAGCAGATCGAGGCCGTGCAGCTCGGCACCCAGGACCTGACCAACACCTCCACCGGCCCTGTCGGCAACTTCGTGCCTGAAGTCAAGATCGTCGATATCCCTTTCCTGTTCCGTGACTACGACCACGCCCGCAAGGTCATGGACGGCCCGATAGGCCAGGACATCCTGGCCAAGTTCCCGAGCAAGGGCATCATCGCCCTGGCCTGGACGGAAAACGGCTTCCGCCACATGACGAACAACAAACGCGACATCGTCAAGCCAGCCGACGCCGCCGGCCTGAAGATGCGCACCATGGAAAACAAGGTGCACATGGACGGCTACCGCACCTTCGGCATCCTGCCAACACCCATGGCCTTCCCCGAGCTGTTCGGTGCGTTGCAGCAAGGCACGGTTGACGGCCAGGAGAACCCGATCCCCGTGATCCTGGCGTCGAAGTTCTCGCAGGTCCAGAAACACCTGTCCCTGACGGGGCATGTGTATTCGCCCGCGCTGCTGCTGATCTCGCCCAAAACCTGGAACAAGCTGAACGATGCCGACAAGAAAATCTTTACCGAAGCCGCCAAAAAAGCCGGTATTGCCCAGCGCAAAAAGGTCAATGACGATGAAAGCAACGGTATTGCGCAGCTCGAAAAAGACGGCATGAAGGTCACCAAGGTGGTTGATGGCGCCGCCTTCCGCGAAGCGCTGAAACCAGCCTATGCCGGATACGCCAAGGAATTCGGCGCCGACAACATCAAGAAGATCCAGGACGTCCGCTAAAACGCCGCACAATGGCCGCCCGGCTCGAACCCGGGCGGCTTTTTTTTTGGAAAGCGGCCGCAGCGGGTGCTCAACATCAAAATCAAAAATATCAGTGAAAACCTTTGAACATTATTTTCTCGGCGCCAATCGCTGGGCCCTGATCCTGCTATTGGCCGCGATGGCCCTCATCATCTTCACGAACGTGGCCCTGCGCTACCTCACCAGCCAGTCGATCGAATGGGCCGAGGAAGTTTCCCGCCACATGATGATCTGGCTGACCTTCCTGGGCGCCGGGCCGGTGCTGCGTTACGGCGGCCACATCGCTGTCGAAAATTTACAGGATGCGCTGCCGCGCAAGGCCGCCGTGGCCCTGCGCATGCTGGTGGCGACCTTGCTGTTTGCCTTCTTCATCTTCATGATCTGGTACGGCTGGCTCTACATGGGCCGCACCCTATTCCAGCTCACCGCGGCCACCCAGATCCCGTTTGCCTACATCTACGCCGCGATGCCGGTCGGCGGCCTGCTGCTGGTGATCCACTGGGCACTGATCGTGCGCGGCTACGTGCTGGAGCGCAAGTTCGCATCGGACGCACATTTTGATGCGAATGCGAGTGCGTCGCTATGAGCACCGCCGGACCGCTCCAAGGTGCGAGAGCCCCCTCGGGGGGCAGCGCATTACATGCAGTGAACAGCGTGGGGGCATGCTCATGAGCGCCAGTCTGCTCCTGATCCTGTCGACCTGTTTTTTCCTGGCCATTGGCGTACCGGTGGCCTTTGCGCTGGGGCTGGCCACCGCGGCCACGCTGATCCTGGCCGAGAACTTCCCGTTGTTTGTGCTGCTCAAGGAAACCTTTACCGGCATCGACAGCTTTCCGCTGATGGCCGTGCCTTTCTTCATCCTGGCTGCCGAGCTCATGAGCGGTGGCTCGTTGACAGAAGTGCTGCTGAGGTTTGCCGGTCAGTTTGTCGGCCACAAGCGTGGCGGGCTGGGCTACACCAATGTGGTGTCGCTGACCTTCTTCTCCGGCATCTCCGGCTCGGCGCTGGCCGATGCGGCCGGCCCAGGCTCCATGCTGATCCGCATGATGGACAAGGCCGGCTATGACCGGTCCTACGCCGCCGCACTGACGGCGGCAACGGCGATTGTCGGGCCCATCATCCCGCCTTCGATCATCATGATCATCTACGCGCTGCAGGAAGACAGCGTTTCGGTCGGCGCGCTGTTTGTCGCGGGTCTGCTGCCGGGTCTGCTGATTGCCGTGGCCATGTGTCTGGTCAATTTTCATGTCTCGAAAAAACGCAACTACCGCGGTGACGGCGGCATGCCGCCCTGGCCCGAAGTCTGGCGCACCACCTGGAAGGCCATTCCCGCGCTGCTGCTGCCGGTGATCATTCTGGGCGGCATGCGTGCCGGCTGGTTCACACCGACCGAAGCCTCGGTGGTGGCGGTGTTTTATGCACTGGTGTGTGGCAAGTTCATCTACCGCACGCTGGAATGGAAGGCGCTCCCCGACATCCTGGCGCGCTCGGCGCTGCTGACGGCCTCGGTGCTGATCATCATCGGCATGTCGGCCTCCTTCGCCTGGATCCTGACCATCGAAGGCTTGCCACAGATGATGGCCGACTGGATCATCAGCATGAACCTGTCGCCCTGGATGTTCCTGATCTTCGTGAACATCTTCCTGCTGCTGTTCGGCATCTTCATCGAGCCGCTGCCCGGCGTGATGGTGCTGGCGCCCATCCTGGCGCCGGTGGCGTTCAAGCTGGGCATTGATCCGATTCACTTCGCGATGATCGTTATTTACAACCTGACGCTGGGCATGATCACGCCACCTGTGGGCGGCCTGTTGTTCGTGACATCGAATGTGGCTCGGGTCCCGATGGGGCCGCTGGTACGCGAGCTGGTGCCCTTTCTGTGGGCACACGGCGCGGTGCTGCTGCTGCTGACCTTCGTGCCGGCATTGAGCACCTGGTTGCCACGCGTACTGGGCTTCAAATAGCGGGCGGATTTTTCGCTTCCGTTACACTCAATGCCGTCAGGAGAGAGTTTTCTTCGCGAAAACCGCCGAAGGCGCATGCCCACCCTTTCTGGTGGGCTGAACGCTCAGGCAAAAGGACTGGCAACCGCCCTTCGCCAAGCATTTGACGAGCGGCGTTCCCTACTGGAGAGAGGCGGTCTTCAAGGTCGTTCACCGAAGGAGCAAGCCCGCATCGCCGGGTGAATCTCTCAGGTAAACCGGACAGCAGGGGCAGCCCATGGCTTTTGGCCATGTTGTCTATTTGCCCCCGGAGAATGCCTGTGTCTGCCACCGATACCCCTCTGCTGAAAACACCCCTGCACGCGCTGCACCTTGAACTCGGTGCACGCATGGTGCCGTTTGCGGGGTACGCCATGCCGGTCCAGTACCCGGCCGGCCTGATGGCCGAACACCAACACACCCGTACAGCCGCCGGGCTTTTCGACGTGTCCCATATGGGCCAGTTGCGCCTGGTGGGCGACGATGCGGCTGCAGCGCTGGAGTCGCTGATCCCGGTGGATGTGATCGGCCTGCCTGTCGGTAAGCAGCGCTACGGCCTGCTGCTCAATGAGGACGGCGGCATCATCGACGACCTGATGTTCTTCAACCGGGGCGATGACATTTTTGTGATCGTCAACGGCGCCTGCAAGGTGGGCGACATTGCGCACATCCAGCAAAAAATCGGCAGCCGCTGCGAAGTTATCCCCATGCCCGATATGGCGCTGCTTGCGCTGCAGGGTCCGCAGGCCGTGACCGCGCTGTCACGACTGGCCCCCGGTGTCGAACAACTGGTGTTCATGACGGGCGGACGTTTTACTGTCGCCGGTTGCGACTGCTTTCTCACGCGCAGCGGCTACACCGGCGAAGACGGCTTTGAAATCTCCGTGCCAGCCACGCAGGCCGACACCCTCGCCCGCGCCCTGCTCGCCCAGCCTGAAGTCAAACCCATTGGTCTGGGCGCGCGCAATTCGCTGCGCCTCGAAGCTGGCCTGTGTCTCTACGGCAATGACCTCGACATCAGCACCACGCCCGTCGAAGCCAGCCTGAACTGGGCGATCCAGAAAGTGCGGCGCACTGGCGGCGAACGCGCCGGCGGTTTCCCCGGCGCGGCCAGGGTGCTGGCGCAACTGGATACACCCGCCACCCTGGCACGCAAACGGGTCGGCCTTGTGGCATTGGAGCGTGTGCCGGTACGTGAACACACCGAACTGCAAAATGCCGAAGGCCGGCGCATTGGCGAGGTCACCAGCGGTCTGCTCGGTCCGACGGTGGACAAGCCGGTCGCGATGGCCTATGTGGAGCCCGCCTTTGCCGCCATCGGCACACGCCTCAATGCCATGGTGCGCGGCAAGCCCGTGCCCATGGAAGTGGCCGCCATGCCTTTTGTTCCCGTCCGCTATTTCCGCGGCTGAAATTTCACTTTCAACTTTATTCAACGGAGAAGACCATGCTCAAGTACACCGAAGACCACGAATGGATCCAGCTCGACGGCGACACCGCCACCGTCGGCATCACCACCCACGCGCAAGACGCACTCGGTGATGTGGTGTTTGTCGATCTGCCAGCCGTCGGCAGCACGTTTGCGCAAAAAGACGTCGCTGGCGTGGTCGAATCGGTCAAAGCCGCCGCCGATGTCTTCATGCCGATCAGCGGCGAAGTCACCGAAGTCAACGAAGCGCTGCGTGACAACCCATCGCTGGCCAACAGCGACCCGCTGGGGGCTGGCTGGTTCTTCAAGGTCAAGCTGTCGGACAAGTCCCAGCTCGATGCCCTGCTGGACGAATCAGCCTATGCCCAGTTTGCCAAGGACGCATAAGCACTGCCTTTCCTTGTCATTGCGGGCTCGACCCGCAATCCATGGATCCCGGATCAAGTCCGGGATGACACATCAATCACAAGCACGTCACCCATCCTTTTTCCCCGGAACCCTCATGTTGATGCCATCCGCCAAGCCTCTCGGCGAGCTTGAAAACCCTGCCGAATTCATCGCCCGTCACATCGGTATTGATGAAGCCGACGAAGCCCACATGCTCAGCGTTGTCGGCTCGGCCTCGCGCCGCGCGCTGATTGATGGCATTGTTCCGCGCTCCATTGCGCGCAGCAGCGCGATGGCGATTCCGACGCCAGTGACGGAAGCGGCTGCCCTCAAGCAGCTCAAGGCCATGGCGGCCAAGAACCAGGTCCTCAAGAGTTTCATTGGCCAGGGCTATTACGGCACGTTGACGCCCGGCGTGATCCTGCGCAACATCCTCGAGAACCCCGCCTGGTACACCGCTTACACGCCTTACCAAGCCGAAATTTCGCAGGGCCGCATGGAGGCGCTGATCAACTTCCAGACCATGGTCTGCGATCTGACCGGCATGCCGGTTGCCAACGCGTCCATGCTCGACGAAGCCACGGCTGCTGCCGAAGCCATGACCCTGGCCAAACGAAGCGTGAAAAGCAAGAGCCATGTCTTCCTCGTCGCCGGCGACTGCCACCCGCAAACCATCGAGGTGATCCAGACCCGCGCAAAACCGCTGGGCATCACTGTCAAACTCAGTACCGCCGCGACCACCTTGCCCATGCTGATGGCCGAGGGCGACTACTTCGGCGTGCTGGCGCAGTACCCGGCCACCACCGGCAGCATCCACGACCTGCGCCCACTGGCCGGCCAGGCGCATGTGGACGGCGCTGCGCTGTGCGTGGCCGCCGACCTGCTGGCGCTGACCCTGCTCACGCCGCCGGGTGAGTGGGATGCCGACATCGTGCTCGGCAACACCCAGCGTTTTGGCATGCCCATGGGCAACGGCGGCCCGCACGCCGCCTACCTGGCTTGCCGCGACGAGTTCAAGCGTTCGCTGCCGGGACGACTCGTCGGCGTGAGTGTGGACACCCACGGCCAACCGACCTATCGCCTGGCGCTGCAGACGCGCGAGCAACACATACGCCGCGAGAAAGCCACCTCCAATATCTGTACTGCGCAGGTGCTGCCGGCCGTGATTGCCAGCATGTACGCGGTTTACCATGGCCCGCAAGGCCTTAAGCGCATTGCGGAGCGGGTGGCGGCCTACACCGCCATTTTTGTGCAAGGCCTGAAGACGCTGGGTTACCAGATCACCAACACCGGCGCCTTTGATTCGGTCACCGTGAAGACCGGAGACGCTACTAATTTGATAGCTGATCGCGCAAGACTGGCGGGAGCTAACCTGCGATTTCGCTTGAAGAATCACCTGGGCGTGTCGCTCGACGAAACCACCAGCCGCAAGGACATCGAGCTGCTCTGGTCTTTCTTCGCCCAGCCCGGCCAGACCATGCCGGTGGTCAGCGCTTTCGAAAAAGGCATTGAATCGCTGATCCCTGCGGACTTGCGCCGCAGCAGCGACTTCATGACGCATCCGGTGTTCAACACCCACCACAGTGAGACCGGCATGCTGCGTTACATCCGCATGCTCAGCGACAAGGACCTGGCGCTGGACCGCAGCATGATCCCGCTCGGCAGTTGCACCATGAAGCTAAATGCCACCAGCGAGATGATTCCCATCACCTGGCCCGAGTTCGCCAACATTCACCCATTTGCGCCGCATGAGCAGTTGCAGGGCTACGCCGAGCTCGACAAGCAGTTGCGCGACTGGCTGTGCCAAGCCACGGGCTACGCCGGCATCAGCCTCCAGCCGAATGCCGGCTCGCAGGGCGAATATGCTGGCCTGCTGGTCATCAAGGCGTGGATGGAAGCCAATGGCCAAGGCCACCGCAACATCTGCCTGATCCCGTCGTCGGCGCACGGCACCAACCCGGCCAGCGCACAAATGGCCGGCTTGACGGTTGTGGTGACGGCCTGCGATGCGCAGGGCAACGTGGACATGGCCGATTTGAAGGCCAAGTGCGAGCAACACAGCGACAGGCTGGCCTGCGTGATGATCACCTACCCGAGCACCCACGGCGTGTTCGAGACACAGGTCAAAGAGCTCTGCGCGCTGGTACACAGCCATGGCGGGCGTGTGTATGTGGACGGCGCCAACATGAACGCGCTGGTCGGCGTCGCCGCGCCCGGCGAGTTCGGCGGCGATGTGAGCCACCTGAATTTGCACAAGACCTTCTGCATTCCGCACGGCGGTGGCGGGCCCGGCGTGGGCCCGGTGTGTGTGGTGGCGGATCTCGTGCCGTTTTTGCCCGGCCACGCGACGGCGGGTTTGCCGGTCAATGGTGTGGGCGCTATCTCTGCTGCGCCGCTCGGCAATGCGGCGGTACTGCCGATCAGCTGGATGTACTGCCGCATGATGGGCCCCGAAGGCCTGCAGCAAGCCACCGAGGTCGCCATCCTCAGCGCCAACTACATCAGCGCGCGGCTGAAAGACCACTATCCAACGCTGTACGCAAGTGCCAACGGCCACGTCGCGCATGAGTGCATCCTGGATCTCCGTCCGCTGAAAGAGACCAGTGGGGTCACCGCCGAGGATGTGGCCAAACGCCTGATGGACTATGGCTTTCATGCGCCCACACTGAGCTTTCCTGTGCCCGGCACGCTGATGGTCGAGCCCACCGAAAGCGAAACCCTGGCCGAGCTGGAGCGCTTTATCCACGCAATGATTGCCATCCGCGAAGAAATCAGACTGGTAGAAAAAGGCACTTGGCCGCAAGACAACAACCCGCTCAAACACGCACCACACACGGCGGCCAGTTTGCTGGGCGCGGACTGGGACCGACCGTATTCGCGCGAAACCGGCGCCTTCCCGCTGGCCACGCTCAAACAGGTCAAGTACTGGCCGCCGGTGGGCCGTGTCGACAACGTCTACGGCGACCGCAACTTGTTCTGCAGTTGCGTGCCGGTCAGCGACTACGCCACTTGACAGCGTAGCCTCTGCGCATGGATGCACAAACGCTGATCATCATCGCGGGTGCCGCGACCGCCGGTTTTGTACAGGGCCTGTCCGGCTTTGCCTTTGGCATGGTGTCCATGTCCTTCTGGGCCTGGACCATGGACCCGCGCCTGGCTGCGGCGATGGCGGTGTTCGGCTCGCTGACCGGGCAAATCATTGCGGCCGTCACCGTGAGGCGCGGCTTTGACATCAAAAAAATAGCGCCCTTCGTGCTCGGCGGCTTGCTGGGCCTGCCGCTGGGTTTGTTGCTGTTGCCGCAGCTTGACGTGTTGATGTTCAAGGCATTGCTGGGCAGCCTGCTGATGATCGCCTGCCCCGCCATGATGTTCAGCGCACAGTTACCGCGCATCACTCGCGGGGGACGCATCGCCGATAGCCTGGTCGGCGCGGGCGGCGGTTTCATGGGCGCATTTGGCGGGTTCACCGGCGTGCTGCCGACGCTCTGGTGCACCTTGCGCGGCATGGAGAAAGACAGCCAGCGCGCCATTATCCAGAACTTCAACCTCGCGCTGCTGGCCGTCACCTTCGCCAGCTACATTGCGACAGGCGTCATCACCACCGCCACCCTGCCCTACTTCGCCATCGTCGCGCCGGCCATGCTAATACCCTCACTGCTCGGTGCGCGCCTATACATCGGCATCAGCGAAGCGACCTTTCGCAAGGTGGTGCTGGGTTTGCTGACGGCGACGGGGGTGGCGTTGCTGGCTTCTTCGGTACCAGGGTTGTTGCGGCGGCTTGTATAGCCACTGAGGAGCTATTTGTTTTTACCATCTGGACCTCCCAAATGTCGGCGAAACTGACTTTCCAATACAGGAAAAAGATTTTGGCTTGCCTCGAGCGCCCGTTTCCGCACCTCAATGACCTCAGGCTCAACAACTTGTCGAAGATTGTCAGGGTTGCGGTAACTGATATTTCTAAATTCAGACCCGACATAGAGAAATAGATTCATTAACCGCTCAACCTCGCCCGCAGTTCCTGAAGACAGATAGATTCTCTTTCGCCGAAAATCCGTCAGCACTTGTGAGGCTTCTTTGGACAATGCATCTGCCTTGATGTTGTCGGATTTCTCTGCCAGTGAGGCACTCAGAAATCGCTCCCAAGCTCGCGCGTCACCCGTCTCCGGCGTCCGGTAGCGTTCAAGCAATTGCGGACGTCTATCCACCAACTGGTAGTGGAGTGCCAAGTAGGCTACTTGATCATTGAGGGAAACAAGTTGAGCATAAACATCGCGTAATGTTGTGGCTTGCTTGTCATAAACCTTGCTGAACTGATGAAAATCTTTCTTGTGCGTAAGCTCGATGTCACGCTCATATAGGGCAAGCCCTTTTAGATAAGACAGCCCTGCCTGTAAATGAACTCAATCGTTTTAATTCAAAGAAAGGGCTGTAGCTTGTCGCCGTGCAGCATGATCCGGTACAAATAGCGGTACTCTTCGGGGTCGTAGTCAGCATTGGCCTGGTGCATCACGCTGCGGTTGTCCCAAATCACCATGTCACCGACACGCCATTGATGGCGGTACTCATATTGAGGTTGGGTGGCGTGTTGGTAGAGCTCGTCAATCAACGCAAAGCCATCGTCAGCGCTCATGCCCTCGATGCCCTCCATGCGCCCAGTGTTCAGGTACAGTGCCGGCCTGCCGCTGATGGGGTGTTTGATGACCAGCGGTTGCTCGGTGTGCGGAATTTTTGCCATGTCTTCAGGGCTCAACTTGGAAAAGCTGCGCGGACTGCGACTGCTTTCGTGCACATGCTTGGAACGCAGGTTCTTCAAAGTGGTTTTCTGGGCATCGGACAAATCGTCATAGGCGCGCCGCACATCGACAAACTGCGTGTCGCCGCCGTAAGACGGAATTTGCACCGCCATCAGGCTCGTGGCCTTCGGCGGCGCGATGTCGTTTGAGTGGTCTGTATGATAATTTTCGCCGCGCACTTGCAACTTACCATTTTTGCGCGGCAGGTCTTTAGTGGAGTTACAGCCAACCAGGGGATAGTCTGGCAGCACGAACTGCTTGATTTGCTGATCCATCAGGCTACCGAAAATTTCGGCAGCCTGCATGAACTGCGGCGGTGTCAGGGGTTGGTCCCGAAAGACCAGTACCGCATGCTTTGCAAATAGCGCGTTGAGCTCGGCTCGGGTGGCATCACCGGCAGGCTGCGTCAGGTCAAGCCCTGAAATCTCAGCACCGAAAATCTCATTGATCGTGCGTATGGTCATGTTCACGGTAGCGCTCCCTTATTCGATTTTGATGCCGGTTTCGCGGGCGACTTTGGCCCACTTAGCGGTTTCTTCGGCCATGAGTTTTTCAAACTCTGGGCGTGACATCGGCATCGGATCTGCCCCTTCGCCAGCAAAGCGTTTTTTCATGTCCGGCTCCGCCAGCGCGGCATTGGCTTCGCGGTGCAATCTGTCGACCAAACTGATGGGTGTGCCAGCAGGCGCCAGCAGGCCCCACCAGTTGCTGACTTCCACGTCGACGCCGGTTTCCTTCAGGGTGGGTACATCAGGAATGAGGTCGACACGGCGGGAGCCGGCAACGCTCAGTAGTTTGATTTTTCCGGAGCGTAGGTAAGACTGCATCTGGATCAGGCTGCCCAAGGAGACCTGAACGTGACCGGCGGCCAGATCGATCAAAGCCGGTCCGCCGCCTTTGTACTGAACGACGGTCAGGTCGGCACCTGTGCGCAGCTTGAACAACTCAATGGCGAAGTGCTGAAAGCTGGCGACACCCGCCGAGCCGAAGTAGACCTTGCCTGGATTTTTCTTTGAGTAATCGATCAATTCCTTGATCGAGTTAACGGGCAGGCTGGCGGCAACCACAATCACGCTCGGGCCCATGCCGAGCATGGCCACGGGCGTGAAGGACTTCACCGGGTCGTAGCTGAGCTTCATGACGGAAGCGTTCATCGTGAAGGTCGAGGAGATCAGCAGCAAGGTGTTGCCGTCGGGCTCGGCCCTGGCGACCATGGCCGATCCAATGGCCCCGCCAGCACCGGGCACGTTTTCAACGACGACCGAGCGCTTCAGACGCATCGAAAGCTGCTGCGCCATGGTTCTGCCAACGATGTCGTTGCTGCCACCCGGTGCAAACGGAACGATGATGCGAATGGGCTTGGCCGACTCTTGTGCCAAAGCCTGCTTCAGAGGCAATGCCGTGCCTGCAGCCAGCAAGGCTCCGAGCGTTCGGTTGAACTGTCGGCGGTTGCCGGGGATGTTGATGCTCATGGATTTGTCTCCTGTTTGATTTACGTTGTTTTGAAGTCGTACAGCTTGGCCGGGTTGTCAGCGAGTATTTTCTTCAATGTGACCGGGTCGTTAATCCATTCGACTAAGCGGTCAAGGGCCCTGCCATCGTCGATCGGATTAAAATTTTCAACTACTTCGCGCTGCCGTGGTTTTCCCGGTGCGGCGCCTGGGTGCGGCCAATCGCTGCCCCACAGCAGGCGATCAGGATTAGCCGCGATCAAGGCTTGCACCATGGCGGCCGCGTCGGCGCAGTCGGGTACGCTCGAAATACGATGCGGCGCGGACAGCTTGACCCAAACTTGGCCTTCTCGTACCCGTTGCAGCAAGCTGCCAAAGTGCGCTTGGGCTGGCCCGAGAGCGGCTTGCGCACGGCAAAAATGATCCAGAACCACGGGCAACGAGAGCTGGTCCAGCGCTGGCTCAAGGGACGCAAAAACCGCCAGATTGGTATAAATTTGCAAATGCCAGCCGAGATCTTTGACGCGTTCGTGCGCCCACCGCAACTGGCGTGTGGCCAAGGCCGGGTCATGGATGCCATCGGTTTCCAGGTTGATGCGGACACCGCGCACGCCAGCGTCATGCATGGCTTGCAGCTGCGCATCGCTGGTCTTCTCGTCGATCACCGCCACACCGCGGCCGCGTTCACCGAGCGCCAGCAGAGCGTCTACGGTGCAACTGTTGTCGCTGCCGTAAGGACTAGGATGCACGATGACCACACGTTCTATGCCCAGCTGGTCGTGCAGGCGCAGCATGTCTTCAAGTCGCGCTTGGCCGGGCGTGTATTGACGGTCTGTTGCCAGCGGGTAGCGGTCAGTCGGTCCGAACACATGTGTGTGGCAGTCGCAGCTGCCAGCGGGCAACACCGTGTGTGGCGGCTGATGACTGCCGCCGTGGATGGCGGCCGAAGGAGTGGGGTGAGACTGTGGCATGGTTGCTGTTCATTTTGGATATCGGTGCTGGTGTTTTAAGCCGGGTGTTCAGGCCTTGTGGGCAGATCAGTTAACGCAGTTGGCAGGTGGCTTTCCTTGCAGCACGTCTATGACTTGTTGCGCGACTTGCAAGGCGCTTCTCGTTTGGGTTTCGTGCGTGCCACCCGCCGCGTGCGGCGTCGCCACCACATTTTCTAATTGCAAAAGTGGACATTCAGCCGGCGGTGGTTCGATCTCAAAAACATCCAGACCTGCTCCAAACAGATGGCCGTTGGACATCGACTCAAACAGCGCTTTCTCGTCAATGATCCCGCCGCGCGAGACGTTGATCAGGATGGCGTTTTTCCTCATCAGCGTCAGCTCGCGGCGACCGATCATGTGATGACTCTCGGCCGTCAGCGGCAAGTGCAAGGTCAGCACGTCAACCTGCGGCAGCATCTCGTGCAGCGAGGCCACGCGGGTGTGGGGCAGATCACACCAGTGGTCTGCTGGGCTGCGTGGGGCGTAGGTTAGTAGCTTGGCGTCAAAGGCGCCCAGCCATTTGCGAGCGACGGATTTTCCGATGTTGCCCATGCCGACGATGCCGACGGTTTTGCCTTGCAGCTCGATGCCCAGATGCTGCGGCCTGACGATCTCTGCACCCGCGCGTAGCATGCGGTCAAAGCGCGCCACGCGGCGTGCGACGCTAAGTGTCAATGCAAACGCCATTTCGGCCACGGCTTCGCTGTTCACGCCGGGTGTTCGGCACACCGGAATGCCGTGCGCTCTGGCGGCTTCGATGGCGATGGTTTCGTAGCCGACGCCTTGCTTGCAGATCACCTTGACGTGTTGGGCGCGGGCGAGCTGTTCGGCGGTGATCGGCGTCATGCGGACCATGACGCCATCGGCATCTTCCGGCCAGTTCTTGATGGCCGGGTCTGGCCAGCAGACCACATCGGCGTGTTGTCGCGCCAGCGCAATGCCGGCCTCATGGAAGGCGTCGAGGATGTAGATTTTGGGTCGCGCTAAGGCAGCAGAAGGTGTCGTGGTTGCTGAGCTCATTGCTTGGCGATCTTGGCTTTTTCCATCACATCGCGCCACCATGCGATGTCCTTTTTCAGGAGCGCTGTCATTTGCTCTGGGGTATTGCCGCGCGCTATTACGCCGAGCGCTAGAAACTTTTGGCGGATATCGGGTTGCACGACGGCGGCATTAATTTCTGCATTGAGCTTGACGATCACGTCGCGCGGCGTGCGTGCCGGTACGGCAATGCCGTTCCAGCCGGAAATCTCGTAGTTGGGTAGGCCGCTTTCAGCAATCGTCGGCACATTCGGCAGGCTCGGAAAGCGCTGGGCCTCGGTCACACCCAGGACCCGCATCGTGCCGGCTTTGGCATGCGGAATGACGGGTGCGAGGGTTTCAAAGATCGCTTGCACGTCACCTGTGCGAAGTGCGCGAACGACGTCGTCCGAGGTTTTGTAGGGCACGATGGTCGCTTCAATGCCGGCCATGGAGCGAAAGACTTCCGCCGCTAAATACTGTGCGCTGCCCACCGCGATGGTGCCGATGAACAGCTTGCCCGGGTTGACTTTGGCGTCGGCGATCAGCCCGCGTGTGTCGGTGATGCTTGACTGACTGTCGACCGCCAAGGCAAAGCCGAAGGTGCCGATCAGTGAGACCATTTCAAAGTCCTTGATCGGGTCAAAGGGCAGCGACTTGAAGAGCGACGGCGTCATGGCGAAGTTGCCTGCCGCGATGAAGTTCAGTGTGTAACCGTCTGGCTTCGCCTGTTGTGCCACTTGTGAGGCGACGATGCCGCCGGCGCTGGGCCGGTTATCGACGACAAAGGCTTGGCCAGTTTTCTCCACCAACTTTTGTGCCACCAAACGCACCGTCAAGTCGCCGGTACCGCCTGGGCCGTAGCCGACCATGATCTTGACTGGCCTGTTGGGATAAGCCTCAGCGCTGCTTTGTGCCAGGGTCCAGCTACTGGCCAGTAATCCCAGTGCGACGACAGCGACGCCTGTCCAGGCTTTACGGTTTGTCTCGTTGATTATTTTTCTCATGGATTACAGGTGTCAGGTTATAGATCGAACGGCATCAAGCGTCAGATATCAAACATCGAAAGGCGGAAAACCTGACGCACCGGCCTCGGCCCGCAGCAAGCGGATCATGGCCGGCCACTCAAGCTCGCCATACGGGCGGCGCGTTCCTGGTTGATAGAGGTGGGCAGTGTGCTGCAAAACTTCCTCAGAAGGAAGATTCAGTTCGGTGCCGCCAGCCATTGCATCGACTTGTGCGCGGCAGGACATTTCTAGCTGGTAAATCGTGTTGAACGCTTGTTGCACACTGGGGCCGCAGGTCAGCAAACCGTGGTTGCGTAAAATCATGGCGGTGTGAAGCCCGAGATCTTTCACCAGTCGCACGCGCTCTTCGAGGTTGATGGCCGGGCCTTCAAAGTCGTGATAGCCCAAGTGGTTGTGAAAGCGGATGGATGTTTGCGTCATGGGCAGCAGCCCACACGCCATGCTGGCGACTGCCATGCCGGCACGGCTGTGGGTGTGAATCACGCATCGCACATCCGAGCGCGCCTCATGGATGGCGCCGTGAATCACGTAGCCCGACTTGTTGATGCCGTAGTCGGTGTCTGGCTTGGACAAGATGTTGCCCGCCAAGTCGATTTTGGCTAGGCTCGATGCCGTGATTTCTTTGTAAAGAAGCCCGTACAAATTGATCAGTAAGTGGTTGCTGCCAGGGATGCTGGCCGTGATGTGGTTGTAGATCAGGTCGGTCATGCCGAACTTGTCGACCAGTCGGTAGCAGGCTGCGAGTTCGACCCGCGCGGCCCATTCTTCAGGACTGACGTCGTCGCGAACACACTTGAAATCGGTGGCGTAGTTGGGCATGAGGTGACTCTTGTTAAAGGCAGCGGATAAAGCGGCGGGTGGACACACGTGCAGCGAGAGGTTTCGTCCTTCAGTCTGCCGGTGCTTCTGCGGGTTACGCGAATCTTACGTAGGAAGCAACGAAGTCACAGAGAGTTTTTTTCAAGATAACATGAGAAAAACTAATGATGGCTTTATCTTTTCTCCATTCTTTGAAAGATGCTGCATGGCCAGCCCCTTGCCACCACTGAATTCGTTGCGCGCTTTCGAATGTGCGGCGCGCCATTTGAGTTTTACCAAAGCCGCCGACGAGTTGAACATCACGCAAAGCGCGGTCAGCCATCAAATCAAGACGCTGGAAGCGTGGCTGGGTTTCGCACTGTTCGAGCGCAATGGGCAGCGCGTTTCGCTCAGTCTAGGTGGTGCTGTTTACGCCGGTGAGTTGGGGCCTGTGTTCACCCGAATCTTGCACGCTACGCAAGACCTGCTGACATCGGGCTCCCACCAAATCCTGAATTTGCGCGGTTACGGCACCTTCTTCGTGCGCTGGTTGATTCCGAGAATTTCCGATTTTCAGGAAAAAAATCGCGACATCAAGATCCGGCTGACGACGCACGTTGAAGCCGTGGATTTTGGGCGCGACAAAGTCGATATGGGCATTGTTTATGGCGATGGACCGTGGGATGGCAACCGGAGTGACTTGCTCTTTGAAGACGCCTTGATTCCGGTTGTTTCACCCAGGCTTGTTGCCCGAATGTCATTGCCCTGCTCGCTCGAGAAAATGCTCACCTTGCCGATGCTGCACTCGCGCCGGAAAATTCAGTGGGAGGACTGGTTGCAGGCGGTCGGTGCAACGCGCAAGCCAGCTGAGAACGACATGTACTTTGAGGATGTCACGATCCTGTATCAATGCCTGCTCGAAGGGCTGGGTTTGGCGCTGGTTCAGGTGAAATATGTTGAAGACGATCTGGCTCAGGGGAGGTTGGTGACGCCCTATCCGTATACGCTGCGACGAAAGGGCGGCTACCACTTGGTCAGCCCGCTTGAGATTTCTAACGACGACAAGATCGTTCGTTTTCGTGAGTGGGTGCTGGCGCAAAGCCTCGGTCCCGCCGGCAGATAAAATTACTTCATGGCTTGAATCAGCAGGTCATAAAAGTGACGCGCAGCGGCTGTTAATTCACGACCTCTGCGCTTGATCAGGCCCAGCGTGCGGGCCACATCCGGCTCGTACAGCGGAATGCTGACCAGGGTCGGGTGTTCTTGTCGCGGCATCGCCAGGCGTGGGACAACGCCGACACCGAGTCCGGCCTCGATCAGGCTGACCATGGCGGGTACGTGGTGAACCTCGCAAAACCAGCGCGGATGCGACTTGCTTTGGGCCAGCGCCAGATCAATCAGTAGCCGGTTGCCGCTGCCTTGCGCGAGCGTGATGTAGTTGTGCTGGCCCAATTCATCCCAGCGGATTTTTCTTTTTTTGGCCAGCGGATGGTCTTTGGTACAGGCTACCACGAAGGGGTCTTGCAGCACCGGCTCGAACTCAATGTCGGCTTCTTGTGCGCCGATGTAGGTGAGCCCAAAATCGGCTTCGCCGCGCACCACATTGAGCAGAATGTCAAAAGACGATTCGTCGATCACACGGATGCGGATGCCGGGATATTGGCGGTGATAGGTGCGCATCACGTCCGGTAAAAAATAGGCCACGGCCGAGGGTACGCAGGCGATGGTCACTTCGCCAGAGATGCGTTCGGCGACGTCACTGATGCCTAGCAGTGCGCTGTCAAGTTCGTTGAGGACGCTGCGCGCTTTGGGTACGAAACTGCGCCCGACCGTGGTCAGTTCGACTTTGCGCGTGGTGCGCTCAAAAAGTAGCACGCCGAGGGCCGTTTCGAGTTTGTCGATGCGTCGTGACAGCGCCGATTGCGACAAATGAATGGCAGCTGAGGCGGCCTTGAAGCTGCCCATATCGGCCACAGAAAGGAAGGCCCGAAGGTCGGCCAAATCAAAATTCATGCGTTTTTAACAACAATAGATGGAATATTTGCACTTTACACGCTGCACCTACTTTTTGATAATCGGCGTTTTGATGAAAGACCTGCTTTGAACACTCGTGTCAATGACCCGCTTCGGGTGCCTGAATCTGAACTCACCCAACTTGGCGTCAAAGCCTTTCAGGGGCTTGGTTTGTCGCTGGCGGACGCCCAGGACGTTTGCCGCATTTTGATCATGGCCGACTTGTTTGGCCTGTCCACCCACGGCCTGAGCCGGGTTGAGTCTTACGGTGAACGCTTGCTGATCAAAGGCATCAACCCAGATGCCCGGGTAAAGGTTGAGCGCTTGGCGCCGGCCATGGTGCGGGTCGATGGCGACAACGGCGTGGGCCCCTTGGTCGGACTGCGAGCACTGGAAGCGGCGATGCAAGTCGCCGGTGAATGCGGCATTGGCATTGCTTTTGCGCGCGGCAGCAATCACTTTGGACCAATCTCACCCTATTCGCTGATGGCGGCCGAGGCAGGCTTTGCGTCTATCATCGGCAGCAATGCGACCACCACCATTGCGCCTTGGGGCGGTACCGATGCGCGTCTGGGCAATAGTCCCTTAGGCTTTGGCGTGCCGAACCCCGGCGGTGCACCTTTCTTGCTAGACATGGCCATGAGCGTGGTGGCCCGAGCCAAAATTCGCAATGCGTTCAAGCGTGGCGAGAGCATTCCAGCCACCTGGGCGACTGACAAACAAGGTTTGCCGACCAGCGACCCGGCGCAAGCACTCGACGGCTTCTTGTTGCCGATTGGCGGCCACAAGGGTTACGGCTTGGCGCTGCTGGTCGATCTGTTTGCCGGCTTGCTGTCGAACGCGGCCTACCTGACGCACGTCAAGTCGTGGGTTGACGCCCCTGACGAGCCGCAGAATCTGGGTCACTTTTTCATCCTCATCAACACCCGCTTGTTAGGCTCGACCACTTGGCTCACAGAGCGCATGAACGACTTCGCGGCAATCCTTCACGGCAGCCCAGCCGCCGAGGACGGCAAGCCGGTGCTGGTGCCTGGCGAGATCGAGCTGGCCAAAATGAAAGACCAACGCGAGAACGGCATTCACATGCTTGCTGACGTGATGGCTTTGCTGCACAAACATGCAGCCAACGCGCCTGTGTGACGGCGCTCTGCGTCAATCCCCCTTTCTGATAGTTGACTATAAAAATGGAGATCCTCATGATTTCATCCCAACTTAAACAGCGTGCGCTCATGCTGGTTGCCGCCATGGCACTCGCCACGCTGGCCCAGGCCCAAGGTTATCCGAACAAGCCGATCCGCTTGGTGGTTCCCTACCCAGCCGGCGGCAATGCGGACATTACGGCCCGGGTGGTCGCCAAGAAGATGTCGGAAAACATGGGTGTGCCTATCCTTGTGGACAACAAAGGCGGTGCCAACGGCGGCATTGGCACCGACATCGTTGCCAAGGCACCTGCCGATGGATACACCCTGCTGGCCGTGGCCAGCGGCCCGCTGGTGATCAACCCTGTGCTCTACACCAAAATTCCTTACGACCCGATCAAGGACCTGCTGCCCATCAGTCAGATCTTGACTTTTCAGTACGTGTTGGTGGTTCCAGTCAACTCCCCCATCGCCAGCATCTCCGCGCTGGTCGCTCAGGCCAAGGCCCAACCCGGTAAGCTCAGTTACGGCTCTACCGGCATAGGTGGTGGTGGCCATCTGGCGGGCGAGTTGCTGTCGCTGATGAGCGGCACCCAGCTGATCCACGTTCCCTACAAGGGCAGCGCACCTGCATTGGCAGACCTGCTCGGCGGTCACCTCGCGTTCACTTATGACACGATCATCACGTCGACGCCACAAATAGAGGGCAAGCAACTGCGGCCGTTCGCCGTCTCAGGTCCGACACGCGCCAAATCATTGCCACAAGTGCCGACCATGCAGGAGCTGGGTTACAAGGGCTTTGACATCACCCAGTTTGTCGGTCTGCTCGCCCCAGCCAAGACAGACCCGGCCATCATCGCCCGGCTGCACCAAGAAGCGGTCAAGGCCATCAAGTCACCCGAAGTGATACAACGCCTTGAAGTCGAAGGAGGCAACCATCTGGTGGGCAACAGCCCGGCAGAATTCGCCGGGCACATTCAACGCGACCTAGCGCTCTACGGCAAGCTGATCAAAGATGCCAACATCAAGCCGCAGTAAGTTCTGCTGCCAACCCATGCACATCTGTTCATGTACCAACTCGATTTGCTGATTCAAGGTTTTCCGGGGCGTGCCGTCTGTCATGGTGGTCTCGGTTGGAGCACCGTGTCGCTTCTCCGTGGGCAAGGGCGTGTGGCGCTGCTGGATGTCGGCGCTTTTGGCGTTCGCCGCGAGCTGTCGCAGCAACTGCAAGCCCAAGGCGTCAAGCCTGAAGACGTGACCGACGTGATCCTCACCCACGCGCATTACGACCACGCCGTCAACTTCACTTTGTTCCCGAACGCCACCGTCTGGATTGGTGACGAGGAACTCACCTGGGCCGCGAGTCAGCCTCCGGGTTTCAACCCCTTGCCTGAGTTGTATGTGCGTGAACTGCTGACGCGTGAGCGCGTGCGTCGCATGTTGCCGGACGATGAACCGTTGCCAGGTCTCAAAGCCGTGGCGGCGCCGGGCCACACACCGGGACATCTGATTTTTGTGCTGACCGCCAATACCCCTCCAGTTATCTTCACAGGCGACTCGGCGAAGAACCGGGCTGAGTTGTTGTCCGGCGAAGTTGACGCCACCTCAGACGCTCAGCAAAGTCGCGACACCCTGGCGATGATCTGGGCGCACTGGCGCGCCGTGCCCGGCACTGTGCTTATACCCGGCCATGACCTGAGCATGCGGCTAAGTGCCGACGGACAACCCGATTACATTGGTGAGCGCAAGGCGGCTATCGCTGCTTGGTTTTCCGAATCCATCCATACTATGACGACAATAAACCTGTGCTGTGACGCAGGTTTTGGCGCCAACTACAGAAACGACGACTTATGACATTCAGTGCAGCCGTGAAGAGCGCTTTGACACCCACCGGACGCTTGCGTGCGTCCATCAATTTGGGCAACCCCATTCTCGCCAATCGTGACGCTGCCGGCTTGCCTGTGGGCGTGTCCATTGACTTGGCGCGGGAGTTGGCGCGCCGGCTCGGTGTCGAGTCTGAATTGGTGGTTTCCGATTCAGCCGGGAAGTCAGTCGAGATCGTCACCGCCGATCAGGCCGATATCGGGTTTTTCGCCATCGACCCCGTGCGCGGGCAGGGCATTTTGTTCACCGCCGCGTATGTCTTGATAGAAGGCAGTTACCTGGTGCGCGAGGCCTCGCCCTTGCAGCGCAACGAAGAAGTCGACACTGCCGCGCACCGCGTCACCGTCGGCAAAGGCAGTGCCTATGACCTGTACCTGACGCTAGCCTTGAAAGCTGCGCAGATCGTCCGTGCCATGACATCGCCGTCCGTTGTGGACACCTTTTTGGCGAATGGCGATGACGTTGCCGCAGGCGTCAAGCAGCAGCTGGAGTCGGACATCAAACGCCTGCCGGGCTTGCGCTTGTTGCCGGGGCGCTTCATGGTCATCGAGCAAGCGATGGGCGTGCCCAAGGCGCGCGGCGTAGCCGCTCAAGCGTACGTCGCAGCCTTCGTTGAAGAGATGAAAGCCAGTGGCTTTGTGGCCGAGTCTCTGGCTCGCCACCGTATCGAGGGTGCTGCCGTGTCACCCGCTACGGGTCATTGAGATGCACCGCTACCTCAGCTTTGCGGCAACAACCTTCACGGCGCTAACGGCCTTGTCAGCTTTGCCCGTGCAGGCTCAAACACCGTCTCAAAATTACCCGCTCAAACCGATTACCTTGATCGTGCCGTTCGCCCCCGGTGGCGGCACCGACAGCATTGCCCGAGATGTGGGCAAGGCGCTCGGGGAAAAGCTCGGCCAAGTGGTGATCATCGAAAACAAAGGCGGTGCCGGCGGCAGCATTGGCGCAAACGCCGTGGCCAAGGCGCCAGCCGACGGCTACACCTTGCTGTTTGCGACCTCGACCTTCGTCACCAATGCTGCGGCCGAAGCCACACCGAGTTACAACATCGAGAAAGATTTTTCGCCCATTGCCATGATTGGTCGCGGCCCGCTGCTGGTGGTTGCCAGCAAAGAGATGGGCGTCAAAACCATCGCGCAGCTGCGAACAGCCATGGCAGCCCGGCCAGACGGCACCAACTATTGCTCGTCCGGTAACGGCAGCATCAACCATCTGTCGGGGGAGTTGTTTCGGCAAAAAACGCAACTGGCTATGACGCACGTGCCCTACAAAGGCAGTGGCCCGGCTACCGTTGACTTGCTAGCGGGCCGCATCCAGTTGTTTTTTGCCACAGTGCCAACCATCCTGCCTTACGTGCTCGACAACCGCGTCGAGTTGTTGGCCGTGACGGGCGCCAAGCGTTCACCGCTCTTTCCGAGCGCGCCGACCATGGCCGAAGCCGGCATCAAGGGTTTTGAAATTTCAACTTGGTGGGGTGTGCTCGCACCAGCCAAAACGCCGCAGTCCATCATCGACAAACTCAACGTTGCAATCAACGAAGCGGCAGCACGCGATCCGATGCGCAGCCGTCTCAGCCACGAAGGGGCAGATGCCGTCAGCGGCTCACCCGCCGATTTCCGTAAAGCCCTGGTTGCTGAGACCGTGCTTTGGCGTGAGGTTGCGAAGACTGCCGGCCTCAAACCCAATTGAAGATTGGCTAAATATGCTAGTCATCTCATATTCCTATGACATCCATTTTTGAATTGCCCCCATGAAGATTGTTGTTCTGCCCGGCGACGGTATTGGCCCTGAAACCATGGCCGTCACGGTTAATGTTCTTGAAGCCGTATCCCAAAAGTATCATCTCCAGCTTGAGTTGAAACACGACATTGCAGGCCACGACAGTTTGAAGCTTCATGGCGCTACCGTCACCCCGGCCCTGCTGGAGAAGGTGCGCGCAGCTGATGGCCTGATGCTCGGCCCCATGGCCACCTACGACTTCAAGGACGAAGCCAAGGGTGAGATCAATCCGTCGAAATTTTTCCGCAAGACGCTGGATCTGTATGCCAACATCCGGCCGGCACGGACCTTCAAAGGCATGCCTGCGCGGCTGGGCGAGTTTGACCTTGTCGTTGTGCGTGAAAACACAGAAGGTTTTTACGCCGACCGCAACATCGAGTCCGGCGGTAGCGAGATGCTGATCACGCCAGACGTGGTGGTGTCGCTGCGACGAATCACCCGCGTTTGCTGTGAGCGCATCGCCCGCACAGCATTCGAGCTAGCCATGACCCGGCGTAAAAAGCTCACCATCGTGCACAAGGCCAATGTGCTGAAGATTGGTGACGGCATGTTCATCGAAGAGTGCTTGCGCGTCGGCAAGGAGTTTCCGGAAGTGGCTGTGGATGACTTCATCGTCGACGCCATGATGGCCCACGTGGTGCGTGCGCCGCAGCGTTTTGACGTCATCGTCACGACCAATATGTTTGGCGACATCTTGTCCGACTTGACTGCAGAACTCTCCGGCAGCCTCGGCTTGGGCGCCTCGCTCAATGCCGGTGTCAATCACGCCATGGGACAGGCCGCGCACGGTTCTGCTCCTGATATCGCGGGTCAAAATATTGCCAATCCGTTCTCGCTGATCTTGTCGGCCGGACAGTTGCTGCGCTGGCACGGTCTGCGTGCCGGTAAGCCAGCTTTCATTGAAGCCAGTGCGGCCATTGAAGCGGCCACAGCTGAAGCGATTGCCGCTCATGAAGCCACCCGTGATGTCGGCGGTCAACTGGGCACGCGTGAAACCGGTGCAGCTTTTGTGGCCCGCTTGATGGCGGTCTGAACGACAGTCATTTTTCCTTGGCGCCGGAAGTGGTTTGTTACATTCAAGGCTGGAATCACGATCGACAGTTCAACGCAAAGGCATGACGCCAGCCCCAGCACGGGTCAGGCCAAATGCAGCACTCAAGGAGTCGCTGAGCCTCACCCAGTTGCCCAGCGTCTGCACCGGCACACCCAGGATCCTGGCCGTCACAGGCACGGCTTGCACACCCTCGACCAGGCGCATCGCCTCCAGCTTGAATTCCAGGGTGCACTTGCCCCGGGCCTGTCCGTCTTTTCTCTTGCTCATTTCTCATTCTCCAATTGCTGAATTGGACCATCAGCTATGGAGTACGTTTTTCGGGGGCAAGATCAGCTTTCCTTGTCATTGCGGGCTTGACCCGCAATCCATGCCACGCGGACCAATAGGGGTTCCCTCGACATAGATCCGGATCAAGTCCGGGATGACAGCCTATTCAGTCAACTCTTGTAGCCACCCCATCGCATCAACCAACTCCTGCTGAATCAACTCATGCGCACTCGGGTACTCCGAGTAACTCAACTCAATCGGCAGCGTCTCCACCAACTCCCGAATCGCATGCGCGCTGGCCAGCGGAATCACCTCGTCGTGCGTGCCGTGGCTTAGCCAGAGTTGTTTTCCTTTCAGCGCTTCGTGCGCTGCAACCAGTGGCACCACCTGGGTCAGCAGGCGGCTGTGCAGCACCATCGCCGCTTGCAGCAACGCGGGTTGCGACAGCAGCAGCGAGAGAGCCATGATGCCGCCCTGGCTGAAGCCGCCGACCACCACACGCGCCGGTGGAATACCGAGTTGCTGCGCCGCCGCGGCCAGGGTTTGCGCAACAAGCTGCCGGCTGGCGGCTTCCTGCGCTTCGTTGATCGTGCGTTCGCCCTGCGCATCAACGGTAAAGGCGAACCAGCCCCAGGCCGATGGCCCCATGGCATACGGTGCGCGCAGGCTGATCACGTGAAAGTTTTTGGGCACATAAGGCGCCAGACCGAACAGGTCCTGCTCGTTGCTGCCGACACCGTGCATCAACACCAGCAGCCACGGTTGGGCGGAGGGAGCAGCGGGCCGGTGAAGAAAAGACAGGGGAAGGTCAAGCATTGCAAAGCTCCGGCTCATAAATTTGCTATTATTTTAATAGCTGCTCACGCCCATCCGGTATGGGCTGGAGGCTGAAATAATCATAATTTTTGGTGAAACGCCCTCATTCATTGACCTTGCCGCGTGAACTCTTGATCTCCGACCGCTGGCTCTTGCCGGCCAGGCGCCGTTGCTTCGATCCGTACGTCGGCTTGGTCGCACGCCGCGCCTTCTGCGGCACCGACACAGCATCGACCACTTCCTGCAGCCGCGCCAGCGCGTCTGCACGGTTCATCTCCTGCGTGCGGTGCTGCTGCGCCTTGAGCACAAACACACCTTCCTGCGTGATGCGGCTGTCGCTCAGGCAAAGCAACTGTTCCCGAATGTGCTCGGGCAGCGACGAGGCCATGATGTCAAAGCGCAGGTGAATGGCGCTGGAGACCTTGTTGACGTTCTGCCCGCCTGCACCCTGGGCGCGGATGGCACTGAACTCGACTTCGCGCTCGTCCACCGGGAATTTCGGCACGGTGGACATGGCGGGGCCGGGACCGATCAGGCCATGCCGGCCAGCGCGGCAATCGCCAGCGCATAACCGGGCACGCCGAAACCGGCTATCACGCCTTTGACGACCGGCGACAGAAACGAGTGGTGGCGAAAGGATTCACGCGCATGCACATTGCTGATGTGCAGTTCAATCGCTGTCACGCCCGATCCCTTGATCGCGTCGTGCAGCGCCACGCTGGTGTGGGTGTAGGCGCCGGCGTTGAACACCACGCCGGCCAGCGTGCCGGCCGTCTGCTCACGACCGGCCTCCTGGATCGCATCGACCAGCACACCCTCCTGGTTACTCTGGCGGAAGTCGAGCTTGAAGCCATGCGCCGCGCAGGCCTTGGTACACAGGGCCTCCACATCGGCCAGCGTCTGCGCGCCATAAACGGCAGGCTCGCGCGTGCCGAGCAGATTGAGGTTGGGACCGTTGAGGACGAGAACTGTTTTCATTCGAAAGGCTTTCGGTTATTTCGCGGATTGTCCGGGATTTCAGATCAAATCATGCAGGGCAACAGTCTGGCCGGTGGCGATGGAGCGGCGCACGGCTTCAACGGTCAGCAGGCTTTGCAGGGCGTCGGTGACAGAGATTATCGGCGCAGCCTTGCCTTCGATCAAATCGCAGAAATGCGCAAGCTGCGCGGCCAGCGGGTCAGTCGCTTCCATCTGCAGTTTTCCCACGGCAAAAGGCGTCCACCAGCCCGGCTCCCGCCCGCCCGCGGCATACGACCAGGTGCGCAGCGTCGGCACCGCCAGCGAGCCGCGGGTGCCGGCCACAAAGTAGCAGTCTTCCGACGGGTAATTCGGGTAGTCGGCGTTTTCTCCCGAGGTCTGCTCCCAGCTGCGGGGTGAGGCCACGGTGTCCGACAGGGTGAAGGTGCCCAGCGCGCCGCTCGCGAACTTCAGCGTCATCACCGCGGTGTCTTCCACGTCGTAGCCGCGCACTGCGCTGGAGGCGACCGCATGCACGGAATCAATTTCACCGCAGAGATAACGCAGGTTGTCCATCTCGTGGATCAGGTTGATCAGAATCGGGCCGCCGCCAGCCTTTGTGCGCCATGGACCCTGTTCAAAATAACTGTCGGGCTTGTAGAACTGCGCGCTGCCCATGACGGTTACCACCCGACCAAGCTGGCCGGAGGAGATGGCCTGCCGCGCCAGTTGCAGCGTGCTGCTGTACCGCCTGTGGTGGCCCACCAGCATGGGAACGGAGCTGCCCTTGAGAGCGTCGGCCAGTTCACGCCCTGCCTTCAGCGAATGGGCGACAGGTTTTTCGATCAGCGCCGCAACGCCATGACGAGCGCACTGCAGGGCGCCAGGCACATGCAGGTGGTTGGGCGTGGCCAGAACCACGCCGGCAGCTTGCAGCGAAGCCTGCTGCGCAAACATGTCCTCCAGACTGGCAAACAGGGGCACGCCCAGTTTTTGCGCAAGAGCTGCCGTTGCCGGCAACGGGTCCACAACGGCGCACAGCCGCGCGCGCCCGCTGGCCTGGATCAAATCAATATGGCGGCGGCCTATGACGCCGGCACCGGCCACCACAAGTGGCAAGCAGGAAGCGTTTGGAGCAGTCATGTGGTTTGGAAGTTGTCTATCAGCGCCGCGCAGCGTGCGGCAAGGTCAGGCAGGCACCGACTCCGGCGCGGGCGCATCGATAGCCCGGATCATGGCAGTCAGCGTAATCACTTGCGCGCGTGTCATCCTGCCCGCATCAAGGGCCAGAGCCGGGTTAAACCATTCCACGGCAGCCTCGCTGGCAAGCCCGGCGCGCACGGCTTCCAGATTGGCCAGCATGCGCTGTGCATCCACCTGCAGCCCAGACAGTGCCTGCCCCATGGCACGAGCCGAGCCATGCGCAGACATCAGCAGCCCCGGCCACTCGGCCACCTCGGCCTGCCAGTTGCCAAGCGCGCGTTCGTTCTCCTGCGGCATGGCTGCCAGCAAGGCCGCCACGCGTTGCGGCGCACGTGCGCTCGCAGCCAGCGCCACCAGGCTGGCCAAGGGGTTGTGTTTATGCAGCATGGCTGTCGAGCTGCCACGACCCGGTTCTGTGGGCTCACGGATTTCGCCAACTTCAAACTGGCTCATGAGCGAAATGTCTTTGGCGATTTTTCCGAGGCTGCCCACCATCAGGCCCAACTCACACCCCAGCGCCACCCATTCGTCGCGCTGGGTGTGCCAGGCAAAGGCAGGCGCCTTGAGCTTGAGGTCGGCCGCCATCAGCGCGAGCACTTGCGGACCCTTGCCCTGCATGTGCGCCAGCGTGCCAACCGCGCCGCCAAACTGCACGTTCAGGGCGTCGCGGGCACGGGCCTGCAATCGCTGGCGGCCGCGCACCAGCGGCGCGGCCCAACCGGCACATTTCAGTCCAAAGCTGGTCACCGAGGCGGGTTGCATCAGTGTGCGCGCCAGCACCGGCTGGTCAGCATGCCGGCTGGCCAACGCCAGCAGCGCGGCAATCGCCCGGCTGACATCGACATCAATCATGCCCAGCGCCTCGCGTGTGACCAGCGCCAGTGCGGTGTCAATCACGTCCTGCGAGGTCGAGCCAAAATGCACAAACTCGCTGGCCTCCTTGTTGAAAAGACCCACGGTTTCTTTCAGGCTTTTGACCAGAGGAATCGCGATGCTGCCGGCCTGCCCGCTTTCGCGCACGATCTTGGCCACGTCAAACAGGTCCACCTTGCAGGTGCCGATGATGGATCGCGCCGCCGCCTCGGGAATCAGGCCAACGCTGGCCTGCGCCCGTGCCAGCGAAGCCTCGAAGTCCAGCATGGCCTCCAGGAAATTGCGCTCGCTGAACGCCTCCAGGATTTCAGGCGTGGAAAGAAAACCTTCGAAAATGCTGCTCATGCGATGTGCGTCCCGGGATGGTACGGAAGTTTTTTCGCCGGGCGGTCCCCATGAAAAATGCGCCCCGAAGGAGAAAAAAGGGGCAGCGCGCCGCAGGCCCGAAGTGACAGGCGTGGGGGCGTCATCTCTTCAGACGGATCTGGTTGGGCAGCGGAACGGACCGGCGCAGCACATCTTCGCCCAGCCACAGCGCCGAACGCCGGGCACGCGCCGCCACAGTGGCCAGTGGCATCTGCTGGTAGTCGTCGTTGAAGACCTCAAAGCTGTAGTCGCCGCGATAACCCAGGCCGTGCAGCCGTGTCACCAGCGCGGCCAGCGCTTCGCTGTGTACCCCTTCGCCAGGAAAAACGCGGAAATGCCGGGCCGTGGCGATACGTTCCTCGACCGACTTGATCTCGGTCCACATGAAGTCGGCTAGCTGCACCAGGAAAATTTTTCGGGGGTCCAGCATGTCCAGGTCGGCCAGCGGCGTGTTGGTTGCAAACATGTGGAAGGAATCGAAACCAAGCCCGAGGTTGGGCATGTCGGCCTCGCAGATCAGGTCCCAGGCCTGCGGAAACTCGTTGATCGTGCGGCCCCACGACAGCGCCTCGTAGGCGATGCGGATATTCATCGGGATCGCCAGCATGGCGAGCTTGCGCAAGTCCTTCACCAGCGTCTGATTGTCGCCGGTGGCATGCACGGAGGTGGACGAACAGATCAGCAGCAGGCGGCAGCCCAGCATGTGGCACATCTCCAGCATGGACTTGGCGATGTCGATCTTGTAGTCGTGCAAATGGCCGGACAGGCCTTCAAAGTCCCGCAGCACCTGAAAACCAGTGACACGCAGCCCACTGGCGCGCACAGCAGCCACCGCCGCTTCTATGCCCTCGGGATGGCCCACCATGTCTTTGGCCGCCAGCATGATCTGCGTGAACCCGGCATTACGCACAGCCTGCAGCTTAGCCTCCAGCGGGCCGGCCAGCGAGATGGTGTCCATCCCGAAATCGTTAATGTTTCCGCTGTCGTGGCTCATGGCAATCCTCACCCGCGCTCGTCGTGCACCAGCTCGAAGCTCACGCCGCCCAGCCAGGTGCGCGTCAGCGCGCCCCGGTCCTCGGTGTGCACGCCGCGCGATTCGACAAATTCCACACCGCGCTTGCCGAGTTCGGCCACGGTGGCCAGCACGTCGGCCGTGCCCAGCCCTACCCGCTGCAAACCTTCGTCGTCCTCCACATCGAGCACACCGGCCTCCGGCTCGATCAGCTGGATGTAAAAGCGCGAGGCTGCCGGACACGGGCTCTGCAAAATCCGCCCCTTGGGCAAGATGCCGAAGCGCTGCTCGGCCGGCAGCTCCGTGAAGCCGAACAGCTCCCGGTAAAACTCCGACCAGTCGTCGACGCGGTCGTTGCCGATGTACTGCACCACGCCGAAAAAATGCAGGCCGGCCACAGCCGGCGGCCGCGGGTCCACACCAGGAATCGGCACGAAGTCTACGTCGTAAATCGAGAACTGGTCGTACCGGTCCACAAAGTAGAGGCGGCTGGTACCCACGCCATGAATCGCCGGGATGTTCAGCTCCATCACTTCGACGCGAGACGGCACGGCCCAGGCGCCGCGGTCCAGCGCGCGGCGGTAAGCGGCGGCGGCGTCGCGCACGCGCAAGGCCACGGCCGCAATCACCGGTTTGTCGCCAGCCGCCTCGCCTTCCGGCAGCGCCGGCGCGTGGGCATTGACGATCACATGGATGGCGCCCTGGCGGTACAGCAGTACCTCGCGCGAGCGGTGACGCGCAACGGGACGGAAACCCATCATCTCCAGCACCTGGCCCAGCGCCTGCGGCTTGGACGTGGCGTATTCGATGAACTCGATGCCGTCCAGTCCGAGCGGGTTGGCGGCCGGGGTAATGGACTCGCGATCAGCGGTGTTTGTCTGGCGTACGGTGTTCATGGCTGTCTCCAGTTCCTAAAAAATCAGGATTCAGTCGTCGCAGGCAAGGCGTGAGCAGAGCCAGACACATGGCCACCGCCCAGGAAAAGCCGCTCGATGTTGGGGTCGGCCAGCAATTCTGCTGCGGGCTTGTGCAGCACCAGCTGGCCAGACTCCAGGGCAATCGCGTCATCGGAAATCTTCAGCGCGCTCTTGACGTTTTGCTCCACCATCAACACGGTGGTGCCTTGCGACGCGAGTTTCTTCAGCAGCTTGAAGACATCCTGCACCACCAGGGGCGACAGGCCGATCGACGGCTCGTCAATCAACAGCACCTTGGGACGCAGCAGCAATGCGCGTCCCACTTCGAGCTGCTTTTGCTCCCCGCCCGACAAAGCCGACGCCTGCGAATGCAGCCGCTCCTTGACCCCGGGGAATAGCTCCAGCACTTCGGGAATACGTTCGTGCGTGGTTTTGGTGCCCAACGTGATGCCGCCCAGCTCCAGATTCTGAAACACGGTGAGTTGGCCAAACAGGTTGCGCCCTTGGGGAACGAAAGCAACGCCTTTGGCCAGCAGCGCTTTCTGTGTGGCGCCGCTGATGTCCTCGCCATCCAGCAGCACGCGGCCCTGGCGCGGCTTGAGCAAACCGAACAATGTTTTCAGCACCGTAGACTTGCCCGCGCCATTGGGGCCCAGCAGCAAGGTGATGGAACCGCGCTTGATCTTGAAGGACAGGTTGTTCAGGATCATGAAGTCCTTGTAGCCGGCCACCACGTCGTCAAATTCAATGCAAATATCGTCGGCCATGTCAATTCCCTAAATAGGCGTCAAGCACCTCTTTGTTTGCGCGTATCTCTGCCGGTGTGCCAATGGCCAGCACCCGCCCTTCCACCATCACCATGATGCGGTGGCACAGGTCCATCACAAAGTCCATGTTGTGCTCGATCACCACAAACGATCCTTTGCGGGTGCGGTTCAAATCCTTGAGCAGCGTGGAAATGCCGCCGACCAGACTGGGGTTGACGCCCGCGCACGGTTCGTCGAGCAGCACCAGGTCGGGCTCGGCCATGAAGGCCATGGCAATGTCCACCAGCTTTTGCTGGCCGTAGCTCAGCGTGTTGGCCAGGCTGTCTGCCACATGGCGTATGCGGAACTGGTCGATCAAGGCGTCGGCTTTTGCACCCAGACCAGAGTCGGGCGGCGCAAACATGCGGCCAAACATGGAGCCCGTATGCTCCTGTGCGGCCACGATCAGGTTGTCACGCACTGTCATCTTGCCAAACACCTGCAGCGTCTGGAAGGTACGGCCTACACCGCGGCGGCTCAGCTCCAGCGGGGACAGGCCGGTGATGTTCTTGCCATTGAGTTCGATGGCGCCGGCATCGGGGCTGATCTGGCCCAACACGCTGTTGAACATGGTGGTCTTGCCCGAGCCGTTGGGCCCGATCACGCCAAAAATCTCGCCGGGCATGACTTCAAAGGACACGCCGCCTACCGCCTGGATGGCGCCATAGGCTTTCTTGAGGTCGGTGACCTTGAGGACAGGGGCCATCATGATGCACCCCCTACCCGTGCGGCGCTGGCGGTGCGCGCCGCCGAGGCCAGGCGCGCCGCGCGTTTGGCGCGCAGGCGGTCGGGAATGCTGAGCAAGCCATCGGGGAGCCAGACCATGAGCAGCACCACCGCTGTGCCGAACATCGGCAAGTACCAGTTGGACACCAGCGGTACATCGCGCAGCCATTCGGGCAGCATCACGCCCACTGCAGCGCCAATGACGGGCCCGAGGAAATAACCCGCCCCGCCGACCACCACCATCAGATACATCATGATGGACGCCGCCACGGTAAATGGCCCGGGCTCGATGAACTGCACCAGCGAGGCAAACAGCGCACCGGCCACACCGGCGTAGACCGCGCCAATGGCAAAGCTCAGCAGGGTGTAGTTGCGAATGTCCACACCCAGGCTTTCAGCGCGTATCGGGTTGTCGCGCAAGGCCTTGAAAGCCTTGCCCCAAGGGGAGCGCAGCAGGCCCCACAAGAGGGCCGACATCAGCAAAGTCACCGCCAGCACAAAGTAGTAGTAAGGCCGGTTTCCTTCAAGCGAATAACCAAACAGCATGGGGCGGGCTATGTTGTTGATGCCGAAGGTGCCGCCGGTCAGCCACTCTTCGTTGCGCATCACCAGCCAGATGGCGGTGTTGAAGCCCAACGTGGCAAAGGCCAGGTAAATTGCCTGCACCCGTAGCGCCGGAAAGCCCAGTATCAGGCCCACGACAAAGCAGATCAGCGCGGCTGCGGGCAGACCCACCCAGAAACTTATGCCCGCCTTCATCATGATGGCCACGGTGTAAGCGCCTATGCCGAAGAAGGCCGCATGGCCCAGCGATTTCTGTCCGGCGTAACCGACGGTCAGGTTCAGGCCCATGGTGGCAATGATGAAAATCAGCCAGTAGGTCAGCAAATAAATACCGTAGTTCTTGAGGTATTGTGGCACTACAAAGACCAGCAGCAGGCCCAGCACGGTGGCGACAAGCGCCGCCTTGTGGTTAAGGAGTTTCATACCTTGCGCTCCTCTTTCTTGCCCAGCAGACCTTGTGGCTTGAAGAGGATGACGATCATGAAGATGATCAGCGCCACCGCATCCTTGTAGGCCGGCGACAAATAAGCGGCAGCGAGGTTTTCACACACGCCCACAATCAGCCCGCCCAGCAAGGCGCCGCGTGAGTTGTTGAAGCCGCCAATGATGGCGGCAAAAAAGGCCTTGGTGCCCAGGCCCTCCCCCATGTCGAACTTGGCCAGGTAGGTGGGCGTGACCAGCAGAGCCGCAGCCACTGCCAGCACGGCGTTGATGGCGAAGGTATACAAAATCATGCGCGGCACGTTGATGCCCAGCACCGAGGCGCTCTCGGTGTTTTGCGCCACTGCCTGCATGGCGCGGCCGGTGACGGTTTTGGCCAGAAAGGCCTGCGTGGCCAGCACAATGCCTACGGCCAGAGCGAAGGTGCCCACGTCCTGCAGAGTGACGGTGACGCCTGCGATGTTGAACAGCTTGTCCGCAAACAAACTGGGGAAAGGATGAGCCTCGGCGCTGTAGCCGGCGCGCATGCCATTGCGCATGGCAATCGACAGGCCGATGGTGGCCACAACGATGGGCATCATGCCGAACTTGAACAAGGGGTCCACTACACCGCGTTTGAACACCCAGCCCAGCAACACAACCGCCAGCAACACGGTAAGCACAAAGCTCACCAGCATGGGCGCGCCCAGCGAGATGAATGCCAGCAGCATGAAGGCCGGCAGCATGACAAATTCGCCCTGCGCGAAATTGATGGTGCCGGAGGCTTGCCACAGCAGGGTGAAACCCAGAGCTGCCAGCGCATAAATGCTGCCCGTGGCCAAGCCAGAGAAAAAGAGTTGTAGAAAGTCGGTCATGGCTGTCGTCTCACAGGACGCAAAACATAGGGATGAATAAACAAGGAGAGAAAGGAAAATGGCCGGCGCCGTTTGCGCGCCGGCCTTTCAGCATCAAGGCTTGGCTGCGGCCTTGTCGGCAGCCGGTTTGGTAGCTGCGGGCTTGGCGGCTGCCGGTTTTGCGGCTGCGGCTTTGGTAGCTGGGGCGACCGTTGGAGAAGCAGACGCAGTCACCTGGGTCAGCGGAGTGATCAGTTCCACCACTTCCTGCTTGCCGTTTTTCACCTGCACCATGAAGCTCATGCGGTCCAGATCGCCCTTGTCGTCAAACTCGGTGTACATCAGCGCGCCCGGGTATTTGTCGGTGTTGACCTTCAGGCCTTTCATCGCCAGGGCCACAGCCTTGCGGTCGAGCTTGCCGGCTTTTTCAATGGCAGCCTTCAGCACGTAAACGCCGGAATAGCCTTTCATGCCGTTGTGGTCGGAAATGTATTTGTAGTCGCGCTCGAACTTGGCGCGAAAAGCTCGAATCGCAGGAATGGGAGCGTCCACCGTCAGTCCCACGTGGGCAATCGCGCCATTAGCGGCCTCGCCGGCAAGCTCGATTACTTTTTGCCCAGTCAGCGTGGTCTCGCCAATGATGGGCTTGGTCCAGCCCTGCTTGCGCAACTCCCGCAGCAAGCGCGCAGACTCTTCCTCGTTGGAATAGACAAACACACCATCGGCGTCGCTCTGTTTGACTCGCAGGACAGCGGCGGAAAAATCAATCTGGCTTGGCTCGGTTGAAATTTCGGTCAGGATTTTGGTGGGTGAGTTCGCCAGCGACTTGCGGATCATGTCCATGCCGCCTTTGCCGAAGTCATTGTTCACGTAGATCACCGCCACGCTTTTGAGCTTGGCCTGGTCCGTCATGTAGCGCGCCACCTTGGGCATGGCGGTGGCCTGGGTAAAGCTGGTGCGAAATACGTAGGGGTTGCCCTGCTGCGTGATGCTGGCAGCCTCACCACCGGTGAAGTTGGGCACCTCGGCACGGCGCGACTCGGCCATGCTCACCATGATGGAGCCAGAAAAAACCGGGCCGAAGATGGCAAACACGTTGTCGTCGATAGCTTTTTGCGTCAGGCCCTTGGCGACGCCGGGGTTGCTCTGGGTGTCGGCGGTGGTGGTCTGGATTTGTTTGCCCAGAATACCGCCTGAGGCATTGATCTCCCTGACGGCCAGTTCCACGCCGTTCTTGAAGTTGGTGCCCGCCGTGGCGCCGCCACCGGACAACTCCACAATGTTGGCGATCTTGATCACATCTTGTGAAAAAGCGGTGCTAGCTCCCAGTGCAATTGCACAAGTTGCTATTAATTTAAGAGCGAATCGTTTCATCATGGCTGTCTCCTCTTTGGATTTAAAAATCAATGCACTATGAGTCGTGGTTCCCCGACTCTTGGGATTGGAACGCTGGTGGCGGGTCTGGCGGGTTTGGCACCGCGCCTGATCTCTCCCGCCATCTCGGCGGGATAAAGGTACTCGCGGATAAATGTGGCGTCCTGGCGTACGGCCTGCGCCGCCTCGGCATAGCCGAAAAAATCAAGGTAGTCCGGCGCTTGCTGAATCAGCATCTCAAAGCCGGGCTGCGCCACCTGCTGCCGCGCGCGGACGGCGCGAAGCAGCGGCGTGGGCTGGTTTTTCATCAAAATATCCAGCACAGCGGCATGGGGCGCCAAACGCGACACATCGCAGGGCAAGGGGTCGGCGGCGTGCAAGCCCAAAGGTGAGGCATTGATCACCAGATCAAAAGGAGCGGGGTCGCTGCTGCCTACGGCAACCACCAAGGCGCCATCCGGCGCCTGCGCCATGATGCGTCCGGCCACCCCTTGCGCTTTGCCCGGCACCGGGTCGTAGAGCGCTATTTCTGCCGGCGCGCTGTCGCCTGCAATGGCCAGCGAAGCAGCAATCGCCGAGGCACCACCGCCCGCGCCCAGGATCAACACCCGCTTGCCGGCATAGGCCACACCAAAATAATCCAGCGAGGAGACACAACCCTTCCCGTCAAAAAGTCCGCCCTCCAGCTCGCCCTGGCTGTTGCGGCGGATGCCGTTGACGGCGCCGGCCACACGCCCATAGTCATTGCATGCCGACAGCAGGCCCATCACCAGCGACTTATGGGGAATGGCGAAAAACATGCCCTTGATGTTTTTGGCGAGGAAAGCGGTGCGCACAAAGGCCTCGATATCCCCGGCCGCAACATGTACAGGCACCAATACCGCATTGATGCCCAGCGTGCGGAAGATCAGGTTGAAAACTTCAGGCGCACGCACCTGCTCTACCGGATCGCCGGGGATGAGGAAAACGTCGGTATCGCCTTGAATGTTGGACAGCATGACTGATTAGGCTAAATGTTCGATGATCAGTTATATACGGTGAATTTCGATGGACTGTATCTGCTAGGAGCGTACTTCACAGGAGAAGTCATGGGAAAAAGATCGATAGTCGCTCACTTTTGATCGACTATCGATCAAAACAAGGGTTTTACCCATACAGATGAGTCGAATCACTATCCAATACTTCACCCCATGCCCACGTCCGACTCCACCCCTTCTACAGTCCCCGCGCTCGACAAACGCGACTGGATCGCCGGCCTTGAAAAAGGCCTGGCTGTCATCGAATGTTTTGACGATGCCAACCCGCGCCTTACCGCCAGCCAGGCCGGTGCGCGCTGCGGCATGACACGCACTGCCACACGCCGCTACCTGCTGACGCTGGAGCATTTGGGCTATGTGGCCACTGACGGCAAGCTGTTCTGGCTGACGCCGCGCGTGCTTCGGCTGGGACAGTCTTACCTGGAGTCCGCGCGATTGCCGCGCATCGTGCAGCCCTTTCTTCAGCGTGTGACCGCAGGAACGCAGGAAAGCGCCTATTTGAGCGTGATGGACAACGACGACATCATTTACCTGGCACGCAATGGCGCGAACCGGGTCATGAACACAGGCTACGTGCTGGGCGCGCGCGTGCAGGCACAAGTCACAGCGGCCGGCATGCTGATGCTGGCTTTGCGCGACCCGGTCTGGCTGGAGAACTGGCTGACCAATCACGAGCTCAAGGCCTACACCTCCTACACGATCTCCAGCAAGGACCGTATGCGCGTGGAGTTGGCACGTGTGCGCGCAAACGGCTGGGCACTTTCGGAACAGCAGCTTGAGCTCAACTACCGGGGCATTGCCGTTCCGCTGCGTGATCGGCACGGCAACGTGGTCGCCGCGCTGAGCGTCACCATGCCCATGGGCCACGAGTCCAGCGAAGACGCGGTCGCCCGCGTGCTGTCGGTGCTTAGCGAAACCGCGCAGGCGATGCGCAACCTGATCTGACGTCTCACACCCGACCAGCTATTGATTTGATAGCTACCAGCTCAATCGAGACGAGGGTCAAGGTCAGATTTTGTTCGGCAATTTGCATGACAGCGGTAGCGAGGTGAATCGCGCACAATCGACAGTCCCCATGCACACCCGCCACTTCCTCCAGTTGATTGCCCTGTCCGCGCTCTGGGGCGGCTCGTTTCCCTTGCTGCGCATTGCCAGCCCTGCCCTCGGCCCCTGGCTATTGGCGGGCCTGCGCTGCGCACTGGCTGCGCTGGTGCTGGCGCTGCTGATGCGGGTGTTGCGCCAGCGCTGGCCGGTGCGCGCCGCCTGGCCGCGGCTGGCGCTGTTGAGCCTGCTGACGGTGGTCGCGCCGTTTGTGCTGTTCAACTGGGCGGCGCTGGTGATCCCGGCCGGCTACTCGGCGGTGCTCAACGCCACCGCGCCGCTGTTCGGCGTGCTGGGCGCAGCGGTCATGGGGGAAGAACGGCTCAGCGGCCGGCGCCTGATGGGCTGCGCCATCGGTTTCGCCGGCGTGGCGCTGCTGGTGCAACTCGGCCCGGTCGCTGTCACCACGCCGGTGCTGCTGGCCGCGCTGGCCTGCACCGGCGCCGCAGCCGGCTACGGCTTCGGCTCCACCCTGATGAAACGTGCCACGCTGGAGCACGACGCCCTGCCGGCTTCAGCCGTGGTGCATGTGGCCGCTGCGCTGCTTTTGCTGGTGCCGGCTGGCGCCAGCGTGCCGGCAGCGAACTTCAGCACTGGCGCGATGATCGCGGTCGCGGTCCTGGGTCTGTTCACCTCGGGGTTGATGTACTGGATCAGCATGCGGCTGATGCGCGAGATTCCGGCCAGCGCCGCCACCTCGGCGGCCTTCATGATCCCGCTATTCGGCGTGGCCTGGGGCGGCATCTTTCTGGGCGAGCCTGTCACCTGGGGCATGGCACCGGGCTGCGTGCTGGTGCTCACGGCCACCGCGCTGATCACCGGCTTCAATCCGTTTCGCGATCGCGGCAAGACGTGACCTGTCTGTCATTGCGGGCCTGACCCGCAATCCATGCAGCATGGGTTTGCGACTCTGCAGATGCGACATGGATCCCGGATCGAGTCCGGGATGACGGCTTTACTTGCTACAAAATCAGTAGCTGCTTGCGCTCACCCGGTATGGGCTGGAGACATAAAACGCTTGTGATTCAGGCCACAGGCGAAGCGGCGGCATCAAGCCCACGCTGCAGCCGCCACGCCCGCCAGGCGCAGAAGGTGGCGATGGCACTGGCGGCCGCGCAGGCCCAGTAGACACTGCCCAGCCCATAGACCGAGCTGAGCACACCGCCCGCCAGGCCGCCCAGCACGCCGGGCAACCCGTAGGCGACCACTACGTAGAGTGCCTGGCCACGGCCGCGCAGCCGCCCTGGAAAATGATGCGACAGCAAGGCGATACACACCGTGTGGTGCGTCGCGAAGGTCAGCGCATGCAGCATCTGTGCAAACACCAGCACCGCCAGTACGCCGGCGCAAGTGGCGGTCAGCCCCATGCGCAAGGTCATGGCAGCGGCGCAAATCACCAGCCAGCCGGTCAGGCTGAAGCGCGGCAACCAGCGGCCCTGGGTGTAGAACCAGCCAATCTCGACAATGACCGACACCGCCCACAGGATGCCGATCATGGCCTTGCTGTAACCAATGCTGTCCAGGTAAAGCGAGAAAAAGATATAGATGCCGATATGCGCCAGCACATGGAAAAACGCCGCCGCGAAAAACCACTGCACCGGCCGTTGCTGCAGCACCGGCAGCACCGGCACCTTTTCTTCATGCGGGTTGACGGCCTCCTTCAGGTTGGGCAGGCACCAGACGCTGATGGTCACCGCCAGCAGCGACAAAAAGGTCCAGGCCGGAAAGTGTTGCATGCCGAAGATCTCGAACCAATTGCCCGCGGCAAACACCGTCACCAGAAAGCCGAGCGATCCCCAAAGCCGCACCCGGCCGTAACGTCGCGCATCGAAGGCTCCGCCCTGGCTGATCAGGTGCGCCATCGCGGCCTCGCTCATGGGCATCATGGCGCTGGTGTGGGTGAACATCACCAGCAGCACGGCGGTCAGCCACCAGATGCCGAAACGTGAATCAAAATCCAGCCACAGGCCGCAGGAGCTGATCAGCGCAACCGTCGCGCCATACCGCAGCAGCTTGACACGTTCCCCAGTGTGATCACTGAGCGCGCCCCAGCCGTAAGGCGCAAACAGCCGCGTGGCCGCCTGCACCGAAGTCAGCAGGCTGATCGCCAGGATGCTGAAACCGAGCTCCTTGAGCCACAGCGGCAAATAGGGGTTGAAGAACCCGATGTGGGCGAAGTAGCTGGCCGACAGCGCCGCAAACGGCACCAGCTGGCGGCGCCGCGCGGCGGCTTCAGGCATAGGGCCTGTTAACACTATTTATGCAAGTGCGAACGTGGTGAAAACAGTGCAAATCAAGGCGCTCGACGACGGTCAGACTGGCCGTCTGACCTAGGTGTGCAGAGACTAGTGGGGCTGTTTTCACCCCGTTCCCTCCGGGTTGCGGCCAAAAAGGCCATGCGCAGTGTTGCAAAGCCTTGCCGGGCGTCAGCCCGGCTGCGTTTTGCGCCTCGCGCATGACCTTTTTGACTCGCAACGCATCTTGCATAAATAGTGTGAACAGGCCCTGATTCAGGCCGAGCCGTTGATGGCCCGCATCGGCGAGACCACGTCGCCGCACTGCGCGCGATGGCGCAGGGCATGTTCCATCACCACCAGCGCCAGCAGCGCTTCGGCAATCGGCGTCGCGCGTATGCCGACGCAGGGGTCGTGCCGGCCCTTGGTGATGACCGAGGTCGGCTGGCCCGCCATGTCAATGGACTCGCGCGGCGTGAGGATGGAACTGGTCGGCTTGATGGCAATCGACACTTCAAGATCCTGCCCGGTGCTGATGCCACCCAGCACGCCGCCGGCGTTGTTGGACTTGAAGCCTTCCGGCGATAACGAATCGCCATGGGTGCTGCCGCGCTGCGTGACACTCGCAAAACCGGCGCCTATCTCCACACCCTTGACCGCGTTCAGGCCCATCATGGCAAAGGCGATGTCGGCATCCAGCTTGTCGAACAGCGGCTCACCCAGGCCCACCGGCATGCCGCTCGCAGTCACCCGGATACGCGCACCGCAGGAGTCGCCGCCCTTGCGCAACTCGTCCATGTAGGCTTCCAGTGCCGACACATCGGCGACTGGCGCGAAGAAGGGGTTGTTCGGCACATGCTCCCAGGACTCGAAACCGACGGCCAGGTCGCCGACCTGCGTCATGCAGCCGCGAAAGGTGGTGCCGAATTTTTCCTTCAGCCACTTGCGGGCCACTGCTCCGGCCGCCACGGTAGGCGCCGTCAGCCGCGCCGAGGCCCGGCCGCCGCCACGCGGGTCGCGGATGCCGTACTTCTGCAGGTAGCTGTAGTCGGCATGGCCGGGCCGGAAGGTGTTGAGGATGTCGCCGTAGTCCTTGCTGCGCTGGTCGGTGTTCTTGATCAGCAGGCAGATCGGCGTGCCCGTCGTTTTACCCTCGTACACGCCTGAAAGAATCTCGACCACATCCGGCTCGTTGCGCTGGGTCACGTACTTGCTGGTGCCCGGCCGGCGCCGGTCCAGTTCAACCTGGATGTCCGCCTCGCTCAGCGCCATGCCCGGCGGGCAGCCGTCAATCACGCAGCCAATGGCCGGGCCGTGGGATTCACCGAAGTTGGTGACTGCGAATAGGGTACCTAGGGTGTTGCCGCTCATGCGAGGATTATCCCAGATGAGTTTGGGGGGAAAGGCAAGTCATGAAGGCCCAACTCAAAGCCAAACGCCTTAGAAGACGCGTGGGGTCGAAATATTGGAACCAAGCGATCAATCGACCGAGCGCGCAACCACTGGGGGTGGAATGGATTCCAGCTTTTTGACCAAACGTTCTGCGTGTGAATCTTTAACCAAATATCTAATCCGGATAACTATTGCCGTGACCCCGATAAAGATCATGGCGGCGACTGGCCAGTAGATTGGCCAAGCACGTGAAATACCAAGGTTGCCTAGGATAACCGCGCCAAGTATGGCGGCAAAACCAATCCGCGAGGCAATCAGACCACCCAGTTGGGCAATTGCAAGAGTTCTGCGCGCCTCCGTGAGCTCAACACCCTCCCTCGGACGAAGCACGTGAGAAATTTCACTCTCGTAGATGAATTCTTTGGCGCGTTCCGGCTCCTGTAGAACACGCTTGGCCTTGGCCAAATCCAGAGATGCGGTGAGGCCAACACCTTCGTCAAACTGTTTGTCGAAATTTTTAGACTTCATACAGTGCCGCCTCCTCTGCGCTCCCATGTCGTGCTGAGGCTATCAATCAAACAGGGCCAGCGGAGATTCATAGCGTGAAGAATACCTGACACCTCAAAACAGCCGCCAACTGGAACACTTCCTGCTTTCTGCACTGCACCACCCCTTTGATGCACTGACCGAAGGAGCACCCCATGCTGGACCGCACCACGACCGCCTTCTCCCACGTCAAACCCGGTGACACGCCCTTTGTGTCGGGGGGCTTGCGTGACTTCTTTCTTTACCGCGACCTGGGCGTTGCTGAGGCGACGCACGGAAAAGTGATTGCGCACCTGGTCAAGGCCAACATGGCACCGGAAACGGGCACGGGCTGGCACCGTCATGAGGCGGAGTTCCAGATCGTCTACATGCTCAAGGGCTGGGCGCGGTTCATGTACGAAGACAAGGAAACACTGGTGGAGGCCGGCGACGTGGTGCACCAGCGCCCTGGCATCAAACACTTCCTGTTCGACTACTCACCCGACATGGAGTACCTGGAGATTGTTTCGCCGGCGGACTTCGGGTCCATCGACGTGGAACCGGTTTGCGACATTCCACCGCCTACTCCCTGGAAGTAGCTCCATTGAATGTCATGCCGGACTCGATCCGGCATCCATGAATTCGACCCCAGGAGTAGCGCGGACATGGATTGCGGGTCGAGCCCGCAATGACAAACCCGCTGACGCGGCTTCCCCAATGTCAGCAGGGGCCGCGGGTCCGGCTTTGCCGGCCCGCAGGCGCCGCCCCCCAGTGGGGGGAAGCGGCCGTCAGGCCGCTACGGGGGGCGTCAGAACTCAGCGTCAAGCTCGTCAATCTCGTCCGGCTCCTTCTTCGCTGCGGCCACCCACTCCTTCATCGCCGGCAGCTCCATGATGCGTTTGCAATACGCGGTGCAGGTCTTGTCCAGCGCCACGTCGTAGGTCATGAAACGCGTGACCACCGGCGCGTACATCGCATCAGCCATACAGGGCTGTTTGCCAAACAAGTAGGGCCCGCCGTAGCTGCCCAGGCATTCCTTCCAGATCGCGATCACCCGGTCGATGTCGCCCTGGGCGCGTGACCAAACCTTGAAGTTGGGAAAGTGCGCCTTGATGTTCATCGGCAGCGAGGCACGCAGGGAGCCGAAGCCCGAATGCATCTCGCCGCAGATCGCGCGGCAATGGGCCCTGGCTTTCACGTCGGCCGGCAGCAGGCCGGCTTTGGGTTTGATTTCGTTGAGGTATTCGGCGATCGCCAGGGTGTCCCAGACCTTCACGCCGTTGTGCTGCAGCGAAGGCACCAGCATCGACGCTGACAGCAGCAGCATCTCGGCTTTCATCGACGGATCGTCCGGCGGAATGACTTTTTCGGTGAAGTCCAGGCCGGCCAGTTTGGCCGTGAGCCAGCCGCGCAAGGCCCAGGCACCGTAGTTCTTGCTGCTGATCGTGAGAACCGCTTTGGCCATGGCTTGCTCCTGGGATATGTCTGTATCCAGTGCAAGGGCTGTGCCAGAAAAGTGCATGCGCCCTGCGCCGGTTGGCCCGCAACTTGCCTGCAAACAGCCCAGGGGGGCCCACCGGCTGCCCATGACAGGAGAGTCATGTTGTATCAGGCCTACCAGCTTCAGTCCGACCTGATGTCGCCGCTTCGCCTGATGGCCCAGGGCCTGAGCGCGTCGCTCTGGCTGCAGAACACCGAACGCAGCATCACCCGCCGCATGTCGGCCGCCAGCGAAGTCATCTCGCGCATGCGCCTGACCCACACGCGGCCGGCCTACGGCATCGGCTCAGTGGTCGTGGACGGCGAGGCCACGCCGGTCGAGGAAGAAAACGTGCTCGCCCTGCCCTTCGGCAGCCTGCTGCATTTCAAAAAGCCGGTCTCCGGCGGACGCCATCACCCGCCGGTGCTGCTAGTGGCGCCGCTGTCGGGTCACTTTGCCACCCTGCTGCGCGAAACCGCCCGAACCCTGCTGCAGGACCACGACGTTTACATCACCGACTGGCACAACGCCCGCGACGTGTCGCTCCAGCACGGCGCGTTCGGGCTGGACGACTACATAACCCACATGATCCAGTTCATCGAGGCGATCGGCCCCGGCGCCCATGTGGTGGCGGTGTGCCAGCCCTGCGTGGCGGCGCTGGCGGCCACCGCCGTGATGGCCGAGGACGACCACCCGGCCCAGCCGCGCAGCCTGACGCTGATGGCCGGCCCGGTCGATTGCCGCGTCAACCCGACCGGCGTCAACACGCTGGCCACCAGCAAACCCATCGAATGGTTTGAAAAGAATTTGATCAGCTATGTGCCGATGCCGCATGCCGGCTACATGCGCCGCGTCTACCCGGGTTTTGTGCAGCTCAGCGCCTTCCTGAGCATGAACCTGGACCGCCACAAAAAATCGTTTCAGGACCTCTACCAGCATCTGGTGGACGGCGACATCGACAAGGCCAACGTGATCCGCGTGTTCTACGAAGAGTACCTGGCCGTCAACGACCTGCCGGCCGAGTTCTACCTCGAGACGGTGAAAAAAGTCTTCCAGACCTACGACCTGCCGCTGGGCAAACTCACCTACAAGGACCGCATCGTCAAACCCGCCGCCATCCGCCGCACTGCGCTGATGACGGTCGAGGGCGAGCGCGACGACATCTGTGCAGTCGGCCAGACGGTTGCCGCGCTGGACCTGTGCAGCAGCATCCGCCCTTACATGAAGACGCATCACATCCAGACCGGGGTCGGGCACTACGGTGTCTTCAGCGGCCGCAAGTGGAACCAGCAGATCTACCCAAGGGTTCGGGAGATGATTCATGCGAGTTTGGGGTAATTTGAGAATCAAATCGGGCTCTAGCCCATGTCGGATATGTGTAAGACGCTACTGAATTCGTAGCATCATGCTGCGCCTGCGGTCCGTTCTGGATAGTAGGAGCGACTCCCCACTCCCACCCCTAGCCCCTCCCTCGCCCCGCTGGGCGATGGAGGGGGACCTCATGTGGCCGTGTGCGCTGCGCTCGCGTGCAAACATGACGGTCTGTTGGGATTCCCGTCCTTGAAGCGCTTCGCGCTTCAAGGACTCCGGATTGGCGTTTGGTATTGGTCTTCTCCTCACCCGTCGGGCTGGGCCGAGGAGCGGAGCCGAAAACGGATCAGGGCGAGCGATTGTCTGAGCGCAGCGAGTTCGAGCTCGACCCCGTTTTCGGTGAGCACCGCAGGTTGCCCGCAGCGAAGCGCAGGGACCCGGACCATCGGGTCGCCTTTTCTTTTGCTTACTTTTCTTTTGGCGACGTGTATGGACCGGACACATGGTGGACAGGTGTGCGGGGACATGGGTGACACTTTCCGGTCAATTAGCC
>NZ_BMIG01000017.1 GCF_014641715.1 Polaromonas eurypsychrophila | reverse complement strand
TGCTCGCCGAAAACGGGGTCGAGCTCGAACTCGCTTCGCTCAGACAATCGCTCGCCCTGATCCGTTTTCGGCTGCGCTCCTCGGCCCAGCCCGACGGGTGGGGAGAGAAAACCAATATCCCAATACCGCGGACCCCATCCGGAGTCCTTGAAGCGCAAAGCGCTTCAAGGACGAGAATCCCAAGCGGCAGTCATGTTTGCACGCGAGCGCAGCGCACGCGGCCAAATGAGGTCCCCCTCCATCGCCCAGCGGGGCGAGGGAGGGGTTAGGGGTGGGAGTGGGGAGTGGCTCCTACAGTCCAATGTGAGCCGGGAACGTCGCGTAACGCCGCGACGGTTTGAACTTTCTCGCATGGGTTTACGAATCAAATCGGCCTCTAGCTCTTTTCCCGCAAACGCAAGCAGCTATCAAAAGAGAAGCAAACTGAAGGTTGCTGCGCTGCAGCCGGCCCTGCATGGTCGGGCCTGCTTCCTCAGGCGCCCAGTTGCCGCGCTATCAACACCGCCACATGCACCGCCTCGCGCTGCGCGCCGTCCCGGATCTGGTGTCGGCAACTGGTGCCGTCGGCAACCACGATGGCGTCGGGCTGTTTGCGCACCGCCGGCAACAGGCTCAGCTCGGCCATCTGCATCGACACCTCGTAGTGGCTGGCTTCATAACCGAAGCTGCCGGCCATGCCGCAGCAACTGGATTCGATCAGTTCGGGTTTTGCGCCGGGGATCAACTTAAGCACGTCGAGAATGGGGCTGACCGCGCCAAACGCCTTCTGATGACAATGTCCGTGCAGCAGGATGGCCTGATCCACCGGCTGCAGCTTTTTCTTCAATCCCTCGAGCTTGCCGGCCGTCGCCTCGCGCGCCAGAAACTCCTCGAACAGCAAAGCCTGGCCGCTGATGGTTTGCGCCGCTTCACCCAGGCCCATGACCAGCATCTCGTCGCGCATGGTCAGCAGGCAGGACGGTTCCAGGCCGACGATGGCGATGCCGCGTTCGGCGAAGGGCAGCAGGGTGTCCACCAGTTCGGTGGCCTTCGCCTTCGCTTCATCCACCATGCCGCTGGCCAGATAAGTGCGGCCGCAACACAGGCTTTTCCCATCCGCTTTCGTTTTTGCAGCGATGTGCACGGCGTAGCCGCCAGCTTGCAGCACCTTGACCGCCGAGCTTGCGTTGTCCGACTCGAAATAACCGTTGAAGGTGTCAACAAACAGCACCACCGGTTTGCTCGCGGCCAGAAGCTCTTCACGGGTGGCGGTTGCATGCAGGGTGTTGAAAAAGGTGCGGCTCTGCCATTGCGGCAGCGTGCGTTTGGCGGAAAAGCCGGTGAACTTTTCGCTAAGCGCGGCCAGTCCGGGAATTTTGTCGCGCAGGTTCAGCAGCGGCGCAAAGCGGCTGGCCCAGTGCGCATAGTCGGGCAGGCGCGCGACCAGCTTGTCTTTCAGCGTGTAGCCGTGTTTGGCCTTGTAGTGGTACAGAAACTCCACCTTCATTTTGGCCATGTCCACACCCGTCGGGCAGTCGCGCTTGCAGCCCTTGCAGCCCACGCACAGGTCCAGCGCTTCCCGCACCGGTTCGCTGGTGAAGGCGTCCTGCGCGTTGATGCCGTCAAGCTGGCCCGATAGCGCCAGCCGCAAGGTGTTGGCGCGGCCGCGTGTCAAATGTTTCTCATCGCGTGTGACGCGGTAGCTCGGGCACATGGTGCCGGCGTCGAACTTGCGGCAGTGGCCGTTGTTGTTGCACATCTCCACGGCCTTGGCAAATCCCTGGGCCGGGTCACCGCCGCTGCCGGGTGCGCTGGTCTGTTCGGTGGCTGGATTGTTCTGCACGTCCCAGGCGCGCCAGTCGAGCGAGGTTTGTATCGGGATGACCTGGTAGGCTGGCGGAAAACGCATCAACCGCGTGTCGTCCATCTTCGGCGGGTTGACCATGCGGCCGGGGCTCAGCAGGCCAGCCGGGTCCATGAACTGCTTGATCTTGGCAAAGGCTTCGTTGATCTGCGGACCGAACTGCCACGTTATCCACTCGCCGCGGCACAGGCCGTCGCCGTGTTCTCCGCTGTAGGCGCCCTTGAACTTGCGCACCAGCTCGGAAGCTTCCTCGGCAATCGCGCGCATCTTGGGCGCGCCCTCACGTCGCATGTCCAGAATCGGCCGCACATGCAGTGTGCCGACCGAGGCGTGGGCATACCAGGTGCCCTTGCTGCCGTATTTTCTGAACACCTCGGTGAGCGCATCCGTGTATTCGGCCAGGTGCTCAAGTGGTACCGCGCAGTCCTCAATGAAACTGACAGGCTTGCCGTCGCCCTTGAGGCTCATCATGATGTTGAGGCCGGCCTTGCGCACCTCCCACAGATTTTTCTGTGGCGCGTCGTCCGTCATTTCGACCACCGAATCGGGCAGCAGCAAATCGCCCATGAGTTCGCCCAGGCGTTTGAGGTGGGGCAGCAAGTCCGCCTTGCTCGCGCCCGAAAACTCGACCAGCAAAATCGCCGCAGGCTGGCCGATCAGCGCGCTGCGTATGGTCGGTGCAAACGCCGGGTTTTGGAGCGACAGATCAATCATGGTGCGGTCCACCAGCTCCACCGCCGTCAGCGTGCCGTCACCGATCTTTACGATGTACTGGGCCGCGTCCATCGCGCGGTAAAAGGTCGGGAAGTTTACCACGCCGAGCACCTTGGCTTTGGGCAGTTCGGCCAGTTGCAGGGTCAGTGATTTGGTCAGGGCCAAGGTACCTTCGCTGCCGATCAGCAGGTGCGACAGGTTGACCGATCCGTCGGTCGTGTACGGCCGCTCGCTGCGCGGATCGAAAATGTCCAGGTTGTAGCCGCCAACACGCCGCATCACGGTGGGCCAGCGCTGGTGGATCGCCGGTTGCAGCTCTTCGGCCAGCGTGCGCACATAGGCGCCCAGCTCGCGCGCCTTGCCGCTGCTGCCGGACCAGGTGCCGAGTTGCAGCAGGTGGCCATCGGAGGTCCAGGCCTCGGCGCCCAGCACGTTGTGCACCATGTTGCCGTAGGCGATGCTGCGGCTGCCGCAGGAGTTGTTGCCAGCCATGCCGCCCAGTGTGGCCTGTGCTGCGGTGGAGACATCGACCGGGTACCACAGGCCGTGTTTTTTCAAGGCCGCGTTCAGGTGGTCGAGCACGATGCCGGGCTCGACCACGGCGGTGCGCTTGTCCACATCCACGTCCACGATGTTGCGCATGTGTTTGGCATGGTCAATGACCAGCCCGGTGCCGACAGTCTGGCCGCACTGGCTGGTGCCGCCACCGCGCGGAACGATCGGCACGCCCATGTCGCGGCAGATGTCCAGCGCAGTCTTCACGTCGGGCGCGCCGGTCGGCACAAACACGCCGGCCGGCATCACCTGGTAAATCGAGGCATCGGTGGCGTAGCGACCGCGGTCGGCACTTGAGAACAGCACTTCGCCGCAGGTTTCGGCGGCTAGCCGCGCCGCCAGCTTGCCGGCGACTTCGTTGCTGACGCGTGCCACCTGCTCGTAGGCTTGCGCCGCCGTTTCACGCGTCACTTTCAGGGGCAGCGGGGCGTTCATGCCTTGGCCTGCGCCATGGCTGCGCTGTTGGCCGTACGCACTTGTTCGATCACCACCCCGAGTTTGTTGTTGAGGTGGCTGCCAAGCACGGTGCGCATGGCCTGCGGGTCGCGTGCGCTCAGCGCCTGCACCATCAGCTCATGTTCCTCGACGGCGGCCTTCCATTTTTCGCCGTCCTGGTTGGAGCGAAAGCGCAAGGCCTGGAGCCGGGCATTGACCTGGTTGTAGGTGGCGGTCAACACCGGGTTCTTTGCCGCGGCATTGATGGCGCGGTGGATCGCCGAGTTGAGCTGGTAATAGGCGGGCAGGTCGCGCCGCGTGTAAGCCGCCAGCATTTCGTAATGCATGGCCTTGATCTCGTCGAGCTCCGCTTCGGTGATGCGCTCGGCGGCCAGCGCGCCCGACTGGGCTTCCAGCCCGGACATCACCTCGAAGGTGTTGAGGATGTCGGCTTCGGTCAGCTCCACGGCGATCGCGCCACGATTCGGCAGCAATTCGACCAGGCCCTCGGCCGCCAGCATCTTGATGGCTTCACGCAGCGGCGTGCGCGAGACATTGAGGATCTCGCTGAGTTCGCGTTCATTGAGCTTGGCGCCCGGCGCGATGCGGTTTTCGACCAGCATCTGGCGCAGGCGATGCGCCACCTGTTCATGCAGGGCGGCACGGGGGATGGGGATGATGTCTGCGCTCATATGTAAATTTTGTATGCAAAAAACACTCAAGTCAAACCCTATATTTGGCTTAAAAAGGTTGACAAATGAATTTTGTATGCAAAAAATGGGTTCTTCTTCACGGAGTATCCGATTTATGTTGACGCTTGACTTTCACCCCACCGGCCGCCATTTCCTGCAGATCCCCGGCCCGTCCCCTGTGCCAGACCGCATCCTGCGCGCCATGAGCTTGCCGACCATCGACCACCGCGGTCCCGAGTTCGCCGCGCTCGGTCTGAAGGTGCTGGCCGACATCAAGAAAATCTTCAAGACCAAACAGTCGGTGATGATTTACCCGGCCTCTGGCACCGGCGCCTGGGAAGCGGCGCTGGTCAACACCCTGAGCGCCGGCGACCACGTGCTGATGTATGAGACCGGTCACTTCGCCGCGTTGTGGCAAAAACTCGCCGCGCGCGTCGGTCTCAAGACCGAGGTCATGAGCGACCCCGGCGCCGAAGTCTGGCGCCACGGCGTGCGGGCCGACCTGATCGAGGAGCGACTCAAGGCCGACAGCCAGCACAGCATCAAGGCTGTCTGTGTGGTGCACAACGAGACCTCGACCGGCGTGACCAGCAACATCGCCGCCGTGCGCAAGGCCATCAATGCTGCGAAACATCCGGCGCTGCTGCTGGTGGACACCATCTCCGGCCTGGCGTCGGCCGACTACAAACATGATGAGTGGGGCGTGGACGTCAGCATCAGCGGCTCGCAAAAAGGCCTGATGCTTCCGCCCGGCATCAGCTTCAATGCGGTCTCAAGCAAAGCGCTGGAAGCCAGCAAGAACGCCAAACTCCCCAAGGCCTTCTGGGCCTGGGATGAAATCATCGAGATGAACAAGACCGGCTATTGGCCGTCGACGCCCAACACCAATTTGCTTTATGGCCTCAACGAAGCTTGCGATATGTTGCTCGAACACGGGCTGGACGTTGTGTTTGCGCGGCATCAGCGCTGGGCCGAAGGCGTGCGCGCTGCGGTCCGGGCCTGGGGCCTGCAGATCCAGTGCGCCGACGCTGCCGTGTACTCACCCATTCTGACCGGCGTGATGACGCCCGAGGGCGTGGATGCCGATGCGGTGCGCAAGATCATTTACGAGCGTTTCGATTGCTCGCTGGGCACCGGCCTGGGCAAGGTCAAGGGCAAGATGTTCCGCATCGGACACCTCGGTGACTGCAACGACCTGACCCTGATGGCCGCGCTGTCAGGCTGCGAGATGGGCCTCAAGCTCGCCGGCGTCAAGCTGGCCGGTTCGGGCGTACAGGCCGCGATGGACCATTTTTCCAGCCATTCCGCTGTGATGCCCCTGCGCAAGGCAGCCTGAGCCCCGTTTCTTTCTGACGATTTCAAAAACAACCCACTGGAGACAACCATGCAACGCAGAACCCTTGTGACCGCTGGCGCCGCCGCACTGGCCTTTCCTTCACTGATCCTCGCGCAAAATCTGCCCACTGGGCCGGTGCGCATCATCGTCGGCTTCGCGCCGGGTGGCGGCACCGACATCCTGGCCCGCGTTATCGGCCAGAAGCTCGGTGAGATGTGGAAGACCCAGGTCATCGTCGAGAACCGGGCCGGCGCTTCGGGCACCATCGCCGCCGACTACGTGGCCAAGCAGCCCGGCGACGGCGCCACGCTGCTGATGGCCCACATCAACAGCCAGGCCATCACACCGGCGCTGCAGAAGGTGAACTACGACGCAGCCAAGGACTTCCAGCCGGTGGTGCTGGTCGGCGTCACGCCCAATCTGCTGATCTGCAATGAGAACCAGCCCGCCAAAAACGTCAAGGACCTGGTCGAACTGTGCCGCGCCAATCCCGGCAAGATCAGCTTCGGTTCCGCTGGCACCGGCAGCGCGCAGCACCTCGCGCTGGAGATGTTCATGCTGGCCGCCAAGGTCAAGGCCATTCATGTGCCGTACAAGGGCTCGGGCCCGATGCTGACCGACCTGATAGGCGGCACCATCCAGTACAGCTTCGACACCATGACGGCGGCCACACCGCATGTCAAAAGCGGCAAGGCCATTGCCCTGGCGCAGACGCGCCAGCAGCGCGTGCCCGCCTACGCCAACGTACCGACCATGGCCGAATCCGGCTTTCCCGGCTTCGAGGCGACCACCTGGTACGGGCTGGCCGGTCCCGCGAAAATGCCGCTGGCCATGGCCAAACGCATGAACGAAGACATCAACAAGGTCATGCAGATGCCCGATGTGATGGAAAGGCTGGCGGCTTCGGGCGCGCAGGACGGCGGAGGCTCGACCGAGAAATTCGGCGACTTCATGGCTGCCGAGCAGATCAAGTGGGCCAAGATCATCAAGGACGGCGGCGTGAAAGGCGACGCGTGACCCAGCAAGTTCCCACAAGACCACTCCCCCTGACCGGTGTCCGTGTGCTGGACATCAGTCAGGTCATGGCAGGCCCTTACGCCTGCATGTTGCTCGCTGACATGGGCGCCGACGTCATCAAGATCGAGCCCCCCGGCAGTGGTGATCAGACGCGCGGCGCCATGGGTTTCAAGATGAAGGGGCCGGATTCGCTGGGCTTTCTGAACATGAACCGCAACAAACGCAGCGTCGCGCTCAACCTCAAGTCCGAGGCCGGCCGGGCTTTGCTGCTGCGGATGGCGAAAGACGCCGACATCCTGCTGGAGAACTACCGACCCGGCGCGATGAAGCGGCTGGGCCTGGGCTACGACGTACTGAAAGAAGTCAACCCGCGCCTGGTCTACACCAGCATCTCGGGCTTCGGCCAGACCGGTCCCTGGTCTGACCGGCCCGGCTTCGATCTGATGGCGCAGGCCATGTCCGGCGTGATGAGTGTCACCGGTTATCCCGGTGGTCCCCCGGTCAAGGCTGGCGTTCCAGTGGCAGACATCGGCTGCGCGTTGTTTGCGGTGTATGCCACCCTGTCTGCTTACATTGGCGCCAGGAGCAGCGGCCAGGGCCAGCATGTGGATGCCTCGCTGTTCGACTCGGCACTGGCTTTTTCGGTCTGGGACATCTGCGACTACTGGGGCACTGGCAAGGCGCCCGAGCCATTGGGCACCTCGAACAAGATGACCGCGCCTTATCAGGCGATGGCTTGCTCCGACGGCTATTTCGTGATGGGCGCGAACAACCAGAAGCTCTGGTTGCAGTTGTGCAAATTGATGGGCCGCGAGGAGCTGCTCGTCGACGAGCGCTTTTCCACCATCTCGCTGCGTCTGGCAAACCGGCACGCGCTGGAAGTGGAGTTGGAGAAAAGTTTTCGTCTCCAACCCAAGGATTATTGGGTCAGTACCTTTCTCGAAGCCGGTATTCCCGCCGGCCCGATCCTGACTTATCCCGAAGCCTTTGACAGCGAGCACGCGAAGGCGCGCGAGATGCGCATGGAGATCGACCATCCGGTCGAAGGCAAGGTGCCCAACATCGGCTTCGCGGTCAAGATGTCGGGCACACCGCAGCAAGTGACGCGCCATCCGCCACGACTGGGCGAACACACGGCCGAGGTGTTGACCGAAATGGGCATCAGCGCAGAAGAGCAAGTGGCACTCAGCGAGCAGGGGGCTTTCGCAGCATGAGCGAAGCCCATACACAAGGCAGCGTGCACCTGAACATCGCCGCCGGTGTGGCATCGGTGGTGTTTGACCGCCCGACCGCGCGTAACGCCATGACCTGGGCCATGTACGAGCGGCTCAACCAGATATGTGAGCAACTCAAGGTTGACTCCTCGGTGCGCGTCGTGAGTTTTCGCGGCGCCGGTGGCCAGGCCTTTGTTGCCGGGACGGACATTGAGCAGTTCACCCGCTTCAGCAGCGGTGAGGACGGTGTCGCTTACGAAAAACAAATCGACCAGTGCATCGCCAGGCTGGAGTCGCTGCCTATGCCCACGGTCGCCGTGATCGAAGGCTGGGCCATAGGCGGCGGCCTGGCAATTGCCACGGCCTGTGACTTCCGCATCGCCACGGCGGGTTCGCGCTTCGGCGTGCCGATTGCCAAAACCTTGGGCAACTGCCTGTCGGTGGCCAACCTGGCGCGCCTCGTCGCGGTGTTCGGCGCGCCGCGTGTCAAACGTATGTTGATGTTGGCCGAAGTGCTGAGCGCCGATGAGGCGCTGGCCTGCGGCTTCCTGCTGCAGACAGTCGAACCCGGCGATATCGATGGGCAACTGGGCAAACTGTGTGACCGCCTGAGCGCGCTGGCGCCCGTGACGCAAAGCGTCAGCAAGGAAGGCCTGCGCCGTCTGGTGAGCGCTAGCCTGCCACCGGACGAAGACCTGATTCGCCAGTGTTACGGCAGTGCCGATTTTCACGAAGGTGTGGCGGCCTTTGTCGAAAAAAGAAGTCCTGTCTGGAGCGGCCGCTGAGATTGGCAGCGGCCGTGTGTGGCGCTTTGCGCACGCTGCGGTGCCGCTTGTCGCCCACGCTGTGACACCCGTCGCAGCGTGCCTGCGCGGCGATCCATTTTGCCGACCCGTGCACTACCATTCAAATCTTGTTCCTGGACGTAGCCAGGTTTTTTTGATTGATGAAATTCATGCTTGCTGCCAAAAAATCTCCTCTTTCCGTTCTCTCCCCCCTGTGCCTGTCGCTCCTGTTTTTTGCGGGCGCCGGCCATGCGCAAAAAGCCTGGGTGGTCGGTCAGTCGGCTCCCTTGAGCGGCGGCAACGCCAGTTTCGGACGTGACATCCAGGATGGCGCCCAGGCCTACTTCAAATCAGTGAACGCCAAGGGGGGTGTCGGTGGCCTGCCGATTGAGCTGGTCTCGCTCGACGACAAGAACGACAGGAAACTGGCCGGTGCCAACACCCAGAAACTGCTGGAAACAAATGACGCGGTAGCCCTGTTCGGCTTTGCGTCGGCCACGCTGAGCCTGGACGCCATGCCTCAGGCCGAAAAAGCCGGCGTCCTGTTTTTTGCGCCGTTTTCAGGTGCCAACCCTGTGCGCAAGGCCAGCCCGGTGGTGTTCACCCTGCGCGCGTCCTACGGCGACGAGCTGGAAAAAATGCTGGCGTTCTGGACTGGCCTGGGTATCAAGCAGGTGGTGGTGGTGCATTACGACGACGAGGTTGGCAAGCAAAACCTGGCCGTGGTCACCGACTATCTGGCCAAGCAGGACAAGAAGCCCGCAGCCTTTGCCCTGCAACGGAACACCAAGGTGAGCGAGGCGCAAGTCAGCCAGTTGCTCAAGCTCAAGCCCGACGTGATCATCAATACTGTGTTGTCCGGCCCTGCATCCGAGATCAGCAAGCAGATCGTCGCTCAGGGCAAGTTCATCCCGACCTCCAGCCTGTCCTTCGTGGGTGCGCAGCAATACATCGAGGCGGCGGCTGAAGCCGGTGCCGGTGTGTCCATCTCGCAGGTCGTTCCCAATGCGTCCTCATCGCTGCCGGTCGTCAAGGAATGCGCCAAAGCCCTGAAAGATGCCGGCGTGAGCCAGGCCATGAACAGCACCCACCTTGAGTCCTGCATAGGCGCCAAGGTGCTGACCGAGGCGATGCGCCGCAGCAAAAAACCGGGCGATGCCAAGGCGCTGCTTGCGGCCATGGGCTCCCTGGGCAGTTATGACACCGGCGGTTTCACCGTGACCTACACGGCCAACCAGCACCATGGCAGCAAGTATGTCGAGCTGGGCATGGTCACGCGCGACGGGAAGCTGCGCAACTAAAAGACAGCAACCGGTACGCGGCGCGCTTCAACGGTAGTGCGCGCACAGCGTCTCGATCAGTGACTCTGCATAAAGGGGCAGGGCGCTGCGCTTGCGCACCAGGATATAACGCTCGCGCACGCTCCATGGGTCGGTCAACTCGATCAGTGTGATGCTCATGGCGGCTTGGTTGCGCTGCGCGGCCGACTCCGGGACGATGCCCACCCCCACTCCTGCGCCTATCATGCGGCACATCGCGTCAAAGCTCGAGAGCTGGATGCGCAGTTTGAGCGGCTTGCCCAGTGCATCGGTCACCTGCGCCAGAAAGGTCTGTAGCGTGCTGCCTGATTGCATGCCCACCTGATCGTCGTCCAGGGTTTCGGCAAAGGCAATTTTTTTTCGGCGCGCAAAGCGGTGATTTTTTGCGGTGGCCAGCACCAGCCGGTCGGTGCTGAAGTGGATGGACTCCAGTCCCAGCGTATCCACCTTGCCTGCAACGATGCCGATGTCGGCCCGGCCGTCGAGCACGCCGCGTGCGATTTCCGGGTTGGGTTTTTCCTGCAGGTCAATGTTGATTTTCGGGTTTCCCGCCAGAAAGCCGGGCAGAATTTCCGGCAAAAAATCCGTTACTGCGGTGGTGTTGGCAAACACGCGCAAATGGCCGCGCAGCCCGCCGCCGTACTCCTGCAGGTCGGTGCGCATTTGCTCGGCCTGCCGCAACACGCCGCGCGCGTGGTACAAAAAAGCCTCGCCCGGCGGTGTCAGCCGCACGCCGCGGGCCTCGCGGTAGAACAGGCTCAGGCCGGACTGGGTTTCCAGCGACTTGATGCGGGCGCTGGCTGCGGCCAGCGACAGGTGCTGGCGTTGGGCCGCCCTCGTCATGTTGCCTTCGTCGGCCGTTGATACAAAAAGCCGCAGGTCGGTCAAGTCGAATTGCATACCTCGATGTTATCCCCAAGCTGCCAAGTCTTCGTAATGGACTAAGCCTGCACCACAGCTTTTGCAAGGAAAATTGGGTAATTGTGAAAAGTATCGCTGTTGAGGCTTCGGAAATTCAGAAGTCTTGCTGTTGAATTTGCAGATTGCATTTGCCGGCCTCTCGCGAGACCATAGTAGTCATGACTTCTGACATTCGAACCGTGGACGCCGCCATGCTGGCCAAGCTGCAGGGCTGGGTTGGCAAGACCGAAACGCTCAGCGACAGCGTCACCGCCGCACCGGTGCGGGCCTTGTCCGCCACCTTGGACCGCGACGACGCCGACCCCGCACTTGGCACGTCCCTGCCCGAGCTCTGGCACTGGCTGTATTTCCTGCCGATGGCGCGCCAGTCGGGCCTGGGCCCCGATGGCCATCCTGAACGCGGTGGTTTTTTGCCGCCTGTGCCGCTGCCGCGCCGCATGTGGGCTGGCGGGCGCCTGCAGTGGCACCAGCAGGAGCTGCAGGTCGGCGCCGCCATCACGCGCACTTCCCGCATCGAGTCGGTCACGCACAAGTCCGGGCGCAGCGGCGACCTGGTGTTTGTGCTGGTCAAGCACGAGGTGAAAAGTGCCCAGGGCCTGGCGCTGACGGAAGAACACGACATCGTCTACCGCGCCAACCCACAGCCCGGCGATGCGGTGCCACCGCCGCAGCCGGCAGCCCAAAACGCTGCTTGGAGTCGCCAGGTCGTGCCCGACGACGTGTTGCTGTTCCGTTATTCCGCGCTGACCTTCAATGGCCACCGCATTCACTATGACCGCAAGTACGTGACCGAGGTCGAGGGATACCCCGGTCTGATCGTGCACGGGCCGCTGATCGCGACCCTGCTTGCCGACCTGCTGCGCCGCAACATGCCCAGTGCGCGCCTGCTGAAGTTCGAGTTCCGTGCGGTACGGCCGGTGTTCGATCTCTGGCCTTTCAAGCTACACGGGCTCCCGTCGACCGACGGCAAGACTGTCAACCTGTGGACCGAGGACCACGAAGGCTGGCTGACCATGCAGGCCACGGCCACGCTGGCTTGACGATGACCGGAGCCACTCCATTTGTCATGGCGGGCCTGACCCGCAATCCATGCAGGCAAACCAGCGCAGGTGGCCAGTGAGACATGTATCCCGGATCGAGTCCGGGATGACGCCGATTTCAAAAGTTATTTAAAGAAGCCCTTTATGAAAAAACAGATCCCCGCCCCCGACGCCTACCAGGACATGCGCGAGGCCCTGCGCGGCATGCTGGCGTCGTTCGACTCCGCCTACTGGCAAAAAGTTGACCATGAGCGCGGCTACCCGGAGACCTTTGTCAACGCGCTGACCGAAGCCGGTTGGCTGGCGGCATTGATCCCTGCGGAGTACGGCGGCTCTGGCCTGGGCCTGGCCGAGGCTTCGGTCATCATGGAAGAGATCAACTTCGCCGGGGGCAACGCTGGCGCCTGCCACGGCCAGATGTACAACATGGGCACCTTGCTGCGCCATGGCTCGGACGCGCAGAAAAAACTCTACTTGCCGAAGATCGCCACCGGCGAGTTGCGCCTGCAATCCATGGCCGTGACCGAGCCGACCACTGGCACCGACACCACCCAGCTCAAGACCACCGCGGTGAAGAAGGGCGACAAATACATCGTCAACGGCCAGAAGGTCTGGATTTCGCGTATCCAGCATTCCGATCTGATGATACTGCTGGCCCGCACCACGCCGCTGGCCGAGGTCAAGAAGAAGTCCGAGGGTATGTCCATCTTCATCGTGAACCTCAAGGACGCGATAGGTAAAGGCATGGCGGTGCAGCCGATCGCCAACATGGTGAACCACGAAACCAATGAAGTTTTCTTCGACAACCTGGAAATTCCGGCAGAAAACCTGATCGGCGAAGAGGGCAAGGGTTTCAAATACATCCTCGACGGCCTGAACGCTGAGCGCACGCTGATCGCCGCCGAATGTATTGGCGACGCCTACTGGTTTGTCGACAAGGCGCGGCGCTACGCGAGCGACCGCGTGGTCTTCAACCGCCCCATCGGCCAGAACCAGGGCGTGCAGTTCCCGATGGCCGATGCGTACATCGAAACCGAAGCCGCCAACCTGATGCGCTTCAAGGCCTGCGAGCTGTTCGACGCCGGCAAGCCCTGCGGCGCTGAAGCCAACATGGCGAAATACCTGGCCGCCAAGGCCTCGTGGGAGGCAGCCAATATGTGTTTGCAGACGCATGGGGGGTTCGGATTTGCCTGTGAATATGACGTGGAACGCAAGTTCCGTGAAACACGGCTGTACCAGGTGGCACCGATTTCCACCAACCTCATTTACTCTTATGTGGCGGAGCATTTGCTCGGCTTGCCGCGGTCGTTTTGAACGGACCGACCGTGGGTGAAGAGATGAACGCGTTTCTCTTTCAGGCTTCTTTGGTTTGCCAGCGGCTGTTGGCCGGGGGTTGCCCGGCAGCAACTCACTTTCTTTTGCGTCGCCAAAAGAAAGTAAGCAAAGAAAAGGCGACCCTGCTGTCTGCGTCCCTGCGCTTCGCTACGGGCAACCTGCGGTGCTCGGTCCAGCCGGGGTCGAGCTCGAACTCGCCTTTGGCTCAAACAATCGCTCGCCCTGATCCGTCTGGCCCTGCGCTCCTCGGCGCATACAGAAGGGTGGTGAGGAAGGGAACGGGATCGGGCTCCGGCGAGGACGCGCAAAGCGCATCCTCGCCTCCCCGAGTCCGTATTTGCATTCTTTCCCCCCACCCGTCGGGCCGGGCCGAGGAGCGCAGCCGAAAACGGATCAGGGCGAGCGATTGTCTGAGCGTAGCGAGTTCGAGCTCGACCCCGTTTTCGGCGAGCACCGCAGGTTGCCCCGAAGCGCAGCGCAGGGGACCCGGACCATCGGGTCGCCTTTTCTTTTGCTTACTTTTCTTTTGGCGACGCAAAAGAAAAGTGAGTTGCCGCCGGGCAACCCCCGGCTTGCCTCGCAAACCAAATGCTTTCAACATCAACGCCGCGGCTGTAACGAGCCGGAGTTCGAGGGACACCCCATGACCCAACAAACACGACCCCTTGACGGCATCACCGTCATCTCCCTCGAACACGCCATCGCTGCTCCTTTCTGCACTCGCCAGCTCGCCGATCTGGGCGCGCGTGTCATCAAGGTCGAGCGGCCAGGTGTCGGCGACTTTGCGCGGGCCTATGACCAGCGCGTGGACGGCATGGCCTCGCACTTCGTCTGGGTCAACCGCTCCAAAGAGAGTCTGACGCTGGACCTGAAACAACCGGCCGCACTGGCCGTGCTCAAACAGTTGCTGGAAACGGCTGATGTGCTGGTGCAGAACCTCGCGCCCGGCGCGGCGGCGCGCATGGGTCTGGGTTTTGACGAACTCAGCAAGACGCTGCCGAAACTGATTGTGTGCGACATCTCGGGTTACGGCGACGACGGCCCCTACCGCGACAAAAAAGCCTACGACCTGCTGATCCAGAGCGAGGCCGGTTTCCTGTCGGTGACGGGCACGCCGGAAGACCCGAGCAAGGCCGGCAACTCGATTGCCGACATCGCCGCTGGCATGTACGCCTATTCCAGCGTGCTGGCGGCGCTGCTGCAGCGCGGCAAGACCGGCAAGGGCTCGCACATTGATGTGTCCATGCTGGAGTCGCTGGCCGAGTGGATGGGTTACCCCATGTATTACGCCTATGGCGACGCCACGCCGCCGCCGCGCAGCGCCGCTTCGCATGCGACGATTTATCCCTACGGACCATTCACGGCCGGTGACGGCGGCACCGTCATGCTGGGACTGCAGAACGAGCGCGAGTGGCGGGTGTTCTGCGAGGTGGTGCTGGCCCAGCCGGCGCTGGCGACCGATTCGCGCTTTGACAGCAACTTCCGCCGCAACGAACACCGCGAGGCGCTCAAAGCCATCATCCTGCACGCTTTTGGCCGCATGAGCACAGAGCAGGTCAGCAGCAAGCTCGATGAGGCGCAGATCGCCAATGCCCGCATGAACGACATGGCCGGTCTCTGGGCGCACCCGCAACTCAAGGCGCGCGGGCGCTGGCGCGATGTCACCACACCGGTCGGCGCCATTCCGGCATTGCTGCCGCCCGGCCGCATCAGCAGCTTCGACTACCGAATGGACCCGATTCCCGCGGTCGGTCAGCACACCCAGGCCATCCTGCGCGAGCTGGGTCAGGGTGAGAGTGCCATAACCGCGCTGCAGGACGCGGGCGCTATTTAATTGATAGCTGAAATCGCTTTACGCACAAGGGCTGGAGCCACATTTGATGCATAACTCTGCCTTGTATGTCATTGCGGACCTGATTCGCAATCCATGCCACGTTTACCCGCGACGGTGCTGATGACGCATGGATCCCGGATCGAGTCCGGGATGACAAGCCTGAGGCCAGCGCCTGATTTTGAAAGAGTTTGAGGAATATCCATGAATACAAGCCCCACCGCCCAGCTCGCCGCCTTCGCCGCCGGCCTGCGCTTCGACGACATTCCCACGCCGGTGATTCGCAAGACCGAAGACTTGCTGGTGGACTGGTTCGGCTCGGCGATTGCCGGCAAGGGTTCGCGCCCGGTCGAGACCCTCACAAAGTTCGCCGCCAGCATGGGCCCCAGCGATGGTGCTGCCGAGGTGCTGATTGACCGCAGCCGCAGCAGCGCCTACTTTGCCGCCATGGCCAACGCCGCTGCCTCCCATGTCGCCGAACAGGACGACGTGCACAACGGTTCGGTGTTCCATCCGGCCACCGTCGTGTTTCCGGCAGCGCTGGCGATGGCGCAAACCCTGGGCAGCAGCGGCCAGCAACTGCTGACCGCCGCAGTGGCGGGTTATGAAGTCGGCATCCGTGTCGGCGAGTTCCTGGGGCGTTCGCACTACAAGGTCTTCCACACCACCGGCACCGCAGGCACGCTGGCCGCGGCGGCGGCCGCCGGCAGCCTGCTCGGTTTGAACGCTGCGCAGATGCAGCACGCTTTCGGTTCGGCCGGCACCCAGTCGGCCGGGCTGTGGGAGTTTTTGCGCACCGCTGCCGACTCCAAACAATTGCACACGGCACACGCCGCCGCCGCCGGCCTGATGTCGGCCTGCCTCGCGCGCGACGGTTTCACTGGCGCTGCGCAGATTCTCGAAGGCCCGCAGGGCATGGCCGCCGGCATGTCCAGCGACGCCGACCCTGCCAAGCTGACCGACGGCCTGGGCACACGCTGGGCCACAGTCGAGACTTCTTTCAAGTACCACGCCTCCTGCCGCCACACGCACCCGGCGGCCGACGCGTTGCTGCAGGTGATGCAGGTCAACCAGCTCACACCCGCCGACCTGGAACGCGTGGTCACGCATGTGCACCAGGGCGCGATCGACGTGCTGGGCCCGGTCGTCAACCCGGCCACCGTGCACCAGAGCAAGTTCTCCATGGGCACGGTGCTCGGTCTGGTGGCGCGTTTCGGCCACGCCGGGCTGGTGGAGTTCGACCAACATTTTCAGGATGACCTGACTGTGGCGCTGCGCGACAAGGTCGTGATGGAACTCGACGCCGAGGTTGATGCCGCCTACCCGCGCCGCTGGATTGGCAAGGTCACGGTCACCACCACCGACGGCCGCACGCTGCAGGGCAGGGTGGACGAACCCAAGGGCGACCCCGGCAACACCCTGAGCCGCGACGAGATCACCGCCAAGGCGCACCGCCTGGCCGCCTTCAGTGGTGGTGCGAGCGAGGCCGAGATGGCGCGCGCCATCAAGGCACTGTGGGCCATCGCGCAGAGTCCCAGGATCGGGCCGCTGCTGGCAGGTGCCGCATGACAGGCATCGCGTCGGCGCGCACCTTCCTGTTTGTGCCGGCGAACCGGCCCGAGCGTTATGCCAAGGCGCTGGCGTCGGGCGCCGGCGCCGTGATCATCGATCTGGAAGACGCCGTCGCGCCAGACGCCAAGGTGGCCGCCCGCCAGCAACTGACCGATGGATTCAACGCCCTGCCTGCCACCGAGCGGTCGCGCGTGCTGGTGCGCATCAACGCCGCCGGCACACCCTGGCATGCGGACGACCTGGCGCTGGTGGAGATGTTGGCCATGCTGGGCCTGGGCGGCGTCGTACTTCCCAAGGCCGAGTCGGTGGCCGATCTGGTGCAGCTCGCGGCCATGGTTGGCCCCGGCTGCGCGGTGTTGCCCCTGATCGAGTCGGCCGCCGGTTTCGCTGCCCTCGATCTACTGGCTACCTGCCCCGGCGTCACACGTCTGGTGTTTGGCAACCTGGATTTCCAGGCCGACCTTGGCATGGCCTGCGGGCCCGACGAGGCCGAGCTGCAGCCGGTGCGCTTGGGCCTGGTACTGGCCTCACGCCGCGCCGGCCTGCCTGCGCCTGTCGACGGTGTGACACCCGCCACCGGCGACACCGCGCAATTGCAGCAGGACGCCGCGCGCAGTCGGCGCAGCGGCTTCGGCGCCAGGCTGTGCATTCACCCGTCGCAAGTGGCCGTAGTGCAGGCGGCGCTTGCGCCGACAAAGGCTGAGCGCGATTGGGCCCAACGTGTCATTGAAGGCAGCCGGCAGGCCGGTGGGGCCGTTTTCACGATCGACGGCCGGATGGTCGATACGCCGGTGCTGCGGCTGGCCGAGCGCACGCTGGCTGATGAAACTGGCAAATGAAAGCGGCAAATGAATCTGACATCCGCGTCGTGGCAAATACCGCAGCACGGGTATGTTTGGATAGCTTCGCGGCGCAAGCCGTCCGATAATTTTTTTGAACAATCCATTACCAACGGAGACAAGCATGAAACTTAAACTCAAAACCCTTTTGCTGGCCTGCAGCGCAGCGCTTACCCTGGGTGCGGGCACCCAGGCGCACAGCCAGGCTTTTCCCGACAAGCCGGTGGCGCTGGTCGTGCCGTTTGCCGCCGGCGGCCCGACCGACGTGGTCGCCCGCATGATCGCCATACCCATGGGCAAGGCGCTGGGCCAGACTGTGCTGGTAGAAAACACCGTGGGTGCAGGCGGCACCATTGCCGCCACCCGCGTGGCGCGCGCCACCCCCAACGGCTACACCATCTTCATCCACCATATGGGCATGGCCACCGCACCGGCGCTCTACAAAAAACTGACCTTCGATCCGCTGAAAGACTTCGAGTACATCGGCCAGGTGGTTGATGTGCCGATGACGCTGCTGGCGCGCAAGGACTTTCCTGCTGCCAATTTTTCGGAGCTGCAGACCTACCTCAAGGCCAATGCCAGCAAGGTCTCGCTGGCCAACGCCGGCCTGGGCGCGGTCTCGCACCTGTGTGGGCTTCTGTTCATGAGCCAGATGGGTGTGGAGCTCAACACTATTCCCTACAAGGGCACCGGCCCGGCGATGAACGACCTGCTCGGCGGCCAGGTGGATCTGCTGTGCGACCAGACCACGCAGACCGTGCCGCTGATAAAGGACGGCCGCGTGAAGGTCTACGGTGTCACTTCGCTGAACCGCCTGTCGGCGCTGCCCAATGTGCCCACGCTCAACGAGCAGGGCCTCAAGGGCTTCGAGGTCAAGGTCTGGCACGGCATGTACGCGCCAAAGGGCACACCGGCCCCGGTGCTTGAAAAGCTCAACGCCGCACTGAAGGTCGCCATGCAGGACCCGATGGTCAAGCAGCGCCTGGCCGATTTGAGCTCCGACATTCCGCCCATGGACAAGATTTCCGCAGCCGGCCTGAAGACGCATCTGGAAGCCGAGATCATCAAGTGGGGCCCGGTCATCAAGAAAGCCGGCGTTTACGCCGACTGAGTGTTTTCTTAAGGAAAATAGGCCTGTAGCCCATACCGGATGGGCGCAGGCAGCTATCAATACAGTAGCGGATCTGGCTGCATGCCATCCCTGTGGTCATCCCGGACTCGATCCGGGATCCACGCGACATGAACCACCGCCGCGGGGACGCAACCTGGATTGCGGGTCAGGCCCGCAATGACAGCAGGGGCCGTGGCGCACGAGTTCGCCACCCGGACCCCGGACTTTGTCATCCCGGACTCGATCCGGGATCCATGCGGCATGAACCACCGCGCGTGCATGCAAGCTGGATTGCGGGTCAGGCCCGCAATGACAGCAGGGGGCCGTGGCGCACGAGTTCGCCACCCCGGACCCCGGAGTTTGTCATCCCGGACTCGATCCGAGATCCATGTGGCATGAACCACCGCGCGTGCATGCAAGCTGGATTGCGGGTCAGGCCCGCAATGACAAGCGGGGAAAAGGGCGTACCAGAATTGTCATCCGCATCCCGAACTTGTCATCCCGGGCTCGACCCGGGATTCATGCCGCGACCACGGGCGGTGCCTCACGCAGGCAAAGGCGTCTTCGGCCTGAAGTCGCAGTACGGCGCCACCGCGCATTGCCAGCACATCGGCTTGCGCGCCACACACACATAACGTCCGTGCAGGATGAGCCAGTGGTGCGCGTCCACCAGGTATTCGGGCGGGATGCGCTTGAGTAGCTTGAGCTCAACTTCCAGCGGCGTCTTGCCTGGCGCCAGGCCGGTCCGGTTGCCGAGGCGAAAGATGTGCGTGTCTACCGCCATCGTCGCTTCACCAAAGGCGGAGTTCAGCACCACGTTGGCGGTCTTGCGGCCGACGCCGGGTAATGCCTCCAGCGCTTCCCGGCTGCGCGGCACCACGCTGCCATGTTGCTCCACCAGCATGCGGCAGGCTTCCATCAGGTGTTTGGCCTTGCTGCGGTACAGGCCGATGGTCTTGATATAAGCCTCCAGCCCCTCGATGCCAAGGTCCAGGATTTTCTGCGGCGTGTTGGCGACCGAAAACAGCTTGCGCGTGGCCTTGTTCACACTCACGTCGGTGGCCTGCGCGCTCAGCAGCACCGCAGCCAGCAGCTCGAACACGCTGGTGTATTCGAGCTCGGTCACGGGCAGCGGGTTGGCGGCTTTCAGGGTGGCAAAGAAGGAGGCAATCGACTCTGTTTTCATGGGAGCTCTGAAATGAATTGCTCGGCTTGCGCAAGCATGCCGGCGCGTATGGGTTTGAAAACCCGCTGCGGAAACCCCGGCGGCAGTTGCGCTGCAACCCGATCCAGCGCGTCAGGCACCTGAAGCACCAGCGCAACCATGTGGTCGAAAGCGTCAGGCACGCCGCTTTGCCGGGCCAGCAGTTGCCAGTGGCGGGTGCGGATCTCGTGCAGGTAGTAATGCGTGTTTTTGCTTCCTAAATTTGATCGAATAGCCATCCCCAGCTTGGCACGGCGCGGATGCACCTGGTTCGGCCCCGTGCCCATGATGGGCCAGACTGACAGCACGTCGTACAGCGGCGTCATGTGAAAACCGCCGCCGCGCTCCAGAAAGATTGAGAAGTTTTTGGCGTGCCCGTCTGTGGCGGCCATCAGCCAGAAGGCGAGCTGCGCTTTGACGAAGGTGAGGCGGTCTTCATTGGCGCGGTTGCTGATTTCAAGCTGGCGAAGAATGGCGCGTATGCCCGGTCCGCCTTCTGACTCGTACTTGCGCTCTCCGGACACGCCCAGCGCCTGGCAAAAATCTTCCTGCGGCAGGCGCGCCAGCCACTCATTGCCGGCTGGCGGGGTCTGGAGCGCCCGGTCGAAGCGCTCAACCACCAGCACCTTGCGCTTGCCAAATATCGCAGGCTCACATTTGGCCACGGGCATACCGAATGCCGCGAGCAAGCGGGCGCACAGCCATTCGTTTTCTACAGAGTCGCTCATGTCCGCCCGCATGTTGCCCACAAGGCCCAGCGGGAGCTTGAAGATATGCGTGGTGGGTGTAGCGCCCAGCGGTCGCCTCCAGTGGCCGGCATGCCAGAGCAGGGCGGTCTTTTCCTGGGCACCGGCAATCGAGATTCGAAAATCATCAGCTTCCAGCATGCCGATGACACGCCCTCCCGTGACTGCTGTATTGATGGCGTGTTCCACCCCGGCTTCGTCCAGGGGGGCGGACTCAATGCGGTCAAAACTCGTGGGCTCTTCGCCCAGGGGCAATAGCTGCACAGCGCCCACGCAATCCCTGCCAATGGCTGCCAGCAGGGCAAACGTATCGGTACTTCCGGTGGCAAATTTGTCGCGCAAGCGCCGCCGAATGGTGTCGCTGTCTGGCAGCAGATTGTCAAAAAAATGAAGAACCACATTGCCACGGTGTGGCACGTTGTTCGGCGTTAGGGGCAATGACAAAGACAGCGGTCGTGCAGCGGGAGATGCCGGCCAGGCATCGGCGTACTGGAAGCGATGCTCCCCGTCGATGAGTGACCATGTGCCCACGCGCTCTCCGTTGGTCCACACAGCCAGCATGCGATCCTGCGACTTGGTCCGCTGCCTGCGCTCTGTTACCACGTAGCCCCCGGCTCGGATACCCGATGTTTTGATGGCTCCTCGATCACCAGACGGTAGCCCATGGCTGTCACCATTCTGGAGATCTGGTCAAAGGCGGTCACTTCGGGCGCTGCTTCGATGCGCGCAATGCGCTTTTGAGTCACCCCAATCTTTTCCCCAAGCTGCGCTTGCGTGAGCCCGCTTGCCTGACGCATGGACCGCAAAATGGTACGCAACTGCTGGGGTGTGTCTACAGAGTACATGGCAATACGCCTTAAAAGTAGTTTTTTGAATTTACTCCTTTAAAGTAGTTAAGTCAAATTACGCCTTAAATGTAGTTAATGTCATTGCGGGCTTGACCCGCAATTTATGTCTCATCCATCCGCGGCAGTAACTGATGCAACATGGATCCCGGAACTGGTCCGGGATGACAGACCTTCTCTCTGCTTGTCATTGCGGACTTGATCCGCAATCCATGCCTCGCGGGCCTCCGGCCCTCACCCCGCCTTGCGAATTGTCCCCTGCGCCGCGGCGCACAGCGTACGCTCTTGCCCGCGCAGCATGAAAACATCGCAGCGGCACACCGCCTGCGTTTTGCCGCTGCCCACCACCGTGGCCACGGCCAGCAGGCGCTCGGCGTCCTTGGCCGGGCGCAGGTAGTTGATCTTGTATTCGGCTGTGACCGAGTCGCCCAGCACCGAGCCACCGGCAAAGGTCAGTGCGTTGTCGGCCAGGTAAGACAGAACCCCGCCATGCACAAAGCCGTGTTGCTGCAGCAGGCCGGGCACCACCGGCAGCGACAGCTCGACATGGCCCGGAGAAAACGCGTCTAGCTGCGCGCCCAGCAGCTTGCTGAAAGCCTGCTGGCCCAGCACCTGTTGCCCAAAGGCGAGGATGTCAGCGGGCATGCAGCCGCCATGGCAAAGCTTGCGGCACATGTCTGCCGCCGGCGGCCAGCCAGTGCAGCAGGCGCACGTGGGCAGGCCAGGGCACCGGCTTGGGCAGGTTGCCCAGCGCCACCTGCGCTTGCGACAGGGCGTCTTCCACGCAGGCGATATGCAGGTGCTTGACGGCCAGCGGCCAGGTCAGCAGGGCAGGGCCGCTGGCTGTCATTTCAATGCGGTGCTCCAGCACACAGTGCACGGGTGTGGCCTCCAGCACCTCAAAACCGTGCCAGCCATCAAAACCCTTGGGCGCGGTGAAGCGAAAGCGGATAGCCTGGCCGGGGGTATAGGCCTCCACAAAATAATGAATCGGCCCATGGCCACCGGCAGCGCCCACGCCCAGGGGCCGGTCAAACTTCATGCGCGGCCAGGCCTGGCCCGGCCACAGCGTGTCTGCGGGCGACGCCAGCGAATCAATCAGCGCACCCACCTTTTCCGGCGGGGCGTACAGCAGGCGTTGATGAACCTTGACCACTTTCATGAAACACTCCTTTTTGAAACTGTTGTTGCCCGGTTGCTCAGGCCGCAACTGCCATCCAGGCGCCATGCTCCAGCGCGGCGCGTATCTTGGGGGCCACGCCGGGTTTGGCCTGCGCCACCCAGTGCTGTGTCAGCGACAGCGCCGGCGAAAACACCAGCGCCATCCATACCGGGAAGGGCATGGCCCGCATGTCGCCGGCCTCCACCTGCTGGTCTATCCACTGCGCCAGCGCGGCAAACGCGTTCGCATTGACGGCGCCACGCTCTGTGCCTTCTGTCGTGCCACTTCCAACTCCACTTCCCATGCCATCTGCCATGCCATCCGTGCGCCGCAGCTTGTGCAGCAGGCGCGCTTGCGCCGGGTTCTGCAGCACCCATTGGATGTAGCCGCGTATCAGGCCCTTGACCCCCGCTTCAGCCGTGGCAGCGCCGGCAATTGGCAACAGCAGGGCCGCATGAAAGTCGCGCAGGGTGTGGGCATACAGCGCGTCGGCAAGCAGCGCCTTGGTAGGAAAGTGGTGGTACAGGCTGCCGTTGCTCACACCTGCCTCAATGCGCACCATGTCCATAGAGGCAGCGGCAAAGCCATGCGCCAGAAACACCCTGGTGGCGGCATCCAGCAGCTTGTCTTTGGTAGTGACGGGTTCCATGACTGGAGTATCACTCCAGAGTATTACTCCAGTCAAGCGGATGTTTTGGCAGGCTGACCGCCCGCGGCGGTGGTCAGACCTGCAAGGTGCGTCTGAACAGATCGAACAGCCGCTCCCAGTGCCGCTCGGCAGCCGCCTGGTGGTAGATGCCTTCGCGCCTGGGGAAGACAAAACCGTGTTCGGTGTCCGGATACCACTCGATGCGGTGTGGCGTTCCGCCGGCCACCAGCGCCTCTTGCAGCGTTTGCACAATCGCAGGGGGTGCCCAGCGGTCGGTTTGGGCGCAGGCAAAGTAGCTTTCGCAGCGAATCATGGGTGCCATCAGGTGCGGTGAGTCGTCCTTATCGGTCACCAGGTTGGCACCGTGAATGCTGGCGATGCTGCTGATGCGCCCAGGCAGGGCAGCCGCGGCCGCCATCACAAACGGGCCGCTCATGCAGTAGCCCACTGCGCCCACGCGGCTGGCGTCGGCCTGCGGCTGAGCATCCACAAAACGCAGCAAGGCTTCGGTGTCGCTCACCACCATGGCGTTGCTCAGGGCGTTCATGTGTTCAAACATCAACGCCATCAGCGGCTCGGTGCGCTCGGTCAACCAGAAGTCGCGTGAGCGCCGGTAATACAGGTTGGGCAACACCACGTAATAACCCACCGCCGCAATGCGCCGTGCCATGTCGTGCAGCTCTTCCCGCATGCCCGGCGCGTCCATATAAAACAGCACCACCGGGTGCGGCCCGCCTTCTTCGGGGTAGACCACAAAGCTGTTCATCGCGCCATCGGCGCCGGGAATGTTGATGTGTTGTTCGATCATGGATGCGCCTCAAATGAAGGGGATGACAAACCTGGCGGCATGCCGGTATTCTGCCGCCAACGCCCGCCCCGCAAGAAAGCTGCGCGCAAATTGGCGACAATGCCCAGCAGAAAGAGAGCCCGCCATGCCTTTGCCCTTTGCCGACCGCCTCAACAACGTCGAGACCTCTGCCATCCGTGAACTGTTCAAGCTGCTGGGCAAGCCCGGCATCATCAGCTTTGCCGGCGGCTTTCCGGACAGCGCCATGTTCGACGTCGAAGGAATTAAAGAGGCCGCCAACAAGGCCCTGACTGAAGAAGCCGGCGGCGCGCTGCAATACGGCGCGACCGAAGGCTACAACCCGCTGCGCGAACAGCTCGCCGCCTTCATGGGCAGCAAGGGCGTGACTGTGGCGCCCGACGGCCTGATCGTCACCACCGGCAGCCAGCAGGCGCTGGACCTGCTCGGCAAAACCATGATCGACCCCGGCGACAAGGTGATCGTCGAAGGCCCGACCTTTCTGGCCACGATCCAGTGCTTCCGCCTCTACGGCGCCGACCTGGTCAGCGCGCCCATCGACGCCAATGGCGTGGACACCGACGAACTCGAAAAGCTGATGGCCGAGCACAAGCCAAAGTTTGTCTATTTGATCCCGACCTTCGGCAACCCCAGCGGCGCCATGCTGAGCCTGGAGCGCCGCAAAAAAGTGCTGGCGCTGGCCGTCAAGTACAACACTCTGGTGGTCGAGGACGACCCGTATGGCGACCTCTACTTCAACGAAGCGCCGCCGCCGTCCATCCTGAGCCTGAGCAAAGACGTGCCCGGCAGCCGCGAGCTGATCGCGCATTGCGGCTCCATGAGCAAGGTGCTGAGCCCCGGCTTGCGCGTGGGCTGGATGATCGCCCCAGCCGAGCTGCTGGCCAAGGCGACCATGTGCAAGCAGTTCAGCGACGCCCACACCAGCACCTTCGCCCAGGCGACCGCCGCGCAGTATCTGAAGGCCGGCCGCATGCCCGCCACCCTGGCGAAAGTCCGCAAGGCCTACGGCGAGCGCGCGCTGGCGATGGGCGCGGCCCTCAAGCGCGAGTTAGGCGACGCCATCGAGTTCACCCAGCCGCAAGGCGGCCTGTTTTTCTGGGCGCGCCTCACGGGGGCGGGCGGCAAGACCAAGGATGCTGGCGAGTTTGCAAAAAGGGCGATAAACCAGGGCGTGGCCTTCGTGCCGGGTGCGCCGTTCTTTGCGGGTGAGCCGGATGTGAGTACCTTCCGGCTCAGCTTTGCGACGGCCGATGTGGGGAAGATCGAAGAGGGTGTGGCGCGCTTGGGTAAGGCACTTTGATTCGCGCCTGACTGGCTGCAGTGACCGCAGCTGCCGCTGGTCAAGCGTGCGGGGTAGACTGCCACATGCTCACCATCCACCACCTTGGCATCTCGCAATCTGAACGCGTCGTATGGCTGTGCGAAGAGCTCGCCATTGGCTACGAGCTCAAGCATTACACCCGTGATCCGGTGACACGGCTTGCGCCGCCCGAATTGCGCGCGCTGCACCCGGCCGGAACGGCTCCGGTGATGACCGATGGTGACGTACAGATTGCCGAATCGGGCGCGATCGTGCAATACATCATTGCCAGGCATGGTGGCGGGCGCTTGGCGCTGCCGCCAGAGCATCCTGATTTCGGCAACTACCTTTACTGGTTCCACTTCCCCAACGGCAACCTGCAGCCTCATCTGGGACGCAACATGGTGTTGGGCCGTATCGAGGCGGCAAAAGGCCACCCCGCCACACTGTCGGCGCAAGAACGTGTGACACGGGCCTTGGCCATGGTCGAGGCACGGTTGGGCGAGGCACCGTACTTCGCCGGTAGCGCGTTTACCGCAGCGGACATCATGAATGTGTTCACCCTGACCACCATGCGCTACTTCCAGCCCTGGGATATCAGCGCTTATCCGAACCTGCTGGCCTACCTTGCCCGCATTGCGCAGCGCCCGGCCTATATCGCCGCCATGGCCAAGGGAGACCCTGGCATGAAGCTGCTGCTGAAATAGGGAAGCGCTGAACAAGTCCCCCGCGGCGCGCGATCATCCGGGCTCGGGCGGTCTGCTGCGTTGAATTCCTTGCCAATAGCTGGGCTATTGGCTGTGAAATCCGCCTTGCATCCCATCCCGATCCGGCCGCTGCTCATCCGCCAGGACTTGTTCAGCGCTTCCCTTGCGCGGCGGCTTGTTACGTCTGCTGTACGTGATGGGCAAGGGCCCGATGCTGACCGCCCCCGACATGAAAAAAGCCTGCTGCACATTTATGCAGCAGGCTTTTTCGTTGGGAAGGTCGCTTAGCCCGCAGGCTGCTCGTCCTTCTCAGCCATATCACCGTCGGTCTCGGGCTTGTCGTCGGTGGTGGCAAGATGCGGTTTCTTGCCGGGCTGAACGGCATGCTCCGCGCCCGGAGCGATCTCTTCGCCGCGGTGTTTCTTTTCTTGCTGAACTTTTTTATCGTGGGCAATGTTGCGTGGGTCGGTCATGGGGGTCCTGTGGGGTTGAGGGAATGCAGGGCCTGAGTGAACCTGTTCCTTCAGCGTGCGCGCCGCTTCAGCATGGCGATACTGCTGCAATGCCTGAGCTTGTGTGGGAGGGGTCCCACGTCCAGTAAGAGGTCAGTGCGGCCTGACGCCCCATCCACCATCTCGAACTCCGTCTCAAGCTACCTTCAGTTGGTGGGTGACTGCTAGCGCGCTCACGTGTTGTAATCTCTGTTAGCTGGAGGGAATAGCATCTTGGAAAGAATTGAAGGCTCTGACAGGCTTGGTCGTTACTACACAAAAGAAACTATTGGCAGCCTGCTAGTTGACCAGATGGACGGGTTGGCGCCCGCAAAAATCCTCGACTTGGGGGCGGGGGGCGGTTCCCTTTCACTCGCAGCAGGAGGCCGCTGGGCTGATGCTGAGTTGTTAACTGTAGATGTTGACGGCAAGGCTTCCGCTAAATTGCGAAAACTTTTTTCAGCCCATTGGGGATCCCGTCATAGCCATATTCGTGCAGACGCGCTTAGCTCTGACCTGCCTAGGCTAATCTCTGCGAAAGCCAGTTCAATTGATGCTGCAGTATGTAATCCGCCTTTCATCACGCCTGCATGGCGGAAAGGATTTGGAGAAATATTAGAAGACGCGGGCTTCAGTGGCTGTCTACCTGTTATGAGCGATGTTGATGCTGCGCTACTATTTCTAGCGCAGAATTTGAGGCTGCTTAACGAGACTGCGACACTGGGGATTGTTCTGCCTGACACCTTGGTGTCAGCTAAAAAGTATCGGCGCTTTCGAGAGCAACTTCTCAAGCAATATCAGTTGCATCGAACTATTCGACTTCCACGAAACTCATTTACAAATACGGATGCACAGGCTTACATAGCGGTGATAAGCAAAGGTAATGTAACGAGGAGTCCGGTGCCTTTGCAGCGGTTTGATGCGCATCTTGGCATTCAACACGAACTACTCGTTAAGGTCGAAGACGCGATCGAACGACTTGACTTCGAATACCACGCTCATCATGTTCAAACTCCATGCGAAGGCGCCAGTCCAATTTCCTTAGGCTCAATATGTGTCCAACTTCAGCGGGGATCGCTCAGTAGTTCGGAAAGAAACGGTAATCCATTCCCGGTGCTGCACACAACGGACCTCATTTCTGATGCGCGCGGCTGTTGGATAGATCTGCAAAAACTGGGATTCCGAAAAAAACCGGTAGATGCGAGACTAACGGTGGCGGAGAGTGGGGATATTTTGATCGGGAGAGTTGGACGAAATCTTGAAGACAAGGTTGTCGGAATCTCCCGAGGCACTGCAGTGGTCACTGACTGCGTATATGTTCTGCGAGTGCCCAAACAATATCGAATCGCGGTATTGGCGCAGTTGACGAGTTTAGAAGGAAAGGCCTGGCTTGCGTCGCGAGCCTACGGCGTCAGTGCTAAGCAGCTTACCAAGACTGATCTTCTCGCTTTTCCTGTACATATTTAGTCAGAGCGATAAAGAGAAAAATAATTGGAGGAGTGAGACCCATGGCTGAATTCGAAGAGCGGGCAGATCAACTTTCCCTGCAGACTATTGACGAAACTCTTGCAGAGGGTGACATATTTAGGACCGCTCGCCAAAAACTGTTGGGCCCAGGGGCAAAGTTGCTTGTGGGACCGCGTGGCACCGGAAAAACTCATGTGATGCGGTACACGTATTTACATGCCATGAGAACCGTCTCTGCCCCGCTGGCGCTTTATGCCAACTTTAGCCACTATCTCAATCTTGAGCCATTGCTCAAAAAATCTCCCGACGCGCTCCAACGGTTTCATTCTTGGGTGCTGGCCAAACTTCTTCTTAGTTGCTTTGAGCTTCTACGTGACGCCCAACAGTCAAGTGATGTGTTGGCTGGTAAAAGTAACTTCTACGACGAGAGCCAACTTCGTGAATTGGTGTCGCTGCTAGAGAGAGGTAGTGGCGCGGAACTGTATGAAAGTTTCGGCAGGAACCTTACTATTGAACACGTGGTGGCCGCTGTCGCAATTTTGTGCAAGCAGTTCACTCGAAAGCGAGCAATTTTCTTATTGGACGACGCCGCACTGAGTCTGGCAGACCAATATCTAGCGGCCTTCTTCGATATATATCGTTTGCTCAAACGTGAAACTATTGCGCCTAAGGCATCGGTCTATCCAGGCTCCACTCAGTATGGGCCAACATTTCACGTCTCCCATGAAATCGAAGAGGTGCCGCTCTGGTTGTCTGTCGAAGATGCGAATTACAGCCAAATCATGGGTGACATAGCGAGTCTCCGCCTTACTGCTGAAGAGGTTGGAAGAATTAGTCTGGATACTCTGGAATTGTTCAAGTATGTGGCTTTTGGGGTGCCTCGTGCTTATCTTCGATTGTTGAGGGAATATCTTGACACTCAGGCCGGCACGTCCCAGCAGAAAATTAACAAAATTGTGGAACGTCAAACGGAGTTGATTGGCGCTGAATATGACTCGTTGGGTATAAAACTAAAACAATTTTCTTCTGTCGTCTCAACAGGGCGGAAATTTTTTGATAAAGCCGTTATGGAAATTGCTTCGGCGCAGGGTGGTGATTCCAGTACACGAAATATTGTCCTTGGTGTTAGGCAGGACAGTGTTCGGAACCCCTTAGCTGAACGGATGCTCAGATTTTTGGTGGAGATCGGAATGCTCTTTCCGCTGCAGGCGGTATCTCATGGGCCGAATAGAAAATACGATAGATTTATTCCCCATCTGGCGTTCCTACAACAGCAGGGTGTTTTTCGCGAAGGTAAAGGGTCTTCGTTCAGAGAAGTATCGTTGTATATGCGAAGGCAAGTTGCGAAGCACCCTATACGCAGAGACTTGTCTACTCTTTTGACACCAGATGAGCTGATCAGCCTCAAGTTGGACTTGCCCCCCTGCCCGCAGTGCAGCACTGCGCGAATAAATGAATCTCAGCGCTTCTGCCATAACTGCGGTGCGGAGTTAGTAGCCTCGTCCTTGTTTGAGGAGTGCATGAAATTGCCGCTGGAGAAAATACCGGGAATCAGCGAGGCGTTGATAGCTCGGATCCACAGCGATACCAAAATACGAAACGTGGGCCATGTCTACGCCTCTCAAAATGCTTCAGGAGATCTACAGCGGGCAAGCTATGTGGGGCCGGTCCGAGCCAGTGGGATCATTGGCAAGGTCGCTCTTACGATCACAGAATTTTTGTCGTAATCATGGCGACTAACTTTCGTTCCAAGCTGTCGGTTTGTGTCGCACCGGCAAATCCGGTATTCATCACGCACGCTCTATTTGATAGGCTCTACAAGGAGTCGTTAGATTCGCCAATCGATGAATTCCTCAATCGTGTCGCAGCTATAAATAAACTCGCGCCTCAGCCACTGAACTTTGATCCGTTTCAAGGGCAGCTTGTTCTTTTGGGGGTAATTGCGGCTGTAGAGAGTTTCATTCGAACATTGCTTAGAAAAATTATTTCACTCGATGAAGAAAGCCAAGCGGCCGTGAACGATAAAGACGTGTCGTTTGGTGCCGCTCTTCACTTATCAAAAGATTTGTTGCCAGAAGCAATACTCGAGCGTCGATCTTTTATTAGTAAAAAGAGCATTCACGAGGCGTTGCGTGATTTGTTGGCAATAAAGGGGGCCTTCCCTGCAGACTTGGAAAAGTCTATTGAGGACTATGTTCGTGTTTGTCAACTGAGGCACTGTGCGGTACACCGATTTGGAAAGCTGGGAACTAGCAATGCCATCTCGCTAGGTTTCTCCGAGCACAAAAATCTGCTTGAGAAACCCCTAAAGCTCGACTACGTAGCACTTCAAAACGCTATCGCAATTGCAATTGGCATCGCTAAAACGCTGAACAATTTTCTATTTAACGAGATTCTGTCGCGTGTTCCATCCAATGATTGGAGTGGAGTTTATTCTCAGGACCGGTCTTTGTTTATTCGCTATTACTCCCTGTTTTGCGACAAGGTCAGTAGCAACAAAACTATGCAGGCAAATCAGCTATATCGGCTGTTGGTCAAGCAACGCGCGCTCTGGGTGGCAGGTAAGCAATTCTGAACCGCTCGGCTTGCTTTGTCTCTGCTGACTTAACCATCCTAGCGCCATCGTCGCCCTCCGTCAGACCGTCGTGCCGGGCATCGACAAGCCGTCGATCTTCAAGCTCGATGCCTGCGATGGCGCATTGCCGAGTTTTAAGGAAATGCTTGGGGAAGCTAAATCCTCAAACAACCCGCCGAAACCACACCAGCGAGCAAACCCCCGCCGCCAGCGCCAACCCCGCCGACAACAAAGCCAGCAAGGCCGAAACCTCGGTCTCGCGCGTCTGCACCTGCACTCTCGACCCCAGGTTTTCGTAAACGCTGCGCAGCGCTTCCGCTGTGCCTGCATGGTGGTACTCGCCGCCGGTCATGCGGGCCACCTCCCGCAGGGTGGGTTCGTCGAGTTGCAAATAGATCGGCATGCCTTCGGGCATGGTGCCGGAGTCGTTGACGCTGCCCAGGCCGATGACGTAGACGCGCACGCCGCGGTCGGCGGCCATCTTGGCTGCTTCCAGGGTGTCGACGCCGGTGGTGCGGCGGCCATCGCTGAGCAGGATGATGGCCGCGGCATCGTAGGAGCCCGGCGCCACGGGGGTGATCTGCAGGGGCGGTGGTTTGTCCTTGTCGTCGAGGCTGCGTCCGCGCGGCTTGATGCCGAAGGTCAGCTCTTCCAAGCTGATGCCGTGGTCCGGGAACAGCTCGATCAGGCTGCTCACGATGCCGCTGCCGATAGCGGTGCCTCTCTGCATCTGAAATCCGTCGATCGCTGTGACCAGGGCGGGGCGGTCCAGCGTTGCGGCATGCGCCACCTGGCTGCTGCCTGCAAAGGTGACCAGACCGACCTCGATCTTTCTGGGCAGGTCTTTCAGGAACAGTTTTGCCGCTTCTTGCGCGGCCACCATGCGGGTGGGCTTGACGTCGCTGACGCGCATGCTGAGCGACACGTCCATCGCCAGGATGATGGTGGTGCGGGCCCAGGGCAGCGGCACCTTCGCCATCGGCCGCGCCGTTGCCAGCAGCAAACCGGCGAGGGCCAGCAGCAGCAGGGCAGGCGGAACATGTTGCCGCCAGGCGCGCCCGGTGGACGCAGCGCGCACCATGCCCAGGTTGCTGTAGCGCACGGCAAGCTTGCCTCTACGCCGCAGCAGCCAGAGGTAGAGCACCGGCAGCAGCGGCAGGGCCAGCATCAGCCAGAGATAGTGGGGCCATTGGAAAAACATGTAGACCTTATCTTGCCCCGGAAGCGGCGCGCAGGCAACCGACTCGGGCATTGCGGGATGGATCCCGGGTCGAGCCCGGGGATGACAAGAAAGGATGCGGGATGACAGGCCGGGAGGTGGGATGACATTCGGTGGGGGGACACTCATCTCCCCGGCTGTCATTGCGGGCCTGACCCGCAATCCATGGCTGCATCCACGCGACGGTGGTTCAGGCTGCATGGATCCCGGGTCAAGCCCGGGATGACAAGAAGAGATGCGGGATGACGGGCGGGGAGGCGGCAGGGCGGGGACTGGCAACTTGCACCCACAACCCACTCGGATAAGCCTGCTTTGTTAGCCTGTGGGTATGAACCGCCTGATCCCCTCCCTGATCCCGTCCATTGCACCCTTTTTGGGCGCTGCGCTGCTGGCATCTGCAGTATCCGTGGCCTCCGCCGCAGACGCCTGGCCTGACCTGAATCAGCCCGGCGCCATCGTGCTGTTCCGCCACGCGACTGCACCCGGCATCGGCGACCCGGCCAACTTCAAGCTCAACGACTGCCCGACGCAGCGCAACCTGGACGACACGGGCCGGGCCGAGGCGCGCAAGCTGGGGGAGCAGTTCCGCAGCCGCAAGATCAATGTGGGTGCGGTGCTGAGCTCGCAGTGGTGCCGCACGCGTGACACGGCGCGGCTGGCGTTTGGCAATGAGGCTGTGAAGGACGAGCCGGCCTTCAATTCGTTTTTCGGCAGATCGTCCGGGATCAGCGATGCACAGACGGCGCAGGCCCGCGCCATTCTGGTGCGCTGGCGTGGCCCCGGCACCTTGGTCGTGGTGACGCACCAGGTCAACATCACGGCGCTGACGGGTGTGAACCCGACCTCGGCCGAAGGGGTGGTGGTTCGGCCGGCAGCCGACGGCAGCCTGCAGGTGATGGGCTCGGTGACGCCCTAGACCTTTGCGGACGGCCAGTCGCTGAATGGGAAGGGCAGGGTCTCGGTAGAAAAGGAGACGAAGGCGGCGATCTGGCCCAGGTAGCGGCCCACACTGCGGCCCAGGCTTTGCAGGCGCGGGTTGGGCTCGTCATTGAAGACTGCAAAGCCGAGTTGCAGCAAGGCAATAATAATCAGCACCCAGGCGGCGATCTGGAAGGCCATGCACATCAGCAGCATGAGCAGGGCGCGCATAGGCAGCTTGCGCGGCGGGAGGGTGGCGAGGGAGGTGACGGTCATGGTGCTCCTTCAGGGTGACGGCAATACTTCTTTTCATCAGGTGGGGCCGGCGGGCGCAGCATCAAGCCTTCTTTTCCCCCACGTCTTGCGGGGCCACCTCCAGCTCCGCCTCAAGCCGCCAACTTGGCACTCGCCAGCCGATTCAAACTCACCCCTTGTTCTGCAGCCGTCAAGGCCAGGTTGCGGTGAAGCTGCGGCGGGATGCGGACCCTGAACTCGCCGCTGTAATGCTTTTCGGCCATCGCCTCGGGAATAGGCTCGCCGCTGGCCTGCATGTCGGCCACCACCTCTGCCACAACTTTGCCGATGCCTCTGAGTGCAGACTCCGGGGTTTTTGCCAACCAGCTTAAAGACGGAAACTCGGCGCACAAGCCCAAATGTTCGTTATCTTCCGGGGACCAGGTGACCCGGTAGGTGTAGTGTTTGATGTTCATGATTTGCCTTGTAGTTTTTCAATGGCCTGCAGGACTTGCCGGACCTGATAGGGCTTGGCTTTGCCTTTTGCGTTCTGAATATTGACGCGCGGGTCGCCGAGCCAGGGCGTTTTGAAAATGGCATGGCTGCTGCCATCTTGTCTCGGCTTGCCGAAGTAAGCGATACACACCTTTTTGAGATCGCCGAAACCCACATTGGCGGGCTCGGCGCGCATTTTTTCCAGGAGTTTATCGAGGCTGGCCATGGACGACATGGTGCCACTATTGGCCCCATATGTCAATTTGAGAAGGTGGGAGGAGGTGAAGATGAAGGCTGTGCGGCGGCCAAAATCGGACGGCCTTCGCTAGCAAAATCATAGCTTCTAACGCAGGCTGTGTAAGGGCTGGATGCCGATTTGGTCAAGAAAGACAGGAGGGCCGACCCCGGTCCGGGGCGACCCCGCCCAGGCTGGGGCAGGGCACCAGTGCGCCGCCGGCGGGATGCCGGGGCGTTGCAGCTATCGCTTCATCAAATCAGTTTGCTGCGAAGCAGTAGAACTTGCCTGAGCCACCGGTGCGGACTAGGGCCTCCTGGCTGCAGCCGGCGGACTGGTGCGAGAAGTTCCAGGACTTGGCCCAGTTGTCGGTGTTGGGGCCGATCAGGTCATGGTGACCGACGATGGCCGAGCCGTCGGTTGAACTGGTCCAGGCTTTGCAGGTGGTGTCGGTTTGCGGTGCAAAAGCAGTGCCGTCCGCGCGCGAGCCGGTCAGGATGTCGTGCTCATTGGGTGTGTCGCCCCGGCCCTTGATCACGTTGCCGCGCTCGTCGAGTGCGGTGTCCTTGCTGATGAAGTTGCCGTTGTGCAGATGCGTGACGCTGCGCGCAATCATCGCGCCCTTGGCGTTGAACCAGGGGCCGGTACCGACGCGGTCACGTGCGTGAGTGGCTGCCACGGCCGGGGCGGTGGCGGAGGCGAAGGTGGGCGGCGTGCTCAGGTAGGCGCGCCAGTTTTTGCCGGTGGAGCCGGCGGCCGAGGCCAGGCGCTGGCAGTGCGCATCGGCGCCGGCCAGGCCGCCCAGGTCGGCGCCCTTGCCGCTGCCTGCGCTGGTGATAAAAAAGCTCATGAAGCCGGGGCCGGACGGGGTGGCACAGGCGGTGAGCAGGGCCACGGTGATGCCTGCGGCGGCGATGTAAGAGAGTTTGCGCATGAAAAATTTCCTTGGGTGGTTGGTGGGCAGGACCATACGCATCAATCGTCGAGAAGGCAGCGGGCTGTTCCTGCCTGTATTGAACCTCCAAGCCCGCTGCCGCTCTATTCGGGATGACCCACCCCCCCTGTCATCCCGCCTCCCGGCCTGTCATCCCGGACTCGATCCGGGATCCATGCCGCATGAACCACCGTCGCGTGGAAGCAGCCATGGATTGCGGGTCCGGCCCGCAATGACAGCCGGGGAGATGCGTGTCTCCCCTGCGCTTTTCTGGCGCGGTCAGGCATCTGCGCAGGCGGGAGCCTGTGCGACCACTGGGGCGCGATGCCCGGATCAAAAAAATGCCCTGGCGTAATTGATTGGTGCGTGGTCGGCCAGGTCGCGCACCACCACCGTGCCCCTGTGCCAGGTGTGGTTCTTCAGATAGTCCAGGCGGCCTTGTTCACGGTCAATGGCAATGAAAGCGTCTGTCGGGTTCTCACGTATCTGCCCGTCAAAGGTGATGTAGCTGCGGAAGTTGGGGTGGGCGTATCCCAAAAACGTCGGCGGAACCCGTGTGACGAAGTCGCAGCAGTTCACAAGCCGTGTCCACGGCCCCTTGATGCTGGCCACAAAAGCGCTGTCCCCAGTGCGTGGCCCGCCTATCGTAACCAGCCTGTGCGGGGTGGAAATGCTGGCGCACAGGCAAGCCAGTGCCGCCCCCAGGCTGTGTCCGGAAATGATGAGCTGTCTGCCGGCGGCGGGCCCGGCACGCCATTGGCGGATCTCCGGTTGAATGGCCTGGTAGGCGCGCTGAAAGCCATAGTGCACACCGCCTGTGCCCTGTTCCCATGGCACCAGCAGCGCATTGGCGTCGGAGCCCAGGTCGGCCAGCTTGTCGGGCTGTGTTCCGCGAAAGGCGAGCAAGGCCGTGCCGTCACTTGCGTGGATGGCGCCAAAGGCTTCGGTACCCACCAGGGTGTTGCTGCTGAAAGTTTCCACGTTGACATAACCGGCCAGTGCCAGCGCCTGGTGAAGCCGCACCTTCTCTGCGTCGCTCTCTTCAACCCGGTAGTAGGCCAGCCGCGCTGCCTCGACTGCAATGGCAATGTGCCCGGGCTGGGTGTGGCTGCTGAAGACGGTGTCGCGCAGCTCGGGCCGCAGCAAGGCATCGTTGGTGGGGTCGTAGGCGAGAGGCATGGCGTCTCCTGAATTGAAAACGCCACAGTAATGAGGTGTTGCAGCATGCGCATCCTCCAATCAGAGGAGCGCCTCGCGTGTTGCCCTCCAATTGGGGGATGTGCGCCGGCAGACCCGGTGCTAGATTGGCGCACCACTACCGGGAGCTACGATGAAAATCGCCTTTACCTCTTGCACCTGCGCAGGCCTTATCAGCAAGCAACCCGTGTGGGACTCCATCCGCGAGGCGCAACCCGATCACCTTGTGCTTCTCGGCGACAACATTTACAACGACGTGCCGTCAACGAGCATGTCTGAGCTGCAGGCGATGAACGCGCACCAGTTTGCCGAACATATGTATGTGCGTTATGCGCAGCAACTGGCCAACCCGAAATTTCGCGCCATGGTGGCTGCGCCCGGCATCCAGGTTCACGCGATCTGGGACGATCACGACTTTGCCTGGAACGACGCAAAAGGCGGCGTGATTCAGGGGCAACCGGTGCAAGCCGACAAGGTGAAGGTGTCCACCAGTTTCATGCGCGAGTTTCGCCGGGTGCTGGCTGCAAAAGACCTGACGCTGTTCCCTTCTTCTGCCGGTGCCGCGGCTTTCTGGCAGGACGCTGCGGCGCCAGTGTTCACGCCGCTGGGCGCCACCTCCATCAAGCTCGAGCCGGATGGCCGGTCGTGGCTGCACCTGACGGACGGCCGCACGCAGCGCCAGGGGCAAACCCTGTTGGGCAACGCACAACGCGTGCAACTGGCACAGCAGTTTGCGGCCCATCCGGACGCCCTGCACATCATTGCGAGTGGTGGCACTTTCAGCCAGAAGGACTGCTGGGCGAAGTACAGGGACGACTTCAGCTGGCTCAAGGAACGCATTGGCTCAAAGACATGGCTGATGCTCAGCGGCGATGTGCATGCCACCGGCCTGCTGACCCACAAGGTGTCGGCTGCAGGCCGCCTGGTGGAGCTCACGGCCTCGGGGGCAGCCGTTGTGGCCAAACTGAACCCCGTGATCACCGGCCCCGAACTGCGCAACCACGGCATGGTGGAGCTGCGGGCAAATGACGCCAAGCTGGACCTGTTTGCTTACAACAAGCCTGTGACTTCAGCCGTGTTGCCGCGCCGCGCGGGTGGCGATCTGGTGGCACTTGACTAACGCGAGATGCACGGGTCCGGGTTTCTCATTCACCCACCAAAATTCGCAGCGCTTCTTCCACCCGCTTAATGTGCGTGCGTGGTAGCTCGGTGATGGGTTTGTCCCCCATCACGCGTCGATTGGAGATGGTGCGAATCTGGTCTATCAGCAAGTCGGTTTCTTCCTGCATCTTGCCCAACTTGCCAAGTGCCACGCGCAAGGGGTAACCGTCGCCCTGGGCATCGCGATAGGTATTTGTGGTGCCGGGTATGACGATGGTGGTGGCATGCCATGCCGAGTTGAGGACATTGGTCTGGATGACCAAAGCGGGTCGGCTAAGTTCGCCTGGTTCTTCTTTGTGGCTTTGTGGCTCGAAGTCCACTTCCCATACTTGTCCGCGCTTGAGCTTAAGCAAGGCCATCTCCGGCGCTGGCGTCCATGGCCTCGTTTTCCGCCAGATGTCGAGCCGACAGGTGTTTCGAGAGAAAGACCATGCGCTCCTTGAGCAGACGCTCATTCTTTTCGCGCACGGCCTCACGCACGTAGTCCGAGCTGGACATATTGAAAGCGTCGGCCAGAGCCTTGGTTTGCTCGGCAAACTCGGTCGAGGTCCGAAAAGAGAGGGTGGCGGTGCTCATGGCGTATCTCAATTTTGTATGACGTAATTGCAATACGTTTATGTTTGCATGCAAGGCAAGGCAAGAGATGCTTGCCCAGTGCTGATGCTGGTCAGAGCGGCTCAGGCAGGTGTGTCGAGCGTGGGGGCGCTAGTGTTTTAATAGCTGCTCGCGCCCACCGGGCATGGGCTGAAAGCCGATTTGATCAATAAAACCGGGTCGCCCTCACAACACCTCGTTGAACACATAAAACCAGTTGTCCTTGAACTTGTGCCACAGGCCGCGTTGCTGCCAGGCCTTGAGTTCGATCTCCTGGCAGCGCGCCACGTATTTTTCGAACACCGCGTCGAGCTGGCCTGCCAGCGCTTCGTCCTTGACGCTCAGGGTGAGCTCGTCGTTGGTGTCGAAGGAGCGGTCGTCGAAGTTGCTGGAGCCGATGGCACTCCAGACGCCGTCAATGGTCATCGCCTTCTGGTGCAGCAGGGTGTGCGGGTACTCGAACAGGCGCACGCCGCACTTGAGCAGTTTTTCAAAATTGCGGTGGCCGGCATGTTGCACCATGGGGTTGTCGGAACCGCCGGTGGACGGCATCATGACGCGCACGTCGACACCGCGCTTGACGGCTTCACCAAACGCGTCGATGGCTTCAGGCTTGGGGATGAAGTAGGGGTTCTGGATCCAGATACGCTTTTGCGCCAGGCAGATCACGGTGTGGTGAAGAATCTTCACGGCTGGCGCCGAGCCTTCGGGCTTGGCGTAGGCGGCGTGGATGCTGACTTCGCCAGCCGGTTTCAGCTCCGGAAACACAGCGTCGCCAACAAACAGCTCACCGGTCTGGCCGCCCCAGTTCTCGCTGAAGGCGGCCTGCACGCTGTGCACGATGGGCCCGTGCAGGTGCACGCTGAGGTCGGCGTAATGTCGGCCGTCCTCGGCATCGCCCAGCCACTCGTCCACCACGCAGTGGCCGCCGACAAACGCTTCCTTGCCATCGATCACGGCGAGCTTGCGGTGGTCGCGTTCGTTCATCACGCCGATGGTGTAGATCGAACGCTCATGGAACATCGCGAGCTTGCAGCCGGCGTCTTCCATCTGTTTGCGCTCGCTCTTGCCGATTTTTTTGGAACCGGTGGCGTCGAGCAGCACGCGCACCTTGAGTCCGGAGCGTGCGCGTTCGGACAGCGCATCAGCCATGCGCTGGCCGAGCTTGCCTTCTTTCCAGAGATAGGTCTCGAAATGCACGGTTTGTTGGGCAGCGCCGATGCGCTCTATCAGGACGTCGAAGAATTTGCCGTTTTCCAGCAGCTGGACCGAGTTGCCGGAGGTCATGCTGCCCAGGGTCAAACCTGCCAGCGAGGGCATCAGCGCGTCGATGGTCGCGCCGTATTCGATCTTGAGCTTGGGGCTGCGGTGGCGCTTGATCGACCAGATGACAAACACCAGGAACGTGGCGATGGCCAGAAACAGCGCGGCGGCGCCGTGCAACGCGCTGCCCAGAAAAGATTCACTCACGATTGTTGCGTCCGCGAACCTGATCGACGAAATCAATGCGGTAGGGTTCCCCGCCGGGCTGGGCCATGGCTGTCTCCTGAGAGGAATCCTGAGAGGAACGAAAGATGAAAGTGTGAGCTAGTAGGGTACAACCGCTGGCGCTTGCTGGCTGTAGGCGATTGCCGCAGCGTGTTGCCCGTGGCGGGCCTGCCATCGGCGCTTGACCCGCCAACCACCCGACTGAAGTCCGGAAGGTTGAGCTTGATATCGACGGCAGCAGCCTGGCTGCCGCAGCCGATGGCTTCTATGTCTGGCGTCCTACAGGCTGCTGTTGCGTTAGCCACTAGGCTGCTCGCTCATGATTACACCGCCCGACATCGACCTCACCGAGCCCGCCCCGTCCCGCCTGCGGCAGATCGTCACTTCCATCGCGCATGGCCTGCGGCATCCGACACTGCGCGGCCTGGCCTGGGGGCTGGCGGCGGTTCCGGTGGTGTTGCTGATCTACGTGCTGGCCTTGATTCCCTTCACGCCCAGCATCAACGACCTGCGCAAGGCCAAGGCGGCCAAACCTTCGGTCGTGCTGTCGGCCGACGGGCAGCAACTGACGGTGTTCAGCCGAGCCAACCGCGACTGGGTCCCACTGGCCGAGATCTCGCCGCATGTGGTGAACGCGCTGATCAGCACCGAGGACGCCCGCTTTTACCAGCATCGGGGCATGCACCTGCAGCGTACCGCGTCCGCTGCAATGAACACGGTGCAGGGCAAGGTGCAGGGCGGCTCGACCATCACGCAACAGCTGGCGCGCAACCTCTATCCGGAAGAAATTGGCCGTGCGCGCACCATGACTCGCAAGATCAAGGAGGCCATCACCTCGCTGAAGATCGAGGCGGTGTACTCCAAGGATGAAATCCTTGAGACCTACCTGAACACCGTGCCTTTTTTGTACAACGCCTACGGCATCGAGATGGCGGCACGCACCTACTTCGACAAGACGGCCGATACGCTGAATGTGCTGGAAAGTGCCACCCTGATCGGCATGCTCAAGGGCACCAGTTACTACAACCCGGTGCTCAACCCTGAGCGGGCGCTGCAGCGCCGCAACACGGTGCTGGGCCGCATGGTGCGGCACCAGAAGCTTCCGGCCGAACAACTGGCCGCGCTGAAACAGATGCCGCTCAAGGTGGACTTCGAACGCCAGGAGCCCGAGCTCGGCCCGGCCCCGCACTTTACCCAGCAGTTGCGTCGCTGGCTGATCGAATGGGCCGACCGCAACAGCTACAACATGTATGCCGATGGCCTGGTGGTCCACACCACCATCGATTCGCGGCTGCAAGTCATGGCCAACGAGGCGCTGACGCGTCAGGCGGACAAACTGCAGACGCTCTCGGACGCCGACTGGGCGCAAAAGTCCGGGTGGACCGCCAAAGGCGCCAAACGCGAGCTGATGCTGACCTTTGTGCGCGATTCGGCCGAGTACAAGGCCGCGATAAAAGCCGGGCAGAGCGATGAGCAGTCCTTCAAAGAACTGGCCGGCGACGTGACTTTCATGCAAAAGCTGCGCGAGGACAAGACGCGGCTGCAGGCCGGTTTTCTCGCGCTGAACCCGTCCAACGGCCATGTGATGGCCTGGGTCGGCAGCCGCGACTTCGTCATTGACCAGTTCGACCATGTGGCGCAGGCGCGCCGGCAGCCGGGCTCGACCTTCAAGCCCTTTGTCTACGGTGCAGCATTGGAAAACGGCTCGCGGCCTTACGACGGCTTCATGGACCAGGCGGTGGACATTGCCATGGGCGACGGTAGCTTCTGGCGGCCCAGCGACGGCGGCGGCCCCAGCGGCGCGCCCATGACACTGCGCGAAGGCCTGGTCTATTCGAAAAACACCATCACCGCGCAGGTCATGCAGATCGTCGGCCCGGCGCGCGTGGCCAGCCTGGCGCGCAGCATGGGGGTTCGCCAGAGCAAGCTTGACGAAGTCATGTCGCTGGCGCTGGGCACCAGCCCGGTGACCCTCAGGGAAATGGTGGCCAGCTACGGCACGCTGGTCAACGACGGCCGGTATGTGCCGCCCATGGTGGTCACCAGGGTGGAAGACCGCAACGGGCAGGTGGTGGAAGCGTTTCAAAGCGCGGTGGCCGAAACCGCGATGTCCACCGCTGCTGCCAACATGCTGCTGGACGTGATGCGCGGCGTGGTGGACCAGGGCACCGGCGCCGGCATACGCAGCCGTTACGGCATCAAGGCCGACGTGGCTGGCAAAACCGGCACTACCCAGGACAACACCGACGGCTGGTTCATCCTGATGCATCCGCAATTGGTGGCGGGTGCCTGGGTTGGCTTCAACGACAACCGCGTGACCATGGGAGATCGCTGGGGCCAGGGCGCGCAAAGTGCGCTGCCCATGGTGGGCGAATTTTTTCAGCAGGCGATCAAGGCCAAGGTGGTGGATGCGCGCGCCAGGTTCTCTGCGCCCGATGGCCTGAGCAAACAGGCGCCGCCACCCGGCCTGGAACCGCTGCCGCTGCCCGGTGCGCCCCTGGCCGAGATCACCCCGATTGAGCCGCCGCTGGGGAGCGCGGTGACGGTGCAGGGGCCGCAGGGCGGCGCGCCGACGGGCATGTTGTCGCCACCGCCGATTAAATACGTGAACATCCAGATCCTTCCGGCTGCACCCGCGCCCGCCGCCGACCTGCCGGCGATGCAGTCGCCCCCGCCCCGCGCAGTGGAGGCAGGAACCCAGGACGCCCCGCGCGAACTGCCGGTGCTGCAGATGTCCGCGCCGCGCGTCGTCACCGAGCCTTGATGGTTTTACCGGCGTGACGCCGCCGCCGGCCGCAAGGCCAGCCAGGCGATCAGCGCCAGCAGCGCCGCCTGCAAGGGCAGCCGCAGTACCAGCGCCCAATACGGCACGGACGGAAACAATGCCGGTTGCTGCAACATGTAGATATGCGCTGGCGTCACGGCAATCGTCAGCAGGAACAGTCCCCACAGCGCGGCGCGCCTGCTTGGTCGCCAGAGCAGACCGGCGGCGCCCAGCAGTTCGGCCGCGCCGCTGAGTAACACCGCCTCGCGTGGCCAGGGCATCCAGGGCGGCACGATGCGCATTTCTGCTTCGGTGAAAACAAAGTGCGCGATCCCGCCCAGCAAGAACCACAGGAATACGAAGACCAGCCCGGCGCGGTCGGCCTTGCGGAAAAATATGGTAGGTGCTGGATGCATGGCTGCAGTGTGAGGCAAATCGCTGGACAGGCCCTTGCACTGTTCGCGGGCCTCGGGTCAAAATCAATCCACTGACCTCTGAACACGCGGCCGTCATGGGCGAACCGCCTGACTTCGTGCATCCATGCGCGTGTAGTTCCCTCCGTCGGCATGCGCCAGCCGCTGAACGCGCGGCCGTCATGGGAATGTTCGGGATGCCCCCATCGTCGAAACACTATTTCCAGGCTCAAATATCCGCGCGCAATCGACAAAGCGGTACGAAATCACCCATGGATCGTGTCACCCTGGTTGGCTGGCAGCCAATTGGCATGTCGATTTTCGACAACTGGCCTGAATGACGTTTTTTTTGATGAAAAATCGCTTTGTTTTCAACGACTTGCAAGCGTGTCGAAGGCGGGAGGCAGAAAGCTGTCGAATCCGGGGTTTTCGACAGTTTTCTAACTATTAGGTAGTGCCTTGAAATATAAGAATTTTCAGGCAATAGTTAAATTAAGACAAAACAAAATCATCAATGAAATTAAGTGTTTACATAATGTACATCGTTTATGTAATGTAAACATTTTTAAAGAGCCTCCGAGGAGGCTCTTTGTAACGGTCGACTTTAAATTAAAAATATCAGTCGAGCGATACGAGTTTTACTTTTTGACCGGAGTTGAGAAAGCTATCCGGGTGATAGTTCAAAAGCGTTGACTCGATAATCAACCCAAGAGAAGGCGCATACACGATTTCTTGCTGGTCCTTTCCTGTGCCACACGTACCAGCCCATCGTCCGTCAAAAGAAACTTCAACCACGGGAACATCTACCTCTTTCCCCTTGATTAAAAGCTTCCTATGCCCCTCTTTTAGAGAGACATCGCTGTAGTCCAGTTGAATAACACCACAACTGAACGCGCTAACCATCGAAGTTCTGATGCTTTGTTTTTTGCCAGGCGTCAAATCAGAAGGCTTCCAATGAAATTGGTTACCAGCGAGTTTACCTCGGCGCGCGGGAGAAACGAAGTCCATCATCGACATACTACTATCGAAAGCGTCAACCCGACCGTTTCCGTACCTGATGGTCGTAATTCCGCCAGATACGTTTAGCCGTGCAGACACAGATTTAATATCTGCTTCGTATATTTCCCGTCCACGTTCAGCGAGTGCTATGAATTGATAGGTCGTTTTTTGCCCCATCACAGACACTTCTTCGTTGCGTGAGGCGATCATCCTCACGTTGAAGAATTCATCCGCACCATCCTTTCGAAAGGTGATCGGCATGAGACTGCTGCCATTTAACTTCCAGCTGTCGTACTTGCGTACGACTCGGGACGTCTCGATGACGTAGGTACCGCTATCACAATCTTGCTTGGGGTTGCAGTTGACGAAGGTGCCATCAGGCAAGAAAGAGATGGTTTCACCATCAGCGATCGTGAACTTGCGCCCCTTTTCCCCAACAACATACGTTTTCAGTTCTTCCCCCTGAATGACGACAGGCTGCGCGAAAGCAGTGTTTGTAAACAGCAGGAAGAAAGCGAAAATCTTTGCATTCATGATTAACTCCTTGCGCCATGGCGCGTTTGATGTAAGTTTACATAATGTACATCGTTTATATAATGTAAAAAATGCATGAATATCACTATTTATTTTCAATCAAATAATCTTGTTTGCTGTGACCGGCAGACAAGTAGGTCACTAGCCATGCGGGGGCTTTGCCGCGACCTGACCAAGTTTTTCCAGTAGATGGATCTGCGTATTTCGGCGCGACAGTTAGGCCTTTGTCAACCCTTGCATGTTTCGTGCGCGCGGCGGATTTCTTCGCACTAAGCCCTAAATCAGTTGCAGAGAGTTGGTGCGTTTTAATCAATTCTTTGATTGACGCAATAGTTTGTGCGCGTTCAGTATTTTTTTGTTGATTAAGTTTTTCGCGCAGCTCACTGATTTTTGCTTCGGCTTGGTTGATTTGCTGCTGAAGATCGGTTGTGTTAGACATAATAAAACTTTAATTTTAAAAAATATTTAATAAATGATTTTGTAATAGCCAATGCTGCATGCCGTGATGCCTGCTATGTTATTGGCGATTTGAAAGCGATGGCGGTTGAATATTTTCCTCTATTAACCAATCATCACCATGCTGCTTGAGAACGTAGGTGTGGTGGCTTGTCTCGCGGTAGTAGGGGTTGCGATATTTACCTTCGACTGTGCTCCACCATCGAAGATACCAATATTCCGTGGTTCTAACAACTGTCGTACCTTCGCGTATTTCTTTAACAGTCATCGAAATAAGTCGCTTTGTTGATGGATTGTGAAAATTCGTCAAGGTCCATGATCGTTGCGTCACCTTTTGCAGGGTATGAATCAAATCCTTGTATGCCGTGCCATTGCTGGCATACCAAGGCAAGAGTTTCTTTTCGTCGATCAGCGGCAAAGTCTTGTAGGCTTCAAATTCTGCGTCCATGCATGCAGCCACCACCATTTCGATGTGTTCACGGGTTGTCGCGAGGGTTTGGGGATTAACTTCGCTTGAGTGACGTCGATCTTGAACCAGCAGGTGGTACCCGCCGACCTCTGGATAGTCCTCGTCCACGACCTAAATTTTCACGTTTGGCGTCACGGCCACTGACAAGGCGAAAGATAAACGCCAACGGTTGATCGCCGCGAAGACACAAGCGCCGCAACTTGTATTCGACTTCAAACTTGTACTGTGCAATTTGTAGCGGACGCCAGCCATGCGGTTTGGCCGGGTCTCCAAGAGTGCGCTCAAGGTAATGCCGAAAGTACTACCATTGCGCGGCATTTTTCTTGGGCACCACGATGGGATTGTTGATGAGCTTCTCAACGCAACCCAAATTTGGATGGCGTGCTCCCGAACTTCCGCCAGCGTCAAAAATTCCATACAGGTATCGACATCCATATCCCCAATTACTGACTTCAATTGGAGTGGAACTAGCTGCGCAAGCCGGATAAAACTTGCTCCTGAATGGCCGATGACACAAGATGAAGTTATCAATTTTCAAGGAGTAAACACCATGCCTATTGGACGTTTCACAGGCAACTTGCCACTGTTCGCCCCGAGCTTGTCGACAGGCTCAGCCCGAACGGTGGGGTGTCATGAATTGCGAAAACATCAATAGTTGCTCCTAAAACAATAGCTGATGACGTCCAGCCATTATGGGCTGGAGGCCAATTAGATGTCAAATTGATGGCAAATCAACCGAGCTGTCACCGCTGGCGCAGCGGACAAGCCTCCTTGCAGGGAAAATAGGGTTTTCAGCCCGACTAGGGCCTGTTCACACTATTTATGCAAGATGCGTTGCGAGTCAAAAAGGTCATGCGCGAGGCGCAAAATGCAGCCGGGCTGGAGCCCGGCAAGGCTTTGCAACGCTGCGCATGGCCCTTTTTGGCCGCAACCCGGAGGGAACGTGGTTAAAACACCCCCACTCGTTGTTGCACTCCTAGCTCAGCCGCCCAGGCTGAGCGTCGTCACGCGCCTAGATTGGCGCTGTTTTAACCACGTTCGCACTTGTATAAATAGTGTGAACAGACCCTAGCCGCCCCATGCCATTGCCCGCCCCCCAAGCCAGAGACCTCCTGCACACCCGCGCCGTTGTCTACCGCGGCTACCGCCGCGAGGACGGCCTGTGGGACATCGAGGCCGAAATGAGCGACACCAAAACCTATGCGCTGGAGCGCTCGGAGCGCGGCGAGATGCCGCCGGGCACACCGATTCACGGCATGGCGATACGCGCGACGGTAGACGACCAGATGACCATCCGCGAGATCAGCACCGCAATGGACCACACGCCATTTGGCGAATGCCGGGCCGGTGTGGACCCGATGCAGCAGATGGTGGGCGTCACCATGGGGCCGGGCTGGCGCCAGGCGATAGAAAAGGCGCTGGGCGGCATCCAGGGCTGCACACATTTGCGTGAGCTGCTGTTCAACATGGCGACGGCTGCCTATCAGACCGTGCCGGTGTACCGCGAGCGGCTGCGTCGCCAGTCCGGCGTGCCCGAGGCTGAGAATGCCGGCCCGCCTTACCATCTGGGCAAGTGCCTGGCCTGGGACTTCAAGGGCGCGGTGGTGCAGCGCCACTACCCGCAGTTTGCCGACTGGCAGCCCGTGAAAAAAATCTGACAGGCCCTGCACACCGTCCTGTTTACCTGTCACAGCCCGTAATGACGAGCCAGCCCAAGCGCCTACACTGGCAGCCGATGAACAAGTTTTACACCCTTTACGACCGCCTCCGGCCCACTGTCATGACATTCGTCACGACATTTTCCACGCAAGCCTGGTACCACCTGCGTCACCCCACATGGCGCGGTGTGGCCCTGTCGCTGGCGGCTCTGCCGGCGCTGTTGCTGGTGTACTTTGTGCTGCTGATTCCGTTCACGCCCAGCATTCGCGATATCCAGAAGTCGAGGACCCAGCAGCCGGCCATCGTGATGTCGGTCGACGGCAAGGAGCTGGCGGCTTTCAAGGGGGCCAACCGCGACCGGATCAAGCTGGCGGACATTTCGCCCAATGTGGTGGCGGCGCTGATTTCCACCGAGGACCACCGTTTTTACGAGCACCATGGCCTGGACTTCACGCGTATCGTCGGCGCGATCCTGCGCACCTTCGGCGGTGACCTGCAGGGTGGCTCGACCCTCACCCAGCAACTGGCGCGCAACCTTTACCCGGAAGAGGTGGGCCGCTCGCGCAGCCTGACGCGCAAGTTCAAGGAGATCATCACCGCACTGAAGATCGAGGCGATCTACAGCAAGGACGAGATTCTCGAAACCTATCTCAATACCGTGCCCTTTTTGTACAACGCCTTCGGCATCGAGATGGCGGCGCGCACCTATTTCGACAAGTCGGCTGACAAACTCGACGTGCTTGAAAGCGCCACCCTGGTCGGCATGCTCAAGGGCACGAGTTATTACAACCCGGTGATGAATCCCGAGCGTGCCAAGGAGCGGCGCAACATCGTGCTCGGCCAGATGGTCAAGCACAACAAGCTCGACGCCAAACGCTTCGAGGCGCTCAAGAAGCGCCCGCTCAAGGTGGACTTCGAGCGCCAGACCGAGCCGCTGGGTGCCGCGCCGCACCTGACGCAGTTCCTGCGCCGCTGGCTCATCGACTGGGCCGACCGCAACGACTACAACATCTATGCCGACGGTCTGGTGGTGCGCACCACGATTGACTCGCGGCTGCAGAAGCTGGCCAACGAAGCGGTCAAGCGCCAGGCCGACCGCTTGCAAGGTGTGGCCAACAACGAGTGGAGCCCGCGCGCCTGGGCCGGCAAAAAGGAGCTGGTGCGTGCGCTGGTGCGTGAAACGCCCGAGTACAAGGCCGCCAGGGAGCAGGGCGAAGCCGATGAGGCCATCTTCAAGCGCCTGCTGGCCGACAGCGCCTTCATTCAGGCCCTGCGCCAGGACAAGACACGTTTGCAGGCCGGCTTCCTTGCGCTGGACCCGACCACAGGCCATGTGAAGGCCTGGGTCGGCAGCCGCGACTTTGCCAAAGACCCGTTCGACCACGTGCAACAGGCGCGGCGGCAGGCCGGTTCGACCTTCAAACCCTTTGTATATGGCGCGGCATTTGAAAACGGTGCGCGACCGACCGACACCTATATGGACGACGCGGTCGAAATCTCACTGGGCGGCAACCAGGTCTGGCGGCCTACCGACGGCGGCGGCCCCAGCTACGCGCCCATGACGCTGCGCCAGGGCCTGATGTACTCCAAAAACACCATCACCGCGCAGGTCATGCAAAGCGTGGGACCGGGCAAGGTGGCCGCGTTGGCCCAGGCGGCCGGTGTGCGCCAGAGCAAGCTGGAGCAGGTGATGTCGCTGGCGCTGGGCACCAGCCCGGTCACGCTCAAGGAAATGGTTGCCGGCTACGCCACCATCGCCAACAAGGGCAGCTACATTGAGCCCTTCATGGTCATCAGCGTTGAGGACCGCAGCGGCAAGGTGCTGGAAACCTGGCAGGCCAAGGCACCCGAGCAGGCGATGCAGGTGTCCACCGCGCAGACGCTGGTTGATGTGATGCGCGGTGTGGTCGATCAGGGCACCGGCGCCGGCATCCGCAGCCGCTACGGCATCCAGGCCGACGTGGCCGGCAAGACCGGTACCACCCAGGACAACACCGACGGCTGGTTCATCCTGATGCACCCGCAACTCGTCGCGGGTGCGTGGGTCGGCTTCAACGACAACCGCGTCACGCTCAGCGACTACTGGGGCCAGGGCGCCCACAGTGCGCTGCCCATCGTCGGTGATTTTTTTGCAGCCTCGCTGCGCAGCAGGGTGGTCGATGCGCAGGCGCGTTTTGACGTGCCGAAAAACTCCAGCTCACCCGTGCCCGCACCGTCCAGCCCGGTCAACGACTGGTTCAACAGCCTGTTCCCGCCGGCCGGGCAGGTGGTGCCGCCGCCTTTGCCCATGACCACGCCCGATGGCAGTCCCATCCCCGGTTACCAAGCGCCGCAGGTGCAGGCGCCGCCGCCAGTGCAGCAGTCTCCCGGTGTGGTGATCCCGGCGCAGCCGGCGCCGGGTACGGCGCCGCCGCAGTTTGTGGTGGTGCCGGGACGGCCTGTCACGCCGCAGGAGCGGGGCAGCAGTGGCGGCATTCCCATCCTCCGCGAATACAGCGTGCCTGACTCCGCCAACCGTTGACCGGGCCCTGGTGCCTGCCTTGCCTACAATCGGTATTAGTCGGCCGTTTGCGCCCGCGACGCACCCTCACTGATCCTCCCCATGACCTCCGGCTCCGCCACGCTTCCTGCGGCCACACGCCGATCCATTCTTTTGCTGTCTCTCGCCACGTTTTCGAGCATGGCGGTGCAGCGCATTTGTGATGCCATGTTGCCTGAGCTGTCACGCGCTTTCGCGGTGAGCCTGGCGCAGGCCGCGCAGGTGGTGTCGGTGTTTGCCGTCACCTACGGCCTGGCGCAACTGGTTTACGGTCCGCTGGGCGACCGATTCAGCAAGTTCGGCATTGTCACCTTCGCCACGCTGGCGTGCTGCGCCGGCAGCTTGTTGTCGGTGTTTGCCGCCAGCCTGGATGTGCTGGTGCTGGCCCGCGTGCTGGTGGCGCTGGCGGCGGCGGCCATCATTCCGATCTCCATGGCCTGGGTGGGCGACAACATTGCGTATGAGCTGCGCCAGGAAACGCTGGCCCGCGTTGGCCTGGGCACCACGCTGGGCCTGGTCAGTGGGCAACTGGTCGGCGGGCTGGTGACCGATGCGCTCGGATGGCGCTGGGCCTTCGGCATCACCACCGTGCTGTTTGGCGCGGTGGGCACGCTGCTGTATGCCGACTGGCGCCGCCAGCAGGCCACACCCCTTGCCGCACAAGCCCCTGGGGAGCCGGTGTTGCGGCCGGGTTTTATTGCACAAGCCCTGCTCATCATCACCGGCCCGTGGTCGCGCGTGGTGCTGGCGGTGTCTTTTGCCGAAGGCGCAGCGGGTTTTGGCGTGTTGGCAATCTGGGCTTCGCACTTGCACGATGCCCTGGGCCTGTCGCTCACGGCATCCGGCGCCATTGTGGCCTTGTTCGGGCTGGGCGGCATGTTGTACATGACGGTGGCGCGGCACCTGATACGCCGCCTTGGCGAGCGCGGCCTGGCCATGGCGGGCGGCGCCCTGGCCGGGGTGGCCGTCATCGTGCTGGGCCTGACGCCCTGGTGGGTGCTGGCGCTGCCGGCCAGCCTGCTGGCGGGCTTCGGGTTTTTCATGCTGCACAACACCTTGCAGACCAACGCCACCCAAATGGCCCCCGGCGCGCGCGGCACCGGCGTGTCAATGTTTGCCGCAGCGCTGTTTCTCGGGCAATCGGTTGGCGTGCTGCTGGCCGCCAGTTTGGTCGCGCGCCTGAGCGCAGGCACCGTGATCGCATTGAGCGGCGGCGTGTTGGTGGCGCTAGGCGTACTTTTCGCGCGGGCCCTGCGCAGGCGCGATGCGATGATGCAGGCAGCCTGATGTTCGGGCCCGCGTTGCAACTGAATCCTTCCATCCTTCCACCTTTCAACGCCTTCTCACACACCACGAACAAAGTACCTCACCATGGCATCCGCACAGGGCATCACCACCGACGACTACAAGCTGTTCCCGTCGCCGCGCAACCGGCACCGGCTCATCTTTCCGCACCAGGTGTTTGTGCCTTACCCCTACATGCTGATCGACCTTGAGAGCTACTACCTGCAGGGCAAGTTCAGCCTGTTCGCGGCCTGCCGGCTCAGCGACGGCAAGATGGGGCAGTTGGTGACGCTGGAGCTGCAGGCTGACGAAACCAAGTTCAAGGCGAGGTTTGTGCCGGACTGAGTCGCGGTTGCAGAACAGGCATAAAATCGCCCTGTAGCCCATATGCAGAGGTCGTTAGCAGCTATTAAATTAGTAGCGAGCTGCAGACTTGCCCGCTGACGCATACTTGGCCTCATCATGGCCATAGCGTCTCGCAAAGCACCGAAAAAGGTCGCCAAAGGCCAGGCGACGGCGAAAGTCGTGCCGCGCGTCAAAAAGCCGTTCACGCCGCGCAGCCATCACTACCACGTCTATGTGATCGAGCTGTCCGACGAGGTCTGGAACGTCGGTCGCTTTCGCCGCGCCAACCCGGACTGGCAGCTCGGCAAGCCTTTTGTGTATGTCGGTATGACCGGGCTGGACCCGGATGTGCGTTTTGACAAACACAAGGCCGGCATCCAGGCCAATGTCTATGTCCAGAAGTGGGGCCTGCGCCTGCTGCCGCAGCTTTACACCATGTACAACCCCATGCCTTACGAAGGCGCGCGCGACATGGAAGTTGAACTCGGCATCGCGCTGCGCGAACAGGGTTACGGGGTCTGGCAAGCCTAGTGCTGCTAGGCGGCGGCGTCTTCCCCCAGGCCCCAGGCCGTCAGCTGGTAACTCGCACCATGCACCACGCCTTGCCCGGTGGCGAGTGTGTTCTTGCGGCTTAACACGTCCGTCTGGTACTGCGGCCGCGCGCTGGCGGCCACGCAGGCGGCCAGCTTCTGGCGTCGCACCGCTTCTGTCGTGGCTGGGGGCAGGCCGGCGGCCAGCGTAGTGGCGTCGGGCTTGAAGCCGCCGTTTTGCACAAACACGTCAAAGGCCAGCGCAATGCCCAGCTCACTGGCGAGGCCGAGCGTGGCAGCCGAGGCGGCGCAGGGCACAAAGTAACGCTCGTAGGCGCGCTTCATCTGGATGCGTTTGACCACCTCCTCGTTGCCGAGCTTTTCAAAGGCCTGCAGCCAGGCGACGGGCAGGCCTTCACGGGATGGCCCCGACGACATGGCATGGGCCCAGGCGACCTGCTGCATCAGCGTCAGTACGGTGACGGCTCGCCATTCGGCGGCCAGCGGCCCCATGCAGCGCGCCAGGATGCCGGGCGACTGCACCTCTGCCGCTGCCAGCACTACCTGAATTTCGCGGTTGGACAGCGTGAAGCCGATCACGCCCCAGGTGATGCCGGCGCCATCAAAGTTGCCTTTGGCCAGCCCGAAGCCGTGGCCTTCAAAGGCGGCGGTCACCTGCAGGCAGCGTTCGAACAGGCTGGGCATGGGCATGGGCGTCGGCGTGAGTCGCTGCCAGGTCAGGGGGTCCACCGCGCCGGTGGCAGGCAGGCCGCGCGCGCCTTGCAGCGACTGCACGGCGGCATGGGTCTTGCCGCCGAAGTCGCCATCGGCAAACCTCGAAGGGTCGCCGACGGCAAAGCCCTGGCGCTGCAGGTCGGTCTGGATGCGTTTGGCAATCATGCCTTTGCAGCCTCTGGAAAAACAGGAAGTGGACATGCTTGCTCCGGATCGGGTTGGCGGTTTCGCTTGAACCGTGGCAAGTGTTGGCGCGCACCGGGGGCTTTGTCATCCCCCGTTTGTAGGAGGCCCTTGTCGTCAGCCGCGGGTCAAGATGTCCATCAAAGGCAGCGGGCTCGGCTGGCGTCAACTGCCAGCAACACCGATCGGCGCGTGTGATTTGATGGGGGCGGACGGCAGATAGCGACGCCTGGCCTTTGGGTTACCCCAAGCAGACAGGCACGCATAGCCTGCGTCCCACACGCGGCCCGTTTGCACGCCTACAGCCCAGCCATCAATGGGGCTTAAGGTAAATACCGCGTCCGCTTCCCGGACGTTTCCCGGACTTTTAAAAAGCGACAAACATGGAAATTTCCACCCAAAACGAAAAAAAGGCCTTTTTGCTTGATCAGCGGGCGGCGCAGCGTTTTGGCCTGGCCTTGCGCCTGACTGTTGACGGAGGCGAGGGCGCAACGCATGACCTCAGCGCCACCGGCCTGTATTTCGCGTCCGCCACCCGTTATCTGCCCGGCCAGGCCATAGAGATGGTGCTGGAGTTTCCGGGTACCACCGGGACCCGCAAGCTCAGCTGCAAGGCCGAGGTGGTACGGGTGACGCCCGTCGCGCGGGAATTCAATGTCGCCGTGCGCTTGCTGGCGCCGCTGTTTCCCGAGTAACCGCCTGGGTGGCCGCCGGGCGGGCGAAACTGTCGCCGCGGTTGCACGCCGCCGGAATGGGGCAGCATAAACTGGGGGTCACCTACCCTGGAGACTCCTTCCCATGCTTATTCTTTGCGGCTCCCCGATTTCAAATTACTACAACAAGGTCAAGCTCGCGCTGCTTGAAAAAGGACTGCCCTTCACCGAGGAAGCCGCCGCCACGCACAGCAGCGACGACGCGATTCTGAGCGCCTCGCCTCTGGGCAAGATCCCGTTTGTGCGTACTGCGCACGGCGGACTGTGCGAAAGCCAGGCCATCCTCGACTACATCGAGGCCACCGCGCCGCAGCCTGCGCTGCTGCCTGCCGACGCCTTCGAGGCGGCCAAGGTGCGCGAACTCACCACCTTCATCGACTGGCACCTGGAGATCGTTGCGCGCCAGTTGTACGCCTCGACTTTTTTCGGCGCCGCGCCGCTCAGCGAAGGCAACCTGGCGCGCATCCGCAAGCAACTGGAAACCAACATCGCCGCCTTCAAGAAGCTGGCGAGGTTTTCGCCCTACGTGGCCGGAGACAGCTTCAGCCAGGCCGATTGCGCCGCATTTTCCAACTTGCCGCTGGTCGGCATGGCCAGCAAAGCGGCTTTTGGCGAAGATCTGTTGATCGCCGGCGACATCGACTACAAGCCGTATATCAAGTTCATCGGCGAGCGGCCATCGGCGCAAAAGGTGGTGGCCGACCGCAAGGCGGCGCAGGCGAAAACCTGAGCCCTGCACCCACCTAGTACTGCAACCCGAAAATATTGAAACATGAAAGCGCGTCTTCGCACCGCTGGCGGCGTTGCCATTCTTGCGAAGGCGCACAGCCTTCGCTGCGGCTGGCGCCTTGCCCTCGGCACGAAGCCATCACTTTCATTTTGTTCCGCTACTTCCGGGCTGCAGTATTAGCACTGCCATCTGCCGGCCCGGCTCAAGAACGATTCAAGTCCGTAAATTCTGGTTGAAAAACGCCAGCGTCCTGTCCCAGGCTAGCTTGGCGGCGGCCGCGTCATAACGCGGAGTCGTGTCGTTGTTGAAGCCGTGCTGCGTGCCGGGGTACTGGTGCGCGGTGTAGCGTACCGCTGCGGCCTTGAGCGCCGCCTCGTAGGTCGGCCAAGCGGCGTTGATGCGTTCATCGACGGCCGCGAAGTGGATCAGCAGCGGGGCCTTGACCCTGGCTGCGTCTTCCGGCTTGGGATGGTTGCCGTAAAACGGAACCGCCGCGCCCAGATCGGGCAGACGGACGGACAAGTTGTGGGACATGCCGCCACCGTAACAAAAGCCCACCACACCATATTTGCCGCTGCAGTCGGGGCGGTTTTTCAGCAGGCTGGCGGCGGCGACGAAATCTTCAATGGTTTTACTTTGGTCGAGTTTGGGGAACAGCTCGCGCGCCTTGTCCTCGTCGCCGGGGTAGCCGCCCAGCGGTGTCAGTGCGTCCGGTGCGAAGGCGATAAAGTTTTCCAGCGCCAGGCGCCGCGTGATGTCTTCAATGTGCGGGTTCAGGCCGCGGTTTTCGTGAACAACCAGCACGCCCGGCAATTTGCCGGTGGCGTTGGCCGGTTTGGCCAGGTAACCCCTGACCGTGCCGTACCCATTGGGCGAGGCAAACTCAAGCGTCTCGGTCTTCAGGCGCTTGTCATCTTTGGGCACCTGTTGCGCCGCGGCGAAGTCCGGGCTCAGCGCGGTCAGCAACATGCCGGCTGTCATCCCGCCCACAGCAAACTTCTGCGCCCGCTCAAGGAAGCCGCGCCGGTCGATGCCGCCGTGCACATAAGCGTCAAACAGGATCAGCAGTTCCTGGTCAAAATCCTGGGCGGTTGGGCGGGGCATGCGAGGCTCCTGACGATGGGAAAGGTGAATTTATTTGACGAACGATACCAGCACCGGCGTGGCCCGGTAAAGCTCGGGCATCACGGTTTTCAGATTGACGATTTTCGGCGCGTCGAAGCGGCGGATGTAAGGCGCGTTCGGGTTGCGTGTGGCGTAGTCCTGGTGGTAGGCCTCGGCCGCGTAAAAGGCGTTCAGCGGCGTGAGCTGGGTCACGATCTTGCCGACATAAACCCGGGCGCCGTCCAGTTGCGCGATGTAGCGCTCCGCCACCTGCTTTTGACCGGCATCCTTGTAAAAAATTGCGGAGCGGTACTGGGTGCCTGTGTCCGGCCCCTGGCGGTTGAGCTGCGTTGGATCGTGCGCGACCGAAAAGTAAATCTGCAACAGCTTGCCGTAAGAGATCTGCTTGGGGTCATAGGTGATTTCAACGGCTTCGGCGTGCCCGGTTCGGCCTGTGCCTATACTGGCGTAGGTGGCCGTTTCGCGCGCCCCGCCCGAGTAGCCAGACACTGCGTTCAGCACGCCCTGGGTGTGCTGAAAAACTGCCTGCACGCCCCAAAAGCAGCCGCCCGCAAACACGGCAGTCTCAAACGCGGGAGGGGCGGCGGCGGCCGCATCGAAGGCGGGAGCGGGCAGGATCACGGCTTTTTCTGTGGCCGTACTGTTGCCCAGCAAGCCCCAGGCCAGCAAGCCCGCAGCAGCGACCAGTCCGAGGGCATGGAGGGCGCCGCGCATCATGCAGCCGTGAAGTTCAGAGACACGCCGTTCATGCAATAACGCAGGCCGGTGGGGCGCGGACCGTCGGTAAACACATGGCCCAGGTGGCCGCCGCAACGACGGCACAACACTTCGGTGCGTTTTATGAACAGGCTGGTGTCGCTTTCTTCGACCACGGCTTTATCCAGCGGTTGCCAGAAGCTGGGCCAGCCGGTGCCGCTTTCGAACTTGGTACTTGACGCAAACAGGGGTAGGGCGCAGCCGGCGCAACTGTAGGTGCCGGCGCGTTTTTCCTTGTTCAAGGGGCTGGTGTGCGGGCGTTCTGTCCCGGCCTTGCGCAGCACCGCGTACTGGTCGGGCTTGAGCAGCGCTTTCCAGTCGGCATCGGTTTTGCTGATCTCGTAAGTGTGTGCCGGTGGCGCTGCCTGCGCCGGGCTGCCGCCGAACAGGCCGCGCGCGCTGGCCAACAGGGCGGATACCGCGCCCAGGCCCAGAAGGGTGTTTCTTCGGCTCATCATGGTGTCTCCTTGTGGCTGGCCATCTGGTCGGATGCCTTTTGGAGTTGCCGACACGCGAAGGGGTTCCCTGGATTTACCGCCCAGCGTCAGGTTTTTTCAGCCAGTCGGCACCCCATCCGCCTCCAGTGCCGGCGCGCCAAGAAAGCCCGAACGTCTGGCGCCCCAATCTGTCGCAGGGATAGGTGGCCGCTTTATTGATGTGCATCAAACCAGCCGCACCGGCGCGCCCTATATTGGCAGGATGACGACCCCCCCTACCGCGCACGACCCGAGTCATTCCAGCGAGCCACTGGTCGGTTTTTCCCAGTGCCATCTGGGCATTCTGTCCAGGCTTCAGGCCTTTGAGAAATTGCCTGCGCTCCAGGCGGCTGCGGCCCAGGCGCGAACCATCGCCACCGACACGCTGGCCCTGTTCCAACACGCGGTGTACGAACACCATGCGGACGAGGAGAGCGAGTTGTTTCCCGCCGTGTTGCGCAGTGCCGGCCGGGGCCGGGAGGCAGAGGAGGTTCAGGCCATGGTGCGGCGTCTGACCGCAGAGCACCGCCAGATCGAGGCAATGTGGAAAAAGTTGGAGCCTGTTGTCAAGGCCGTGGCCAAGTCCCAGTCTGTCGATCTGGATCTCGATGCCGTGGAAAAACTGGTTCACGCTTATTCGTCGCACGCCCGTTTCGAAGAGGAATATTTCCTTCCCCTGGCCGAAACAATTCTCGGCCGTGACGGCAATCACATGGAGGCGCTGGGTATGTCGCTTCATCTGCGGCACACCCCGCAGCCTGTCGGCTACATCTGAGCCTGCACCCAGCACCGGCTACAACCGATGCAACGCCAGGGTGTCGGGGAATCCCGCTTGCGTCGTTGTACGATAGCCAATGGCGCTCGGGGCGATGGGTTCTGAGGCAGTTTCTCCATCGGTGCATTCCATGAAAAGTCATTCAACCGCCGGCGGACTCGTCTATTCGACCGACGCGGGGCGCATGTGCCCGGTGTGTCGCAAGGCGCTGGCCCAGTGCCTGTGCCGCCAGACGCGACCGTTTCCCCCGTCCGACGGAATTGTCCGGGTATCGCGCGAGACCAAGGGGCGCGGCGGTAAAAGTGTGACCGTCGTCAAGGGCGTGCCGCTGGCAGAGCCGGCGCTGGTCCAGCTTGGCAAACAGCTCAAGGCGGCCTGCGGCTCGGGCGGCACCGTCAAGGACGGCGTGATCGAGGTGCAGGGCGACCACCTGGCCAGCCTGATCGAGTTGCTCAAAAAGCAGGGCTTTACCGTCAAGCAGGCGGGGGGCTGAAATGGCGCCCGAGGACTTGCAGTTGCTGGTTACACGCGAGATGCCTTTTGGCAAGTACCAGGGGCGCCTGATCGCAGACCTGCCGGGCAACTATTTAGCCTGGTTCGCGCGCGAGGGTTTCCCCAAAGGCGAACTTGGCCGATTGCTCGCATTGGCACTGGAGATCGACCACAACGGCCTGACGGGACTGCTGCAGCCGCTGCGCGGGCCACGCTAGAAGTTCACAGTCTGTTGCGTACCGGGTAGCCAGCCCTCTTGTTTCAGGCGGCCCCGAGGACTACCATGGTGGACCATCGCGCGACAGGCGCCGGTGGGTGAATGGGGGAGTTTTATGCCGCAACTCATAACATCGGTCGAGGGCGTCGAGGTCAAGCATGTCTACCTGCGCAAGGACCGCACCACGCTGGGCCGGCGGCCGAATAACGACATTGTGCTCAATAACCCGCTGGTCAGCGGCGAGCACTGCGTGTTCGAGTTGCACGGCCTGGCCGAGGTCCATGTCGAGGACCTGGGTAGCACCAATGGCACCTACCTCAATGGGCACATGATCAAGGCCCGCGAACTGCTGCACGACAACGACGCCATCGCGATCGGAAATTTCAGGATTCAATACCTCGCGGCGTCGGAAGAGTCGGGTTACCACGAAACTGCGACGATGAAGCTTGATGCGCAGGCGTCGCCGGGCGCGTCAACTGCCTTGCACGCCAGCTTCAAGGTGCTGTCGGGGTCGTCGGCCGGGCTGGAGATGCCGGTGGTCAAGACCGTCACCACGTTTGGTCAGCCCGATGTCAGCGTGGTGGCTGTCTCGCACCGGCGTTATGGCTTCTATGTGGCCCACATGACGGGTGCCGTTCAGCCCACGCTCAACGGGCTTCCAGTCGGCGCCGAAGCTGTGCCACTGGCACACAACGATGTGCTGGAACTGGCGGGAACCAGCATGCAGTTTTTACTGAGGGACGGTTAGTTATTGTCCCGAGCCTGCTCCGTGCTGAAGGGGCCGTGTTGCGGTATGGCATCTTTGTTAACGCACACACACATCATTTTCTGCCGCGCTGCGGCTTTGTGATTTAAGCTGATGCAGGTTGTTACTGAGCCGAGGAGAAGATACTGTGAACACATTGACATGGCTGATGATCGGGCTGGGCGGTGTGGTTGGGGCGGCGCTGGGTGGCCTGGCACACAGGGCCTGGGCGCAGCGCCATCGCACCGAAAAACTTCGCCTGCCCTCGCGCTGGCTGCTCAACGCCAGGGGACTGGTGACCAGCGAAGAGCTGGATGTGTGGAAGTGGCTGCGCGCGGCTTTTCCCGAACACGCCGTGATGGTCAAGGTGGCAGTGATGCGCTTTACCATTCCAAGCACCAAGGACCGGCCCGAAAACAAGGACCAGCACTGGCACGAACTGCTCGAAGGCGTCTATTGCACTTTTGTGGTCAGCACGCTGGACGGCAAGGTGGTGGGCTGCGTGGATGTGCCGGGAAAACGCGGCCTGACCAAGGCCCAGCGTGACATGAAGGAAGGCCTGCTGCTGGAATGCGGCATTGGCTACACCACGGTGCGCAGCAACAGCTTGCCATCCGGCAGCGCCATGCGCACAGCCTTCCTTGACGAGGCCGAGATCATCGAACGTGATCATGAAGAAACCCGAGGCGGCGACAGCAGCTTTCACGCGGCGCTTGACGAGTTCACCAGTGAAAAAGTCCGTGCCACCAAAGCTGCAGCCATGAAAGAGCTTAAAGACAAGCAGGCCGCCGCGACCGAGACGCGAGGGACAAGCCAGGGCGCAGGCTTCAACCCGGATGGCACCGGCTCCTTCATGACGCGGGAAAAGCCGGACCGGTTTGCCGTCAAGTGGGACGACTCCTTCACCATGCCCGGCGACAGCCGGCCCGCCAAACTATCCTGAAGCTTTCCGGTACTGCACCGGTCTCGCGTTGGTGAAAGACCTGTCCTACAGAGGGTCGGGTGCCTGAACCCCCGCAGCGGCGATGAATTCCCTCAATGCCCGCTGCCTCTGCCTTTCTAGACTCAAGCATCTTTAAATGTCCAAGGAGCTTGAGCATGAACACATTTTCAAAATTCCCCCGCGTACTTGCTGGCATGGGTCTGTCCCTGTTGATGGTTTCAGGCGTAGCGGTGGCGCAGGTGCCGATTACCGCCACCGGCACCACCGGAATCGACGCATCTGGCAGTACCCAAAAGGAGCGTGAGGCCTGCATGACGGGGCGTACCCAACAGGACCAGGCCACCTGCCTGCGCGAAACCAACAACGCCGCTGCTGAAAAACGCAGTGGCAGGCTCGACAACAGCGGCTCACAGTTTGAAGCCAATGCCCGCCAGCGCTGTGAAGTGTTGACCGGCGAAGACCGCACCGCCTGTGAGGCGCGTGTCATGGGATATGGCAACACGCAAGGCAGTGTGGCCGGTGGCGGTGTGATTCGCGAGGTCGAGACGGTGGTGGTCCCGGCGGGTGCCACGTCGGTGCGCATTGAGCCCAAGACCAATGCCCCAGTGCTGATCCTGCCCGCGCCAGCGAAATAATCGACCTCGACCGAGTCCCGTCAAGCAGCCTGAGCAAACCCGTACCTGTGAAAGAACAGCCTAAACATTTTTCAATGCTCCGGGGTTTTCACCTGGCGGACTTTCTGACCCTGTGCAACGCCGCCTGCGGCGTTGCAGGCGTTTTTCTGGCCATGCTATATGCCGTGGAAGGGTCGAAGCTCTTCTTCTATGCTGCGGCCTTCATGGCACCCGCTGCCTTTATTTTTGACGTGCTCGACGGCCGCGTGGCACGCTGGCGCAACCAGCATTCCGCGCTCGGGCGCGAGCTTGACTCGCTGGCGGACATCATCTCCTTTGGCATGGCGCCGGCAGCGCTGGCCTTTGCGGCCGGCATGCGCGGCGGATGGGACTGGATCGCGCTGATTTATTTTGTCTGCTGCGGCGTCAGCCGGCTGGCGCGTTACAACGTCACCGCCGAGACGCTGTCTCAGGGCAATGCCAAAGTGGCTTACTTCGAGGGCACGCCCATCCCTACCAGTGTGTTGCTGACGGCGGTGCTGGCCTTTGCCGCCTGGCAGGACCGTCTCGGCGAGCAGCTGTGTGGCGGCGTGTGGCAACTGGGGCCGTGGATGCTGCATCCCCTGGCCTTGTTGTTTGTGCTGTCGGGCACACTGATGCTCAGCAAAACTTTGCGTATCCCCAAGTTTTAACGCGCAGCGCTGGCCAACAAGGGTCAGCGCGACCTGGTTTCGATCTGAGCGTCAAATAGGCCTCCAGCCCATGCCCAGAGAGCGCTGCCTGCTCCTGAAAACAGAGCGCTTGTCGGCTACCGCCGACATCGGCAACTGGCCTCGGCCTATGGCCGTTTGACTTGTGGCAAGTCATGATGAAATCATCTACAGAGGCCTCTTTCATGACCACTCCCGCCACCCATCCCGGTAATTTTCCTGCAGCTTGTCACGGCGCGCTGTCTCCGTCTTCGCAGCATTCGTTACAGCGGCGTCTTCGTCAATGGCTGCCTGCGGTGACGGCCTATGCCTCTGCGGTATCTTTCAGCGTGGCTGCGGCCGCTGCGCTGGTGGCTGCCGACCTGCCGACCCAGGCCTTGATTGCGGTGATCTGAGTCATGAGCTCCGCCATGCCCACCGACTTCCCCGAGCCCGGCGACCGTCCGTCTGCCCCACCTGGTGGCAAACCGCCTCACAACCCGGCTGATTTGCCGGTAGAGCCTGATCTGGGCCCGGTACCGCCTTTGGCGCATCCCGAAGATCCTGGCATGGTTCAACCGGCGCTTTAGCCCTGTTGACATGCCCGCCAACATCGATGCTCAACAAGCGCTGGCTGACTATGACGAGGCGCGCGCGGACTACATGCGGTTTTTAAGCATGGCCCCACCCGATGACAAAGCCGTCAGCGCGGCGATGGTGGCCATGGACGAAGCGCATATCCGCTTCAAGCAGGCCATGGGTGATCCCGACGCCCCGACGCATTTGCGGCCTTTGTAAACGGTTTTGCCGGGCCCACTGGCAGGTTTTTCAGACGCCTAGAGGCGATCTCCCACACGCAACGCTCGAGTTGGCCTATGTCGCCAGCCACCGAGTGTCCGCAAAATCAAAACATGTTGGGTGGCGCAAAGCCCACTCTTCAAGAGATTCACCGGGAGACGCACATGCAGGCACACGTCATCACATCCACCCTGCGACCCACGGTCGCGCTGGCTGACTACGACCTTCTGCGCGCCACCTACGACATGCTGCTGCGCGCACCGGTGCGCAACCCCGCGGCGATTAACGCGGCGTTCGAGGCGCTGGATGCAGCCCATGCGAGATTAAAGGCGGCCCATCTCAGACAGTGCGCGGCGCTCCTCAATTAGAAAAGCCAGGCAATTCGGTGGGCGATATGTATTTAAAAAGATTGGATTCTTCATGGCACTTATCACTTACCTTGTCGAAGACAATCAGATGATTCTTGACAACCTGATCGAGACGCTGACGGAAATCGCCATGGTCAAGGTGGTTGGTCACGCTGCGACCGAGGTCGAAGCCACGCGCTGGCTGTCGGTGAACGACGGCCACTGGCAACTGGCGGTTGTGGACATGTTTCTCCAGGAAGGCAGTGGCATGGGTGTGCTGGCGGGTTGCCGCCAGCGTGAGCCCCACCAAAAAGTGGTGGTGCTGACCAACTACGCAACCGCCGCCATCCGCGAACGCAGCTTGGCCCTTGGCGCCGACGCCGTGTTCGACAAGTCCAACGAACTCGACGAGTTTTTCGCCTACTGCGTTGAAGAGACCACCAAAAACCAGCCGACGCCGCAAACCTGAGTCGCTGACCGACCTGATTCGGAAATTGATGAGAAAAGTGGTTCCAGCCCATGTGCAGCAAGCGTCAGAAGCTACTGAAAACATAGCGTTCTGAAGGCGTAGGCGCCTGTCTGTCCGCGTGCGGTCCCAGCCGGCCCACGGCCCGCTGCGCGCGTCACAGCGTGGATAATGGTCCCAAAAACGGGCCTGACGCCACGCACATGCCGACACACACGCGCCTTTCTTTCGCTGCCCGCTTGCGCTGCTGCGGGCTCGGGCTGATGTTGCTAGTGCTGGCGCCGCAGACACTGCGCGCCGAGGGTGAAGCGCTGGTCCTCGGCGGCGAGGGCAGCTACCCGCTGTCCCGCGCTTTCACGGTGCTGGAAGACCGCACTGCCGTGCTGACGCTGGATCAGGTGCTGGAGCCGACGCAACAGGCGCGCTTCATGACCGTCGCGCAAAACGGCTCCACCACCAACTTCGGATTGACGCCCTCAGCCTTCTGGCTGCGCGTCTCGTTGCGGGCTCAGGCCGGCGCGCCAGAACACTGGTTGCTGGAAGTGGCTTACCCGGCGCTCGATCAGCTGGACGTGTATGTCTCCCAGCCTCAAGGCGGTTTTGCGCACCAGCGCGGCGGCGACTTGTTGCCGTTCGCCACCCGGGTGGTGCCTCACCGCAACCATGTGTTGCCAGTGGCCTTGCAGCGGGACCGTGACACCACGCTGTATCTGCGCGTGCAGTCGCAAGGCACGCTGTCGGCCCCTGCGCGTCTGTGGCAGGCGCAAGCGCTGTGGCGGCACGACCAGTCCGAATATTCATTGCTGAGCCTGTACTTTGGCTTGCTGATCGGGCTGTTTCTGTACAACCTGTTGCTCTACGGATCCGTGCGGGACCGTGCCTACCTGATTTATGTGGCGTTTGTAGGCGGCATGGCCGTCGTTCAGGCAGCGCTAACGGGGCTGGGGGCCCAGTTTTTGTGGCCTGGTCAGGTCTGGTGGAACAGCGTTTCACCACCGGTGGGCATGGCCGTTGCTGCAGCCTTCGGCTTGCTGTTTGCGCGAAATTTTTTGGCCAGCGCTGCCCGCATGCCACGCATGGACCGCTTGATGCTGGTCCTGGTGGGCGGCTGGCTGCTGGCCTTGCTGGCTGCGCTGCTGCTGCCGTATACGGTGTCTTCCTGGATGGTGACTGTGCTGGCGGTGATCAGCGTGACCACGCTGGTGGTGGCGGGCCTGCTCAGTGTGCACGCCAGACACCCTGGCGCGCGTTATTTTCTGACGGCCTGGGCGGTGCTGCTGCTGGGCGTGGTCACGCTGGTGTTGCACAACACCGGCGTGTTGCCGTCCAACATTCTGACCGCCAACGCCCTGCTGATTGGTTCGGCGCTGGAGATGGTGTTGCTGTCGTTTGCGCTGGCCGACCGCATCAATGTGGAGCGGGCTGAAAAAGAGGAGGCCCAAGCTGCCAGCCTGGCCGACCACGCGATGGTCCAGGCGCTGAGCCAGTCACAGGAGCGTTACCGCACGGTGCTGCAGGAACGTGAAACCATTCTCGAAAACTCCATCGTCGGTATCGCTTTCCTGACGCCCGATGGGCGCTTTCGCTGGGCTAACCAGGCCATGCTGGAAATCTTTGGCGCCGGTGAGCAGAGCCTCACCTCCATGGAGCCGTTTTATCTGTCACGCCAGGAGTACCTGCGTGTGGGCGGCGAGGTCGCGGACTGCATCCGCGAAGGACGGGCCTACCAGACCGAGATTCAGGTGCGCCAGTACGACGGCACGCGGATCTGGATCTCGCTGTCGGGCAAGGCGGTCAGCCCGCGTGACCTCACGCAGGGCACGGTCTGGGTGATGATGGACATCACGCGGCGCAAAGAGCTGGAGGCCGAGCTGCTGCGCACCTCGTCGGAGCGTGAGGCGATTCTCAACAGCGCACTGGTCGGCATCGTGTTGTCGGTGGCGCGCAAGCATGAATGGGTCAACGACAAGTTCGCCGAGATGGTGGGCTACCCGCGCGATGAACTGATAGGTCGCTCGTCCGAACGCCTGCACACCGACAGTACAGCCTGGGAGGTTTTCGGTCAGGTGGCCCGGCAGGCCTTGCTCCAGTCGGGCACCTACGCCTGCGAGCTGCAACTGCGGCGGCGCAGTGGCGAGCTGTTCTGGGTCCAGATGGGCGGCAACTGCCTGCGCTCGCATGAGCCGGAGTCGGGCGTGATCTGGACCTTTCTGGACATCACCGAGCGCAAAAAATCCGAAGAAGACACGCGCGAGGCGCTTCAGCAGCAAAAGGAGCTGAACGCGTTGCGCAGCCGCTTCGTCGCCATGACCAGCCACGAGTTCCGCACGCCGCTGGCCACCATCCTGTCGTCCGGGGAAATTCTCAAACATTACGGCGAGCGGCTGCCGGCACAGGAAAAATCCGACACACTCGACACGATTGCCGCCAGCGTGCAGCGCATGATACGCATGCTTGACCGGGTGCTGCTGATCGGCAAGGCCGAGGCGAAAATGCTGGAGTTTGAGCCGCGCCTGCTCGACTTGAAGGCGCTGTGCCACCAATTGCTGGAGGAGGCGCGCCTGCAGCAGGGCGGCAGCCTGTGTGAGCTTGCGCTGGACTATGCGGCCGGTGCAGAGCCTGGCCTGTACGATGAAAATCTGCTCAGGCACATCGTCAGTAACCTGCTGTCCAACGCCGTCAAATATTCACCGCTGGGCGGCAGGGTGTTGTTCCGGGTGTTTATCGATTCGCAAAGCGTGGTGTTCGAGGTGTCGGATCAGGGTATCGGCATCCCCGAGGGCGAACTCGCTCACCTGTTCGAGTCCTTTCACCGTGCCAGCAACGTGGGCAGCATTCCGGGCACCGGTCTGGGCCTGGCCATTGCCAAGAACGCGGTGGACGTGCACGGCGGCAGCATTTCAGTCAGCAGCAGCGCCGGTTCAGGGACGTGTTTTACGGTCCGGCTGCCGTGCGCCGGCACATCCTGAATACGTTTCAGACGCTGATCGCGTTGGTGAAGGTCAGGCGGTTGCCGAAAGGGTCGCTGATCGACATGTCGGTGCTGCCCCAGGGCGTTTCCTGCAGTCCGGGCCGCGCATGGCTGTAGGCTTTGGCGAGCAACTCACGGTGAAAGGCCGCCAGCTCGTCGGTCTCGATGCGCAGGGCCGCACCGGGGCAGCCGTCGCCGTGGTGCTCTGACAGATGTATCACACAGCCGTCCCGGGACACCTGCAGGTACAGCGGCAGGCCGGGCTCGAAGCGGTGCTCCCAGTCCACCTTGAAACCCAGAAAGTCGACATAGAACTCGCGGGCCTTGCGCTCGTCAAAAATCCGCAGGATAGGGGTAGTTTTTCCAAAACTCATGCTTCGAGCGCCTGTTCTTCCTTGAGGTTGTCACTCAAAAATCCACCGCTCTGGTGGGTCCACAGCCGTGCATACAGGCCGCCGCTGGCCAGCAGGCTGCGGTGGTCGCCTTCTTCCACGATACGGCCCTGGTCCAGCACGATCAGGCGGTCCATCGCGGCAATCGTCGAGAGGCGGTGGGCAATCGCGATCACGGTTTTGCCCTGCATCAGCGTGTCCAGGCTGCCCTGGATGGCGACCTCGACTTCGGAGTCGAGCGCACTGGTGGCTTCATCGAGCAGCAGGATGGGCGCGTCCTTGAGCATCACGCGCGCTATCGCGATGCGCTGGCGCTGCCCGCCCGAGAGCTTGACCCCGCGCTCACCCACATGCGCGTCGTAACCGGTGCGGCCGTGCGGATCGCTCAGGTGGGCGATGAAGGCGTCGGCTTCGGCGCGGCCCGCTGCCTGCCGGATGTCGTCGTCCGTCGCGCCGGGCCGGCTGTAGGCAATGTTGTCGCGCACCGAGCGGTGCAGCAGCGAGGTGTCCTGCGTGACCATGCCGATGTGACTGCGCAGGCTGTCCTGCGTGGCGGTCGCGATGTCCTGGCCATCGATCAGGATGCGGCCGCCGCTGAGGTCATGAAAGCGCAGCAGCAGGTTGACCAGCGTGGACTTGCCGGCGCCGGAGCGGCCGATCAGGCCGATTTTTTCACCGGGCCGCACCGTCAGCGTCAAGCCGGCGATCACGCGCGGGCCGCTGGCGCTGTAGTTGAAGTCCACCTGCTCGAAACGAATCTCGCCGCGCGGCACGTCGAGCGTGCGCGCATCCGGCGCATCGACGATGGTGCGCGCGCGCGACAGCGTGTTGATGCCGTCCTGCACCGTGCCCACGCTTTCGAACAGGCTGGTGGTCTCCCACATGATCCAGTGCGACATGCCCTGCAGGCGAAGCGCCATCGCGGTGGCCGCCGCTACGGCGCCGGCGCCGACCGACCCCTCGGACCACAACCACAGCGAGGTGCCGGCCATGCCGATGATCAGGCCCATGCTCAGTGCATGGTTGACGATCTCGAACAGGCTGACCAGACGCATCTGGCGGTGCCCGGTCTTCATGAAGTCCAGCATGGCGGCGCGTGCAAAACCGGCTTCGCGCTGGGTGTGCGAGAACAGTTTGACGGTGGCGATGTTGGTGTAGGCGTCGGTGATGCGGCCCGTCATCAGCGAGCGGGCATCGGCCTGCTGCTTGCCGATCTTGCCCAGGCGTGGAACGAAGTAAGCCAGCGACAACATGTAGAGCGCCAACCAGACCATGAAGGGCAGCACCAGCCTCATGTCGAAGGAGCCGGCCAGCAGCGTCATGGTCACCACATAGGCGCCCATGGTTACCAGCACGTCGGCCATGACGAACAGCGTGTCGCGCACGGCCAGCGCGGTCTGCATGACCTTGGTGGTCAGGCGCCCCGCAAACTCGTCCTGGTAGAAGGACAGGCTCTGGCCTAGCATCAGGCGGTGGAAGTTCCAGCGCAGGCGCATCGGAAAGTTGATGGCCAGAGTTTGGTGCTTGACGATTGTCTGCAGCGCCACCACGACCACGCTGGCCAGCACGATCACAAACAGCAGCATCAGCATGGGCCCCCGCGCCTGCCAGAAGTCTGCAGGCGGGGTGATGGCCAGCCAGTCCACGATGCGCCCCAGCATCGCGAACAGCAGGGCGTCGAAGATGGCCATGGTTGCCGACAGGCCGGCCAGCAGCAGGAGGTAGCCGCGCGCGCCCGCTGAGGCGGCCCAGATGAAGGCGATAAAGCCTTTGGGAGGCAACACCGGCTCCGCGTCGGGGTACGCGTGCAGCAGCTTTTCAAAACGTTTGAGAAGAAACATCAGGGCCTAGGCTAAAACTTCGAGCAGCCGGTTCAGCCCGCCTTCGTTGATGGCGACCATGGCCTGTGCGCGCACCGCCGGCTTGGCGTGGTAGGCCACGGACAGGCCGGCCACACCCATCATTGGCAGGTCATTGGCGCCGTCGCCCATGGCAATCGCCTGTGCGGAGGTGATACCCAGCATGGCGCAGGTTTCCAGCAGCATCTTTTTCTTCTCCTCGCCGTCGCAGATGTCGCCCCAGGGCTGGTCCACCAGACGACCGGTCAGCAGTCCGTCTTCGACCTCCAGCACATTCGAGCGGGTGTAGTCAATGCCGAGCTCGCGCTGGACGCGGTCGGTGAAAAAGGTGAAACCGCCGCTGACCAGCAGCACCTTCATGCCGGCTTCCTTGCAGGCGTGTACCAGTTCGGCGGCGCCGGGGTTGAGCTTGAGGCGCTCGTGGTAAACGCCTTCCATGCTTTCGACGCTGACGCCCTTGAGCAGGGCCACGCGCCGGCGCAGGCTGTCCTTGTAGTCGGTGATCTCGCCGCGCATCGCCGCTTCGGTGATGGCCGCCACTTCGGCCTTGCGCCCGGCGGCATCGGCAATTTCGTCGACACATTCGATGTTGATCAGCGTCGAGTCCATGTCGAAGGCGATCAGCTTGAAGTCGCTGAGCTTCAGGTCGGGCGTGGAAATGTTGGCGATGAGGCCGGAGGCAATTTCGGTGGGGGTCATGGGTGAGTCAATCGGTATTGCTGGTGGTCAGGTATTTGGAATGGTGTCGCGCATCCACTGCCTGAGTCGGGTCAGATAGTCGAAATCGGTTTGATGGCGATGTATCCATCTGCTGGGACGTCATGCAATGCAGGAGCGTTGTCAGTCATACCAGTTCTCGACTTTCAGCTGTGGCACTCTTGAGAACTCGCGCACGTTGCGAGTCACCACCGTCAGGTTATTGGTTAATGCGATGCCCGCGATCAGCACGTCATAGGGGCCTATCGGTGAACCGCTGGTTTGGAGATGCGCGCGGACCCTGCCTGCTTGCTGGCTGGCCGCGAAATCAAAGCCAAGCACCGCATAGCGGCCGCTGATAGCGGATAAATAACGTGCCATCAGTGTTCGGTTTGACGACTTTGCCATGCCAAATTCAAGTTCAAATAAATTGATCGTGCTGGTGGCTATATCGCTGTCATGCTCGTTCTCCAGACGCGAAAGGCAATTGCCCGCACGCTTGAACACGTAGATCAATGTGTCGGTATCGAGCAGGTATTTCAAAACGATTCCCGGGGCGCGTCAACACCAAGTCCGGCGTAACGATCTTTCAAAAGCTCGTTCCATCCGTCCACGGCTTCAGGTTCCCGAAGTAGAAGCTGATCAACCTCGGCAAAAAACTCGGGCCAGCTTTGTTTTTGCTTTTGCTCTTGCGCTTCGGCAAACTGCGCAAACCACTGGCTAACCGAGATCTTTGCCCTAGATGCGGCGATTTTTGCCGCCTCCAAGGCGCTTTCCTTGACGTAAATCGTGACTTGTGCCATGAATTTACTCCTAAAAATTACATGGGCAATTATAAGTTTTTGAAACCTATATTTCAAGCGGTGTTGCCTTGGTGGCTGAATTATTTGGTGTTCCCAAACTCCTCAATACATCGCGCACCATCTGCGCTCTGTCCTTGGGTTCCTTGAGTTCGCGCTCTATGCGCAGCTTGTCGTTTCCGGCCAGCTTGATGTGTTTGTTCTTCTGGATCAAATGCATGATGGCCATCGGGTCGATCGGCGGGTCCTTCTTGAAGGTGATGTTGATTAGCGTGGGCGCGGCATCGACCTTGACCACGCCGTAAGGCTTGGCGATCACGCGCAGGCGGTGCACGTCAATCAGGGTTTGCGCCTGCGCTGGCAGCTTGCCGAAGCGGTCCACGATTTCTTCGAGCAGGGCATCGATCTGATCGGTGGTTTTGGCGGTGGCCAGTTTCTTGTAGAAACTCAGCCGTAAATGCACGTCGCCGCAGTAGTCGCTTGGCAGCAGCGCCGGGGCATGCAGGTTGATGTCGGTGCTGACATTGAGAGGCGAAAGCAAATCGGGCTCGCGCCCGGCCTTCAGTGAGGCCACGGCCTCGTTGAGCATCTCGTTGTAAAGCTGGAAGCCGATCTCCATCATGTTGCCGCTCTGGTTCTCGCCGAGTACCTCGCCGGTACCGCGAATCTCCAGGTCGTGCATCGCCAGGTAAAAACCGGAGCCGAGCTCTTCCATCTGCTGGATGGCTTCGAGCCGCTGGCTCGCCTGTTTGGTCAGGCCCTCGATGTCGGGCACCATCAGGTAGGCGTAGGCCTGGTGGTGGCTGCGGCCGACGCGGCCCCGCAACTGGTGCAACTGCGCCAGACCGAACTTGTCAGCGCGGCTCATGACGATGGTGTTGGCCGTCGGCACATCAATACCGGTTTCGATGATGGTCGAACACAGCAGCAGGTTGTAGCGCTGGGCCACGAAGTCCTTCATGACTTTTTCGAGTTCGCGCTCGGGCATCTGGCCGTGCGCCACGGCGATGCGCGCCTCCGGCAGCAGGGCTTCGAGCTTCTCCCGCCGGTTCTGGATGGTCTCGACCTCGTTGTGCAGGAAATAGACCTGGCCGCCGCGTTTCAATTCGCGCAGAACGGCCTCGCGGATCACCCCGTTGCTTTCACTGCGCACAAAGGTCTTGATCGCCAGCCGCCGCTGCGGTGCAGTGGCAATGACGCTCAGATCGCGCAGGCCTTCGAGCGCCATGCCCAGCGTGCGCGGAATCGGCGTGGCGGTCAGCGTCAGCACATCGACCTCGGCGCGCATGGCCTTCATTGCCTCCTTGTGGCGCACGCCGAAACGATGTTCCTCGTCGATGATGAGCAGGCCCAGGCGCTGGAACTTCACGTCCTGGCTCAGCAGCTTGTGGGTGCCGACCACGATGTCGATGCTGCCATCGGCGATGCCCTTGATGGCAGCGGTGATTTCCTTGCCGGAGCGGAAGCGGCTCATCTCGGCCACCTTGACCGGCCACTTGGCAAATCGGTCGACCAGGGTCTGGTAGTGCTGCTCGGCCAGCAGGGTGGTGGGCGCCAGCAGCGCCACCTGCTTGCCGCCGGTGATGGCGATGAAGGCGGCGCGCAGCGCGACTTCGGTCTTGCCAAAGCCCACGTCACCGCAGACCAGCCGGTCCATCGGTCGCGGGCTGATCATGTCCTGGATCACCGCATGAATGGCGGCGCGCTGGTCGGCGGTTTCGTCAAAACCGAAGTCGTTGGCGAACACCTCGTAGTCGTCGGGTGAGTAGCGGAAGGCATGGCCCTCGCGCGCAGCGCGGCGCGCGTAAATGTTGAGCAGTTCGGCGGCCGAGTCGCGTACCTGTTCGGCGGCCTTGCGTTTGGCCTTTTCCCACTGCCCGCTGCCGAGCCGGTGCAGTGGGGCTTCGTCGGCACTGACACCGGTGTAGCGGCTGATCTGCTGCAATTGGCTGACTGGCACGTAGAGCGTGGCGTCATCGGCATATTGCAGATGCAGGAACTCGGTGGTGCCCTGGCCCAGGTCCATGTTGATCAGGCCCTTGTAGCGGCCTATGCCGTGCGCGCTGTGCACCACCGGGTCGCCGACATTGAGCTCGGACAGGTCCTTGATCAGCGCCTCGACGTCACTGACCTGTTCCTGCTTTTTGTTGCGCCTGCGGGTCACCGCGCCGGCCGCAAACAGCTCGGTTTCGGTGACGAAATCGATGTCGCCAGCGAGCCAGCTAAAACCCGTGTTTATTGCCGCCGTGGCAATGCCGAGTTTTTCCAGGCTGGTCTGGAAGTCTTCCAGCGAATCGAAGGCGGGCGGGTTCAGGCTGCTGGCGCGCAGGAAGTCGAGCAGGCTTTCGCGGCGGCCATCGCTTTCAGCCAGCAGCAGCACGCGCTGCGGCGTGTTGCGGATGTGCGCCTTCAGCCGCGCCAGCGGGTCCTCGGCGCCGCGCACCACCGACATCTCACCGAGCTTCTGGTAATGCGCGTTGTCGGCCACGTCCTCGATCGCGGGGCGGATGGCAAGCTGCGGATAATCGTTGGCACGCGCATAAAACTGCTCGGTGCTCAGGAACAGCGATTCGGGCGGCAGCGCCGGGCGGTCCGGGGCATCGCGCACCAGCCGGTAGCGGTCCTTGGTGTCCTGCCAGAAACGCTGGAAGGCCGGCTCCAGATCACCGTGCAACACCACCATGGCTTCGCTGCCCAGATAGTCGAACACCGTCGCGGTTTCCTCGAAAAAAAGCGGCAGGTAATATTCGATGCCGGCGGTGGCCACGCCGTTGCCGATATCCTTGTAAATGCGGCTTTTGGTCGGGTCGCCTTCCAGCAGTTCGCGCCAGCGGCTTCGGAATCGGGTGCGGGCTTCGTCGTCCATCGGGAATTCGCGGCCCGGCAGCAGCCGTACTTCGGGCACCGGGTAAAGGCTGCGCTGGCTGTCCGGGTCGAAGGTGCGTATCGAGTCGATCTCGTCGTCGAACAGGTCCACGCGGTAGGGCACGGGCGAGCCCATGGGAAACAGGTCGATCAGTCCGCCGCGCACCGCGTATTCACCGGGGCTCACGACCTGGGTCACGTGGCTGTAGCCGGCCAGCGTCAGCTGACTTTTGAGCTTGGCCTCGTCGAGCTTTTGCTTGACCTTGAAATGAAAGGTGTAGCCGGCCAGGAAGGCCGGCGGCGCCAGCCGGTACAGGGCGGTGGTGGCCGGCACGATCACGACATCAACGCCGCTGTCCTTGTCGCGCTGGCCGCCCGAGGCATGCAGGCGCCACAGCGTGGCCAGGCGCTCGCTGATCAGATCCTGGTGCGGCGAGAAGGTGTCGTAGGGCAGGGTCTCCCAGTCGGGGAACAGGGCGCAGCGAAGATCGGGCGCAAAAAACGCCATCTCGTCGAGCAGGCGCTGGGCCGTGGCCGCGTCCGCGGTGACGATGGCTGTCAGCCGGCCGGCAGTCTTTTCCTTCAACCCTAGCTGCGCCAGCAACAAGGCGTCGGCCGAGCCGGTGGGCTGGGGCAGCGTGTAGCGTTTGCCGGGAAGCAGTTTGGGTAAATCCATGAAGCAGTCGCAAAAGGTGACAGAAAGTCGGGAAAAAAAGGCCGGAAAAAAGGGAAACACCCCAAACCGGCCGGAATGGGGTGTGAGGACCTTTGAAGCCCTGATTTTAGAATCTATGATCAGGCCATGACGCTTCGAGCACCGAAATCCCTGATTCCGCGCTTTTTTGCGCTGATCCCCTGTGCGGGTCAGGGCACGCGCGCCGTCGGAGACCGCGCGAAAGATGCAGCGCTGCCCAAACAATATCAGCCGATTGCGGGTGTGCCCATGGTCATGCACACGCTGAAGGCCTTTGCCCAGGTGACGCGCATCGCCTCCTGCCTGGTGGTGGTGGCGCCGGGTGACGAATTCCTGGCCAGGCAGGCGCCTGCCGGCGTGGAGGTTGCGCCTTGCGGCGGCGACAGCCGCGCCGCCAGTGTGTTGGGTGGCCTTGAACAACTGGCCGCCAGCGGCGGCGAAACGGACGACTGGGTGCTGGTGCACGACGCGGCGCGCTGCCTGGTCACGGCTGCGCAGATCGACCAGCTCATTGATGCCTGCCACAGCGATCCTGTGGGCGGCTTGCTGGCCCAGCCGGTGCCCGACACGCTCAAGCAGGGCCGGGACGGCAGGGTGGTGGCAACGGTCTCGCGGGAGGAAAAATGGCAGGCGCAAACGCCGCAGATGTTCCGCCTCGGCGCGCTGACCCAGGCGCTGAAGATGGCGGTGACCCTGGGTGAGGCCGTTACCGACGAAGCCAGCGCCATGGAGGCTGCCGGCCTGGCGCCAAAACTGGTGCGCGGCAGCGCCCACAACTTCAAGGTGACTTACCCGGAAGACTTTGTGCTTGCCGAAGCGCTGATCAAAAGCCGGACACCGGCCAAACCGCGGGTGCGCAAGGCTGCGGCACCGAAAGCTGCACAGAAAGTTTTATCTGATGACGCCAGCCACGAATCCAACTGACTCTTTACCAGCCGGGGCCCCGGACCCGGCTTTGCCGGTCCGGGGGGGCAAGGCCCCTTTCCCTGGTGCCAGGGGCAGCGAAACGCCGGAGGCTCACGAAGTCGGGAGCGTGGGGGCACCATTCCGCATTGGCGAGGGATGGGACACCCATGCGCTGGTGCCGGGCCGCAAACTGATCATCGGCGGCGTGACCGTGCCGCACAGCACCGGCCTGCTCGGCCACTCGGACGCTGACTTGCTGATTCACGCCATCATCGACGCCCTGCTCGGGGCTGCCGGCCTCGGCGACATCGGCAGCCATTTCCCCGACACCGATGCGCGCTTCAAAGGCGCGGATTCGGTGGTGCTGCTGCGGGAAACCGGCCGCCTGCTGGCGGAACGCGGGCTGCGCATAGGCAATATCGACAGCACCGTGATTGCGCAGGCGCCCAAGCTGGCCCCGCACATACCGGCTATGCGCCAGTGCCTGGCTGATGCGCTGGGCCTGGACCTGTCGCGTGTCAACGTGAAAGCCAAAACCGCCGAGAAACTCGGCCCGGTGGGGCAGGGCTTGAGTATGGAAGCGCGCGCTGTGGCGCTATTGTTTTAATAGCTGCTCGCTTCCGCTGAATGGGGGCCGGAGCCCGATTTGATGCTGCAGCTCGCGCAACGAGTGAATTTTATTCACCAGCCGGGGCCGCGGATCCGGCTTCGCCGGTCCGCAGGCGCAGCGCCCCCGCAGGTGCATCCTTCGACAAGCTCAGGATGAACGGATTCCAGGAAGTCATCGCGAGGGCATCTCTTTTCAAGCAGGGGCCGCGGATCCGGCTCTGCCGGTCCGCAGGCGCAGCGCCCCCTCGGGGGGCATCCTTCGACAGGCTCAGGACGAGCGGACAATCAGTGAGCGACCGTGGGGGCAGTATCTAACCCCTTCTTAATTTGATATGCGCCGCCAGCCCGCCCGAGCCGGTGTTGGCCAGCGCAAACACGCCGCCCATGCGGTGCAGGGTTTTTTCAACAATCGCCAGGCCCAGGCCGGCGCCGGTGGCGGCGGTGCGGGCGGCGTCACCGCGAAAAAACGGCTTGGTCAGGTTGCTCAGCGCATGCGGTGCCACGCCGGTGCCATGGTCGCGAACCTTGATCAATACCCACTGGTCACGTTCCTTGGCTGCGATGTCCACCATCGCGATACCGGTTTCCGGTGTCTTGCCGTAGCGCCTGGCGTTTTCCAGCAGGTTGGCGATCACGCGCGACAGCTCCACCTCGTCGGCCAGCACGGTGATGGGGCCGGGCAAGGTGACGTTGACGCGCATGTCGGTGTATTCGGCCACCGCATACACGGCCGCGTCAATGATGGCGTTGAGTGAGAGTGGCGACAGTTGCGGCGGGTCAGGCCGGGCGTAGTCCAGAAACTTGTCGATGATGGCGTCGAGTTGGGAAATGTCGGCGGCCATGTGGGCGCGCGCCTCGGCGTCCGCCACGCTCATTTCGGTTTCCAGTCGCAGGCGCGCCAGCGGCGTGCGCAGGTCGTGTGAAATGCCAGCCAGCATGATGACCCGGTCTTCCTCGATCTTGGAGAGTTGTTCAGCCATGCGGTTAAAACCGATGTTGACCTCGCGGATTTCGCTGGTCGCCACCTGTTCGTCAAGCAAGCTGGCATCGAAATCGCCGTCGCGCATGCGGCTTGCCGCAAACGACAATTGCTTGAGTGGCCGGTTGATCAGGCGTGCGATTAGCGCCGCGCCGAGCAGCGACAAAATGGCCGCTGTGATCAGCCAGATCAGCCAGGTGCCGCCTTGCATCGGGCCCAAACGCGAGGGATCGGTCAGCAGCCAGTAGGAGTCGCCGTCGATGGTGAAGCCAACCCAGACGCCTGGCACGCCATTGACGGATTTGGCCACCACCGTGCCTTTGCCCATGCGAGTGGTGAGTTCATCGCCTATACGTTCGCCGAATGGGTCGTTGACAAACAGCTCGTACTTGTCTCGGGGTTCGCGCGGCGAGATGCGCACACCTTCTTCGTCCGCCAGGGTTTTGATCAGCCAGACACGCGTGATGGAGTCTGAGTACTTGAGCGCCGCGCGGCTCAGGTTGACCAGTGAAGCCAGCTGCTGGGCACTTTGTACGGCACGCGGTTCGAACTCCAGTGCCCGGAAAGTCTGCAGCCAGGCCACGATGCAGCCGATCAGCAGCAGCGCCAGAAAGAAAAAAGTGCGCCAGAACAGGTTCAGGCCGACGCGGGGGCGCATCTCCAGGGGGGCCGGGGCAGTTTCCAGGATCGCGGGACTGGTGCCTTGCATGGGAAAGGGAGAAGAAGTCTGGCAGGAGGCGCGGCGTCAGCGAAGCTGGATATGCCGCGGAAGGGTGGTCGGGGCGCGGGGCCTGTCAGTTGGTGCCGTCCGGCACGAACACATAACCAATGCCCCAGACCGTCTGAATATAACGCGGCACGGCGGCATCCATCTCAATCAGCTTGCGCAGCCGCGAGACCTGCACGTCAAGGCTGCGGTCAAACGGCTCGAACTCTCGGCCACGCGCCAACTGGGCCAGCTTTTCGCGCGACAAGGGCTGGCGCGGATGGCGCACCAGGGTTTTCAGCATCGCAAATTCGCCGGTGGTCAGCGGCAGTTCTTCGCCGTTTTTTTGCAGGGTGCGCAGTCCCATGTCGAAAACAAAGGGGCCAAAGTTGACCACCTCTTGCTCGCTCGACGGCGCACCCGGCACCTCGATGGCGGGCCGGCGGCGCAGCACGGCGTGAATACGCGCCAGCAACTCGCGAGGGTTGAAGGGTTTGGACAGGTAGTCGTCGGCGCCGACTTCCAGGCCGACGATGCGGTCCACGTCTTCGCCCTTGGCGGTCAGCATGATGATGGGGGTGCGGTCATTGGCTGCGCGCAGGCGCCGGCAGATCGACAGGCCGTCTTCGCCGGGCATCATCAGGTCCAGAACGATCAGGTCCACGGCATCCCGCATCATGATGCGGTTCAGGGCCTTGCTGTCTTCCGCCAAAATAACTTCAAAGCCTTCCTGGGTCAGGTAGCGGCGCAGCAGGTCCCGGATCCGGACATCATCGTCAAGAATCAGGATCTTGTCAGCGCGGGGAGTGTTGCTAGCTTGTGTCATGGTGCCATCGTAATTTGTAACAGAGCCATTTTGGAGGCTAAAAACACGGAATCCGGAAATTCTGTGGACTTTGACACACTGTTACAGAAGTTGCGATGGCGGACAAGCTGGCCAGCAGGCAGATAAGGGCAGTAGCAGATGATTGAGCGGCAGGATGACTGCAAATGGAGGCGGATGCTGACAAGGACTTCGGAAAATTTCGGCTATCTTTTCGCCTTGCGTCGGGATCCTGCCAGCAGGACCTGCCTCTCAACCTTCGAAAGAAAACATTGAAAAAGCCCCCACTAATCATCGCAGCCTGTCTGTTGGCCATGGGCAGCACCAGTCTCTGGGCCCAGATCAACCAACCGCCGATGCAGAACGTGGCCCAGTTGTCGGCCAGCGGTTCGGTTGAGGTCCAGCAGGACCTGCTGTCCATCCTGATGAGCACCTCGCGTGACGGTGCCGATGCCGCAGCGGTCCAGAGCCAGCTCAAGGCGGCGCTGGATGCCGCGTTGGTCGAGGCCAAAAAAACCGCCCAGCCCGGTCTGATGGACGTGCGAACCGGCAATTTCAGCCTGTACCCGCGCTATACCAAGGACGGCAAGATCAGCGGTTGGCAGGGCCGGACCGAGTTGGTGCTCGAAGGCAAGGACTTCCCGCGCATCACCGCTGCCGCGGGAAAAATCCAGACCCTGACCCTGGGCAATGTCGGTTTTGCGCTGAGCCGTGAGCAGCGCGCGCAGGTGGAGGGGCAGGCCCAGGCGCAGGCGATTGAAAGCTTCAAGGCCAAAGCCGCCGAGGTTTCCCGCAGTTTTGGTTTCAGCAGCTACACCCTGCGTGAAGTTGCGATCAACGCCAACGACCAGGGACCGATCCGTCCGCGCATGATGGCCATGGAAGCCAAGGCTGCCGACTCTTCGCCAATTCCGGTTGAAGCCGGGAAAAGCACGGTGCTGGTCAATGTCTCCGGTTCGGTGCAGATGAAATAAGCGCCTGCGTCCAACATCGCGATGCGCCGCGCCGGCGGGCGGAAGGGCTGTTGACTGACAGACCTGGCGTCTGGCGGCGTTTACGCTTGCGGCATGTCCCTTCCCGATGCTTTCCCCGAATATGCCGCCCGACACGGTCCGTTTTTTGTTGTTCTCAATGCGGGTTCGGGACACCATGACAGTGACAAACAGCAGGCGCTGATCGCGCAGGCATTTAAAGAGGGCGGGCGCGAATTCGAATTTTTGCTGATCGACGATCCGGCGCGCATCAACGAGGTGGCGCGGCGTGCTGTCGAGCTCGCGTTGTCACGCCAGGGTGTGGTGGTGGCCGCCGGCGGTGACGGCACCATCAATGCCGTGGCCAGTGTGGTGATCAGCAGCGGCTGCCCCTTCGGTGTGTTGCCCCAGGGCACTTTCAATTATTTCGGGCGCGCCCATGCCATTCCGCAAGACACCTTGGCTTCTGCCCGTGCCTTGCTGGGCGCGCGCATCGAGCCGGTTCAGGCCGGCCAGGTCAATGGCCGGCTGTTCCTGGTCAACGCCAGCCTGGGCCTGTACCCGCAACTTCTGGAAGACAGAGAAGTCTGGAAGGCTCAACTCGGGCGCAGTCGTTTGGTGGCTTTTCTCTCCGGTATCGCCACTTTGTTGCAAAGCCGCAAGCAACTCCACCTGCAGATCGAGTCGGCTGGCAAGGCCGTCGCCCTGCGCACGCCCACGCTGTTTGTCGGCAACAACCACCTTCAGCTCACGCGCGTCGGGATCAACGAGCAACAAACGGATGCGGTGGAGCAAGGCCAACTGGCCGCCATTGTGGTGCGGCCCATCGGCACGCTGGCCTTGTTCGGCCTGCTGATGCACGGTTTGCTGGGCCAACTGGGCGAGGCCGAGAACGTCGACAGTTTTTCCTTCCGCCGCCTGACGGTGACGCCGCGCGGCGTCAAACGCATCAAGGTGGCGACCGACGGCGAGATCGCCTGGATGCGCACGCCGCTGGTGTTCGAGATCGCGCCCCAGCCGCTGTTGCTGCTGGTGCCCGCGCCGGCGGACCGGGCGGAGGTGGCATGAGCCGCCGGGCCGTTCCCAAGGCGAATATCGCAGCGCGCAGCGCGGAGGTTTTGATAGCGGACCGCCGGGCCGTTCCCAGGGCGAATATCGCAGCGCGCAGCGCGGAGGTTTTGATAGCGGACCGCCGGGCCGTTCCCAAGGCGAATATCGCAGCGCGCAGCGCGGAGGTTTTCTGATGAGCGTTTTGCTGCAGATTTCTGATCCGCATTTCGGCACCGTGCAGCCGTCCGTGGCCGAGGCGCTGGTCCAATTGGCGCTTGAACAAAGTCCCGATCTGCTGGTGCTGTCGGGAGACATCACGCAGCGCGCGCGGCCCGAACAGTTTGATGCCGCCCGGGCGTTTTGCGACCGGCTGGCGATTCCGGCCATGCTCTCGCTGCCCGGCAACCATGACATCCCGCTGTTCAATCTCTGGCAGCGCGCCTTCAGCCCGTATGCGGGCTACCTGCGCGCCTTCGGCCCGCTGATCGAGACCCGCCTGCAGACGCCAGCCATGCGCGTGATCGGCGTGAAAACCACGCGGCGCTGGCGGCATAAAAACGGCCAGGTGTCTGCCGCGCAGATCAAACGCGTGGTGGCCGAACTGCAGGACGCGACCTCCGCGCAGTTGCGCGTGGTGGTGCTGCACCAGCCGGTGATGGTGCTGCGCGCTGAAGACGAACATGACCGCTTGCGCGGCTGGGAGCCTGCGGTGCGCGCCTGGGCCGCTGCCGGGGCCGACATCGTGATGGGTGGCCACATCCACTTGCCTTATGTCCGCGAGATGTCGTCCCAGGTCGCGGGCCTGGACCGACGCATCTGGTGTGTGCAGGCCGGCACGGCGCTGTCATCGCGGGTCCGGCGCGAGGCACCTAATTCGGTCAACCTGCTGCGCCATGCGTCTGGCCAGCGCTCGTGTTGGGTCGAGCGCTGGGACTATGCAGGGGCCAGCGGGCGTTTTGAACTCGTGCATTCCAGCGAGCTGCTGCTGGATCGCGGCCGGGCCGGCTGAACGGGCTGCAGGTTCAGGCGGAGGCCAGTGCTTTCTTGCGCAAATGCCGGGCCACCAGGACGCTGCGCAGGTGGTCGTAGCTCCAGTTGAAGGCAAAGGTGTAAGGCAGGAAAAACAGCACGATGCCGATGTCCAGCACAAAGGCTTCCCACAGTCCGATGTCCAGCCACCAGGCGGCCAGCGGCACCACGGCCAGGATCAGGCCAATCTCGAAGATCACCGAATGCACGACACGCGCCCCCAGCGTGCGCTTAAAGCCCATGCGGCGCTGGGCACGGTCAAACACGGCGTTGAACACCATGTTCCAGAACATGGCGATCAGCGAAATCATCAGGGTCAGCAGCCCCATGTGCGCCAGCGAATAGCCGAGCAGCCAGGCGCCCAGCGGGGCACAGATGGCGATGGCCAGCACCTCGAAACCGAGGGCGTGGAAAAAGCGTTCTTTAAGGGACTTCTGAAGGCTCATGACTTGGAACAGCGGTGTTGGAAATGTCGATCGCTGTATTTTTATCGCTATTTACAGTACGTTAAAGTTGATAACCATCTTAAAAATAGATAGATCGGTACCATGCGCCATTCTCCCGAAGCCCTGACCGCCTTTGCCGAAGCTGCCACCCTGGGCTCTTTTTCGGCCGCGGCCCGCAAGCTGGGCAAAAGTCAGTCCACCGTGAGCACGGCCATCGCCAACCTTGAAATCGACCTCGGCCTGAGCCTGTTTGATCGCAGCAGCCGCAAGCCGGCGCTGACCGAACATGGCCGCGTGATGCTGGGCAAGGTGCAGGAAATTCTGGCTGCCAGCGACCGTCTCGATCTGTCGGCCAGCCAACTCGGCGGCGGACTGGAGGCCAAGCTCAGCGTGGTCTGGTCCGACACCTACCAGTCGGATCGTTTTGAAGACATGCTCAAGGCTTTCGAGCAGCGTTTCCCCGACCTGGAGTTCGAATGCCTGATCGCGGAACACGGCGACCTGGTGTCGCTGGTGCAAACAGGCCGCGCCCACATTGGTGTGGTCGGCGCGCAAAGCCTGTACCCGCCCGACATCGGTTCTGCAACGATTGCCGAGCAGTCAGAGATCACGCTGTTTGTGGCCAGTACCCACGCGCTGGCCGGCATGAAAGACATCACCCCCGAGCTGCTGGCCAGACATCGTGAGTTGCGGCTGGACACCTACCTGGGCAGTGCCGACCAGGTCATGCCGGCGGCGCGCCGCTCATGGTCGGCACCCAGTTATCTGATGCTGATGGAAATGGCGGTGCTCGGCTTTGGCTGGGCCGCGATCCCGCGCTGGATGGTTACGCGGTTTGCCGTCGGCAAGCTCACTGAGCTGGACGCACGCGGCTGGCCGCAACGGGTGCCGGTGGACGCCGTCTGGTCGCGCCAGCGGCCGCTGGGCCGCGCTGGCACCTGGCTGCTGCAGGAAATGCTGGCTGCACCCTCTGCACCGGCTTTATAAGAAGAATCGGGCTCCAGCCCATGTCTATTGGGCGCAGACTGCTATTTATTCAATAGCATAGGCAGGGGGCAAGGGCTTGTCCGGCCCCGCGTGGGCCGCCGCCACGGGCACAATGAAGCTATGACTGCTTCTCCTGATTCCCCCGTCCGTTACCTGCCCGGCGCCACGGCGTTGGTGCTGGACTCGCCGCACAGTGGCACCACCTATCCCCAGGATTTTGCTTACGCCTGTGATCTGCCGGTTTTGCGGCGCGCCGAAGACACCCATGTCGAAAAGCTCTACGACTTTGCGCCCGCGCTGGGCGTGGGCTGGATCGAGGCGTTTTTTCCGCGCAGCTACCTGGACGCCAACCGCGACACCACCGAGGTTGATGTCAGCCTGTTCGATGAAGACTGGCCCGGCCCGGTCTCCAGCGACGAGAAGGTACTTGGCAAGGTGCGCCTGGGCAAGGGCCTGATCTGGCGCACCACGGATGACGGCTTGCCGATCTACCAGCGCAAGCTTGGCGTGGCTGAGGTCCAGGCGCGTATCGCCAACTGCTGGCAGCCCTACCACGCGGCGGTGGCGCAAGCTATATCCGACGCACATGCGCGGCATGGCTACAGCATCCACATCAACTGCCACTCGATGCCGGCCATCGCCTCCAGCAAGGCCACGGATTTTCCCGGTGAGGCGCATGCCGACTTCGTGGTCGGCGACCGCGATGGTTCCACTGCTTGCGCGCCGCTGTCGCGCCTGGTCTGTGAGCACCTGCGCGGTCTGGGCTACAGCGTGGCCTACAACCACCCGTACAAGGGCGTGGAGCTGGTGCGGCGCTATGGCGCGCCGCAGCAGCAGCGCCACAGCATTCAGCTTGAGATCAACCGCAAGCTCTACATGAGCGAAGAGACGCTGGAGATCAACAACGGCTTTGCGCCGTTGAAAACCAGCCTCCAGTCGCTGGTGCAATTGCTGCTGGCCACCGATCCGCGCAGCTTGTGATCTGGCTGCAAGGTGGCATGCTCTGGCAGCCAATACCCCGGCAACCTGGTGTAGTTGCTTGGAGCGGCATGAACGGCTGTGCATTGGGGGGAGGCTCAAGGTGCCGCTAGCGGATAGCTTGAGAAGATGGGCGAAAGCCATCAAGCGCGACGGCGTGACGCTGTGGTTTGCCACCCGGCATTCCGGAGTTCCCTGGTACACAAAGGCCTTGGGCATCTTCGTAGTGGCATATGCCTTTAGCCCCATTGACCTGATACCTGACTTTATTCCCGTGCTGGGCTACCTCGACGATGTGATCTTGCTGCCCGGGTTGATCTGGCTAGCTGTCCGGATGATTCCGGCGCCTGTTCTTGCGGATTGCCGTGATCTTGCCGACCAATGGATGAAGACAAAAGGTGGCAAACCGACGAGCCGCGTTGGCGCCGCTCTCATCGTGCTCGTCTGGATCGGCGCCACCGCTGCACTTTGGCATTGGGTCGTCGGGCCATGGCTTGGCTCATGAACCGTCAAGGGGCCCAAGGCAGCAGCGGAGGCAAGTCGCGTGCGACACCCGGCCACGTACAGTTGTTTTTTGAAGGTGTCGAGAAAGAAGCTTGATGGATCGTATTGATTGTGTTGATTGCGTCGTCATTGGCGCTGGTGTGGTGGGCCTTGCGGTGGCGCGTGCGCTGGCGCTGCAGGGCCGGGAGGTGATGGTGCTGGAGGCGGCCAACGCTATTGGCACCGGTACCAGCTCGCGCAACAGCGAGGTGATCCACGCCGGCATCTATTACCCGCAGGGTTCGCTGAAGGCGCGCCTGTGTGTGCTGGGCAAACAGATGCTGTATGACTACTGCGCCGAACGCGGCATTGGCCACCAGCGTTGCGGCAAACTGATTGTTGCCACCAGTGCGGCGCAGGCCGCTGAGCTGCCCGGCATCATCGCCAGGGCGGCCGCCAATGGCGTTAATGACCTGATCCTGCTCACACAAGCGCAGGCGCAGGCCATGGAGCCACAACTGGCCTGCGTGGCCGCCGTTTACTCGCCCAGCACCGGCATCATCGACAGCCATGCGCTGATGCTGTCGCTGCAGGGTGACCTGGAGAACGCAGGCGGTGTTGTGGTTATCAATTCGGCTCTGGCCCACGCCAGTTGTGCGCCAACAGCTATCACTTTAGTAGCAAATGATGGCACCGAGCTGCAGGCCAGAACCGTCGTCAATGCGGCCGGCCTGCAGGCGCCTGCACTCGCCGCGCGCTTCGCCGGGCTGCATGCTTCTTTTGTACCGCCGGCTTTTTACGCCAAGGGCAACTACTTCACGTTGTCCGGCCGCTCGCCGTTCAGCCGGCTGATCTACCCTGTGCCCGAACCGGCTTCGCACCTGGCCGGCCTCGGTGTACACCTGACCCTCGACCTCGGCGGCCAGGCCAAATTTGGGCCCGATGTTCAGTGGGTGGATTCGCCCGACGACCTGCGGGTTGATGCAGCGCGCGGTGACGCGTTTTATGCCGAAGTTCGCAAGTACTGGCCAGGCCTGGCCGACGGCGCGCTGGCGCCCGGTTACGCCGGCATACGGCCCAAGATCCAGCCGCCCGGCGCACCGGCCAGCGACTTTGTGATCCAGGGGCCGGCCGAGCACGGCGTGGCGGGGCTGGTCAACCTGTTCGGCATTGAGTCACCGGGGCTGACGAGTTCATTGGCGATTGCTGCTTGCGTCGCCAGCCTGCTGCAGCAATAAAAATCAGACTGCCGCAGCCACCCGCGTGCCCTGATCGATCGCGCGTTTGGCGTCCAGCTCGGACGCTTCGTCAGCGCCGCCAATCAACGTCGTTTTGACACCGGCCGCGCGCAGCGGCGCCAGCAGTTCGCGCAGCGGTTCCTGGCCCGCGCACAGCACGATGTTGTCGACGCTAAGCACGGTGCCGTTCAGGCGCTTCTCGCCGAAGGTGATGAACAGGCCCAAGCCACCGGCGCCGTCATCGCCAATGCGTTCATAGTTCACGCCGGAAAGCATCTCGACCTTTTTCATCTTGAGTGCCGCGCGGTGTATCCAGCCGGTGGTTTTGCCCAGGCCCTTGCCGAGTTTGCCGGGTTTGCGCTGCAGCAGCGTGACCTGCCGCGCCGGCGCTGTCGGCGCCGGGCGCACCACGCCGCCGCGCACCGCGCCGGGGTCGGCCACGCCCCATTCGGCCAGCCACGCCGGAAGGTCGAGCGCAGTGGAATGGTGGGCCGGAGTGACGAGGAATTCGGCGATATCGAAACCGATACCGCCCGCACCAATCAGCGCCACGCGCTGCCCGACCGTCGCGCGGCCCAGCAGCACGTCGATATAACTGAGCACCTTGGGATGCTCCTGGCCGGGGATGCGCGGGTTGCGCGGCGTGACCCCGGTGGCCAGGATCACCTCGTCGAACTTTTGCGCGACCAGCGCGGCAGCGTCCATGCGTGTGCCCAGGTGCAGGCGCACACCGGTGGACGTGATGCGCTGGCCGAAGTAACGCAGGGTTTCCTCAAACTCTTCCTTGCCGGGCACACGTCTGGCCAGGTTGAACTGGCCGCCGATTTTGTCTGCTGCGTCATACAAGTCCACGCTGTGGCCGCGTTCAGCAAGTGTGGTCGCTGCCGCAAGCCCGGCCGGCCCCGCGCCTATGACGGCAATGCGCTTCCGAGCCGGCGTCATGCGGATGACCAGCTCCAGTTCGTGTCCGGCGCGCGGGTTCACCAGGCAACTGGCAATCTTCGCCTGGAAGGCATGGTCCAGGCAGGCCTGGTTGCAGGCGATGCAGGTGTTGATCTCCTGGCTGCGGCCCCGCGCCGCCTTGTTGACGAACTCCGGGTCGGCCAGGAACGGCCGCGCCATGCTGACCATGTCGGCGCTGCCGTCGGCCAGCACCTGCTCGGCGACCTCGGGGGTGTTGATCCGGTTGCTGGTGACCAGCGGAATCGTGAGACCGGCTTTGCGCAATTCGTCGCGGAGTTTCTTCGTGACCCAGGCGAAGGCGCCGCGAGGTACCGAAGTGGCAATTGTCGGCACCCGCGCCTCATGCCAGCCGATGCCGCTGTTGATGAGGGTTGCGCCGGCTGCTTCAACCGCCTTGGCCAGCAACACCACTTCGTCCCAGCTGCTGCCATCGGGAATCAGGTCGATCATGGACAGGCGGTAGATGATGATGAAGTCCGGACCGACGGCCTCGCGCGTGCGGCGCACGATCTCGATGGCCAGGCGCATGCGGTTGGCATAACTGCCGCCCCAGTCGTCCGTGCGCTGGTTGGTGTGGGTGACCAGAAACTGGTTGATCAAATAACCTTCGCTGCCCATGATCTCGACGCCGTCGTAACCGGCCTCGCGCGCAAGCAGCGCGCAGCGGATGAAGGCACGGATCTGCCGCTCGATGCCGCCGGCGCTGAGCGCGAGCGGCGTGAACGGCGAGATCGGGCTTTGAATACGTGAAGGCGCGACACACAGCGGGTGGTAACCGTAACGCCCGGTGTGCAGGATCTGCAGCGCAATCTTGCCGCCCTCGGCATGCACGGCGTCGGTGACCTGTTTGTGGCGCCGCGCGGCGCCCGAACTCGCCAGCATGCCGGCAAACGGTTTGGTCCAGCCCGCAATATTGGGTGCAAAGCCGCCGGTCACCATCAACCCGACACCGCCGCGCGCGCGCTCGGCGAAGTAGGCGGCCATCGCCGGGAAATGTTTGCGTCCGTCTTCCAGCCCGGTGTGCATGCTGCCCATCAGCACCCGGTTTTTCAGGGTGGTGAAGCCGAGGTTCAGGGGGGCGAGGAGGTGGGGGAAGGGCGATGTGTTGTGGGGCATGTTGTTCTTCTCGAAGGGAAATTTGAATGCATGGTAGTCGCAAGCTGGCGTGTAGCGGGTCGCCCGAGTGCGGCCTGCGGGCAAACCCCGATCGGGCTTTGTGGCGGAGCGGGAGCCCGGACTTGCTCCTGTTTTTATAGCTGACGGCGAATGGTGGATATGGGCTGGATGCCGATTCCATTCATAAAACTCGCTCTAGAAGGTTTAATGCCTTCGCGGCGTCACGCTGCGTTTCCGGCTTGCATTGGGCAGTAGTTTCGACTCCCCACTCCCACCCCTAACCCCTCCCTCGCCCCGCTGGGCGATGGAGGGGGACAACATGCGGCCGCGTGTGCTGCGCTCGCGTGCAAACATGAAGGCCGGTTGGGATTCCCGTGCAGGAAGCGCTTCGCGCTTCCTGCACTCCGGATTTTGTCTCGGTACTGATTTTCTCTGCCACCCGTCGGGCTGGGCCGAGGAGCGCAGGCAAAAGCGGATCAGGGCTCGCGATTGTCTGAGGCGAAGCCGAGTTCGAGCGAGACCCCGCTTTTGACGAGCACCACAGGTTGCCTGGAGCGAAGCGGAAGGACCCAGACCATCGGGTCGCCTTCTCTTTGCTTGGCGGTCTCAAGCTTGAAGTGCAACACTCCCCACCCCCGAGGAGAGCAGCACATGAGCGAG
>NZ_BMIG01000016.1:63943-88184 GCF_014641715.1 Polaromonas eurypsychrophila | reverse complement strand
CGACACCAGCGCTGCCATCGTCGCCAACCTGACCACGGGTGTGGTCACAGGCGGTGCCGGAAATGACAGCCTGTCAGGCATAGAAAATGTTAATGGTTCTGACTTCGACGACCTGATCACCGGGGACGCCAATGCGAACTTCCTGGAAGGACGCGGCGGCAACGACACCCTGGAAGGCGGCGCGGGAAATGACCGATTGCGCGACCATGCCGGCAACGACTCCCTTGTAGGCGGTGATGGAAATGACTACATGACCGGTGGCTCGGGTGACGATTCGCTGGCCGGTGGCGATGGCGTCGACACCGCCGACTATTTCTTCAGCGACACCAGCGCTGCCATCGTCGCCAACCTGACCACGGGTGTGGTCACAGGCGGTGCCGGAAATGACACCCTGTCCGGCATAGAAAACGTCAATGGTTCGGACTTCAATGATTCGATTACCGGAGACGCCAATGCGAACGTCCTGGAAGGGCGCGGCGGCAACGACACTTTGCTGGGCGAGGGCGGGCGGGATACCTTGTTCGGGGGTACAGGCGATGACACCTTCGACGGCGGTGCCATTCTGGACCGTGTCAACTACGCCGATCTGAACATCGTCAGCTACTCAGGCACCACGGGAGCTGTTAATGTCAACCTGCAAAGCGGCGTTGCGCAGGATGGGATGGGCGGCACCGACACCCTGGTGAACATCAACTTTGTCACCGGCTCCAACTACAACGATGTGCTGACGGGCTCGACGACAGCCAACATGTTTGAGCAGTTTGAAGGCGGTCTGGGCGACGACATCATCGACGGCGGCGTCATCGACACCGTCCTCCAGCAGAACGCCAACCGGACCAGCTATGCGTCAGCGAGTGGCTCTGTCACCGTAAACCTGGCATTGGGCACCGCCAGCGGAGCGGCGGGCAATGACACACTGATTAATATCAATATGGTCACGGGCAGCAACTCTGCCGACCTGCTGGTGGGCTCCAACAGCAGCCTGACCGAACAGTTCGAAGGTCGCGCGGGTAACGACAACATTGACGGCGCTGGCGGCATCGACATAGTGCGCTACGACTCGGCCACGGCGGCCGTCAACGTCAACCTGACAACCGGCATAGCCAGTGACGGCCTGGGCGGCACGGACACCTTGAGCAACATAGAAGGTATTCGCGGCTCCAACTTCAACGATGTACTCACTGGTGGAAACGCAGCCAACGGCAGCGGGGCGACCGATGGATTCGAATTGTTCATGGGACATGCCGGCAACGACACCATCGACGGTGGTGCGGGCTATGACCGGGCAGACTATCAGAGCAGCACCTCTGGCGCCAATGTCACGCTGGGCGGGACCAGCATCGGCACGGCCAGCGATGGTCTGGGCGGAACTGACACCCTGATCAACATTGAGGCTGTACGTGGGTCGGCCTTCAACGACACCCTGACGGGCAGCGATACCGGCGTATTTGAGTCGTTCGAGGGTCGCGAGGGTAACGACATCATCGATGGCAAGGGCGGCGTGGACAGAATGGAGTACCAATTCGCCACCGCTGGCGTCACGGTCAACCTGGCCACCGGTACGGCTGCGGCTGACGGGTACGGCGGCACCGACACCTTGAGCAACATCGAAAATGTCCGTGGCTCGGCCTTTAACGACAGCCTCACGGGCGACGCCGGCGGCAACCGGCTCGAAGGCGGCGCGGGCGACGACACGGTGGATGGTGGTGCTGGGTTTGACACGGCGGTGTACAGCGGCGTGAAATCGGCCTACACCATCACCAAGACCCTGACCGGCTACACGGTAGCTGGCGGAGTTGACGGGGCAGACACCCTGAGCAATATCGAGAAGCTCACCTTCAGCGACACCAGCATGCTCCTCAAGTCGGCCAGCTCCGACTTCGACGGAGACGGCAAGAGCGACATCCTGTGGCGCAATACTGCTACGGGAGCAGACACCATTTGGAAGTCCGGCAACAACGCCACCGTGCAAGCGGTAGCGACACTGCCCGACCAGAACTGGAAGATTGCCGGCACCGGCGACTTCGACGGAGACGGCAAGAGCGACATCCTGTGGCGCAACACCTCGAGCGGAGCCAACACCATCTGGAAGTCCGGCAACAACGCCACCGTGCAAGCGGTAGCGATACTGCCCGATCAGAACTGGAAAGTCACCGGCACCGGCGACTTCGACGGAGACGGCAAGAGCGACATTCTGTGGCGCAACAGCTCGAGCGGAGCAAACACCATCTGGAAGTCTGGCAGCAGCGCCACCGTGCAAGCGGTAGCGGCACTGCCTGATCAGAACTGGAAAGTCACCGGCACCGGTGACTTCGACGGAGACGGCAAGAGCGACATTCTGTGGCGCAACACTTCGAGCGGAGCCAACACCATCTGGAAGTCCGGCAACAGCGGCACCGGGCAAGCGGTAGCGCCACTGCCCGATCAGAACTGGAAAGTCACCGGCACCGGTGACTTCGACGGAGACGGTAAAGACGACATCCTGTGGCGCAACAGCTCGAGCGGAGCAAACACCATCTGGAAGTCCGGCAACAGCGCCACCGTGCAAGCGGTAGCGGCACTGCCCGATCAGAACTGGACAGTCACTGGCACAGGCGACTTCGACGGAGACGGCAAGGCCGACATTCTGTGGCGCAACATCGCCACTGGTGCAGACACCATCTGGAAGTCTGGCAACAACGCCACCGTGCAAGCGGTAGCGCCACAGACCAATCTGGACTGGGCCATAGTGGACGGCTTGGCCACGGGCGATCTGCTGACTGGCGGCGCTGGCAACAACACCCTGTATGGCACTGTTAGCAACGACGTGCTGCAAGGTGGTGCGGGCAATGACACCCTAACGGGCAGCACAGGCAACGACACGGTGGATGGTGGTGCCGGGTTTGACACGGCGGTGTACAGCGGCGTGAAATCGGCCTACACCATCACAAAGACCCTGACCGGCTACACGGTAGCTGGCGGAGCTGACGGGGCAGACACCTTGAGCAATATCGAGAAGCTCACCTTCAGCGACACCAGCATGCTCCTCAAGTCGGCCAGCTCTGACTTCGACGGAGACGGCAAGAGCGACATCCTGTGGCGCAATACTGCTACGGGAGCAGACACCATCTGGAAGTCCGGCAACAACGCCACCGTGCAAGCGGTAGCGACACTGCCCGACCAGAACTGGAAGATTGCCGGCACCGGCGACTTCGACGGAGACGGCAAGAGCGACATCCTGTGGCGCAATACTGCTACGGGAGCAGACACCATCTGGAAGTCCGGCAGCAACGCCACCGTGCAAGCGGTAGCGCCACTGCCCGATCAGAACTGGAAAGTCACCGGCACCGGCGACTTCGACGGAGACGGCAAGAGCGACATTCTGTGGCGCAACAGCTCGAGCGGAGCAAACACCATCTGGAAGTCTGGCAGCAGCGCCACCGTGCAAGCGGTAGCGGCACTGCCCGACCAGAACTGGAAAGTCACCGGCACCGGTGACTTCGACGGAGACGGCAAAGACGACATTCTGTGGCGCAACACTTCGAGCGGAGCCAACACCATCTGGAAGTCCGGCAACAACGCCACCGGGCAAGCGGTAGCGCCACTGCCCGATCAGAACTGGAAAGTCACCGGCACCGGTGACTTCGACGGAGACGGTAAAGACGACATCCTGTGGCGCAACAGCTCGAGCGGAGCCAACACCATCTGGAAGTCCGGCAACAGCGCCACCGTGCAAGCGGTAGCGGCACTGCCCGATCAGAACTGGACAGTCACTGGCACAGGCGACTTCGACGGAGACGGCAAGGCCGACATTCTGTGGCGCAACATCGCCACTGGTGCAGACACCATCTGGAAGTCCGGCAACAACGCCACCGTGCAAGCGGTAGCGCCACAGACCAATCTGGACTGGGCCATAGTGGACGGCTTGGCCACGGGCGATCTGCTGACTGGCGGCGCTGGCAACAACATCCTGTATGGCACTGTTAGCAACGACGTGCTGCAAGGTGGTGCGGGCAACGATACTTTGACGGGGAGTCTGGGTCAGGATCTGTTCCGCTTCGCGAACTCATCGCAGGGCAATGACACGATCACTGACTTTGCAACCAGTGTGGACAAGCTGCAGCTCGTCAGCAGCGGCTTTGCCAACATGGCGCTCGGCACGCTGGCAGCGGGCAGTTTCGTCTCTGGAGCAGCGCCGGTGGCCAACACGGGCTCAGCCCAGTTCCTGTACAACACCGGCTCCGGCCAATTATCTTTTGATGCGGACGGAACTGGTATCGGAGCGGCCGTCAATGTAGCTGTTTTGGTTGGTATTCCGGCAATTAATGCGGCAGATATTTCCGTAGTGCCTGTTTAAAAGAAGACTGGACTTGACCCGTTTCAATAGACACCTGATAAGGTCGAAATTGAAAAGGATAGCAAGTCATGAAGAAAGTGAGCTACACAGCCGAATTTAAGGCTGAGGCAGTCAAGCAAGTCATTTAACGGGGCCACGGCGTGGTGGAGGTTTCCGGCCGGCTCGGGGTATCGGATAAAAGCCTATACCTTTGGGTCCGGCAAGCCAAGGAGCGGCAAGGTGCTGGCAGCGGTGAGGCCGCCTTGCTGAAAAGTGAAATTGCCCGGCTCAAAGCCGAACTCAAGCGCACCAGTGAGGAGCGCGATATTCTAAAAAAGGCCGCCGCGTACTTTGCCAAAGTGTCCGGGTGAGGTACGCATTCATGGCCGAGCACCACGGACAGTTTCGCCTCAAGAGCATGTGCCGGGTGCTACGGGTGCAGCGCAGCGGCTACTACGCCTGGAAGGCCACACCGAAGTCGCTGCGAGCCCAGGCCGATGAAGTCTTGACGGTGGCCATACAGAAATCGTTTGAAGACAGCGACGGCATCTACGGCAGTCCACGCATTCATCGGGATATGCGGGAAGCTGGTGTGCTGTGCGGCAAGAAGCGCGTTGCCCGACTCATGCAGGCTGCCAAGCTGCGCTCGGTGCGAGGCTACAAGCGGCCCCGCTACCGGGCAGGCAAGCTTGGTGTGGCTGCACCCAATCGGCTGCAGCGCCAGTTCACGGTCGGGCAACCCGACCAGGTCTGGGTCACCGACATCACCTACATTCGAACCTATGAAGGCTGGCTGTATCTGGCCGTGGTGATTGATCTGTACTCGCGGACCGTCGTGGGCTGGTCGATGAAGCCCACGATGGCTACGGAGCTGGTCCTCGATGCCCTGACCATGGCGGTGTGGCGCAGAAGGCCCAAGGCCGAGGTGATCATTCATTCGGACCAGGGCAGCCAGTTTGCCAGTGATGACTTCAACCGTTGGTGCAAGGACAACGCCTTGCTGCCCAGTATAAGCCGGCGGGGTAGCTGCTGGGATAACGCGGTGGCTGAATCCTTCTTCAGCAGTCTGGAGAAGGAAAGAATCAAACGGCAGATCTGCCCGTCACGCGACGATACCAAGTCAGACGTGTTCGATTACATCGAGAGTTTCTACAATCGAGTACGCAGGTACACTCATCTTGACCTGCTGAGCCCGCTGGCATTCGAGCAGCTTCGCACTGGAAGCTGAAATATGTCTACGAAAGCGGGTCAAGTCCAGTTTCAACCTGGCAAGGCTGGCAGTACGTGGCCTTCGTGATTGACGTTTATGCACTGCGGCACAGTTATGCTTCCAAAAGCGGCACGGTTAGGCTTCGCGTGAGACATCGCCTGAAGGTCACCATGAACGAGGCAGACACTCACGTCCCGGTTTCCGGCCAGCTTGGTTTCGGCTTCGAGGACGCAGCGACGGCGCCGCTGCCATCCCGCCCCTCCCGCAAAACCCGAACCACCCCTCCCGATACGCCAGCGATTGCGCTGGCGCCTGAAGCCATGGCGCGTCTGCTCGACAGCCATGCCGACTACCGCGTATTGCGGCGCTTGCCGGTGGTGACGCAGTTTGCGCACCAGGCAACCGGCCCGGTCACCCGCGTGTTGATCCTGGACACCGAAACAACCGGCCTGGATGCTTCGCGCGACCGCATCATCGAGTTGGCTTTGCTCGGCGTTGATGTTGAAACCGCGACTGGTTTGCCAACCGGCCGCGTCGAGATTTATGACGGCCTGGAAGACCCGGGGATGTCCATACCGGCGGAGATCCAGGCGCTGACCGGTATCAATGACGCGATGGTGCGCGGCCGGCGGCTCGACGAGCAACGGGTGGCTGCCCTGTTGGGCAGCGCCGACCTGGTGCTGGCCCACAACGCCGGCTTTGACCGGCCCTTTGCCGAAGCCCGCCTGGCCCAGTTCGCGCAGCTTCCCTGGGCCTGCTCCTTTGCCGACCTGGACTGGAAAAAAGAAGGGTGCAGCTCGGCCAAGCTCACGCAACTCGCCCTGGAACTGGGCTGGTTTTATGACGCGCACCGCGCCGAAATGGATTGCCACGCCCTGCTCGCGGTGCTTGCCAGCCCGTTGCCCTCGGGGACGACCGGACTGGCCTGCCTGCTCGCCGCTTTTGGCCAACCCAGCTACCGGCTACAGGCGACGGCCGCGCCGTTTGACGCCAAGGACTTGCTCAAGGCCAGGGCTTATCGCTGGGACGGCACGAACCGGGTGTGGCACACCCGCCTCGGCGATGAGGCTGCGTTGCAAGCCGAGTGTGACTGGCTCAAGGCCGAGGTGTACGCCAACCGTCCCGCGCATGTCCAGGTCGAAGAACTCGATGCCGGAGTGCGTTACTCAACGCGTTTCGGCAAGCGCCTTTCCCGCGCGCTTTAACCGCGCTGAGCCGCGCTGCGCTGCCAGATCAGGCAGCGGTTGTTGGCCGGCATGGCACGGTCTCCGAGTAGCGCCAGCCCGGCGCTTGCTGCCAGTGCGTTCACTTCTTCAAAACCACGCAGCCCGCTGGCCGGGTTGCCGGCGCGCAGCGAGGTATCAAAACGCGCATTGCTGTCGCTGGTGAATTGCCCGCCGTAATTGAAGGGCCCGTACACCATGAGCAGCCCGCCTGCCGGCATGCGCCGCGCGAGTTCAGCAAAAAGCTGCTGAACTTCGGGCCAGCCCATGATGTGCAGGGTGTTGGCGCTGAAAACCGCGTCAAAAGGGATGTCGGGCCAGGGCTTGCGCATGTCCACTTCGACGGGCGGCGGGGTGTTGGCCAGGCTGGCTTCGTCCAGCCAGAGCCGGATGCCCGGCAAATTAGCGGCGACATCGGAAGCCTGCCAGCGCAGCCAGGGCAGGGCCGACGCAAAATACACCGCGTGCTGGCCGGTGCCGCTGCCGATTTCCAGCACCTCGTGGCGGTCGGCAAAACGCTCGCGCAGGATCTCCAGAATCGGCTCGCTATTTCTGTCGGTAGCGGGGGCATGCGGTTTGTCCATGAGGGATATTCTCGCCGCCGGGAACCTGTCACCGCAATCCAGAGTCTCTGCAAGGGGGCGAGCCCTGTATAAACATTGCAGACAGCCGACAAAGCTTCTTCTCATGCGCCGGACGCGCTGCACTTCCAACAAGGACACCTTCCATGACAACCTTCAAAACCCTGCTCCTTGCCTTCGCCGCGCTCTGTTTGGGTGGCTGCGCCGTTTTCCCCATCGGCTCCGTCAAGCCCGGCATGTCGCGTGAAGAAGTGGTCTCCACCATGGGCCCGCCCAGCGCTGTCATTGACCTGCGGCCGGGCACACGCTTGCAATACTCCGGTCAGCCGGGCGGCCAGTTCGCCTTCATGGTGGACCTGGATGCCGCTGGCCGCGTCGGCAGTGTGCGCCAGGTGCTGACCGAAAAGGATTTCGGGCGTATCGAGCCCGGCAAGTGGACCCAGGCTGATGTGCTGCGTGAGTTTGGCCGGCCTGCGTTGATCGGGCGGGTGGGCTCGTGGAATGGTGACATCCTGACCTACCGCTGGTATGGCATGCAGGACATGTTTTACTGGATTTACCTCGACGGGGCTCAGGTGGTTCAGAAAGCACACGCTGGCGTGGAAGAGCGCCCGAGCATGGTGGTCGATACGCCTTGACGCGGAAGGTCGGCGCAGCGGCCGTCAGGCTTTTTTCAATGCCAGCGCCGCTTCATACAGCTCATTGCGCGGTGCGCCGGTGATGTCGGCCGCCAGCTTGACGGCGGTTTTGAGGGGCAACTCCGCCAGCAGCAGTTGCAGCACCCGGTGGCCGTCGTCGGCAGCCTCTGGCTCATCTGCCGGATGCAGCACCAGCGCGAACTCGCCGCGGGTGCGCTGGCTACCTGCCGCCAGCCAGGCGCTGAAGTCTTGCGCCGCCACTGTGGCGATTTCCTCGAACTGCTTGGTCAGCTCCCGACCTACCGTCACTTGTCTTGCCCCCAGCGCTGCCATGGCGCGCGCCAGCGCCTCGATGCGGTGCGGTGCTTCGAGGATGACGACGGCGCGGGTGTCGGCCTGTAGCGCCAGCACAGCCTGGTCGCGTTCGGCCGCTTTGGACGGCAGAAAGCCGGCAAAGACAAAACTCGTATCGCCGCTGATGCCAGCCACGCTCAGGGCGGCCGTCACGCTGCTGGCGCCAGGCAGCGGCAAGATCGCCAGCCCGGCGGCCCGCACGGCAGCCACCAGACGCGCGCCAGGGTCGCTAACGGCGGGTGTGCCGGCGTCACTGACATAAGCGACCCGTTCACCGCGTTGCAGGCGTTCAATCACGCCGCCGGCAGCCTGCGCTTCGTTGTGCTCATGCACCGGCAGCAGGGGTTTGTCGATGCCGTACTGGCGCAACATGGTTTGTGTGTGGCGGGTGTCCTCGCAGGCGATGGCGTGTACCAGTTGCAGCACATGCAGGGCGCGCAGACTGATGTCGGACAGGTTGCCAATGGGCGTGGCCACCACATACAGCGCGGCTTCGGGATAATGCTGCATGCCCGCCGCGGCGCGCGCGGCAGGCAGTGCCAGGTCGAAGGAAGCATTCAATGTGGTTTTCCAGAAAACAGCTTGCAAAAGAGCCCGGTGGCGGCGCCAGCGCGGTCGGGACGGAAAATCAGCCCGGCCAGATTACCACCAAGCGGCTGGGTGACGCCGCCGAATTGCTGGCCCAGGCGCACCTGGTGCGCGCCGGGCTGACGCTGGTACAGGCCAATTATCGGACGCCCGGTCGCGGCGGCGGTGAGGTGGACCTGATCATGCGCGCGCCCGACGGCACGCTGGTGTTTGTCGAAGTGCGCCAGCGCACAAGCAGCTCGCACGGTGGCGCCGGTGCCAGCATAGGCGCCACCAAGCGCAGGCGCATCATTTTTGCGGCGCGCCACTACCTGATGCGTTTTTCAACGCCGCCGCCGTGCCGCTTTGATGTGGTGCTGGTGGAGGGCGAGGCGGGCTCGCGGGGCGTGATGACCGTCGAATGGTTGCGCGGAGCTTTTGATGCCGATTGACGCCTGCGGTTCTTGTCATCGTCGCAGACGCCCCCATTTTGTAACCATGCATTGCGCAGCGCGGCCTCGGGGCCGGCGGGCGTGATTTTGAAATGTTTGAACCGGTATCATTGCCCCATGCTTGAACAACGCATTGAACAGCACTTCATCGACAGCGCCGACCTGAAATACCAGGCCGCACAAATCCTTTCCAAACCCATCGCTGCTGCGGTGCAGGCCATCCTGGCCAGCGTCACCAGTGGTGGCAAGGTGCTGGCCTGCGGCAATGGCGGCTCGGCCGCCGACGCCCAGCATTTCGCGGCCGAGTTTGTCGGGCGTTTTGAGCGTGAACGGCCTGAACTCGGTGCGATTGCGCTGACCACTGATAGCTCCATCCTCACGGCCATCGCCAACGACTACGACTTCAGCGTGATTTTTTCCAAGCAGGTGCGGGCGCTCGGTGGTGCCGGCGACGTGTTGCTGGCACTGAGCACCAGTGGCAATTCGGCCAATGTGCTGGCGGCGATTGAGGCTGCGCACGAACGCGAGATGACCGTGGTGGCGCTGACCGGCAAAGGCGGCGGAAAGATGACTTCGGCGCTGCGCGAGACCGATGTGCATATCTGCGTGCCGCATGACCGCACGGCACGTATTCAGGAAGTCCATCTGCTGGCCCTTCACTGCATTTGTGACGGCGTGGATGCCCAATTACTTGGTGACCAGGAAAGTCCTTGATGAAATCAACGCCCAAAACAAACCCCTTCAAACGCCTGCTTCTGACGGCCTGCGCCGCCGCTTTACTCGGCACCTCCCTGACTGCCTGCTTTCCGCTGCTACTGGGCGGCGCGGCGGGTGGCGTGCTGGTCGCGATGGATCGCCGCACCTCTGGCGCCCAGCTTGAAGACGAAGGCATCGAGCTGCGCGCGATGGCCCGTCTGCGCGACAACATCGGCAGCCGCGCGCGCGTTAGCGTGACCAGCTACAACCGCCAGGTGCTGCTGACCGGCGAGGTGCTCAACGAGAACGACAAGAAGCTGGTCGAACAGGTGGTCTCACGTGTCGAGAATGTCAACGGCGTGGTCAATGAACTGGCCATCATCGACAGCCCCTCGCTGGTGCAGCGTTCTTCGGACGTGCTGATCACGGGCCAGGTCAAGGCATTGTTGATCGACGCCAAGGATCTCTACGCCAGCGCTTTCAAGGTGGTGACTGAGCGTAGTACGGTGTATCTGATGGGCCGCGTGACCCAGCGCGAGGCCGACCGCGCCACCGACATCGCCCGCGGCGCGCGTGGTGTGCAGAAGGTTGTGCGCATTCTGGAGATCATCAGCGAAGAAGAGATGCAGCGTCTGCTGCCGCCGACAGCCAAACCGGCGCCTGCGCCGCGCTCCTGAGCAGCGCCATTGCCAAAGAAAGCCGGCTGCGAGCCGGCTTTCTTTGTGCGTGCCATCCGACCTGGAAGTGACGGAGAGAGCGGGAAACTCTTCAATCAAGCAGGGGCCGCGGGTCCGGCTTTGCCGGCCCGCAGGCGCAGCGCCCCCTCGGGGGGCAGAGAGCTACACGCAGTGAGCGAACGTGGGGGCTCTATCTCAGTCTTTTAATCAGGCTGGAAGTGTCCCAGCGCTGGCCGCCCAAGGCCTGCACATCGGCGTAGAACTGATCCACCAGCGCGGTGACCGGCAGGCGGGCGCCGTTGTTTTTGGCTTCGTCCAGCACCAGGCCCAGGTCCTTGCGCATCCAGTCCACCGCAAAACCGAAGTCGAACTTGTCGGCCACCATGGTCTTGCCCCGGTTGTCGAGCTGCCAGCTTTGCGCCGCGCCCTTGCCGATAACCTCCAGCACCTGGTTCATGTCCAGCCCTGCCTTCTGGCCAAAGGCGATGGCTTCGCTGAGCCCCTGCACCAGGCCGGCGATGCAGATCTGGTTGACCATTTTGGTGAGCTGACCGGCGCCGCTGGCGCCCATCAGCGTGAAGGCTTTCGAAAATGCCATGCCGGTCGGTTTGACGGCGTCGAAGGCGGGCGCATCGCCGCCGCACATGACGGTGAGGCCGCCGTTTTGCGCACCGGCCTGGCCACCCGAGACTGGCGCATCGACAAACTGCAGTTTGAGCGCTTGTGCCGCCGCATACAGCTCGCGCGCCACATCGGCCGACGCCGTGGTGTGGTCCACAAAAATCGCGCCCGGCTGCATGCCGGCAAAAGCGCCGTCCTTGCCCATCGTCACGCCGCGCAAGTCGTCGTCGTTGCCGACACAGCAAAACACGATCTCGGCACCTTCTGCAGCCTCTCGCGGTGTTGAGGCATGCTTTGGGGCTCCAGCCCCTGTGTACTCAGCGCACCATGCTATTGATTTTGTAGCGGTCCGGTTGTAGGCGGTGACGCTGTGGCCGGCCAGCGCGAGGTGGCCGGCCATCGGGTAACCCATGACGCCGAGACCGAGAAAGGCGACTTTGCGGGAGGGAGCGGGTTCGTAAGTCTTGGGGTTGGTGCTGTTCATGAGGTGGTTGCTGATGGAATGGAGGGAAGGGCGTAGCGAGCGGGCTTCAGGCGAGGCGTGCGGCGCACAGCCACCGGAACGTACTTCAGGTACGTGAGGATGGCGAGCACCGCGCAACGACGCATCAAGCCCGCGCAGTAGCCCTAAATGATGGCCATGTTTTCGGTGCCGGCTGCCAGGTCCTGCGTCTTCGCGCGTTGCGAGTTGAGCTTAATCTGCAGCCGCAGGTCGTTGACCGAGTCGGCGTTGCGTAACGCGTCCTCGTAAGTGATCGTGTTGGCTTCGAAGGCGTCGAACAGCGCCTGGTCAAAGGTTTGCATGCCCAGGTTGCGGCTTTTCTTCATGATCTCCTTGATTTCGGAAACCTCGCCCTTGAAGATCAGGTCGGAAATCAAGGGCGTGTTCAGCATGATTTCCACAGCGGCCACGCGGCCCTTGCTGTCCTGCTTGGGCACCAGGCGCTGCGAGATCATGGCCTTCATGTTGAGCGACAAGTCCATCAATAACTGAGCGCGGCGTTCTTCCGGGAAGAAGTTGATGATGCGGTCCAGCGCCTGGTTGGCACTGTTGGCATGCAGGGTGCACAGGCACAGGTGGCCGGTTTCGGCAAAAGCAACGGCGTGTTCCATGGTCTCGCGGTCGCGTACCTCGCCCATCAAAATCACGTCGGGCGCCTGGCGCAGTGTGTTTTTCAGCGCGGCTTCCCAACTGTCGGTGTCCAGGCCTACTTCGCGCTGCGTGACCACGCAGTTTTTGTGTGGATGCACAAACTCCACCGGGTCTTCGATGGTGATGATGTGGCCAAAGGACTTTTCATTGCGCCAGTCCACCATGGCCGCGAGCGTGGTCGATTTACCCGAGCCGGTGGCGCCCACCAGGATGCACAGGCCGCGTTTGGACATCACCACGTCCTTGAGCACCTGCGGCACGCCCAGACCATCGATGGTCGGCAGCACGGCCGGGATCACCCGCATCACCATGCCGACCTTGCCCTGCTGGATGAAGGCGTTGACACGGAAGCGGCCAACACTGGGCGGCGAGATCGCGAAGTTGCATTCCTTGGTGCGCTCGAACTCGGCCGCCTGTTTGTCGTTCATGATCGCGCGGGCCAGGGCCAGCGTGTGGCTGGCGTTGAGCGGCTGCGGCGACACCTTGGTGACCTTGCCATCAACCTTCATGGCCGGCGGAAACTCCGCGGTGATGAACAAATCGCTGCCGTTGCGGCTGACCATCAATTTGAGAAGGTCGTTGATGAATTTACTGGCCTGGTCGCGTTCCATTTTTTCTCCAATTGACTACTTCGCAAGCGGGCGGCTGCACAGCATTTCGCCGATCTGCAGGTTTTCCATCTAGCCGGGAAAATTCTCCGGAATTTTGGCTTTGCCCCGGGCCTCGGCTGCCGAGATCACATTGCGCTTGACGAGATCGGTCAGGTTCTGGTCCAGCGTCTGCATGCCCACGCTGTTGCCGGTCTGGATCGATGAATACATCTGCGCCACCTTGGCCTCGCGGATCAAATTGCGGATGGCGCTGGTGCCCAGCATGATCTCGTGCGCAGCGACGCGGCCCTGGCCGTCCTTGGTCTTGCACAGGGTCTGCGAGATCACGGCCTGCAGTGACTCGGATAACATTGCGCGGATCATGTCTTTTTCTTCGGCCGGAAACACGTCGATGATCCGGTCAATGGTCTTGGCCGCGCTCGAGGTGTGCAGTGTGCCGAACACAAGGTGGCCGGTTTCGGCGGCCGTCATGGCCAGGCGGATGGTTTCCAGGTCGCGCATCTCGCCGACCAGGATGGCGTCCGGGTCTTCGCGCAGGGCGGATTTCAGCGCCGCGCTGAAGCTCAGCGTGTGCGGGCCGACCTCGCGCTGGTTGATCAGGCACTTCTTGGATTCGTGCACAAACTCGATTGGGTCTTCCACCGTCAGGATGTGGCCGTATTCGGTTTCGTTGAGGTAGTTGACCATGGCCGCCAGCGTGGTCGACTTGCCGGAGCCGGTTGGGCCGGTGACCAACACCATGCCACGCGGCTTCATCGCCAGGTCGCCAAAGATCTTGGGCGCGTTGAGCTGCTCCAGGGTCAGGATCTTGGAGGGAATGGTCCGGAACACGGCGCCCGCACCGCGGTTCTGGTTGAAGGCATTGACCCGGAAGCGCGCCAGGCCGTCGATCTCGAAGGAGAAGTCGATCTCCAGGAACTCTTCATAGTTCTTGCGCTGGGTGTCGTTCATGATGTCGTACACCATGGAGTGGACCTGTTTGTGGTCCAGCGGATCGACGTTGATGCGCCGGACATCGCCGTGGACCCGGATCATGGGCGGCAAGCCGGCCGATAAATGCAGATCGGACGCCTTGTTCTTGACGCTGAAAGCCAGCAGTTGGGTAATGTCCATCCCGGGAATCCCTCTTAAGTTTACAGTCGGATTATGACCATGATTGTTGACAAGCTCCAAGCCGTGCGTGACCGTATAACCACGGCTTGCGTCGCGGCCGGGCGCGACCCTGCCAGCGTGCGGCTGCTGGCCGTGTCCAAGACCTTCGGCCCGGATGCGGTGATTGAGGCGATCTCCGGGGGGCAAAGCGCGTTCGGCGAGAACTATGTTCAGGAGGGCGTTGAGAAGATTCTTGCGGTTCGCGAATGGGAAGCCGATGGCCTTCGGCTGTTGGATTCCAGCCATTCTTCCGGGTTACGATCCCCGCCTTTGGCGGGGCCCCTCTCCAGCCCTCCAGAATGGCACTGCATCGGCCCCATCCAAAGCAACAAGACGCGGCTGGTGGCCGAGCATTTCGACTGGGTGCAGTCGGTGGACCGGCTGAAGATTGCGCAGCGCCTGAGCGAGCAGCGGCCGGCGCATCTGCCGCCGCTGCAGATCTGCCTGCAGGTCAACATCGACGGCGGATTGACCAAGGCCGGTGTGTCCCCAGAAGAGGCGCAGGTGCTGGCCGCAGAGGTGGCGCGTCTGCCCCGGTTGCAGTTGCGCGGCCTCATGTCGATTCCCGAACCCGCTCCTGATTTCATAGCTGCTTGCGCCCTGCACCAAAGGGCCAGAACTCTTTTTGATCAAATAAACAAGACGGGTGTGTTGCCGCAACCCATGGACACGCTGTCGCTGGGCATGACGGCCGACCTGGAAGCCGCCATCCATGCGGGCAGCACCATGGTGCGGGTCGGCACCGCCATCTTTGGCGTCCGTTAGGCCCCACGCTTAAGCGACTGTGGGAATTTCTCTTTCAAGCAGGGGCCGCGGATCTGGCTCTGCCAGTCCGCAGGCGCAGCGGCCCCGAGGGGCTGGCGCCTGCGGCTCCAAAGCTGCTTGAGCAGCTTTGGACAGGCGACAGAGGCGAAGCGTCTCGCGAGCCGCGGCCTGCAAGGCCTCGGGAGCTACACGCAGTGAGCGACCGTGGGGGCTATTCATGGGCTTGACCGCACCGCAGTCGGCGGAGAGCCACTTGCCTGAACCGTCCAGCGTCATCTTTTCGGGCTTGCCCTTGACCGTGACGGTCGTCACCAGTCTCATGGTGTAGGCCTCGTTGCTGGTGAAGGTGATCTGCCCTTCACCGCTGGCCGGCGGCTGGGTGCAGACGAAACTAATCTTCTGGGTGTTGCCTACACGCGGCGAGGCGGTACTTTTTCAGTCGCCCTGCAGTGCCTGCGGCATCTCGTTGCGCTCGGCCATCTCCTTGGTCATGCAGACCTTCATGCTGATGCCGCCGCCCGCGCTGGGGCCCATGCTCATGCCTTGTTTGGCCAGCATGTCCTCCATCTGCTTGCGCTGCGCCGGCGGCATGCCGGCCATCTGCTGCTGCATCTGCGCCATGGCCTGGTCCATCTCGGCCGAACCGCCCATCTTGTGGTTGATCTCCCACAAGCCGGGTTTGGTGCTTTGAGCCAGGGCCGGCGGGTGCGCGATCAACAGGCCGGCGATACAGGCGCAGGGCGCGATCAAACGACGGGATAAAAGTGTGTCATGGCTGTCCTACGGAAAAATCAGCGCACGAAACGTCCGCCGCGTCCGATGATGGTCAAGTCGGTGTAACGCGAGCCTTCGTGGTTTTTCGGACTGTAGTTGACGCTGAAACCGCCCATGTTCACGTCGCGCATGGACTCCAGGCCGGTCACCAGGCTCTCGCGGGTCAGTGTTTTGCCGGCCCGGCGCAAGCCTTCGACAAACACCTTGGCAGCCAGAAACCCCTCCATGCTGGAGAAGTCAAAGTCCGTGTTGCCGGCTTCGGTCATGCGCTGCTGGTATTCGCGCACCACGGCCAAGGAGGGTGTGTAGGGAAACGGCACCACCTGCGAAATCGTCACACCGGCTCCGGTGTCGCCCAGCTCGGCGGACAACGCGGTGGAGCCGGCGCCCGCACCGATGCCGACGCGCTGGCCGACCTGGCCAGTTATACAAACGCTATTAAATCAATAGCAATTTGCGCATGCGCGGAAAGGGCTTGCGAGAAAAATGATGGCATTTCCATCAAGCTCAGCGCATTACACCCGCGGTATGAGGACGCCCAGCATGCGCGCGTGATGGCCGAGCTGGTGCCGCGCGTCTGGGGCCTGTGTGAAATGGCTGCGCGCGCCAACATCAAGCTCACCATCGACGCCGAAGAGGCGGACCGGCTGGAGCTGTCGCTCGATGTGTTTGAAGCGCTGGCCGCTTTGGTGGCCGGGCAGCATCCGCAGTGGCGCGGTTTCGGCCTGGCGCTGCAGGCTTACCAGACCCGGGCGCTGGATCTGGTCGGGCACGTGATCGCCATCGCCCGCACCCACAAGCTGCGCCTGATGTGCCGGCTGGTCAAGGGCGCCTATTGGGATTTTGAAATCAAGCGCGCGCAGGAGCTGGGCCTGCCGCATTACCCGGTGTTCACGCACAAGCACCACACCGACGTGTCTTACCTGGCCTGCGCACAGATTCTGCTGGCCGCACCCGATGCGGTCTACCCGCAGTTTGCCGGCTACAACACTGGCATCATCACGGCGATTATTCAGGTGGCATCCCGTCATGCGGACGTGCGCCGCGCGGGGCCGCCCCAAGCAAGCACAGCCCCCTCGGGGGGCAGTGACGTACACGAAGTGACGAATGTGGGGGTCGCATCATCTTTGGTATTACAGCGGCTGCACGGCATGGGCGAGGGGGTCTACCGCGAAAACTCGCGGAAACCCCTTCGGGGTGCATTGACGCTCCCCCCTCCCAGCTTCCCTCTGCAGGGGGAGGAGCTGAGTCCTTGCATGCGTGGGAGATTCCGGTGCGCGTTTGCGCGCCCGTGGGGTCGCACCGCGACTCGCTGGCTTACCTCGTGCGCCGCCTGCCGGAAAACGGGGCCAACTCGTCGTTTGTGCACCAGCTCGCCGACGAGTCGGTCGGCACGGACCTGCTGCTGACTTCACCCCTGCACATGGAGCCCGAGTCGTCGCTGCCCTTGCCGCCAGCCCTGTACGGCCCCGGCCGCCCTAACAGCGAGGGGCTGGACCTCACGGTCGAGAGCATGCGTGCGCCGCTGCTGGCCGCGCTGGCGAGCACCCACCTGCCCGTGGCCCGGAGTTTGATGCCAAATTGGTCGCTGGCCCTTTATCCATAAGCGCAAGCAGCTATCAAAAATGGAGCGAACTGGACGTGACCGAATGTGCCGCCAGTCTGCGCCGCGCGGCAGACGCGCTGCAGCAGCAGATGGCGCGCTTTTGCGCGCTGCTGGTCAAAGAGGCTTTCAAGACCTGGGGTGATGCGGTGTCGGAAGTGCGCGAGGCGATTGATTTCCTGCGTTACTACGCCAATGAGGCCGAACGTATCATGGCGCCCCTCGCCTTGCCAGGCCAGAGCCAGGGAGTGACACACAGCGTCACGGGCGAAACCAACACGCTGCGGCCGACTGCGCGCGGCCCCTGGGTGTGCATCAGTCCGTGAAATTTCCCGCTGGCCATCTTCATGGGCCAGGTGACCGCAGCCCTGGCCACCGGCAATACCGTGCTGGCCAAACCGGCCGAGCAGACCCCGGGCGTGGCCTGGGAAGCGGTCAGGCTGTTACTGCTGCCGGCGTGCCCGAAGGCGCGCTGCAACTGGTCCACGGCCCCGGTGAAACGGTGGGCGCCGCGCTGGTGGCAGCGCCGGGTGTGGCCGGTGTGGTGTTTACCGGCTCTACCGAGGTCGCCAGAATCATCAACCGGACCCTGGCCGCCAAGGACGGCCCCATCACTCAGCTGATTGCCGAGACCGGCGGCATCAACGCCATGCTGGTCGACAGCAGCGCCTTGCCCGAGCAGGTGGCTGATGCGGTGGTGCAAAGCGCGTTCCGTTCGGCCGAACAGCGCTGCTCGGCGCTGTGTCTGCTGTGTTTGCACGACAGCATTGCCGACAAGGTGATAGCCATGATTCAAGGGCGCGGTGCAGGCGCTGATTGTGGGCGACCCGGCCGACCTCGCCACCGACGTGGGTCCGGTGATAGACCGTGCGGCCTTTGACAACATCGGCAAACATCTGCAAGGCCTGAAGGCAGCATCGAAAGTGCCTCCAGCCCATACCAGAAGAGCACAAGCAGCTCCTGATTTAATAGCAAATTTGATTACACCGACGGCCTTCGAGATCGGCAGTGTCAGCGACGTCAAACACGAAATTTTCGGCCCGGTGCTGCAAATCGTGCGCTGGCACGGCGAGCCAGCGGCGGTGATCGCCCAGATCAACGCCCTCGGCTACGGACTCACACTGGGTATCCAGACACGCATCGACTCGCGCGCCCAGGCGCTGGCTGCTGCCGCCCAGGTCGGCAACATCTACATCAACCGCAACATGATTGGCGCGGTGGTCGGCGTGCAGCCCTTCGGCGGCGAAGGGCTGAGCGGCACCGGCCCCAACTACCTGGTCCGTTTCTGCGCCGAGCAGACGGTGACGGTCAACACCACGGCGGCGGGTGGCAATGCGGCTTTGCTGACTGGGGGCTGAGTTCCTCCGGACGATCGAGGTGGCCGGTGATGACTCCACACCGGTGTCTGCTCAGCTTGAAGTCTGCGGCAGGCGCTGGATAAACACTTCCAGCTCCTCAATCGGCAACGGCTTGCTAAACAGGTAGCCCTGGTAGCAATGGCAGCCGTGGCGCGCCAGGAAGTCGCGCTGGGCTTCGGTTTCCACCCCCTCGGCCATCACGCCCAGGCCCAGGCTTTGTGCCAGGCCGATGATGGTGCGTGCAATCGCTGCATCATTGGGGTCGGTCAACACGTCCTTGACAAAACTGCGGTCAATCTTGAGCTGGTCCAGCGGCAGGTATTTCAGGTATGACAGCGCCGAATACCCGATGCCGAAGTCGTCGATGGACAGCGTCACACCGGCATTTTTCAAAATTCCCATCTTGGCAATCGTCACGTCCATGTCCTTGGCCAGCAGGCTCTCGGTCAGCTCCAGCTTGAGATGGTGCGCGCTGATACCCGCTTGCTCGACGGCCTTCATGACCATCTCCACAAACTCGGGGTGGCGGAACTGGCGCACGCTTACATTGATCGCGATGCTGAACTTCTCGGTTTCGGCGCGCCCGGCCCAGGCGGCGAGCTGGGTGCAGGCGGTTTCCAGAACCCATTGGCCCAGCGGCAGGATCAGTCCACTGTCTTCGGCCTGCGTGATAAAGCTGTCAGGCGCCACCAGACCGTGCTGCGGGTGCTGCCAGCGCACCAAGGCTTCAACGCCCACCATGCCTCCTTCGCGCCCGACCTGCGGCTGGTAGTGCAGCACAAAGTCCTGGTTGCGCAGGCCTTGCCTCAGCTCGGAGGTCAGTGCCGCGTTGGCGGTGACGACGGCCTGCATGGCGGGATCGAAAAAGCAGATAGCGTTGCGCCCCTCTGCTTTGGCCTCGTACATCGCCAGGTCGGCCTGCTTGAGCAGGTCGGTCACGTTTTGCTGATGCTGGTTGAACAAGGTGATGCCGATGCTGCAGGTGCCGTCGTAGTCGTAGCCGGCAAGGTCGCAGGGCTCGCAAAGCGCATCCAGGATTTTCTGACCGACAATTTTTGCCTTGGTCAAAGCGATTTGGGGATCGTCGCCCAGGTCTTCGAGCAAGATCACAAACTCATCGCCGCCCAGCCGGGCCACGGTGTCGCGCAGCCGCACGCAGCCGTTCAGGCGGGCCGCCACTTTTTGCAGCAGCAGGTCGCCGGTGGCATGCCCGCGGGTGTCGTTGAGCACCTTGAAGTTGTCCAGGTCGATGAACATCAGCGCCCCGTTCTTGTCGGGGTTTTCTTTGTGCGACAGGGCCAGGCGCAGGTTGCTCATCAGCAACTGGCGATTGGGCAGTTGCGTCAGCGCATCGTAAAAGGCCAGGTGCTCGATTTCTTCCTCGGAGGCCTTGCGCTGGGTGATGTCGCGCGCCACGGCGACCCAGTGCGTGAGCCCCCGGTTGAAGTAGTCAACAGGCACGATGTCCAGCTCAAGCCAGAACGGGGTGCCGTCTTTTTTGTAGTTGATCAACTCTGCGCGCACCGGCTGCGCCTGTTGCAAGGCCAGCCGGATGCGGTCGAGCTCGACGCGCTGCGTGCGCTGGCCCTGCAACAGGCGCGGCGTCTTGCCAACCACCTCGGCCCGGCTGTAGCCGGTGTGCCTTTCAAACGCGTCGTTGACAAACACGATGTAGGGGCCTGGTGCGTCTATAGCGCCGGCCTCGGTGATCAGCACAATGTCATTGAGCCGCGAGATGCTGGTTTGCAGCAACAACAATTGCTCTTGCGACTGGCGTCTTTCGCTGACATCGCGCAGGTACACGGCCAGCCCCTCCGCAAAGGGGTAGGTCCGCAATTCCAGCCATTTTCCGGGCGCCGCGCAGAAGACTTCAAACTCCAGGCGGGTGGAGCTTGCAAGTGCCGCCACCAAGCTTTGGCGCAAGGGACCTCGCCCGTTGTTGTCCAGTACTGCCCAGATGGGCTGGCCCAGCAGCTCCCGGCTTTCAAGGCGAAGCAGGCGTTCGCTCTCGGGATTGACATAGGTCAGCAGGCCGTCCCGGTCCAGCGTGACGAATGCGTCGGTGATGCTGGCCAGTGTCGTGCCCAGCCGCATGGTCAGGCTTTGAGTTTCCTGCTCGGCGTGCTTTTTTGCGCTGAGGTCTTTGACGACGCCGGAGAGATGCACACATGCGCCCGACCCATCGTGCACGGCCTCGCCCAGCGCGCGCACCGAGAGTAACTGGCCACGCGCGGTGACAACTTGCACTTCCTCGTCAAAAGCCGTGCCGCCATTCAGGCATGCCTGCAGTACCTGGGCCATGCGCTCACGTGAACCGGGGGCGAAAATCTCGGGGAAGCGCTCCCAGTCGGCTGCCGGCGTGGCAGGCAGCTCCAGCAAGCTGGCCAGTTGCGCGCTCAACAGCAATTGGCGCTGCGGCAGCGCCAGTGTCCAGGTGCCTGCGCCTGTGGCCCGCTCCAGCAGCGTCAGTGTGGCAGACGCCGGACCAAGGTCGCCAGGCGCATGGCTGGACAGCGCGCGCTTGCGCTGAGAAGGGGTGGACGGTTGCATGAAATGCAAGCTAACACGCGCTGCGGAAGGCGCTACTAGCCCAGAAAGCCCGTCAGGGTGTCAGACGTTGCCTGCGTTCGCGCTTCAAGGCGGCGTGCAACTTGTCCATTTCGGTGACGCAGTCCAGCACCACGGCCTGCACCAGGCTGGCCGAAAGCGTCGCCGAATGCGCGGGTACCTTCGGCAGTTCGCCCAGGCGCTGGCCCACAGTGCGCAGCAGTCTGGACCGTACCGCGTCAAACATCATGTCCCAGTCCTCGGCTTCGATAGTGAGTTGCTGGCCCGACGGCGTCACAGGCGCGTGAAGGGGGTATGCAAGAGAGGCAGGTGCTGGGTCATTATTTGGACCCTGGTCCTGACCGCTGTGCGCAGCAGGCACTGCCGCCATGCCGTTGAAACCAGCGCTGTTGAATGGCGCCCGCCCGCCCAGCCTGACGCCAAATTCGGGCAGCTTGCTGGCCATGGATATACCAGCAGCCGACATGCCGTGGCCTGGGTCAACAATAAATGCCATAGTGCGGTCCTCGTTTTCAACAGGGTGGGCTGGACGCAGCCTTTGTGATCAAGCTGTTTCTGCGGGACGTTTGCCGTGCTGTCGCCGTACGCCTTTCCCTGTTTGTAAAGTCTCTTTAGCGCATCGTCGGTGCGCTAGCGCACGGTTAAATCCGCATGGCCCTGAATCTGTGGCATTTGCGCCCCGTTTTGCTTGTAGGGTGCGTAACGTGAAAAAATTCGTAACACGCTGTCGCGCCAAGGCACGGTTTAACCCAGCAGTTGCGCGTAGGTCCGCAGGTCGGCGGCGTAACAGGCGCAGGCCGCAGCCTCGAGTCCGGGGCGGTTGAGCACCGTCAGTTCTCCGCGGCGGTATTCGATCAAGCCGGCCCGTTGCATGGCGCTGGCAGCGGACGTCACACCGACGCGTCGCATGCCCAGCATATAGGCCAAAAATTCATGCGTGACATGAAAGCTGTCCGAGTGCGCCCGGTCCTGGCTCATCAGCAGCCAGCGCGCCAGGCGCTGCCCGATCAGGTGAAAGCGCAGGCAACCGGCCGATGCGGCCTGCTGCGCCATCAGCACGTACAGGTAGTGCTTGAGGCTGCGCTGCAGCGCCGGGCTCAGCGCCAGCTCGCGCTTGAAGGCCGCCGTGCTGATGCGCCAGGCAGAACCCTGGCCTTGCACCAGCGCGCGCCAGGGGGCCTGTGCAACGCCGAGCACAAGCTGGGCGCCCAACATGCCTTCGCGGCCCACCATGCCGACTTCCACCCCCGGACTGCCTTCAACCAAGGTCACCAGAGAGATAAAACCATCGGTCGGAAAATAAACGTGGCGGGTCGGTTTGCCGGGCTCGCACAAAACGTCTGACAGTGTCAATTGCACCGGTTCACAGGCGGCCAGGAGGTGGTGTCGGTCGTTGCGCGGGAGGCGTTTAATCAGGTGGTTTTCGACTTGGGCCATGCAGCCTCTCCGGTGGGGTAGCGCACCCCTGAGCGGGGACAAGATCGAGCCGCGCTACTGTCGGAACCAGTTCAAACCGGTGCCTCAGTATGCGCTTACTTACATCACTTCACCGTGTGCAAAGGCGCTTTGCTACGCTGCCGTCTTCTCTGGCAGCAGCCGGTCGTACTCTTTTTTGACCACGCCATAACACTCGCAGGTGCGTCTTTCCAGGCCCGGTCGGTCCAGCACCGAGATCCGGCCGCGTGCGTAACGAATCAGCCCCGACGCCTGCAACTGCAGCGCCGCTTCGGTCACACCTTCCCGGCGCACGCCCAGCATGTTGGAGATCAACTCCTGCGTCATCACCAGCTCGCTGCCTTGCAGCCTGTCCAGGCTCAGCAGCAGCCAACGGCACAACTGCTGGTCCAGCGTGTGGTGCCGGTTGCACACGGCGGTTTGCGACATTTGTGTGATCAGTGCCTGGGTGTAACGCAGCAGCAAGTGCAGCACGGGTGCGCGCTTGAACTCGTCCTTGATGGCCTGCGCGGGCAGCCTTAAGCCCTTTCCGGCACTTTGCACCACAGCCCGGCTGGGTGTGGATTCGCCCCCCATGAACAGCGAGATACCGACCAGCCCTTCATGGCCGACAACAGCAATCTCGGCCGATGAACCATTTTCCAGCACATGCAGCAGGGAAATAATGGCCGTTGTTGGAAAATAAACATGGCTCAGGGTGCTGCCTGATTCGTACAGCACCTGGCCCAGGGGCAAATCTACCCATTCAAGCTGGGGCAACCAGCGCGCCCATTCGGTATCCGGCAAGGCGGCCAGCAATTGGTTTTTTTTCGGGTCGGCGGAAACGGCGATCAATAATAGCTCCGAAGCAATCATGGCTTCGAGCGGCGCCTCTGGCAGAGGCGTCGGGCCAGCCGTAAATAGTAGGCGGTTTAGCGCGTTTTGTATGTGCGATAGCGCACAAAACCGATGAACGGTATCTTGTCTCCCCCGCAGGGTCAGGTAGCCAGAATCGATGGGGCATGAAGTGCGATGGCCTCGCGCTGGGCCTCCCGGACATCTTCCTGGCTGATGTTCACTGTCTGCTCTGTGCAGTAGGCGTACAGGGCGTCCAGTTCGGTCGCCTTGTCAAACACCGCATCGGCGCCCAGCTCGCAGGCCCGCTTGCGGATATCCGGCGTGGCGTAGTTGGTCAGCACCACAACCTTCTGATAGGGCTCCCGGTTGCGGCAACCTGCCAGCACACCGAAACCACTGCCTTCCTTTAGAAAGAGGTCGACGATGGCCAAATGCCATTTGCCGTCCTGAAGCGTCAGCCAATGGGTCGCTTCGGCCTGAGTCACGGCATGCGCCGCGACCTTGACATCGGCAATCTCCTCCAGTGTCTCGATCAGGTTGTCGAGAATGGTCTGGTTGTCTTCCGCGAGGTAGGTAATGAGTGCCATAGGTGCATCCGGTGGTGTGAGCCTGGGGGGGGGGGGGGGGGGGG
>NZ_BMIG01000016.1:0-63912 GCF_014641715.1 Polaromonas eurypsychrophila | reverse complement strand
GGCGCTGCTTGGAACGGCTGCATTAATGAAGCGCCCCTAATGCAAAAAAAAAGCCATCTAACAGAGCGCGTGAATGTAGGACGCTGCAGCCAGCAGACTGCCTGTTGCTGGACTTTTTCATGATCGGGCTTACGTGCGATACCGCACAGACATCCTCAGAACGTTCTGCGAACTTGGTTACATGAAGTGCTGTTTGGCCTTTTTGCGCGGGTGGGTTTTGCCTCTGGATTTGAGGAACGGATCGGTTGCTTGCGGGGCGAAGGTGGCGTCCTACAGCGAGGGGCGGTATTTCCCCAGGTTAACCCTGAAGCCGGCTTTTTATAAATTGCATGAGGACAGAAATTACAAACCCCACAAAGCTTCACGCTTCACAACCATGCACCACGAATTCGATCAACTCAAGAACTTTGCCGACATCAGCGCGCTCAAGCCCGCGCTTCATACACTGTGTTCGCGTTATGGCTCGGTCGCCCGGCTCGACATCCTGGCGGCCAGTCAGGCCGGCAAGCGCCAGGCGCTGTGTTTTTTGCGTATGGACTCCGCCGAGCAGGAGCATCAACTTATGAGCGAACTTGGGGTGGGCCGCTTCGGTGGCGATCTGGTGATGATTGTTGACTTGCAGACGCCGACCAACATGGGTCACCCGCAGCAGATGGCGCAGCCATCATGACTGCCTCCGCGCCGCCTGACGCTGGAAAAGCTGTTCACAATATTCTTCTGGTTTCGGGTACACGCCCTGAAATCATCAAGCTGGCGCCGGTCTACCACGCGCTGCGACAAGCGCCCTGGGCGCGTGTGCAGTGGTTGCACACCGGCCAGCACGCGGACATGGCAAGCCAGATTCTGGCTTGTTTTGACGTGGTGCCTGACATTACGCTCACACGGACCGGCAGCAGTCTGCTGGAGTTCAGCGCCGGTTGTCGGCAGCAGCTCGAGTCAGCCATGATCGAGCAGAACTGGTCGCTGGTGATTGTGCAGGGCGACACTGAAAGTGCTTTTCAGGGGGCCCTGGTTGGCTTTTACAACCGGGTGCCGGTCGCGCATGTTGAAGCCGGTCTGCGCACTTACAACCTGGCCCGACCCTTCCCCGAAGAAGGCTTGCGTCAGATGATCAGTCGGCTCGCGCGGTTTCATTTTGCCCCAACCCAGCGCGCCCGCGTGGCGCTGCAGACGGAAGGCATCGCCGACGAATTTATCGAGTTGACCGGCAATACCGTGATTGATGCCCAGCAGTGGACATGTACCCACCGCGGCGTCAAACGGAGGGTTGCGGGACGCGGCCACATGCTGGTGACGGTGCACCGCCGTGAAAATTGGGGCAACGATGTGCAGGAGATTTGCCACGCGGTGGCAGACATCGCGCGTCAACAGCCCGACCTTCAGGTGCTGTTTCCGGTGCACCTGAACCCGGTGATTCAGGGGCCGGTCAGCGATATTCTGGGTGGCATCCCCAATGTCACGCTGACGCAGCCGCTGGACTACACCGGCATGCAGCAGGCGTTGTCCGATGCATGGATGGTGCTGACCGACTCTGGCGGCCTGCAAGAAGAAGCGCCCACCTTCGGCGTGCCGGTACTGGTGCTGCGCGACGAAACCGAGCGGCCTGAAGCCATTGAAGCGGGCTGCGCGCTGTTGACCGGCGCGACGCGCCACGCGATTGTCCAGGAGGTCAACCGCCTTACCCACGACAGTGCGGCTTACACGCGCATGGCGCAGGCCGGCAACCCGTTTGGCGACGGCACGGCGTCGGCGCAGATTGTTGCCGCGCTCAAACGAAGCCTGGTGACCGTCTCTGAGCCGCAGCCCGTTTTGGCCTGATTTTTCCAGGAGTAATCTCTATGTTGTGTAACTCTCGCGCCTTGCCGCTGAAAATCCTCGTGTTGACGCTGACCACTGGAGCGCTGCCGGCGTTTGCGCAGCCGGTGGCAGAAGGTCTGGTGCCCACGTTCAAGGACTACCCGGTGGCGGCCGTGATGGCGTCGTTGTTGGTGCTGATCGTGGTGCTCATGACGCTTTACGGCATCCGGCATTTCATGTTCACCATGAACCGCCTGACCGGCGTGCAACGCCACCCCTACATCGACATCGCGGTGGCGCGCTGGCCGACGATTACGGTGTTTATTGCTGCCCACAATGAAGAAAAAGTCATTGCCGGCTGCATCGAAGCGCTGCTGAACACCGACTATCCGGCAGACCGGCTCAAGATCATTCCGGTCAACGACCGTTCGAAGGACGGGACCGGCGCCATCATCGACAGCTATGTGGCGCGTTTCCCGGAACGCATCTCGCCATTTCATCGCGTGGATGGCAAGGCCGGCAAGTCGGCCGCACTCAAGGACGCGTTGCATTTTGCCGAGGGCGACATCGCCATCATTTTTGATGCTGACTACGTGCCCGGCAGAGGCTTGCTCAAACAACTGGTGGCGCCGTTTTTTGACCCCGAAGTTGGCGCCGTGATGGGCCGCGTGGTGCCGGTGAACAGCGGCGCCAACCTGCTGACCCGGATGCTGGATCTGGAACGCTCAGCCGGTTACCAGGTAGACCAGCAGGCGCGCATGAACCTGAACCTGATGCCGCAGTACGGTGGCACCGTGGGGGGCGTTCGTCTGTCCGCGGTCGAGGCAGTCGGTGGCTGGCATGACGACACGCTGGCAGAAGACACCGACATCACCTTCAGACTGATGTTCAACGGCTGGAAAACCGTCTACACCAACCGCTCGGAATGTTATGAAGAAGTGCCCGAAGAATGGAGCGTGCGCATCAAGCAGGTGACGCGCTGGGCCAAGGGTCACAACCAGGTGATGGCGCGTTACTGGTGGCAGTTTGCCAGCAGCCCTTATCTGACCCTGGGGCAACGCGTGGACGGACTGTTGCTGCTATTTGTGTTTGTGATCCCGCTGGTCATGCTGGTGGGCTGGTGCCTGGCGCTGGGCCTGTATTTCCTGAACGCTGGCTCCCTGCTGTCGCAGTTGATCCCGATTTTTGCGCTGATGGTGTACGGCACTCTGGGCAATTTTGCCGCCTTTTTTGAGATTGTCGTGGCGGTACTGATCGACGGTAATCGCAGGCGCTTGCGGCTGCTGCCTTTCAACATGCTGGGCTTTTTGGTGAGCCTGTTTGCAATCTCGGGCGCCGTCTGGAGCCTCATTCTGGACCGGGTGCTCAAGCGCGACATGGTCTGGGAAAAAACCATTCGTTATCGCGGAACCCCAGGGGTGACCAAATGATGCCCTCAAGTTATCTCACCTATACCGTGTTTGCGGTCGTCTGCCTGTTGCTGCTTACCTTGCCGTTTGTGCCGGCATTTCGCGAGTGGCTGCGCCCGACCGATTTGGCGTCGCTGCCGATCTCGCCCAACTACACCAGCGACATCGACCACTTTGCCCGGCGCCTGCATGCCGACGTTACGGCCAAGCTGGGACAGGGCGAGGCGACAGGGTATGAAGAGTTTGACTTTGTGCCTGACGCTTCCGAGGGAACGGACTGGCGCAGCGCGACCAAACGCATGATTTCCCGAAGCAGTCTGAGCAGCCCGTCGCCAATCCAAAGCACCCAGCCGCTGTATGTGCAGGGTGACCTGCGTGCTGGCCCGGCATCCGCTTTTTCGGCGCTTTACGCTACGGGTGATATTGCGCTGGATGCAGAAAGCGAAATCCATGACTGGGCGCACGCCGGTGGCGTGTTGCGTCTGGGGCGCAAGGGCATTGCCCTTCGGCGAATTTCGGCGGGCAGCGCCATCGAGCTGGGTAACGAAACCTGGTTTGAGCGCCTGCAAGCGCCATCGTTGCACTTCGGCTCCCGCGACGCACCGGCGCCCACGCCATATCCCGGTACCCCGGAAGAGGCCAGTTATGCCCAATTGCCGGACGCGGTGCAACAGACGCCGCTGCTGTTTTTGATCCGCGGAAACTGTGCGCTGCCGCCGGACAGCATTTTTCGCGGCTCGCTGGTGGTGACGGGTTTTCTGACCATCGGCATGGGCACCACCGTTATCGGTGACATCAAGGCGCGTGAAGGCGTGAGCATAGGTTACGGCGCGGAGGTGCACGGTGCGATTACCTGCGAAAAGCGCGTCTATGTGTTCAAGCAGGCCCGTGCCTGGGGGCCGCTGGTGTCGGAGAGCGACGTTCTGATCGGGGCCGGCGCGGTGATCGGCCTGCCCGATGCGCAGACGACGGTCAGCGCCAACAACATTATTGTGGAAGATGGAGTCACGATTCACGGAACCGTCTGGGCGCATGAAGTCGGTATGGTGAAAGCGGCATGACGGGCAAACGCTTCTTTTTGAGCTGCGTGCTGTTTTGGATGGGTCATGCTGGTGCCTCAGATGCCTCCGCCGTGCTGGATCTGACCGGTTATACCGAACCAGGTGGCGCTATCACCGTGCTGCACAGCGGCGACTCAGCCGACCCCTACTTTGCCATGCAAGCCTTGCTGCTAGCGTATGACAATGGCATGGGCATCACGGCACCGGCCGAAAAGTTCGTCAACTGGCTGTTGCCCCGCCAGAAACCTGACGGCACCTTTGACCGGTTCTGCCGTCACTCTGTTAAAAAATGGGTTTCCTGCAAAACCGCTGATGCAGACGACTCGCTGCTGGCGTTATGGCTGCGTTTGCTCGACACCATGCCGGAAAAGATGAGCAAAAATCCGGCTTGGCAAAAAAGTCGTTCTATTGCGCAAGCTTCCCTGGCGCATTTGTTTCAGCCATCGCGCGGCATCTACATGGTTTCACCGGTGGTGTTGCACGGCCTGTTCATGGATAACCTGGAAGTCTGGTCGCTCAAGGTAAACGGCAGGCAGCCGGCGCAGCGGGTCGAGGCTGAAAAGCTGGCAAGCGCTATCCATGCTACGTTCTGGAATCCAGTGGACAAGCGGTATTTGGTATCTACCCAGCTTGAGCAGCGTTCGCAAAAACCGGCCTTTTACCCGGATCATGTGGCGCAAATCTTCCCATTACTGGTGGATTTTCCGCTGCTGCCTGCCACCGCGCGGCAGCATTACCGTGCCTGGATGCAGACGCATCGATCAGAATGGCTTGCGCACAGCAAGGCCGATTATCCTTGGGGCGTGCTGGCTGTGCTGGCTTTGCGGCAGAACGACAGGGCCAGCGCAAGCTGCTGGCTGCGCGAAGCGGCGCCCATGCGGCACTCTGCGCGTTGGGCGGTGACCGACGAGACTGCTTACCAGTTGCTGGTGGCCAAGGGCCTGAGTGCTGCCAGCGCCGGCGTCAACTGCAAATAGGCAGCAATTGTCTGGTTTGTATTTTCAAATTCAAAACGATTTTTCCACAGGAGGTCTCATGCTCAGAATCAGTCCCGTTGTCGCCCTGCTGGGCTTGCTTTTACCCATGGCCGCTGCCCTGGCCCAAACTCAAACCCAAACGGCTGCGCCCAGCCGCGTCGGCGTGATGCCGGCGCAGCCGGCCCCGGCCGGTACACCCTTGCAACGCAGTCTGGAGCTCAGTGCAACCGGACAAAATCTCTCGGGGGGAATTGGCAACTGGCGCGATGTCACGCTACGGGGGACCTATGGCTTGCCTTCCCATGTGCTGCAAGGTGAGTTGTCGCAGAACCACCGATTTGGCGTCGACGGCACGTTTGTCGGCCTGAGCGACACCTACACCTTCAATGAAGACTGGCACGGGTCGGTGGCCGTAGGCGCGGGCGATGGCGCTTTTTATCTGCCGAAGTTCCGGGTGGACGCGACGCTGTACCGGAAGTTTCTTCCGGGGCGTAATCTGGTTGGCTCAGTCGGGGTGGGCTACTACGATGCGCCCACGGGTTATACCGACAGGAGCGTCTCGCTCGGTGCGGCCTACTATTTTGAAACGCCGTGGATCGTGGAGGGTGGCGTGCGCATGAACACCAGCAACCCTGGCTCGGTTAAGAGCCAGCAGCAGTTCGTGGCGCTGACCTACGGTCGGGCCAAACAAAACCTGGTGACCGGGCGTTATGGCTGGGGCAGTGAAGGTTATCTGGCGGTTGCCGCCGGTGCGCAACTGGTCAACTTCGACAGCCGCGAGGCCAGTCTCAGCTGGCGCCACTGGTTGAACTCCAGCACCGGTGTGCTGGTTGGCGTCAACCGCTATATCAATCCGTCGTACCGCCGCAGTGGGGTCACGGTCGGCATCTTTCACGACTTCTGATCGACGCATATGAACTCCAAAACTATTTCTGTGTCGGACGAGGCGCGTGAACACGACCGACTTTTTCATACGTCCTTCTCGATGGTCAAGGAGGCGAGGGCGCGCAATGTGAAGGTGCGTCCGCACCGCGCCATCACGCCGCTCAAGGTCACGCCCTGGCTGCTGACACAGGCGGTCGTCTTGCCGCTGCTGCTGTGCGGCCTGTTGTTGTGGACCAAGCCGCTGCTGCTGGAGTTCTGGCGCAACTGCATCTTGTTTTGGTCCGCCGGTCTGAACCTGCCCTTTGGCCTGTCCACCCGGCTCAACGAGGCTGGCCAATATGCGCTGGTATTGTCCAACGTGTCCGAAGACGCGCTGATGCCGGGTACTACCACATTGATCGTGACCACGGTGGTCACCCTGCTGGGATTTATGTTGTCTCTGCGCATGCGCGATGCAGCCCTGCCGCTGAAGTATCCGCTGCGTATTGTGTGTGTGGTGCAACTCATCACGCTGGGGTATTTCTGGCTGACGCCTTCTGCCTTTCCTTACAGCGTTGCGCGTCACAGCGAGGAGTTGATGACGATTGGCTATGTGGTGATGTTGGCCACCCCGGTGATGCTGGCGGTGGGGTATTACATCCTGAACCAGGGGCTGTTGGTCAAGCTGTTTCACACAGCGTTGATTTTAGCGTTTCTGGCCATCATGGTGCCGCACCAGGTGCTGGCGCAGGCCTTCATCATGCAACACCTGTCGGTGCTGTTCATGCCGGTGCTTTATATCTGCTTCGGTGCGGTGTTTGACGCGCTGGTATTCGTGGCCTTGTATTCCTGGGCTGTCAGCAAGGCGCCCATGGATGCGACGATGTGACCAGTCCTGCAACCAGAAAATACCGAGACAGCAAAGCGCGCCTCCGTACCCATGCAGCGGTGCACTCCTGGCGAAGTACCGACCTCAATAGCGGACGCTGCAGATTTCCAGCGCATTGAATTCGTGGTCGGTGATCACATAGCGACCGCTGCAATCGTCGTAAAGAAAACCGTATTTGTAAAGTGATGCCACGGTTTCATGGCCGTGTGCGCGGGTTTGGTGGGTCTGCGTCTGTCTGGGGTCTGACGGCAGCAGGCCGACGATCCGAAATCCATATCGCGCGTCTTCCAGGCACTCGTACTGCTTGTAGGTCAGAATTTTGAGCGGCAGCGCGCCGGTGGTGGTGCCGCTCCATTCAAATTCGGGGGCTCATAACTGACCTCGTCGGCGTTGTCTGGCGGCGATGCGGTAGTGTTTGTGATAGTTCGGCCTTGCTCCGGAACAGGCGCACCCCCGCAAAGCCGAAAAATCCCAGCAAAGCCAAAAAAAACCAGCACAAACATCACCGATTCCAAAACGAGCTTTTCAGTCATTTGGTAGATTATCGGCAACAACCCGAGCCCGGTGCAGGGCGGCGTCAGCGCTCACCGAGGGACAACTCGAAATGAGCATCGCCCATGTAGCGCTCTGCGCCAAACGCAGCCTGGGTTGCGGCCAGTTCCGCCGCTTCCCATTGGTCGGCCAACAGTTGTTCTGCCGGGCTCAGGTCCCAAGGCCTGGTTTCTTCACCGTGCGCCTGCAACAACCGCAGCCAGGCGCGGTAGACCGGCGCCACCAGACTGGCGTCGCCCAGGGAGGCCTCGAGCGCCGTGCGAAACCGCTTGGCGGCCGCTTCGCGCTCTGCGGGGGAGACATCCTCGCTGTGAAAAATTTTGACGGTGTAGTCCATGCCGCGAGTCTATAACTCCGTCTGCGCATCGGTGAGCGCGCAAAATATTTTCGTTACTTATCTTGCATTAGCAGTGGAGACTTTTGGAAAGCGCCTCCGTACCATCGGACTTTTTTGAAGGAATCCAGATGGCACTGCAATCACCGTTCTTCGGCAAGCGAGACAACGAACCCACCGCTCTGCGCCACGGCAGTCCCAACCCCAATCCCTATAGTAATGGCGCATCGACGGCAGGCAGCAGCGCCGCGTCCGTGAGCGCGCAAGCCACACCCGCTTCGACGAACACGGCATCGGCCAGCAGCAGCGCGCGCGAAGGTGGCAGCAAGTTGACGGTGGGCCCCAACATCAAACTCAAGGGCGTCGAGATCACCGACTGCGACACCCTGGTGGTCGAAGGCCTGGTGGAAGCCACCATGGACTCCCGCGTGATCCAGATCGCCGAGCATGGCGCGTTCAAGGGTTCGGCCGAGATCGATATCGCGGAGATTCACGGCGAGTTCGACGGCAACCTCACGGTGCGCCAGAAGTTGGTGATTTACGCCACCGGCAAGGTCACCGGCAAGATCCGTTACGGCAAGCTGGTGATTGAAGAGGGCGGCCAGCTCGCCGGCGAGATTCTCTACGGTGCGGTGGCGGGTACCAAAACCGCGCTGGTTGGCAAGCCGGGGCTGCAGGTCGCCTGAAATGTGCCTGATTAAGGCCTGAGTCCGGCCTGTTGCTACCCCAACCGCTGGGCGGGTGCAGTGTCGCCGGTTTGACGGGGCGCGCGTTGTTGGCGGGCGCAAAATGGTTGGATGAAAGCTGTCCACTCCCCCTTGCAGGCCCGCATTGTCCAATGGCAGGTGGCGCCTGGCGACTCCGTTCAGGCTGGCGATGTGCTGCTGATTCTTGAAGCCATGAAGATGGAGCACGAGGTGCGGGCGAGTGCGGCCGGCCAGGTGGGCGAGCTGTTGTTTGCCGCCGATGAGTTGGTGGAAGCCGGTGCGGTGCTCGCGATGCTGCAGTCCGGGCCATTGGGGTCTTCGCCGCTTCCGGCCTTCACCGTGCCCAGTGGGTCAGAAGCGCCATCGGAACGGCAGGGTTTGCGCCCTGATTTGCAGCGCGTGCTCGACCGCCACGCCACCACACAGGATGCCAGTCGCCCTCAGGCCATGGCCAAGCGCCATGGGCTCGGGTTGCGCAGCGCGCGGGAGAACATTGCCGACCTCTGCGACGAAGCCTCCTTCATTGAATACGGCGCACTGGCCGTCGCTGCGCAACGCGGCCGGCGCAGTGAGGACGACCTGATCGTTAACACGCCGGCCGACGGCATGGTCACCGGCATTGGGAGCATCAACGGCGCATTGTTTGGCGCCGAAGCCAGCCGCACGGTGGTGTTGGCCTACGACGCCACTGTGCTGGCCGGTACCCAGGGCATGCGCAATCACCAGAAGACCGACCGCATGCTCGGCATCTCGCTGCAGAACAAACTGCCTGTGGTGCTGTTTGCCGAAGGCGGGGGTGGCCGGCCCGGCGACACCGACATGCCTGTCGTCGCCGGCCTGCATGTCAGCACCTTTGCCAGCTATGCACGCTTGTCGGGCCAGGTGCCGGTTGTCGGCATTGTGGCCGGCCGCTGCTTTGCAGGCAATGCGGCCTTGCTGGGCTGCAGCGACGTGATCATTGCCACCCGGGGCAGCAACATCGGCATGGGCGGGCCGGCCATGGTTGAAGGCGGAGGTCTCGGTGTGTTCACGCCGGAGCAGATCGGCCCCAGCAGCATGCAGCATGGCAACGGCGTGATCGACCTGCTGGTCGATGATGAAGCGCAGGCCGTCGCCGCCGCGCGGCATTACCTGTCTTTTTTCCAGGGTGCGGTGAAGGATTGGCTGCCACCCGATGCGGCAAGCTTGCGTGATGTGGTGCCGGAAAACCGTCTACGGGTCTATGACACGCTGGCGGTGGTGAAGGGCGTGGTGGACTGCGGCAGCCTGTTGTCCCTGCGCAGCGGTTTCGGTATTGGCATCCACACTGCGCTGGCGCGCATCGAGGGGCGCGCCGTCGGCATCCTCGCCAACAACCCGCAGCACCTGGGCGGCGCCATTGACGCCGATGCCGCCGACAAGGCCGCGCGGTTTATGCAGTTGTGTAATGCACACGGCTTGCCGCTGGTGAGTTTTGTCGACACACCCGGCTTCATGGTCGGGCCCGATATGGAGGCGCAGGCGCAGGTGCGCCATGTCAGCCGCATGTTTGTGCTTGCTGCGGCTTTGCGTGTGCCGTTTTTCAGCGTGGTGCTGCGCAAGGGTTACGGCCTGGGCGCCATGGCCATGACGGCCGGCGGTTTTCATTCGCCGATGTTCACAGTCGCCTGGCCGACCGGCGAGTTCGGCGCGATGGGCCTGGAGGGCGCGGTCAAACTCGGCTACCGCAAGGAACTTGAGGTGGTGCCCGAAGGCCCCGCGCGTGAGGCGCTGTACGACGAACTGGTGGCGCGTCAGTACGAAAGCGGCAGCGCCCTCAACATGGCCACCACGCTGGAGATCGACGCAGTGATTGATCCGGCCGACACGCGTCATTGGCTGGCGCACGGCCTGCTGTCGGCGCGTGTACGGCCGGACGTCCGAGCGCGTTTTGTCGATCCCTGGTGAATCGCCGGATGCCCGGTTTCCATGATAAAAATAGCCTTCAGCCCATGACAGGCGGGTCTGAATAGCTACAAAATGTATAGCGCGACGCGCTAAAACAGGCGAAACACCAGCGGTAGCAGCAGCGAAGCCAGCACCACCTGCAGGCCCAGTGCCAGTCCCGCATATGCGCCCGCGTCGGCGTTGACCTGCATCGCACGCGCCGCGCCTATGCCGTGTGACACCGTGCCCAGCGCAAAGCCGCGTGCTGCCCAGCCGGCGGCGTCGAGCGGAATGCGGCACAGGTCAAACAGGTACTTGCCGGCCAGTGCGCCGATCAGGCCGGTCATGACCGCAAACACCGCAGCCAGCGCCGGGATGCCGCCGATTTTTTCGGCAATGCCCATGGCCACCGGCGCGGTGACCGACTTGGGCGCCAGCGACAGCAGCACCTCGGGTGGCAGGTCGACCGCCCAGCCCAGGGCCACGGCCGAGAGGATGCTTGCTACGCCGCCGGCCAACGCCGCCAGTAGCAGACGACCCCAACGCTCGCGTAACTCGGTGCGGCGCTGCCACAGCGGCCAGGCCAGCGCCACCACGGCGGGCCCGAGCAGGAAGTGGATGAACTGCGCGCCGGCGAAATAGGTCGGGTAGGGCACGCCGGTGGCCAGCAGCACTGCCGCAATAACCAGCACAGTCCAGGCCACCGGGTTCGCCCAGGCGGCCTGCTGCAGCCGCGCGTAAGTGGCCTGGGCCAGCACATAGACTACCAGCGTCGCCGTCAGGCCAAACAGCGGCGTGGCGGAGAGGTAGACCCAGAGCTCAACGAACTTTGGCATCGCCCTTGCGCCACAAAAAGTTCAGGGTCAGCGCCGTCACCACCAGACCGATCAGCGTGGACAGGCCTATGACCAGCAACAGGCGGCCGCCGTATTCGCCGAGCAGCGAGAGATGCGTCATGACCCCGACACCGACCGGCACAAACAACAGGGACAAATGCGCCAGCAAAAAATCGGCGCAGGCAGCCACCGGTTCGCGCACCAACGGCCAGTTCAGCGCCAGCAGCAGCAAGATCATGCCGACCACCGGGCCCGGAAAAGGCAGGGACAGCGCGCGCGACAGCAGCTCGCCGAGGGACTGCAGGAGCAGCAGCCAGGCCAGGCCGCGCAGACCTGTCATGGCGACCGCAGCCTTTGTCTGTCATTGCGGTGCCGGACTCGCGCAATGTCCGTGCGCGTAGCTGTACCGTGGAACGAGTCCGATGCCGGGCCTACGCTACGCACGTTCCGCCGCATCGCGCTTCGGCCCGGCCCCGCAATCCATGCCACACCCGACCGACGGTGACTCATGAAGCATGGATCCCGGATCGAGTCCGGGATAACGATGAAGACCAATGCGGGGTTCCAAGCCCGACCGAAGCAGACATGTTTTCAGAACCTCGGAAGGTCGGGATGCGCAATCTTCCCGCCGCGCACCAGCATCTTCCCGTACTCGGCGCAGCGCTGCAGTGTCGGAATCACCTTGCCGGGGTTGAGCAGGCCCTGCGGGTCAAAGGCGCGCTTGACGCCGAACATCTGCTCGTTTTCAGCGGCCGAGAACTGCACACACATGGAATTGAGTTTTTCGACACCGACGCCGTGTTCGCCGGTCACGGTGCCACCCATGGCCACGCTGGTTTCCAGAATGTCGGCGCCAAACAATTCGCAGCGGTGCAACTGGTCGGCATCATTGGCGTCGAACAGAATCAGCGGGTGCAGGTTGCCGTCGCCGGCGTGGAACACATTGGCGCAGCGCAGGCCGTACTTGATCTCCATCTGCTGGATCGCCAGCAGGATGTCGGCCAGGCGCTTGCGTGGAATCGTCGAGTCCATGCACATGTAGTCGGGGCTGATCCGGCCTGACGCCGGGAAGGCGTTCTTGCGCCCGCTCCAGAAACGCAGGCGTTCGGCCTCGTTCTGGCTGACTGCAATCGCAGTGGCGCCGCAACTGCGCAGCACCGCACTCATGCGGCCGATTTCCTCCTCGACTTCTTCCGGTGTGCCGTCGCTTTCGCACAGCAAAATCGCTTCGGCGTTGAGGTCGTAGCCGGCATGCACAAAGTCCTCGACCGCCGCGGTCATGGGTTTGTCCATCATCTCAAGCCCGGCCGGGATGATTCCGGCGGCAATCACCGCGGCCACCGCGTCGCCAGCCTTGCGCAGGTCGTCGAAGCTGGCCATGATGCAGCGCGCCAGCACCGGCTTGGGCACCAGCTTCACTGTCACTTCCGTGGTGATGGCCAGCATGCCCTCGCTGCCGATCAGCACCGACAGCAGGTCGTAGCCGGCGCCGTCGAGCGCATCGCTGCCGAACTCGACTGCTTCGCCCTCAACCGTGAAACCGCGCACCTTGAGCACGTTGTGCAGGGTCAGGCCGTACTTGAGGCAGTGAACGCCGCCCGAGTTTTCGGCGACGTTGCCGCCTATGGTGCAGGCGATCTGGCTGGACGGGTCCGGCGCGTAATACAGTCCCAGCGGCGCGGCGGCCTCGCTGATGGCCAGGTTGCGCACGCCGCCCTGGACCACAGCAGTGCGGCTGGCCGCGTCCATCTTCAGGATCTTGTTGAACTTGGCCAGCGAGAGCGTCACACCCAGTTTGTGCGGCATGGCGCCGCCGGACAGGCCGGTACCGGCGCCGCGTGCCACCACTGGCACCTGCAGTGCGTGGCAGGTACGCAGCACGGCCTGCACCTGGTCGTAGGTTTCGGGCAGGGCGACCACCAGCGGGCGTTGGCGGTAGGCGGTCAGGCCGTCGCATTCGTAGGGGGTGGTGTCCTCGCTGTTCCAGAGCAGCGCGTGGGTCGGCAGCACGGCCTGCAGGGCCTTGACCACTTCGGCCTGGCGTGCCGCGCGTTCGAGCTGTTGCTGCTGCAGGGTGTCCAAAGGTGCGTTCATGGGCGGGCTCGCGGGTAAGTGGTTCAACTCACTTTAATGCAAAGCGCAAGCGGCCGGTGTGAAGAAAATGCAGGCCGCTCGTGAAAATCAGAACGCTATCAAATGTGTAGCTGCTCATGCCCATCCGACATGGGATGGGGGCAGAAAAGTCTTGTAAAACGCCGGTGAGATCAGCTTACCGAGCTTTTCAGCCAGTCGGCAAAGGCTGCGCATTCCCAGCGGTCCATCATGCCGGTGCGCCAGCACAGGTAGTGGGCGTGCGGGCTGGGCACGTTGCGTTCGTACAGCCGGACCAGTGCCCCATTTTCGAGCCAGGGCGCGCCGAGCTTGAGCCGCACCAGCGCCACACCCATGCCGGCGGCCGCAGCGTCGCACATCAGACCGATGTCGTTGAACTGCGAACCGTCCACCGGCTCCGGCCAGTCCAGCGCGTGCGCGGCAAACCAGGTGCGCCAGGGCTCCAGCGGCGAGCGCAGCAAGGCCTCGCCGTCCAAGTCTTCCGTCGCTTCAAACGGGCCGTGCTCGCGCACGTAGGCCGGTGAGGCCAGCGGCGTGACCTCGTCCTTCATCAGGCAGACATGCTCCACATCGGCATACCGGCCGGTGCCGAAGCGCACCATCAGGTCGGCGTCTTCAGCCACCACGTCCAGCAGCGGAATCGACACCTGCAGCGTCAGGTCAATCTCCGGGTAGGCATCGGTGAACTGGCGCAGGCGCGGGATCAGGATGGAGCGCGCAAAGGTCGGCGTGACGGCCAGCCGCAGCTTGCGTTTGCCCGGCGTGCCGCTTTGCCCGGCCGCACCCGGAAATTTTTGCAGGATGGCAATGCCTTCGCGCACATGGGCCAGGTACTCGCTGCCCTCGGTGGTCAGCGAAAAGTCGGCGCGGCCAAACAGCTTGGTGCCAATGATTTGCTCGAGCTGCTTGACGCGGTGGCTGACCGCGCTGGGTGTGACATTGAGTTCCTCGGCCGCCTGTGTGACGCTGCGCAGCCGCGCCAGCGTTTCAAAGGTCAGCAGGCACTGGATAGGCGGGATGCGGGCGGCGGTCACGGCGGGTTCCGTTCGCCCTGAGCTTGTCGAAGGGTTTGCGCCGGCTTCGACAGGCTCAGCCCGAACGGATGGTTTTTCACTTGAAAATCACCGTCTTGTGGCCGTTAAGCAAAACCCGGTGTTCGCTGTGCCAGAGCACTGCGCGCGCCAGCACCTGGCTCTCTGTGTCCCGGCCCATGGCCGTCAGGGCTTCGACGGTTTTGCTGTGGTCGGCTCTGGCCACGTCCTGCTCGATGATCGGGCCTTCGTCGAGATCCGCGGTCACATAGTGCGCCGTGGCGCCTATCAGTTTGACGCCGCGTGCATGCGCCTGGTAGTAGGGCTTGGCGCCCTTGAAGCTGGGTAGAAACGAGTGGTGGATATTGATGGCGCGGCCGGCCAGCTTGCGGCACAGGTCGTCGCTGAGAATTTGCATGTAGCGTGCCAGAACCACCAGCTCGGCGCCTTCAGCCTCAATGATGTCGTACTGGCGTTTTTCGGCCTCGGCCTTGTTGGCAGCCGTCACCGGAATGTGATGGAAAGGGACGTTGTAGCTGGCCGCCAATTGGTAAAAATCACGGTGGTTGGAGACGATGGCGCGAATGTCCAGCGGCAGCAGACCCGACTTCCAGCGGAACAGCAGGTCGTTCAGGCAGTGGCCTTCCTTGCTGACCAGCAGCACCGTGCGCATCGGCTGCGTGGCCTGGTGCAGGCTCCAGCGCATGCCGAACTGCGTGCCCAGAGCGGCCAGTTGTTCTTTGAGGGCTTCAAAAGAGAGCTTTTCGCAACCGAAGCTGACTCGCATGAAAAACAGGCCGGTGGCATCGGCGGCGGGATCGTCGCGCTTGTCGTCGCTGAACTGCGCCGCTTCGAGGATATTACCGCCGCGCTCGAACAAAAAACCGGACACCGCATGGACAATGCCCGGTCGATCCGGGCAGGACAGGTTAAGGATATAAGTAGGGCTCATGAAAGAATTGTCGCAGGAGCGGCGCTGTCCCGCTGCGGACGGTGCCAGAATGCAGATGACGTCCCGGCACCCTTGCCTTGTCACCGCAGGAGATTTTTGATGGCCTACCCCGACTTCAACATGGACCACCAGTGGCTGCCGTTCACGCCGAACCGCAGTTTCAAAAAGGAGCCGCGCGTGTTTGTGGCGGCCGACGGCATGTTTTTCACCACCCACGACGGCAAGCAGGTGCTCGACGGCATCTCCAGTCTGTGGTGCGTGGCGGCAGGCCACAATCGCAAGCCGATCAACGAGGCCATCAAGAAGCAGCTCGACACGCTGGACTACGCCACCGCCTTCCAGGCCAGCAACGACCAGGCTTTTCAGGCCGCCGAGATGATCGCCGACATGGCGCCCGGCGATTTGAACCAGGTGCTGTTTTGCAACTCCGGTTCGGAGGCGGCCGATACCTCGCTGAAAGTAGCGCTTGCCTACCACCGCGCGCGTGGCGAGGGCCACCGCAATGTTTTCATCGGCCGCGAAAAGGGTTACCACGGCGTCGGTTTTGGCGGCATGAGTGTGGGCGGCATCCCGGCCAACCGCAAGGTCTACGGCGCAGCGCTGTTACCGCGCGTGGACCATTTGCGTTTCATCCATGACCCGCTCAAACACGCCTACATCCACGGTGTCGAACCGGTCTGGGAAGAGGACCTCCTGCTCGAGCTTGAAAACCGCATCCTGCCACTGCACGACCCAAGCAACATCGCCGCCGTGATCGTTGAGCCGGTGGCCGGCAGCGCTGGCTGGTATTTGCCGCCCAAGGGCTACCTCAAACGCCTGCGCGAGATTTGCGACAAACACGGCATCCTGCTGATTTTTGACGAGGTCATCACCGGCTTCGGCCGCCTCGGCACCAACTTCGGTGCCGACTACTACGGCGTGGTGCCTGACATGCTGAACTTTGCCAAGTGCGTGACCAACGGCGTGATTCCGTTGGGCGGCGTGATCTGCACCGACCGCATCTACAACACCATGATGGACGCCAGCGCCGGTGGCCCCGAGCATGCGATCGAGTTTTTCCACGGCTACACCTACTCGGGCCACCCGGTGGCCTGCGCGGCGGCCATGGCCACGCTCACGCTGTTCAAGGAAGAAAAGCTGTTTGAACGGGCCGGGCAAATGGGGGGGGTGCTCGGTGACGCCGTACACAGTGCCTTCAAGGGCCTACCCAATGTGATCGGTATCCGCAGCCTCGGGCTGGCCGCAGCGGTAGAGCTGTCATCGATTGCCGGATCGCCCGGCAAACGTGCCTATGACATTTTTATGGACTGTTTCCGCAACGGCGTGTTGGTACGCCCGGCGGGCGAGAACATCGTGATCTGCCCGCCCTACATCGTGGAGAAAGAGCACGTGGAGCGCATCGTCAGCGTGGTGGCCGACGCGATCAGGAAGAACGTCTGAGCGCCCCGGAACTTGTCATTGCGGGCTCGACCCGCAATCCATGCCCCGAGTGTTTGCTGTAGTGGTCGCTTGAAAATGGATCCCGGATCAAGTCCGGGATGACCATCCTTCCACGGGCGTGCTGCGCTTATTTCCGCAGGCCTTCGCAGTAATCTTTTTCCGGCACGGCCGGTGTGGTCCACACCACGTCAAAGGCCGGCGGCTTGCCGGCGTCCGGGCGAGCATTGCTTGCGGCCGGCGGCGGGCCGGCGCGCAGCAGAACGGCCTTGACTTTCATGTCGGCCGGCAGATGTTGCGGCACGCCGAGTTCGCGGTTGACGTGGCCGCTGCCGGCCAGCAGCACCACGGTCTTGCCGGGCAGCGCCGCCTGCTGGATGGTGCGGGCCATGCTGATGTCGCGCGCCACCTGGATGCGTGTCATCGGTGAAATCCTGTCCTCAGGCAAGAAACCGCAGTGGCCGATGCGGATCAATTGCTGCTGGGCCTTGAGTGCCGACCCCGGCAACTGGCCATCAAGCCGGGTGTCGGCCATGGCCTCCCGCATCTGCGCCGCGGGCAGGTTGGCGCCCAGCACCGGCACACCGGCCTTCACGGCAACCATCACCGCCGGGCCGTAGGCGGCCCAGGGCCAGCTTTTGCTATTCCAGCCCAGCGCCTCCTGCACCGCCAGTTGCGTGCTGTTGGACTTGAGTGCGGCGGTGCTGCGGCCGGCGTCGGCCATCTCCAGTGCCAGCGCACCGAGCTTGCCGTCAACCGCCAGCCGCGCCACCACATGCTGGTGGATGTGCTGGTGTTCGGCCGCGTCGTGCTGCTCGCCCAGCAAGACCACGTCGGCCGGCAGCAGTGCATCGGTGCGCACGGTGATGTCGTTGGGCGCCTCCGGAAACAGCCGAGGTTCGGGCACGCGGGCGCAAGCGGCGACCAGCAGCAGAATCAGCACGGCGAAAGACCGGCGCGCGGCGGGATGGGAGGGGTTCAGGCGGTTCATACTAGGGCTTGTCCTGGTGCCATCGTAAAGCCAAGTGGCTGACTGCTCAGCTTTCTCTTTCCATTTCCCTGTTTGCCTTGTTGATGCCCGTCAAGCCTTACCGCATTATTGGGACCCTGCTGCTGGCGCTGGCCGCCGCCGGGTTCTGTGTTTACCTGCGCACGCCCCTGCCCTGGATGATCGGTCCGCTGCTGGCCACGGCCTGTGCGTCGGTGGCGGGGGCGCCGACCCGAAGCTGGCTGCCGCTGGGCAACCTCGGCCAGTGGGTGATCGCCGTCGCGCTCGGGCTTTTTTTCACGCCGCAGGTTATCGCGCTGGTGGCCAGCTTGTGGTGGGCCATTGCACTGGCGATTGTCTGGGCCCTGGGCCTGGGTCTGGTATTTGGCGCCTGGCTGCACCGCGTCAATGCGCAGTACATGACCGATGTGGCGGCGCCGTCGATGCGCGCCACCAGTTATTTCGCCGGTGCGATAGGCGGGGCGTCGGAGATGACCCTGCTGGCCGAACGCGCTCATGCGCGCACCGATCTGGTGGCTGCGTCACACGGCCTGCGCCTGCTGCTGGTCACGGTGACCGTGCCCTTTGCCATGCAGTTGAGCGGGCTGCATGGCATGGACCTGCATCCGCCGGTGCTGCGTGCGGTTCAGTGGCCGGGTTTTGCGATGCTGGCGCTGACCACCGCCCTGGGCGCCTGGGCGATGCAGCGCCTGGGGCGCGCCAATCCCTGGTTCATGGGTGCGTTGCTGGTGTCCATGGGCCTGACCATGGCCGGCGTGTTTCTGTCGGGGATTCCGCCCTGGCTCACCAACGGCGCGCAGTTGTTGATTGCTGTGAGTCTGGGCGTGCGCTTTTCGAGGGCGTTTTTGCATGCCGCGCCGCGCTGGCTGATGTCGGTGGCGGTGGGCACCTTGGGCATGATCGCGCTGTGCAGTGGGTTTGCCTGGTTGCTGACCTTCGCGACCGGATTGCCGTTGGCGACGCTGATTTTGAGCACGTCGCCGGGCGGTATCGCCGAGATGGCGATCACCGCCAAGGTGCTGCAGCTCGGGGTGCCGGTGGTGACCGCGTTTCAGGTGTGCCGGCTGGTGGCGGTGCTGGTGCTGGTTGCGCCGCTGTACCGCTGGCTGTACCCGGAAACGGCGAAGCCCACGCACTGACCAGGTGGCCGATGCGCCACACTCGCTATGTCCGTTCCCCGGTTTTCATGCGGCTGGGCTACGCTTTTTTCTCAGACTGCAACGGTACGAAGACCATCACCGGACAGGACGAGTGCAGGTTTTTTGCCCAGCAAGCCCGGAACCACCTGCAGCGCGACGGCCAGTGCGCCAATGATGAACACCACATCGCCGAAGGTACGCACCCAGCGCAGGGTTTGCAATAGCGGTTGCTGCATGAAAGCTTCGCTGCGCGCGTACCACAGGCCCTCGCTGACACTGGCATAAAACTGGATGATGCCGATCGGCAGCAGACTGGTGAAGATCATCAACACCAGGCCTGCATTGAGGCCCCAGAACGCCGTTTTCATGAGCTTCTGGTTGAACTCGTAGTGCGGCCGGATATAGCGCAACACCAGCAGCGTGAAGCCAAGGGCCAGCATGCCGTATACCCCGAAGAGGGCGGCGTGGGCATGCACCGGCGTGGTGTTTAGCCCCTGCTGCAAACCGACTTGCTTGATCTGGATGGGCCAGAGTTGCTGGTCGCGGACGACGCTGCTGCGGCTTCAGCGCCGGACACAAAGTCTGCCGCCCCAGTGGTGCCGGGCACCACGCTGCGCGACGCAGTAAACGGCTGCGAACGCCAGTCAATCATTCAGGCGCTGGCCGCGCATCAAAGCAACTGGGCGCAAGCGGCGCGGCAACTGGGCGTCAATGCGAGCAACTTGCACAAGCTGGCCCGGCGCCTCGGGCTGAAGGCGTGAAACCTATTGATCCCCGGCGTTGTCTGCGCCGGCCTGACCCGCTCGGGCGTTAAGACCAAAAAGTTCACCACGCTCAACGAGATGAAGCATCTGGTCGGCGGCATGAAGCGTCAGCGAATGCGGGGTATACCCAGGTCGCGGCGAGATGTAAGTTGCCATTTCACGGGCCAGTGTGCGCTGACTGTCGGAAGCTTCCGAGAGCAGGGCAATCAGCAAATTTTCCAGTGCGATTACGCGAACCTGAAGCTGCACCAGTTCGGCGTTTGCCAGCGGAGGCACGTCGGCGTTGGCGACATGCATCACACCCGGAAGGCCGGCTTTCGCGGCGTCCTCGTTGTCCCAGTTGTCCAGTATTTTTTTGTGAAGCTGTGAACGCTTCTGCTGGGCCGGTTTACTGTCCGGCATGGTCAGTGCAGGGAGACAGGGGTGTGCGCCAGTTCGGCGTAACCCTCCAGTGTGTCTTCGATTTCTTCCTGCGTGGGCGTTTTTTGCTGCCAGACGTTCAGGCGCTGCTGGAACATCTCGGCCCAGGAGCCATCGAGGTAGACCTCTTTGCCAGAGCGTTTGTCGACAATTTCAAAGCCATGGCGCGCCAGTTGGGGCACGGCAGGCGTGGGCGCGGACTTTTCCGGCGCGTTGGCGTGGATTTGCACCACCACAAATGATTCAGAGTCGTAGAGCATGTGCATAGAGCTTGGGTCCTTGTCCATCAGATAGCAACGACCGAGCCAAGTTCAAGGGCCACAGGGTAAATCCGCAAAATGTGTGAAAAGTCGCGAAATATCTCCCGATTCGCGCTCACAGGGGCTTCTCGGCAACCCGCAACTGCTGGTCCACAAAATCGCCATTGTGTTGGGTGATGCGTATGCGTGCAGGCAGCCAGGCCAGCGAAGGTGCAAGCCAGACCTCAACAGCCTGGTCGTAGTCGCGCTGCGGCTTGCGCGTGAGTTTGACGGCGCTGAACTCGCCAGCCGGCAGCGAAAGCTTTTCCTCGGCTTCGACCACAAAAGTCCAGGTGTCCGCCCCGGTGGGACCGGCGGTGAACAGCGATACGCTGCTGCCGACCGGGTACTTGGCCGGGTCGCCGGCAAGCAAGCTGGCGAGCTGCACAAAAACACTGACACGGTCCTGCGCGCCTGGCTGCCAGGGTACGTCGGGCGAGTTGGCACTGAAGGTGATCTTGCCTTTGTCGGGCTGAAAATGCGCCGCGCGCTCGCTGCGCGACTTGTCCAGGAAGCGGGTCGGTGCCAGCCCGTCGCCGGTGATCTGACCCCGGCTGGCCATGGAACGCTCGCCCAGGCCAAAGGCGCTGACCACCATGCCGGCCTGGTAGGCCTCGCCGTCCTGCAGCCAGTCGAGCTGGGCTGAGGCGTGGTAGTCCATGTTTCTGGATCGGCCGGTCATGCTGTATTTGAGACGCATGGAGCCGGGAATGGTCAGCGCGCCGGCGGCTGCCACCGGCGTTGCAGGCGCCGCCTCCGCAACCGGCGGCCTGGGCTCAGGCGCCGGTGTGGGTGGCGTGGTGGTCGCGGTCGGCTCGGGTACCGGGGATGCTATTGATTCAATAGCTGCTGGCTCTTTCTTGGCAAGGGCTGAGGCCGTATTTTGTTGTAAACGTGGCGCGACGGCAGGAGCGGCCCGTTGAACCGGTGGCGGCGGGGCCGGCAGGGCAGCCGTCGGGCTGGGCGGCTTGATTTCTATGCTGCGCGTGATCAAGGGGCGCAGCTTGAGGGCTCGCTCGGCTTCCATGCCCCAATGGGCCGGCGCGGCTTGCAGCAGCAGCACATGGGCGAGCACCACCGCAGACGTCAGCACCAGCAGCGGTCGCAGCGGCGGCGCTGCGGTGTGCTGTGCCGTCAGGGCGTTCATGACTCTGTGTAGCCCAGGTCGCTGCTGAGCTGCCGCGCCGCGGCCGACAAGGGTTGCGCCACCGCGCCATCCCAGTCGGTGTCGAAAGTGGCCACCGATCCCATGGACACCACACCCAGCGCCAGGTGACCATCGGCGTCGAACACCGGAGCGCAAAAGCCAGCGACACCCGGCAGCAAGGTGTCCACCACACGCGCCAGACCGCGGCGCCGGACTTCGTTCAGCACAGCCGTGACATCGGCCATGGTTTTGGGCACATCCTTGCGCGCCAGCTTTTGCAGGCGAGTCAGCTCGTCTCTCAACAAGGGCGGAAGGCGGTCATGTGACTGGTGGCTGTTGCTCGCCGCAGCGCGCTTGCGGCCGCCGGCTGGCTGGGCCATGAAGGCAGAAAAACACAGGCCGGTGGCGGAGGACAGCAAGGGCATCACGTCACCCAGGCGCAAATTGACAGTGATGGCCTGGGGCGACTCTTCCCAGTGCACGATGGTTGGCCCCTGGTTGCCCCAGACGGCGAGTGCCAGGGTCTGGCCTATCTGCTCCATCAGTGGCGCCATGCGCTGGCGCGCGAGTTTGACGCTGTCCAGACGCGACAGCGAGGCCAAGCCCAGCTTGAGTGCGGCGGGGCCGAGGTCGTAACGTGTGGTGCCGGGGTCCTGCGTCACCAGTTCTAGGCGCTGGAAGCTCACCAGGTAGCGGTGTGCCTTGGCCGCGCTCATGCCGGCAGCAAGGGCGAGGTCGCGCAGCATCAGCGGGCCCGGCGAGGCGCCCAGCACCTGCAGCAGACTGAAGCCGACTTCCACCGACTGGATGCCGGCGCGTTGCGCGGGCAGGGCCGGTGATGATGGGGGGGGGGCGGTTTTGCGCTCTTTCATGGAATTCGACTAAAATTGAAAATTACATTTAGGTAAATTGATTTCACTTATCGTAACTCCAATCCCTCGTCGCGAACCCTCGCCGTGCACCCCATAACCCCAAAGGAAACAGATGAAGCTCGCAAGCTACAAAGACGGCTCCCGTGACGGCCAGTTGGTGGTCGTCTCGCGCGATCTGACCATGGCCCATTATGCGACGGGCATCGCCAGCAAACTGCAGCAGGTGCTTGACGACTGGGGCTTTCTGGCGCCGCAGTTGCAGGACCTGTACGACACGCTGAACAACGGCAAGGCGCGCCACGCATTTCCCTTTGACCCCGCGCAATGCATGGCGCCGCTGCCGCGTGCCTACCAATGGGCCGACGGCTCGGCTTATATCAACCATGTGGAGCTGGTGCGCAAGGCGCGCGAGTCCGAGGTGCCGGGCAGCTTCTACAAGGACCCGCTGATGTACCAGGGCGGCAGCGACGACTTCATTGGCCCCTGCGACGACGTGATCTGCCCGAGCGAAGAGTACGGCATCGACTTCGAGGCCGAGGTAGCGGTCATCACCGGCGATGTGCCCATGCAGAGCACGCCCGAGCAGGCGCTCGAGGGCATTCGCCTGGTGATGCTGGCCAACGACGTGAGCCTGCGCAATTTGATTCCGAATGAACTGGCCAAGGGTTTTGGCTTTTTCCAGAGCAAGCCAGCGACGGCCTTCAGCCCGGTGGCTGTCACACTGGACGAGCTCGGTGATACCTGGGACCAGGGGCGCGTCAACCTCACCATGCAAAGCACCTGGAACGGCCGCAAGGTCGGCATGTGCGACGCCGGTCCGGAAATGACCTTTCATTTCGGCCAGTTGATCGCCCACATCTGCAAGACGCGCAATGTACGAGCGGGCTCCATCATTGGCTCGGGCACCGTCAGCAACAAGGGTGTCGAGGCCAAGGGCAAGACCGACTGGCCGAAAGGCTACAGCTGCATTGCCGAAAAACGCGCCATCGAAACCATCCAGGACGGCAAGCCCTCGACCGAGTTCATGAAATTCGGCGATACCATCCGCATCGAGATGAAGGGCAAGGATGGCGAGCTGGTATTCGGCGCGATCGACCAGAAGATCGTTGCGGCCGCAGCGCTGAAATAACGCCGGACCGTCGTGCCGGACGCGATCCGGCCTGCATGCTGTATGACACGCGACAGGAGCTTGTGGAGCGTGGATTGCGGATCAAGTCCGCAATGACAAGCGGGGGCCGCGCGCCGTCAGCCTGCAGCGCGGGTTTGGGAGATAAAGAGCTGGATGCCGCGCAACAGCATCTCGACCGAAATCGCCACCAGGATCAGGCCCATCAGGCGTTCAAAAGCCATCACCAGCCTGTCCCCCAGCACCCGCTGGATGCGCTCGGCCAGCACCAGCACCACGGCGCAGACGGCCATGGTCACGCACAGCGCGGCCACCCACTCCATGCGCCGCGCTGGCGCCTGCGAGACCAGTAGCAGAACCGTCGCCAGCGCCGACGGCCCGGCCAGCGCCGGGATGGCCAGTGGCACGATCAGCGGTTCGCCCTGCAGCGGTTCGGCCACCGGATGGCCGCCCGGAAAAATCATGCGCAGTGCGATCAGGAACAGGATTACCGCGCCGGCGATCTGCAGCGACAGCTCGCTGAGGTTCATCACGCGCAGAAAGCTGTCGCCGACAAACATGAAAGCCAGCAGCAACAGGAAGGCGATCAGCACCTCGCGCAGGATCACAAACGCGCGCCGCTCGGGCGCGACCTTGCGCAGGGCGTTGGCGAAAATCGGGATGTTGCCCAGCGGATCAGTGATCAGCAGCAGCAAAATCGTGGCTGAGACAAAGGTGTAGGTCATGACGAAAATGGCCCCCACGGTCGCTCACTGCGTGTAGCGCTTTTCCAACCAAGAGGGCCGCCGCTTGCTCGGGGCCGCCCTTCGATGCGCGGTGGCGTGCTCACCGGCCCAGCCTCAAGACGCATAAATCGCTCCCAGATCCTGGAAGCCCTTGATTTCCAGCGGGTTGCCGAAGGGGTCGCAAAAAAACATGGTCCACTGCTCGCCCGGCTGGCCTTCAAAACGGACTTGCGGCGCGAATAAAAACGCTGTATTCGCCGCCTGCAAACGTTGCGCCATGGCTTGCCAGTCGGGCAGGGCCAGCACCAGCCCGAAATGCGGCATCGGCACGAGGATGTCGCCGACGTGGCCGGTGCGTTCGGTTTTGAAGGGCTCGCCCAGGTGCAGCGAGAGCTGGTGGCCCATGAAATCAAAATCAACCCAGGTGTCGGTACTGCGGCCCTCGGTGCAGCCCAGCACCTCGCCGTAAAAGCGGCGAGCCTGGTCGAGATCGGTGACGTTGAATGCAAAGTGAAACAGGCTTTTCATGGCTGAAGCTTATCAAAGGAAGTGCTGAACAAGTCCCCTGCGGCTTGCGATCATCCGGACTCGGGCGGTCTGCTGCGTTGAATCTCTTGCCAATAGCCCACTATTGGCCGCGAAATCCGCCTTGCATCCCATCCCGATTCGGCTGCCGCACATTTCCGCAAGGACTCATTCAGCGCTTCCGAAGCCGTGCGCTTGACGGGTGTGCAGGGCGATCCCTGATTCCCCGAGGCGGCTGGACGCGGCATGATGGGCTGCATGACACCTGACTACACCACCTACACCACGCTCACCATCACCCGCCGCGGCCCGTTGATAGAAGGCATCGGTTGCGTGCTCGACATCCAGATGAAAGCCCTCAACGGCAAACTACCCACGGCAGGCCACGCCGGTCACCGTGAGCTCGCGCAGATCTGGCGCGATGTGGGCAGCGACGACTCGGTGCGCTGCGCCGTGCTGCGCGGCGAGGGTCTGGGTTTTTCGGGCGGCGGCGACCTGTCGCTGGTGCAGGACATGGCTGATGATTTTGAAACCCGCACCCGGGTCTGGAAGGAAGCGCGCGACCTGGTCTACAACGTGATCAATTGCGACAAACCCATCGTCAGCGCGATACACGGGCCGGCGGTCGGCGCCGGGCTGGTGGCCGGGCTGCTGGCGGACATTTCGATTGCGGCGAAAAGCGCGAAGATTGTGGACGGCCACACCCGGCTCGGCGTGGCTGCCGGCGACCACGCCGCGATTGTCTGGCCGCTGCTGTGCGGCATGGCCAAGGCCAAGTACTACCTGATGCTCTGCGAGCCGATCAGCGGCGAAGAGGCCGAACGCATTGGCCTGGTGTCGTTGGCGGTCGACGACGACGCGCTTTTATCCAAGGCCTACGAGGTGGCGGACAGGCTGGCCAATGGTTCACAAACCGCGATCAGCTGGACCAAGTACGCGCTCAACAATTGGCTGCGCCAGGCCGGGCCGGCCTTCGACGCGTCGCTGGCGCTGGAATTCATGGGTTTTTCCGGCCCGGATGTGCGTGAAGGGGTGGCCAGCCTGCGCGAGCGGCGTCCACCTTCGTATGGTTCCTAAATCTAGATGCTATTAAATCAATAGCTGCTTGCTCTCATTTCGTATGGGCTGGGGCATGATTCGGCTTGAAAATTTGGGAAGGTAGTGACGAACCCGTGGTTTTTGAAAAAACGGGTTGACGCACTGCGGCTACCCTGCACAATGAGACCATGACGCACAGTGGCCGCTCTGGCCAAGACACCTAAAAACCACCAGGAGACCGCCATGAGCAACGCAGACAACCCTTCTTTTGCCGGCTTTGGCAAGCTGGTTCCGGGCTTTGATTTTTTGCAGAATCTGGCCAAACAGGCGGCCGGCAGCGCCAGCCAGAGCATTCCGCAAATGCCTAACCTGGGCAACTGGGTGGCACCCACACTCAATGTCGAGGAGCTCGACAAACGCATCGAGGAGCTCAAGGCGGTGCAGTTCTGGCTGGACCAGAATGCCATGGCTCTGAAGGCCACTATCCAGGCGCTGGAGGTGCAGAAGATGACGCTTGCCACACTCAAGGGCATGAACTTCAACATGGGCGACGTGGCCAACGCCTTCAAGCTCAAGGTGGCCGATACGATGGCCGGCGGGGTTCAAAAGGTCGCCGACAAGGCCAAGACCTTTTCTGGCCTGGAGGTGCCCCCCACAAGTTATGACCAAGGCGGCAAGTCCGCGCCCAAAACCAGAACCGCCAAAACGCCAGAAGCGGCAGCACCGGCCGGGGTGGTGGACCCGATGCAGTGGTGGGGCGCGCTGACGCAGCAATTTCAGAATATCGCCACCACGGCCATGCAGGATGCGGCCAAAAAAACCGCCATGAGCGCCACTAAAAACATGGCCACCGGCCTGGCCAAGGATGCGATGAAAACCGCGACCGGCATGGCCGCGGGGCTGGCCAAAGGCATGGCCGACTCGGCTGGCAAGACCGTGGCGCGGGGTGCCCGTTCGGCCATGAACACGGCGCTGCGCAGTGCCCAGGCCTGGCCCACGCCGGTCGCCCCAAAGGACGCCTCTCGGGCGCAGCCGAAAGGCAAAGCGCCGGCGCGCAAGACGGCGGCCAGCAAGACCGCCCGAAAACCGGCGCGTTAATGGGCGCGCCGTGATACGGTGAGTGTCGCCGCAAGCAGCAAGTCGACCCTTTGATTTTTTCGTCCAGGACCCCATGAAGCTTTTTCCATACGGCCACGCCACCCATCCGCAATGGCGCATGGCGGCCGGCCTGGTGCTGGCCCAATTGCGTGCCCACATGGCGCTGCCGGCCTATGCCAGCGCGCCAACCCTGGGGCTGCTTTACATCACGGATCACTACGCTGGCCAGGCGCAGGAAATTCTGGATTTTCTGGGCGGCGAATTGCCCGAGATCGTCGACTGGGCCGGCACTGTGGGTATCGGCATCGCATCCAACAACGTCGAGTATTTCGACGAACCCGCACTGGCCGTCATGTTGTGCGGCCTGCCGAGTGACCAGTACCGCGTTTTCTCCGGCATCTCGCCCTTGCCACCGGCCAACGCCACCCACTTTAAAGCGCATACCGCGCTGGTGCATGCCGACGCCGGCACGCCCGACGTGGCGGAGCTGATCGCCGAAATGGCCCAGCGCACCGGCAGTGGGTATGTCTTCGGTGGGCTGGCCTCCACCCGCAGCGAGGCGGTGCAGTTTGCGCTCAGCGGCAACGGTAACGTCAAAGGCCACGGCGCTGCGGGCGGAGTGTTCAGCGGCGGCCTGAGCGGCGTGGCTTTTGCGCAGGGCGCGGCGCTGATGTCGCGCGTCACCCAGGGCTGCCAGCCGATCTCCGGCGAGCATGAGATCACCGCCTGCGATGGCAATGTGGTCACCAAGCTGGACGGGCAGAGCGCCCTCGACGTGATGCTGGCCGATCTGGGTGTGACGCTGGAGAAGCCACGCGACGCACTGGAAAAGGTGCGCACGACGCTGGTCGGCTTGCGCAGTGCCGAAGCGGGCCTGCAGGACGGGCGCATCCAGCGGTCGGGCCAGTTCGGCGCCGATGTGGTGGTGCGCCACATCATTGGCCTGGACCCGGCGCGCAGCGGCATCGCCATCGCCGACCTGCCGGCTGTCGGCACCAAGCTGGCTTTCTGTGAGCGCAACGCCGAGGCGGCGCGTGCCGACCTGGTGCGTGTCTGCGCCGAAATCCGCGAAGAGCTGGAGCCCGAAGAACTCACGCTGGAAGTGGCCAGTTCCCTGAGCGGCGTGCAAGCCGACGCTGCGCCGCACCCGGCACGCCGCATTGCCGGTGCGATTTATGTCAGCTGCTCCGGCCGCGGTGGCCCGCATTTCGGCGCGCCCAGCGCCGAGTTGCAGATTGTGCGGCGCGCGCTGGGCGACGTGCCATTGGTCGGTTTTTTTGCCGGCGGCGAGATTGCACGGCACCATCTTTATGGCTACACCGGAGTATTGACGGTGTTTACGGCGGCGTCATAGCCGTCTTGACAAGAAACGGCTGCGGCCTCGCGGTCGAAAAAACACGGCAGGAATACGCGCGCGTTGGACATTTTTGAAGGCGGCGGAGCGCCTGGCGCTGGCGGCGATGGAGGCCCAGCAGCAAAAAGCGCTGGACGCCAGCCAGGGCGCGGTGCGCACGCGTGACAAATGGCAGAGCGCGCAACGCGCCCAGGAACTGCGGGTGTTTCTGTACCGGCTGGCGCTGACCTTGGCGCTGCTGGTGGCAGCAGGCTGGCCGTTCGCCAAAAAACGCAAAAGCACTTACTGGCCTTTTGTCTGGGGTTTCATCTTTTTTGCACTGCTCGCCTTTTTTGCCGAGCTGGTGCCCTACCTGCCCAGTTTTGGCGGTTATGTACGCTACATCGTCGGTATTGTCATCACGGTGCTGGTGGGGCGCCATGCGATTGTTTCGCTGAACCGTTACCTGAAAGAGCAGAAGCTTGCCAAACTGCTCCCGGACGCGCAGTGCCGCGAGTAACTCAGCTACGACACCGCGTGATACGCCCGTCCAAAAGTGTGTGCCCCGGCTGCGAGCGCACGGTGGACCTGAAAAACGCGACGATTGATTTCTGCCCCAATGCGGCATCTGCAGTACCAGCAAGAGCGCGTTCGCCAAGTTTTGACATCCGTGTGGCGCGAGGGAGGATCAATGCGAAGCCCCGTCGGCGGTTCACGTCGGCGCGTCCGCTTCCGGCTAGCGTTGAAGCGGTCCGGGCAGCGTTTCGCTGTCTGCCGTTAGTGATGGCGGCCTACTTCCGCCGCTACCTTCTACCTACATCAGCACCCACGCGCTTCGATCAAAATAATCAAACTTCACTACTGGGTTAGAACCATGAAAAAACTAATACGCAATCAACTCGCAGCTTTCTTCCTGCTGCTTCCTGTCGCTTCGGTCATGCTGGCCGTGCCAGGTAGTTCTTACGCCCAATCGGCCACGCCCGAGCTGCAATCGCTCCAGGTCGGGGCCGATGACGGGCTCAGCGCCGGATCACAACTGGACTTCACGGTGGAAGGTACGCCGCGTGGTCAGGCCAGTCTTACTGTGCGCGGTATCCCGCGCACGATTGTTCTCAAAGAGACTTCGCGCGGCGTCTATGAAGGGAGCTACACCGTCAGGCGCAAGGATCGCATCGCCGAGAACAGCCCCATTCGTGCAACACTGCGCGTGCGTAACCGCAGCACGGCGGCAAACTACAGTTTTCCTGCTGGCATTGCCATCGCTTCCGCGCCCGCCGCACCTACCGCGCCTCCTGCACCTGTAGCTGCTGTCGGTCTGAAAATCGACCGTTTTTCGGTGGCTCCGGTCGACAAGATCGAACCAGGCGCAGATCTGCGTTTTACGCTAAACGGCGCGCCCGGCGGTGTTGCCGAGGTGAATATTCAGGGTGTCATTAACAACCTGGCCCTTCGCGAAACCCGACCTGGCGTTTACGAAGGTGCTTACACCATCCGACGCCTGGACAACCTGTCACCTTCGCTCCCGGTTGTCGCCACCTTGCGTCTAGGTGACAGGGCGGTTTCCTCAACGTTGACCCAGCCCCTGATCGCTGACGCCAAACCGCCAGTGATTCGCAATATGGCGCCGCGCGACGGCGAGTCGCTGGCACGGGGCGCTTTTACCTCGGTGTCGGGTACTTTTGATGATGCAGGGGGCGTAGGCGTAGATCCGAAAAGCGTGCGTTTCATGTTGTCTGGCCGCAATGTGACCGCAGAAACGCAGATCACGCCCCAGTTCTTCACTTACCGCGCTGACCTGGCGCCTGGCCGCTACACCGCAGACGTGACCGCCAAGGACATGGTCGGCAATGGGGTCCGCCAGACCTGGACCTTTGACGTTGTGGCTGCGGCGGCTGCCGCACCGACGACGGTACCTCTGCAAATCACCAGCCACGCCAACAACGCCACGGTGGAAGGCGGTCCCGTGGTTGTGCGCGGGCGCACGGCTCCGGGTGCGCTGGTCGATGTCAAGGTAGGCGCCGTCGGTGCGATTGCCGGCCTGTTTGGACTGAACCAGAACGTGTTTGCGCAGCGCGTCCAGGCCGATGCCGGCGGCAACTTCTCGTTCAGCTTTGCACCCCAGTTCCCGATTCCAACGACGCGGTATGAGGTTTCCATGACTTCCAGCAAGGACGGCATGACGCCGACCGAGTCCCGTCTGGTGCTGTTCCAGAAGTAAACCGGATTTATAAAGAAGGTCAGGGAAATCGCTTCCCTGCCTTTTTTTTGTCTGCTGAGTCAACTATCGTTTAGATAGCGAATTTATCGTGATGGCCAGCCAAAGAAGGGGTAGCTTGGGTCGTTGAAGCCGTGGGTCGATGTGCAGCAAAGGTTCCTGGGCGTCAGTCGCCGCACTGCTCTTTGAAAGCAGCTGTGAGCATAAGCGCGGCAAATCCTTCATAGGTAAAGATTTCACTGTAGGTATCCAGATAGGCCACGGGGTCGCTCTGGAACATCTTCAGGCGCTCTTCCAGTTCCTCGCTGTCGCGGAATTCCCAACGGTCGGTCGCGGTGCGGAGCCGCTCCTCGATGACAAAGCGTTCAAGCTTGGTTTGCGCCGAGAAGAAAAATTGGGGATGGCCGCCGCGCACCAGTTCCCGCGCGAATGCGACAAGACGCAGCTCGTAGTCCTCCGGGCCAAGACCGGTTTCCTCCTGAATTTCCCGTGCCATCTCGGCGTAAAGATAGTTCTCAAACTCCTTGCCGCTTGAGAGCTTTGCGGGATCATCCGGGAAGGTCACCGCGCCGGAGGCCGAGCAATGCATCTTGTCGCGGTCCGCCATGATGGCGGTGGCACCCGACCTCGCCCTGATCAACGCATGTCCTTTCGCGGTGTAAAGCATGCATGCTACGCCGATCACATTTGCCAGGCAGGAGTCGCGCAGCGCCGTAAGCTGGCCATTGGCGGAGAAATCCAGATCGTTGCGCGTGGTCGCATTGATGTGCCCGGACAGGGTCATCGAATTGCGGCGGCTCAAGTGACCTGATGCCCAGTCCAGCGTCAGGTTGGTTCCGACCTGCTGGTTGTAACGGGTCGGAGCCAGGGCCAGCGATTTGCCAGCGACATCCCAATTGCTCAGTCGAAGATTGAGCTCGTTCATCATCTGGCCGTCGGGCTGCCGATGCAGTTTCCCGATGGCCGTGAAGATCTCACACGCGGCGTTTCCATGCCGCTTGAGACGCGGGTCGACTTTCCACTCTTTCTGCCGCAAGTTCACGCTGAACGCAGTCAGGTCGACCTGCAGGCAGTCTGGCAGCTGGAATTCACCGAAAGTCACCAACTCTTCATAAGACAGCTTGAAGTCACGGCAACTGCGATTGTCATAGCCGTTGTAGTAGCGCCGCAGCAAGTGAGCGCGCGTTTCTACGAAAGGTGTTAATCGGTCCGCTGAATCCTCTCCAAAGCGTGTCGGCGCCACCGAACGGGCAACAACAGGCATCTTGTCGAGCAACGCGCCAATACGATCGTCATTGATAAACAGACCTGCCGCATTGCGCGTGATCTGAATCAGGTTGTTGGCGTTGACCCATAACCAGTTCTTCATGGCATTTTTTCTAGAGGCAGAGAAAAAGGGCGGCGGGCGCGGTCAGCCAGGCACCGGGCGGCCGTAGAAAGGGTAGCTGGGGTCGTTGTAGCCGTGGGTTGATGCGTGGCCCGGAATGACGAGCGCGTTGACGAAGGCTTCGTCTTCGGCATCCAGCACCAGGTTCACCGCGCCGTACACATCTTCCAGGTGGGACAACAGGCGCGGCCCGGCGATGACCGAGCTAACCAGCGGGTTGGCCAGCACCCAGGCGGCGGCAAACTGGCCCGGCACCCAGCCTTTGCCTTCGCAGCGTGCCTTGATCTTCTGCGCAATCAACAGCGACTCTTCGCGGAATTCGGTTTCCAGAATGCGTTTGTCGCCACTGCCGGCGCGCGTGTCCTGCGCTGGCGGCTGGCCCGGCGAGTACTTTCCGGTGAGCACACCGCGCGCCAGCGGGCTGTAGGGTACGACACCGATACCGTAGTGGCCGCAGGCCGGCAGGATATCGACCTCGGGGCCGCGGTTGAGCAGGTTGTAGTAGGGCTGGCAGACCACCGGTTGCGCAACGCCGGTCGCGCCGCAGATTCGCATGATCTCGGCGATGCGCCAGCCGCGAAAGTTGGACAGGCCGAAGCTGCGGATTTTGCCCGCGCGGATCAGATCGCCGACCGCGCGTACCGCCTCCTCGAGGTTTTCGCCATGGAAATCGCGGTGCAGGTAAAGGATGTCCAGATAGTCGGTACCGAGACGCGCCAGCATGGCGTCGGTCTGCCGCATGATCCAGCTGCGTGAGTAATGCGCCTGGTTGATGCCCTGGCCCGCCTTGTTGCCGAGTTTGCTGGCCAGTACCCAGTGGTCACGCTGTCCGGCCAGCAATTTGCCCAGCAGGGTTTCGGACGCGCCTTCGTTGTAAACGTCGGCGGTGTCGATGAAATTGATGCCGTGGTCTTTGGCCGAAGCGACGATGCGGGCGGCTTCGTCGTCAGCGGTTTGCTGGCCGAACATCATGGTGCCCAGACACAGGGTGGACACTTTCAGGTTGCTGCTGCCAAGTCGACGGTATTGCATGAATCGTCCTGATGTTCAAGAGGTCTAGACGCCGCGCTGGCGGTCCTGCCGGAACTGCAGCACAAAGGCTCCGAATTTACCGGCATCCAGCGCATCGCGCACTTCCTGCATCAGGTTCAGGTAGTAGTGCAGGTTGTGGATGCTGCTGAGCATGGGGCCCAGCATCTCGCCGCAGCGGTCCAGGTGGTGCATGTAGGCACGGCTGAAATTGCGGCAGGTGTAGCAGCTGCAGGTCGCGTCGACCGGCGCTTCATCGGTCTTGTAGCGCGCATTGCGGATCTTCAGGTCGCCGAAACGCGTGAACATGTGGCCGTTGCGCGCATTGCGGGTCGGCATCACGCAGTCGAACATGTCCACGCCCGCGGCCACACCTTCAACCAGGTCTTCCGGCGTGCCGACGCCCATCAGGTAGCGCGGCTTGTGGGCCGGCAGGCGGTGCGGCGTGTGCGCCATGATGCGCAACATTTCTTCCTTGGGTTCGCCGACGCTGACGCCGCCGACGGCATAACCAGGCAGGTCGAGTTCAACCAGCGCATCGAGTGATTCCTGGCGTAGGTTCTCAAACATGCCGCCTTGCACGATGCCAAACAGTGCGTTCGGGTTCTGCAGCTTGTTGAATTCATCAACACAGCGTTTAGACCAGCGCAGGCTCAGTTCCATCGAAATCCGCGCTTCAGCTTCGGTGGTGATGTGGCCCTTGGTGTCGTAGGGCGTGCATTCGTCGAACTGCATCACGATGTCGCTGTTCAGGATGGTCTGGATCTGCATAGAGATCTCGGGCGTCAGAAACAGTTTGTCGCCGTTGACGGGTGAGGCGAACTTCACGCCCTCTTCGGAAATCTTGCGCATCTCCCCAAGCGACCAGACCTGGAAGCCGCCGCTGTCGGTAAGTATCGGTTTGTGCCAGCTCTCGAACTTGTGCAGGCCGCCGAACTGCTGCATCACGTCCAGCCCAGGACGCATCCACAGGTGAAAGGTGTTGCCCAGGATAATTTGCGCGCCCATCTCGTGCAGCGACTGCGGCATCACACCCTTGACCGTGCCGTAGGTGCCGACCGGCATGAAGATGGGGGTTTGAACTACGCCGTGGTTCAGTGTGAGGGTCCCACGGCGGGCATGGGAGCCGGGGTAGGCGCCGTCGGCCGGGTCGGTTTTCAGTAGTTCAAAGTTCAACATGGTTTGATTGTCTCAGGGGCGCTTCGTTGCAGCAGCATTGCGTCGCCGTAGCTGAAGAAGCGGTAGCGCTGTGTTATCGCGTGCTCGTACAAAGCCATGATGTGCTCATAGCCGGCAAAAGCGCTGACCAGCATCATCAGTGTGCTTTTGGGCAAGTGGAAATTGGTTAACAACAGGTCGACCACCTCAAACTTGAAGCCCGGCGTGATAAAGATGTTGGTGTCGCTGCAGCCGGGACCGAACTTCGCCGCCGACTCCAGTGCACGTACGCTGGTGGTGCCGACCGCCACGACGCGACCGCCGCGCGCCTTGCAGTCGCGGATGGCCTGCAGCGTGGTGTCCGGCACCTCGAAACGCTCGAAATGCATGACGTGCTCGGTGATGTTTTCGGTCTTCACTGGCTGAAAAGTACCGGCACCGACGTGCAGCGTGACGGTCGCGCGTTGTACGCCGCGCGCTGCCAGCTTCGCCAGCACGGCTTCGTCGAAATGCAGCGCGGCCGTGGGGGCAGCAACGGCGCCGGGATTTTTGGCAAACACAGTCTGGTAACGACGTTCATCGTCGGCTGAATCGCTGTGGGTGATGTAAGGCGGCAGCGGCACATGGCCGTGGCTTTCCATCAGAGCGTACGGGTCGCTGCTCAATGTAAACCGGTACAGCGGGCCGTCCTCATTCGGCCACCGGCCCAGCAGCGTGGCGGTGAAGCCGCCATCCATCAGCAAAACCGCGCCGGGCAGTGGCTTTTTGCTGACCTTCATGTGCGCCGCGACTTCATGGCCGGCGTCCGGCGACAGCGACAACACGCGTTCTATCAGCAGCTCCAAGCGGCCGCCGCTGCTTTTTTGTCCGAACAGGCGCGCCTTGACGACTTTGGTGTCGTTGAGTACCAGCAGGTCACCCGGCTGCAGCAGTTCTGGCAATTCTGTAAAACGCCGGTCCGCAGGCGTGGCGCTGCGGCCGTCCAGCAGGCGCGAGGCACTGCGCTCGGCGGCCGGGTGCTGGGCGATCAATTCGTCGGGGAGTGTGAAATCAAAGTCACTGAGGCTGAAAAACGTCTTCATAAAATCTGGAAATCGCAGTTGGATGCGCCCGAGTGTGCCGCCCGCGCGATGCCAGGCAAGACGCGACAACGCAGGGGGCTGTTGCCCACAAGGCGGAGCAACGCCGCATGGCGCTGTGCGGGTGGCGCAATCGGGTGCATAGCGCTGTCACCTACAAGGTAAGTGCCAACGAAAAGGAGAAAAGTGGTATTCAAGTGGCTTGTTGGAAGTTTGCAAGCGGTCAACTGCGGTTTTCAGGTGACGGCACAATTGTCCCATGCCTACCCGGTCTATTCCAGCTGCTTCTCCCCGCAAGGCGCTGCCTGCTGTGGCAGGCGCCGCTGCGGCTGCGCTGTCCAAATCGCAGCCGCAAAAAGCGTTGGAAAAGTTGGGTCTGCGGCGCGACATCGATTTGGCGCTGCACTTGCCGTTGCGTTATGAGGACGAGACCCGCATCACCCGGCTGCTCGACGCGCGTGACGGCGACATGGTGCAGATCGAGGCCCAAGTCACGCACAGTGAAGTGGCCTTTCGGCCGCGCCGGCAATTGCGTGTGACGGTGGACGACGGCAGCGACACCTGTGTGTTGCGCTTCATCAATTTTTACCCCTCGCACCAGAAGACCCTGAGCGTGGGCGCGCGGGTGCGGGTGCGTGGCGAAATCCGCGGTGGTTTTGTCAGCCGCGAGATGGTGCATCCGGGCTTTCGGGTCGCCGGTGGCGAGCTCGCCACGGCGCTGACGCCGGTCTATCCCACGGTCGCCGGCCTGCCGCAGGCCTATTTGCGCAAGGCGGTGCTCGGTGGTTTGTCCCGCGCCGACCTGTCAGAGACAATTCCTGAGGAATTTCTTAATAAGAACCTGCCTCAGCCCTTGTCCAGCCTGATTCAGGCGCTATCATTTTTGCATCAACCCCCTCCTGAGGTGATGCTGGCCACGCTGGAAAATCGCAGCCATCCGGCCTGGCAGCGGCTCAAGGCGGAGGAGTTGCTGGCCCAGCAACTGTCGCAATTGCAGGCACGCCGTGTGCGTGCCGCCATGCGGGCGCCGGCGCTGGTGCCACCCGCGATGCGCGGCCCCCAGTGCACGCTGCAGGCGCAATTGCTGGAACGCCTGCCTTTCCGATTGACGGCGGCGCAGCAACGCGTCGGCGCCGAGATCGCAGCCGACCTGCAGAAAAACCTGCCCATGCACCGGTTGCTTCAGGGTGATGTCGGCTCCGGCAAAACCGTGGTGGCGGCGCTTGCGGCGGCGCGCTGCATGGACGCCGGCTGGCAATGCGCACTGATGGCACCGACTGAGATCCTGGCCGAGCAGCACTTTCGAAAGCTGATCGGCTGGCTGGAACCGCTGGGCATACAGACCGCCTGGCTGACCGGCAGCCAGAAAGCGAAAGAGCGGCGCGAGGCGCTGGCCCTGATAGCAAGCGGCGCAGCCGGACTGGTGGTTGGCACCCATGCGGTAATCCAGGACAAGGTGATTTTCAAGAATCTGGCGCTGGCCATTATCGACGAGCAACACCGCTTCGGCGTGGCGCAGCGGCTGGCGCTGCGAAGCAAAATGACCGAAGGGGGCGAAGAGCCGCATCTGCTGATGATGACCGCCACGCCGATCCCGCGCACCCTGGCCATGAGTTACTACGCCGACCTCGATGTTTCGATGATTGATGAGCTGCCGCCGGGGCGCACGCCCATCGTCACCAAGGTGGTTGCCGAGGCCAGGCGCGACGAGGTGGTCGAACGTATACGCGGCCAGCTTCTAGACGGCCGGCAGGTCTACTGGGTCTGTCCGCTGATCGAGGAAAGCGAGTCGGTGGACCTGATCAACGCGACACAAACGCATGAGGCCTTGAACGCGGCGCTGCCCGGCACGCAGGTCGGCCTGCTGCATTCACGCATGCCGGTGGCGGAGAAGAAGGCGGTCATGGCGCTGTTCACCAGCGGCCAGGTGGGCGTGCTGGTCAGCACCACGGTGATCGAGGTCGGCGTCGACGTGCCCAATGCCTCGCTGATGGTGATCGAACACGCCGAGCGTTTCGGCCTGAGCCAATTGCACCAGTTGCGTGGCCGTGTCGGGCGCGGTGCGTCGGCGTCCGCCTGCGTTTTGCTGTATTCGACGGGCGAGGCGCCGCGCCTGGGCGAAACCGCACGCGCCCGGCTCAGGGCCATGGTGGAAACACAGGATGGTTTCGAAATCGCCCGGCGCGACCTGGAGATTCGCGGGCCGGGCGAGTTTTTGGGTGCGCGGCAGTCGGGCGCCCCACTGCTGCGTTTTGCCGACCTGGCGACGGACACCGAGCTGCTGACCTGGGCGCGGACGTTGGCGCCGGTGATGCTGGACAAATACCCGGATCTGACGCACCGGCATATCCTGCGGTGGCTGGGCGGGAAGGCGGAGTTCTTGAAGGCCTGATCGGGCGTTTCAGGTTGGCGGCGGCCATGCTGCGCTGCTACTATCTCCTGATGAAAATACTCCTGCGCCTGTTTGCTTCCATCCACGCGCTGATCGCTGTTCTTTTTGCCGTCGCATCCCTGCTGATCGTGGTCATCGCAGCACGCACCGGCTGGGAAGCGCTGGCTGGCGGTCTTAATGCCGCGGCCGCACAGGGGATCATTGAGGCGATTGGCCTGATCGCTGTGGCGGTGGTGGCGTTGCAGATTGCGCAAACGATTGTCGAGGAAGAGGTGATTCGCGAAGTACAGGTCAGTGCGCCCACGCGCGTGCGCCGCTACCTGTCGCGTTTTCTGGTGGTGATCGTCATTGCGCTCGCCGTGGAGGGGCTGGTCGCCACCTTCAAGGCGCTTCACGACGACCCTTCCCAGCTCGCCAGCGTGGCGGCTTTCCTGGTCTCCGTGGGCGTTCTGCTGGCGGGCTGGGGTGTTTTTATCCGGCTCAATACCTCCGCTGAAAAACTTGAACCCGAGGCCATGGCTGAAGCCAAAAGCGAGGATAAAAAGCTCGAATAGGCAGGGCGGCAGCGGCTCGCGCTGGCGCCATCTCAGGGAAAAGCCTGACAATAGGTCCATGACGCTGACCGAACTCAAATACATCGTGGCCGTCGCCCGGGAAAAACACTTCGGCAAGGGCGCAGAGGCTTGCCATGTGTCGCAACCGACGCTCAGCGTGGCGATCAAGAAGCTTGAGGAAGAGCTGCAGGTCAAGCTGTTCGAGCGCAACGCAAACGAAATCACGGTGACACCGCTGGGCGAGGAGATCGTGCGGCAGGCGCAGAGCGTGCTGGAGCAGGCCGACAGCATCCGCGAGATCGCCAAGCGCGGCAAGGACCCGCTGGCTGGCGCCTTGCGCCTGGGCGTGATCCACACTATCGGCCCTTATTTGTTGCCCGATCTGGTGCGCCAGGCGATTGCGCTCACACCGCAGATGCCGCTGATGCTTCAGGAAAATCTCACTGTCAAGCTGCTTGAAGAGCTGCGTACCGGCGAGATTGACTGCGCGATCCTGGCTGAGCCGTTTCCGGACACCAACCTTGCGATTGCACCGCTGTACGACGAGCCCTTCATGGCGGCCGTGCCGAGCAACCATGCGCTGGCGGCGCGCACCAGCATCACCGCGGACGAGCTGAAAAAAGAGACCATGCTGTTGCTGGGCACCGGCCATTGTTTTCGCGACCATGTGCTGGAGGTCTGTCCGGAGTTTGCACGTTTTTCCAGCAATGCCGAAGGCATACGCAAGAGTTTTGAAGGCTCGTCGCTGGAGACCATCAAACACATGGTGGCTGCCGGCATGGGGGTGACGCTGGTGCCGCGTCTGAGTGTGCCCAAAGACGCCTTTTTACCCGCCACACCCACAAAACCTCCGCCAAAGTCCAAAAGCAAGCAAGTCCCGGAGTTGCCCTCCTATATCAAGTACCTGCCCTTTGAAGGCCATGTGCCAACACGGCGCGTGGTGCTGGCCTGGCGCCGCAGCTTCACGCGTTATGAGGCCATCGCGGCCTTGCGCAACGCGATTTATGCCTGCGAACTGCCGGGCGTGTCGCGTCTGTCCTGAACACCTGCCTGTTCCGGTGTTTCGTGATGTCTATCAAGGCGATACAGTTTGACTGTTGCATCGTGCCCCCTGATTGCTTAGAGTAAAACCTGAAGTCACTTAAAGGAATTTTCCATGGCCAAATCTGCTCCCAAAAAAGCTTCGCCCGTGAGCCGCACCGGCGCACCGCCCATCAACATCGGGATCAGTGAAAAAGACCGTGCCGCCATCACGCAGGGACTGAGCCGCCTGCTGGCTGATACCTATACGCTCTACCTGACCACGCACAATTTCCACTGGAATGTGACTGGCCCGATGTTCAACACGCTGCACGTGATGTTCATGACCCAGTACACCGAGTTGTGGAATGCGGTGGACCCGGTGGCTGAACGCATCCGTTCGCTCGGTTATCACGCGCCCGGCTCTTACGCCGAGTTCGGCCGCCTGACCTCGCTGCCAGATGTGCCGGTCAAGCCACCGCAGGCGCTGGAGATGGTGCGCATCCTGGTCAAGGGCCACGAAGCTGTTGCCCGCACCGCGCGCGAACTCTTCCCATTGGCAGACAAAGCCAGCGACGAGCCCACCGCCGACCTGCTGACCCAGCGCCTGACTGTGCATGAGCAGACGGCGTGGATGCTGCGCTCCTTGCTGGAAGAATAAGCCCCGCAGCGATTAACATCGCCGGGTGTCAAGCCGCCTTCGCCTCTACCTCGAACTGATACGCTGGGACCGTCCGGCCGGCTGGTTGCTGCTGTTGTGGCCCACGCTGTCGGCGTTGTGGGTGGCATCGCATGGCTTTCCAGGCTGGCACCTGATCGGGGTGTTCACCTTGGGAACCATCTTGATGCGCAGTGCCGGATGCTGCCTCAACGACGTTGCCGACAGGGATTTCGACCGCCACGTCAAACGCACGGCGCAGCGGCCGGTCACGCGCGGCGCGGTGCCGGTCGGGGAGGCGCTGCTGCTGGGTGCCGTGCTGGCGCTGATGGCCTTCGGCCTGGTGCTCACGACCAACATTACCACCATCGCCTGGTCTTTCGCGGCGCTGGCCGTGGCCCTTATTTACCCTTATGCCAAGCGTTTTGTGGCGATGCCGCAAGCGGTGCTTGGCGTGGCTTTCAGCTTTGGCATCCCGATGGCCTTTGCCGCCGTCCAGTCGCGGGTGCCGGCGCTGGCGGGGCTGCTGCTGCTGGGCAACCTGTTCTGGGTGATTGCCTACGACACCGAATACGCCATGGTGGACCGTGACGATGACGTGAGAATTGGCATGAAAACCTCGGCTATCACGCTGGGCCGCTTCGATGTGGCGGCGGTGTTGGCCAGTTACCTGGTTTACCTGTCTATTTGGGCTGTAGCCCTTATGGATATTGCGCAAACCGCTATTTATTTCATAGCGATTACCATCGCGCTCGGACAAGCTTTCTGGCATGTCTGGCTGATCCGCAAACGTGGCCGCGCCGATTGTTTCAGGGCCTTTCGCCTGAATCACTGGCTGGGCTTCACCGTGTTTGCAGGCATTGCGCTGTCGTATGCGCTGGGTCGCAGCTAGATTCAAACACGCGTCAAGCAGTTTTGCTACAAAAAATATAGCTGGTCACGCCCGCTGAATATGGGCTGAGGCCACTTTTCATTCATAAATCTCAGTCAGCACCAAACTCATCGCCAAGCTTCGCAGCGCGCTGCCGGGCTGCGTGCATGGCGTGTTTGAAGTGCTGTTTCATGCCGGCCTGTTCCATGGCGGTCAGCGCGGCGTAGGTGGTGCCGCCTTTGGACGTCACGCGCTCACGCAGGGTTTCGAGGGGCTCGCTCGATGCTTTTGCTAGCGCCGACGCGCCGACAAAAGTTTCGACCGCCAGCTGGTGCGCCTGCGCGCGGCTCAGGCCCATCTCGGTGCCTGCCTGCACCATGGCCTCGATGAAATAAAACACATAGGCCGGACCCGATCCCGACAGGGCGGTCACGGCATCAAGCGCTTCTTCCTGCGCCAGCCACAGGTACTCGCCGGTGGTCTGGATCACACGCTCGACCGCCAGCTGGTCCGCTGCCGTGACCGCCGGGCGGGCGAAGAGGGCAGTCATGCCCTTGCCAACCAGCGCCGGGGTGTTGGGCATGGCGCGCACGATGCGTTCAGTGCCCAGCCATCCGGCGATGCTGCCCGAGCGGATACCGGCCGCCACGCTCAGGTGCAGCGCGTGACCGGTGTGTGGCCCAGCCTGCAGCGCGGCCTGCCTGAAGGTCTGGGGCTTGACGGCCCACACCACCAGGCCAGCCGAGGACAGTGTGGCGCCGGGTTCTGCCTGTGCCGTGATGCCGAATTCCGCGTCGAGTTTGGCGCGCTGCTCAGCCCACGGTTCGACGATCTGAATCTGGCTGGCGGGCATGCCTTGCTTACGCAGGCCGCCAATGATGGCGCTGGCCATGTTGCCGCCGCCTATGAAGGCGATGCCATAGGCTGTTGTTTCTGTGCGCAGTGGTGAAGTCATGGTACTCAGTCAAAAAATTCAAAGGCCAGCCATTGCGTGATTTGCCGCGAACTGAAATTGTCGTCGCTTATGACATGCAGGCTGCGGGCGCCGTTGGCAAGCCGTGGCCCCCAGCACATGCCTTCCGTATTGTCGAGGCGATCAAGCCGGGGTCCGGCGCCTGCGCCTGTGAACGCCGAAAAGTCGGCCAGCAGTACTTTGGCCACCGGCTGGTAAATATCCGGCCGCAGCGTTGGCAGGCCCAGGGTGTCCGAGCCAAGCCGCGTGTCAATCAGGTACAGGCGCAGCGAATTGCCGGTGGTGGGCCCATGTCCGGCCATATAGGCCCGCTCAAGCACCAGCATGCGCTGTGCATCTAGCATCAGGATCTCGGTCACGCCGTTGTCGGCCTGGGTGGCGGGCGGCACCGGCGCGCCCGGAACGGCATCGGGAACATAGGCAATTTGCCGCAGGATGTTGCCGCTGGACAGATCGATTTCGGTGAACCGGCAAGGCCCGCCGTCGGCCTGCACCGTCGGGACCGGGCCGTCCTGGCGCAAGGCCGCTTCCATGGCAATCCAAGCACGCTTGCCGTCGGGGCTCAGAGCCAGGCCTTCCAGTGTGCGGTTGATGCGCGGCCCCTGGTTCAATTGAAAGTCAAACATCGGCGGCAGCGCAAATTCGCGCACCAGCGTCCCGTCGGCACGGCTTTCTCGCAGCGCTGGTGCGGCACCCGTCAACACATGGCCCTCGCTGGTCCAGAACAGGCTCTGGCTGGCCGCGCGCCAACGCATGGCCTCCGGATCGGGCACGTCGATGCCCCGCAGCGCAGCCGGGTAAGTGCTGCCATCGGCCTGGCGCAAAAAAGTCACGCTTCGGAGTTCGGGTTCCCCGAGATGACGGGTTTCCATGGCGATATTCGCGGTGTAAAAACGCGCCGGGTTGATAGACGAACCGTCGTCGCTGAGCAGGTAAAACAGGCCGCTGGCGTCGTCGTAATCAATGCCCGACAAGCCGCCGACGGTGCTTCCCTGAAATTGAAACCGGTGTGGCAAACGCGCCTCGCCGATCAGCCGCAAGCGGGTGCGTGGTGGGGACGGTGAAGCTGGCGCCGGGTGGGCGCGCGGCAAGCCGACCAGACCCATGGCGCCTGCTGTGATGTAGCGCAGCGACTGGCGCCGAGTCCAGCCGGAGGCGTGCGTGCGTGGCTCGGGATGACGGGGCATGGCGCGAGTCTAGCGGCCGAGCAAGGGCGCCGTGTGACAAGTCACGGGACGGCTGATTTTTGGTTAGGAACCCGACAGGCTCTTAAGGCGCCACTGTCTGTCGCACCGCATGTTCCCAGCGCGCCATCCGTTCGGCTGCGCGGCTGGCGTCCAGCGTCGGCAGAAAGCGGCGCTCGCTGCGCCACAGGGCAGACAACTGCTCTGTATTTTGGTAGACGCCGCTGGAAAGGCCGGCGAGGTAGGCCGCGCCCAGCGCAGTGGTTTCCGTCACGGCGGGCCGCAGCACCGGAATGCCCAGCAGGTCGGCCTGGAACTGCATCAGCAAATCGTTGACGCAGGCGCCGCCGTCGACGCGCAGTTCGGCCACGGGTGCGGCGCCAGCGGCGACCGCGTCGCGGCTCATGGCTTGCAGCAGAGCCGCGCTTTGGTAGGCAATGCTTTCGAGCGATGCCCGCGCGATGTGCGCCAGCGTGGTGCCGCGGCTCAAGCCGGTGATGGTGCCACGGGCCTCTGGTTTCCAGTAAGGTGCGCCCAGCCCGGTGAAGGCCGGCACCACCATGACACCGCCGGAGTCAGGCACGCTTTCGGCCAGCGCCTGTACTTCGCCGCTGCCCTTGATCGCATGCAGGCCGTCGCGCAGCCACTGCACCACCGCGCCGCCGACAAACACGCTGCCCTCGAAGGCATATTCCGTCTGTAGCGTTATCTGCGCCGCGCTGGTCGTCAACAGGCCGTTGTGCGAGGTTTGAAATTTGTTGCCGGTGTGCATCAGCATGAAGCAGCCGGTGCCGTAGGTGTTTTTGGCCATGCCCTCCTTGAAGCAGGCTTGGCCGAACAGCGCGCTTTGCTGGTCGCCAGCCACGCCGGCAATCGGGATGGCCGTGCCCAGCAGATCGGGCAGCACCTCGCCATAGTGCGCGCTGGACGGCCGCACCTCGGGCATCAGCGAGGCCGGGATGTCCAGCAGCGCAAGCAACTCGTCGTCCCAGCGGTTGCTTCGCACATTGAACAGCATGGTGCGCGAGGCATTGGTGACGTCGGTGGCATGCAGCTTGCCGCCGGTGAGCTGCCACATCAGCCAGCTGTCCACCGTGCCGAAGGCGAGCTCGCCGCGCTCGGCCTGGGCCCTAGCCTGCGGCACATTGTCCAGCAGCCATTTGAGCTTGGTTCCTGAAAAATAGGCGTCGATCAGCAGACCGGTTTTTGACTGGATCAAGCCGGCCTTGCCGTCTTCGCGCAATTGCGCGCAGGTGGCTTCGGCGCGGCGGTCCTGCCAGACGATGGCGTGGTGAATCGGTTGACCGGTCTTGCGGTTCCAGACCACCGTGGTTTCGCGCTGGTTGGTGATGCCCAGCGCGCGGATGTCACCAGCCTTGAGATTGGCTTTGGCCAAAGCCTCGCGCGCAGTCGCCAACTGCGTGCGCCAGATTTCCATCGGGTCATGCTCGACCCAGCCGGGTCGGGGGTAAATCTGCGGCAGTTCCTGCTGCGCCAGGGCCACGATGTGGCCGCGCTCGTCAAATACGATGCTGCGCGAGCTGGAGGTGCCCTGGTCCAGGGCGAGCAGGTAGGTCATGGCGGATACTCAGTTAGAGGCAATATGACAGCTAACGCCGGCGTCGGCCAGCAATGCCGGAAACGGCTCGGGCGGTGGCTGGTCAGTGAACAGCCGGTTGATTTGTGAGAGGGTGGCCAGTTCGACCATCGCGGGACGGTTGAACTTGCTGCTGTCCGCGGCCAGCCAGACCTCGCGCGCGTGAGAGATGATGGTCTGCGCCACTTTGACTTCGCGGTAGTCAAAGTCACGCAGCGATCCATCGGCTTCAATGCCTGAGATGCCGATCAGTGCGATGTCCACACGGAACTGGCGGATAAAGTCGACCGCTGCTTCGCCGACGATACCGCGGTCACGCGAGCGCACCACGGCGCCGGCCACGATCACTTCGCAGTTGGAATTGCTGCTCAGGATGGCCGCGACGTTGAGGTTGTTGGTGATGACGCGCAGGCCCTTGTGGTGCAGCAATGCCCGCGCGATGGCCTCGGTGGTGGTGCCGATATTGAGGATCAGCGAACAGTTGTCAGGCACTTCGGCGGCGACGGCGCGCGCAATCCGCGCCTTGCCGTCAGCGTTGAGGCTTTCGCGCTGCCGATGCGCCAGGTTTTCAATCGTGGAGCTCGGCGCACGCACGCCGCCGTGGAAACGCGCCAGCAGGCCAGCTTCGGAGAGGCGCTGGATATCGCGGCGCACCGTTTGCAGCGTCACTGCGAGGGTGTCGGCCAGTTCTTTGACCGTGACGGAGCCGCGCGTGCGGACCACATCAAGAAGTTTGAGTTGCCGGGGGTTCGAGTTCACACGTTATTTTGCTTCAGAGTAAAACGACTTTATATCGAAACAAAAAGAAACAAATAAGGGAAGCTATTTATTCAAAACGCGCTTAAAAAAATAAGAATAGAAAGAATACGAACCTCCAGAAATTCATCTTGAATGCAGCTTTCCGTTTGAACGACGCGCCTGAAGGCCCTGATATGAAAGGTGCGTGATGCAGCTTTTACTGGAGGGTGTCAGCAAAAAAGTGGGCGCAGAGACATGGCTTTACAACATGGACCTGGCGCCGCAGACCGGGGAGGTCACGGTATTGCTGGGCGCCACGCAAGCCGGCAAAACCAGCCTGATGCGCATCATGGCCGGGCTCGATGTGCCCAGCATGGGCCGGGTGTGTGTCGATGGTGCCGACGTGACTGGCATGCCGATACACCAGCGCAACGTGGCCATGGTGTGCCAGCAGTTCATTAACTATCCTTCGCTTCGGGTGTCTATTAAAGCGGGTCGAGTCCAGTGAGGGTGCGTGTGAACGACGTTTGCACGCACCCGCCAACAATGAAGCCAAGAGGCGAAACCTGCTCAGGGGTTTCCTTGGAGACGGACAATGGGGCTCATGACTGTTGAATTCCCCGCGTTGCCGACGCAGCGCGCAGACCTGATAGAACGCCTCAAGGCGCCCCACACCTACGATATCGCCATCATTGGCGGAGGTGCCACCGGCCTCGGTGTGGCACTGGACGCGGCGGCACGCGGGTTTTCCGTGGTCCTGGTCGAATCACATGACTTTGCCAAGGGCACCTCCTCGCGCGCCACAAAACTGGTGCACGGCGGTGTTCGGTATCTGGCGCAGGGCAATATTTCGCTGGTTCGTGAAGCCTTGCATGAGCGCACCCGGCTGCTGGCAAATGCGCCGCATCTGGCGCAACCCCTGCCTTTTGTGATGCCTTCCTACAAGTTCTGGGAGGCACCTTTTTATGGCGTTGGGCTGAAGATGTACGACGCGCTGGCCGGCAAGGCTGGCCTGGGCGCCACTCAATTCCTGACCCGCGCCGAAACCCTGCGCGATCTTCCAACCGCCCAGCAGGCCGGTTTGAAGGGGGGCGTCAAATATTGGGATGGTCAGTTCGACGACGCGCGGCTGGCGCTGGCGCTGGCGCGCAGCGCGGCGCGCGCGGGCGCCTTGCTGGTCAATTACTGCGCAGCCACCGGGCTTGTCCATGAGGCTGGCAAGTTGGTGGGTTTATGTGTCGCAGATCAAGAAAGTGGGCAGACACTTACGTTGCGAGCGAAATGCATTGTGAATGCGGCTGGCGTGTGGGTCGACGAATTGCGCGTGCTGGACGGCCAGGCTATCGGTCGTGAGACCAGGCCCATGGTGGCGCCCAGCCAGGGCGTGCACATTGTGGTGGATCGTTCGTTTCTGCCAACGGATCATGCCTTGCTGGTTCCGAAAACGGCTGACGGTCGGGTGTTGTTCGCAGTGCCCTGGCTGGGCAAGACGATTCTTGGTACTACCGACACGCCGCGCAATGATCTGGCACGCGAGCCCCTGGCTTTCCGGGAAGAGGTGGACTTCATTCTGGGAGAGGCGGGGCGCTACCTCAGCAAGGCGCCAGGCCCGGCCGATATCAAAAGTATCTGGGTGGGACTTCGGCCTCTCGTCAAGCCGCCAGAAGATGACGGCGACCGCACTCAGGCGTTGTCGCGGGAACACACGGTATTGGTCAGCAAAAGCGGCCTGGTCACCGTGACCGGCGGCAAATGGACAACTTATCGCGCCATGGCCGAGGATGTGTTGGACCACTGTTTCGCCAGAGACTTGCTGGCCAAACGGCCGGGCGGTGTGACAGACGATCTTCGGCTGGTGGGTGCTCAATCGTCCGGCCACCGGATTAGCGACTCCCCTGGCTTGCACCTGTATGGCAGCGACGCCGGGAGCGTTCAGGCCCTGGCGGGCGCAGACCGCGTTCTTGGCGGCGGTTTGACTGAGGCCATGGTGCGGTTTGCTGCACGTCACGAATACGCCAGGACTGTCGAGGATGTGCTGGCGCGACGGTCACGCCTGCTGTTTCTCGACGCGGCGCTTGCCAAATCTTTGGCGGCAGAGGTGGCCGGCCTGCTCGAGCAGGAGGGCCAGGCGCACCCCCGCCTGCAGGAGTTTTTGGTCCTCGCTGACCAATATCTGACCCTGCCGGCCTGATGCCGGACGGCCGCTTGGCGCTCAGCCGGGCCGAATGTTTCCCCATGATGCTCATGAATTAATAGCGTTCCCCCTATGTGTGGACTGGGCTGAGGGCCGAAATTGTCCGAGAGTTGGAAAATTTCCACGGTGTGCATAGAATTGGGTGGTGGCATGTGTTGACAAGGGTGCGAATTTTTCGGATAATCGAGGGCTTCGCTATAAAAAGCTAAGAATTCTGCCTAACGGAAGCATTGCAAGTGGTTTGCGATGTGGACGACGGGCCCAAGACTGACTGGCAAGTCTTCCTGCAAGGGAAAAGGCGCCGGTGCAAGTTGGGACTAATTTAAATGATTCAAACGCAATCCAAACTCGATGTTGCTGACAACACGGGTGCCAAATCCGTGATGTGCATCAAGGTGCTGGGCGGATCCAAGCGCCGGTACGCCAGCGTTGGTGATGTCATCAAGGTGACTATTAAAGAAGCCGCTCCGCGTGGCCGCGTCAAAAAAGGCGAGGTTTACAGCGCTGTGGTTGTTCGCACCGCCAAAGGCATTCGCCGCGGTGATGGCTCCCTTGTCAAATTCGATGGCAACGCAGCCGTGTTGCTTAACGCCAAGCTGGAGCCCATCGGCACCCGCATCTTCGGACCAGTCACGCGCGAACTGCGCACTGAGAAGTTCATGAAGATCGTGTCCCTGGCTCCTGAAGTTCTGTAAGGACACGCCATGAACAAGATTCGCAAAGGCGACGAAATCATCGTGATCGCCGGCCGAGACAAAGGCAAGCGCGGCACAATCTCGCTCCGCAAGGATGATAGCTACGTGCTGGTTGAGGGTATCAATCTGGTGAAAAAACACACCAAGCCAAATCCCCTCAAGGGCGCCACCGGTGGCATTGTTGAAAAAAGTATGCCGATTCACCAGTCCAACGTGGCCATCTTCAATGCCGCAACTGGCAAGGCTGATCGTGTTGGCATCAAGCTTCTGGCTGACGGCAAAAAAGTGCGCGTCTTCAAATCCAGTGGCGACGAAATCAAGGTTGCATAGACATGGCAAAGACCGCACCTACACAAGCTGCTCCTGCTCAGGCTCGCCTGCAGGCCCAGTTCCGCGAAAAAATCGCACCAGCGCTGATTGAAAAATTCGGCTACAAGTCGCCGATGCAGGTTCCCCGCATCACCAAGATCACGCTCAATATGGGTGTGAGCGAGGCTGTTGCTGACAAGAAGGTCATGGACAACGCTGTTGGCGACATGACCAAGATTGCGGGTCAGAAGCCTGTGGTCACCAAGGCCAAGAAGGCTATCGCCGGATTCAAGATCCGCGAAGATCTGCCTATCGGCTGCATGGTGACCCTGCGCGGTGTGCAGATGTATGAGTTCCTGGACCGTTTCGTGACCGTGGCCCTGCCGCGCGTTCGTGACTTCCGCGGCATTTCGGGCCGCGCGTTTGATGGTCGTGGCAACTACAACATCGGCGTGAAAGAGCAGATCATTTTCCCTGAAATTGAATACGACAAGGTGGATGCCTTGCGCGGTCTCAATATCAGCATCACCACCACGGCTAAGACCGATGAAGAGTGCAAGGCGCTCCTCACCGGCTTCCGTTTTCCGTTCAAGAACTGAGGCGGGTATGGCAAAACAGGCTTTATTGCAACGTGAATTGAAGCGCGAAAAACTCGCCGCAAAGTTCGCCAAGAAGTACGCAGAACTCAAAGCAACGTCCAACGATGCCAAGCGCTCCGATGAAGAGCGTCAACTGGCCCGTCTGGAGTTGCAAAAGTTGCCCCGCAATGCGAACCCGACCCGCCAGCGCAACCGCTGTGCGATCACGGGTCGTCCGCGTGGCACATTCCGTCAATTCGGCCTGGCTCGCGCCAAGATCCGTGAGTTGGCTTTTGCTGGTGATATCCCTGGTATCACCAAGGCAAGCTGGTAAGCATAGGAGAACTACAAATGAGCATGAGTGATCCTATTGCCGACATGCTGACGCGCATCCGCAATGCACAAATGGTTGAAAAAGCCGTTGTGGTGGTGCCATCGTCAAAAGTCAAAGTCGCCATCGCGCAGGTGTTGAAGGATGAGGGCTACATTGATGGCTTCTCCGTCAAGACTGACGACGGCAAGCCCCAGTTGGAAATCGCCCTGAAGTATTACGCAGGCAAGCCCGTGATTGAGCGCATCGAGCGCGTCAGCCGCCCTGGCCTTCGCGTCTACAAAGGCCACGGCGCGATCCCCCAAGTCATGAATGGCTTGGGTGTCGCCATCGTCACTACCCCCAAGGGTGTGATGACAGATCGCAAGGCGCGCGCTACCGGTACCGGTGGTGAAGTGCTTTGCTATGTGGCTTAACGGCGACATTGAGGAGTAACTGAAATGTCTCGTGTAGGAAAAATGCCAGTCGTCGTGCCTCAGGGTGTCGATGTGGCGATGAAAGATGACCAGATCAATGTCAAGGGAAGCCTCGGCACCCTGGCGCTGACGCAAAACGCACTGGTGACGATCAAAAATGATGCGGGCAAATTGACGTTTGTTCCGGCCAATGATTCTCGTGAGGCCAATGCCATGAGCGGCACGATGCGCCAACTCGTGAACAACATGGTTACCGGGGTCACCAAGGGTTTCGAGAAGAAGCTGAGTCTGGTGGGTGTGGGTTACAAAGCCCAGGCGCAGGGCGCCAAACTGAACCTGACTGTGGGCTATTCGCACCCCGTCATCATGGATATGCCTGCTGGCATCACTGCGACGACGCCGACCCCCACTGAAGTGGTGATCAAGGGTTCGGATCGTCAGCGTGTAGGCCAGATAGCTGCCGAGGTTCGTGCTGTTCGTCCTCCCGAGCCATACAAGGGCAAGGGCATCCGTTATTCGGATGAGAAGATCACGATCAAAGAAACCAAGAAGAAATAAGGAGCTGCATCATGTTGACCAAAAAAGAGCAGCGCCTTCGTCGTTCACGCCAGACCCGCATTCGCATTGCCACGCAAGGTGTTGCCCGTCTGACCGTCAACCGGACCAATTTGCATATTTACGCCAGTGTTATTTCTGGCGATGGCGCCAAAATCCTCGCATCCGCTTCAACTGCGGAAGCCGAAGTCCGCAAGGAGCTCGGTGCCTCAGGCAAGGGGGCGAACGTAGCTGCTGCGCAGGCCATTGGCAAGCGTATTGCCGAAAAGGCAAAAGCGGCAGGTGTGGAAAAAGTAGCGTTTGACCGCGCTGGTTTTGCGTACCACGGCCGCGTCAAAGCGCTGGCTGAGGCTGCCCGCGAAGCTGGCTTGCAGTTCTAAGCAGACTGGAATTAAGTATGGCTAAGTTTCAAGCAAAATCGAATAATGACGCTCCAGACGATGGTCTGAAGGAAAAAATGATCGCGGTTAACCGCGTGACCAAAGTCGTCAAAGGCGGCCGTATCCTCGGCTTCGCTGCATTGACGGTTGTGGGTGACGGCGATGGCCGCGTCGGCATGGGCAAAGGCAAGTCGAAAGAAGTGCCGGCAGCTGTGCAGAAGGCTATGGAAGAGGCTCGCCGCAACATGACCAAGGTGTCGCTCAAAAACGGCACGATTCATCACAACGTGTTCGGTCACTGGGGTGCAGCCAGCGTCATGATGATGCCTGCAGCCAAGGGTACCGGCATCATTGCCGGCGGCCCGATGCGTGCAGTGTTTGAAGTGATGGGCATCACTGATATCGTGGCGAAAAGCCATGGCTCCAGCAATCCCTACAACATGGTGCGTGCAACGATGGACGCGCTGAATAACTCCACGACCGCCTCGGACATCGCGGCCAAGCGTGGCAAATCAGTCGAAGAGATCTTCGGCTAAGGCGGTACCCAATGACGACAGAGAAAAAACTCACTGTGACCCTGGTTCGCAGCCCGATTGGCACCAAGGAGTCCCACCGCGCCACCGTGCGTGGCCTGGGCCTTCGCGGTATCAACAGCAAGAGCGAACTTCAGGACACACCTGCGGTGCGCGGCATGATCAACAAGATCAGCTACCTGGTGAAGGTGCTGTAAGCGGAGCTTATGATGGAATTAAACGGAATCAAGCCTGCCGAAGGCGCAAAACATGCCAAGCGCCGCGTTGGCCGTGGCATCGGTTCGGGCCTGGGTAAAACCGCTGGCCGTGGCCACAAGGGTCAAAAGTCCCGTGCTGGTGGTTACCACAAAGTGGGTTTTGAGGGTGGTCAGATGCCTCTGCAGCGCCGCTTACCAAAGCGCGGCTTCAAATCGCAGTCGCTTAAATTCAATGCTGAGGTGACTCTCGCTGCTCTTGAGAAGCTTGGCTTGGCTGAAGTTGATCTGCTTGCGCTTAAGGCTGCTGGTTTGGTTGGTCAAATCGCGAAAAATGTCAAAGTCATCAAGTCGGGCGTTCTGACCAAGGCTGTCAAGCTCAATGGTATTGGCGCGACCGCGGGTGCAAAAACCGCGATTGAAGCCGCTGGCGGCACGCTCGCTTAAATTCAGACGGATAAAGATCAGTGGCGACCAGCTCCGCACAAATTGCAAAGACCGGCAAGTTCGGTGATCTGCGCAACAGGCTTGTATTCTTGCTGCTAGCGCTGGTGGTTTATCGTGTGGGCGCTCATATTCCAGTGCCGGGCATTGATCCCTCCCAGTTACAGCAACTTTTTCAAGGCCAGCAGGGCGGCATATTGAGCTTGTTCAATATGTTTTCCGGTGGTGCTTTGTCCCGGTTCACGGTGTTTGCTCTGGGAATCATGCCGTATATTTCGGCGTCGATCATCATGCAACTGCTCACTTATGTCGTGCCGACATTCGAGCAGATGAAAAAGGAAGGCGAGGCTGGCCGCAGGAAGATTACCCAGTACACGCGTTACGGGACACTGGGTCTTGCGCTGTTCCAGTCCATGGGCATTGCGATTGCACTGGAAAGCTCGCCGGGCCTGGTGCTGGCGCCGGGCTTTGGTTTCCGGATGACTGCGGTGGTAAGCCTGACGGCTGGAACCATGTTCCTGATGTGGCTTGGCGAACAGATCACTGAGCGTGGTCTGGGCAACGGAATTTCAATCATTATCTTCGCGGGTATTGCAGCAGGTTTGCCGAGTGCACTGGGCGGTTTGCTTGAGTTGGTTCGTACCGGTGCCATGAGCATTCTGGTTGCGATCGTGATTGTGATTGTGGTCGCTCTGGTAACTTATTTTGTGGTGTTTGTGGAGCGCGGTCAGCGAAAGATTCTGGTCAATTACGCCAGGCGGCAAGTTGGCAACAAGGTGTATGGCGGGCAGTCTTCCCACCTTCCCCTGAAGCTCAACATGGCCGGCGTGATTCCTCCGATTTTCGCGTCGTCGATCATTTTGTTGCCCGCGACTGTTGTCGGCTGGTTCAGTGCTGGTGAGGGCATGCGCTGGTTGAAGGATATTGCGGGGACGTTGACGCCGGGGCAACCTATTTATGTGTTGCTGTACACCGTGGCCATCGTGTTTTTCTGTTTTTTTTATACGGCGCTGGTTTTCAACAGCCGTGAAACGGCGGACAACCTGAAGAAAAGCGGCGCATTTATTCCTGGTATTCGCCCGGGTGACCAGACAGCGCGCTACATAGACAAGATCTTGGTGCGGTTGACGCTGGCTGGTGCTATTTACATCACCTTTGTGTGTCTGTTACCGGAGTTTTTGATTTTGAAGTACAACGTGCCGTTCTATTTCGGCGGTACTTCCTTACTTATTATTGTGGTTGTGACCATGGATTTCATGGCACAAGTGCAGAACTACATGATGTCGCAACAGTATGAATCGCTGTTGAAGAAAGCAAATTTTAAGACCTCACCTGGTGGTTGAGCGATGTCGAAAGACGATGTCATCCAGATGCAAGGGGAGGTCGTGGAGAATCTGCCCAACGCGACATTTCGCGTGAAGCTGGAAAATGGTTATGTGGTTTTGGGTCATATCTCAGGAAAAATGCGCATGCACTACATTCGCATTCTTCCTGGTGACAAGGTGACGGTTGAGTTAACGCCCTACGATTTGTCGCGGGCACGTATCGTGTTTCGCGCCAAATAAGCGCAGTTCATAAGTTCAGGAGAAATAAATGAGAGTTTCAGCTTCGGTTAAGAAAATTTGCCGCAACTGTAAAATCATCCGTCGCAAGGGCGTTGTACGCGTGATCTGCGCGGATCCACGTCACAAACAGCGCCAAGGCTGATTTTCAAGAGTTTTAGAGGACGCACATGGCTCGTATAGCTGGTATCAATATTCCGCCGCAGCAGCACGCCGAAATCGGCTTGACTGCTATTTTCGGCATCGGCCGCACTCGTGCCCGCAAGATTTGCGAGGCATGTGATATTGCGTATTCCAAGAAGGTCAAAGACCTCTCAGACGGTGATCTTGAGAAAATTCGCGATCAGATCGCGCAATTCACCATCGAAGGTGACTTGCGTCGTGAAACCACGATGAATATCAAGCGCCTGATGGATATCGGCTGCTATCGCGGCTTCCGTCACCGTCGTGGCTTGCCCATGCGCGGTCAGCGCACGCGTACCAACGCACGTACCCGCAAAGGTCCGCGTAAGGCCGCCGCGTCTTTGAAGAAATAATTGAGTAAGAGGTAGTTATGGCAAAAGCCCCCAGCAGTAACGCAGCACAACGCGTTCGCAAGAAAGTACGCAAGAATGTTGCCGACGGCGTCGCTCACGTTCACGCGTCTTTCAACAACACCATCATCACAATCACTGATCGCCAGGGCAATGCATTGTCTTGGGCTTCTTCTGGTGGTCAGGGTTTTAAAGGTTCGCGTAAATCGACGCCTTTTGCAGCGCAGGTTGCTTCAGAAGTTGCTGGTCGCGCTGCTATTGAACAAGGCATCAAGAATCTTGATGTTGAAATCAAAGGCCCCGGTCCTGGACGCGAATCTTCTGTAAGGGCGCTTGCAGCTCTCGGCATCCGGATCAATTCAATTGCCGACGTGACGCCAGTTCCCCACAACGGTTGCCGCCCTCAGAAGCGTCGCCGTATTTAAGTTGAGTTGTTGGAGCTGGAGGGTATTTGCCCATTCCAGGTCCTGAAACATTTTTATTAAAGCCCACCGCCGTTAGGTTTACGCCGAAGGCTCCTGCAAGCTATTGCAGCAGATGACATAAGGAATTCAAGTGGCACGTTATCTCGGCCCCAAGGCCAAATTATCCCGCCGTGAAGGTACCGACCTTTTCTTGAAGAGCGCTCGACGCGCGATCGGTGACAAGGCAAAATTTGACTCCAAGCCTGGCCAACACGGCCGTACGTCTGGTACGCGTACCTCGGACTTTGGCTTGCAGTTGCGCGAGAAGCAAAAAGTTAAGCGTATGTATGGCGTTCTTGAAAAACAGTTCCGCCGGTATTTCGAAGAGGCTGATCGGCGCAAGGGCAATACCGGTGCCAACCTGCTGTTCATTCTTGAATCACGGCTTGATAACGTCGTGTACCGCATGGGCTTTGGCTCCACGCGCGCAGAGGCGCGCCAGCTGGTGTCGCACAAGGCCATTACCGTCAACGGCGGCTCTGTCAACATTCCTTCTTACATGGTCAAGACGGGTGATGTAATTGCGGTGCGTGACAAGTCCAAGAAGCAAACTCGCGTGACGGAAGCGCTGCAGTTGGCTCAACAAGTCGGTTTGCCGGCATGGGTTGACGTCAGCATTGACAAGGGCGAAGGCATTTTCAAGAAAGTGCCTGATCGCGACGAATTTGCTGCCGACGTCAATGAGTCGTTGATCGTCGAACTCTATTCACGTTAATTTTCGTTCCTGCGTTTACGGGGCACTGTAATCGCAGGGTCGCTTTACCCGGCCTTATCGGTGTAACGAGCCGAGGGTATTGAGAGGAAGAATGCATGCAAACAAATTTACTTAAACCAAAAACCATCAACGTCGAGCAACTTGCTGCAAATCGCGCCAAGGTGACATTGGAACCGTTCGAGCGGGGCTATGGCCATACGCTTGGTAATGCCTTGCGTCGTGTCCTGCTGTCGTCAATGGTTGGACATGCGGCCACGGAAGTCACCATTGCAGGCGTTCTGCACGAATACTCGTCTATCGACGGTGTCCAGGAGGACGTTGTCAATATTCTCCTGAACTTGAAGGGTGTAGTTTTTAAACTCCACAATCGTGACGAGGTCACGCTGAGCCTGCGTAAAGATGGCGAAGGTCCAGTTACGGCGGCTGACATTCAGACGCCGCATGACGTGGAAATCATCAATCCTGAGCACGTTATCGTCAATTTATCGCATGGCGGCAAGATCGATATGCAGATCAAGGTGGAAAATGGCCGTGGGTATGTCCCAGGCACCATGCGCCGCTATGGTGATGAATCGACCAAATCGATTGGCCGAATTGTCCTTGATGCCTCTTTTTCTCCCGTCAAGCGTGTGAGTTATACCGTCGAAAGTGCCCGCGTCGAGCAGCGGACTGACTTGGACAAGCTAGTGTTAGAGATCGAAACGAACGGCGCGGTAACTGCTGAAGACGCTGTCCGTGCATCGGCGAAGATCCTGGTGGAGCAACTAGCGGTATTTGCGCAGCTTGAAGGTAACGAACTTGCGGCATTTGATGCGCCGGTTCAACGCAGTTCGCAGCAGTTTGATCCGATCTTGCTTCGTCCTGTTGACGAGTTGGAACTAACGGTGCGTTCGGCCAACTGTTTGAAAGCTGAAAACATTTACTACATTGGCGATCTGATTCAGCGCACAGAGAACGAGCTTCTTAAAACGCCGAACTTGGGCCGAAAATCGTTGAATGAGATCAAGGAAGTGCTGGCATCTCGCGGCCTGACCCTTGGTATGCGCTTGGAAAGCTGGCCACCAGCAGGACTTGACAAGCGTTAATTAAACATAGCCTCTCACTAAGAGAGGTGCAGTGCACGGGCAGTTCCTGATACGGCTGGCCGAAATATAAATGAAAGGAATGCACCATGCGCCACGGACACGGACTTCGTAAACTTAACCGGACCAGCTCTCATAGGCTGGCCATGCTTCGCAACATGATGAATTCTTTGATTCAACATGAAGTGATCAAGACAACGCTTCCCAAGGCAAAAGAGCTGCGCAGGGTAGTGGAGCCGATGATCACTTTGGCCAAAGAACCTACCCTCGCGAACAAGCGACTTGCGTTTGATCGTCTGCGTGATCGGGACATGGTTGTGAAACTGTTCGCCGAGCTCGGCCCTCGCTACAAAGCCCGTCCTGGTGGATACACACGCATTCTGAAAATGGGATTTCGCGTCGGCGATAACGCGCCCATGGCTCTGGTTGAGTTAGTGGACCGACCAGAAATAGTTGAAGCCACAAATACCGACACTGCGAAAGCAGAATAGAGTACAATAAAGATTATCGCGCGGTGGAGCAGCCTGGTAGCTCGTTGGGCTCATAACCCAAAGGTCGTAAGTTCAAATCTTGCCCGCGCAACCAATTCCTGTCGGACTAGCCGGCAGCAAGGCGCCCACTTCATGTGGGCGTTTTACATTTTGGTAAAAATTTCTGTTTGAGTTTTGACTGCATCAGATCATTTGGGATTATGTACAGTGTGGGCTGCTGCCGGTTCCGTGGACACCGACTTAAGCTTCTTGAGCTTTCTCAAAGTTTATCGGACTGACGTAGTCCAGCGTCGAATGCCTGCGCGTCGGGTTGTAGAACCGCTCGATGTAGTCAAAGACATCTGCTCGGGCCTGCTCCCTGGTGCGGTACACCTTTCGGGCTGTGCGCTCCGTCTTCAATGAGCTGAAGAAACTCTCCATCGCTGAGTTGTCCCAGACTTCTCCCGCACGGCTCATGCTGCAGGTAATGCCTTGCTCCTTGAGCAACTGCTGGAAGTGCTCGCTGGTGTACTGGCTGCCCTGGTCTGAGTGATGCAGTAGCGCTACCGGCTTGCCCCGACGCCAGACGGCCATCATCAGCGCATCGGCCACCAATTGCGAAGTTATGCTCTCCTGCATTGACCAGCCCACGATTCGCCGCGAGTACAGGTCCAGCACCGCAGCCGTATAGAGCCAACCCTCAGCCGTCCAGATGTAAGTGAAGTCAGCCACCCACTTCTGGTTCGGTGCATCAGCCTGGAACTGGCGGTCCAGCACGTTGTCTGCAATCGCACTTCGCTGCCCGTGGTCCTTGGGTAAGCCCCGGAATCTGGAGCCGCGCCCGAAGCGCCTGCTCGCGCATGCGCCGTTTAATGCGGTGCAGTCCGCATCGCTGACCCAACGCCAGGATGTCGTGCCAGACTCGGCGTGCGCCGTAGGTACGGTCACTAACCAGGAAGCTCTGGCCCACCTGGCTGCCCAAAGCTTCGTCATAGACGCTGCGTTGACTGCGCGGCCTGCCCAGCCGCGCGAAGTAGGCCGCCGCTTTTTCCAGCAGGTCACGCTCAATCCTCAGCTTGCCGTTTTCTTTGCGCAAACGCTCCAGTTCTGCCGTCTCGGCTTCATCACGCCCAATCCAGAGAATGCATGCTGCGGGTCAACCGCCGCTTCTCGCACCCATTTGCGCAGGACGTTCTCGTAAACATCAAGGTCGCGTGCAGCCTGCGTCAGCGCCACCCCGCGCTCCCTGACCATCCTCACAGCCTCAAGCTTGAACTCCCTGCTGAATTTCCTTCTGGTAACCATCTTCCACATCCCGTTTCATTTTCCACCTTAACAAGGTGTCTATCAAACCGGCAGCAGCCCAGGCTTTTTAATCAGACGATCGTTAGAGTTGTGGAAAAGCGATAAATCCAGATACTTGGCTTGAAAATATTGTGGCAAGTGCTTGATTAAATTACAATTAATTACGCGTCTAAGGGGCTTCTAATTTTAGGCTAGCCAATCTTAAGATCAATAACAATGGGTGACATGAACGTTCCGTTTCAAGCAAGTGCCAAAAGTGAAGCAAGTCATTTGGCTCAAGGCTTGCGTGAGGACTTACTTCATCACGACCCGTTGCTTGATTGCTTGGTAGAGTTGACCCGCATACACGGCCGTCCCAGCACCCGAGCCGCTTTATCCGCTGGCCTTCCGCTACCTAAGTCAGGACTGCCGCCAACTTTGTTTGCGCGGGCCGCCGCGCGTGCTGGTTTGTCCTGCAAAATATTACGGCGACCGCTTGAAAAAATAGATGCGGCCTTGTTGCCGGTGGTTCTTCTTTTGGAGGGAGATGGCGCGTGCCTTTTATTGGGATGGGATGAAAAGGGGGGGGCGGCAAATCTACTTTTCCCTGAGGCGGGTCAAGGTGTGGTGGTGCTTCAGCGAGAAGAGTTGCTTGGCCGGTATGCAGGTATTGCGATATTTTCGCGACCGAATTTTCGATTCGACCAGCGGACGCCCGAACTCTCTAGCACTTCTCAGCGTCACTGGTTCTGGGGCGCTTTTCGCGATCAGCTTCCGCTTTATCGGGACATTCTGGCCGCAGCGCTGCTAATAAATCTGTTCGCGCTCGCGGTCCCGCTGTTTTCGATGAATATTTATGACCGCGTAGTACCTAACTTCGCGGTAGAGACCCTTTGGATGCTGGCATTCGGGTTGTTGCTCGTGCTCGTGATTGATTATTTCCTACGCGTAATGCGAGGATACTTCGTTGATTTGGCTGGTTCGCGCATTGATCTCAAGCTTTCTACTCTAATCATGGAGCGGGTACTGGGAATGCGGCTATCAGAGCGACCTGCCTCTGTCGGCTCGTATGCTGCTACCCTGCGCTCTTTTGAGTCAGTGCGAGACTTCATCGCATCAGCTACGGTTACTGCAGTTGTGGATCTGCCATTTGGTCTTCTCTTTTTCTTTGTGCTCGGCTGGATTTCTTGGCCTCTTGTGATCCCTCCGCTTATCGGGGTTATTTTGGTGGTTATTTACAGCTACATCGTCCAGCACAAGATGCACGAGCTGTCAGAAACCACTTTCAGAGCCGCTGCGATGCGAAACGCAACTCTCGTGGAGACGCTCACGGCCATGGAGGCCATCAAGGCCCACGGTGCAGAAAGTCAGATGCAGTCTAAGCTTGAAGACACTGCTTCTTTTTTGGCTCGGGTTAGCGCACAACTACGCTTGTTGTCCTCCTCGGTGATCAATGGTGTTTCAACCCTCCAGCAACTGGTCAATATTACGATCATCGTTGCAGGCGTTTATTTGATTCACGCAGGTATGTTGACCATGGGGGGGCTGGTGGCTGCCACCATGCTGTCTGGTCGAGCCATGGCGCCTTTGGGGCAAATCGTGGCGCTGCTGATGCAATATCAGAATGCTAGAACGGCATTGTCCTCGCTGGAGGACACTATGAAAAAACCCGGAGAGCGTTCTGGTGAAATAAATTTCGTGCACCGGCCGGATTTGGCGGGAGAAATTGTATTTGACAATGTGCACTTTAGTTATCCGGGGCGTACGCAGGAGGCATTGAGGGGCGTCTCCTTCAGAATCAAGCCTGGTGAAAATGTGGTTGTAATCGGTCGGGTTGGTTCGGGAAAAACTACTTTGCAAAGGCTGATACTCGGACTTTATACCCCGACTGAGGGTGCAATCACCATGGACGGGATTGACCTTAGGCAGCTAGATCCCGCTGACTTGCGCCGCAATGTAGGTTATGTTGAGCAAGACGCTATGCTTTTCTATGGGACGTTGCGCGACAACATTGCTATTGCGGCGCCTTATGCAGGCGACGGTGCTATTCTCGCAGCTGCTGAAGTCGGTGGTTTGATTGAGTTTGCGAATCGCCACCCTCAAGGCTTTGACATGATTATCGGAGAGCGTGGAGAATCTTTGTCTGGGGGGCAGCGTCAGGGGGTAGCTATTGCCAGGGCGGCTTTGCTTGAGCCGCCAGTTCTATTGCTGGATGAACCGACGGGGGCCATGGATTTTTCCTCCGAAGCGCAGTTTAAAGAGCGGTTGCGTAGCTACGCAAAGCATAAGACGATGATTGTGGTAACACACCGAAATACGCTGCTGGATTTGGCGGACCGGATTATTGTTATTGACGAGGGTCGAATTGTTGCGGATGGACCCTATGAGCAGGTTATCGAAGCGCTGAAGGCTGGGCGCATTGGAAAAGCTTCATGAAGCCTCGCTGGATAACTTGGGCCCGACCTCTAGTTGCGATTTTGGAGGCAATCAGGCTAGCTTTGCAGCCTCGCCTGGACCGCACAATCGCGCTGTGGCGTCAAGACGAAGGACGGATGGACGCAGGCTTTAGTGGGGACGCAGACCGCGCCATATTGGACCAAGAGCCATTGCGCGCTCGTTTGCTTGTCAATAGTCTTGGCATTGTTCTTGTTCTGGCGATTTTGTGGGCGGGGCTGTCCGAAATCGACGAAATTACAAAAGGCGAAGGCAAAGTCATTCCGTCCAAACAGCTGCAGATCATGCAAAGTTTGGATGGCGGAGTGGTTTCTGAGATCCTGGTTCAGGAAGGGCAAGTTGTTGAACCGGGACAGATTTTGGTGAATATCGACACCACACGTTTTGATTCTTCGGTTAAGGAAAATCGTGTTCAGTATCTCGCTCTGCTTGCCAGAGCGGCACGGGTGCGGGCCCTTGCCGAAGGCGTACCTTTTGTGCCGCCGCCTGAAGCGGTTGCTGATGCTCCGAAGACGGTCGAAGAGGAGTTGCGTGCGTATGAGGCCAGTACTTCGACATTGAATGCACAGTTGTCAATTGCTCAGCAGCAGCTAGCCCAACGCCAGCAAGAGCTTGTCGAGATGCGCGCCAAGCGAGAGCAGGCTTCCCGTGCGTACGAGTTGACGGCCAGGGAATTGGGATATACCAAGCCATTGTTGAAAGATGGGGCGGTATCCGAAGTTGAGCTATTGAGGTTGGAGCGTGAAACGGGGCGTTTCTTGGGGGAGCGTGAGATGGCGTCCGCCCAAATATCAAAAACACAATCGGCTATTGTTGAGGCTTCTCGCAAGATTCAAGAAATCACTTTGAACTTCCAAAGTGAGGCGCGTAAAGAGTTGTCGGAGACGCTGGCAAAACTCAACGTTAGTTCAGCCGGCGGTGTTGGGCTTGCTGACAAGGTGGATAAGTCTTCTTTGCGGTCGCCCGTTAGGGGGACTGTGAAGCGTCTTTTGGTCAATACCGTAGGTGGCGTGGTTCAACCAGGGAGGGACATCATTGAGATTGTGCCTCTTGAAGAAAATTTGCTTTTGGAGGCAAAAGTTTTACCGAAAGATATTGCCTTCTTGCGCCCCGGGGATCGAGCCCTTGTGAAATTTACTGCGTATGACTTCTCCATTTATGGAGGTCTTGAGGCTAAGCTGGAATTCATTGGTGCCGACTCTGTAACGGATGAGCGTGGTAACACCTTTTATACGGTACGTGTCCGCACCGAAAAATCGAAGTTGGGCGAGGGTCTTCCCATAATCCCCGGAATGGTGGCGGAGGTAGATATTATTACTGGGCAAAAATCGATTCTGTCGTATATCCTAAAACCTGTTTTAAAGGCGAAGCAGGCTGCCTTTACCGAGCGTTAGATCGAGGCAGCAGTGAGAAATCAGGAGTTTGTGCATTTGTTTCTCTGTCCGCATGGCCGTATGCTCCCTCGCTGGAGTGAGGCATTTCAGGAGGGGAGGGCTGGAAAAGTGCCCACTGTAAAAGTGGGCGTGAAGCTCGTTAACGCCGATATGATTTGGTTGCGTTTGGAGCAGGAGTTGCCTGTGGCGATCCAACTTGAACGACTCGCACCGAAATTGAGGCAGATTCCTTGCGTGGTGTTGAGTGATCGGCCCACAGATGAAGAGGCTCTCGCAGCCTTCGCTGCTGGTGCTAGAGGATATTGCAACACGCATGCCGCGGCGCAAATGCTGATTCAGGTAGCTGCAGTTGTACTTCAAGGTGGACTCTGGATTGGCGAGTCATTAATGCAAAGGCTGGTTGGTGCTACAAACCGACTTCAAGCGCTCCCGTCTACTGGGGTGACAGAGAAGAACGAAACTTGGTCCAGAACTCTGACGGATCGGGAGGAGCAGGTCGCCAGAACGCTTGCTCGAGGCGCCAGCAACAAGGAAATCGCACGGGCGTTGGGTATAACAGACCGAACCGTCAAAGCTCATGTGGGCGCTATCCTTGAAAAACTTCAAGTTCGGGACCGTCTTCAGCTATCACTCATACTCAATGGACGTGGCTGAGTGCCGCTCTAGTACCTCAGTACAGTTTCTGTGACTGGATAACCGAGGTACATTGAAGCCAGTGTGGTAACTCCGTCTGGATTTTCAATGGCTAACGAAACCAAAGTTGTCGGTAATGTAGTTGTGATTGAAGGCGTTGCCTTTGCTCAAAACAAAGAGGGGGTACAGCGTCAACTCCAGTTTGGTGACCCTGTCTTTGAAGGCGAGGTTCTCGTCACGGCCACTGGCGGGCGCGTGGAACTGGTGTTTGATCAAGGTGGTAAGTTTCTTCTTCGTTCCAAAGAAACCGTCACGCTAGATTCGACGGTGTTCGATAACTTATTGCCCGACGGCAATAGTGGCGCTCTTCTGCCGCGGATTGGAGAGCTTACAAACATTATCAATGCGATTAGCGAGGGAAGTAGCCTTGACAGGCTTTTGCAGGAAACATCCTCAGGAGTAGGGTCTGCGTCTAGCGTTAGCGGCAACAATATCAGGCCAGATGATGGTAATAGCTTTGTTCGGCTAATACGAATAGCCGAGGCACTTGCCCCATTGACCTATGAGTACACTTCTCTCGAGCGGCATTCCGTTGAGTATTCGCCTACTGGCGGCGGACGTTCTACCAACACAGCTGGCGTTCCTGATATTGGTGATGAGATAGTTGTTCAGCGCACATCGAGAAAAGATTTTCTGGAGCTGGTGTCAACACTCTCACCTGTATCCACGCCTGCAACCACTCCTACTACGACTACGACTACCACTACCGTGACGCTGAGCTCGGCGACGGCGGGCGCCAGCATAACTGAAGGCGGCTCGATCACCTACATCGCCACCGTCGGCGCCCCGGTGACTGGTAGCGACCTGGTGGTAGGTCTGAGTAACGGCCAGACCATCACGATCCCGGTTGGCCAAAGCAGCGCCACGGCACTGTATACGGTCAGAGCAGATAACTTGTACGGCAACGGCAACGAGGCGCTGTCGGTGACGATAGGTGGCATCAGTGGCGGCAGCTTTGAAGCAGTGGCCGCGATCGGCACGGTGGCCAACATCGTGGTCGACGACGTTGACACAGCGACGCTCAGTCTGATGGGAAGTGAATCGGTAACTGAGGGTGGGACAGCCTCTTACACGGTGAGTCTGACCAGCCCGGCCCAGATGACGGCGGTGATGGTTAACCTTGCTTACAGTGGCACTGCTGCAGATGGTAGTGACTTCACGGGCGTGGTTACGGTTGCGATTGCCATTGGGAGCAGCTCGGCGAGCTTCGACATCACAGCGATAGATGATTTTCTTGCCGAGGGTGCGGAAAATATCACTGTGACGGTGGTTTCGGTCGTGGGGGGGGATTTCGAGAGCTTGGTGGTGGGTAGTGCCAGCAGTGTTACTACCACGCTTCTAAATAACAATCACACGCCGGTGATCAGCAGCGCGGTGCAAAGCGGCAGCGTGGAAGAAGACGGCGCGTTGACGGCCAGC
>NZ_BMIG01000015.1:22279-95161 GCF_014641715.1 Polaromonas eurypsychrophila | reverse complement strand
CGCGGCACCAAGCGCGAAGACGTCCAGCGCGGTCAAGTCCTGTGCAAGCCCGGATCGATCAAGCCGCATACCCACTTCACCGGCGAGATCTACGTTCTGTCCAAAGACGAAGGTGGCCGCCACACGCCTTTCTTCAACAACTACCGCCCCCAGTTCTACTTCCGCACGACGGACGTGACCGGTGCGATCGAGTTGCCAGAAGGCAAGGAAATGGTCATGCCAGGCGACAACGTGTCGATCACCGTCAAGTTGATCAACCCGATCGCCATGGAAGAAGGCCTGCGCTTTGCCATCCGCGAGGGCGGCAAAACCGTCGGCGCTGGTGTTGTGGCCAAGATCATTGCGTAATTCTGCAAATATTTAAGGAATTACCATGGCCACCAAGCAAAAAATCCGCATCCGCCTGAAAGCGTTTGACTACAAGCTGATCGATCAGTCGGCAGCCGAAATCGTAGACACCGCCAAACGCACCGGTGCGATCGTCAAGGGCCCCGTGCCGCTGCCGACCCGCATGAAGCGTTTTGACATCCTGCGTTCGCCCCACGTCAACAAGACGAGCCGCGACCAGCTCGAAATCCGCACGCACCAGCGTCTGATGGACATCGTCGACCCAACGGACAAAACCGTTGATGCATTGATGAAGCTCGATCTGCCTGCCGGTGTGGACGTCGAAATCAAGCTGCAGTAAGCGAAATCGGGGTTTCGGCAACAGCCGGCGCCCCAAAAAATCAGGTTTGAGCGCGGATTTGCCAACTGGCTAAGTCCGCGCTATACTCTTGGGCTGTCCTGAACTTGCCTTGCAAGGCTAGGATGGTTTTATTAACTGTCTTTCACATCAAAACGTCTGCGGCCAATTGAAGTCGCAGCGGTGGAAGTTACGAAAGAAAAGCATGAGTCTGAGCAACTCCCTCGGGTTGCTGGGCCGCAAGGTGGGCATGATGCGTCTGTTCACTGATGATGGGGATACCGTTCCTGTCACAGTGGTAGATGTGTCTAACAACCGTGTGACTCAGGTAAAAACCCAAGCAAACGATGGCTACGATGCCCTTCAAGTGGCATTTGGTGCGCGCAAAGCGTCGCGCATCACCAAGCCAGCCGCGGGCCACCTTGCGAAAGCAGGCGTTGAAGCTGGTGAAATCCTGAAAGAATTCCGCGTGACGGCTGACGTCGCAGGCAAATATGCTGCCGGTACCGTTGTGCCCGCTGCTGAAGTGTTTGTCGTGGGCCAGAAGGTGGACGTGCAGGGCACCTCCATTGGTAAAGGCTTTGCCGGCACCATCAAGCGCCACAAGATGAGCTCGCAGCGCGCGTCGCACGGTAACAGCCGTTCGCACAACGTGCCCGGCTCCATTGGTATGGCGCAGGACCCCGGTCGTGTGTTTCCTGGTAAACGCATGACGGGCCATCTGGGTGATGTCACCAAAACCACGCAAAACCTCGACATCGTGCGCATTGACGAAGCCCGTCAACTGCTGATGATCCGCGGCGCCGTGCCTGGTTCAAAAGGCGGCTTTGTCACGGTTCGTGCCGCGATCAAGGCCAAGCCAGCAGTTGATGCCAAAGGAGCGAACTAATGCAGGTCGAACTCCTGAATGACCAGGGTCTGGCTTCGTCCAAAGTGGACGTGCCTGATACCGTGTTTGGTCGCGAATACAACGAAAGCCTGATTCACCAGGTGGTCGTGGCCTTCCAGGCCAACGCCCGCCAGGGAACCCGTGCCCAGAAAGACCGTGAGCAGGTCAAGCACTCGACCAAGAAGCCGTTTAAACAAAAAGGCACTGGCCGCGCTCGCGCTGGTATGACATCTTCCCCGCTGTGGCGCGGAGGCGGTCGTATTTTCCCGAACATGCCTGACGAAAACTTCACGCAGAAAATCAACAAGAAGATGTACCGCGCCGGCATGGCCTCCATCTTTTCCCAGCTGGCCCGTGAAGGCCGCTTGGCTGTGGTTGATTCTTGGACCGTGGACTCGCCCAAGACCAAAGTCCTGGCCGACAAGTTCAAGGCCATGAACCTCAAATCGGTGCTGGTGATCGCTGACGAGGTCGACGAAAACCTGTACCTGGCTTCCCGCAACCTGACCAACATTCTTGTGGTTGAGCCCCGTTACGCCGATCCGGTATCGCTGGTTCACTACAAGAAAGTCCTGGTCACCAAGGCTGCCATGGACAAACTCAAGGAGATGTTCGCATGAGCGCCGTGAACACCAAACCAAAATTTGACGAAGGCCGCCTCATGCAGGTGCTGGTCGCCCCCATCGTGTCTGAAAAGGCAACCATGGTCGCGGACAAGTCCAACGCCGTGCTGTTCAAAGTGCTGCAGGACGCCACCAAGCCTGAAATCAAGGCCGCTGTGGAGTTGATGTTCAAGGTGGACGTCAAGGCCGTTTCCGTTCTCAACCAAAAAGGCAAAACCAAGCGTTTTGGCAAATCCACAGGTCGCCGCGACAACATTCGCAAAGCCTATGTGACGCTGAAGCCCGGTCAAGAGCTGAACATCGGTGGGGAGTCTGCGTAATGGCTGTCATTAAAATGAAACCCACCTCGCCGGGTATGCGCGGCATGGTGAAGATTTCCCGGGACCACCTGCACAAGGGTGAGCCTTACGCACCGCTGCTGGAGCCACAATTCCAGAAGTCCGGCCGTAACAACAACGGACACATCACCGTTCGCCACAAAGGCGGCGGTCACAAGCATCACTACCGCGTGGTGGACTTCAAGCGCAACAAGGATGCCATTCCGGCCAAGGTCGAGCGTATCGAGTACGACCCCAACCGCACGGCCCACATTGCGCTGATCTGCTACGCCGATGGCGAGCGTGCCTACATCATCGCCCCGCGTGGCCTTGAAGTCGGCGCCACGCTGGTTAGCGGTGCAGAGGCCCCGATCCGTGTCGGCAACACCCTGCCGATCCGCAACATTCCTGTGGGCTCGACGATCCACTGCATCGAGATGCAAATTGGCAAGGGCGCGCAGATTGCACGCTCGGCTGGTACATCGGCGACGCTGCTGGCCCGTGAAGGCACATACGCCCAGGTGCGCATGCGCTCCGGTGAGGTTCGCAAGATCCACATCGAGTGCCGCGCCACCATTGGTGAGGTCGCCAACGAGGAGCACAGCCTGCGCCGTCTGGGCAAGGCCGGTGTCAAGCGCTGGATGGGTATCCGCCCGACCGTTCGCGGTGTGGTCATGAACCCGGTCGATCACCCACACGGTGGCGGCGAAGGCAAGACCGGCGAAGGCCGCCATCCTGTCGATCCATGGGGTAACCTGACCAAAGGCTACCGCACCCGCAACAACAAGCGCACGCAAGTGATGATTGTTTCGCGTCGCAAGAAGTAAGGTTAAGCCATGACACGTTCACTCAAAAAAGGTCCCTTTGTCGACCACCACTTGGTAGCCAAGGCCGACAAGGCTGTTACCAACAAAGACAAAAAGCCGATCAAGACCTGGTCGCGCCGCTCCATGATCCTGCCCGAGTTCATCGGCCTGACCATCGCCGTGCACAACGGCAAGCAGCACGTCCCTGTTTACATCACCGATCAAATGGTTGGCCACAAGTTGGGCGAGTTCGCACTCACCCGGACTTTCAAAGGTCACCCGGCTGACAAAAAAGTTGTGAGAAAGTAAGGAAAGACCATGGAAACACGTGCAACCCTCCGGGGCGTTCGTCTGTCGGTCGACAAGGGCCGTCTGGTCGCTGACTTGATCCGCGGCAAAACAGTGGATCAAGCCCTCAACATCCTGAACTTCACGCAGAAAAAAGCTGCTGGAATTATCAAGAAGGTGGTTGAGTCCGCTATTGCCAACGCAGAACACAACGATGGCGCCGACATTGACGAGCTGAAGGTGAAAACCATCTACGTCGAGCAAGGCACCACGCTCAAGCGTTTCTCGGCGCGCGCCAAGGGCCGCGGCAACCGTATCAGCAAGCCCACGTGCCATGTGTACGTTGTGGTTGGCAATTAAGAAGGCAGACAGGATATGGGACAAAAAATCAACCCAACCGGGTTCCGCCTCGCGGTCAGCCGCAACTGGTCCAGCCGCTGGTATGCAAGCAACAAAGACTTCGCCGGCATGCTGGCTGAAGACATCAAGGTTCGCGAATACCTCAAAGCCAAGCTGAAGAACGCCGCGGTGTCGCGCGTTCTGATCGAGCGTCCTGCCAAGAATGCCCGTATCACAATTTTCTCGGCACGTCCGGGCGTTGTGATCGGAAAAAAGGGCGAAGACATAGAAGCGCTGAAAAAAGAACTGAGCCGCCAGTTGGGCGTGCCGGTCGCTGTGAACATCGAAGAAGTTCGCAAGCCTGAAATTGATGCCAAGCTAATCGCAGACAGCATCACCCAGCAGCTTGAAAAACGCATCATGTTCCGCCGTGCGATGAAGCGCGCCATGCAAAACGCCATGCGTCTGGGTGCCCTGGGCATCAAGATCATGTCGTCGGGCCGCTTGAATGGCATCGAGATCGCACGTTGCGAGTGGTACCGCGAAGGCCGCGTGCCCCTCCACACCCTGCGCGCCGACATCGACTACGGCACCTCTGAAGCCAAGACCACCTATGGTGTGATCGGCGTCAAGGTCTGGGTCTACAAGGGCGACAACCTTGGCCGTGGCGATTCGCCTGGCGCCAAGCTGGATGCCGCTCCTTCCGACGAAGAACGCAAGCCCCGCGGCCCCCGCCGCGACGCGCGTCCTGGCGACCGCACGGACCGTCCGTCCGCACCTCGTGGAGCCGCACGCCCAGCGCGCGGCCCTGTCGGTGGTGTGAACACGGCCCCTGCAGACGGCAGCGACAAACCTGCTGAAGCAACGGGTGCCGCACCAGCGACAGCCGACGCCGATGCACCGAAAACCACCGTTAAGCGCGTCCGCAAAGCCGCGCCAGCTGCAGCAGCTGACGGTGCCAAGACCGAGTAATCGGTCTAACTACGGAGAATACAAATGCTGCAACCCGCGCGCAGAAAATACCGCAAAGAGCAAAAAGGCCGCAACACCGGCATTGCCACCCGAGGCAACTCGGTGGCGTTCGGTGACTTCGGTCTCAAATGCACCGACCGTGGCCGCCTGACGGCCCGTCAAATCGAAGCCGCACGCCGTGCGATTTCCCGTCACGTCAAACGTGGCGGCCGTATCTGGATCCGTGTCTTCCCGGACAAGCCGATTTCCCAAAAGCCTGCTGAAGTGCGTATGGGTAACGGTAAAGGCAATCCCGAGTACTACGTGGCTGAAATCCAGCCCGGCAAGATCGTTTTCGAAATCGTCGGTGTGCCTGAAGAGCTGGCCCGCGAAGCGTTTCGCCTGGCATCTGCCAAGCTGCCGCTGCGCACCACCTTCGTCAGCCGCATGATTGGCCAGTAAGGGAATGACCATGACCAAATCCACTGAACTGCGCAAAAAAGACGTTGCCGGCCTCAAAACCGAAGTCAAAGAGCTGCAAAGAGCCCACTTTGGCCTGCGCATGCAAAAAGCCACGCAACAACTCACCAACACCGCCACGCTGCGTTCTGCACGCCGTGACATCGCTCGTGCCAAGACCATTTTGACCGAGACCAACGCCCGCAAAGGAGCGAAATAATGACGGAAGTTAAAAAATCCCTCAAGCGCACCCTGGTTGGCCGCGTGGTCAGCGACAAGCGCGCGAAAACCGTGACAGTGCTGGTCGAGCGTCGTGTCAAGCACGAGCTCTACGGCAAGATCGTCTCGTTGTCGAGCAAGTACCACGCCCATGACGAAAAAGGCGAGTACAAGACCGGCGACCTGATCGAGATCACCGAAAGCCGCCCGATCTCCAAAACCAAGAACTGGGTTGTGACCAAGTTGCTGGAAAAGGGCGCGATCGTTTAAGTCTTCCGGACTTGAGCTTTCCCCTCATCAAAAGCGGCCCTCTGTGGGCCGCTTTTGTTTTTGTCCCGCGTTTTTGAAAGGCTTCGGACAATCGTTGAAAATGGCAGTTGAATCCGTTTATCAACAACCCTTGAGGAGCACACTATGATCAAAGTAGGAGACACCCTTCCCGCAGCCACGCTGATGGAATTTTCCGAAGTCGAAGGCAACGGCTGCAGCATTGGCCCCAACCCGGTGGACGTGGCCAAGGCCAGCGCCGGCAAAACGATTGCGCTGTTTGCCCTGCCTGGGGCCTTCACGCCGACCTGCTCTGCCAAACACGTGCCCAGTTACGTCGATAACTTCTCGGAATTGAAGGCTGCCGGCGTTGATGAAATCTGGTGCGTCAGCGTCAACGACGCGTTTGTCATGGGCGCCTGGGCGCGTGACCAGAAGACCGACGGCAAGGTGCGCATGCTGGGTGACGGTAGTGCCGACTTCGCCAAGGCCACCGGGCTGACGCTGGACCTGACGGCTCGCGGCATGGGCGTGCGCAGCAACCGCTACTCGATGCTGGTCAAGGACGGCAAGGTCGCGGCGCTCAATGTCGAAGCACCCGGCAAGTTTGAAGTCAGTGACGGCGCCACCTTGCTGGCTCAGGCCAAGGGCTGATGCGCTGAACGACGACTGAGTTGGCGCTCACCAGCCAGCCCATTAAAAAGCCGCGAGTCATGAGACCCGCGGCTTTTTTGTTGTCTGCCGGCAGCTTGCGTGTTGCGGCTCGACGTTGAATTGCTATCAAAAAAAGAGCTACTCATGCCCGTTAGACATGGGGCGGAAGCCGTTTTCTATTCCAGATCGGCCTTCAGATAGTGAGCGCCAGCTATCGGGTTATGGTAGTAGGGAGGGATGTCCTTGAAGCCGAGGTCTTCGTACAGCGCACGCGCTGCCTCCATGTCATTGAGGGTGTCTAGCAGAACGCTGTGGTAACCGGCCACACGCGCGGCGTCCAGAATGGCCTCGGCCAGTTGCCGGCCCAGGCCGGAGCGGCGGTGCGCCTGCCGCACGTACAGGCGCTTCATCTCCGAGGCGTTCGGGTAGTCCACGGTGTCCAGCGGCCGCAATGCGCAGCAGCCGGCAACCTCGCCGTCCAGCATCGCCAGCAGCAGGCAGCCCTGGGGTGCAGCGTAGTCGCCGGGCAGGTCAACAAGTTCTTCGTCAAAGTTCTGGAAGCACAGGTCAATGCCAAGCTGGCCGGCGTACTCGCGAAAGATTTCGCGGGTCGTCTCCATCAGAGCCGGGGTGTCCGGCGTGACAAATGTGAAGGCGGGCGGGGTCGCGGGTGCGGGCTTGGCAGAACTCATGTCAGGTCAGTGTATCGGCTTTTGCGGCGGGCCTTCTCCGCTGCAGGCCGGCCGTGCGGACTGCCTCAGAAGGCCGGCGCGGCCAGCGTGCTGATCCAGAAGACCAAAGCGCCGCAGGCGGCCAGCACCACCAGCGCAGCGGTGCGCGATGCCGCGTCGTCGCGCGAGGGGGGCACACGCGTGACCAGTTCCTTGTCGCCATGCAGCATGGCGCCGACCAGGTTGTGCTTGCGCCAGAGATAGAAAACAATCGCTGCGATGTGCAGCAGCACCAGCGCCAACAAAATCCACTTGCCGATGTTCTTGTGGTAATTGGTGGCCAGGCTGACGGAGGCGTTGGAGACAAACCGTGTCAACGGTCCGGCAAAGGCAATCTCGTCGTCGCTGAGCATGCCGCTGCCGACCTGGGCCAGCAAAATACCCAGCATCGCAAACACCGAGCCGGCGCCTATCGGGCTGTGGCCGACGGAATGTTCGGTCTTGCCGCGACCTTTGAGGTAGTTAAAAACACTTTGAGGCGAGTAGATAAACGCCCCAAAACGGGACCAACGCCCGCCAACCAGACCCCAGATGATGCGAAACAGCAACAGCGTCAGAACCGTATAACCAAACCGGAAATGCCAAACCATCACGTTGCCGCCAATGGTTCCGCTGATCGCCAGGCCGAGCACGCCGGCCACCAGCGCCCAGTGGAAAATCCGTGTCGGCAGGTCCCACACCCGCACCTTGTTCAATGTCATGCCCTTGTACATATGCACTCCTCTTGGTTATTTGTTATGCGGCTGGGCGGCTTGTCCCCGGCGGCCTGTTTGCTTGGTGCTTTCCCGTAGTCCATAAGTTCCAGCGGAACTTATCAAGCCGTGCCAAACTCAAGCTGTGTGGCAGTGGCCAGCCAGCGCCGCCTGCACGATAACTCAATAAACCACGAGGAAAAATATGAAAGCTTTTGCCTTTATTGCTGCAGCGGCCACGCTGCTTGCCTTTGCCGCGCCGGCTTCGGCCCAGTTTGCCAAGCCTGAAGACGCCATCAAGTACCGCCAGAACGCGTTGTTCGTGATGGCGCAGCACTTCGGCCGCGTCGGTGCCATGGCCAATGGCCGCGTCCCCTTTGATGCCAATGTGGCGTCTGCGAACGCCGAGATTGTAGCCACCATGGCCAAACTGCCATGGGCTGGATTTGTCCCAGGCACCGACGGCAACACCAAGGCCAAACCGGAAATCTGGACTGAACAGGCCAAGTTCAAGGAAAGCAGCGACAAGCTGGTTGCCGAGTCCACCAAGCTCGCCGCTGCCGCGAAAACCGGCAACCTGGAAGCCCTGAAGACTGCGTTTGCCGCGACCGCCGGCACTTGCAAGGCTTGCCACGACGCGTATCGCAAGGAGTAACCCCCTGTTGAAGCTCACTTCGTGTAGCTTCGTCTCCCCCCAAGGGGGACAGGCGCCTTGCGCCCGGCAAAGCCCGATCGCGGAGAAATAGGTTCACCCCCATCCAAGCTCACTGCGTGTAGCTTGTTTCCCCCTCGAGGGGACGGCGCCTGCGGTCTGGCAAAGCCAGTCCCGCGGCCCCTGCTGGAATGGGGAACAAAAAAGCCGGTTCTTTCGAACCGGCTTTTTTGTTGAGGCATTGCAAACCGCGTTAGGTTTCGGCCAACAGCTTTTCTATGAGTTGGTGCAGAGCCGCAAAGTCCGGTTGGCCCACGTATTTTTTAACGATCTCGCCGCGCCTGTTGATCACGTAGGTGGTGGGCGTCAGTTGCACATCACCCCAGGCCCTGGCGACCGCGCCGGTGTTGTCGATGGCCACCTTAAAGGGCAGCTTGCGTGTCTCGGTGAAGTTGACGACGTAGCTGGGTGGGTCATAACTCATGGCCACGGCCAGCGTGTCGTAGCCCCTGGACTTGTACTTGTCGTAGGTCGAGATAAGTTGCGGCATCTCGGCCACGCAGGTGACGCAGCTGGTGGCCCAAAAGTTGACCAGCGTGACCTTGCCCTTCATGTCGGCGGTGCTCTGTTTGCTGCCGTTGAGAAGCACAAAAGTCGATTCAGGCGCCGCTTTTGCGCCCCCGCATCCGGACAGGGCGACGAGCGATGCCAGCGCCAAGGCTGAAGCCAGCATGATCCGGCATACTGCGTTGGAAACGGGGCTCATTTTTTTGGAGGTATTCATCATGCAGCGTCGCAATTTTAACCAGGCCGGTCTCAGCGCGCTGGGCATGCTGATCCTGGCCACTTACCAGCAGGCGCAGGCCCTGTCGCCGGGGGATCTGACCAACGCCGAAGCGTCGAGCGGCCTGAAAGCTGCCCTTGAAAAAGGTGCTTTGGCGGCCGTGGCCCTGCTGGGCAAGACAGATGGATTCCTCGGCAACCCGAAAGTTCGCATCCCTTTGCCCGGTTACCTCGAAGACGCGTCGAAATTACTGAAAAACTTTGGCCAGGGCAAACGCATCGACGAACTGGTGACCTCCATCAACCGCGCGGCCGAAGCTGCCGTGCCCATGGGCAAAGACCTGCTGGTTGCTGCGGTGCGAGGCATGAACGTCAATGACGCCAAAAACATCCTGCAAGGCGGCGAAACCTCGGTCACCACCTTCTTTGCAGAAAAAACCCGCGCGCCGCTCGCCCTCAAGTTTCTGCCTGTGGTGACCCAGGCCACGGCCGAGGTGGGCTTGGCCAACAAGTACAACGAGTTCGCCGGCAAGGCGGCTGGATTCGGCCTGGTCAAAAAAGAAGACGCCAACATCCAGCAATATGTCACCGGCAAATCACTCGATGGTCTTTACCTGATCATTGGTGAGGAAGAAAAGAAGATCCGCCAGGACCCGGTGGGTACCGGCAGCGCGATTCTCAAAAAGGTGTTTGGCGCGGTGAAGTAGGTCGCAGTCCCCACCATTAACTGGTTGAATCTTTACGCAGTCGCGATTCCAGCGCTTTCGTCTCGGTGATGTCCACAAAAGTGATGACGGCACCGTCGATCACATTGTCAATGCGGCGGTAGGGCATGATGCGCACCGAAAACCACCGCGCGTCGCTGGTGAGAATCTGCTTTTCAGAAATCACCAGAGTACGCACGGTCTCGTTCGTGTCGTCCTGCAATGTCGGGTACTGCAGGCTGGTAGTGAGGTCGCTCAGGGGCCTGCCAATGTCGCTTTCCCGCAGGCTGATGATCTTTGAGGCCCGCTCGGTGTAGCGCCTGACGTTCAGTTTTTTGTCGAGAAACAGCATGGCAATGTCTGTGCTGTTGAGCAGGTTTTTCAAGTCGCTCTGGGCCAGCGCCAGATCGTCAAGTTTGGTGTGCATCTCGGCGTTGATGGTTTGCAGCTCCTCATTCATCGACTGCATTTCCTCTTTGGAGGTGGTGAGCTCCTCGTTGGCTGACTGAAGCTCCTCATTGGTGGACTGCAACTCCTCGTTGGCCGACTGCAGTTCTTCCTTCGAGGCGCGGGTTTCCTCGCGCAGGGTCTGGATCTCATCCCGACACTGCTGCACCTCCGCCGCGTGAGAGGCCTCCAGCGCCATTTCTGCCTTGCGACGGCCCCGGCCGGCCGGCCCTACCGCCACATCGCGAAACACGATCATCAGCATGTCTTTCAGCGCGGCGGGCTCGCGGATGGCTTGCACGGTGATGTCGACAATCTGTGTCGGCCCAATCAGTTGTGTTCGCAAGTGGGGCAGCTGCACCGCCTCCGTCTGTGTCCCGGCCAATTTCAAGGCTGCGGCCAATGGCGCGCGCAAGCCTTCGCTGATCATGGCGTGAAAATTCCAGTTTGCCTTGCCTGCCGCAGGCTCAAGATATTTGCCGGTACGCCCGCTGATGTAGACGATGTCACCAGCGCTGTTGACCACCACCGCCGCTGGCGCATAGACCTGGAGCAATACCCGGTCGGCTGCCGCTTGCAAGTTGTCTATCGCGGTCGTGTCGGGGGTAGAAGTTGGCGGCATGGGAGGATCCTTTTTGATACTGGTCAGGGGCCGAAGCGACTTCACCATGAAGTCCGGGTTGCCGCCTGCCACATTGTCCTCGCGCAAATACAGACGCAGCTTTGATTCAAGCGTGATGAACAGGTTATTGAACCGGCCCATGGTTTCAGAACTCCCCAGAAGCATCACGCCGCCGGGTCGCAGGCTGTAATGAAACAGCGGCATCAAACGCCGTTGCAGCGCCGCGTCGAAGTAAATCATCAGGTTGCGGCAGGACAGCAGATCGAGCTTGGTAAAGGGCGGGTCAAGTATGACGTCGTGCTGCGCAAACAGGACGCAATCGCGAATGCGTTTGGAGATCTGATAGTTGGCGCCATGCAGGGTAAAAAATTGCGCCAGGCGCTCAGGCGAGACGGCCTCATCAATGGAGGATGGGTACTGTCCACGGCGCGCGGTGGCGATGGCATCAGGGCTGAGATCGGAGGCAAAAACCTGCAGGCTGCAGTCGCTGTATTGCGGCAGGCGTTCTGTCACCTCGGCAAACACCATTGCCAGGGAATACGCTTCTTCCCCGGTCGAGCAACCTACGACCCAGGCGCGTAATTTGTCACCGGGTGCGCGGCGTGCAAGCAGGTCCGGCAAGGTGACATTGGCCAGTTGCTGCCAGACCGGCGCGTCGCGGAAAAAACTGGTGACACCGATCAGCAGTTCCTTGAACAGCAGGTCGATTTCCTGCTTGTTATGCCGCAGAAAGTTCGCATACAGAGCCGGCGTCTCTATCGCGTGGATGGCCATGCGGCGCTCGATCCTCCGGTTCAGGGTGTTGGGCTTGTAATGCGAAAAGTCGTGACGGGTCCGTTCCTGCAGCAGCTTGAAAATCTCCACCAATGAATTGCCATGTGCGTCGGTCGGCGCGGTGCTGTCGCTTTCGGCAGGCGCGCCGGCTTTCCGCGGGCCGGGCAGTCGGGCGATGTAGTCAAAAATGAGGCCAGGCAACGCAGCCGGTGGCGCAATGATGTCGGCACAACCCGAGGCAATCGCAGAGATGGGCATGGAGTCGAACTGCGCAGTGTCTGGCTGCTGCACCACAATCAGGCCGCCCATGGCCTTGACCGCCTGCAGGCCCAGCGTACCGTCGGTGCCCATGCCCGACAGCACCACGGCAATGGCGCGTTCACCCTGGACGCTGGCCAGTGAGGAAAACAGGATATTGATCGGCAAGCGCATGCCGCGCGGCTCGGAAGGCCGGTCTAGGCGCAGCAAGCTGCTGTTCAGGCTGAGCTCGGTGTTGGGGGGAATCACATACACACAATCGGGCTCAACCGGCTTGCCGTTTGTCGCTTCGCGTACCGGCATGGAGGTGACCCGCTGTAGCAGTTCAGCCAACATTGCTTTTTGGGTCGGGTCCAGATGCTGAACCACCAGGTACGCCAGGCCACTGGCGGGCGGAATTCGCCCGAAAAATTCTTCCAGTGCAGCCAGGCCACCGGCGGATGCACCGATGCCGATAATGCGAACTGAATCGGGTATCGGGTCGGACGGATCAGCAGCAGCCGCAGAAGTCATTTGCTTAGTATGCGCCGAACGATGCGCAGCGCAGGATGGTGGTCGCCGGAGTGTGCGGCATCTCAGCTTGCCGGCCGGTCAGGCAGCAGGCGGTCGGTCTCACGCTTGACCACCTGGTAACACTCGCAGGCCCTGGCCAACACGCCGCCCCGGTCCAATACGCTAATGTGGCCGCGGGAGTAGGCAATCAGTCCTCGCTCGCGCAGCGCGCCGGCCGCCTCGGAAACCGCTTCTCGCCGCACGCCGAGGATGCCGGCAATAAGATCATGGGTGGCCGCCAGACTGTGACCTTCCAGGCGATCCGTACATGTAAGCAGCCAGGTGCACAGATGCTGCTCCACCACATGATGGCGGTTGCATACCGCCGTCTGGGCCATTTGCGTGACCAGGGACTGCGTGTAGCGCAGCAGCAGGCGCATGACCGGACCGCCGCGCTCAAATTCTGCTTTCAGGCTGGCTGCCGGTAGTTGGAATGCATGGCCGGGGCTCAGCACCTCCGCGCGGCCAGGCGGCGGCCTTCCGCCCATAAAGGCCGACACCCCGACTAGCCCCTCGCGACCCACCACCGCCACTTTGGTTGCAGGGCGGTCTTCCAGCTGGAGCAGCAGCGTGACGATCACGTTCGCGGGAAAATACAGGTGGGTCAAATCCGTGTGCAGGTCATACAGAACGTCGCCGGCGTTGAGCGTGACGATCTGGATATCCGGCAAAAGTCGCCCTAACGCGTCGTCCGGCATGACCGCCAGCAAACGGTTTGCCTGCAGCGAGGCACGCGTCAAGCACGAGGACGACGGGGCGGGCATTCCCGGCTCAGTCAGTTTGGAGTTGCGGGGGGGGGGGCATGCCTACAGATCGGGCGTGTTTGCGTCGGTTAAATCGATGACAAGCACCAGACAGGATGGTCCGCGAGGCGAGGCGCTTGCCACCACCTTCAGCCACCCAGATCCAGCAGGGCCGCCGGCCTGAGCTCGGCAACTGTGGCGGCCGCTGCTGCTACGCGCCAGTGCCAGCAGCGCCCGCAGTGCGGGCCCACTGGCGGGCGCTATCAGGCTGTCGATGCTGCGGCCTACCAGATCATCTCGCTCGACCCCCAGCATGCATGCACCCGCAAGATTTCCTTCGATGATCCGGCCCGCGCCGTCTACCGTGAAATACGCGGCCGGCGCGGAATCGTAAAGCTCGGCGTAATGATCGGCCAGTTGCTCGAGTTCCCGCCGATCATCTTCCATGTGTTCATGCTGCAGATCAAGTTCCACCTGGTGCACTTGCAGCTCGTGCAGCAGCTTGAGCGCGTCGCCGGCAGTGGCCGGGTTGCTGGCAAGACTGTGCAGCAGAGTGAGTGCTGCTGTACCGATGGTCCAATCCCGTGTTCCAGGTGCGATGCCAGCCTGAAGCTTGACTTCTGCGTCCTGACGCAGCTCCATGTGGGTGCGTGTTTCGTCGGTAGTGGTGGTCATCCGGCCTCCGGGGTGTTGTAGGGATCAAGCTTTGATCGTACAACGTCGAAGGCCAGGAGTCTCCTGGACCGGTCAGCCTTCTTCGTCCCGTGATGCATCAATTTTTCCCAGCAGCCACTGCAGCCCGGCCAGATGCTGCTGGTCGTGGCGGCACAAGTAGTGCACTAGGCTGCACAGCGTGAGGGCGCCGTACCCTTCAAACACCGCCTGCCGCGCCAGGTCGGCAGCGCTCAGGCTGGTGATGATCTGCAGCGTTTTGCGGCGCGCGGCGGCAAAAGTGGCCAATACCTCGCTGGCGCTTGCGCCCTGGTAGTTGCGCGCCGCAGCCAGTGCTTCGCCGTCCAGCGATGCCAGCACCGGCGTGTCCTCGCGCAGCGTGCGCTCCAGGCGAACGTGATAACCATCGATCTCGATATCCCGCACATGGCAGATCTGCCCGATGGCGTTGTAGGCCTCACTCGGAATGCCGTCCCACGAGGGCGGTACCCAGCGCTGGTAGCCTTCTGGAACAGCCCGGTAAAAATCTTCCAGCTGCTGCGGAAATGCAGCCAGCGCCGCAAGGGTGGACGGGTTCATGGTGCTGACTTTATGCCGGGATTCTGTGGCGCGCCATGGCATGGCGGCAACAGACGAATGCGAGCAGTCGCACATTACCTGCGCTGCGCCCTGTGACTGGCAAGCTGGTGGAAAGGTCCGAAAGTTAGCAAGCCAGGCCGGAAACGCGGCCACCGCAGACCAAGGCACCCGGTGGCGGGCTGGAAGCAGCTTTATACCTGCCAGCGTCTACGCCATGAGTAAAAACCGCCTCCAGCCCTTGCCAACTATGCGCGAACAGCTATCGAAAACATAGCGGATTCAGGGCGAATGTGCCAGCTGGGCTGACTACGCGGGCTTGCGCTTGCTGCGGTGGTAGGTCAGCGCCATGCCAATACAGAAGCGCAAGTCGTCCTGCGGCAGCTCGTCCGCGGCATCGAACACGATGGCGCGGTTGCCTTCGTAGCTGAACCCGGTCGGAAACAGCGTTCTCCAGGTATCAACCAAAGTGGTCTGGCAGTTCACATACAGCGCGTACTGTGTGGGGCTGCCCGCCCTAGGGGCGATCCTGATCGTGCTGCCGCTTTTTGAGGCTGGGGTCAGGTAGGCCGGTTCTCCCCACTTCAGGGTTTCTTCCAGCTCACCCACACCCGATGTGTCGGCGGCCACTTCAAAAATCATCTTGCGCAGGCCCAGCAGGCGCTTTTTTACCGGAGCGGGGCTGGCTGTAAACACGGCTTCAACCGCGGGGTTGGCAAAAGGAAGCATGCTGCGCGCTGGCTTCAGATGGCTTAGACCCGGCCGCCCGGCGCCTTGCGCGCGGTGGCCAGCCGCTCGTCCAAGTAGGCGCCGTAAAAGTCGTTGGAGCCCAGGCCGACCAGGCGTTCGGCGATCTCCTGCCCTTGCGGGCCGAGAAACAGTACCGTCGGCGTGAAGCCGGCTTTCCAGGCGGCGATCTGCGCAGCCGCTGTGGTCGCCTTGCCGTCGAAGCCAATCAGCGGCGTGGTTTTGTCGGTGATGTTGAGCTGCCAGGCCTGCAGACCGGCATCGCGCTGCGCCGGCAGCAGGTAGTTGCGCCGCACCACCTCGCAATAGGGGCAGCCGGGCAGGCTGACCAAAATCACCAGCGGCTCCTTTTTGGCGGCGGCGGTTTGCGCCGCGCCCGGCAGCGAGACCGGAATCGGCAGTGCGGTGTCTTTGGCCAGCGCCACGCCAGGCAGCAACAGGCCACCCGCGAGTGCGGCGGTGAACTGGCGGCGCTGCAGCGTGTTCATGCAGCACAGTCCAGCAGAATTTTCGTCAGCGCGGCGGGCTCGCTGATCATCGGATCGTGGCCGGTCTTGATCTCGACGATGGCCGAGTTGGGCAACCAGGCGCCGTCCCAGAACTTCGCGTCTTTCACGCGCAGGCGGCTGGGCTCTATGGTGCCCAGCGCGGGCTGCGTGCAGTTGACAAAGGTGCGCGGGATCGCGGCGACACGATGGACATCAAAGTCCAGCGGCGCCTGGTAGGTGTTGCCGGGGTGCGGCGTCTGGCGGCGTTTGACCCAGGCGTGGTCGGCATCCTGCAGGCCAAACACTTCGGGGTCGGGGGGCGGAAAACTGAAACGTGTCGAGGCCTGGGCTGCAGACAGGCGCTGTTGCTGCACGGCGGCCGATTGCGTGCTGCTCCAGCTTTCACCGGGCTTGGGCACCACCGCATCGACATAGACCAGGTGTTTCAGGTGTTTGCCGAGCCGGTCTGCGACGGCAGTGCCAATCATTCCAGCGTAGGAGTGCACGGCCAGCACCACGTCGTGTAATTCTTCCACCTCGATGGCGCTGATCACGTCGTCGATGTGGGTGTCCAGCGTGATCGCGGGCGAGAGCAGGTGCGCGCGTTCGCCCAGGCCGGTCAGCGTGACGGCGTGTACGCGGTGGCCCTGCTGCTGCAAGAGTGAAGTCACGCGCTGCCAGCACCAGCCGCCGTGCCAGGCGCCATGCACCAGAACAAAATTAGCCATCAGATCACCTCTTTGTGTTTCAGGTCAGACAGTTGTGCGTCGGAGTAGTTCAACACATCGCGCAGCACCTCGTCGGTGTGTTGGCCCAGCAGCGGCGGCGGCAGGTCGGTGCGCACCGGTGTGGCGCTCAGTTTGATCGGGCTGGACACCAGCCGCAAATCGTTTTTTACCGGGTGGTTCCAGTGCGTGACCATGCCGCGCTGATTCACCTGCGGGTCGGCAAACACCTCGCCCAGGTGGTTGATCGCGCCGCAGGGTACCTTGGCCGCCTCCAGCGCCGCCAGCCAGTCGGCCTTGCTGCGTGTCAGCATGATGGCTTCGAGCAGCGGCACCAGCACCGCGCGGTTGCGCACCCGGTCGCGGTTCCTGGTGTACTTAGGGTCACTCGCGAGTTCGGGCCGCCCGGCCACCGCGCAGAACTTGGCATATTGACTGTCATTGCCGACGGCGAGTATCAAATGGTCCTTGTTGCCATCGGCAGCAGGCGCCACTTCAAACACCTGGTAAGGCACGATGTTCTGGTGCGCATTGCCCGCGCGCCCCGGCACCTTGCCGCTGACCAAATAGTTGGCGCCCAGATTCGCCAGCATGGCGACCTGTGTGTCCAGCAGCGCCATGTCCACCTGCTGGCCTTCGCCGGTTTTTTCGGCATGGCGCAACGCGGCCAGAATGCCGACGGTGGCGTACATGCCCGTCATCAAATCAGCCACCGCCACGCCCACTTTTTGCGGCCCACCGCCAATGTCGTCACGCTCACCCGTCACACTCATCAACCCGCCCATGCCCTGGATCGCGTAGTCGTACCCCGCACGCTCGGCATAGGGCCCGGTCTGGCCAAAACCGGTGACCGAGCAATAGACCAGTTTGGGGTTCAGTACCTTGAGCGAGGCGTAGTCCAGCCCGTACCGCGCCATGTCGCCGACCTTGAAGTTCTCAACAAACACATCGCAATGCGCCACCAGCGCACGGATCAGCGCCTGCCCTTCGGGTTTGGCAATGTCACAGGTCAGCGAACGCTTGTTGCGGTTCGTGCCGAGGTAATAAGCCGCCTCGGCCGTGTCGACGCCCGAACTGTCCTGCAAAAACGGCGGCCCCCAGGTGCGCGTGTCGTCACCCGTGCCGGGCCGCTCGATCTTGATCACGTCAGCCCCCAGGTCGGCCAGGGTCTGGGTACACCAGGGGCCCGCAAGCACGCGGGAGAGGTCGAGGATGCGGATGCCGTCTAGGGAGTTCATGGGGGCATTTTGCCTTGGTGTGGGCGAGGCAGGTGCCACGGGATAAGTGCAGTTGGTGGCGCTAAAAAGCCACACCTCCTGCGATTGGGGGACGGACGGAATGCGATAGAGACCTAGAATTCGTTGGCAGTGACTGCCGGGTTTGGTGACTTCATTTGTACCTGTATAAATTTGACCCAATTTCCCACAAAGCCAATGCTGGCGGCCCTTTTAAGGGATCATCTGTCCAAGTTGTACCGCGGGGTTTGTTGCATACATTACGTTAGGCATCAGTATGAACGCCATGAAATTTCCCGCCGTCGCCCCGAGGCTCCTTCAGGTCGCGATTTTTTCGGCGGTGATGTACGCCACGATCCAGATCGCGCTTTCTCTCGGAGTTGAGCGTAAGTCGTGGTTACAGCTCTCCTGGGAATTTCTGGCCGGCGGATCGTTTGGTGCTATGGCTGGAATGGCTTTTTTCATCCTGTTCGGTGCAATCGGATGGGTTTGTGGCGCTCTGTATGGAAGCATTGGCCTTTGGATGCTGATGATTGGCGGTGGCCTCGGAGGTCTTGGGCTGGGCGCTCTGGCGAATATCATTCGCAATCCTCAAAGGTACACCTTTCACTGGCCAACCATCCTTGCCGTTGCCGCCGTTGGCATCCTGCTCGCCCTTATCCTGTCATCGCTGGCGTTTCGTATTGCTGTACGCGCGCCATCCGCGAGCGTTCGGGCGACAGATGCCTAACAGGTCGTTCTACACGGACGCCCGGCGGCGGTCCTTCGCTTCGAAAATGTTCATTCCAGCGGACTGCCCACGGCGGCCGATGATTTCAAACGTTATGCAAGTGAGCCTATGAGCAGTGTCAATCTTGGAAACCTATTGAACCAACTGGTTCGAGATGCTAGGCATGCCATGTTCGACCAAGGGGAACTGGCACAGCTGACGTACGGAGCATTCGATATTGCGGCTCGCAGCATGCAGGACATGAAGCAAGAGGAGATTGAGGTTACGTTCCCCGTTGGTTACAACTTCGATAGAACTCCGATCCCAAGCACCCGCACGTACAAGAAGGATCAACTCCTCTCAAAGTATCAGTTTTTGGCGTTTCACCAGCTAAGCGTCAATGCCCTAGTTCAACTGGTCACTCTGATTGAAACCCTGGTTGGTGACGTAGTGCGTGCCGTGGTCACTCGCTATCCACAAAAGCTCGGAGGAAAGCGAACACTGTCGATTCAAGCAGTTCTTGAGTCGACGACGCTCGAGGAAGTGCACGTTCGAGCCACGGATGCTCTTCTTAACGAACTCGCCTATCGCTCCCCGGTAGAATTCGCCGACTCCATGCAGCAATTGGTATCCGTTAATCTTCTGGAATGCCCTTCGTTTCACTGCTACATGGAGATTAAAGCAACTAGGGATATCTTCGTTCACAACCGAGGAATCGCGAACGACATCTACGTTCGAAAGGCTGGCTCTCACGTTCGGGCTCGATCTGGGATGGCGCTACCCGCCGACATCCAGTACTTTCTTGAGTCATACGAGCATTGCCTAAAAATCGCGGACTGGCTAGAGATTGAGCTTCATGGCCATTGGCACAGTTCAGAGTATGAGGATCGAGCGAACCCGCAGATTGAAATCCCGACGGACCCTCCCGCCCACCCCCCAGAGGGCTCCGCGCCGTAGGAACAAGAAAGTCGCACAACCCTACTTCCAGGCGGCCGCTGACGGCGGGCCGCTTAATTCAAACGCTAGTCCGCACAATCAGAGCCGTCACTAGGTCGTGCACGGCAAAAATTTGCCTGAACGCACCACATGGACGCGATCACCCTTGGGATTCCGTTGCCGCACGGTGTCCACGCTGAAACCGATCGCGCTCATGATGCCGTCGCTGTACTCTTCGTGGATCAGCTCTTTGATCGCGCTGACGATTTTGTAAGTGCGGTTGATCAGCGGAAGTGCGTCGGTACGGGATGGACAGGCGGCCGATGCACAGAACCACCTTCAAGGCAAGGCGCTTTGTCGCGGAACGAGGCCCAAACCCTCCCGCAACGACGTCAGCCCCAATCGCTTTGTCGTTAACCGTGAGTTGGTGAGCCCTAAACTCAAGCTGCTTCATCTCGCAACCACAAGGAATCAATCATGCGTAATTTCTCCGGCAAAGCCCCGACCTTTGTCGTATGGGTGATCTCCCTGGTGCTGTTTGTGGTCGCGCTGCTCGCGCACTTCGGCGTGGTCCGCCTAGGTGCACCGATTGCGACGTGGTCGTGGATCATTGGCTTCGGCCTGCTGCTGATTGCTTGCCGGGTGAAAGGGCTCTAGGGCTCCAGGCCTCCGGCGCGCGACGCCAGGGTGCCTGGCGGCACCCCGGTTCATGGCAATCAATAAGTCTTGTACGGCAAAAACTTGCCCGACAACACCACATTCACGCGGTCACCTTTGGGGTCGGGCGTGCGCACGATATCCATCGAAAAATCAATCGCGCTCATGATGCCGTCGCCGAACTCTTCGTGGATCAGCTCCTTGATGGTTGTGCCGTACACACTGACGATTTCGTACCAGCGGTAGATCAGCGGGTCGGTGGGTACGGGGGTGGGCAGTGAGCCTTTGTAAGGCACAACCTGCAGCCACTTTTGCTCTTCGGCGTTCAGGCCAAAAATCTTGCCAATGATCTTGGCTGCCTTGTCATCAAACGTCATCTGGCCCAGGCAGCCGGCGGTGACCCACTCTTTGCTGTGGCCGACTTTTTTGGCGACAGACTCCCAGGTGATGCCTTTGCTGACTTTGACGGTGATGATCTTCTCGGTGACGTCGTTGCGGTTCATGGTGTGTTCTCCGTGTTGTGGTTAAAGAGGTGTTGTTGAAGTTTGTCTTTGCTCGGGGTTGGCTTCGACAGGCTCAGCCCGAACGGTGGGATGTAGGCGGCGCACGTTGAACCCTTCGACAGGCTCAGGGCGAACGGGGGGGAGAGGAAGCGGAAGCACGAGCGGGGAGGGCTTCATCGTCAAACAGCCACGGGACGTGACCAGTGGAATTTGCGGTCGACCTCTTTGATCGGCACGTCGTTGATGCTGGCCTCGCGGCGCTGCATCAGGCCCAGCTCGTCAAACTGCCACTGCTCATTGCCGTGGGAGCGGAACCAGAAGCCCGCGTCGTCGTGCCATTCGTATTCAAAACGCACCGAGATGCGGTTGCCGGTGAAAGCCCACAGTTCTTTCTTGAGCCGGTAGTCCAGCTCTTTGGCCCACTTGCGTTTCAAAAACTCGCGGATCATGGGCCGGCCCGAGAAGAAGTCGGCGCGGTTGCGCCAGACCGAGTCTTCGGTATAGGCCAGCGCCACGCGGTCGGGGTCGCAGCTGTTCCAGGCGTCTTCGGCTTTCTGCACTTTTTCTTTCGCGCTTTCCAGCGTGAAAGGCGGCAGCGGCGGGCGGGCTTGTTCTGTACTCATGCAACGGCTTTCAGAGTGACGGTGGGCGGGGCATCGGCGAGGGCGCCGCGGCCCGGCTCCACCGTCGGCGGGTACGCCGGCGCCTTGCCATGCGACAAATCTTTGGAACGGGCCACCAGAAAGTCCACCAGGTGGTTGCGCAACGGGTAGTACTGCGGGTCGTGGTGCACGGTCGCGCGCTGGCGGTCGCGGGGCATGGTGTTGCGCACAATCTCGGCCACACGGGCTTGTGGGCCGTTGCTCATCAGCAAAATCTTGTCGGCCAGCAGCACGGCTTCGTCCACGTCGTGCGTGATCATGAACACTGTCTGGTGCGTCTCGCGCACGATGGCCAGCAGCTCGTCCTGAATGGTGCCGCGTGTCAGTGCGTCAAGGGCACCAAAAGGCTCATCGAGCAGCAGCATCTTGGGCTCGATCGCAAACGCGCGTGCAATGCCCACACGCTGCTTCATGCCCCCCGACAGGGCCGAGGGCTTTTTGTCGATGGCGCCCGAGAGGCCGACCAGATCCACATACTTTTTGACATGAACGTCCACCTGCGCGGCGGTCCAGTCCGGCCATTTGGAGCGCACGGCAAAAGCAATGTTTTTGCGCACCGTGAGCCAGGGCATCAGCGCATGGCCCTGGAAGACGACGCCGCGCTCCAGGCTGGGGCCGGCGACCTCGCGGCCGTCCATGAAGACATGGCCTGCGCTGGCCGTCTCTAGCCCCGCAAGCACGTTGAGAATCGTCGTCTTGCCGCAGCCCGAGTGGCCGATGATGCAGACAAACTCACCGCGCGCGATGCTGAAGTTGACCTCGTCAAACACCGGCTCGGTGGTGCCGGGGTAAGACTTGGCCAGGCCTTCGATCTGCAGGAAGGGGCGGCCTGTGGCTTCGGGTGCGGGGTTATTCAGCATAGGTCACCCACTTCTGCAGCTGCGCAAACATCAGGTCCAGCAGCATGCCCATGACGCCAATGACCACGATGGCAAATATCACGTTGGTCAGCGACAGGTTGTTCCATTCGTTCCAGACAAAGTAGCCAATGCCGGTGCCGCCGACGAGCATCTCGGCGGCAACGATGACCAGCCAGGCGATACCCATGGAGATGCGCATGCCGGTCAAAATGGTGGGCGCAGCGGCCGGCAGGATGACGAGGAAGGCCTTGCGCAGCGGTTTGACTTCCAGCGTCTTGGCGACGTTGAGCCATTCTCGCTTGACCGCCGACACACCAAAAGCGGTGTTGATCAGCATGGGCCAGACCGAGCAGATAAAAATCACAAAAATGCCCGACGTCGATGAGTCCTTGATGGTGTACAGCGCCAGCGGCATCCAGGCCAGCGGCGAGATGGGTTTGAGCACCTGGATAAATGGGTCCAACGCGCGGCGCAGCAGCGGCGACATGCCAATGACAAAACCCAGCGGGATCGCCACCAGGCAGGCCAGCAGAAAACCCAGACCGACTCGCGCCAGCGAATAGCCAAGCTGAATGGCAAAACCCTTGTCGTTGGGCCCGTTGTCGTAGAACGGGTCGGCCAGGTGTTTCCAGGCGGTCTGGCCCATCTGCAGCGGCGTGGGAAAACCGCCGCTTTTGGCCGTGCCCGGGTCTTTGCCCAGCATTTTCATGTACTCGGCCTGCTCGGCCGACGCCGCGGTGCCGGTGACTGCGCCCGGCGCCGGCAGGGTGGCCAGTTGCCACGCCGCCAGAAAAACCAGCAGCAGCAAGACCGAAACCAGCGTGGCCTTGAAGTTCAATGACTTGAACATCGAGCTCAGCCCATCTTGTTGATGGCAAAGGACTTGAGATATTCCTCCGGTTTGGCAGCATCAAAAGGTTTGCCCATGACCGAAAACTTGGGGTACGCGCCCTCGGGTGCTTTTTGCCCGAGGTCGGCCATGCGTTTTTTGGCATCGGTCAGCAGAAAGACTTTTTCAGCGATCTGTTTGTAATTGATGTCGCCCTTGACGTAGCCCCAGCGTTTCATCTGGGTCAGCATCCACACCGCCATCGACTGCCACGGAATCGGGTCGAAGTCGGCACGGTCCGGCACCGTCTTGATGTTGCCCAGGCCGTCGGCAAAGCGGCCGGTCAGCACCTGCGACAGCACGGTTTCGGGCTGGTTCAGGTAGGCCTGCGGTGCAATCACCTTGGCAATCAGCTCGCGGTTTTTCGGGTCGCGCGCCATGGCAGCGGCGGTGAGTACCGAGCGGTACAGCGCGGCAAAGGTGTTGGGGTTCTTCTGGATGAACTCTGTCGATGTGCCAAAGGCGCAGCAGGGATGGCCGTTCCACAGGTCTTTGGTCAGCAGGTGCAAAAAGCCGATCTCTTCATACACCGCACGCTGGTTGAAAGGGTCGGGGCCCAGGTAGCCGTCAATGTTGCCGGCGCGCAGATTGGCCACCATCTCAGGCGGCGGCACCACGCGGATCTGGATGTCAGTGTCGGGGTTGAGCCCGGCTTCGGCCACGTAATAACGCAGCAGAAAGTTGTGCATGCTGAACTCAAAGGGCACCGCAAACTTGAAGCCCTTCCACATCTTGGGGTCGCGCTTGTCCTTGTGTTTGTTGGCCAGCGTGATGGCCTGGCCGTTGGTGTTCTGTATGGTGGCCACGTTCATGGGCACCGGGTTCGAGCCCACACCCATGGAAATTGCCAGCGGCATGGGGCTGAGGAAATGCGTGGCGTCGTATTCCTTGTTGATCATCTTGTCGCGTATCAGCGCCCAGCCTGCCGTCTTGACGACTTCAACGTTGAGGCCTTCCTTGCTGTAAAAGCCCAGCGGGTGCGCCATGATCAGTGGCGTGGCGCAGGTGATCGGTACGAAGCCGATCTTCAAATTGGTTTTTTCCAGCTGGCCCTTGTCCTGCGCCATGGCCTGCATGGTGCCCACGGGCAACACGCTGGCAATCGCGGCCATGGCCGTGCCCTTGCCGACGGCGCGCAGGAAGCGGCGGCGTACTTCGTCCTTGGGGAACAAGGCCTTGACCAGGGTGGCTTCAATGAATTCATTCGAGTAGGCCTCGAACTCACTCGTCAGGCTGCGCCGGCGCAGCTCGGCCGCTGCGCCGTCGGCGTTCATCTCCGGGTGGTGGTCGGCTGGGGCGTGGTCACCGCCGCAGCTGCACTTGAGCATCAGGGGCCGGTCGGCGTCGTAGGGGGAGAAGCGGTCTGACATGGCACGCACCTTTCAGTTGAAGATGCGGCTGTCTTGCAAACAGTGGGCCACTTTGACCGGAAGCGCGGCCAGCGCCGAATTTCGCTGCCGATGGACTGACGCGGTGTAGGGCGTGCACTACAAAAATGGCGTGAACGGCGCGAGGTGACGGTTTTGCGGGCGCAGCGAGGCGATTTGGGCCTGTTTGTAAAGCTTGAACAGCTTCACGGAAGACAGGACACCCGGTGTGTTTCCCTTCCGCTGCACCAAATCAGCGCGCGATAAACATGCTTGTCATCCCGGACTCGATCCGGGATCCATGCTGCATGGTCCCACTGCACGGCCCGCGGAGCATGGATTGCGGGTCAAGCCCGCAATGACAACTCTTTTGCCGCCGAAGTAAGTGCTGGCCGCTCAGGCAGGCGTGGAAATTTCGCCGAGGGACTGGCCCACGTCTTCCTCGTCCTGCCCTTTGACGGCGATGTCGCCAATCGAAATGATGCCGACCAGCGCATCCGATGCATTCACCACTGGCAGGCGGCGGATCTGGCTGGCGGCCATCTCACCCAGGACCGTTTCGAGGTCGTCGCTTTCGCGTGCGGTGCGAACGTCGGTGCTCATCACCCTGGACAGCGGCGTGTCACCGCCCAAGCCCTGCGCCACGGCACGGACCACGATGTCGCGGTCGGTCACCATGCCCAGCAGCGTGTCGCCCTCGCACACGGGAATCACGCCCACGTTGAGCTCGTCCATGGCTTTGGCGGCATCGGTAATGGTGCTGGTGGGGGGCAGGGTCCGCACATCGCGGGTCATCACGTCGGTGACAGTGGTCATGAAAAATCTCCTTGGGTTGCTGGGGCTACGCCGGCGGCGCGGGCTGCGACCAGCATGGAGCGGCGCAGGGCACTTGTTAATCAGCGGGCACCCAAGCGGCCGTAGGACAAGGCCGCGCGCAATGACGCGTCAGGCGCCGGCCGGCGCCTTGGCATGGCGCTCAGCGTACAGCGCAAGTTCCACATCGTTTTTGGTGGCGGTTTTTTCGAGGATGCGCAGGCGGTAGGTGCTGACGGTGTTGGACGCCAGGCCCAGTTGCGTGCCGATCTCGCCGACGGATTTTCCGGCTGTGAGCAGCCGAAAGACCTGGTGCTCGCGGTGCGACAGGGCTTCGGCGCCGCTGCGTCCGCCGCTGCCGCCCACCGCACTGGCCAGCGCTTCGGCGGTGGCGGCGGAGACATAGAGGCCGCCGCTCGCGACCTTGCGCACTGCGGCAATCATGTCATCGGGATGGGCACTTTTATTGAGGTAGCCGGCTGCGCCCAACTTGATGCAGCGCACCGCGTACTGTTTTTCCGGGTAGGTGCTGAGCATCAGCACCGGCAGTTGCGGCCAGGCTTTTTTGAGGGCCTGCAACACGTCCATGCCGTCGCGGCCTGGCAGCGCAATGTCGAGCAGCACCGCGGCCAGCCCTGCAGAACCGCCGAGTGCCTCGACCCTGGCCAGGATGTCGGGGCCGGTCTCGGCTTCGGCGACAACCGAGATGTCGGGCGCATCGGCCAGCACCTGCTTGAGGCCCTCGCGCACGATGCGGTGGTCGTCGCCGATCAGGATGTTGAGTAGAGCCATGAGGTATTTGCTATGGTTTCGGGAGCTGGATGCGCAGGTGGGACGTGGCCCCGAGGCCGATTTGACTTGTAATTTCCAGGCTGCCGCCGAGGTGCCGCGCGCGTTCGCGCATGCCCATCACGCCGTAGGCATCGCCCGCCTCAAAGGCCGAGGCCGCCGCGCCTTTGCCGTTGTCCTGCACGCTGAGGCTGATCTCGCCGGCCGTCGCCAGGATGGTGATGGCGAGGTGGCTGGCCTGGGCGTGGCGGCCGACATTGCTGAGCATCTCCTGGAAGATACGGAAGATCGCCATCGCCGAGGGCTCAGGCAAGGGCTCGGCCTGCTCCACGTCCATTTGCCAGTCCAGCGTCAGTTCGGCCGACTGCACAAACTCATGCGCCTGCCAGTCCAGTGCGGCCCACAGTCCCTGGTGGTCCAGGATGCTGGGGCGCAGGTCGGTGATGATGCGTCCCACGTTGTCGACCGCCGCCTCGATCAACCGGCCCATGTTCTGGCATTTGCCGCGCATCACGCCGCGCATGGCCTGGGCTTGCACCGGCTCGCGTTGCTGCTGCTCGGAGACGTAAATCGACGATCCAAGGTCATCGAGGCGTTTGTCCAGCCAGCCGACGTCCATCTTCAGCGCCACCAGCAGGCTGCCAAGCTCGTCGTGCACCTCGCGTGCGATGCGGGTGCGCTCTTCCTCGCGCACCGTGTGGGTGTAGGCCGACAGTTCGCGCAGTTGCTGCAGCGCGCCTGCCAGCGCCTGGGTGCGCTCACTGACGCGCTGCTCCAGCACGTCGTTGGCCTGGCGCAGGGCTTCCTCGGCCCGCTTGCGCGCCGAGATATCGACAAAGGTGACCACCGCGCCCTGCACCACACCGCCATCGACGATGGGGTAGGACGAGTATTCAACCGCAAACGCGCTGCCGTCGCGGCGCCAGAACAGCTCGGTGTCGATGCGGCAGGGCAGCGCCATGCGGAAGGCGTTGAAGATGGGGCACAGATGTTCAGGGTAATGTGCGCCGTCGGCATGGCTGTGGTGGGCCAGCTCGTGCATGTTTTTGCCCAACACCTCGGACGGCGCAAAACCAAGCAGTTCGGCACCGGCGCGGTTGATGAAGGTGCAGCAGCCGGCCATGTCGATGCCGAAAATGCCTTCGCCAGTCGACTCCAGCAGTTGAGAGAGTTTGTCGCGCCAAATAGGCTGGTCAGCGCCCGGCAGGTAACCAGCCGTCGGCGAAGCCGGTGGGGCTGGGTGTTGGCGCAGGGCAGAAAACATGCAACCCTCCAAGCAAGCAGCGTGCCCACATTGGTGCAACAGTCGGCGTCGAACGTGCGCCAAAGCGGTGCGCGTCCAGTGAGTGCCGGCTTTTACCGGTTGCGTGGCCCCAGTCTGGCGCACAAATCCCTGTAAAGTGCCATGCATGCTTATCAGTTGTTTTTACCCGTGACCGCGCCGCGACTGGCTTTGCTTGCGGCGGCTTTTTTGGCGCTGGCCGCCTGCAACCCGACCTTCAACTGGCGAGAAGTCCGGCCGGACAACACCGCCTTGAGCCTGCTGCTGCCCTGCAAGCCCGACAAGGCCGAAAAATCCGTACCGCTGGGCGGGCAGCCGGTGCCCCTGCGGATGCTGGGCTGTGATGCCGGCGATGCAACCTTTGCGGTGGCGGTGGCCGACATAGGCGACGCATCCAAAGCCGAGGCGGTGCTGGCCCAATGGCAGGCGCTGACGCTTGCCAACATGAAGGCCGGGCCCGTCGGCCTGGGCGCCGGCACCACGCAGGTTTCTTCTTTCCGGCCGGCGGGCATGGCCAGCGGCGCGCCGGCGCTGCTGGTGAAGTCCAGCGGAAAGCGCGCCGACGGCAGGGCCGTGACCGGGCAGGCGGCTTATTTCTCGCGCGGTTCACAGCTATTCCAGGTGGTGCTGTATGCCGATGTGATGAGTGCCGAGGTGGCCGAGACTTTTTTCTCCAGCCTCAAGTTTGAGCCGGCGTCATGACGACGGCGCAAGCCGACAGCGCCGGCTACCTTCCCCCCAAAACCGCCGTCATTGTTTTCCTGGCGTTTGCAGCGGCTTACTTCTGTTCAGCCCTGGTGCGGGCCATCACGGCCACGCTGTCGCCGGTGTTGACGCAGGAGTTTTCGCTGCAGGCACGCGACCTGGGTCTGCTGGCGGGCGGGTATTTTCTCGGCTTCGCGGCGATGCAGTTGCCGCTGGGCGCCTGGCTGGACCGGCATGGGCCTAAACGCGTGATCCTTTGGTTTCTGGGCCTGTCGGTGATCGGTAGCCTGGCGTTTTCGCTGGCGACCAGTTTCACCTGGCTGCTGGCGTCCCGCGTGGTGGTGGGCATGGGCGTCAGCGCCTGCCTCATGGCGCCGTTAACCGGCTACCGCCGCTGGCTGGAGCCTGCCGCGCTGCTGCGTGCCAACTCCTGGATGCTGATGACGGCCTCGCTTGGCATGTTGGCGTCCACCTTGCCGGTGCAGTGGCTGATGCCGCTGACCGGCTGGCGCGCGCTGTTCTGGATTTTGGCGGGCCTGATCGTTCTGTCGATGGTGTGTATCGCCTGGGTGGTGCCGCCCTGGAATGTGGTGGTTCCGGCGCCGGCCGAAGGCGTTCGACCCCCTGGCCGCTACGCCGACGTGCTGCGCAACCGCTATTTCCAGAAGATGACGCCGCTGGCCTTCTTCAACTACGGCGGGCTGGTGGCTGTGCAGACCTTGTGGGCCGGGCCCTGGATGCTGCGGGTGGCGGGCTACACGCCGCTGGAGTCAGCCACCGGCCTGTTCTATATCAACGCCACCATGCTGGTGACCTTCTGGACCTGGGGCATGGTCAACCCCTGGCTGGTGCGGCACGGCTGGCATGCCACGCGCCTGGTGGCCTGGGGCGTGCCGCTGAGCATTGCGGTGCTGGCGGTCAATATCTTTGCAGGCGCGGCGACAGGCTGGCTCGGCTGGGCCCTGTTTTGCATGAGCTGCAGCGCCATGAGCCTGGCGCAGCCGGCGGTCGGCATGGCGTTTCATGCCTCGCTGGCGGGGCGCGCGCTGTCGGCCTACAACCTGGTGATTTTCTCGGGGGTGTTTGTGGTGCAGTGGGGCATTGGGCTGCTGATCGATGCCTTCCAGGCCGCGGGGCTGGCCGAAGTGGCGAGCTTTCAGGCGGCCTTCGGGGTGTTTTTGTGTTGTTGTATAGCCTCATACGCCTATTTCCTCAGCGTGAACGCTGATAATTCCCCGCAATGAACGGCATTCTCATCATCGCCCACGCGCCCCTTGCCTCCGCCCTGCGGCAATGCGTGCTGCATGTTTTCCCGGACAACCCGGCCGGTGTGGTGGCGCTGGACGTGCAGCCCAACATGCCGCCGGAAGAGACCCTGGCGCAGGCGCGCACCGTGTTTCGCCAGCTTGGCACCTCGCACGCACTGGTGCTGGCCGACGTGTTTGGCGCCACACCCTGCAACGTGGCGCAAAAGCTGGTGGACGGCGTGCGCTCCAAGCTGATCACCGGCGTCAACCTGCCGATGTTGCTGCGCACCGTGTCTTACCGGCACGAGCCGCTGGATGCGCTGGTGGCGCGCGCGGTGTTGGGTGGAACTCAGGGTGTGATGCAAGTCGCGATCACCGCACCGCAGAATCAAGCTCGCAGAAATCATGATAAAGAACAGTACGACCATCAGCAATAAATTGGGCCTGCACGCCCGCGCTTCGGCCAAACTCACCAAACTCGCGGGCAGTTTCGCCTGCGAGGTCTGGATGGGCAAGGGCGAGCGCCGCGTCAACGCCAAAAGCATCATGGGCGTCATGATGCTGGCCGCCGGCCTGGGTAGCAGCGTCGAGATCGAAACCGACGGGGCAGACGAGCAGAAGGCGATGGACGCGATTCTTGCCCTCATTCACGACAAGTTCGGCGAAGGGGAGTAATGGCCCCCACGCTTGTCGCTTCGCGTACTGCGCTGCCCCCCGAGGGGGCCGCCCCGCCTGCGGCCCGGCAAAGCCGGTTCCGCGGCTCGGACTGGTCTTGGACGGCTCGCTTCGCATCGCGGCAACTGCTGAAGGGGCTTGCGTGACATTCTCTGTTCACGGGTTAGCCGTCTCGCGAGGGATTGCGATAGGCCGTGCCGTGCTGGTGGCGTCGAGCCGGGCCGATGTCGCGCACTACTTCATCGACGCGGCCAGGACGGCTGAAGAAATCCAGCGCCTGCGGGTGGCGCGCGATGCGGTTTCCGAAGAAATCACGCGGGTGCAGCGCGACCTGCCCAAGGACGCGCCGCATGAGTTGTCGGCGCTGCTGGACGTGCATTTGATGCTGCTGCAGGACGAGCAACTCATCAGCGGCGTCAAGCACTGGATCAACGACCGGCTCTACAACGCCGAGTGGGCGCTGACCACGCAGTATGAAATCATCGCGCGGCAGTTCGACGACATGGAAGACGAGTACCTGCGCGAGCGCAAGGCGGATCTGGAGCAGGTGGTCGAGCGTATTCTGGGTTACATGAAAGGCGTGGCGTCGCCGGTGCTGCCAGCCGCGCCAGCCGCCGCCAGCCGCCAGCCGCGCGCTCAGGACCTGCTGCTCGACGACACCATGGATGTGCCGCTGGTGCTGGTGGCGCACGACATCTCCCCGGCCGACATGCTGCAGTTCAAGCAAAGCCTGTTTGTCGGTTTTGCCACCGACGTGGGCGGCAAGACATCTCACACCGCGATCGTGGCGCGCAGCCTGGACATTCCGGCGGTGGTCGGCGCGCGCAGCGCCAGCCAGTTGATCGAGCAGGACGACTGGGTCATCATCGACGGCGATGCCGGCGTGCTGATTGTTGACCCTTCGCCCATCATCCTGGCCGAGTACGGTTTCAAGCAGCGCCAGGGCGAGCTGGAGCGCCAGCGCCTGAACCGGCTGATCCACACCGCAGCGCTGACGCTGGACGGACACAAGGTTGAACTGCTGGCCAACATCGAAATGCCCGAAGACACGGTGGGCGCCGTCAAGGTTGGCGCGGCCGGCGTCGGCCTGTTTCGCAGCGAGTTTTTGTTCATGGGCCGTACCGGCAGATTGCCCGACGAGCAGGAGCAGTACCTGGCCTACCGCAAGGCGGTTGAAGGCATGAACGGCCTGCCGGTGACGATACGCACGGTGGACATCGGCTCCGACAAGCCGCTCGACAGGCTGGTCGGCAAGACGCAGGACGGGCAGTTGAACCCGGCGCTTGGCCTGCGGGCGATCCGCTGGAGTTTGGCCGACCCGCCGATGTTTCTGACGCAGTTGCGCGCCATCCTGCGCGCCGCCGCGCATGGCCCCGTCAATCTGCTGGTGCCCATGTTGGCCCACGGCAGCGAGATCCGCCAGACCCTGTCGCTGCTTGACTTTGCGCGGGCCACCCTCGACAACAAGGGCATCGCCTATGGGCCGGTGCAACTGGGTGCGATGATCGAAATTCCGGCGGCTGCGTTGACGCTCAAGCTGTTTCTCAAGTACTTCGATTTTTTGTCAATAGGCACCAATGACCTGATCCAGTACACGCTGGCGATCGACCGCGCCGACGAAGCGGTGGCCCACCTGTACGACCCCTGCCACCCGGCGGTGCTGCGCTTGATCGCCGACACGATTGCCGAATGCAACGCGCAAGGCAAGGGCGTCAGCGTCTGCGGTGAGATGGCCGGCGACGTCACCATGACGCGGCTGCTGCTGGGCCTGGGCCTGCGCAGCTTCTCCATGCACCCCTCGCAAATTCTGGCGGTCAAACAGCAGGTGCTGCGTGCCGATGCCGGCAAACTCACACCGTGGGCCGCGCAGGTGTTGGCCAGTGAAGAGCCGGCGGCACTGCTGTAACTCTCCTGCTGCCAGCGAATAGCAGCAGGTGGGTGTGCAGTGCTGTAATCATCTTGGGTGATTAGTAAAATTGGCTTGTGGCCCATATGTAGTTTGCGTGAACAGCTATTGAATTCATAGCGGATTGCCGTCAACCATGTCCCCGCACATGTGTCTCCTATGTCTCCGGTCCATACACGTCGCCAAAAGAAAAGTAAGCAAAAGAGAAGGGACCCGATGGTCCGGGTCCCCTGCGCTGCGCTGCGCTTCGGGGCAATCTGCGGTGCTCGGTAAAAGCGGGGTCTCGCTCGAACTCGCCTTCGGCTCAGACAATCGCGAGCCCTGATCCGCTTTTGCCTGCGCTCCTCGGCGCATACAGAAGGGTGGGGAAGATCGAACACCGGGGACAAAATCCGGAGTGCAGGAAGCGCACAGCGCTTCCTGCACGGGACTCCCAACGAACGGTCATGTTTGCACGCGAGCGCAGCGCACGCGGCCAAATGAGGCTCCCTTCTCTCGCCCAGCGGGGCGAGGGAAGGGCGGGGGGTTGGGAGTGGGGAGTTAGGACCTGCCGAAGCAGTCCGGCCGGGGATGCAGCGTGACGACTAAGGACGGGCGAAACTATTTCCCACGTGTCCCCAGCACCGCCGCCCCAATAATCATCACGGCGGCGAGCGCAATGCTCCAGCTCAGCGCCCGCCCGCTGACCAGCATCAGCAGGGCGGTGGAGCACAGTGGGGTGAGGTAGCTCAGGATGCCGATCTGCCGCGCATCGCCGAGTTTGAGCGCCTTGTCCCAGAGAAAAAACGCCGCGCCCAGCGGGCCCAGGCCCATCACTGCGAGCAGCACCCCGTCCCGGCTGGACAGGACCGTCGCCGGCTCCAGCAGCCAGTGGCACCCCAGCGACAACAGACCCGAGACCAGGCCGAACAGGCCGATGGCTGCGGTCGGAAAAGGCGCCACACGTTGCGTCAGCAGCGAATAACTGGCCCAGATGAAGGCAGAGGCGAGCGCCGGCAGGTAGCCCCAGGACCAGCCCGTGCCCGCGTCCGCGGCATCGCGCGCGCCCAGAATGGCGATCGCCGCACCGGCAAAACCCAGCAGGGCCGCAGCGACATGCACGCCGCGCAGTTGCATGCCTTTAAGGAACAGCGGTGCCAGCACCACCATGAACAGCGGCCACAGGTAGTTGACCAGGTTGGCCTCGACCGCCGGCGCGTGGCGCAGCGCGATGAACAGGAGGAAGTGAAAGCCGAACAGGCCGTAGACGCCTAGCATCAGCGTCGAGGCGGGAATCGCCCATTGCCTGCGGTCCTTCAGCACGAAGGGCAAGCCCAGCAGGCTGCCGACCAGCAGCGCGATGCCGGTCAGCAGGAAGGGCGGGACGTGTTTGAGCGCGACACCGAGCGACGCCAGGGTGGCCCACAAAGCGATGGCGCCGAGGGCGTAGAGGTTGGCGGACATGGCGGCAAGCATAAACGCCGGCGTGGCGCCGGATGCCGGTCGCTGTTGGGGCTCAGGGCGCGCTCAGCGCCGCGGCGTCGGCCTTGTCCGCTACCCCCGCGGCGTGGGCTTGCTGGTCGGCGTGGTAACTGCTGCGCACCATGGCGCCGACCGCTGCGTGGGTGAAGCCCATCTTGTAGGCCTCTAACTCGAACATCTTGAAAGTGTCGGGGTGCACATAACGTCGCACCGGCAGGTGGCTGGTCGACGGCGAGAGGTATTGGCCGATGGTCAGCATGTCGATGTTGTGCGCGCGCATGTCGCGCATGACCTGCAAGATTTCTTCATCGGTCTCGCCCAGGCCAACCATGATGCCGCTTTTGGTCGGCACGCCGGGGTGCAGGGCCTTGAATTTTTTCAGCAGGTTCAGACTGAACTGGTAGTCGGAACCGGGACGTGCTTCCTTGTAGAGGCGCGCCGTGGTTTCCAGGTTGTGGTTCATCACATCGGGGGGCGCGGCTTTCAGAATCTCCAGCGCGCGGTCGTCGCGGCCGCGGAAATCAGGCACCAGGATTTCAATCGTGGTGGCGGGCGAGAGTTCGCGGATTTTGCGGATGCATTCGACAAAATGACCGCTGCCGCCGTCGCGCAGGTCGTCGCGATCCACGCTGGTGATGACCACGTATTTGAGCTTGAGTGCGGCAATGGTTTTGGCCAGGTTCAAGGGCTCGTCCACATCCAGCGGGTCGGGCCGGCCGTGGCCGACGTCGCAAAACGGACAACGGCGGGTGCACTTGTCGCCCATGATCATGAAGGTCGCCGTGCCTTTGCCGAAACATTCGCCGATGTTTGGGCAGCTTGCCTCTTCACACACGGTATTGAGTTTGTTCTCGCGCAGGATCTGCTTGATCTCGTAAAAGCGGGTCGTGGGGCTGCCGGCCTTGACACGGATCCACTCGGGTTTTTTCAGCACCTCGCCTTGCACCACCTTGACCGGGATGCGCGACAGCTTGGCCGCCGCTTTTTGTTTGGCCAGCGGGTTGTAGTCCTGCTGGCTCTGGATGTCGCGAACAACAGGATTGACAGCGTCTTGGGTGCTCATGGGTGTTTGCCTTGGGAGGAGTGGCTTCAGGGCGCCAGAGAGTTCACGAGCTTTTGGCTCAGGATTTCTGCCGCCTCCTGCCAGCTTGCCGATACCCCGATTGTAGAAAGGTCTGTGGTTTGCAGCCCGACATAGCCGCAGGGGTTGATATGGGAAAAGGGTTCGAGGTCCATCGCCACGTTGAGCGCCACGCCGTGGTAGCTGTACTGGCGGCTGACCTTGATGCCGAGTGCGGCGATTTTGCCGAGACCCCGGAATGGGTCCACCGGGTCGCGCGGACCCGTCAGTGCGGCGTGCGAACCGGGCTCGTCCAGGCGCACATAAATACCGGGCGACCCTGCCACGCGGTGACCGGTCACGCCGAAATGCGCCAACGTGCGGATTACGGCCTCTTCAATCCGGTAGACATATTCCTTGACGTAATAACCGGCACGTTTGAGGTCGATCAGCGGGTAAGCCACCACTTGGCCGGGGCCATGGTAGGTGACCTGGCCACCCCGATCGGTGGCCACCAACGGTATGTCGCCTAGCGCCAGCACATGCTCACTTTTGCCCGCCAGGCCCTGGGTGTAAACCGGAAAATGCTCACAAATCCATAGCTGATCAGGGCCATCCGACATGGGTTGGAGACCGATTTGGCTTGAAGTTCGGGGGTCACGACCGCGTGAGGCTGTGAAGGCTTGCATCGCCTGCCAAGTGGGCAAGTAATTAACCTGCCCGAGTTGCCGGACCTCCACATCAGCCTGCATGGGTGGCGCTTCAGTGCTTAGAGCACCACTTTAACCATGGGATGCGTGCTCAGCGTGCGATAAAGCTCGTCAAGCTGCTCGCGGCTGGTGGCGGTGATGGTGACGGTGACGCCCAGGTACTTGCCGCCCTTGCTTTCGCGCAGCTCAATGGTGCTCGCGTCAAACGCCGGGTCAAACTGTTGCGCGATCATGCTGATCGCGTGCACCAGGCCATCGACCTTCACGCCCATGACCTTGATCGGAAACTGCGAGGGGTACTCGATCAGCGACTCCTGGCGCGGAATCTCGGGCGGTGGGGTCGGCAGGCTCACGTGGTGGGCTCCTGTTTGGCACGCTGGTAGGCCGCATGCAACTTTGCATAGACCGGACCGGGCTTGCCGCTGCCGACGGCTTGGCCGTCCAGCGTGGTGATGGCCAGCACTTCCTTGGTTGCTGAGGACAGCAGCAACTCGTCGGCGGCAAAGACTTCCTCGCGCGTGATCCGCCGCAGCTCAAAACCGATGCCGGCGTTGCGGCAGATGTCTTCAATCAGGCCGTAACGGATGCCTTCGAGCACCAGGTTGTCCTTGGGCGGGCCGAGCACCTTGCCGCCGCGCACGGCCCAGACGTTGCAGGCAGCCGCTTCGCTGAGAAAACCATCGCGAAACATCACGGTTTCCACGGCATCAGCATCGGCGCTGATCTGCCGCGCGAACACGGCGCCCAGCAGGCTAGTGGTCTTGATGTGGGCCTTGCTCCAGCGGAAATCGTCGGCGCTGACGCAGGCTACGCCCTGCGCGCGCTGCCCGGCTGTGGGCGGCTTCATGGTGCTGGTCATGACGAATACGGTGGGCGTGATGTCCGGCGGCATCACATGGTCGCGCAGCGCCACGCCGCGCGTGATCTGGATGTAGATCAGCTGGTCGATTTTTTCGTGGGACGTGTGTTGTGACAGCGCGTAGCCGTCCACCAGTTGCGTGACGATCTCGCGCCATCTGTCGTGGGACAGTGGGTTGGCGATGCGCAGCTCGGCCAGGCTGCGGTCGAGACGTGCCATGTGCTGGGCAAAGCGGAAAGGTTTGCCACCATACACCGGTACCACTTCATACACACCGTCGCCGAAGATGAAGCCGCGGTCCATCACGCTGATTTTGGCGTCCTTGAGCGCGGTGATTTCACCGTTGAGGTAGCAGGGCGTGTCGGGCAGTTGTGCGCTGGAGGTTGGGTTCAAAGTACTCATCATCATGGAAGTCGAAGGAATAAACGCTATTGTCGTGCAGGCCTATTTTCCGCGACGCCGGCTGCGTCGCTTGGACCACACGCGCCAGCGCCAGATCAGTTTGACGAGAATGTAACCACTTACTGAGCCGACGACCGAAAAAATGGCCATGCCAAGTACGGCGCGCCAACCAAACTGTTCCAGCCACGCAAGTGGATCGAATCCGCTGCCGATCGCAACTTCTTGGAGCGCGGCGCTGCCGTCGGCCGCTTCGTGCGGCGCCACACCCAGAATCAGGCTGCCCAGTTTATAAGCCAGCCAGAGCCAGAAGCCAATGGTGAACGGGTTGGTGACCAGGGTCATGCCTGCGGCCACCGGAATGTTGCCGCGCCACCAGATGCAATGGGTTGCTGCCACGAGGATTTGTGCGACCGGCAGCGCAAACGCCCAGAACAGGCCAATAGCAACTCCTCGGGCTACCGCTTCATGTTGCAAATGCCAGAGGCCGGGCTCCTGCAGGCGATGCGCGACCGGCTTGAGCCAGGGATGAGCCGCCAGTGTTTGAGGGCTGACGCCTTGCGTGAAGCGGTCGGCCCAGCTTGCTTTGGGGCGCTTTTGCTCGGGACGGTCGGAATGCTGCTTGCGCGCGCTCATGGTGTTGCCACCTGAGCTGGCAGGCGACGGAGTGTATCAATTTTCATCATGAGAAAAATCATGGTTCCTTGGGTTTTTGCGTCGGGCATGCTGCAAAAAGACAACCTGGAATTAACGAATTAGCCGGACTGCGGCAATGGCCAGCCAGCCCAGTACAAAGTTAATCACCGTCATCAGATGGATTTGTTCTGCTGCCTTGGCGGCCAGCGACCACTCGGCGGCGGCCACCGCCCGCTTGAATTTCCGAAATCCGGCGAAGTAGATGTGGCCAAAGATCAAAATCATCACGATGCCGATACCCAGCATCAGGTTCCAGCCCAGCGGCACGCCGCCCGCGCCAGTGGCTGCTTTAACAGCCCTGAAGGCGGTGGTATAGAGGTTGGTGCCCGTCGTGAACAGCGCCACAATGGAAATCAATACCAGCAGAAAAAAACGTTGCCAGACTTGGCCCATCAGCCGTGCCCGGGGCTGCGCCTCCAGCATGGCGAATGCAGCCGGCCGAAGCGCAATAAGCATGAATGTCATGCCACCGATCCAGACAATGGCCGCGACAAGGTGAATGAGTTTGACTGCGTCGTACATGGCTTGTCCCAGATGGTTGGAATAAAGTCCTGATTGTGGCTCGCTATCCATGGCCTTAACGAATGCGACCAATCTACCCGGGCCGCGCCGGACTTTCAGTGTCTGTTCGACAGCGTCGGGTTTCTACGTATAATCAGAGGCTTTGCAAAGTACCGCCTTGTAATCTGCTCGTAATTTGGGATGATCAAAATGCTGGGTTCGACGGTTCATTCCGCATTGAAGATGCCAGCTGGGGCGGCGCAGGCTGCCGATGAAGATTTCAAGCCGCTGACGCGCGAAGAGGCGAAAAAGCTGCGCGAGCTTAGTCCATCCTTATCGCCTTGGTGGATCGTCGGGGGGCAGTTTGGGGTTGGTGTGGCGGTGGCGTTAATCGCGTGGGCTTTGACAGGACGAAGCATCGCGGCCTGGTCGGCGTTTTATGGCGCGCTGGCAGTGGCGATACCCGGCGCCTTGTTTGCGCGTGGTTTGATGAGCCAGTTCTCGTCAATCAATGCAATGACTGCTGGATTTGGTTTTTTTGTGTGGGAGGCAATAAAGATTGCCTCCAGTGTCGGGATGCTGTTTGCGGCCCCGCGCTTGGTCCCTGATCTGGACTGGTTGGCAATGCTGATTGGCCTGATCGTGACCTTGAAGGTTTATTGGGTGGCGCTGTTAATGCGCCCTGAACGAAAAATAGCTTAAAGAGTCAACAATGTCCGCAGAAGCAAACGCTCCGACAGCCAGTGAATATATTGTTCACCACCTGACGCACTGGCAAAACAAGCCGCAGACGGAAATCGTTGATTTCTCCGTCTTCAACATTGATTCCCTGTTTTTCTCCATCCTGCTGGGCGTGGTCGGTTGCTTCTTTTTGTGGAAGGCGGCACGCGGCGTGACGTCTGGTGTACCTGGGCGCTTTCAGGCGGCTGTCGAAATTCTGCTTGAAATGGTGGACGGCCAGGCCAAGGCGATTGTGCACAACGCCAACAGCCGCAAGCTCGTGACGCCACTGGCGCTGGTGGTGTTTGTCTGGATTTTCCTGATGAACGCGATGGACCTGCTTCCGCTGGATCTGCTGCCTGAATTGTGGGCCCTGGCCTATGGTGCTGCGGGCTACGACCCGAGCCACGCTTATCTGCGTGTTGTGCCTACTGCCGACCTGTCTGTGACCATGGGCCTGTCGGTTTCGGTCTTGTTTATCTGCATTTTCTACAACATCAAGATCAAGGGCATGGGCGGCTGGGCGCATGAGTTGGTGTCCGCGCCTTTCGGTACCAGCAAGAACCCGGTCTTCGCAGTCATTCTGGGCATCATCAACATCGCCGAGCAATTGATCTCTTTTGTTGCCAAAACGGTATCGCACGGCATGCGGCTGTTTGGCAACATGTATGCGGGTGAGCTGGTGTTCATGCTGATTGCCCTGCTGGGTGGTGCGTGGGCCTTTTCGACCGATCCTTCAACAAGTTTGATGTTGATGCTGCTGCATGTGGTGGCTGGTTGGGCCTGGGCGGTGTTCCACATCATCATCATTTTGCTGCAGGCTTTTGTGTTCATGATGTTGACGCTGGTCTACATCGGGCAAGCGCACGACGCGCATTGATTTTCGTTTTCGTTTTGGTGTTTTTTCGTTAATTTAGGAGTGAATCATGGAAGTTATTAGTTTTGCTGCTCTGGCTGCTGGTTTGATCATCGGTCTGGGCGCTCTCGGTGCTTGTATCGGTATCGGCATCATGGGCAGCAAGTACCTTGAAGCAGCTGCACGTCAGCCAGAACTGATGGGCGAACTGCAAACCAAAATGTTCGTGCTGGCTGGTCTGATCGACGCCGCGTTCATTATCGGTACCGGTATTGCCCTGTGGTTCGCAACTGCCAACCCGTTCCTGGCTCAAATCGCACGCCTGGTCAAGTAAGTCCTGCCTGCAACACCTCGTTGAGGGAGATTTACTGTGAACATTAATGGAACACTGGTGGCGCAAGCCATCGTCTTTGCATTGCTGGTGCTGTTCACGATGAAATTCGTGTGGCCGCCGATCGCGAAAGCGCTGGACGAGCGGGCCCAAAAGATTGCTGAAGGCCTCGCTTCTGCCGAAAAGGCCAAGTCCGAACTCTCCGTTGCCAACAAGCGCGTGGAAGAAGAGCTGGCCAAGTCGCGCAACGAGTCTGCAGTTCGCTTGGCAGATGCAGAGCGTCGCGGCCAAGTCATGATCGAAGAGGCCAAAGCCAAGGCTGCGGAAGAGGGCAAGAAAATCATTGCCGCTGCCCAAGTCGAAGCCGAGCAGCAATCCGTCAAGGCCAGGGAAACGCTGCGCGAGCAGGTCGCTGCGCTGGCGGTTAAGGGTGCCGAGCAGATTCTGCGCAAGGAAGTCAATGCCGGTGTGCATGCTGACTTGCTGGGTCGCCTGAAGACAGAGCTGTAAGAGGGGGTCAACATGGCAGAACTAGCCACCATCGCCCGCCCTTACGCTGAAGCGCTGTTTAAGGCATCCGGGTCTGACCTGGGCGCCGCAGCCACCTGGCTGGATGAACTGGCCGTCATCGCAGCCAATGCGCAGCTGCAGCAGTTTGCTGGCAACCCCAGAGTCACTGCGGAACAGACGTTTGACGTGGTTTCCGGCGTGGTCAAGGCCAAGCTGCCAGAGGCTGCAAAAAACTTTCTGCGCGCGGTGATAGATAACGGGCGTCTCGGCGTCCTGCCCGAAATTGCCAGTCAGTTCCGGGTTTTGAAAAATGCGCAAAGCGGATCGTCGGATGCCATCGTGTACAGCGCGTTTGCGCTGGAGGGGGCCGCGCTGACCGATCTGGCGGCAACGCTGGAAAAGCGTTTTGGCCGCAAGCTCAACCTCAAGGTGGAGCTGGAACCCGAACTGATAGGCGGCGTACGTGTCGTGGTGGGTGACGAGGTGCTGGATACCTCGGTCAAAGCCCGTTTAGAGCAAATGAAAGTGGCGCTGATTTCTTGATGTTGTGCGCAAGCGCAGTGTCCCGGAATTAGCCAACAACATAGAAAGAAGGAAAGAGTCATGCAACTCAATCCCGCAGAAATTTCTGAACTGATCAAGAGCCGTATTGAGGGCTTGAGCGCCAGCAGCGATGTCCGTAACCAGGGCACGGTTGTCTCCGTGTCCGACGGCATCGTGCGTATCCACGGCCTGTCCGATGTGATGCAGGGCGAGATGCTCGAATTCCCGCCCACTGCTGACGGCACACCCACCTACGGCCTGGCCCTGAATCTGGAGCGCGACTCGGTCGGCTCTGTGATTCTGGGTGAGTACGAGCACATCGCCGAGGGCGACACCGTCAAGTGCACGGGTCGCATTCTGGAAGTGCCGGTTGGTCCCGAGCTGCTGGGCCGTGTGGTCAATGCGCTGGGTCAGCCGATTGACGGCAAAGGCCCGGTCAATGCCAAGATGACCGACGTGATTGAGAAGGTGGCACCTGGTGTGATCGCCCGTAAATCGGTTGATCAACCTTTGCAAACCGGCCTGAAATCCATCGACTCCATGGTCCCGATTGGCCGTGGCCAGCGCGAGCTGATCATCGGTGACCGCCAGACCGGTAAAACGGCTGTTGCGATTGACGCCATCATCAACCAGAAGGGCACGGGCGTATTTTGCGTTTATGTTGCCATCGGCCAGAAGGCTTCGTCGATCAAAAACGTGGTGCGTTCGCTTGAGCAAGCCGGTGCGATGGACTACACCATCGTTGTCGCCGCATCGGCGTCCGAATCGGCTGCCATGCAGTATGTCAGCGCTTACTCTGGTTGCACCATGGGGGAGTATTTCCGCGACCGCGGTCAAGATGCCCTGATTGTGTATGACGATCTGTCCAAGCAAGCTGTGGCCTACCGTCAGGTTTCGCTGCTGCTGCGCCGTCCGCCAGGCCGTGAAGCTTATCCCGGCGACGTGTTTTATCTGCACAGCCGTCTGCTCGAGCGCGCGGCCCGCGTGAACGAAAAGTACGTTGAAGACTTCACCAAAGGCGAAGTCAAAGGCAAAACCGGTTCACTGACGGCGCTGCCGATTATTGAAACGCAAGCCGGTGACGTCTCGGCCTTCGTGCCAACCAACGTGATCTCGATCACCGACGGCCAGATTTTCCTGGAGACCAGCCTGTTCAATGCCGGTATCCGCCCCGCCATCAACGCCGGTATTTCGGTGTCGCGGGTCGGTGGTGCGGCCCAGACCAAACTGATCAAAAATCTGTCCGGTGGTATCCGTACCGACCTGGCCCAGTACCGTGAGCTGGCTGCCTTCGCGCAGTTTGCTTCCGACCTGGACGAAGCCACCCGCAAGCAGCTGGACCGCGGTGCCCGCGTAACCGAACTGCTCAAGCAGTCCCAGTACTCGCCGCTGTCCATCTCCAACATGGCCGCCACGCTGTTCGCCGTGAACAAGGGCTTCATGGACGACGTGGATGTCAAGAAGGTTCTGGCCTTTGAAGCCGGCCTGCACAGCTACCTCAAGGACAAACACGCAGCGCTGATGGCCAAGCTCGAATCTGCCAAGGCCATGGACAAGGACGCGGAAGCGGAAATGACCACTGCTGTGACTGCGTTCAAAAAGTCCTTTGCCTGATACATACCTGAAGACATCAAAGCCCAGCGCTTAGAAACCATTTAGGAAGCAATATGGCGGCAGGAAAAGAGATACGCGGCAAGATCAAGTCGGTGGAAAACACCCGCAAGATCACCAAAGCCATGGAAATGGTGGCGGCCTCCAAAATGCGCAAAGCGCAGGAACGGATGCGCGCTGCCCGACCTTACAGCGACAAGATTCGCAACATCACGGCCAACCTGGCTCAAGCCAACCCGGAATACACCCACGCCTTCATGCAGGCCAACGATGCCAAAGCTGGCGGCTTCATCGTGGTGACGACGGACAAGGGCCTGTGCGGTGGCTTGAACACCAATCTGCTGCGCGCTGTCACTGTCAAGCTCAAGGAGCTGCAGGCGGCAGGCCAGGGTGTGCAGGCGGTGGCCATCGGCAACAAGGGTCTGGGTTTTCTCAACCGGGTTGGCGCCAAGGTGATTTCGCATGCGACCCATTTGGGCGACAAGCCGCACCTGGACAAACTGATTGGACCGGTCAAGGTACTGCTCGATGCTTACAGCGAAGGCAGGATCAACGCGGTGTACCTGTGCTACACGCGGTTTATCAACACCATGCGGCAAGAGGCGGTGGTTGAGCAGTTGCTGCCCTTGACGGCTGATCGTTTGCAGGCCGACAAGGACCAGCACGGCTGGGATTACATCTACGAGCCGGATGCACAGACCGTGATTGACGATCTGCTGGTTCGTTATGTCGAGGCGCTGGTTTATCAGGCAGTAGCGGAGAACATGGCTTCCGAGCAGTCTGCGCGGATGGTCGCCATGAAGGCCGCCACCGACAACGCCGGCAGCGTGATTGGCGAACTCAAGCTGGTTTACAACAAAACGCGTCAGGCGGCGATTACGAAAGAACTTTCGGAAATCGTCGCAGGTGCCGCAGCGGTTTAAACCGCGATTCAAGATTTAAAGAACGGAAAAGGATCCAGTCATGGCTCAAGCTCAAGGCAAGATTGTTCAGTGTATCGGCGCGGTGGTTGACGTTGAATTCGCACGCGACCAGATGCCCAAGATTTACGACGCGCTCAAGATGGAAGGCTCCGCGCTGACCCTTGAAGTGCAGCAGCAGCTCGGCGACGGCATCGTGCGTACCATTGCGCTGGGCACCTCTGACGGCCTGCGACGCGGCAACATGGTCTACAACACTGGCGCCAACATCACGGTTCCTGTGGGCAAAGCCACACTGGGTCGCATCATGGACGTGTTGGGCGCGCCTATCGACGAGCGCGGGCCTGTTGACCAGACCCTGACCGCTCCGATTCACCGCAAAGCCCCGGCTTATGACGAACTCTCGCCTTCGCAAGAGCTGCTGGAAACCGGCATCAAGGTGATTGACCTGGTGTGCCCGTTCGCCAAGGGCGGCAAGGTGGGCTTGTTCGGCGGTGCCGGCGTCGGCAAGACCGTGAACATGATGGAGTTGATTAACAACATCGCCAAGGCTCACTCAGGTTTGTCCGTGTTTGCCGGTGTGGGTGAACGTACCCGCGAGGGAAATGACTTCTATCACGAGATGGCCGATTCCGGCGTCGTGAACCTCGAGAACCTCGGCGAGTCCAAAGTGGCCATGGTTTACGGCCAGATGAACGAGCCGCCAGGCAACCGTCTGCGCGTCGCGCTGACCGGCCTGACGATTGCCGAGTCCTTCCGTGACGAAGGCCGTGACGTGTTGTTCTTCGTGGACAACATCTACCGCTACACGCTGGCCGGTACCGAAGTGTCCGCGCTGCTGGGCCGTATGCCTTCCGCCGTGGGTTACCAGCCGACGCTGGCCGAGGAAATGGGCCGCCTGCAAGAGCGTATTACCTCCACCAAGGTGGGTTCCATCACGTCCATCCAGGCCGTTTACGTGCCTGCCGATGACTTGACCGATCCGTCGCCTGCCACCACTTTCGCCCACTTGGACTCCACTGTGGTGCTGTCGCGTGACATTGCTTCGCTGGGTATCTACCCGGCGGTCGATCCACTCGACTCGACCAGCCGCCAGTTGTCGCCAGCCGTGGTCGGTGAAGACCACTACAACACGGCTCGCGCCGTGCAGGGCACGCTCCAGCGCTACAAGGAACTGCGCGACATCATCGCGATTCTGGGCATGGACGAGTTGGCCCCTGAAGACAAGCTTGCCGTGGCCCGCGCCCGCAAGATCCAGCGTTTCCTGAGTCAGCCTTTCCACGTTGCCGAGGTGTTCACCGGTTCGCCCGGCAAGTACGTGAGCCTGGCTGAAACCATTCGTGGCTTCAAGATGATTGTGGCTGGCGAGTGTGACCACCTGCCAGAGCAGGCCTTCTACATGGTCGGCACCATCGACGAAGCTTTCGAGAAGGCCAAGAAGGTCTAAGTCATGGACACCCCACACACCATCCGTGTCGATGTGGTCAGTGCCGAGGAGTCCATCTTCTCCGGCGAAGCCAGGTTTGTGGCTTTGCCGGGCGAGGCGGGCGAACTGGGCATTTACCCACGCCACACACCGTTGATCACCCGCATCAAGCCGGGCGCGGTGCGTATTGAAAAGGCCGACGGCACGGAAGAGTTTGTTTTCGTCGCCGGCGGCCTGCTTGAAGTGCAACCGCATTGCGTGACTGTGCTCAGCGACACCGCCATCCGCGGCAAGGACCTGGACGAAGCCAAAGCTGGCGTGGCCAAAGCGGCAGCCGAAGAGGCCCTGAAGAATGCCAAGACCGATATCGACATTGCGATGGCGCAATCCGAACTGCTGGTGATGGCGGCGCAGATTGCCGCCCTGCGCAAGTTCCGCCAGAAAAAATAAAGGCCGCAGCACGCTGCTCCGACCAAGCCCCTGTCGCAAGCCAGGGGCTTTTTTCATACTGCGGCGCAGTGCTTGGCTGCGCACTTCCTGCCTGTCGGTTCCTGCTGACACGCTCAAAGCAGGCTGGCGCGGTGCAGGGCTAAAGCTGCCGCGCTAGGATGTGTTCATGAATCGCCGTTCCGGTCATACCGCCTTGGGCAGCCCGTGACCGGCAAGCCGCCCGTCCGGCCTGTCCCGGCAAAAGGCGCGAGCGCCGCCGGTATCAAAAAAACCTTGCTGGGCTGGTTTGCCGCGCGCGGCTGGAAGCCTTTTGCGTTTCAGCGCGAGGTTTGGGCTGCGGTGCAAAACGGCGAGTCCGGCCTGTTACATGCCACCACCGGCTCCGGCAAGACGTTTGCCGTCTGGCTCGCTGCCTTGCAGGCCTTTGCGCCACAGCGTGCGGAAAAAGCCTCTTCCGCTGCACCGCCGCTGACGGTTTTGTGGCTCACGCCCATGCGTGCACTCGCAGCTGACACCGTGCGTGCCCTGCAGGAGCCATTGCAGGCACTTGAAGCGGCATACCCCGGCGCCGCAGCCTGGACGGTGGGCGCCCGCACCGGCGATACCGCCAGCAGCGAACGCAGCGCCCAGGCGCGGCGCCTGCCCTCGGTGCTGGTCACCACGCCGGAAAGTCTGTCGGTATTGCTCTCGCGTGCGGATGCCAAAGAGGTGTTGTCCAGCGTGAAGATGGTGGTGGTGGATGAATGGCATGAGCTGCTGGGCAACAAGCGCGGCGTGCAGGTGCAGCTCGCGCTGGCCAGACTGAAGATGTGGGCCCCCACGCTCCCCACTGCGTGTGGTTCGCTGCACCTTGCAGGCCGCCGCTCGCCGGAGGCTTCGCTTCTGTCGCCTGTCCAAAGCTGCTCAAGCAGCTTTGGAGCCGCAAGCAACAGCCCCGAGGGGGCCGCTGCGCCTGCGGTCTGGCAAAGCCAGTCCCGCGGCCCCGGCTCGACTGGGAAACTGACTGCGCCGCGTGTGACACAAACTGGCCTCGTGATTTGGGGCATGTCAGCGACGCTCGGAAATCTGCAGGAGGCCATGCACACATTGCTCGGGCGGCACGGCGGTACGCTGGTCCAGGGTCGGGTGCCCAAGAAGCTGGTCATCGACTCACTGCTGCCTGCCACAACGGATCGGTTTCCCTGGGGCGGTCATCTCGGCCTGAGCATGTTGCCGCAGGTGATCGCCGAAATTGCGCGCAGCAGCACGACGCTGGTGTTCACCAACACGCGGTCCCAGTCGGAGATATGGTACCAGGCCCTGCTGCAAGCCAAACCCGAGTGGGCCGGACTGATTGCCCTGCACCACGGCTCGCTGGACCGCGGGGTACGCGAATGGGTCGAGCTGGGTTTGAAAAGCGGCAGCTTGCGGGCCGTGGTGTGTACCTCCAGCCTGGACCTCGGCGTCGATTTTTTGCCGGTGGAGCGCGTGTTGCAGATCGGCTCGCCCAAAGGTGTGGCGCGCTTGCTGCAGCGTGCAGGGCGCTCCGGCCACGCGCCGGGCCGGCCGTCGCGCATCACACTCGTGCCGACACACAGCATCGAGATGGTGGAGGGCTCCGCCGCCCGAGCTGCGATTGCGGCTGGGCATATCGAAGCGCGTGTCTCACCCGAGCAGCCGCTCGACGTGCTGGTGCAGCATCTGGTGACGGTTGCACTTGGTGGTGGATTTATCCCGGAAGCCCTGTACTGGGAGGTGCGCGGCACCGCGGCCTACGCCGAACTCTCCATCGAGACCTGGAACTGGTGTCTGGCCTTTGTGCGCCAGGGGGGTCCCTCGCTGGCGGCCTATCCGGACTATCAGCGCACGGTTCCGGATGAAGAAGGCATCTGGCGCGTGCCAGACACCCGCCTGGCCCGGCGCCACCGCATGAACATCGGCACCATCGTCAGTGATGCCAGCATGACGGTGCAATACCTCGGTGGCGCCCGGATCGGCAGCGTGGAAGAAAATTTTGCAGCACGCCTGAAGCCGGGGGACTGTTTCCTGTTCGGCGGCCGTCTGCTGGAGATGGTGCGCATCCGTGAGATGACGGCTTGGGTGCGCCGGGCCACCAGCAAGCGCCACGCCGTGCCGCGCTGGAACGGTGGGCGCATGCCGCTGTCCACCACCCTGGCCGATGCGGTGGTGCAGCAGCTGGCGATGGCCGACGAGGGCCGCTACGAGACACCGGAATTGAAGCGTGTGCGGCCGCTGCTGGAAATCCAGCAGCAGTGGTCGGCCTTGCCGACGCCGCAGACCCTGCTGGCCGAGGTACTCAAGACACGCGAGGGCTGGCACCTGTTTCTTTACCCGTTCGCCGGACGCCATGTGCACCTCGGCCTGGCCAGTCTGATCGCCTGGCGGGTCGCGCAACACGCACCGCGCACGTTTTCGATAGCGGTCAACGACTATGGTTTTGAGTTGCTGTGCGCGCAGGCGGTGGATTGGCCGACTCTGTTGCCACAGGTGTTGCAGGTGGGCCACGATGCCCAAGCGCAGGACGCGATGACGCATGGCGACGTGGAAGAGGGTCGGCGCGCAGCCTTGCTGCATGAGGTGCTGCAAAGTTTGAATGCCAGCGAACTGGCGCAACGCCGCTTTCGCGAAATCGCCCGCGTGTCCGGCCTGATTTTCCAGGGCTATCCGGGCGAAAATCGCAGCAACAAGCAGTTGCAGGCCTCATCGTCGCTGTTCTGGGAAGTTTTCCGGAAGTACGATCCGGCCAACAAACTGTTGCTGCAGGCCGAGCAGGAGTTGCTCGCGCAGGAACTGGATATCGGCCGCCTGCGTGCCAGCCTGGCGCGCATGAACACGCAGCGCCTGGTGCTCAAAGAGCTGCCTCGGCCAACACCGTTTGCCTTCCCGTTGATGGTCGAGCGTTTCCGCGAGCAGTTGTCCAACGAAAGTGTGGCGGACCGGATTGCCCGGATCGTGCAGCAACTGGAGAAAGCTGCGGGGCCGGCGCCAGGTGTGGCGAGTACCCCTTCGCAGGACGCGGCCCAGGTGCGCGAAACGCTGGTGTTCGGCCAGGAAGGTGCTGCAGGCGCTTCAAAATCTTCCACTGGCAAACGCCCATCGCGGCGCAAACCTTCGCGGCCGCTGCCCCCGTTGTGATGGACGCAGTGCCCATGCTTTCCGCCCCGCCACTTGCAGTGAGTTACGCCGGCGAAACCGTCTGGCTCTTGCCCGAGCGCGCCCTGTGGTGGCCGGCGCAGCGTGTGCTCTGGATCGCCGATTTGCATCTTGGCAAGGCCGCCACCTACCGGGCACTCGGCCAGCCGGTGCCCGGCGGCACCACGCGTGAAAACCTGGCACGCATCAGCGCACTGGTGCTGCATTACCAGCCGGCACAACTGGTGTTTCTCGGGGATTTTTTGCATGCGGTCCAGAGCCGCACGGCATCGGTGCTGGATGCCCTGACGCAGTGGCGCGCCTTGAATCCCGATCTGGATTGCACGCTGGTGCGCGGCAACCACGACAGCCGGGCCGGCGATCCGCCGGCCTCGCTCGGCATTCGTGTGGTCGATGAGCCCTGGCTGATCGGTCCCTTCGCCGCCTGCCACCATCCGCAGAAACATGCCAGCCATGGCGTGATTGCCGGTCACCTGCACCCCGCGCTCTCGCTGCGTGGGCGTGCCCACGACCGTCTGCGCCTGCCGTGTTTCTGCCTGGAGCCAGGGCTTGCGATCCTGCCGGCTTTTGGTGAATTTACCGGTGGCTGGAACGTGTTACCGCAGCCAGGTCGGCGCCTTTTCCCGGTAGGAGGCCAGGCGGTCTGGCAGTTGCCAGAAACCTGAATCTATAAGACAAATTGGCCTCTAGCCCATGTCGGGAAAGGTTCGATAGCTATAAAATAGATAGCAATCTGTGCACTGCGTTATTGCAACACAGGTGAATCCGGCAGCTCGTTGAGGTTGGCCCTGGCTGCGTCAGCCACGGCGAAGTGCGCCATCAGCAGCGCCGAGGTTTCTTCCAGCGCCTGGGTCAGCCCGTCCTCGTAGCGCTTTTCCTTGAAGGCTTCGGCCATGCGCACCACCATGGCCTGCCATTGGGTCGCGTCCACATGCCGGGCCAGCCCCCGGTCAGCCACGATCTCGATCGCATGGTCAGCCAACAGCAGATAGATCAGCACGCCGTTGTTGTGTTCGGTGTCCCAGACACGCAGCTTGCCGAACATCGTCACGGCTCGTTCGCGCGCAGGAGCGCCGCGCCACAGGTAGCTCAGTGGCAGGCCGGCTTCTACGCAGATGCGGATTTCGCCAGTGTGGCGTTGCTCACTGGCGGCCACCCGCCGCTGCAGGCGCTCCAGCATGTCTGGCGCGATGGCGCGGCGCGTGTCGTCGGCATCCAGCCAAAGATGGTTCAGGGTGCGCAGGAAAGAGGTCCAGAGCTTCATGCCGTCACCATCCGCCTGACGCGCCGCCGCCGCCAAAATTGCCACCACCGCCGCTGCTGAAACCGCCCCCCCCACCGCCCCAACTGCCACCGGAGGAGCCGCCGCCCCAGCCGCCACCGCTGCCCCAGCCGGAGCTGCCGCCGCGGCCCGTGGATGCCAGGCCGGTGATCAATGCGAAAACCAACCCGACGAGCGCCGCCAGACCTCCGATCAGCAGGCTGGCCGTGAAAATCCAGGCGACCACGCCGACGGCACCACCAGTGGCCAGCGCACCGAACTTGCGGCCCAGCATGCCCGACAGCACGCGCCCGCCGATGGGAACGGCGAAAAACAGGAAGACGGCCAGATCGGTCCACTGAAAGCCAGCGTCGCCGCCGCTCGGTGTGCCTTCAGCCTCCGGCAAAGCCAGGTTCTCGCCACTGATACGCGCCATGATCTGGTCGGCTGCGGCGTTGATGCCCCCGGCAAAGTCGTTCTCACGAAACCGCGGTGTCAGCGCGCGGGCGATGATCTGCTGCGCCGCCAGATCCGGGACCGCACCCTCCAGCGTCTTGGCCGTGGCGATACGCACCTTGCGGTCATTCTTGGCGACCACCAGCAGCACACCGTCGCCGATGTCCTTGCGGCCTATCTTCCAGAGGTCGCCGACGCGCTGGGTGTAGTCAAAGATGTCCTCGGGCTGGGTGGTCGGCACCATCAGCACCACGATTTGTGAGCCTCGGGCTTTTTCAAAAGCTGCCAGCTTGGCTTCCAGCGCCTGCTTCTGCGTGGCGTCCAGCGTGCTGGTGGTGTCGATCACACGCGCCGTCAGCGCGGGGATCGCCTGCAGGGCCTGGGCAGACACAGCGCCAACCCACAGACCCAGCAACAGTCCCAGGGCCGCCAGCGCGCGGGCGATGGACGCTTGATGCATCAAAACTGGCGCCCGCTTATTTCTTCTCGAAGTTAACCGCCGGCGGCGTGCTGATCTGCGCCTCGTTCTGCACACTAAAAGTCGGCTTGACGCTGTAGCCGAAGACCATGGCCGTCAGGTTGCTGGGGAAGCTGCGCGCGAGCACGTTGTAGGCCTGCACCGCCAGGATGTAGCGATTGCGCGCCACGGTAATGCGGTTTTCTGTACCCTCCAGCTGCACGCGCAGATCCTGGAAGCCCTGGTTGGCCTTGAGGTTGGGGTAATTTTCGGTCACCACCATCAGGCGCGACAGGGCCGAACTCAGCTCACCTTGCGCCGCCTGAAATTTTGCGAAGGCTTCCGGGTTGTTCAGCGTCTCCGGCGTGACCTGCATGGAGGTCGCTTTGGCCCGTGCCTCGACCACGCGGGTCAGGGTGTCCTGCTCGAAGGCGGCTTCGCCCTTAACGGTGGCGACAATGTTTGGCACCAGGTCGGCACGCCGCTGGTACTGGTTGAGAACCTCGGACCAGGCCGATTTGGTCTGCTCGTCCAGGCTCTGGAAATCGTTGTAGCCGCAGCCGGTCAGCAGCACGGCGAGTGTGGCGCCAAAGAGCCAGTTCAGGAAACGCAATTTCATAGGAAGCCTCCAAAAAGCAAGCTGTAACACTACCATAGTCATATGGCGCTGAACGTCATCCATTTTCCAATGTTGGCCAGCCTCCTTCAGGCCTTGCAGTCGACCTTGCGGCCGTCAACGGCCGGGGGCGGCGCCCAGCCCGGCTTGCTGGTGACCGGCGCGACCGGTGCACTTGGCAGCGAGGTGTTGCGCTGGCTCGCCGGCAGCGGACGTTTTGCGCAGGCCCAGGTGCTGGCGCGGGAACCGATCACAACCGCGCTGGCGCAGGTCGCCATCGTGCTGGCCGGTGACGACGACATCACCGCCTGGCCACTGTGCCCGGCACCGGCGCACACCGGCGTGGTGATGTTCGAGCCGCTCCGGCTGTACCACGACCGCGAGCGCGCGCTGTGGACGCCCGCACCAGCACAATTGCCGGCGTTGGCGCAGTGGTTCAGGCGCTGTGGTGTGCGCACACTGGTGCTGGTCCTGCCACACGCGCAGGGCAGCCTGCCGCAAGCGCTCATGCATGGCCTGGCCAGCATGGACGAGCAGGGTGTCGCCTCGCTGGGCTTTGAGCGGGTGCTGCTGGTGCGTTCGGCGCAAAAGCAGAGCGCACCAACGGGACGGTCTGCGCCCGAAAAACTCGCGGCCTGGATGTTGTCCGTCATGAAATACATGATTCCGGCATCGGCGCTGCCGGCGCGGCCCACCAAGCTGGCCGAGTTTGTGGACGCCGTCCTGCGCGTGTTGCCGGAGGGCACCCCTGTGGTGGGGCCGGAGCTGCTGTGGCAGGCCGGGCAGGCCACCGACATGCAGGCCGTCATCCGGGCGTGGCTTAATACGGGCGCATCCAAAAAAGAGCTGGGCGCGTATTCCAGCGAATGAATCCATGCGAAAACCCAAAGTTTCTCCGGCCAGCAACGGCAACGCCGACGACATCGAAGCGGCCTTTTATGAGGCCCTGCAAAGCGGTGACATCGAAAAACTCATGGCCTGCTGGGCCGATGAGGACGACATTGTCTGCGTCCATCCGGGTGGTCCGCGCTTGCTCGGGCCGGGCCCCATACGCGCGGCTTTCGACGCCATGTTTGCCAACGGCACCATCCGCGCGCATCCCGAAAAAGTCCACAAAGTTGAAGCCATGAGTGCCAGCGTGCACAGCGTGCTTGAGCGTATCGAGGTCATGACCGAAGAAGGGCTGAGCCACGCCTACGTGATTGCCACCAACGTGTACAACAAGACCGCGCAGGGCTGGCGCATGGTCGCCCACCACGCCAGCCCCGGCACGCCGCGCGAAATGCAGGAAGTCTCCAACAGCCCGCAAGTGCTGCATTGAGCTTGCTGCCTGTGCCCATGATTTACCAAGCCCCGTGGTGGTTGCCCGGCGGCAACCTGCAAACCATTTATGCGGCCCTGCGTTCGCAGCGCTACCTGGCCGAAGCGCCCAACTTCCGGCGCGAGCGCTGGGTCACGCCCGATAACGATTTTGTCGATGTCGATTTTGCGCAGCACATCAGCGAGGCAGATGCACCGCTGCTGGTGGTTTTTCACGGCCTGGAAGGCTCGTCGGCCAGCCACTACGCCGAGGCCTTTGCCGATGTCGCGCGTGTACGCGGCTGGGCCTGCGCCGTGCCGCATTTTCGTGGCTGCTCGGGCGAACTCAATCATGCGCCGCGGGCCTACCATTCGGGCGACTTCGAAGAGATCGACTGGATACTGCGGCGTTTTAAAGCCGCCCATGCGGGCCCGGTGGTGGCGGTGGGTATTTCGCTGGGCGGCAATGCCCTGATGCGCTGGGCAAGTGAGTTGGGCGCCGCCGCCAGTGGCGTGGTCAGCGCGGTGGCGTCGGTCTGCTCGCCGCTGGATCTGGCGGCCAGCGGCCGGGCCATCGGCCAGGGTTTCAACCGCCTGGTCTACACACGCATGTTCCTGAACTCCATGGTGCCCAAGGCGTTGAAAAAGCTGGAGCAGCACCCCGGCCTCTTCAGTGCCGAAGCGCTGTTGGCGGCGCGCGACCTGTACGCGTTCGACAACGTGGTGACGGCGCCGCTGCACGGCTTCAAAAACACCGAAGACTACTGGCAGCGCGCCTCGGCCAAGCCGCACATGCGGCGTATCGCAGTGGCTGCGCTGGCCGTCAATGCGCTCAACGATCCCTTTGTACCGGCGGCCAGTTTGCCGCGGGCCGCTGATGTCAGTGCCACCGTCACGCTCTGGCAGCCGCGCGAAGGCGGGCATGTCGGTTTTCCGTCGGCGCCGTTTCCCGGTCATGTGCGGGCCATGCCCGAGGCCGTCTGCGGGTTTTTTGCGGCGCAGCTCTGAGCGGAGCAGAATCAAGCCATGGATGACATCGTTCGCCAGGCCATCGCCAAATGGCCCAACGTGCCCAACTGCTACGGCTGGCTGGGCCTGGACGCGCGCGGCAACTGGTACATGCGTGATGACCAGACGCAGGGCGCAGGAACTTTTGCTGGCGGCTCGGCAGCGAGCAAGGGTTCGCTGCTGAAACATGACAAGCTGATCGACTTCATCGCCCGCAACTACGAGAGCGACAAGGCCGGCCAGTGGTTTTTCCAGAACGGTCCGCAGCGTGTGTATGTGGAACTGGAGGCCACGCCGCTGGTTTGGCGCATCGCTGGCGGGCCGGACTTTGCCGTGACGGCGCACACCGGCAAGGCCGCGCGTGTGCAGCGCTGCATTCTCGACGAACATGGCCGTGTCTACCTGGACACCCAGCTTGGTTTTGGCCTGGTGCATACACAAGACATGCTGCATGCGGCTGACGCCATCGAGCAGGGACTGTGGGTGCCGCAGGAAGTTCTCACGCGGGAGCTGCCGCAGCGTTTTGCCTATGTGCGCAGCCCCGCAGCCAGCCAACCGGTGAGGCCCTGATTGCTATCAAATCAGTAGCTGTTCAAGCACAACGGATATGGGCAAAAAGCCCTTTTAATCAATGAAACTAAAAAAGCCGGTCAGTGACCGGCTTTTTTACGGGGCTGTACGCCTTATTTGACGCTGCTCACCATGTACTGCACAACGGCCTTAATGTCGGCGTCTGATCCGGTGGAGCCGCCGCGTGGCGGCATCGCGCCCTTGCCCTTGATGACGCTGGCGGTCAGGGCATCGACGCCCATCGCCACGCGGGGCGCCCAGGCGGCTTTGTCGCCAAGCTTGGGCGCATTGGCCACGCCGGCAACGTGGCAGGCTGCGCAGGCTTGGGTGTACAGGGCAGGCACGGCGCCGGTTGCCGCTGCGGCGACAGGCGCTGCTGCGATTTTGTTAGCGGCTGCCAGGGCGGCCACCACGTCCGCGGAAGGTGCAGCGGCGGGCGCTGCGCCTTGAGGGGCGGTCGCCACCGCAGCAGCGCGCTGCGGCTCGGCAAACTTCGCGCCTGCGGCATTGCCCATGTGGGCTACGGCGCGACCAATTTCAGCATCTTCAAAATCACCGCCACCTTGCGGGCCCATGGCGCCCTTGCCCTTGAGCGCTGAATTGAGCAGCGCTTCAAAGCCCGTCTTGATGCGCGGTCCCCAGGCGCCGGCATCGCCGAACTTGGGCGCGCCGGCAACGCCGGTGGTATGGCAGGCTGCGCATTGAGCGGCATAAACTTCTGCGCCGGCTTTGAGCGGGCGGTTCGCGTCGCGAATCTCCACCATGCCGATTTTCTGGATGCGCTGCGCTACGGCTTTTTCAAGATTGACGGCGCCAGCGGCGGGCCGGTTGTCTGATGTCACGTAATAGACCAGCGCGATGATGCCGAAAATCGGGATGACAAAAGAGAAGAATATCGCAGCCAATAGCTGCTGGGGTGTTTTGATGGGGCCAGAGTGGTCTTCTTCGTGGGCCGTCGTGTGATCGTTTGCGCTCATGGCTTCCTCAAAAAGGCAGAAATCGGGTGACTAAAGCAACTCATATTCGACAACCTTCGATTATAGCTGCGGCGTCCCTGCTGATCGGGAGACGCTGCCCTGGCTGGTAGAATCCATTACTTCCACAGGATCAGGTCGGACCGGCCGGGTCGTGCGAACTCCCTGCGCACTGCAAAGTCGATCAGGGCCGTCATTTCAGCGTTGCGGCTGTAGCTCAGTGGATAGAGTATTGGCCTCCGAAGCCAAGGGTCGTGGGTTCGATCCCCGCCAGCCGCACCAAATCAATAACTTACGTGAGCCGCTCCGCGAAGCACGCGCAGGCAGTGATTTTTAACTGGCCTTTTCACCCGGCTTGATGGGCCAAGCATGCGCTAGCTGTTAAGTTGCAATAGGTTGTTCCCGCCAAGTCGTGAAGCAGGAGGCTTGGGGCCCAAAAGCCGAGTGGAGTCTGCGGGCGTTGTAGTAGGTTAAGAACGCGGGCAACCAGGCTGTGCGCTCGGTGCTGTGAGTCTGATCCCAAGGATAAGGTGGAGGGGTGCGATAAGCTGGCACGTTTTCTGCTTTCAGATAATGCCGGACTGGGTGCCAGTGCATCCAAAGCAGCTCATTGGTTTTCCTTAAAGCCCTCAAGTACTGAGAGACTCTAATTTTTGTAACATAGATTGTCAATTTGTTTCAAGCAATGTACGATTAAAGTTATCCATCTGGTTAAATAACCGCAAGCGGGAATATCAAATGTCAAAGCCTAAAATAGTGGCAAAAAGCTTAAAGAGAAAAATTAAGGCAACTGCAAGCCCGGCGGATAAAACCATCGCGCTTGCAGCTCTTGCTGCTGTTGGGCTGACGTTGGGTAACGATGCGGTTGCATCGGCTGCGCAAACAGCCGTGCGAGACAGCAAAGCCACTGAATCTGTTAACGCGAAGTCAGTTCAGGTTGAGTCTTCAAAAGGTGAAAAAGACCAAGTTCAGGAAGATGCCGCTGAAGTCGCTGAGCGCGAATCTTCAGAAGGTGGCGAAGTAACTGCGGATAGTGCTGAAAGCGGCGAGAACGCTGTCGCTTTGGCTGAAGAAAAGCCTATTGTTCTGGCGGACGCTAGCAGTGCTTTGGGTGTTTATTCGGATATGCCTGTGCAATACGCGCAAGCGTCACCTGCATCTTCGGCGAATGCAGCGAGCGCTGGTGGCAATGCCGCCTCAGGGGCTTCGGCTGCAGGAGCGGGAGCAGCCGCCGAAGGTGCCGCTGGAGCGGCAGCTTCTGTGGGTGGATTCTCGGCAGGTATGCTCGGATTCGGAGCCCTTGGGGTGGCGGCAGTTGCCGGAATGGGTGGCGGTGGCGGTGCAGCAGTGGCAGCAGTGGCAGCAGTGGCAGCAGTAGTAGCGCCAGTAGTAGCGCCAGTAGTAGCACCAGCCGCTGCGGTAGTCGGTCTTGCGGCCAAGGGATTGTTGTCGAACGCAACAGCCTTCTACGATTTCGACGGCGACGGCAAATTGTCGGCAGGTGATGCCTCGGCCCTGACTGGCGCCAGCGGTAAGTACTCGATTAACTTGAATGCCGCACAGAAAGCCCAGGTCGAGACCGGCCTGAATAATCTGGGTAAAGAGCTGAAGCTGGTCGTCACCGGTGGTACGGATACGGTTAGTGGCTTGGCCTTTAACGGCTCCTTGTCAGCTGTGGCGTCCAAAGATACGGGTGTCGAAACCAAGATCAACGTCTTCACGACGATGAAGGCGGCCGGCATAAGCGACAAAGTGTTGACGGAAATGCTGGGTGGAAGATCACTGGACAGTCTTGCCGGCAGCGACTTTGATTCTGCTGATGGGGTTGAAGCAGTTGCGTTGAAATTGTGGACGCTGGTCTCGGACAAGGTTGGCGGCGATGCCGATGCGGCTGAGGCTGCGATGACAGCGTTGGGCTCGATTCTGGAAAAGCTCGACGCTGCTGGCGGAGATTTGAATGCTCTCCTGGGTGATGGGGGTAGTCTGGATGCCACAGAGCTGGAGTCTATTTTTGGTGCGGCCGTCGACAAGGCTGTGGCGCTTTATGATGCCTCCGTCTTGAGGGGTGAAGAGCTGACGGACGAGCAGTTGGCGGCAGTGATGGATGATTATGCGCAGGAGCTCGGTAGCTCTTTGGAGGCATTTGCTGACGGTGATGTTAGTACTGCAGATCTGAACGCTTTTAATGCACTTCAAGATGAAGCAAATGCTGCTGCGGATGCCACGTCAACTAATCTGGGTAGCACGGCAGCCGATGTTCTGGCGCTGGCCGATCAGTACAACGCACAAATCGGCTACAACACTGCCGGTCAGGCAGTGAGCTTCATTCTTGATGAGACAAATGCGCAGTTGCTTCTGGATCAGGGTGTTGCCGATCCATTTGGTGCCTTCGGTCTCGACCTTATTCTTCAAGTTGACGGCACGCTGCTGGGCACTGCCGATAATCCATTGACGATTGCAGGTTTGCAGGCGCTGGGTGTCGATGGAATTAGCGACGGAACTGACAGTTTTGCTCCATATTTGCGTCTCACTGAAGGAAATTTCACCAACGTCGGTTCAGACATGGCTTTCCTTTCCAGTATCGACGTGGGTGGGGGCGATCTGGCCACGGGTAATCTGCCAGTTTTCGTTGACGGAACCATCTATAACGATGATATGCCAGCCTTTGACAGTTTGGGTATCATCGGAATCGACTCAAGTAACAACGTTGACGTCTTCAATCTCTTGGATGGCTTTTCTCTCGGTACCTGAAATTCCTGTTGATAAGACGTGGACGCCTACCTTGGCGTCCGTTGTCTTTTGAAATTTGAGATCCAATTACACTTCCGACCGCGGCACCTGACTTTGCATTTGTCTGAGTTAAGAGGTGCAGCAAACCGGCCTTGCGTTCCTTTTGCTCCGATCTGGTTCTTTTCTGTCGGCCACGCTAGCGCTTTTGAGGTGTCAGTTTGATTCCAGAGAAATTAAAACAGGACGATGACCCTGCCGACACTCGAGCGGCTGTGTCTGTAGAGCCCTTATTGGCTCTGACCGGTCCCTTGGGTGACTTGTTGCGCCAGTGCCGTCGGTCGTTTTATTTCGTCATGATTCTCACTGTCGGCATCGAAGTGTTGTCGCTGGCGCCCATCATTTTCATGCTGCAGTTGTTTGACCGGGTGATGAGCAGTCGGTCTGAGATCACGCTGGTTTCCCTTTTGCTGTTGGTCGCTGGCGTCTACGTGCTGTGGTCAGCGTTGGACTGGATTCGCAAACGCATGATGGTGCGCATTTCCATGCGGATTGACTGGGAGCTTGCCGCCTCGGTGTTTGACGCCTCGTTTCGCCGCTATGTGGGGCGCAAGAAGGTCAATGTCAACCAGGCCCTGGGTGACTTGTTGCAGGTCCGCCAGTTTCTCACCGGTGGCCCTATCCTGGCCTTGATGAGCGCACCATTCGGAATCATCTTTGCGGTTGTGGCCTCGCTATTTCATATTTACCTGGCCATTTTCATGGTCTTTTCAATGATTTTGCTGTTGGTCTTGGCGTACCTCTCAAAGCGCCTTTCCTCACCCGTGCTCAAGGCTGCCAGCGATGCATCGGCCGATGCCAGTCGGCTTGCAAGCCAGAGTTTGCGCAATTCAGAGGTTGCATTTGCGCTGGGCATGCACCACAACATTCGCCGCCATTGGCACGAGCAACACCAGAAATTCATGGCTTTGCACGTCGATTCGTCCGAGGCCTCCGGGGTTATTGGCGGTATGACCAGCTTCTTCACCAAGATGCTTCCATCGGCGCAGATGGCCTTGGCAATATGGCTTGCCATTTCCGGGCACATTACTGGCGGCATGGTGATCGCTGCCACCATGTTGATGGGCAAGGCCTTGGGACCCATCCGCACAGTCCTCGGCGAATGGAAAGCAATTTCCGATACGCGCACCGCGTACGATCGACTCAACTTGCTGCTGCAAGAAGAGCAGTGGCACGGCACCCGCATGAAATTACCCCCGCCGGTCGGATATCTGCGCGTGCAGGGGCTCACCATGAAGCCGCCGGGTGCCAAAAATCCGGTACTTAAGGATGTCGGGTTTGAGGTCAATCCTGGCGAAATTCTTGCAATCATCGGGCCTAGCGCCGCCGGCAAAACTTCGCTGGTAAAGTCCTTGGTAGGCATATGGCAGCCAGAGTCTGGCATGGTACGACTCGATGGTGTCCATGTGGGCGAATGGATTCGTGACGACCTCGGTCAATACATTGGATACATGCCGCAGGAAATAGAGTTTTTTGAAGGCACTGTGGCCGAAAACATCGCCCGGATGGGGACGGTTGATTCGGACAAGGTAGTGGAAGCTACGCGCCGGGTTCGTCTGCACCACATGATTCTTAGTTTTCCCCGTGGCTACGAAACACGCCTTGGAGAAAACGGCCACCCGCTAACCGGCGGGCAGAAGCAGCGCCTCGCTTTGGCCCGCGCAATTTACGGCAACCCCCGTTACGTGGTGATGGACGAGCCCAATGCAAGCCTCGATGACAGCGGCCAAGAAGCCCTGTTGAAGGCCATGCTGGAGATAAAGGCCAGCGGCGCAACCGTCGTATTTACCACCCACCGGCACCAGTTGATCAGCCGGGCGGACAAGGTGTTGATTCTTGCCGAGGGTCGTCTGCGATGGTTCGGATCCATTCAAAGTTTTAATGCCCAATTGGCTAGTTCCAAGCCCGTAACCAAGCTGCCAGAACCTGGCGCCAGCACCGTGGTCGATAAACCCAGGAACTTGGCCGAGACGACAGGTCCCAAGGCAAACGAAATTGCGACCTGAACCATGATCAATCGCATTTCCAGGTGGATCCGGACACTCGATCCTTATGATCCAAAACTGCTTGCACGCGATGGCTTGACGCCCATTCAACTTGAAGAGGCATCGATCAAAAGGAAAACCGCGCGTGTCGTGGTGTTCATGTTCGTGCTGTTTTTGGCATGGGCCGTATGGGCGCCATTGGACGCTGGCGTCGTCCTGCCCGGCACCGTCGTTGTCCAGGGCAACCGCAAGGCGGTTCAGCATCCCTCGGGCGGTGTCGTCAAAGAAATACTGGTGAAGGAGGGCGACAAGGTCAAAAAAGGCGACCCCTTGGTCATCTTGAACTCACTCACTATTGATTCGGAACTCAACGCCGTCGAGCTTGAATACATCAATGCCATGGCGACTTTGTCGCGCTTGATGTCCGAGCGCATGAGTCAGCCCCAGATTACATGGACTCCCAAGATGAAGTCCTATGAGGGTGACCAGCGACTCGATGAAGCCAAGCGCCTGCAAGGCGAAATTTTTAAATCACGCACCACCGAACTGAAGGGCCAGCAGAGCATTCTGCATGAGCAATTGTCGGGTCTGGAAGCCCAGTTGAAAGGCCTCAACGAGGTGATGGTGGAGCGCAGGTTCCAAATTAAAACTGTCACTGAAGAAGCCCGCAATGCGGCCGAACTCGCGACTGCGGGCTTTGTTCCCAGGGTGCAGGCATCGCAGACAGAACGGCTTCGCAGCGACATGGTTGCCGGAATAGCCACTTTGCTGGCGGAACAATCGCGCGCGCAAACTGCTATCGCGGGCGCGCGCCTGCAGCTGATTCAACTGGTCTCGGCCTATCGCAAAGACCTCGACACCCAGACATCAGAGTTCCAGCGGCAACGCCAGGCCCTGGAGTCACGCGTTGAAGCTTTGAAGTTCAATCGTAGCCTGATCAACATTCGCGCCCCTGTCGACGGCGCCGTTGTGGGATTGAAAGCCAACACATTAGGTGGAGTGATCGGTGCAGGCGCTATGCTTATGGAGATCGTGCCGGTTGGCGGTCGACTCGTTGTCGACGCCCAGGTGCCACCACAGCATATTGACAAAATTCTGGCCGGTATGTCGGTGGATTTGCGGTTTTCAGCCTTCAGCATGATTACCACACCAGTCATTCCAGGCAAGGTGACCCTGGTCGGCGCCGACAAGCAGACCTCCACTTCGACCTCCACCACGGCAATTGCTGGCCAAGGCACCGACTTCTATCTGGCGCAGATCGAAACTGACGAGGCCGGTGTCAAGCTACTGGGTGGCCAGGTGATCCAGCCCGGTATGCCGGTTGAAGTGGTATTCAAGACCGGGGAGCGCAACTTCGTCAGCCTCCTGGTCAAACCCATCAGCGACCGACTGTCGCGCGCATTCAAGGATTAAGAGGTGCGATTTCAACGTTGCCTGCCACTTGTTGGCCTGTTGTTGGCATCCCTTGTCACAGCGGGTGAGCTAACCGACGGATTCCAGAATGCGCTGCAGACTGACCCCGCATTTCAAGGTGCGCGCGCCGAACTCGAAGCCAACCAGATTACCGCCAAGCAGGCGGGCCGAGCCTATTGGCCCGAACTTGGTCTGAAGTTTGGCGACCGCACGGAAACCGGCGGATCGCAGCGCACAATCCAAATTGCCCAGCCGCTCGTCAGTGCCGAACGACTAACTACCTTGCTTGGTGCGAGTTCGCTCGACCTCAAGGCAGAGGCCACCCTGCAGCAACGCATGGATCAACTGGCCGTGCGCTATTTTGCAACCGTCACCGAACTGATTCGCACCCGCGAAAGCCTGGGCCTCAATCTGCGCAAGAAAGAAGCGCTCGAACTGCAGACCGTTGCTGCGAAGCGCGCGTTTGAACTGGGCACCGGTACCGTCACCGATCAGCGTGACACCTTGGTGCGGCTCCAGCAGGCCCGCGCCGAGGAGCAAGGCTTGAAGGCGCGTCGGGCAGCGGCCGAGCGCCAGTTTTTGGCGATGACAGGCCAACCGGCCCAGCCCGATGCATTCGTCCTCGCGCACAAGAGACGTTCATTGGTGTTGCCCAACATCAGCCAACTCAAGGGCTCCCTCCTTCAACACAACCCGGCATTGATCGCAGCGCGGCAAGATGAGCGCCTGGCCGACCTTGACGTCTGGCGTAAGCGCGGTGCATTCCTGCCGCAGGTCAATTTTATCGCCAAGCAGACCACCATCAGCAGCGGGGGCTCCGCAAACTATGTCGGTGTCTCGGTTGACTTCCCGCTTCAGTCCAGCTCCATCCTGGCCATCGATGCCTCCAAGGCCACCGCCCGAAAATCGGTCGCAGACGCTCGTGCCGTTGAGCAAAACGCAATGCTCGAAGTTGAGCGTCTTTATGCACTTGTGGAGTCGGGCCAAGTCGAGTCCGACATTCGGCTTGACGCCATCGAGGCCGCCCAATTGAGTGTCGAGGGCAACAAGCAAAGCTACAAAGGCGGGGTGCGCAGCCAGCTCGACGTGCTCAACAGCATCCAGATCCTGTTTGAAGTTCAGGACCAGTATGTAACCTCCGTGCTCAGCATGGCAAGCAACCTCGTTAGCCTTCATTCCCAGGTCGGCGCCACGCCGGCCACTGAAATTCTGATGTTGCTCGAAAACCTGCTTTTTTAATCCGGAGCAGTCTTTGGCATCCGCGCCCGACCCTCGCATCGCCAAGTTTCGCAGCCAGCTTGCCGTCGCCGATGTCTTGCGAGCCCGGCAACAGTGGTCGGCTGCGCTCGATGGCTATTCGGATGCCATCACTCACGCGCCGCAAATGCCTTCGCTGCATCACAACGCCAGCCTTTGTCTGTTTGCGCTCGCCCGCTACGACGAGGCTTTGCCGTATGCCACCCAAGCGCTTCGACTTGATCCGCAACTGTGGCAAGCCCGGCTTATTCGCGTCAAAGTGCTGCGCAAGCTAAAACGCCTGGACGAAGCCATGGCCGCGCTCGCCAGTGAGCCCCGGCAGGATATTCCTTCCCTGCAGACCGAACGCGCCTCGTTTGCGCTACATGAACTCGGTGATGCCGCCCGCGCTGGCGAACTTGTTCCGTCGGGGTCCGATTCCAACACCCCGCCCGAGGCGCGCTTGCTGGCGTGTCTGGCCGCGCTCTACGATCCGGGGTCGATATCGCCTGAACAGATCGCCGCCCGTCTTCAAAGCTATTCAGACGATCATCTGGGCGCGCTTTCCAACCCCAAGCCTGTCAAAAAATCGGTGCCCTCCGCAACGCGACCGCGCGTTGGCGTCATCTCGCCTCAATTGCGCGCCACCCCCGTGTACTTTTTTGGTATAGGAGCCTTGCGCCTGCTGAGCGCACACGTCGACCTAGTGTTCTTTCACCGCAATACCAAAGAAGACTGGGCCACAGCCCAGTTCCGCTCCATTGCGCACGACTGGATTGACGTGGCGGCGCTCGAGCCTACGGGGCTGGAGCAAGAAATTCGCCGTCACCAACTCGACACCCTGATTGACATGGGCGGCTGGATGGACACCCAAGCCCTGCAGGCTCTCGCCACCAAGCCTGCCAAGCGAATGTACAAATGGGTTGGCGGGCAGGCCGCGTCAACCGGGCTGGCCGCCTTTGACGGATTTTTGAGCGACATAGAGCAAACCCCGCTGGAGTTGCAGCCGCTCTATGCTGAACCCTTGCACTTGCTGGCTTCAGGCTATGTCACCTACACCCCCCCGCCTTATTTCCCTTGTGCGAAAGCCGCCGATCCAGGCGTGGCTCTGGGCGTGATCGCCAACCCGGCCAAGATTTCTCGCGCGTTTTTGCATTATCTGGCAAAACAGTGCATCGCCTGGCGCGACGAAGGCATCGACTTCAAGCTGCGTTTTATCGAACACCGCTTTCGCCATGTTGAACTTCAAAAACGCATTCAAACTGCGCTGGGCCACCTGGCGCCGCTGGAGTTCATCGTGCCCGAGGGGCATGTGGCCTACCTGAACGAGGTGGCTCGACTTCACACCGTCATTGACACCTTTCCCTACACCGGCGGACTTACCACTATCGAAGCACTGATGCTGGGCGTTCCCTGCCGCACCCGCGCAGGAACGCTTTTTTGCGAACGCCACACATTGGCCCATTGTCGCTACGCCGGTATGGCGCCGCAGCATTACCTGCTTGACGGGTGGCGTCCTATCAAAGCTCAATCTCTTGTTCGCACCCCCTTGCTCGCCGCCGATTCGCCCCGTCTGCGCCATGACCGACTGGCCGATGAACTACTGCGCATGATTGCAACCCACTGATGAGCCCCGTGCCTGCACCCCAGCCAAAAACACTCACCACCCGGTTTATGGAGCTACGCGCTCAAGACGCCGGTGCCGTCGAGTTGCTCCTGCCACCGGTCGAAACGCTGGTGATCATGCCCTACATCGACCGAGCGGCAGCCGAGCGCAGCGCCCGGCAACTTGCCGCGCGCGCCGGCGTCGGCGGCTTGTTGCTCGCCATTCAAGACTGTGATCGCCAAGGGTTCATTTCGATCATCAATCAAACTTATCGCCGCACCCAAAGCGCCTCCGTAGCCTATGTTGCCCAAGACGCATTCGCTGGCCGCCATTGGCTCAAGCTTGCCCTTGACGCCCTGCGCAAGTCCGGCAAAGGTTTGCATGGATTCAACGACGGCAAGTGGATGGGCGCCCTGGCCGGTTTTGGGCTCGCCACAAGAGACTGGGCCGACGCCAACTACGGCGGCGACCTGTTCCACCCAGCCTACCAGCGCCACTATGCCGATGTCGAGCTCACCGTGCTCGCCCTTGGCGACGACCAATATTGTTACGACCCGAACGCCGTGCTGATGGAGGTTGACTGGGACAAAGAACACGCCGCTGTCGATCCCGGCGACCGCGCGCTTTATCGGCAGCGCGCTGCCGCACAGCTGGGCGGGCGCGTACAGAGTCCCAAACTACTGGCCTTGTTTTCGTGAGCCCCTAATGAGCGCCGTCGCCCCGCACATCCGCATATTCCAGATTCATTACCATCCGGAGCAGGTAGCGCAGCTCGACCCGGCCTTCGTTGCCTACGACAACACGGGCGACTCAAGCCCCTTGCTTGAGTTCAATGTCTTTCGCAAAATTGCTGCCAGCGGGCTGGCCGAGGGCGTTGATCTCTGGGGCGCCTTGTCCTGGAAATTCAGCCAAAAGACCGGCCTCAGCGGTCAGGAACTCATCAACACCATCCGCGTCAACCCCGGCTACGACGTTTACTTCTGTAACCCGTTTCCCGAAACAGAGGCGCTCTTTCACAATCTCTGGTGCCAGGGTGAAACCGCACACCCTGACTTTCTCAATCTCTCCTTTGATTTTCTGCAGGCTGCCGGCCTGCCCACCGCAAGCCTCGACGAGCTGTCGCCATCGTGGCTGTTTGCTGCCGCCAATTATTTTGTCGCCACCCCTGATTTTTGGCAGAACTACTTGCGCTTCGTTGGCGATGCATTGGCCCAAGCTCAAGCCAATTTGCTGCCACCCGCGCGCATTGTGCTGTTCTCTTCACTGGCTGATCCTCGTAGCATGCACGCTGAAGCGTCCTACCTGCCGTTCATCATTGAGCGGCTCTTTGGCCTGTTCCTGATCCTCCATGGCGACAAATACAAAGCCTTCAAGTACCTTGCCCGAGAAGCCGACACCCCGGCACCCAATGAGCATCTCAAGACCCTGAGCGCCATCAAAGACAAGGCCATCGCCACCCAGGACAACTGGCTTGCCGGGTGTTGGCTCAATTACTGCCGCACCTATGTTGCGCTGGTACACGGCAGGGCCTGGGCTCGGCAAACGCATGCCACCGCCATGCCGACTCGTCTGCAACTGTGCGGCGCGCCCCCCATGGTTCATTCGCAAAGTGAAGTAGAAGAGCATGTCGGTCATTAGCTCTCCCGCGCCAGTGCCCGCCCAGCAGGTCATGTACACCAGTCTGGAGGGCACGCAGACCAGCCTGTCGGGCTGGTTCACCCAACAAAACACAAGCGGTGATCCGCCGCTGGTCGACGTGATGGTGGGTGGCCAATTACTGCAAAAAACGTATCCCCACCCCGCCGCTGGCAGTCAGCCCCCGGCTTGGAAGCTCGGGTGCCAATGGCTCCAGCCACTCGCCATCGGCACCCCCATTGAACTTCGTTGCTCTGGCACCGGCCAGCGACTTGCCGCGGCCCAGATCGATGGTCGCGACGCCCAGCATTCGATGTACTCCGCCGCGTTCAACTACGCCGTTTTCTACAATCCCAAAAGCGCCTGTACATCGCTTCGCCACCTGTTCTTTGCCTTGCATGCGGATGAAATAAATCCACAGCGCGCTGACAAAACAATCCACAGAGCTCCCACCGTCTTTCCCCTGACCATAGATCGCCCGCCGCAATTCAAGATCAATGTCGTGCGCGATCCCTACCGGCGCCTGGTGTCCGCCTTCGTTGACAAGGTTGCTTCGCTTTTCTATCAGCCGACGCTATGCACCGGGCATGACGTTTATCGCTGGCGGTTCGGGCACCAAACCGACGTCTGGGGCGAGCTGACGTTCCAGGACTTTCTTGATTACCTTACCCTGCATCGCGATTTTTCAGACATTCACTTTCAAACCCAGCCCGTGATCGCGGGAGATGTCGAGTTGGTACGTGTCGAGCAACTTGAGTCCCAACTGTGTGAGGTCTATCAGCGACGCCAACCCGCGCTGCTTGATCGCGCCAAGGCATTTTTTAATTCGCCCGCCGCCCGTTCCAACCAGTCCGTACTGGCCCAACTCCCAAACTGTGTCGATCTGCGTGACGCGCACGCCCGACCGGTTCGAGAGCTTGGGGAGATCATCAAATCAGGCATGGGCTTTGCTAGCGATGCCTTCATCTCGGAGGCAACCCTGCCGGCCTTGAATGCACTGCTTGAAAGTGAAATTCTGGCCCATGGCTTTCCCCTGCGCCCCATGCCAATCGCCAATGCCGATAGTGCAACGAGTCATCCATGACCCAACGCGAAGCATCTGCCGTCACGCCAACCGCTCAGGCAGGGCAGGGGGGCTGGCGCACACCCGGTTCCATCAGCAGCCTTTTTGAAGACCTTCCGCAGCATCGCGCCGGTGTGTCCCATCCGGTCACGCGAGCCATGTTGTTGCTCTGGAACGGCCTGTCTTATGCGAGCCTGGATGTGCCTGACAAGCACCATGGAAGTGAGGGCCTTTCTCGCCTCCTGTTTGCCATCCGCGAAAATCGCCCCGACCTGCAAGCCGCCTTTGACATCTCTACCGCCGAAGGCCGCTCAAAGCTCGTCTGCTGGTATCTGCAAAGCGGGCGAAAGGAACTCCAGATAGGCTGGGACGCCCCCGAGTGGCAGCGCTACACCTTCGCCGAACTGGACCCCCGTTTTCCCGAGAACCCGGCCCTGCCCATCTCCCGACTGATGGCGCACCTGTGGTTTGGCCGGCCTGATCTTCAAAAAATATTTCCGCTCGATGATCGAGTCCAGCGCGGGCGCTTCATTGCTTGGTTCTATTTTGTCTGGTTCGATGAACAAGATTTTGGGAGCTTTTTACTCCCGCAGCAATTGGCCTGGCTTTTCAAAAACCTGCCCGGCATCCGGCTCAGACGCGACGCCTGGTTGTTGTGGCGCTACCTGCCCAACTTGAACTCGGCTTTTCCATTGACTTCGACGGCGGGCGTTGCCAAATACGCCAAATGGTTTGCATTGCAGGGTACCGCAACCTTGCGTAACATTCAGAGCCGAAAAAAATCACTCCAGCGCAAGGCCGCCCCCAGTCATTGCTTTGCGCCTGCGCGGGGCTGCGGCGTCAACCTGATCGGCGACGCCCTTGGCGAAGACCTGCGCAACGCCGCTGCCTGCCTCGAAAACGCCGGCATTTCGTTCAGCATTTTCAATTTCGCTCCGGGCGCCAACGTGTCGCAACAAGACACCACCCCGCAGGGCCGGGTGTCAGACGAACTCCCCTACGACATTAACCTCTTCTGCATCACCGGCATGGAAACCGTCAGGGTGTTTTTGCTCCATGGCCGGTCCCTTTTCGACGGCCGCTACAACATCGGCTGGTGGCCCTGGGAGTTGCCTGTGTGGCCCAAGGCCCGGGCCGATGCCTACGCCCTGGTCGATGAGATCTGGGCTGCCTCCCAATACACCAGCGACGCCTACCGCAAGAGCGCGCCCGTGCCGGTGCGCCAAGTCCCGCTGGCCGTCACGCTCGACGCCCTGAACGTAGACGCTTCAAGCGATTTTGGCCGCCCTCATTTCGCGCTTCCAGAGCACACCTACCTGTTCTACTTTTCGTTCGACTTCGATTCCACCACCGAGCGCAAAAACCCTTGGGCCAGCCTTCGTGCATTCCGAGCCGCGTTTCCTGGCAACCGTAAAGATGTGGGCCTGGTCATCAAGGTCATGCATACCTCCCCCGACGATCCCAACTGGCGCCAGCTCCAAGCTGAGATTGCCGCGGACAAACGCATTATTTTGATCGACCAGTCCCTGAGCCGCCACGAACTGCTGGCGCTCTATGCGGCCTGCGACTGCTATGTGTCCCTGCACCGGGCCGAAGGCTTTGGCCGCGGCGTGGCTGAAGCCATGCTGCTGGGCAAATCTGTCATCGTCTCGGACTACTCAGGCACCCGCGACTTTGCCTATGGCCCCCGCGTCTATCCAGTCAAAGGTCGGCTGGTGCGAATCAAAGTGGGGGACCATCCCGGGGCCAGCGGCAAAGAGCGATGGTTCGATGCCGACGTCGAACAGGTTGCACAGCGCATGGTCAGCCTCGCAAGTCGGCAGGCCAGTTCGGTAAGCTCCCAACAAGCATCAGGCTGTGAACGCCTCATGCTAGATTTCGTCTCGGGTGAAGTAGCAAAAGCGCTCGATAGCGCCCGAAAACGGCGCGAATCCGCCGATATGGACAACACAGAAAGACTCGCATGAAAACCATTTGCATAACCGGCGCCAGTCAGACTGACCTGCACCCCGTTGCCCATCTCCTGCAGCAAGCCGGCTTAGCCTGCCCCCAAACCGTCAAACGCGACGACCCCATCGACATGGCCCTATGGCACGAGCAGGTCATGTCCATGGCCGCCGAAGACGCGCCCGGCTGCCAACCCATCAGTAGCCCCGGGCGGCTCTGGGAGCAACTCGCAAACGAAATCTTCATCGCCAACATCAAGTCAAAGGTTTGGGGTTGGGCGGATGCGCGCAGCACCTGGCTGCTTGACTTCTGGTCCCAATTCGAGCTCCGACTCAAGTTTGTACTGGTCTGTGTAACTCCACAGCAAATGCTGGCCAGCGCCATGGCCGCGGACACCGAAACCGTATCTGTTGACGCGGTGATGACCACCTGGCAGCAGCATCATCAAGAACTGTTGCGCTTTCATCATCGTCATCCGCAACGCAGCATGCTGGTTGATTCCCGCGAATGCGCCCAGCACCCGCAGGCATTGATTGAGCACTGCGCGGCCAAGTGGAAGCTGCCGCTCAGCGCTGCAAACGCTGCACTTGGCCAAGGCTACCCCGAACAAGACGCACTCGCGCTCTACCTGGCGCATCAGCTGTGCCAAAACTACCCGCAGGCCACAAGCCTGCAGCACGAACTTGCCGCCACCCTCACGCGCCTGGGCGAAGAAGAAGCAGAAACACAAGCAGCGCCAAACGTCGGCACCCTGGTGCTCCCACCAGAGGAAATCATCGCCAGCTACCGCAGCCTGCGTGATCGCACCGTCGAATTGCAGCAAGCCCAGGCCGCCCGGGAAGAACTCGACACCGTCAACACGCGTTATGCGGCCCTGCACGCCAGCCATCTGCAGCAGCTAGAAAATAGCGAAATCAAGCTCCAAGAATCCACGAAAGAAAGCCAGCTACTCCTGCTGCAACTCCATCAAGTGCAGGAAGAACTTGAGGGCGTTTTTCTCAAGCATGAAGCCGCCAATAAGCGGCTCGACATGCTGACCCAATCTAACACCGCCCTGAGCGGAGCGAAAGACGCACTGGCCAAAGAAAAGGGCGAACTCGCCGCCGCCCGAGACGCTGAAGCGCAAGCCAAAGCCGCAGCCCTTGCCAGTCGTGATGCCGAAGCGCAAGCAAAAGCTGAAGCGTTGGCGCAGCGCGACGCACTGGCCAAAGAAAAGGGTGAGCTCGCTGCTGCCCGAGACGCTGAAGCGCAAGCCAAAGCTGCAGCCCTTGCCAGTCGTGATGCTGAAGCGAAAGCAAAAACTGAAGCTTTGGCGCAGCGAGACGCACTAGCGAAAGAAAAATCAGCGCTGACTGCCCGACGCGACGCGCTGGAGAAAGACGTCGCCGTGCTTACCCAAGCCCGCGACGAACAAGCCAAACTCGCCAGCGAGCGCCAAGCCAAGCTCAAGGAATCCACGCAAGAAGGCGAACTGCTCCTGCTGCAACTCCATCAGGTGCAGGAAGAACTCGAGGCCATTTTTCTGAAGCATGAAGCCGCCCAAAAACAGCTCGATACCCTGACCCAGTCCAACGCTGCCCTGAGTGCGGCGAAAGACGCCCTAGCCAGAGAAAAGGGCGAGCTCATAGCTGCCCGTGACGCTGAAGCGAAAGCCAAAGCCGCAGCCCTTGCCAGTCGTGATGCTGAAGCGAAAGCAAAAACTGAAGCTTTGGCGCAGCGAGACGCACTAGCGAAAGAAAAATCAGCGCTGACTGCCCGGCGCGACGCGCTGGAGAAAGATCTGGCTGCGCGCACCACAGACCTCGCCGCAAAGGGCAAAGACCTCGCCGCGCTCACCCAAGCCCGCGACGAACAAGCCAAACTCGCCACCGACCGCTTAACCAAGCTCGAGAAAGCCACACAAGAAGGCGAACTGCTCCTGCTGCAACTCTATAAGGTGCAGCAAGAACTTGAAAACTACGTTCTTCAACACGAAGAAGGCCAAAAGCAACTCGAAACCGCCGAAGCCCGCTGGCAGCGCATGCTCAAGCGCAACCCCAACTACTGTGACTACGAAGGTCTCGAACTTCTCAGCGTTCAAGGCGAGGGCGCCACGCAGACCCGGTGGAAACTGAAAAACCTTGAAACCACCGGGCGCAGTCTGCCGGTGTTTGAGTTTGAGACCATTCTTGACCAGGGCGTTGTCGGCTTCGTCTTCTCCCGGCCGGCCGGCTCAAGCGGCCCGCTGTTGCGCTGGCCTGGCGCACCTGCCAGCCAGACCGAGCTCACCTTTATCCCGGTCGCCACCCCCGAATTCGCACGCGAGAGAGCCGAGGCCCTGCGCGACCTGGCCCTCAGCGACTTTGACCTGCTCAAGACCCTGGCGCGCCTGCTATTGAGTACTCTAGAAAACCCGGCCGCCCTCAAAGCCCCTGCCGAGTTCAACGCCGATCAACTCAAAACCGGCCTGGGCAGATTCATCGAACTCATTGAAAAACACGCCAAGGCGTCCCTGCGCTACGACCATATTGGCCTTAAGCGCGAATATGTCGACCCCAACTACGAATCGCTTTGGCTGAGCCTGGGCAATGCCGCCTATCGCGATCAGCGCTGGCCCACCTTCGAGTTTCGGCTTTCTTGCGCCAATGTGCGCCCCGGGCAATTTGGACTGCACCCCAAATTTGAATTTGCAGAGCAAACAGGCCCCGCGCAATTAGAAGGCTGGTTTGCTGAAGCCCATGATGCTTTCGGCCCCAAACTCGAATTGCGATTTGCCTTGCCCAACTCCATAGACGTTGGCGTGTGGCAGCGCGTCTCTGAGAACGATCGCAAGCTCCTTGTGGCCCTGCTGAGCCGCCTTCCGTCGATGCTGGCCGCGCTTAAAGCCACGGGCGTGCAACTCCAGCGCCCCTGGGACGACTGGACCAAAATGCTCAAGGACATGCAACGCATCGTTGCATCGCGGCTTGCCCCCCGTAAGCTGATCGCGCCACCTCCCGACCAGGCGCCAGTGCCGGCACCTTTGCCCGCCGTAGCCGCCGCCATAGAAGCCCCTGTTAAAAAAACGCCTGTCAATAAGCTGCCGGTCAATAAGCCGCACGCCAAGACGGCGCGACCAGCAACCAAGCGCGCTGTAAGCGCGGTGAGAAAGAGTAAATGATGTTGTTACCCACGAAACAGCCCACATCCCGGGGCGGGTCGCAAGGCGCTGTCGAAGCGATTCGCAGGCTCAACCCACCGGGCGCCATTATTCACATCGGTGCTGGCAGTGGCCAGGGCGACATGCACCAATGGCGCCAATGGCAAGTGCCAAACGCGCTGATCATCGACGCCGATGCAGAGCGGCTCAGCTGGGTGGCACAGTACGGCGCTGCCAACCCCGGTTGGCTATCAAGCAGCGCCTTGCTCACGGATACAGACGGTCACGTCACCTACCACCAGGCCAGCAACCCCGAAGAAGACGGCCTCATGGCCCCTGAAAGCCTTACCGGCGTCTGGCCCAACCTTCGCACCGTTGCGCAGACGCAGCGCTCTGGTACTCGCCTTGACAATCTGCTGAGCCAGGCGGATTGTCAAACCGCCGCTTCGGCCAACAACATCTGGGGCATCGTTGAGTGCCTGCCGGCGCTCCCCATTCTGCGCGGAGCCGGCGTTGAGCTTGCGCGCTGGAGCGTGCTCTGGCTGCGGGTTTGGCTAGACCCCAATGCCGATGACAACCCCGACGCTGCGTTGCCTGCCATTGAACAATTTTTGACGTCCTTGGAGTTTCGCTGCGTCCATGTGCAGGCAGGCAACCATCCTGCTATCGGCCACGCCCTGTTTGTCAAAGATTGGCAAACCGCCCTGCAAAGCCAAATCGACACCTTGGGCCGAACGCAAGACCAGCAAGCCCAGCTTGCTGTCCAACGCAAGACCGAGATTGAAGCACTCTCCAAAGAAAAGGGCAAACTCACAGCTAATCGTGACGCCAAGGCCAAGGCCAAGGCCAAAGCCCAAGCACTCGCGCAACACAAGGTGCTAACCCGAGAGAATGCCAAGCTGACTGCAGCGCTCGAAGAGGAATCTGCGGCCAGAGCCGCAGCCCTTACTGCTCTGGATACCGAAGCGAAAGCAAAAACTGATGCTTTGGCGCAGCGCGACGCCCTAGCCGAACAAAAGGCTGAACTGGCTGAAGCCCGCAACGTCGAAGCTCAAGCCAAAGCCGCAGCCCTTGCTGCCCTCGATGTCGAAGTGAAAGCAAAAACTGATGCTTTGGCGCAGCGCGACGCACTGGCCAAAGGAAAGGCTGAACTAGCTGAAGCCCGCAACGCTGAAGCGCAAGCCAAAGCCGCAGCCCTGGCCAGTCGTGATGCCGAAGCGAAAGCAAAAGCTGAAGCCTTAGCGCAGCGCGATGCCTTGGCCAAAGAAAAGGGCGAACTAGTCGCCGCCCGCGACGCAGAAGCCAAAGCCAAAGCCGCAGCCCTTGCAGCCCGCGATGCCGAAGCGA
>NZ_BMIG01000015.1:0-22222 GCF_014641715.1 Polaromonas eurypsychrophila | reverse complement strand
AGCGAAAGCAAAAGCCGAAGCCTTGGCGCAGCGCGACGCGTTGGCCAAAGAAAAGGCTGAACTAGCCGCCGCCCGCGACGCTGAAGCCAAAGCCAAAGCCGCAGCCCTGGCCACTCGTGATGCCGAAGCGAATGCAAAAACTGAAGCTTTGGCGCAGCGCGATGCCTTGGCCAAAGAAAAGGGCGAACTAGTCGCCGCCCGCGACGCAGAAGCCAAAGCCAAAGCCGCAGCCCTTGCAGCCCGCGATGCCGAAGCGAAAGCAAAAACTGAAGCTTTGGCGCAGCGAGACGCCCTGGCCAAAGAAAAGGGCGAACTAGCCGCTGCCCGCGACGCTGAAGCGCAAGCCAAAGCCGCAGCCCTGGCCAGTCGTGATGCCGAAGCGAAAGCAAAAGCCGAAGCCTTGGCGCAGCGCGACGCGTTGGCCAAAGAAAAGGCTGAACTAGCCGCCGCCCGCGACGCTGAAGCCAAAGCCAAAGCCGCAGCCGCAGCCCTGGCCACTCGTGATGCCGAAGCGAAAGCAAAAACTGAAGCTTTGGCGCAGCGAGACGCCCTGGCCAAAGAAAAGGGCGAACTAGCCGCAGCCCGCGACGCCCTCAGCAAAGAAAAAGCAAATTTGATTGCAGCCCGCGATGCTGAGTCAAAGGCCAAGACAGATGCTCTGGTCGCTCGCGATGCAGAAGCCAGCGCTAAAGCCGCAGCCCTCACACAGCGAGACGCCGAGGTATTAGCAAAAACCGACCTCCAGCAGCGCAACGCTGAGCTGCAAGCTGACAATGCCGAGCTGCAAGCCCGTCAGCAACTCCTGCACGAAGAGCTGGTCAGAGCTGAGGCTCAAATTGATCTAATTAAAGACCTGCTCCTACGTGAGCCAAATTTGTAAGGTTCAATCATGCTGAACACATTCCGCCAATGGTTGATACGGGTGTTGACTGCACCCGCAACAGATAGTGCCAATAACCATCATGCGGTTGAAGACGTGCCCTACCGCAGCACTTCGTCCATCGTCCCCTACGACGAAAACCTGTTGGAGCGTAGCCGAACCCAATGGCAGTTTGGCGATTGGGCCAGCTTGGCAGCGCTGGACCGCGATACATTGCGGCATCACCCTGATCGCGCCAAACTGGCTCTGTTGGCCGCTGCCGGCCACAGCGCTACTGGCAGCACCGAAGAAGCCAGGCAGTACACCCGACTTGCCCTTGACTGGGGTTGCAGCAAAAAGCAGGTGACTCAGATTCTGATAGCGGGCGTCCACAACACCCTGGGCCGTGCAGCAGCGGTCAGTGGGCAAGAGCAGTGCGCTTTGCAACATTTTCAGGCATCCCTGAAAGTGGGCGCGCCGCAAAGCGACGTGCGCTTGCTTTGCCAGGCCCGCGTGAGCCAACAGCTCAGCCAACTGGGGCTGTCTGCACCCATTCCGCAAACTACTAGCATTCGCGATGGATCCAATCCGTTTAGTGCCCGCCTGAACCTGCCCGACGTCACACCCTAAGAAGCTCATCAACCGCGTTGACCTTCGCCACCGCCTTCTTACTCAATTAATGATCTGTTCGCCATGAATTCTGTCAAGCAACGACGCCCCAAAAAATCAAAGTTGGCATCCGCTAGGGATCGTGTTCAAAACTCTTCCCCAATCAGCTCGACTGGGGCACGTAAATTGCGGGCATTGATGGCATGAAACAAAAAGACCTTGGCCTTGGTCTGAGCACCCGGCGCACGCGCAAGCAAAACTTGCTCGAAGAGATGGATCAAGTCCTGCCCTGGTCCGAGTTGCTGGCACCGATCACCCCGCACGCGCCGGTAGCAAAGGTGCGCTACAGCGGCCTTGCCAAAAACACCGCGCAGCTCATCAAGCTGTTTGTGCTGTCCAACATCTGGATGGCCAGAAGCAGGCTTTTGCGGAGGGCCAAAGCATGAGTGCGTCTGCACACAGCCAAAGGGCTGCAAAAGAGCCGCAAAATAACCTGTCACTGCCTTGCACGGCCGTAATCGATGCTGATGTTTCATCACGCAAGAAATATTCGGCGATGTCTGCTTCTCAAACTGAGTTTTGGAAATGACCCTTAGCCATACGTCTTCACTCCTCAATCAGGCCAACCAGCAACTTCGATCAGGCAACTACGATAAGGCGACTGAGCTATACAGGGGTGCGTTGCAAGAGCGGCCAACGCTTGCACGCATGATTCAATTCAATCTGGAGTTGGCGCAAAAGAGGCTGCTCAAGAGCGCTACAGAAGGTCGATCATCCTTACCCCAACACGACTTGTCGGCCAATTGGGTATCGCATGAAGACCTTCAGAATGACTCCAATTCCCCCCGCATCGTCCTCGGCGGCATGGTGCTTGGATATCCCCAGAAGGGAAACAACGCGATGCCGCCACGAATCGCTGAATGTGCCCATCTGTATGAACAGATCGCGCAAATTCAGGATTTGCATGGCCTGCGCTTGATTACTGGCGAAGAGCTAACACGGCCACCAGTACCCGCGCACAAACCCTCGGCATTTGTCCACGCATTCGGCACCCAAGATATTCGGCTTGCGCCCATCTGGTATGCCAACTCGCGGGATCTGCGAGCTGCTGTTGAAAAGGAGTCCCCGTTCAACTTACCCAGGGTATTCCGTGCATACCAGTACGACGCCGGCGTAGGATGCGGGTTGGTTCTGGTCGGAGAGTGCATTTTGCAAGGTGATGCCTGGCAACTCACCGACTTGGCTCTAGCAAATCCCTATCTACCTGTGTTGCTCACACTCGCAGCGCCTGAAGGGTATTTGTCAGATGCTGCCCTGATTCCCTATCCATCGTTATTGCGGGGAGGCATTCACGAACATGAGTGTTATGTCGGTAATCATGCCAATGATCCGACATCGCTTGCCCAGGAACTCTTGCTTGAGCATCTGCGTGCCCTGCAGCATGGCTGGGCGCTCGGGCAGTTGCAGGTAGACATCCGCGAAGCAATTGGCACAGAGGCCATCCTGTCAATCGACTTCAAGGAATGGTTGTGGAGCATCTTCTCGCTACGCATCAAGCCCTGGAATCCCCCTGAGATCTCTCAGTCGATGGCGGAATACTGGCAAGAAGTCTTCGACACGCCACCATTCATGCGCGCAGCTGAAAAGTTCAGCAATCAGTCAGCTCGCGAACGTGAGGGCAACGCGCTGCTTTGCCCCCCCCGTGCCATTCCTTCTTTGCGTGCGTTAACAATAAGCCGAACCTTGGGAACACTCGAACAGACTTGCGGCGTCAGCCAGTTCATTCTTGTACAAGAGGGTCCCTTGATACAACGGTGGCGGCTGAGGTGGCCCGAAATAGCGCCGAATCAAGTACGGGCTATTGCGCTGGATGGTGCGGTGCGTGTGCCCAGAGTGCTGGTCGGCAAGGACAATGTCTCCAAAGACGTTTCTGAAACCCCTGCGGGCGTAAGTGCCATTTTGATTGGTGAAACTGTGGCAGCTAATTCAATGCAACTCATCATGCCTATCGCGCCAGATTTTGCCTGGCCGTCGATCAAACCTATGACACCAACCTGTGTAGTCAACGTGATTGTCACAGCAGCCGATTTACCGATGGGAATATTCTCTGCGTTTTTAGAGTCTCTTTCGCTCCAGCGCGGCGTCACCTTTGGTCAGATCGTAGTTATTCTTCCGTCTTCCGGCGATCAAAAGGCGTTTGATGCACGCCTGAAGCGCAATTATGCGGGACGGTATCTGTTGTTGCCTGCCCGCGAGGGCGACCTTTACAAACAGCGCGTGCAACGTGCAACCGCTGCGATAAAGCAGCAACCGGACGATGCATATATGCTTTTTATTAATCAACCGTTGGTGTTACACGACCCCCGAACCCTGGCAACGCTCGCGCAGGTCTTGGCCACCCCCAAAACGGTAACGACCAGCGCGCTGCTAATCGGAAATGTAGAAATAAAATCCAAACCAGAAACTGTGATTTGTGCTGGCGGCTTCTTTCCGGTACTTTGCCAGAGTAAGACCGAAATCGAATGGCGCAATGAAAACCTTGCAGTAGCAATGCCCAGGACCACGTTACCCGTTGCCAGTCATGGTGATGCACTCTTCATGGTCAAGTCGAAAGACTGGAAAAAGTCCGGCGGTTTTGCGGGCATTGAAGCGGAAGATGAAAATGCAGTGCATGAGTATTTTGCCAAGCTGGCCGCCAACAACAGACTTCACTTACTTGTTCCCCACGTGACTGTTGAAATGCATGCCGTCGCAGCAAACCTAAATTCATCCTACGCTGGCTGGAAACCTGCCACAAATCTGACTGTCAGCTCTAACGCAGTATGCATCGAGGTACTACCATCATGAGGCTTGGCATCATCATCCCAACCGAGGAACAAAAGACCCAGGCCGGTGTCCGCATTCGGTATGAGCGCATTAAACCTGCATTGCAATTGCTGGGGCATGATCTCGACTTTATCCCGATTCAAGGTCTGGCATCAACGTCCAAGCCAACGCATGCCATCTATCTAATCAGCAAGTGTTATGACGCGAGAGCCATACTGGCCGCGCAACGGCTTCACAGCCTTGGTGCATATGTAGGCGTCGATCTATTCGACGACAATTTCAGCCAACTGACCGATAGCCGCTTTGTTCGACTGCGTTACTGGCTGCGTACCTTGTTACCGCATTGTTCCTTCATCCTTTGCTCTACGCCCGGCATGCAGGATGTTGCCAGTGCTTATGGCCCGGCCTTGCCTACCCATGTCATGAACGATACGGCCGAGCCGTTCGATGCCGAAACACTTGCAAAAACCCTCGTACTCAAGCTGGATAGGGCCCAGCAACTGCGTCGTATCGACGTCGCCTGGTTTGGTATGGGCGATAATCCAAACTTTCCCGTTGGCCTAGCCGACCTGGCCGCCTACGGTAGCGATATTGATCGCCTGCGTGGCCATGGTTTCGATATCCATCTCTCTATCCTGACCAATCAGCGGTCCATGACCGCTGACAACCTGGCGCCGCTGCGCAAACTTGCCACCGCCTTTGCGATTGAGGAATGGACAGTGGAACGAGAAGCCGCCTTACTTGCGCGCAGCCTGGTCAGTTTTCTGCCGGTCAACGCGCAAAGCTTCAGCCGGGTCAAGTCCCTCAATCGTGCCCTCACCGCACTGACCGCCGGCACACAGGTGCTTTCATCAGGCTACCCCCTCTATCAACCGCTTGAGCAGTTTATTTATCGTTGCCCGCGCCAACTGACGGCGGATCTCAAACAGGGCGAATTGCTCATGCGACCAGCCACGGTTCGCCCGTTCTGCGAGCGTACCCATCCATTGGCGGACATCGAGACCGAGACCAAGAAGCTAATGGATTTTCTCTCTGGCATGCAGTCACCGCAACGACTGCCAGGACAATCCAACGCCAGCTTTGCGGTAATTCATGGACAAGAAACCCTCGGCGATACCCACAAGTTTGCGCAGAAACAAAACGTGCTTTCGGTTGCGAGTCCACTATGCAAGCTTGACCTCAATTTCGATGTTCGTTTTCGATATAACCAACATGGCGGGCTAATGGTTTTGGTGAACAAAAAGAAAAGCAGTTTGATCGATACGCGGCTTATCCCCAAGCTCGACCCGCCAACGAAGGTTCTGAGTACAGACTATTTGGTTATCGATGTATCAACGGTTTTCCCTGATATCGCAACTCCGGGGCATTCGCTCATTCAGTTGGAATCGCCTGCAACCAATGCAGCCGCTTACCCTGTCATCATGGGCTACGTGATCGAGATTCTGTACCGCATTTTCCCCGGCCTCGGTTCGGTCATGTCCGAGCAATCCAAACGATTACCGTGGGCACTCCCCATGAAATCGGCTTTTGAGGTTGTGCAATGAGCGCCAGACAAGTTATTTTCATTGTCAATCTGCTGCAGGATATCAACATTCTTCGGCCGCTTGCCTATCTGGCTGCTCACGAACTCAATCTCAACACCTGCTTCTTGGTCACAACCGCCTTCCGCAAACGAGACGGGACAGGGCTTTGGCAACAAGAGCTGGACGAGATAGCGAACGAGACGATATCTCCTATCCACTATTTCGAGAACGAATTTCAAGCACTGCAAGTTTTACAAGACGGCCATGGCGTACTGGTCGCCGCCAGTGAATCACATCTCGATGCCCACAAACCGACCCATGATCTCTTTCGTGTTGCTCCTAGCCAGTACGTCAAAATCACGCTGCAGCACGGCTTCGAGTGCGTCGGTTTTTTGCAAAGCCGGGACCAGAACTTGGCGCACGGCAGCAACATTACTTTCGCCGCAGATATTATTTGTGGCTGGTGTGCCCCGGAACAACTTACCGCAGTGGCGACTTCTCAGCGACACAAGCTCCGCGTTACCGGGTCAACTGCACTACTTCCTTCCCTGATCAAGAAAAACAGTAGTGTTGGCTTAGTACAAGGCGCATTGGCACACCCAGGCCTAGTGTGTGAAAACATGCATTCTCCCCGACTAAATGTGGCTGGAGACTTCAAATCGGAATTTCTCGACATTTTCGAAAAATTTTGTGCCAAATTAGCTTTAGAAGGTCGACGGGTCACCTTGCGCCCACACCCCGGCGGGCAATATGTCATCAAGAACGATGTGCCGCTGCTACCGAATGTGGCTCTCGAAAACAGCCCAATCTATAAGGTCGACTTGAAGCAGTTTGCCTACGGCATTTCTGCGCCTTCTTCGATTTTGATTGACATGGTGCTAGCCGGTATTCCTACAGCGGTGTGGCAGGATGAAGACAGTGTGATGGATCTCAGCAACTATGAAGGACTAACTCGTATTTCAACACTCAACGAGTGGTTGATATTTGCAAAAGACGTCATTGAAAATCGAGAACAATATCTGGAAAAGCAGCAGACTTTTTTAAGAAAACTGAAGCTGATAACCAATCAAACAAGTGTTTTGCAGGAGTTTTCGGCTTTACTTCTAGCATCAGCTAGGCATGAATATAAAGCTGTAATGAGTCGAGTAAATTGCCAACGCATTATGTTAATTACACCCAACGTAGGTGCAACGATTCAGTTTGGTTTTATCAAACCATTGGCATATGCTGTGGCAAGTGGAAATGCTATCGTCGAAATAATCGAAGAAGTTGAATTAAATGCACAATTAAAGGCAGAGCGAGCTTTATTTTTTGAAGGAAGCGAATGGCTCCTGGATCGCATAAAAAGATTCAAACCAACTCTGGCTATTTTTTGTCGGTGGTCCGGTCCGCATGCAAAACTTATGTTGGATTACTTTTACAGAAATAATATTCCAACAATACTATACTTAGATGATGATCTTCTGAGTGTGCCTAAAAATATTGGTATCGATAAATGGGCCAGATACAATGAACCGAGACGATTGGCATCACTTCAGCATTTGCTAAATCATAGTGATCTGGTTTATGCGTCTACAAATACTTTGAAACACCGCCTTGAAAAACTGTGTGCAAAACCCCGAGTATTGGCAGGTGAAATCATAAGCTCTCACTACAGGATGAATAGTCCACGAATAGGTAGAGTTAAAAAGATTGGGTATATGGGCATAGGCCATGAAGAAGACTTAGAAATGATTCTTGGTCCCTTGATCAAATATCTAAGAAAAAATACTTGCGTCTCCTTTGAGCTCTTTGGCACCATCCCAATTCCCAGTGGATTGCTTGAATTTGGTGATCGCATCTCCAAAGTTGAAAAAGTATCTGATTACGATGAATTTCTGTCATTGCTTCCGTGTTTGGAGTGGGATATCGGAATATGCCCTTTAACCAAAATTCCGTTTAATTTTCTTAAAAGCAATGTGAAATGGATTGAGTATTCATCGGCAGGTATTCCTGTGATAGCAAGCGGAGGGACAGTTTACGATGAGTGTTGCGCTGAAGGTTGCGGGGTTTTGGCCAATACGGAACAAGATTGGCACGACGCCCTAGAATACCTTACATGCAACGCTGACGTGAGTTTGATGATGGTCGTAAAAGCGCAGGAGAAACTGCGACGAGATTACTCGCAGAGCAGAATGCGAAATCAAGTACTATCAATGATTCAGAGTGCGATTCAATATCACGCGAATGAAACTGCATTAATTAATAATTCATTTACTACTAGTAGTTTGCAGGAAAGAATTTTGTTTGTTGCCAAATCATTTTTACCAACAATGGAGATCTATTTTACTAATCCCCTTAGGGATCTTATCGATGACGGCGTATTTTCGGTTGACTTTATATCAGAGAATCAGATATATAGTGTGGAAAGGAAGAAATCGGGTGCAATCAACAAGATCGGAATGTCTGATTTCTCCAGTGCTGAACTCTGGATAATTGAGCGTTTTAATAGCTTCTCTCCTAGCATTTTGGTTTTAGTTCGATATTCTGGCCCTCATTCAGAATTGCTAGTTAGATTAGCAAGAGCCCGGCGTATTCCAATAATTTATCACCTTGATGACGACTTGCTCAATGTGCCAGTCAGCGCTGGTCTTGAAAAGCAAAAGTTTCACAATCAACCTGAACGATTGTCGGTAGTACGACGTTTACTTGAAACTAGTACATTAGTCGTTTGCTCAACCAAGGCATTAATGAATCAGATGAGGGCGATAGGACACAGTGCACCTGTCACAACAACGCAGATTACCTGTGCTTTGAATGTTCAAGCTGGAGTACGTGCTGGGCTTGTCCGAAAGATTGGATATATGGGTGGCGCTGATCATGTGGATGATTTTTCAACCATTGTCGGCGCCTTAGTTCTCTTATTGCGCAAACATACACAAATTATTTTCGAGTTTTTTGGGGGCATGCCAATACCCGATAGATTGAAGGAATTCGGTGATCGAGTTAAGCATATTCATCCCTCAATAAACTATGAACAGTTTTTGGCAAGATTTTCTGCCTGTGAGTGGGATATTGGCCTTTGCCCATTGGATAAGGTGCACTTCAACTTAATGAAAACCCCAATCAAATGGTTTGACTATACTTCGATAGGTGCGGCCGTCGTCGCAACACGCGGTACGGTGTATGACGTCGTCTGCGCTGACAATTGTGGCGGTTTGGCGGGTTCCGAAACCGAATGGTTTGATGTTTTAGACGACTTGATAAAAAATCCATCGATTCGTTATCTCATGGCTGCAAATGCCCAAAATAAATTAAAGCAAAATTATTCTGTTAGTGGTTATCGGCAGGAAATACTGAAATTATTCAATCAAGCACACCAATTGCTGCAAGACTGCAGCCCTGAAAAAGCGGCAGTTTGATCGATAGCATTCTTGAGTAATGCTTGTTTATATACTATGTGAAATATTTGAACTTTTTGGAGGTTGCTAAATGATACGTATTTTTGTTGGTTACGATTCACACTTGCCTGTACTTTACAATGTTTTGCAACACAGTATTCATATGCGGGCGTCCAAACCTGTGGCGGTTATTCCCATAATATTGTCTCAGTTAAAAGGGATATATAACCGTGAACGCCATCCATTGGCGTCTACTGAGTTTTCATTTTCCAGATTTCTGGTGCCGTATCTGTCAAATTATGAAGGTTGGTCTTTGTTTATTGACAATGATATCCTTGCACTTGATGATGTGTCCAAGCTGTGGGATTTGAAAGATGATCGCTACGCAGTAATGTGTACGAAGCATCAACACAACCCAGGTGAGAAAAAAAAGTTCTTGAACACGGTACAAACTAAATACGAAAAGAAAAATTGGTCTAGTTGTATGCTGTTTAATAATTCAAAGTGTCGGGCCTTGACGCCTGACTATGTCAATTCAGCAAGCGGGCTAGAGTTGCATCAGTTTAAGTGGTTGGAGGGGGATGAGCGCATCGGGAATATTCCACTCGATTGGAATTACCTTATAGATTGCGACACCAAAGTAGATCATGTCTCTTTTGTGCATTACACGTTAGGTGGGCCGTATTTCAAAGAGTTTTACAATGTTGAATATGCTCCGGAATGGTTTCTCGAGCGAGATGATATGCTTCGCTGTCAACAGCAGGTATAAAGTTAATTATGAAATTCTTCGCGGAATGCGTACAACAACAGCACGTAGTGGCGGTGCGATCGCAGTCAAATCTGCTGTTTGAAGATAATTCTGTGGTATTATTTTTTGAGACTATATTATGAGCGCCTTTAAGAGAAAAATTTCCGGTGATGTATTAGCCCGTATTTTTAATAAATTGCATCATATAAATATGGGGGATATTCAATTTGACAAGATTGGAATAGCGCTTTCTGAAGAAATTGATAAAGCTGAGAATGTGTCCTGCGATATAGATCCCGACAAAAAAGCTTTTAGTGGAAATAGTAATTATGGACGTGTGGCGTGCTTTGATGAGAGTTCATTTTCAAAACTGGATGTAATGTTGCCATGGAGTAGTTATTTTTATGCTGATGCTGTACACAGCATAGGCACTCCGTGGTCTTCGAGAAAAAGGGCGGGGGCGCAACCGTTTCCCGACCCAACTGTAGAGAATTTAAATAAGATTATTCCACTTAAGAACTTGTCTATTCTTGAGGTTGGGTGTTATGAAGGACATCACACTGCAAGCCTAGCGCTTCATTCAAATGATGTTTGGGCGATCGACGGACGGATTGAGAATGTTATCAAGACTCTTGTGCGTACTTGGCTTAGTAATTGCGAACGCAATGTCAATGTCAATTTAGTCGACTTGGAAACAAATAATCTGGTTGATGCATTTGCAAAGCTCGGACGAACGAGCCCGTTCGACTTGATACATCATCGTGGAGTGCTGTATCACTTGTCTCATCCGCTTTCGCACCTTAGGCAATGCGCAAACATCTGTGCTAAACACCTTTACCTACACACACAAATTGCAAGTGAAGAGCGTGCGAATAAGGATGTCACAGTTGATGGCATATCCTATCGGGTCCTTGAATATAAAGAACCGAAAGTTGATGTGTCACCGTATTCTGGTATCACTAATTACGCCTACTGGCTTACGCAAGACAGTTTGATGAAGGCGCTATCTGATGTTGGTTTCACTCATGTCAAAATTATCAGTCTGAAGGATGAACGAAATGGTCCACGCATTGAGTTGCTGGCATCTAAATGACCGGTAGATATTGTGATCTATTCCGCATGCACATAAATGAAATTTAGCTCACTTGACTTTGATTCACCCTGAATTTAATTGACTTGATCAAACGCAAGAATAGAAATTTGAGTGAATTTGTTTTGATTTGTAAGTTATCAATTCAGAGTGGCTCGGTGAAACTTAGGCGTCATTAAGAATTCCTTCGAACGAAAGTGCCTAATTTATAATCTAAAATATTGATTTATTGGGAAATCGTAGTACCGCCGCAAAAAGGATCAGCTAATGACAACTATTGTAAATACCATTCATGTCGATAATCGCTCTGGCTTTGTCCTTTTTGGCGGTATAAACGTACTTGAGTCGTTGGATCTCGCTAAGCGGGCGTGTGCGGAATATGTGCGCGTTACGCAGAAGCTGAGCATTCCTTATGTATTCAAGGCTAGTTTCGACAAGGCGAATCGTTCCTCCATCCATTCCTATCGCGGGCCTGGTCTGGAAGAGGGCTTGCGCATGTTTCAAGCGCTCAAGGCCGAATTCGGCATGCCCATTTTGACTGACGTCCACGAACCCAGCCAGGCGCAACAGGTGGCCGAGGTGGCGGATGTGTTGCAGTTGCCCGCCTTCCTGGCGCGACAAACCGATCTTGTGGTGGCCTTGGCCAAGACAGGGCGAGTGGTCAATATCAAAAAACCCCAGTTCCTCAGCCCGTCGCAAGTAGTGAATATCGTTGAAAAGTTCCGCGAAGCGGGTAACGAGCAAATCCTGATTTGCGACCGGGGCACGTCTTTTGGCTACGACAATCTGGTGGTAGACATGTTGGGTTTTGGTATTATGAAAAGGACCTGCGGCGATTTACCGCTGATTTTTGATGTCACTCACTCCCTGCAGCAGCGTGACCCGATGGGCGCTGCCTCGGGCGGACGACGCCAGCAGGTGGTGGACCTGGCGCGCGCGGGCATGGCGGTGGGTTTGGCCGGTCTTTTCCTTGAATCGCACCCTGATCCTAGCCGGGCGAAATGTGATGGTCCCAGCGCCTTGCCTTTGGACAAGTTGGAGCCCTTTCTTACCCAGATCAAACAACTGGATGATCTGGTGAAGTCTTTTCAGCCCTTGGTCATCAATTGATGCCAACGATGACAAGACCAAAGAGCGCACGTTGCGCCATCGTTATTCCCGCCCGTTTTGCTTCGACCCGGCTGCCTGGCAAGCCGTTAGTGGATATTCTCGGTAAGCCGATGATCCAGCATGTGGTCGAGCGTGCCCGTGAGGTGGCCGGAATTGATGTGGTGCTTGTGGCTACCGATGATGCCCGCGTGACACAGGTTGTAGAGGCATTCGGTGCTCAGTGCATGATGACTTCGCCCGATCACCCCTCGGGTACGGATCGCCTGGTTGAGGTCATGTCCACCATCGAAGCCGATATATATGTAAATTTGCAGGGCGATGAGCCCTTGGTACGGCCTGAAGACGTCGCACTTCTCGTAGCCGGCATGCAAGCAGACCCGAGTATCGATGTCGGCACACTTTGCCATCCCCTGCCAGCGAACGAGGCAAGCAATCCCAACAGTGTCAAAGTGGTGTTGGCCAACAATAGCAATGCCATCTATTTCAGTCGTAGCCCCATCCCCTATCCGCGCGATGCAACCCGGGCCACCTACCTCAAGCATGTCGGCGTCTATGCTTACCGACGCCGCGTGTTGGAGAATTTTTCCGCCCTGCCGCAGCCCATGCTGGAAGAAGCCGAGAAACTCGAACAACTGCGCTTATTGGCGGCCGGCTACCGTATCCGTGTCTTCAAGGTCGCGCCGACGGGACCGGGCGTTGACACTCCGGAGTGTCTTGAGCGTGTTCGGGCCATTCTTTCAGGCAAACCGGAGCCGCTTTCTTCCACACTGGCGCAGATCAAGTTGGTGATTACCGATGTGGATGGCGTGTTGACGGATGGCGGCATCTACTACGACGCCACTGGCGAATGCCTTAAGCGATTTCATGTGCGTGATGGCATGGGTATCCGCATGCTGGAGGAAAGCGGTATCCGCGTTGCCGTGGTCTCCGGGCGCGACTCGCCCACGCTGCGCAAGCGCATGGATGATCTCCGGGCTTCATTCACGATGTTTGGCGTGAAGGATAAAGCCGCGGCCTGTATAGCGCTGATGGCGCAGGCAGGCGTCACAGCCGAGGAAACCGCCTGTATTGGCGATGACAGTATCGATTTGCCGGCCTTTGAGGTGTGTGGGCTTTCGTTTGCGGTTAACGATGCGCCGGATTATGTGAAGCGTGCGGCTGGCAGAAGCTTGACTTTGGGTGGTGGATTCAGGGCTTTTCGGGAGTTAGCAGATAAAATTTTAATTGGTAGTGGAAAAGAAACGTTTATCAAAACTGCACGAGGCTACAACACCTTGATGGCCAATATGGGGCAATGAATTATTTAAGTATCTCTATGGCAAAATATTCTAAAATATTAATAACTGGATTGGGTAGGAGTGGCACTACGGCAGTAGCATCTATTATTAAAAATATAGGGTACTTTTTAGGTGAGGAAGTATCGCATGCAAGCCTAGAGGATTTTTATTTAAGAAGACTGTTAGCTTCTGGTGAAATCGATAGCGTCCGGACTGAGCTTTACCGCCGGTGCGAAAAGCATGACTTAGTTGCTTACAAGGATCCTAAGCTTTTTGGTCTTCATGGTCAAAAACTTCTAAGCAAAATAACCAACGATTGGCTCTATATTTTTGTTATTCGCGATGTTTTATCAATAAGCAGAAGAAATGTCAAATCAATTGGTGTTGAATTGGATGCAGCATTACTTAATGCTACGCATAGTCAATTGAAGCTAATTAATTTTTACAAAAAGGTAAAATTATCTAATCCAACCTATATCGTTTCATTTGAGCAACTTAATTCAATAGAAGAATTTTTAAAAGAATTTACTAGTTTTCTTGGATTTGATATGAGTACCCAGCAGTTGGATGATTTAAGAGTATCGGTTGGTATCGATAAAGGTAGGTATTTGTCAATTGCTAACATAAAAATATAATTCACTGCCCTATCGATGCTTTCCTTTAATATTATTTACTTGCATTCAGGTGGCCAGTGAACTCAATTGAATTGTCGCGAGACGTTATCGCTGTCGAAATCGATGCATTGAAAAAGATGCGTGACAGGATCGACGAAAACTTTACTTGCGCTATCCAAATGGTGATGTCTTCGCGCGGTCGTCTTGTCGTTGTGGGCATGGGCAAGTCCGGAATCATCGGTCGCAAGATTGCAGCTACCCTGGCATCGACCGGGACTACTTCGTTTTTCGTTCATCCGGCCGAGGCCTTTCATGGGGACCTTGGCATGATCCATGCCGATGACGTGGCGTTGATGATTTCGTACAGTGGCGAAACGGAAGAGCTTATTCGCCTCCTGCCGTTCACGAAACACCAGGGCAACAAGATCATCGCCATGACCGGACGCATGCATTCGACACTGGCTAGAAATGCGGATGCCGTATTGGATGTCTCAGTTTCCCGAGAAGCCTGTAACAACAATCTGGCGCCCACCAGTTCGACGACCGCGACCTTGGTGATGGGTGATGCCTTGGCCGTGGTGTTATCTACGCTGAAGGACTTTCAGCCCGAGGACTTTGCACGGTTCCACCCAGGCGGTAGTTTGGGCCGCCGCTTGCTTACGAAGGTTGCGGATCTGATGCACAAGGATAACCTGCCGATCTGTGCGCCGAGTGCACCCATGCGCGAGGTGGTTGGGGTCATTACCCGAGGCAAACTGGGCGTGGTACTGGTGATGGACGCAGGTCGAATGGTGGGTATCATTACCGATGGCGATCTGCGCAAGGCGTTTGAGGATGCGCCCGATCCTCTCAAACTCAACGCCAGCGACTTTATGACCGAACACCCGTATGTTATTTTGGAAAGTGAAAATCTGGCTGAGGCGGAAAAGAAGATGAAGGCGCTCACTAAGCGGTTGCTGGTTGTCGTCAATGCAAAGGAACAGCCGGTGGGGGTGCTGCAGATTTTTGATGTCGCGGAGTAAAGGGATTGACCCCTTCCAGCATGAGCGTGTCGGCTAAATGTATTTTCGTCCTGGGCATGCATCGCTCGGGCACGTCGGCGCTCACTGGCTTGCTTTGTCAGTTTGGGGCCATTGCCGGTAAAGATTTGCTACCCGCGAACGACTCGAATCCGAAGGGGTTTTTCGAGAGCAGGGCGGTTGTCGATCTCAATAATGCCATTTTGCAAGCCGCGGGTTCATCCTGGGATGACATGCAAGCCCTGCCAGTAGATTGGCAACGTCCGCCCGAGATGCAACCGCTGCGTAGTGATATTGCTGCGTTGTTTTCGTCGCTGTTTGTTGCGGAGGGTCTGCGGGTTATCAAGGATCCCCGTCTGAGCAAGACCTTGCCACTGTGGCTCGATGTTTTGATGGAATTCGGCGTTCAGCCTGTGGTGGTAATTTGCGTGCGGGAACCGGGTACGGTGGCGCAGTCGGAAAAACTGATGAAGGGTTTCCCCTCGCTCAAGTCGCTGCTGCTGTATCTGGATTATGGCTTGCATGCCGAACTCCATAGCCGTAACGTCACTCGTACCATCGTGGCCTATTCTGATCTGCTTGCCGATTGGCAAGGGGTGCTTAAGCGAGTCGATGAGGAACTAGGCCTTGGGCTGCCGCTCGAAGCGCCTGGTTTGGCGGCGCGGGGGGCTGATTTCATCAGCCCGGGACTAAATCGTTCCCAACTTGATGTGGGTGAGTTTCAACGTTGTGGCACGTTGGCTGAGATGGCGCATACGCTCTATGAGGCGTTACGTGTTCCCAATGCTAATGAGATCGATGTTTTACGGCAGCGCTTTATTGCGTATCAAGGTGACATGCAGCCGTGGGGTGTCGTGCTGCAGCATGTTCAGGCGATCGAGGAGCGTTTCCCCAATGTGGACTTGGGCCAGCGTTTTAGTTACCCGCGCATGCAAAGCCGGCTGAGCTGGACCGATACGCTGGCGGCAGAGTTCGATCTGGCCAACGTGGTTTTGAGCAATTGGGTGTATCGCGCTGGGCGGCAATCGGTGCACCTTTCTTTTGATCGCCGATGCGTAGTCGAAAAATTCCGCCTGACATTTGTCAATCGACCTGCTTACGTGCGCGTGCATTCGTTGGTATTGCGGCAAGGGAGCGCTGTGCTCGGCCGGTGGGAACATATACGTGAGTGGCTGATCGGACAGTCAGATTCAGCGTTTGATCTTACGGATAGGGCGAACGATGCGATAGATGCTTGGCTGTTTCTGGATAGTAAAAGCTATGTGGATATCAAGCTTCCAGGCAATCAGCGGCTAAGCCTCGATCTTCATTGTCACCTTGACCTGGATATCGAGGTTGCTGATAGTTCTGCGGCCGTGAATCCACTTTTGGCCAAGCTAGGCCAATTGTCAGCGGAAGTAATCAAGCTTCGCAAACAATGGCAAGCGCGGGCCACTAAGCCCGCGAAGGAGAAACACGTTTTTGCGTTGGTGAGCGATCTAACCGACCTGCATGGCTTGCTGCAGCAGGGACTGCAAATGCGCGACCAGAAGATTGTTGCTCAGCAACATCTGTTCGACCACATGCGAGAAGATCTGCTGCGCGCTGAAGCGCAGTTGGACTTGCTCAAAGATGTGATGATCGGGAATCTGGACGATGACCCCTTTTAACGCCATCCCGCCAGTGTTGACGAAATAGTGAGCAGATATTGAAAGATTACAGGGTGAGAAAAAGTGACACGAACACGCTAATGATCATGTTCAAAACTCTCCCCCAATCAGCTCGACTGGGCACGTAAATTGCTGGCATTGATGACATGAAACAAAAAGACCTTGGCCTTGATCTGAGCACCCGGCGCACGCGCAAGCAAATCTTGCTCGAAGAGATGGATCAAGTCATGCCGTGGTCCGAGTTGCTGGCGCTGATCAACCCGCACGCGCCGGTAGCAAAGGTGCGCTACCGCGGCCTTGCCAAAAACACCGCGCAGCTCATCACGCTGTTTGTGCTGTCCAAAATCTTGATGGCCAGAAGCAGGCTTTTGCAGGGGGCCAAGGCATGAGTGCGTCTGCACACAGCCAAAGGGCTGCAAAAGAGCTGAAAAATAACCTGCCGCAGCCTTGCGCGGCCGTAATCGATGCTGATGTTTCATCACGCGAGAAATATTCGGTCGTGTCTGCTCCTCAAACGGAGTTTTGGACATAATCCTTAAGATGCAAAACACCCTTGAGGCAGAGTCCATAGAAATAATCCGCGAGGCAGTGGCCACAGCCCGCAAGCCGGTCATGATGTACTCCATCGGCAAAGACTCATCCGTGATGCTGCACTTGGCGCGCAAGGCGTTTTACCCGGCGCCGCCGACCTTCCCGCTGCTGCATGTGGATACGGGGTGGAAGTTCAAGGCCATGTATGCGCACCGCGCCCGCATGGTGGCTGAAAGCGGCATGACCCTCATTTCCCACACCAACCCCGATGGCCTGGCCGCAGGCGTGGGCCCCTTCACCCACGGCAGCAATTACCACACCGACGTGATGAAAACCCAGGCGCTTAAGCAGGCTCTGGACGCCAATGGGTTTGACGTGGTGTTTGGCGGTGCCCGGCGTGATGAAGAAAAGAGCCGCGCCAAAGAGCGGGTGTTTTCCTTTAGGGCCCCTGGCCACCGTTGGGACCCCAAAGCCCAGCGCCCCGAACTTTGGAACCTGTACAACACCCGCATTGCACCGGATGAGTCCATCCGCGTGTTCCCCATCAGCAACTGGACCGAGGCCGACATTTGGCAATACATCCAGGCAGAGAATATTCCCATCGTACCGCTGTACTTTGCCGAACTGCGCCCGGTGGTGCAGCGCGGTGGCCAGTGGCTGATGGTGGATGACGACAGGTACCCGTTTGCACCGGGTGAGGCAGCCCAAATGCGTCGCGTGCGCTTTCGCACCCTGGGCTGCTGGCCGCTGACTGCGGCCATCGAGTCTGATGCCACCACGCTTGACGAAGTGATAGCCGAGACTCTGGGCGCGCGCGGCTCCGAGCGAGAGGGGCGCTTGATAGATTCAGACGTGCCGGGGTCGATGGAGAAGAAGAAACAAGAGGGCTACTTCTAATGCATACGCTACGCTTTATTACCTGTGGCAGCGTGGATGACGGCAAAAGCACCCTCATTGGTCGCTTGCTGTTCGAGAGCAAGGCCATTTTTGACGACCAATTGGCTGCCTTGGTTAAAGACTCGGCGCAATATGGCACGCAGGGCACCCAGATGGACCTGGCGCTGCTGGTTGACGGCCTGCAAGCTGAGCGCGAGCAGGGCATCACCATTGACGTGGCCTACCGATTTTTTACCACCGACGAGCGCCGCTTTGTGGTGGCCGACACCCCCGGCCATGAGCAGTACACGCGCAATATGGCCACGGGCGCATCTACTGCCACCCTGGCTGTTATTTTGATTGACGCACGCAAGGGTGTGCTGGTGCAGACCCGCCGCCACAGCCGCATCGTGGCCATGATGGGTATCAAACATGTGGTGCTGGCAGTCAACAAGATGGATCTGGTCGCGTTTGACGAGGCAACCTTTAACACCATCGTTGCCGACTACCGTGCTTTTGCTACCGACTTGGGCTTTGCCAGCTTGCAGGTGATACCCCTGTCTGGCTTGACGGGCGCCAATGTGTTGGCTCCCAGCCAGCGCCTGCCCTGGTACAGCGGCCCCACACTGCTGCAACACCTCAACACGGTAGACACCAGCAGCACCCAGCCGCAGCTTGTATTCAGAATGCCGGTGCAGTGGGTCAACCGGCCCAACCTTGACTTCAGGGGCTTTTGTGGCCGCATTGCCGCCGGCACGCTGCACCCCGGTGACGCGGTGCGGGTGCTGCCATCTGGCGTGCAAACCCACGTTAAGGCGGTGTTGTTGGGCTTTGATGAAGTAGCGGCAGCCAACGCGGGTGACGCCGTCACCATTACGCTGACTGACGAGGTAGACGCCAGCCGGGGCGATGTGCTCGTAGCTGCCGATGCCCCACCAGAGGTAGCCGACCAGTTTGAAGCCAAGTTGCTCTGGATGAGCGAGCACGCCCTGACACCAGGGCGCCAATACCTGATGAAGCACGCGTGCAAAGAAGTCACTGCCACCATCACCGCCATCAAGCACCGCGAAGATGTGAACAGCGGCGCCCACCTGGCCGCCAAAATACTGGGCCTGAACGAGATCGCCATGGTCAACTTGTCCACCAGCGCACCGCTGGTGTTTGAGCCCTATGCGGTTAACCAAACTTTGGGCGGGTTCATCTTGGTGGACAAGCTGACGTTTGAAACGGTGGGCGCGGGCATGATCGAGTTTGCCCTGCGCCGCGCAAATAACATTCATTGGCAGGCGCTGGAGCTGAACAAAGCCACACGCGCAGCCCAAAAGCACCAGAACCCGCGCTGCATCTGGTTTACCGGTTTGTCGGGTTCCGGTAAATCCACCCTGGCTAATCTGTTGGACAAGCGCCTGTTTGCCGAAGGCCGCCATACCTATGTGCTGGACGGCGACAACGTGCGCCACGGCCTGAACCGCAACCTGGGCTTTACCGAGGCCGACCGGGTAGAAAACATCCGTCGCGTGGCCGAGGTTGCCCGGTTGATGGTAGATGCCGGGCTGATGGTGTTGGTCAGCTTTATTTCGCCGTTTGAGTCTGAGCGGCGCATGGCCCGCAATTTGTTTGACGCAGGGGAGTTTGTTGAGGTGTTTGTAGATGCGCCTTTTGATGAATGTGCAAGGCGCGATGTCAAAGGCTTGTACGCCAAAGCCCTGCGCGGTGAGCTCAAAAACTTCACCGGTCTTGATAGCCCGTATGAGCCACCCTCAAGCCCGGATGTGCATTTGTTGGCTGCGCAGCATACCCCTGAGCAATGTGTTGAGCAGCTATTGCTTGCACTGGGCTAAGGCATGGACTTGATGCTAGTGGCTGCAGGATGCGCGCGACTTTTGCGCTTTCAATTTCATCTACATTAGCGACTTTGGAGAGAAAAAGTTCGTCTGATGGTAGACGCAAGGCTGGAGACTGATGTGGTGGCATTCAGACCGAAGGCTCGACGGCGGGCCTGCTTGAGGGGTGAAGTGCGATACTAATTAATAGGCATGCAACCAATTTACACGGGTGTCTTAATGGCGCTGGGCTGCGCCATCTACACCGCTGCGAACGCGCAGCCGGCGATCGCTTGCCCCACTGCGATATCGGATATTGCTGCGGGAAACGCTGATGCATTGACCTTCTTCCAACAACGGGTTGTCAAACCGGCTGACGTCGGCACCGCGGCGAGGAGCCGACCAGAAGGCTTCGAAACCCCAGAAGCGCACGGAGCTCGTGGCGATGGAGTGACTGACGACACCCGTGCGCTGCAGGGCGCCTTGGCATCTGGTAAGGGTGTGTGGCTGGCGTCGGGGCATGTCTACCGGTTCACGCGCCGCTTGCGACTTGGCAGCGGTGCAACACTGTCTTCTGACGGCTCGGCCACCTTGCTGATGTCGGCTGGGCTGGGTGGCTTTGACAATCAGGTCGCGCGACGCGCTGATGCTGCCCTGTACAGCGAAAACGGCGTCGGTATTCGTGTGGAGGGGCGGAACATCAACATCAGCGACCTGTTCCTAGTCAAGGAATACGCCGACGGACGGTATGTCATCGGCATCGACGTGGTCGATGCTGCCAAAGTTTCGATACGACGGGTACGCCTACGCGGCTTCTCTTTGGCGCCGGGCATCGTGACAATTCGGAGTTCGGACAATGTCGAGTTCTCCAGCTCGCTGATCCACGCGTCCTGCACTCAGTTCCTTGAGATCCCGGCAGATATCGCCACCTTCCAGATCACGGGGATTTCGATTGACGACAGCAGGGTGCGCGGTCGTGCGTCTACGCATCTGCGACTGCATAACAACGTCATTGACGATGTGCGCATGATCCCGCTCACGGCCCGCCGCGAGCAGTCGGATGGCATCAACTTTGCATCCGGCGGTGTTGGTCTGGGATCGGTCGTCAGCGACAACTTCATTTCTCGCGTAGACGAGGCGCTGGATCTGTTCGGCGCCGGAATTAATGTGCATGGCAACCGGTTGGCTGCGACAGGTACCGTCCTGAAGCTGATACATGGCGCGCGCGACATTGTTGTGGGCGGTAACGAGATCACGCCGGGACCAAATGCAAAGGCAATTAGCCTCTACCGGGCGAATCCACCAGAGCTTGGCCGGCAGGTCCGGGACATAGTGATCGAGCAAAATCAAATCAACCTCGAAGCCACACAGAGCCGAGGCGTCGTCGTGGACTTGGTGGGGGAGTTTTTGCCGACTGGTATTACATTGCGGCAAAACAAGTTCCTGGTTGGTCAATGCCAGCAAAAAACCATCCGGTGCAACCTGCAGCAATGCATCGAAGAAAACAACGAGAAGGTCATGGCACGCGGGGGCGAGGTCTGCGAGGAGTGACCCGCAGCCTTTAATGGGCAGGGAGCACGGGATTGATTAAGGCGTGCGGGTTTAAGCTTGCAGCATGACAATCCAGTGGATTCGGGGCACATCAACCTCACCCGCAATGAATCGCCTCGGAATTGAACTGACCCCTAGAAGTTGGACAAACTTCAAAGGGTTTCATGGAAAAGTACAAAACAGAGTTCAAGCTCAAAGCCGTAAAGAGCTTTTTGGCCGGTGACGGCGGGGCGAAGTTGCTGGCGCGTCGTTGGATAGTGCCCGAGGAAAAAATTCGTACCTGGGTGAACCACTACCGCCTGCACGGCGTAGACGGTTTGCTTCCTAAACGCAGCACGTACAGTGCGCAATTCAAACTGCAGGTTCTGTCCCATAAGGACCGTGAACAGCTTTCGAGCCGTCAAGTGGCGGCGGTCTATGACGTCCGTAATCCCAACCAGGTGGTGGTCTGGCGACGCAATTTCGATGAAGGCGGCGTGGAGGCTTTCTCGAAGGGGGATCAAAGGCGCACCAATATGAAGTCAGAACGACGCAGCCCGGCGCCGCCAAGCACCGTTATCACCGATTCGGCGCAGGCACTGCGTGAAGAGAACGAGCAACTGCGCGCGGAGGTGGCGTACCTAAAAAAATTGCAAGCCTTAATCCGGGCGAAGAGATCAGCTGCGCCGACAAAGTGATCTTGCCCCCGAAAAACGTACTCCATAGCTGATGTGAAAATTCAGTAATTGGAGATGAGA
>NZ_BMIG01000014.1 GCF_014641715.1 Polaromonas eurypsychrophila | reverse complement strand
TCTCATCTCCAATTACTGAATTTTCACATCAGCTATGGAGTACGTTTTTCGGGGGCAAGATCACTTTGACCCTCACTTGGATTCCATGCGGTAAAAATCTCCCATAAAAATCGTGTCAAGTGCTTAACCCGGTGATGGTAGTCATCGCTGCTGCTCTTCAGCCGATAGACATAGTTACACAACCGCTTGAAAAAGGCATGCACCTCAGGATCTTCAAAATCCACTTTCGTCAGAACGTAGGCAACTTCTTCAGCGAGCATCTGCAACTCGAAAACCACATCATCGAGCCTCTGGGGATTGTTCTGGAGGTAATTCACTACATCGTGCCAACGAGAACTGTTCTGCGCTTCAAAGAATTGCCTAAACGTCACATGATGGCTAAGGACACGGCTTAGTGAAAGCCCCTCAGTATCTTTGCATCCGACGAGAAAAATTGCGATGGCCTCGTGCCGAAAGTCGTTGTACCTCCCAGACAAATTGACTCGAAGAACATGTCGCCTCTTGCGCTCAGGCAGGTACACAATCAAGAGCCAAAAAATTAGGCTGACGAGGTAGCCAATCGATAGGTTAAAAATAATCGAATTTGGATACGCCAGTGAATAAAGAAGGGGCTCAAGACGCGACCCTCTGAATAGAGGAAAAATCGGCTCGTTACTTGAAGCGACCGTTCCCCAGATGGCCGCCAAGGCCAGCGCCAAAAACATCACTTTAGGCGGAATTTTTTGCCTCATTTGTAGTTCACTTTGGCCTATGAATGCGATCCAAATAGCGTATCTAGCCGGTTTGCAGCAATCTGCAATCCCTCAGGCGCGACGTGAGCATATCGCTCTACCATTGATTGAGTTTTCCATCCGCCCAGACGCTGCAACTCATGTGTGGGCGTCCCTGCTTCTCGATGCCAAGTAGCAAATGTATGCCGCAAATCATGCCAGCGGAAGTCGTGAATATTTGCCCTTAACAGCGCTTTCCGCCAAGCCTTGGTATTCACTTGGACGATTGGACTTCCTTCATAGGTAAACACATGATTGGGATGATCTCCGCTCCACCATAGACTGCGTTTTCCAGCCCCCAAAGCGCTGCAGCTCGTGCGTCGGAGTGCCCGCCTCCTTATGCCACGTTGCCAACGTGTGTTGCAAGTCGTGTCAACGATCTTCGTGATGTCATTCAACAGCACATTTCCCCACCTCCTGCTATCCTTATCAGGGCTGACAAAGAGCAGCGCCCAAACATAACCAGAGACAAGACATGAACAGCCCTTCCACACATCGCCGAGCCACGGCTTGCCTGGCCGCCGCACTTACCGCCTTGCTGGCACTGCCATTACCCAGCCAGGCCCAAATCGCCTTCCCCAACAAAGTCATCAAACTCATCGTGCCGGTCGCGCCTGGCGGCGGAGCTGATGCGGTGGCACGCATGGTCAGTGAGAAGATGTCGCAGTCCTTGGGCCAGCCCATCATCATCGAGAACAAGGCCGGCGCCTCGGGTTCAATCGCGGCCATGGACGTCGCGCGGGCGGCGCCGGATGGCTACACGCTGATGCAGTGTTTTGTGGCGACGCACAGCACCAACCCGGCGGTGCTGAAGCTCAAGTACGACCCGATCGCCGACTTTGCGCCGGTGGGCATGATGGCGCAAACCTCGAATGTGCTGGTGGTCAGCGACAAGTCGAAAGCGAAGAACCTGCAGGAGTTTTTGGCGCTGGCGCGGGCCAAACCCGGCAGCCTGAGCTTTTCATCGGCGGGTGCTGGTTCGGCCACCCACCTGATCATGGAGTACCTGGAGAACCAGGCGAAGGTGGACTTGGTTCATGTGCCTTACAAGGGCGCGGCGCCTGCCATGCAGGACTTGCTGGGTGGTCAGGTGGAGGCGATGTTTCCCAGCCTGACGACTGCCCTGCCCCACATCAAGGCCGGCAAGCTGCGCGCGCTGGCTGTGGCTTCCGTCAAGCGCGACCCGATGCTTCCCGATGTCTCCACGGTGGCCGAACAGGGCTTTGCAGGTTTCAGCGCCATCCAGTGGTGGGGCCTGTGCGCACCGGCCAAAACGCCCGAGGCTGTGGTGGCGCGGCTGAACAAGGCGCTGAACGATGCGTTGGCTCTGCCTGACATCCAGGCGCGCCTGCACGAGATGGCGGCCGAGCCGACCCCGGTGACGCCCGCGCAATTCGGAAGCTTTCTCAAAGCCGAGGTAATCAAGTGGAAAAAGCTCGTCAGCGACACCGGCTTGCAGATTGAGCAGTGAATGTCCGCAAGCCGAAGCCTTCCACACATTCGCTGATTTTTTAGACAAATCGGCTTCCAGGCCAAGACTGGCGGGCGAGAGCAGCTATCAATAAAGTAGCGGGCAAATTCAGCGTGGTGGCGGTACCGGATCGCCCCACATGCGCCGCCACAGCCAAGGCAGCGCCGTGGCGATATTCGGCCGCGCGCTTTTCAGCATCGGTACGTAGTTCAGACCGGCGCGCACCTCGGCGATGCCGAGGTCGAAGTTGAAGGTATAAGCCGGCTCCTGCCCCATGCGCAGGTCGGTCACAAACAGGTGGCCATCAGTTTCAGACACCCGGTAAAAGCCATGACTGAAGGCGGCGATACGTGCGACATACGGATGCCGCGCGTGTTGCGCGGCCAGCGCCCCGCCGCGGTCGTAGGCGGTCCAGGTGATGCGCGGTGATTTGTCGAGCAGCGAGTAGTGGCCTTCGAGATAGTGCGTCGGTGTCATCGCCACCAGCCGCCACAGCAACGTGTTGAAGGGCGCGGGCGTTACCAGCAGTGCATCAACGGCAAGGCCTTGCTGCTGCAACGAACTTCGCGCCACCTGCGTGGCCTGCTGCTGCGCCACCACGCTCCAGACCAGATACAGGCTGCTGAGCACCAGACCGGCGGCATTCCAGCGCAGGCCTCGCGTGCTTTTCAGCCGCAGTGCCGCCACCACGCCGACGATCAGCGGCACGGTGTAGAGCGGGTCGATGATGAACACGCTGCCGACACCATAAGGGTAGTTGGTGAAAGGCAGCAGCAGTTGCGTGCCGTACACCGTCATCACGTCGAGCAGCGGGTGTGTGATGAGTACCAGCCAGAGCGCCAGCCACCAGCGCTTGAACAGCGCCGGCTCACCGTGAATACGCGAGACAAGCCAGGCCAGAAATGGCGCAAGCAGCGTGAGCCAGAACAGCGCGTGGCTTTCAGCGCGGTGCAGCGTCATGTTGAGCACCGCGTTGCCGTGGTTGATGAAGGCGTCCAGGTCGGGCAGTGTACCGCCGACGGCGCCCCACAGGGCGGCCTTCCACACGGCGGTGCGCCGGCCCATCACAGCCACACCCACGGCGGAGCCCAGTGCAATTTGGGTCAGTGAATCCATGGCGCGCAGCTTAACGCAAGCCGCGCCCCGGAAGAATCAAGCCGTAAGCCCCGTCCGACATACGTGGAGCCGCTAACCTACAGGCCGGCCCTCGTGCCCCTGTATTGTGGTGAGAGTTGGAAGTTTGCCAGCCGTCGAAATAGGCGAGCCACTTGAGGGGAACAACTTGGTTCTGAGGGTTTATTTGGTAGAGGACAGCGGCTCCATGCGCAAGCAGTTGATGATGACCTTGTCGGAAGAGTTAAGCATCGACTGGGTTGGGTTCGCGGAAACCGAAACCGAAGCCAGGGAATGGTTCGAACGCAATCCGGTAGGCTGGGACATTGCGCTGGTAGACCTTTTTCTGCGGGAAGGCACGGGCGCAGGCGTATTGCGGCATTGCCTCAAGCGCCCTGAGATACAGGATGTGCTGGTCATGACCAACCACCCGACTTCATCCTTGCTGACACATTGCCGCTTGCTGGGCGCCAATGCGGTCTTTGACAAATCCACGGAATTGGGCGACCTGATTGCCTACTGCATAGGTCGCGCGCATCACACGGAGAAGCCCAAAATTCAGGGTTTCTTGCAGTAGGCGCTGACCAGACCGCCTTTGCTGTAAATATCCATCTCAGGCAGCCCGCGTGCGCTGGGCAAATGTTTCCATGGTCGCCAAGCGCAATACCTTCAATGTTTCGACCTGCTCCGCTGACACCTGCTTGGGTTGAACGTCATAAATGCACAACGTGCCGACGGTATGCCCTTCGAAGGCCAGCCGCGCGGAAGCGTAGAAACGGATGAAAGGCGCGCCCACCACCAGCGGGTGCGAAGCAAAGATCGGGTCGGCAGCGGTGTCCGGGATCACTAGCAGATCATCATCACAATGAAAAAAGATTTCGCAAAACGAAGTCTCGACCGGTGACTCCATGAGGGACACACCAATACAGGCCTTGAACCAGTCGCGATCCGCGTCCAGCAGGTTCACCAGGGCAATGGGGACATCGAAGGTCTGGGCAAGCGTGCGGGTCAGGTCGTCGTACGCCACCTCGGCGCCGGTATCCAGCAGTGCAAGGCTTTTCAGGGCCTGTAGACGTTCAGGATTTTTACGCATGACAAGTAGGCGAAATGGGAGCCACGCGCGTCAGGCGGTCAGGCGCACTGCAGCCTGTTTTTTACTCAGGCTTCGCAGCTCGGCAATCGCCGCAAACTGGCTGGCGCGGGGGCGTGTTTTACCGTTTTCCCATTTGTAGACCGACTGGTCCGATACGCCAAGCAGGCGGCCGGCTTCAGCCGCTGACAAACCCAGGCGTTTTCTCTGCGCCAGCAAGCCGCTGGCGCTGAAACGGAAGGAGCCCGCTGGCTCGTCAGTCGAGGCCTTCGCCGGCTTTTTGCCTGCGGCTTTGCCCAGGCGTCCGACCAGTTGTTCGAGCGCGGCAATGCGCCGCTTCAACGCGGCGATGTCCGACCGGAAGTGGGCCGAGGACTTTTTGAGTTGCTGAGTTTCAGCGCGCGCTTCCTTGCGGGAGACGCGGGCGATTTCTTCTTTCAAAACGCTTGCTATATTGGGCATGGGCCTTTGTCCACATAAAAGAAACACCTATCTTACGGTGCCAAGCTGCCTCAGCCTGATTCACGGGCTTTGCAGTGCGGGTTCAGGCCAGCGCCCGGCCCGCTCAAACACGCTTCTGGCAAGAGCATACAACGCCCAGAGCAATAGCAAGGGAATCACCAAAGTCTGCAGCAAAAAGATCACGATCAGCCGGATGATGTGATCAGTGGCCTGCTCGGCTGCCAGCTTCAGGGCCTCAAAGCGCGCCTTCACATCGGCGTTGTCGGACAGCCAGCCCTTCATGCGGTCAAGCACACCCGGATTCTCCGGCGCCGCCACGGGCGGCCCGAGCCGGGCGGCCTGGGTCGATGAGGTGTCGATCTGCAATTGGCTGGCTGCGTAGTCGGGCGCCAGGAATTTTTGCCACAGCAAATCAGTGCCCAGGGTCACCACGGGAATCGCGAAGCGCAGCATCAGCAAAATCACCAGCGTGCGCGAGAGCCACGCCGGCGGCACCTGCCGCCTGAAATGCATCCCCGCCCAGCCCAGCGCCACGGCGGTCAGCGCCAGCGAGATCACCCAGTAGCCGCCCATGGCGATCAGCGCCTTCTGCACACCAAAAGCCACACTGGCCGCCAGCATCAGCGTCGAGAACTTTTCCACCAGGTCGTTGACCGGGTCGAGCAACTGGCCCGGCGTGAGCGTGACACCCACGCCCAGCGGCTGCACTGACAGTGCGGTGCCCTGTGCCACCGAGATCACGGCATTGAGAGCGCGCGCCGTGGCAAAACTGATCAAGGCGCGCTTCAGGCCGGCATCGACCTGCTGCATCGCTGGCGCATCCAGCGGCGCGAGCCATGAACAGGCCACCGCAGCAAGCATAAACAGGGCCAGGACAAAACGGCGGATGCTGGGCATGGACGTTCCTCGGTAAATGTCGGACTGCTTCAGGATACAGCGTCCGCCGTGGCCCGTCGCCGGCTGCGCAGTGACAGCATGTCGGGCGCCGGCTGGACGCTGACTTCAAGTTGTTTTTCGAAACTGAGCCTGCAGACCTTCACCAAGGCGGAACGCATCGCCCCGGTGCAGATGCAGGGCTCAGGGTTTGGCGGCGGCAACGAGGTGATGATCACTGTGGCCCCGGCGGTCAAGCCGGCCAGTCCCACCACCCGGCCTTAGCCGCCAGGTTTTAAGCCGACTCGTTTTTCAGAGGCCGCGCGTCGGGGATGATGCTCGCCAGCACCTTGTCGATGCGTTTGCCGTCCAGATCCAGCACTTCAAAGAGCCAGTCCGCCGCCTCGACGCGCTCACCGACAGCCAGCAGCCGCCCCGACACGCTTTGCAGCAAGCCGGCCACGGTGTTGTAGCGCCCCTTGTCCTCATCGGGCAGGTCTTTGATGTCCAGCCGGGCTTTCAATTCGGACACCGGCATCACGCCGTCAATCAGCCAGCTGCCGTCGGGCCGCTGGGTGGCCCAGGCATCGACCTGAGCGCCAGGCTGCAACTCGCCGGTAATCGCCTCTAACATGTCCATCGGCGTCATCAAGCCCTGTACCACGCCGTATTCGTCAACCACAAACACGATGCGGGTGGAGCGCTTGCGAAATTGCTCAAGCAGTTCCATACCGGTCAGGGTTTCAGGGACAAACACGGCCGCAATGGCGTAAACATCAATGCGGTCGGCCAGAGTCGGCGTAGTGCCCGTGCCGGTGTTGTCACCCACCGGCTCGATCTGGCCGCGCAGCGCCAACAGCTTGGCGACGTTCACCACTCCGACCACATCGTCGAGGCTGCCGCGGCACACCGGGTACCACGAATGCCCGGTGGCACCGGCCTTGGCAATCGCCTGGGCCACGGTGTCGTTGGCGTCTATCCACTCAATGTCAGAACGCGGAAGCATCAGCGATGTAAGCAGCCGGTCGTCAAGCAAAAACACGTTTTGCACCATCTGGTGTTCGTGCTCCTCAATCAGGCCAGCGTCCAGGCCTTCCTCAAGGCTGGCAGCAATTTCCTCGTCGGTCACGGTGCGCTCGCCGGCGTTGTCCACCCGCAGCAGCTTAAGCACGGCATGGGTGCTGAAGGACAGCAGGCGCACAAAAGGCTTGGCGCCAGTGGCCACCCACATCATGGGCCGTGAGACCAGGCGCGCGACGGTTTCAGGATAAAGCTGGCCGATGCGCTTGGGCACCAGTTCGCCAAACACGATGGTGATAAAGGTGATGATGGTCACCACCAGAGCCGTCGCCGAAATGTCGGCTGCACGCACGGACGCGCCGAAGGACTGTATCCACGCCGACAGGTCGTCGCTGAAAGCCGCCTCGCCGATGATGCCGTTGAGCATGCCGATGGAGGTGATGCCAACCTGCACCGATGACAAAAACTGGGTCGGATTGTCCAGCAGCGTCAGCGCCGCGCGGGCCCCCTTGTCACCCGACTCCGACATGGCATTGAGCCTGGCCTTGCGGCTGGAGGCCAGCGCCAGCTCCGACATGGCGAAGACGCCGTTAAGCAGCGTCAAAAAGGCAATGAGGATGAAATCCATGGATCCGGAGGCAGAATGAACACATGGCACTTTACATGATTGGCGACCTGCAGGGTTGTCATGAACCCCTGCAGCGCCTGCTGCGCAAGCTTGACTTCTCCCCCAGCCGCGACACGCTCTACCTGCTCGGCGACCTGGTCAACCGCGGGCCGGACTCGCTGGCGGTGCTGCGCAGCCTTGAACAACTGGGCGACGCGGCGCAATGCCTGCTTGGCAACCACGATCTGAACCTGCTCGGCATCCGCCACGGCCTGCGCAAGCCGCATCGCGGCGACACCGTGCAGCAGGTGCTGAACGCACCCGACAGCGAGGCACTGCTCGACTGGCTGCGGCATCGCAGCATGGCGATGTTTGCGCACGGCTGGCTGATGGTCCATGCCGGTGTGCTGCCGCAATGGAGCGTCGCGCAGACACTGGCACTGGCGGGCGAGGTCGAACGCGCGTTGCGCGGGCCTGACCTGGCCGGTTTTCTGCAAGGCATGTATGGCAACACGCCGGATCGCTGGGACGATTCGCTGGCCGGCGCCGAACGTCTGCGCATCATCGTCAATGCACTGACACGCATGCGTTTTTGCACGGCTGACGGCACCATGGAATTTGCCAGCAGTGGCGGAACACAAACCGCACTGCCTGGCTACCTGCCCTGGTTTGAGCTGCCGGGCCGACAGACCACCGACGTGCCCATCGCGTTTGGCCACTGGTCCACACTGGGTACCGAAACGGCGGCGGCGGGGGGCGGCCTGCTGGCCAACACCTTGCCGCTGGACACCGGTTGTGTCTGGGGCGGCTGCCTGACAGCCGCACGGCTAAGTGATGCGCCGGGTCGTTATCGGCTGGTCACGGTGAACTGCGAGCAGTCGCAGGCACCAGGGTAGAAGTTTCAAGCCTTTTGAGCCTCCAGCCCATACCGGGCAGGCGCAAGCAGCTATTAATTCAATAGCATTTTTGACTTGTCGGGGACCCTGTTTCCGGCTTCTCCGCCTTCTTGGCCGCGTGCAGGGCGGCTTCGTCGGACAGGCTGCGCGCCACGCTGGCCGACAGCAGCAGCACCGCCGATGAAAAGTAAATCCACATCAGCAGCACCACCAGCGAGCCAGCCGCGCCGTAGGCAGACACCACAGCGGCGGTGGACAGATACAGCGCCATCAGGTACTTGCCGAGCGAAAATAAAATGCCGCCTGCGACGCCGCCCATAACCAGGTAGCGAAGCTGCGGTTTGGGCCCGGCGCTCATGCGCATCAGCGCAACAAACAGCGCGGCGCAAAAGGCCATGGAAACCAGCTCATTGACCGCCAGCGCCACTTTTTCGAGCGGCAGGTAGCCGCCGGCCCAACCGGTGAGAAAGGTCAGCAAGGCAGAAATCGCCAGCGAAGTCAGCAGCAAAAAGCCAAAGGCCAGGATGTAGGCAATGCCGCGCAGACGCAGCGAGGCGCTGTACCACCACTTCTGCCTGGGCACCTCGCCGGTGTCGCGCCGCCACAGTCGCTCGAAAGCGTCTTGCAGCTCGGCAAACACACCGGTGGCGCCGGACAGCAACAGGCCAAACGCAATCAGCGAGGCGAGCAGGCCGTCGGCCGGTTTTTGCGCGCTGGTCAGCGCCTGCTGCACCATCTGCGCGCCCTGCTCGCCGATCACGTCGGCGATCTGACGCACCAGGCTGGATTCGATGTAGCTGCGGTCCAGCCACCAGCCGAGCACGGCCACCAGCAGTACCAGCAGCGGCGCCAGACTCAGGATGCCGTAAAACGACATGGCCGCACTCATGCGCAGGCCATCGGCGTCTATCCAGAGCACCACAGCGCGCTTGATGGGCCGAAACAGATCCAGCAGGGGGGACAGGAAAGATGCCGGGCGCGAGCCGGCCGACGGAAAAAACATGTATACAGTCTAAGGGCTGTCGCAGGCCTTGGGCATCAGACACCCACGCGGCAAAAAGTAGGCTCTTGTCGACGCCTGTCCCGCAGTGCGCAGCCTCAGCGCTTGCCTAAGCTGCAGTCTTGAACAGCGCGGCGACTTTTTTCTTGGGCTTGATGTTGGCCGACACACTGCTACGTGAGGACGTGCTTTTGGCAGCTTCCTCCCAGGCCGGCTGGGCCTCGGGGGCCAACGTCGATTCGTAAGGTTTGTCGAAAAATGGATCGCGCGCAGCCGGGCGCGGCGCGTATTCGCGACGCTCACGCGGCTCACGGCGCTCGCGTGGAGCCGCATCGGCTTCACGCGGCGCCTGCTCGCCGGTCTCGCGGTACATGCGGCGCCCGTCGTTGATACGGCCCTGTTCCTTGCGAGGCTGGTCTTCCTCGAACTCCATCGGCTCGATTTCGATCTTGGTTTTGATCAGCTTTTCAATGTCGGTGACCAGACGCTGGTCGCTGCTGGCGGCAAAACTCACGGCCAAGCCAGATGCGCCGGCACGGCCGGTGCGGCCAATGCGGTGCACGTAGTCTTCGGCGTTGAACGGCACGTCGAAGTTGAACACCGCCGGCACATCCTTGATGTCCAGGCCGCGGGCGGCGACATCGGTACACACCAGCAAATCGACTTCGCCCTTTTTGAACGCGTCAAGGGCCTTGAGGCGTTCGTCCTGGCTTTTGTCGCCATGCAGCGCTGTGGTTTTGAGGCCTTCGCGCTCCAGCGAGCGGGCCAGCCGCGCGCAGCCGAGCTTGCTGTTGACGAACACAAAGGCCTGCTTGATGCCTCGGGCCTTGAGGATCTGGTGCAGCGCGCGGCGCTTGTCGTCGGCGCCGACGCTGTAGAAATGCTGCTCGACGGTCGAGGCCGTGGCGTTGGAACGCGCCACTTCAATCGTCACCGGGTCCTGCAGGAAGCTGGACGCCAGGCGCTTGATCTCGGGTGAAAAAGTCGCCGAGAACAGCAGGGTGATGCGCTGCTTGGGCAGGTAGCTCAGGATGCGCTGGAGGTCGGGCAAAAAGCCGATGTCCAGCATTCGGTCGGCTTCATCGAGCACCACATACTCGACCTGGTTGAGCACCGCGTTTTTGGCTTCGATGTGGTCGAGCAGCCGGCCCGGCGTGGCGACCAGCACTTCGACGCCTTTTTTCAGCTCAGCGGTTTGCGGCTTCATGTCCATGCCGCCAAACACCACCGCGCTGTTCAGGTTGGTGTACTTGGCGTAGAACTTGACCTGCTCGGCCACCTGCACAGCCAGTTCACGTGTGGGAAGCAGCACCAGCGCACGCACCGGGTGCCGCGCCGGCGAGGTCGAGGCGTTCTCGTGCTTCATCATGCGCTGCAGCAGCGGCAGCGCAAAAGCTGCGGTTTTGCCGGTGCCGGTTTGCGCGGCGCCCATCACGTCCCTGCCTTGCAGGACGACCGGGATGGCCTGCTCCTGGATCGGGGTCATGGTTTCGTAGCCCATCTCGGCGACGGCACGGGCCAGCGGTTCGGCCAGCGAGAGGTTGGAAAAAGAGGATGTCATAAGGAAAGCCCGACGTAACTCCAGCGTAGGTAGGTAGCGGATGGTCGCGCGGGCCGGGACGGGTTTGCCGGGGCGCGTTGGGAGCCAACAGCAGGGCTGGTGGCAAAGGTAACGCCGCAAACCGCCGGAGCGCGATCACTGATCGCAGGGCGCGTGCAGAGCTTCCTCAGGCCCCCATTGTCGCACTTTGGGCGAAAACACCTGCCAAATGCAAAACAACACCCCGATGGCGCGCCGGTCACGCCGCGCCAGACTGCGGACGAATCACGGTACGCTACCAATTTGATAGCGGATTACGGCCGCTGGGTATGGGCTAGAGTGCGATTTCTTACAAATTTCGGGCATTGAAGGTGTCACAGGCCTTGACGCTGCCCTGTTGCAGCCCGTTGTTGAACCAGCGCGCCCGCTGGGCACTGGTCCCGTGGGTAAAGCTTTCAGGCACGATCTTGCCGCCGCCGCCCTGCAACGCATCGTCGCCGATCTTGGCTGCTGCATTCATGGCTTCCTCGACATCGCCCTGCTCCAGGATGGCGCGGGCGCGCTGCGCATGGTTGGCCCAGACGCCGGCAAAACAGTCGGCCTGCAGTTCGAGCTTGACGCTCATTGCGTTGTACTCGACCTTGCTGATGCGGCCGCGCATCTGGTCCATCTTGCCGGTAATGCCAAGCAGGTTCTGCACATGGTGGCCGACCTCGTGGGCAATCACATAGGCCTGGGCAAAGTCACCGGGTGCGCCCAGCCTTTTCTGCAGGGTTTCGTAAAACCCGAGGTCGATATAAACCTTCTGGTCGGCCGGACAGTAAAACGGCCCCATTGCCGCCTGGCCCTGACCGCAGGCGGTCTGCGTGGCGCCGCGAAACAGCACCAGCGACGGTTCCTGGTAGGTGCTACCGCCCTTGGCAAACACATCTTTCCAGACGTCTTCGGTGTCGGCCAGTACGGTCGAGACAAACCCGGCCATCTTGTCATCGGCGGGCGGGCGCTGGGCCGGGCCCTGCTGCACCTGCGCCGGTGAGCCGCCGCTGAGCATGCTCAGGATGGTCATCGGGTTGATGCCGAAGATCCAGCCGCCCACCAGCGCCACCACGATGGTGCCTATGCCTAGGCTGCGGCCGCCCAGCATGCCGCCCCCGCCAAATCCGGAGCCTGAGCTGCGGCGATCTTCAACATTGTCCGACTGGCGGTTGCCTTCCCATTTCATGTGAAGCTTTCAGTAGGTTTAAATGGCCGAGCGGGTGCGGGAAGTGACTTTACTTGAGCCGGCGCGGCGCCCGGGGAACAATTTCCTGATTCAAAATGTCTATCCATGATGATTACCTTCCCCCACTTGCGCGTTTGGCTGGCTGTACTTGTGGCGACCGTGCTTACAGCATGCGCCAGCCCCATCGTCACCCAGGTCAGCAATTTCAACCAGTGGCCGTCAGACGCGACCGGCAGCAACTTCACCTTCATCAAGCCACGGTCCAGCGCGTCGCAGCCGCCACCCGAGCTGGAACTGGCGACTTACCAGGCCTATGCCGAGCAGGAACTCAAAAAACTGGGCCTGCAGCGCGCGCCGCCCGGGCAGGCCGCGCGTCTGCTGGTAGAGCTGGGCTGGATCAGCCAGCCGCAAGACCGCACCTACCGCCAACCCATTTACGATGATCGGCTGGTGTTCTACCCACCCTACCGCAATGCGGCCGGCCAGGTGTTTCCGGGTTACTGGGCGCCCAGCCGCTTTGGCCCGGCTTACCTTGGCGACCGGCTGGTCGCTTACACCGTGCAATTTAACCAGATCAACCTGCGCATACTTGATAACCAGGGCAGCCCGCCAGGTCAGCCGCGCGCGGTGTTTGAATCACACGCGGTGTACGAAGGCCAAGCCACGCTGCCCACCATGGCGCCCTATCTGGTGCGCGCGGTGTTCGACAGTTTTCCGGGCCAGAACGGGCAGGTCCGCCACGTCAAATTCGACCGGGAAACTGGTGCGGTGATCCGGAAATAGGCCTGGGCCTGTTCCCCCTATTTATGCATGATGCGTTGCGAGTCAAAAAGGGCATGCGTGAGGCGCAAAATGCAGCCGGGCTGGCGCCCGGCAAGGCTTTGCAACATTGCGCATGGCCTTTTTGGCCGCAACCCGGAGTGAGCGCACTTGTACAAGTAGGGAACAGGCCCTAGTCAAGACGCACCGAAAGGCCCTTGAGCTGGCCGGCGACCGGGCCTGAGCCTTCCAGTTCGGTGTGCCAGGTCTGGCCCGGCAAAACCGGCCAGGCGTCGGTCAGGGTGCCCGTGGTGATCACATCGCCTGCCTGCAGCAACGGCGCTCCCGGAAGCGCGCGCAGCTCATTGACAAAATGCAGCAGCGCCTGCAAGGGGCCATCCAGCACATTGGCCCCGGTTCCCTCGTCTTTCAGTACGCCGTCTCCATACAGCTTGAGCCGGATGCCGGACAGCGCCTGTGCCAGCAAGTCCGGCGCGGTGCCGCGCGGCAGTTCGACCGGTCGCCCCACCAGCAGCCGGCCGTGCAGGCCTTCGTCAGCTACCGCTTGGGCAGCGCTGAACTTCCAGCCCGAAAAATGGGTGTGCACAATCTCAAAACCATGCGCTATCCAGTCAATCGCATCGACCAGTTGCGTCAAGGTACAACCCGGCACCGGCGCGGCACGCAAGCCGAACACAATCTCGGGCTCGATGCGCGGCTCGCATAGCCCCGCCAGCGATACCACGCCGACGTTCTGTCCCCCCGCGTCAACGCGGCTCAAGGTGCTTTGCCAGACCGTTCCCCAGATCGGCGCATACACCCCGTAACGCGGCCAGATCGTGCGGTTGGTGAACCCAACCTTGTAGCCAGCAGCTTTCTCACCCGCAGCGATACGCTCGGAACGCACAGCCAATGCAGCGGCGTAGGCGGCTGGCAAATCGGCAGGTACATTCGGCGGCCAGTTAACCGGACGGGCCTGCAGGCGAGCTTGGGAAATATCGGCCACAAGGCCGGCCAGTGGCGCGGAAATAGTCATGTACCCATGGTAGCCAAAACCCCCCGGGGTCCAGAGCACGGTTCATACAAGCTGCGCACAATAGGGGCATGCGTACAACTGGCACGGCTCAGCCGCTTCCCACGGTCTTGCTGACCGGTTTTGATCCGTTCGGGGGCGAGCGCCTGAACCCGAGCTGGCTGGCCGTCAAGGCGCTGCAAGGCCGGCGCATGGGCGGCCACCAGGTCGTGGCGGCGCAGCTTCCCACGGTATTTGGCGCTTCGCTGGTCGAGCTTGAGCGTTTGCTGCGCACCCACAAACCTGCCCTCGTGATTTGCGTCGGTCAGGCCGGCGGCCGGGCGGCAATCTCGCTGGAGCGCATCGCCATCAATGTCAACGACGCGCGCATTGCAGACAACGCTGCCGCCCAACCGGTGGACACGCCGGTAGTAGCCGGCGGACCGGCGGCCTATTTCACGACGCTGCCGATCAAGGCCATGCTGTTGGCGCTGCAGGGCGAGGGCATTCCCGCCGAGGTGTCGCAAACGGCCGGCACCTTCGTCTGCAACCATGTGTTTTACGGATTGATGCACCACCTCGCCACGTGCCGCGGCTTCAAGCGCGTGCGCGGCGGCTTTGTCCATGTGCCCTGGCTGCCCGAACAGGGCCAGCCCAGCATGAGAATCGAGGAGCTGGAACGCGGCCTGCGGCTACTCGTTGCCACCGCATTGGCTACGCCACAAGACATCGCCCAAGGCGCGGGCGCAATCAGTTAAACGGCAGATTTGGGCGCTTCAGGCGGGTCGCGCAGCAAGCGCCATATAAGCCAGGTGCCCATCAGCGCGTTGCACAGCGCAAACATAGCCACCACAATCATCGCAACGGTATTGAGGGGGCGGTTTTGCACAATCCAGGCCAGCGCGGCTGACAAGGCATTGAGTGCCAACATGATCCAGAACAGGGGGTTGCGCGGTTGAATCAGGCGGGACCATTTCATGGCGGTCATGCTAACCGCATTTATGCCTCGCCCGGCCGTCGCCAGAACGGCTAACGGTGCGTGCTGAACGAAACCGGCATGAATCCCTGGCTACTGCCAGCCGCTACCGCAGTGCTGCGACTGAAATTGCCACTGTTATCCGCCAGCGTGGTGGTACGGCCGCCAACATCGAGCGCGGCTTGCGCTTGGATCATGCATTTGTTGAGTTGCGCGCCACCGAGCGTTTCCATGCACTGAACCATCGCGGTCCGCTGCGATGCCAGCATGGATTCACGCAGTTCGGCCTTTTCCACCTGGCCGTTGGCCACCATCGCCATGCCGATCAGCAAGCTGACCACCAACAACAGCCCTGCGCCGGCAAAAATGTATTCGCGCGGCACGGTGTGGACTTTGGGCAAATGGCTGGAAAACATGGAAGGCTCCTGGTGACGAATGATTTGATGGTAGGCAGGCCGGGGCTGAGGGCAAACCGGTGCCCGGCGCGTGGCGCTGTAGGAGAAAATCGCCTGGTCGCCTGGTCCTCTGCACCTTCCGGCTTAACATCCGGGCATGAAAGACGCATCCCCCCTGCTGGACGCCCGGCAAACCGCGGCCCGCCTGCCTTACCCTGCGCTGGTCGCAGAAATTGTGAGACTGCTGGGCGATGACTCGGTGCAGGTGCCAGAGCGGCTGGTGCAGCCGCTGGCCAGCGGTGGCAGCCTGTTTGTCATGCCGGCCATGGACGGCCGGGTGGCCATCACCAAACTCATCACCTTCACACCGGCCAATGCGGGCACGCCGCGCGCGACCATCCAGGGCGACGTGGTGGTGTTTGACGTTGCCAGTGGCGCGCGCTGGCTGGTGCTGGACGGCCCCACCGTCACCGCCAGGCGCACGGCTGCGGTGTCGCTGCTCGCCGCGCAGCGGCTCGCGCCCAACCCGCATGGCCCGCTGCTGATCGTCGGCGCGGGCGTGCAGGGTCTGGCGCACCTGGAGGCGTTTGCCGAAGGCCTGGGTGTCACCGATGTGGTGATCGCCTCGCGCAGCCCCGCCAGCGCGCAGGCGCTCGCTGCACATGCGCAAACGCTGGGCCTGCGCGCGCAGGTCACGCAGAACGCCAACGCCGCGCTGGCCGAGTGCCCGCTGGCGGTGACCTGCACACCGGCTGCCGCCGTGGTGCTGGAGACCCTGCCGCGTGGGGACGGCTTTATCGCTGCGGTCGGCGCTTTCACACCCACCATGGTGGAACTCGGCTCCGTGCTGTGCCGTCATATTGCGGAGACCGGCACGGTGTTTGTAGACACGGCCAACGCGCTGCACGAAGCCGGCGACTTGATGCAGGCCGAACTGGACGTGGGCCGCTTTGCCACGCTCGCCGATGTGATGCGCGGCGAGCTGGCCCGACCCGCCGGCCCCGTGCTGTTCAAAAGCTGCGGCTGGGCCGGCTGGGACCTGGCTGCGGCGCGCACCGCGTTGCGGGCCGACGCGGGACAATGAACTCAAGCCCGTGCGGGTATGGCTGCTTCAGGTCAGTCCGCACCATTCGGCAAAGCGGTGGAAGGCGTCCGCCCACAGCGCCCAGGCCGCCGCAAGCACCAGCAGCCCACCGGCCGCGCGTGTGCCCCAGTCCTGGCGCAGCCGGTTGCCGCGATCCTGCAACTTGTCATACAGCCAGGGCACCAGCATCAGCGACACGCTGCTGCCGGCGGCGAACAGCGCCATGGACAAGGCACCGGCCAGCGGTCCGCCACTGAGCGAAGCCACCAACAGCGCCGAGTACAGCAGACCGCAGGGCATGAAGGTCCATAACGCACCGGTAGCGAAAGTGCCACCCCGTGCCGTGGCCAGCGGTCGCAGCCGAGACCAGACCGCACGGCCGGCGTTGGCGGCCCAGACCGGCTGCCGGGCCTGGGCCAGCAGCATCAGCCCCCAGAGAAGCACAAGCAGGTGAAACAGCGTCCAGACCGGCCGCAGTGCCACGGTGTTGGCCGTGAGCCAGGCCAGGCTCTGCACCGCCAGCGCCGCTGCCCCTCCTGCCAGGGAGTACCCCACCAGTCGTCCCGCCTGGAAACTCCAGAGCGCGCGTGACGAAGATGCCGATCCCTGGCGCGGGCCCATGCGTGAAATGCCAGCGCAGGCTGCGCCACACATCGCGGCGCAATGTGGACCGCCAGCCAAGCCCATAAGCAGCGCGGTCAGGGCGAGTGTTGTGGACATGAGGGCATGTTCACACTATGTATGCAAGTGCGAACGTGGTTAAAACAGTGCCAATCTAGGCGCGCGACGACGCCCAGCCTGGGCGGCTGGGCTAGGAGTGCAACAACGAGTGGCGCTGTTTTAACCACGTTCCCTACGAGTTGCGGCCAAAAAAGGCCATGCGCAGTGTTGCAAAGCCTTGCCGGGCGCCCGCCCGGATGCATTTTGCGCCTCGCGCATGACCTTTTTGACTCGCAACGCATCTTGCATAAATAGTGTGAGCAGGCCATGGCCTAGATGATCCGGGAGAACTTTGCCCGGTGGCGGTCGGCCTGCAGGTAGCGATCAAACACCATGGCCACCGCGCGCACAAAAAACCAGCCCTGCGCCGTCACCTCAATACCTGACTCGTCGAGCAGCAACAAGCCGGCGTCTGCCATGTCGCGCAACTGCTCCAGCTCCGTCGCAAAATAACTGCGGAAATCCAGCAGCCATGCCTGCTCTATCGATTCGAAAATCACCTGCCCCTTGCACATCAGCGCCATGATCACAGCCCGGCGTGCCAGGTCGTCGCGGTTGAGCGCCAGACCACGCACCACTGGCAGGCGCCCCTGGCCCAGGTGGTCGCAGTACTCCTCCATGGTCTTGGCGTTCTGACTGTAGGTCGCCCCTATTCGGCCGATGGCCGACACACCGAGCCCGATCAGGTCACAGTCGGGCTGGGTGCTGTACCCCTGGAAGTTGCGGTGCAGCCGGCCCTGGCGCTTGGCGACGGCAAGAGCGTCGTGCGGCAGCGCGAAATGGTCCATACCGATATAGACGTACCCCGCGTCCCTGAAAGCGGCCAGCGACTGCGCCAGCATTGCCACCTTGGCCGCAGCGCCTGGCAGGTCGGCCGAATGAATGCGCCGCTGCGGTTTGAAGCGCTCGGGCAGGTGGGCATAGGCATACAGCGCAATCCGGTCAGGCCGCAATTGCAGGACCTGCTCCAGCGTGCGTGCAAACGATTCGGGCGACTGCCGCGGCAGGCCATAAATCAGGTCCATGTTGAGGGAATCAAAGTCTAGTTCGCGCGCCTGCGCCATCAACGCGCTGACCTGTTCGAAGGGCTGAATGCGATGTACAGCCTTCTGCACATCGGCATCGAAATCCTGCACACCAAAACTCAGCCGGTTGAAGCCGAGTTGGGCCAGTGTGCGCAGGCGGGCCGCGTCCACAGTGCGCGGATCGACCTCAATGGAATACTCCCCGCCCGGCGCCAGCGTGAAGCTGCGCCGCAACATGGCCATGAGTTCCCTGAGCTCGTCGTCCGACAAAAAAGTGGGCGTGCCGCCACCCAGGTGCAGTTGCGTGACAGTCTGGCCCTGCCCCAGTTGCTGCGTGTGCAGGTCCATTTCACGGCTCAGGTAACGAAGGTAGCCGGCCGAACGGCTGTGGTGTCTGGTGATGATCTTGTTGCAAGCGCAGTAATAACACAGCGATTCACAAAACGGGATGTGCACATACAGCGACAGCGGCGTGCTGACTCCCGTCTTCCGCTGAACAAGCGCCTGGCCGTAGTCGACCGCGTTGAAGGCCTCGACAAAACGGTCGGCGGTCGGGTAGGACGTGTAGCGCGGTCCGGGAATGTCGAATCGTTGCAGCAGCGCGGGCAACACGGCGGGTATTGCGGGGATCATGGCAGGTTTCTCATGGTGATGCCTGACTGTGCCGCGTCCGTGCTCATGGATGTTTGATGTGGATCAAGCGCGGGCTGGCCGCGGGCCGGACAATTTGACAAAGATCATCAAAAACCCTGTCGTGAAAGATCTTCATGCAGACGCTGCCTGTAACCCCATCAGAATAATGGTGAACCTCCCAAGGCAAGACCCGGCATTCACCCCGCCATGCCGATGCGTACGCAAACGAACAGACGTACGCGCCCCGTGCGCATAACTTGGATCATCGCCATACCGGCTGCTCACCAAAGGACCCCTCATGCAAGCCCTCGTCTACAACGGCCCCGGTCAAAAAAATCTTGAAGACCGCCAGAAACCGGTTCTGCAAACGCCAACCGACGCCGTCATCAAGGTGACCCGAACGACCATCTGCGGCACCGACCTCCACATCCTCAAAGGCGATGTTCCGACCTGCCAACCCGGGACCGTGCTGGGCCACGAAGGCGTGGGCATCGTCGATTCGGTGGGCACCGGCGTCACCAGCTTCAAGCCGGGGGACAGGGTCCTCATCTCCTGCATCACGGCGTGCGGCCGCTGTGAATATTGCCGCAAAGGCATGTACTCCCATTGCACGACCGGCGGCTGGATTCTGGGCAACAGCATCGACGGCACGCAAGCCGAGTTTGTGCGGATTCCCCATGCCGACACCAGCCTGTACCCGATCCCGCCCGGCGCCGACGAGGAAGCGCTAGTGATGTTGAGCGACATCCTTCCAACCGGTTTCGAGTGTGGTGTGCTCAATGGCAAAGTCCAGCCTGGCTCCACCGTGGCCATTGTCGGCTCCGGCCCGATCGGCCTGGCAGCCTTGCTGACCGCACAGCTTTACTCGCCGTCGGAGATCATCATGATAGATCTGGACGACAACCGGCTTGCCGTTGGCAAACGCTTTGGCGCGACCGCGACCATCAACAGTGCCAACGGCAAGGCGGCCGACAAGGTCATGCAACTGACCGGTGGCCGGGGAGTGGACACCGCCATTGAGGCTGTCGGCATACCTGCCACCTTTGAGCTCTGCACCACCATCGTTGCGCCAGGCGGCACCGTCGCCAACGTCGGCGTCCATGGGGTGAAAGCCGACCTGCATCTCGAAAAGCTATGGTCCCACAACATCACCATCACCACCGGACTGGTTGACACGGTCTCAACGCCCATGCTGCTCAAAACGGTGCAGTCCCGGCAGATCGACGCAGCGCAACTGATCACCCACCGATTCAAGCTGCAGGAGATTCTTCAGGCCTACGACACCTTCGGCAAAGCCGCTGAAACCAGGGCGCTGAAAGTGATCATCGAGGCTTAGGCAAGCTCCACCCCAGCACCCCCTCCAAAATGGATCGGAAGCCGGGCGTGCGCCTGCTGTTCCAGAACCTCGATGCGGATCAGGTAGCCCAGTAGCAGCACGACGGTGAAGATGTCCAGATGGAAATCCACACGCAGCTTGCAGGCCCGGCTCAGGGGTCGCGCGCATTCCGCACTGAAAACCTGCTCCGGCTGCGGTGAATCCAACGGGGTCAGCGCGCCATAGTCCACGAGTTCACCGAGTTCAGCCGTGCTCATGCCGCTGGCTAGGGACAGTTCGCTCAGGTTGACGGTTTTACGGGGATCCAGCCAGTCCCATTCAAACGACGAAGTCACGGTCAAGAAGCCAGGCACGGGCAGAGCGGTCACTGCACGCGGCTTGTGAAGAAGCGGTTCAGGCCGTCAAGGTCAATGATGCGGATATGCCGCTTGTCGACCTCCAGCAATCGCTGCTGCTGAAAGGCCGAGAAGGTGCGGCTCACGGTTTCCAGCGTCATGCCGAGGTAGCTACCGATCTCGGCGCGAGTCATCCGCAGATGGAATTCGCTGGCTGAATAACCGCGCGCTTTCAGGCGTTGCGAGAGGTTCAGCAGAAATGCAGCCAGGCGCTCTTCTGCATTCATGCTGCCCAGCAGCACCATCAGGCTGTGCTCACGCACGATCTCGCGGCTCATGAGGCGGCTGACAACATGCTGCATGCCCGAATTGCTGGCAGCCATTTCGGTGAAGTGGGTGTAAGGGATGGAGCAGATCTCGGCATCTTCCAGCGCGATGGTGCTGCTGGCATGGGTGCCATGCGCCACGCCATCCAGCCCCATCAGCTCGCCGGCCATATAAAACCCGCCGACCTGCTCACGACCATCGGCCAGCATCAGGCTGGACTTGAAGGTTCCGCTGCGCACCGCATAGATGAACTGGAAACGGTCACCCTCGCGGTACAGGGTTTGCCCCGCAGCGACCTTGCGCCGGCCAAACATCAGGCTGTCCAGCCGCTCCACATCCCCCCCGGTCATGCCGCAGGGCAAGCACAAGTCCCGTAGATGGCACTTGGAGCAGTGCGTAACCAGGGGCGCGGGGATGGTGCTGGCGGAACCAGCGTGCCGGGCAAAAATCCGGGTGCTTGGGCGGCTGGCTTCGAGTGTGGCGGTGGACATGGTTTTTCTCCTGGCTGTTCCGGCTGTCAATGCGTGATGACTGGGCACGCCTGGGTCACGACCCTTGCGAGCTGATCGAATTCCGTGCTTTTGTCGAGAAAGGCCTGTGCGCCCTCGTCCAGATAACGCTTGCGGTAGGCTGGATCCGAGTGATTGCTGAAAACCACAAAGGCAATGTCCGGCGCGACATGGCGCACTGCGCGCAGAACCTGCAGGCCGGAACCGCCGTCCAGTTGCACATCCAGAACCACCACGTCCGGATGCAGGGCCAGAATGCCCTCGATCGCGTATTGCGGCGTTTCGGCATGGCCCACCACCGCCATCGCGACGCTTTCCAGCATGCCGGCCACGCGCTCGCGCATCAGGGGCGAGTCGTCGGCGTGGAACACCTTGAGGGTGTGAGGGACTGACTGGGTCATGCATCGACTGTCGCCGCATGCGCGCCGTACAGCCATAGGTGGCGGCCGGGAATCCGCAGCCCGGCGTCCGAAAATTTCCTCGGTGAGGGCCGGGTTGTCCTAGGAATTGTCCTAGGAGTTGGCCCAGGAGCGAGGGGTCATAGCAGGTCGGTCAGACCGTGCCTGAGTGCATAACGTATGAGTTCGCTCTGGTTGCTTACCCCGATTTTCTGCATCAGGTTGGCCTTGTGCGTGCTTACCGTCTTCACCGACAGGTTGAGCCGCCCGGCGATATCGGTCACGGTCGTGCCGTCCACCAGCAGCCGGAACACCTCGAATTCGCGGTTGGACAGGCTTTCCTGTGGGGACACTTCGCCGCCCGGCATCGCCCCCAGGGCCAGTTGCTCGGCCACCTCTGTGCTGATGAAAGCGCCGCCTGCCGCGATCTTGCGCAAAGCCTGCTCAAGCTGCGCGGGCGCGCTTTCCTTGGTCAGGTAACCACTGGCGCCTGACTTGATGGCGCGCACCGCGTACTGAAGTTCCTGGTGCATGCTCAGGACCAGGATGCGCAATTTCGGTTTTTCTGCGCGTACCAGCTTGATCAGCTCCATGCCGCTGCGACCGGGCATGGACAAATCCAGCATCAACACCTCGAACTCCAGTTCGCGCACACGCTGCATGACCTCATTGCCGTCGGCGGCCTCACCGGCCACAACCATCCCATCAATGGAAGAAACAATGCGCTTGAGGCCTTCGCGGACGATGGCATGGTCATCGGCAATCACGATGCGGATCAAGAGGCGGCCCCTTTTTCTGCCACCGGAATGCGCACATCGATGCATGTCCCCTGTCCCGGCTGGCTGTCGATAACGATGCTTCCCTTGAGCAGTTGCGTGCGTTCGCGCAAGCCCATCAGGCCGAGGGAATACGGTTTGCGCGGCGTGTTCGTCAGAAAGCCCCGACCGTTGTCGCGCACCTGCAGCACGACGCTGCCGGGGACACGGTCTATGCGGACCTGGACCTCGGACGCGGCCGCATGTTTGGCCACATTGGCCAGCGATTCCTGCACGATGCGGAACACTGCGGTCGCGTAGGGTTCATGTAATTCCACCTCCTCGTCCACCTCGAGCATGCAGGCCACCCCGGTGCGCTGCCCGAAGTTCTGCACCAGCCACTCGACGGCCGGCACCAGGCCGAGGTCGTCCAGCATCAATGGCCGCAGGTCGGAGGCAATACGCCGGGTGGCTGCCACGGTCGCGTCCAGCATGCCCAGCATGGCGGCGAGCTTGGCAGCGGCCGCCTGCGCATCGGCCGGAAAGTTGTCACGCACCCAGATGGTGTCCATCTTCAGCGCCGTCAGTGATTGCGCCAGCTCGTCGTGCAATTCGCGGGCGATACGGGTTTTCTCGCCTTCAAGGATGGCATGCGCTTCGGAGGCAAAGGCGCTGAGTTCCTCGCGCGCGCGCGCGCGCTCGGTGACGTCGCGCAGGATCACCGTGAACAGCTTGCCGTCGGCGGTGTCGAGCTGGGAAATTGATGCCTCCATCGGGAACTCCTCACCACCGGCACGCAGGCCGTAAAGCACGGTGCCGTCGCCCATGCGGCGGGAGGTGGTGCCGGTGGTGGCAAAACGCCGGACATGCGCGGCATGCCCGCCACGAAATCGCTCCGGCATCAGCTTGTCCAGGCGCTCGCCCAGCGTCTGGTCACTGGGCCAGCCGAAAATTTTCTCGGCCGCGCGGTTGTAGAGCACGATGCGCTGCTCGGTATCCACCGTGATGATGGCGTCCATCGCCGAATCAAGCAGTCCGGCCAGTCTGGCCGCCGCGCCGGACAGAGCGCGTCCGCTTGCGCGGCGCTGCACCACTTCGCGGCACGCGTGGTCAAACGCCAGTACCGCAGTGGCCGCCGCCAGCACCAGCAGCGTCACCAAGGCCGCCGTTGAACGCCAACCCGCAACCAGCGCCAGCGCGCCCAGCAGCGTCAGCGCCGCCATCCCCGCAAGCGCAAGTGCCCCGGAGCGCTGCAAGGCGGCGGCATGGTCGGCATGGGCAAGGGGGGAATTAGGCACGGCACGATCTTCAACTGAGGTGCGGGCATCTTACAGCCAGCAGGACGGCTCGCGTCCGTGCGGCAGCGCGCATTGCTGCAGGAGCAGCGCAGCCTGCGTTTTCAATAAAAAATGCTTTCAGCCCATATCAAGTTTAGTTTGGCAGCTATCAATTAAATAGCACATATTCACAGCCGCCAGGCTAAGGCATGCAGTGACCTTAGCGCGACGGATGTTTGTCAGGCTGTGCGGACGGCGGACCGAGCAGCGCTGTCAGGGCGCTGGAAGCCATGCACACCCCCCAGAACACGAAGAAGGCGGCGGTGTACACCGCCTGGCGCGACCAACCGGAGGGGCCGGGAATATGCACATCCTGCGGGTCCACCAGAGCGAACACCAGCAGTTCGAGCAGACAGGCCGCTAGAAAAGCGGGCCACACGATGGCCATGATTTTGTGACTTTGCATGGCAGTCTCCTCTTTTTAGTGCAGCAGACGTTGGCTAACGCGCCCCGGCAGGCGCCGGCGTGGCCGCGTGGTTGCGGCCTTGCTGGGCCGGTGCCAGCGACTTGTCCCTGGCCAGGGTCTGGTTGATCTCAATGCCGCGCCGGTAGTAGTCGCCGGCCACCACCGGATCGGGCATGCGTATCGCCAGCCACAGGGTGGCAAAGCCGGCCACCACCACAATCGCCGGCCCGGCGATCACCATCCAGACCAGCGGATATTTCCACCAGGGCCCGCTGTCGGGCGCGCTGTCTGCCATTGATTTTGGGGTCGTCATCTCGTCTCCAGAAGTGTTATCGCGGCACCAAAAAAGCCGCTTTTTCAGACACCTGCGCGCGCCCGTCTGCCGAGCGAACGTCGATATGAACAGCGTGCGAGCCCGCTGCCGCGCTGCCGTAAGGCACTTGCAGGCGCACGGCCACCCAGCGCGACTGGGCAGGCGCCACCTCTACCGGCTCCGTCGGCAACACCATAAGTCCGGCCAGGCCGCCGGCGCTCAGGCTGTAGCGCTGGGTCTGCTCGGTCGCGTTCATGATCTGCAGGCGATAGACGTTCTCAAGCTGTCCGCCCTCGGCAATACGGGCCAGCGAGGCGCGATCACGCACCACATCGACCTTGAGCGGCGTACGCACCACCAGGCTGCCCAACAGGCCGATACACAGGATGGCCAGCACCCCGGTGTAAAGGAGCACTCGCGGCCGCAACACACGGCGCAGCACCTGCGCCGGCGTCCAGCGCGCAGCCATGCTGTTTTGTGTGGCGTAACGCACCAGACCGCGCGGCGTGGCCATGCGGTCCATCACGGTGTCACAGGCGTCAATACACAGGCCGCAACCAATGCACTCATACTGCAGCCCATCCCGAATGTCGATGCCGGTGGGACAGACCTGCACACACAGGCCGCAATTTATGCAGTCGCCCAGGCCCTGCGCCCGCGCATCGCTGCCTTTGGCATGCACACCGCGCGGTTCGCCGCGCGCCGTGTCGTAACTGACGATCAATGTGTCGCGGTCAAACATCGCGCCCTGGAAACGTGCGTAGGGGCACATGTACTTGCAGACCTGCTCGCGCATGAAACCGGCATTGCCGTAGGTGGCCAGACCGTAAAAAACCACCCAGAACACCTCCCAGGAGTTCATGCCTGTCTGCAGGAATTCCATGCCGAGCTCCCGGATCGGCGAGAAGTAGCCGACAAAGGTAAAGCCGGTCCACAGCGCGATGCCCAGCCAGACAATGTGCTTGAACCATTTTTTGACCAACTTCTTGGCCGAGAAAGTCTCGCCATCAAGCCGCATGCGCGCCACCCGGTTGCCCTCGATCTTCTGCTCGACCCACATGAAGATTTCGGTGTACACCGTCTGCGGGCAGGCATAACCGCACCACAGGCGGCCAGCGACTGCGGTGAACAGGAACAGCGACAACGCCGACACCACCAGCAGGCCGGTCAGGTAAATCAGGTCCTGCGGGTACAGCACCAGACCGAAAATATAGAAGCGCCGCGCGGCCAGATCAAACAACACCGATTGGCGCTGGCCCCACTCCAGCCACGGCAGGCCGTAAAACACCAGCTGTGTCAGAAACACCATGGCCCAGCGCCAGCGTGCAAACAGGCCCTGGATGGAGCGCGGGTAAATCTTGCGATGCGCCGCGTAGAGCGCGCTGCCGGCCTCCCCCTCGGCCGGGGCCACGGCGATGGGAATGATCTTGCGCGGGCGCGGCACAGGGTTGGGCATGGAGGCCGTCGTGCTTGGGTCAGCGGGCCAGCGCCTGCCGGGCCGGCAAGCCCCAGACGTAGGCGGCCAGCACATGAATCTGCGCATCGGTGAGCCGACCCTGCTGCGCCGGCATCTGGTTGGTCTTGCCGGTGTTGATCATGGCGATGATGGCTTCCTGGCCGTAACCATGCAGCCACACCTTGTCGCTCAGGTTGGGTGCGCCCAGCTCGGGGTTGCCGGCGCCGGTGACGCCGTGGCAAGAAGCGCAGGCGCTGAACTTGCTTTTGCCCAGACCGGCGCGCAACGAGTCATGCGGGCTGCCCGACAGGCTCAGCACATAGTTGGCGAGGTTTTTGACATCGTCGGGCGTGCCCACGGCGGCGGCCATGGGCGGCATCACGCCGATGCGGCCCTTGTGGATGGTCTCGCTGATTTTTTCCGGCGAACCACCATATAGCCAGTCGCTGTCGGCCAGGTTCGGAAAACCCTTGCTGCCGCGGCCGTCAGAGCCGTGGCACTGCGCGCAGTTGTTCAGGAACAAGCGCTCGCCGATGGCCATGGCTTGAGGATCGGCTGCCACCTTGTCAGCCGGCAATGCCGTGTAGGCGGCGTAAACGGGTTCGAGCTCGCGATTGGCGGCGGCCATGTCCTTGGCATATTCGCCGTCTGTGCTCCAGCCGAGTTCACCCTGGTAGCTGCCCAGACCGGGGTAGGCCACCAGGTAGCCCAACCCGAACACAATGGTGAGTACGAACAGGCCCATCCACCAGCGTGGCATCGGGTTGTTGGCTTCGCGCAGGTCTTCGTCCCAGACATGGCCGGTGGTGTTGTCGGCGCTCGGCGTGGCACGCACGCGCGCCGTCAGCCACAGTAGCAAACCGCAGGCCAGGATGCTGGCCAGCGACAGCACTGCCACGTAGTACGACCAGAAGTCATTAAAAAAATCGCTCATGGTGTCTTCTCAATCCTGTTCGAAAGGCATGCGGGCGGCTTCATCGAAGCCGGGCGCGTTGCGGCGCGAATATGCCCAGACGAGGATGCCGATGAAGGTGAAGAACGAGACCAGTGTGGCCGCGATGCGCAAGGTGGTGATGTCCATGTCCAGCTCCCTATTTCAGCGCGAGGCCGAGCGATTGCAGATAGGCGACCAGCGCATCCATCTCGGTCTTGCCCTTGATGTCGGCCGGCGCTGCGGCGATCTGTTCGTCGGTGAAGGGCACACCCACCTTGCGCAGCGCGCGCATGTGCGTGGCCGCTTCAGCACCGCTCAAAGGCGCCTTTTCCAGCCAGGGGTAGGCGGGCATGTTGGACTCGGGCACCAGGTCGCGCGGGTTGACTAGGTGCAGGCGATGCCACTCGTCACTGTATTTGCCGCCGACGCGGTGCAGGTCCGGGCCCGTGCGTTTGCTGCCCCACTGAAAGGGATGGTCGTAAACAAACTCACCGGCCACCGAGTAGTGGCCATAACGCAGCGTCTCGGCGCGAAACGGCCGGATCATCTGCGAGTGGCAGTTGTAGCAACCTTCCCGCACATAGATGTCGCGCCCCAGCACCTGCAGCGAGGTCGGCGGCAACATGCCGGTGATCGGCTGGGTGGTGGACTTCTGAAAAAACAGCGGAACGATTTCGACAAGGCCACCGACGGCGATCACCAGCAGGATCAGCACGATCATCAACAGGTTGTTGGTTTCGATCTTCTCGTGCGAGAAGCCGGTTTTTGTTTTCGGGGTGTTGGAGCTCATGTTTTTATCCTCAGGCGGCGACAGCGGTCATCAGGGGAATCGGTGCATCGGCTTTCTTGCCGGAGAGCACCGTCATCCATACATTCCAGGCCATCACCAGCATGCCGCCCAGGTACAGCACGCCGCCCAGCAGGCGCACAACGTAATAGGGGTAGGTGGCTTTCACGCTTTCGACAAAGGTGTAGGTCAGCGTGCCGTCGGCATTGACCGCGCGCCACATCAGGCCCTGCATCACGCCGGCAATCCACATGGCGGCGATGTACAACACGATGCCGATGGTGGACATCCAGAAATGGAACTCGATGGCCGGGATGCTGTACATGGTGGTGCGACCGTACATGCGCGGGATCAGGTAATACAGCGAGCCCATGGTGATCAGCCCGACCCAGCCCAGCGCGCCCGCATGCACATGACCTACGGTCCAGTCGGTGTAGTGGCTCAACGCGTTGACAGTCTTGATCGACATCATCGGACCCTCGAAGGTGGCCATGCCGTAGAAGGACAGGGCAACAATCAGGAAACGCAGGATGGGGTCGGTGCGCAGCTTGTGCCAGGCGCCCGACAGCGTCATGACGCCGTTGATCATGCCGCCCCAGCTGGGCGCCAGCAGAATCAGCGAGAACACCATGCCGATGGACTGGGTCCAGTCCGGCAGCGCGGTGTAGTGCAGATGGTGGGGGCCGGCCCACATGTAGGTGAAAATCAGCGCCCAGAAGTGGACGATGGACAAGCGGTAGGAATACACCGGGCGGCCAGCCTGCTTGGGGATGTAGTAGTACATCATCCCGAGAAAACCTGCGGTCAGCAGAAAGCCGACGGCATTGTGCCCGTACCACCACTGGACCATGGCGTCCTGCACGCCGGCATACGCGGAGTAGCTTTTCATCCAGCCGGCGGGAATCGCCGCGCTGTTGACAATGTGGAGCAGCGCCACCGCGATGATGAACGAGGCGTAGAACCAGTTAGCCACGTAAATGTGGCGCACCTTGCGGGTGCCGATGGTGCCAAAAAAAACAATGGCGTAAGCCACCCACACCAGCGTGATCAGGATGTCGATCGGCCACTCGAGTTCGGCATATTCCTTGCCGGATGTATAACCCAGCGGCAGGCTGATGGCAGCGGCCACAATGACCGCCTGCCAGCCCCAGAACACAAACGACGCCAGCTTGGGTGCGAACAGCCGCACCTGGCAAGTGCGCTGCACCACATGCAGGCTGGTGGCCATCAGCGCACAGCCGCCGAAGGCAAAAATCACCGCGTTGGTGTGCAGCGGCCGCAACCGGCCGTAGCTGAGCCATGAAATACCAAAGTTGAGTTCGGGCCAGGCCAGCTGCGAGGCGATGATGACGCCGACCAGCATGCCGACCACCCCCCACACCACCGACATCAAGGCAAATTGCCGCACGGCGGTATCGTGGTACAGGGTCGCTGGAATTATTTGATCGTTCATGAAGCACCTTTTATTGACGCTTCGAGTGTCTGTGCCGCAGAGAGCTGGCTACTTGATGCAAGTCAATCCGAATGCAGAATGCGTTCGCCTTCGGGCTCCAGCGACTCAAACTGGCCGCGCCACACCGCCCAGCCAAGCGCGACCAGAATCAGCAGCGCCAGCAGGACTGAAAAAGGAATCAGCAGAAACAGGATGTCCATTCATTCTCCCGTACGCGCGCGGGACAGGCGCGCAGAATTGAGCACCACCAGCAGCGAGCTGCCGGCCATGCCGAGGCCGGCCAGCCACGGCGGCATCAGGCCAGTCACGGCCAGCGGGATACACACGGCGTTGTACAACGCCGCCCAAGCCAGATTCTGTCGCACGACTCTGCGGGTGCGGCGCGCCAGTGCCAGCAGTGCGGGCACCGCCGACAGCTGGCCGCCCAGCACCACGAAGTCTGACTTTGCCTGCGCCAGCGGAACGGCCTGTCCGATGGCAATCGACACATCGGCACAGGCCAGCACCGGCCCATCGTTCATGCCGTCGCCGACCATCAGCACGTGTAGGCCGGCCTGCTGCAGCCGCCGTACATGGGTCAGCTTGTCTTGCGGAGAATGGCCGCCGAAGCAGTGTTCGATGCCCGCGCGCGCGCCCAGGCGTGTGACCGCGCCCTGCTGATCGCCCGACAACAATTCGACCTGGCAACCCTGCGCAAACAGTGCGCGGGCGGCGTCCGCCGCGTCCGGCCGCAGTCCCTCGTCAAGCTCGAAGCTGGCCAGCCACTGTTGCGCATCCGCCAGATGCACCTGCGGTCCGCCGGACTGCCGCGCGGCATCGGGAAAACCGCAGAACGCCGCAGAACCGAGAAACAGGATTCGCGGTGCACCACCGTCAGCCAGGCAGACCCTGCCCCGCACACCGCGCCCAGCCACCTCCTCCACCTCAGTGACCAGAACTTCGCCTGCGGCATAGCTGTCCGCGATCGCGCGCGACAGCGGATGTAGCGACTGCCGGGCCAGCGCCGCCGCCAGCATTCCCATAACGGTGCTGTCCACGCCGGCAGGCGCAAACACTCGCACCACTTTCATACGGTCATCGGTCAGCGTGCCGGTTTTATCGAACACCACCGTGTCCACAGCCGCGCAGGCTTCAAATGCCTGCAGGCGGCGCACCATCACGCCACGGCGTGCCAGAGCGCCGGCAGCCGCCAGGGTAGCGGCCGGTGTCGCCAGCGACAACGCACAGGGGCAGGTGACGATCAGTATCGCCACTGCCACACTGATGGCGTGCGCCGGATCGACCGGCCACCACCAAACCACCGCCACTGCGCTGGCCAGCAGCACCCCCAGCAGAAAAGGGCTGGCGATACGGTCGGCGATCTGCGCCATGCCGGGCTTCTGCACCGAGGCCTGCTCCATCAAGGCCACCATCGCGGCATACTGCGTATCGGGTCCGGCACTGCCGACCCGTAGCAACAACATCCCGCTGAGATTGTGGCTGCCGGCAATCACGGCGCTGCCCGCCGCGCGCAAGAGCGGTGTGGACTCGCCGGTCAGCAAGGCTTCATCGACGCGACTTTCACCGTCCGTCACCTGCCCGTCGGCCGGGATCACGTCCCCCGGCAGCACACGGATCAGGTCACCGGCGAGCAGACGCCGCACCGCGACGCGTTCGAAGCGGCCATCGGCCCCTTGCCGCTCCACGCTGGCAGGCAGCCTGCGCATCAGCGCTTCCAGCGAGCCGGCGGTACGATCTCGCAAGCGCTGCTCCAGCAGCCGGCCCGACAGCAGGAAAAAAACAAACATGGTGACTGAGTCGTACCAGACCTCCGCACCCCAGCGCGACACGGGATCGAAGGTGGCGGCTGAACTGGCACCGAATGCGATCAGGATGCCCAACGCCACCGGCACGTCCATGCCGATGCGCCGGTGGCGAAGGTCACGCCATGCCGATGAGAAAAACGGCATGCAGGAAAACACGATCACCGGCAAGGTCAGCACCCAGGAGGCCCAGCGCAGAAGCGCCTGCATGTCCGGCGAGATCTCACCGGCTGCGGCGACATAGGCCGGCGTCGCATACATCATCACCTGCATCATGCAAAATCCGGCCACCAGCCAGCGCCAGAACAACACCCGCTGAGCCTGCAGGCGCGGCGCGGCCGCCAACACGTCGCCGGCAGGCAGGGCTTCATAACCAGCACGCTGCAGGGAATCCAGCCAGGCCGAGGGGCGGCTGACGCCGGCCTGCCACAGCAGGCGCGCGGTGGCCGTGGCGCCATTGACCTGAACGCCGCTCACGCCGGGCAATTCGCACAGCGCCTGCTCCACCGTGAGCGAGCAGGCCGCGCAATACATGCCCGTGATCGACAGGTAGGACTCCCACCAGCCATCCCGTCCAACCACGGGGCGGCTGAAGCCTGTCCATTCGGCAGGGTCGTCGAGCGCCTCCCGCCGATCTGTCCCCCCGGCCCATGCGGCGGCCTTCTCGGCATCTGGAAAAGCAAGGACAGTGGACATGCCCAAGGCTAACCAGCGCAAGCATGCGCGCACTTGACATGGATCAACACAGGCCAGGCGAGCGGGCTTAAGCTCGGGGCTGGATCAGTTCACAAGGAGTCAGACATGTACCAGCGCATTCTTGTCACCACCGACGGTTCCGCCCTTTCGAAAAAAGCCGTACGCAGCGCGATTGACCTCGCGGCGGCTACAGGCGCCAGTCTGGTGGCGCTCAACGTGGTCCCGCGTTACCCCATTAGCTATTTCGAAGGCGGCGTATCCATCTCCAGTGAGGATGTCGGCCGGATCGAGAAAAAGTGGGCCGAGGACGGCCAAGCCATCGTGAACGCCGTGGAAAAAACCGCACAGACCGCTGGTGTCAAAGTCAAAACCGCGATCACGCGCTCCGATTTTGTGGCCGAGGCCATCATGGCCGCAGCCAGGAAACACAGGTGCGACCTGATCGTCATGGCCTCGCATGGACGCAAGGGCATCAAACGACTGCTGTTGGGCAGCGAAACCCAACATGTCCTCACGCACAGCAGCGTGCCGGTGCTGGTGTTACGCTGATACTTTCACATCAAGGAGACCTCATGAAAATACTGTTCGCCGCCGACGGCAGCCAATACACCAAAAAAGCGCTGGCTTTTCTTGTTACCCACGAAAGCCTGGCGGGTCCCGACGGCGAAGTGGTCGTGCTCAATGTGCAGACACCGGTGCCGGGACGCGTCAAGTCCATGCTGGGCTCCGCCGAAGTCGCGGCCTACCATGCAGAGGAATCACAAAAGGTGCTGGCCGCCATCGAGCGCTTTCTGAAGCGCCACAAAATGGCATTCAAAACATTGGCGGTTGTGGGTGCGCCCACAGCTGAAATCCTGCGTGCAGCCAAGCGCGAAAAGGTGCACCTGATCGTCATGGGCACACACGGTCACGGCCTGCTCGGCCGCGCTGTCATGGGCAGTGTGGCGCAACGTGTGGTGACGGATGCCGACATTCCGGTGCTGCTGGTCAAGTAGGTCAGGGCCCATGCCGGCCGCCATCAAAAAAAGCTGACCTGGGTCAGCTTTTTTTTGGGGATCATGAAGTCAATGCGCCCAGGGACGCCCGACCAGTACAAACACGGCGTGTACAGGCTCGTTATCGAAGTAGGAAAACATCCGGACCGCGAGTTCCCGCAGCAGGGCGTCATCCAGGGCGTGCGCATGGGTCAGCTTTTCCATCGCATAGAAACGGCTACCAAGCATCATGGATTCGTTGATGCAGCAACCCTGGGTCGCCATCTGCAGGATGAAGGCCGACAGCAACTCGCAGGGCCAATAACGGCATGGATTGACCACAGCGGCTTCCCACAAACCGGTGTGTGCGCCATAAGGACTGGCAGCGATACGCTCTAAAGCGGAGGATGTGGCAACGGCAGTCATGGCGAACTCCTTGGGTGATGCCGGCAACACAGTGTTCACCTTGAACGCAACCCTGCCTGACATTCCCTGATTATGGAGACCGGCCAGATTCGTGTCATCCGCCAAAAAGCCCTGCGCGCGTAGGAATCGAACGCGCAAGGCTGCCGTCCGCCACGATGCCAACGCACCGGACAGCGTCAGGCCTTGGGCAGCGTCACCCCTACCTGCCCCTGGTACTTGCCGCCACGGTCCTTGTAACTCACCTCACAGACATCATCCTTGTCGCTTTCAAAGAACAGCACCTGCGCGCAACCCTCGCCAGCGTAAATCTTGGCGGGGAGCGGCGTGGTGTTGGAAAACTCCAGCGTGACGTAGCCTTCCCACTCGGGCTCGAAGGGCGTGACGTTGACGATGATGCCGCAGCGGGCGTAGGTGCTTTTGCCCAGGCAGATGGTCAGCACGTTGCGCGGGATGCGGAAGTACTCGAGAGTGCGGGCCAGCGCGAAGCTGTTGGGCGGGATGATGCAACTGTCGCCGTGAAAGTCGACAAAACTCTTTTCGTCGAAGTTTTTCGGGTCCACCACCGTGCTGTGGATGTTGGTGAAGACCTTGAACTCGGGCGCGCAGCGGATGTCGTAGCCGTAGCTACTGGTGCCGTAGCTGATGATCTTCCTGCCTTCGCTCTCACGAATCTGGCCGGGCTCGAAGGGCTCGATCATGCCGGTGCTCTCGGCCATGCGGCGTATCCATTTGTCGCTTTTGATGCTCATGTCGGGAGATTCCTCAGGTTGCCTAGATTGTAGGCAAGCTGCAAGTGCTGGCCAGACGCTACAATTTTGATAGCTGACAGCGCTTACCGGTCAAGGGCTGCAGCCCGATTTATCCTATAAAACCGGAAAATCAGGCAAATGAGGCTTCGCAAAGTCAAAAAAAAACAGGCCCGAGCTTAAAACACGTGGCCCGTCGCCAGTGCGGCGGCGGCGGCCCGGGTCTCGACACCGAGTTTTTCAAAAACATGCTCCAGGTGCTTGTTCACGGTCCGGTGGCTCATGCCAAGAATGTCGCCGATATCGCGGTTGGTCTTGCCCTTGGCCAGCCAGGACAAGACCTCGGTTTCACGCGGCGTCAGCGCAGCGTCGGCCAGGCGCGAGGGCGCGGCGGCGTTGGCGCTGCGCTGCTCCAGCAGCAGCATGGTCTCGCCCATGCCGACGCGGCCCATGTTGCGCACCGACAGATGCACACCCGTGAGACTCAGGAACCCCTGGCCGGTGCCACCGTCCAGCGCGGCGTAGATCGGGTCGGGCAGGCGCCCTTCTTCCGCGACGCCGTCCATGGTTTGCAGCCAGAGCTCGGCCTGCGGCGAGCGCCATGCGACCCGGCCGCGCGCATCGACCAGCAACACGCCGAAGCCAGCCACGTCCACTGCCTCGCGCGCCAGCCGCGTCATGCGCGCGTTGCGGGTGTGGGTGTGCAGGCGCGCCGCCACCTCCTGCGCGCGCAGCGGTTTGACCACATAGTCGACGCCGCCGCAGGAAAAACCTTCCAGCACATGTGGCGTTTCCGACAGGCCGGTCATGAAAATCACCGGGATGTGCGCCAGCGCCGGATTCGCCTTGATCAGCCGGCAAGTGTCAAAACCCGACAGGCCAGGCATGACGGCGTCGAGCAGGATGGCGTCGGGCGCCACCAGTTCCAGGCGCAGAAGGGCGGCATCGCCGTCGCGCGCCACCAGCACGGTATAACCCTCGCCTTCGAGCGTGTCGCAGAGCATGCCCAGGCTGCTGGGCGCGTCATCGACCACCAGCACAACGGGGCGCTGGGCGTCGGCGTGTTCCATCCGTTCAGGCATCATCGCCCTCCGTCAGGTGGTCGAGCAGCAGTTCGAGTTCGCAGCGGCTGACATAGGAGCGCAGCCGGTTGCAGTTCGCGGCAAGTGCCGGATCCTCTGCCGTGATGCGGTCCAGCAGGCGGTGCAGGCCATGCACATGGCCCAGGTGCACCAGCCGGATCAGGCCGGCACGGGCTTCTTCCGGCAACTGCTGCGTGTCGTTGGCGGACACCGTGGCAGCCATCAGCACCGGCGATACCACGGAGGTCACCCATGCCAGGCCCATGTGGCGCTGCAATGCGTTCATCAGCTCCGACTCGAGCACCGGCTTGCCGACAAAGGCCTGACAACCGGCGGCCTTCAACCGGGAAGCCTGGTTTTCAAACACATTGGCCGACACCACAATGATCGGCACGTCTTCATAGCCCTGGCGGCGTATCTGGGTGGCAGTCTGCCAGCCGTCCATGTCGTCCATGCTGATGTCGAGCAGGATGGCGTCGGGCAGACTGTCCTTCAGGCTGTCGATGCATTCCAGGCCGCTGGCCGCTTCCTTGACCTCAAAACCGAGAGGCGTCAGCATGCCGGCAAGCATCTGGCGCTGCACCGGCTGATCATCGACCACCAGCAGGGTGCGGCGCTTGCCGAAAAAACCGGCGATCTGGTGCGGCGGGTCAGCCAGCTGGCCGGGGTCATCGATCTCGCGCAGGTACAGCCGCACCCCGAAGGTGCTGCCCTTGTCGGGCTCGCTTTGCAAGGACAGATCGCCGCCCATCAGCGCGGTCAGCAGGCCGGTAATGGTCAGGCCCAGACCGGTGCCGGGGTCGCCGCGGCGCCGGCCGGCAGCGCCGCGCTCGAAGGGCAGAAAGATGCGCTGCTGGTCCTGCGGCGCAATACCGATGCCGGTGTCCACCACCTCGAAGCGGATCACCTCACGCCGGCAGTCGACATGCAGGGTCACGCTGCCGGTGTCGGTGAAACGCACCGCATTGCTCAGCAGGTTGATGATGATCTGGCGCAGGCGCTTTGCATCAGCCTGCACCCAGGCCGGCATGCGGCCGCTGTGGGTGTAGAAAAAGTCCACACCTTTTGCCTCGGCCTGGGGCCGCACCATGCTGACCAGGCCCTCGAGGAAATCCGGCAGCGGCACGGGAATCGGCTCAAGCCGCAGCCGCCCGGCCTCGATGCGCGCCAGGTCCAGCAGGCCGTCGACCAGTTGCAGCAGATGTTCGCCGCTGCGCTGTATGGTCTGCACCGCTTCGCGCGGCATGTTGGCGAGTGCCTCGCTTTTGAGCAGGATCTGCGAATAACCCAGGATGCTGTTGAGCGGCGTGCGCAGCTCATGGGTCATGCCGGCCACGTACCGTGTCTTGGCCTGGTTCGCCGACTCGGCAAGTTCCTTGGCCGTCTGCAGCGCCTGGTCGGTGCGCTGGTGCGCCTCGATCTCGCGCGACAGCAACTGGTTCTGCCGGTTTGATTCGTCCTGCGCCATGCGCCGGCTTTCGCTGCCCAGCACTACCCACCAGCTGCACACCGCAACAATCAGCAGCAGCATGGCAAACACCTTCACAAAGGCAGACTGCAGCATGGCCTGGGGGTCGGGAGACAGCGGCAAGGCGGTTTCCTGCGTGTAGACCATGCCCATCACCGTGGCGAGCAGCGCGCACAGCGACAAGGTGACCACCATGTAATGCCCGACCCGGAAGTTGACCCGGCTCGACAGCGCGCTTGGCAGCAAGGTGTGCAAAAACTGCTCGGCCTGCTCGGCCGCGCGCGAACGTATCTTGCAGCGGTCGTGGCAGCGCGACTCCAGCGTGCAGCACAACGAACAAATGGGCGCGCCGTAGGCCGGGCAACTGGCCATGTCCTCCGCCTCGAAAGCGTTTTCGCAGACGTGACAACGCACCATCTGGCCCGGCACGCCCATGGGCTCGGGCTGCCGTGCGATGTAGTAACGGCCTTGGGTCAGCCAGGCCAAAAGCGGCGACAGCAGCAGCGCCATGCCCAACGCGATGAAGGGTGAAAAGGCCTCGGCGCGCGGCCCCAGCGCGCCGGTGTAGGCCACCACGGACACCACGGCCGCCAGTAGCATGGAGCCCAGGCCAACCGGATTGATGTCGTAGAGGTGCGCGCGCTTGAACTCGATGCCCTTGGGGCTCAGGCCCAGCGGCTTGTTGATGACCAGGTCGGCCACCAGTGCACCGACCCAGGCAATCGCCACGTTGCCATACAGGCCCAGCACTTTTTCAAGTGCCGAGAATACGCCCAGTGTCATCAGCAGCAGCGCAATCGTGACGTTGAACACCAGCCAGACCACGCGGCCCGGGTGGCTGTGGGTCAGCCGCGCAAAAAAGTTGGACCAGGCCAGCGAGCCGGCATAGGCGTTGGTCAGGTTGATCTTGAGCTGCGACACCACCACAAAAACCACGGTGGCGGCCAGCACCCAGGCCGGGTCGGTGAACACGTAGGAAAAGCCGGCCAGGTACATCTGCGTCGGCTCCACCGCCCTGGACACCGGCAGCTCATGCTGCAGCACGAGGAAGGCCAGGAAGGCGCCACCCAGCATCTTGAGCATGCCCAGGATGATCCAGCCGGGCCCGGCCATCAGTACCGCCGCCCACCAGCGTTTGCGGTTGGCGGAGGTTTTTTCGGGCAGGAAACGCAAGAAGTCCACCTGCTCGCCGACCTGGACCACCAGCGAGAAGGCCACGGTGGCCGCCGCACCAAACATGAGCGGATCGAACTCGCTGCTGCCCGAGCTGCGACCGGCCAAGCCAGTAAAGTCGGAGAAGGCCTGCGGGTTCTTCCAGAGCACCGCCAGGTAGGGCAACAACAGCAACACGCCCCACAGCGGCTGCGTCCACAACTGCAGCCGAGAGATCAGCGTGATGCCGCGCACCACCATGGGCACGATCACGATGGCGCTGATCACGTAACACCAGGCAATCGGGATGTCCAGGTACATCTGCAGCGCCAGCGCCATGATGGCCGCCTCCAGCGCGAAAAAGATGAAAGTGAAACTCGCGTAGATCAGCGAGGTGATGGTCGAGCCAAGGTAGCCGAAACCGGCGCCGCGTGTCAGCAAATCCATGTCGACGCCGTAACGCGCCGCGTAATAACTGATGGGCAGGCCAGTGAAAAAGGTGATCAGGCCCACCACGATGATGGCCCACAGCGCATTGGTGAAGCCGTAGTTCAGCGCAATCGCGCCGCCTATCGCTTCCAGCGCGAGGAAAGACACCGCACCAAAAGCGGTGTTGCCCACGCGCCATTCCGACCACTTGCGAAAGCTGCGTGAGGTGTAACGCAGCGCGTAGTCCTCGATGGACTCGTCAGCGACCCAGGCGTTGTATTCGCGGCGTATGCGGAATATTTTTTGTGTGGCAATGGTCAAGAGACAACTCCGTCGAACGGCCGTGTGGCGAAAGCAGGGCTGCGGGCGCCCTCCAGACCGGTCCGCAAGAAGCGTGCCCGCATCTGGTGCATGCACTCAGGACGATGGCCTACGTTGATTGACGTATAGGGCCTGCGCTCGCTTGTGAACATGATCCGTTTGAGCAAGCGCCCTTTTTCTTCCGTTCACTTTTTCATCAACCGCAGGAGCCCAGCATCATGTCCAACGACGATCGCGATCCATCTTCCGAGCCTTCCCTCATCAACCGCAGGCGACTTGTGCAGGGCATGGCCGCCGCCCTGCCGCTCGCAGGTTTGCCAGGCTGGGCCCAGGCGCAGGCCTTCCCCACAGCCAAGGTCAACACCACCAAGCTGGCCATCACAGATACCGAAGTCACGGTAGGCCAGTTGCATTCAGCAACCGGCACCATGGCGATCTCGGAAACCGGCTCGATCCAGGCCGAGCAGCTCGCCATCGACCAGATCAACGCCATGGGCGGTGTGCTGGGCCGCAAGATCAAGGTCATCAAGGAAGACGGCGCCTCCGACTGGCCGACCTTTGCCGAAAAATCAAAGAAGCTGCTGGTCAACGACAAGGTTGCCGCAGTGTTTGGCTGCTGGACCTCGGCCTCGCGCAAGGCCGTGTTGCCGATCTTCGAGAAGGAAAACGGCATGCTCTACTACCCGACCTTTTACGAAGGCCTGGAGCAGAGCAAAAACGTGATCTACACCGGCCAGGAAGCCACGCAGCAGATCCTGTATGGCCTGGATTGGGCCTCGAAAGAGAAAAAGGCCAAGACCTTCTTTCTGGTCGGCTCCGACTACATCTGGCCACGCACCTCGATGAAGATCGGCCGCAAACACATCGAAGCGCATCTGGCGGGCAGCAAGGTTGTCGGTGAAGAGTACTACCCGCTGGGCCACACCAACTTCAACTCGTTGATCAACAAGATCAAGGTGGCCAAGCCCGACTGCATCTTCATCGCCGTGGTCGGCGGCTCCAACGTCGCTTTCTACAAGCAGCTCAAGGCCGCCGGCGTCACCGCTGCCAAGCAATTCCTGCTGACCATCTCGGTGACCGAGGACGAGGTGCTGGGCATTGGCGGTGAAAACATGAACGGCTTCTACGCTTCCATGAAGTATTTCCAGTCGCTGGACAACCCGAACAACAAGGCCTTTGTCACCGCCTTCAAGGCCAAGTACGGCAAGGACGCGGTGATCGGCGACGTGACCCAGGCCGGCTACCTCGGCCCCTGGCTGTGGAAAGCCGCAGTCGAGAAAGCCGGCAGCTTCGACGTGGACAAGATCGCCGCCGCATCGGCTGGCATCGAGCTGAAAACCGCGCCGGAAGGTTACGTGAAGATTCACGAAAACCACCACCTGTGGAGCAAGGCGCGTATCGGCCAGGCACAAACCAACGGCCAGTTCAAGGTGGTGGCCGAATCGACGGCGCTGATTGAACCGAATCCTTTCCCCAAGGGTTACCAGTAAAGAGAGAAGAGAAAGAGCGCCCTTGCCGGTTCACTCCGCCGCCGTGGCGGGGTGAGCCGGCAGGGGCTTCCCAGCGGTACACGCCACGTCCCTTCAACGCCGTCCCCGGAGCCTGCCATGACCCTTTCCGAAATGCTCAACATCGGCCTGATGCAAGGCTTTGCAGGCCTGAGCCTGTTTTCCGTGCTGCTTCTCATGGGCCTGGGACTGGCCATTATTTTTGGCCAGATGGGTGTCATCAACATGGCACACGGCGAGTTCATGACCATTGGCGCTTACACCATCTACCTGTTTTCTCACCTGTCCGAGACCTATGCACCCGGTTTCGTCCAGGCATATTTTCCCTTCGCCATCGTCGCGGCCTTCGCCTTCGCCTTTGCCGCCGGCTGGCTGGCCGAATGGGCCTTCATCCGCCACCTCTACAAACGCCCGCTGGACACCCTGCTGGCGACCTGGGGCCTGTCGCTGGGCATGCAGCAGATCTTCCGCACCACCTTTGGCGCCAAGGAAGTCAGCCCGACCTTGCCCGACTGGCTGATGGGTTCCTGGGCGCCGGCCGAAGGCCTGGACATCCCGATCAACGGCATGTTCGTGATGGCGCTGACGCTGGTGGTGACCTGCGGCGTGCTGATCGCGCTGCACAAGTCGCGCTGGGGCCTGCGTGTGCGCGCCACCGTCGCCAACCGCGTGATGGCCAACGCCACCGGCATGAACACCAAAAAGACCGACCGGCTGACCTTCGCCATTGGCTGCGGCATCGCCGGCGTCGCCGGCGCGGCCTTCACCACCATAGGCTCAACCGGCCCGACCAGCGGCTCGCTCTACATCGTCGATGCCTTTCTGGTCGTCACTTTTGGGGGAGCGGCCAGTCTGCTGGGCACTGTGGTTTCGGCCTTCGGCATTGCGCAAACCCAGTCGATTGCCGAGTTCTTCATGACCGGCTCCATGGCCAAGGTGCTGACCCTGATGGCCATCGTGACGATTTTGATGCTGCGCCCGCAGGGCCTGTTTGCCTCCAAGGTGCGGCGTTGAAACAAGCGCTCTTTTTCACCGCCACCCCCGACAACCGGAGTTTTTCATGAACAGCATCAAGTTATGGGTAGAGCGCAACAGCCTGGGCAGTGTGCTGCTGCTGGCGGTGGTCCTGCTGCTGGTGTTTCCGCTGGCGCTGGACCTGTTCCGCCTGAACCTGGTCGGCAAGTACCTCAGCTACGCCTTCGTGGCGCTGGGGCTGGTGATGCTCTGGGGTTACGGCGGCGTGCTGAGCCTGGGCCAGGGCGTGTTTTTCGGCCTGGGCGGCTACGGCATGGCCATGTTCCTCAAGCTCGAAGCCAGCGACCCGATCACCACCAAGATCCAGTCCACACCCGGCATCCCCGACTTCATGGACTGGAACCAGATCACCGCGCTGCCGGTCTGGTGGACACCCTTCCAGTCTTTCCCGCTGACCGTGCTGCTGATCCTGGTGGTGCCGACGCTGCTGGCCTTCATCATCGGTTACGCCATGTTCAAGCGGCGTGTCGGTGGCGTCTACTTCGCCATCATCACGCAGGCGGTGGCGCTGATCCTGACCGTGCTGATCATCGGCCAGCAGGGTTACACCGGCGGCGTCAACGGCATGACCGACCTCAAGACCCTGATGGGCTGGGACACCCGCACCGACAGCGCCAAGTACATCCTCTACTTTCTGACCAGCGGCCTGCTGATGGGCGCCATCGTGCTGTGCGCCTGGATACAGCGCAGCAAGCTCGGCACCCTGCTGCTGGCCATGCGTGACAAGGAAGACCGGGTGCGTTTTTCCGGCTACGACGTCGCCATGTTCCGCATCTTCGCTTTCTGCTTGGCGGCCATGCTGTCAGCCATAGGCGGCGCGATGTTCACGCTGCAGGTTGGCTTCATGTCGCCCTCGCTGGTCGGCATCGTGCCGTCCATAGAGATGGTAATTTTTGCAGCCGTAGGCGGACGCATGTCGCTGGTCGGCGCGGTTTACGGCGCGCTGCTGGTCAACTTCGGCAAGACCTACTTCTCGGAAAGTTTCCCTGACCTCTGGCTGTTCCTGATGGCAGGCATGTTCCTGGGGGTGGTGCTGGCCTTCCCCGACGGCCTAGCCGGTGTCTACAACAACCGCGTCAAACCCTGGTTGGCTGGCCGTTTCGCGAAACGCAAGAATGCGGCAGCCACGCCACCGTCGCCGCCGTCCGCGCCCGCTGTCGGCAGCGCATCGCCGAAGCTGCCCGCCGGCCTGAGCGGCCAGCAAACATAAACCGGGAACACAAGCATGACCAACACTGATTTTGTCCTCTCGGTGGAAGACCTCACCGTGTCCTTCGATGGCTTCAAGGCCATCGACAGCCTGAACCTCTATGTGGACCAGAACGAGCTGCGCGTGATCATCGGCCCCAACGGTGCCGGCAAGACCACGCTGCTGGACCTGATCTGCGGCAAAACCCGCGCCAGTGCCGGCAGCATCAAGTTCAAGAACAGCGAGATGACCAAACTGCCCGAATACCAGATCGTGCGTTCGGGCATAGGCCGCAAGTTCCAGACGCCCTCAATCTACGAAAACCTCAGTGTGTTCCAGAACCTCGAGGTGTCCTTTCCGCGCGGGCGCGGCGTGTTCGGCGCGTTGTTTTTCAAGAGGAGTGACGAGGTCAAGGCCCAGGTTCAGGCCGTCGCGGCTGAAATCGGGCTGGAAGCGCAGCTCGATACCGAGGCCGGCCTGCTGTCGCATGGCCAGAAGCAGTGGCTGGAGATCGGCATGCTGCTGATGCAGGACCCTGAGCTCTTGATGCTGGACGAACCGATTGCCGGAATGAGCGTGCGCGAACGCGAGCTCACGGCCGAACTGCTGCAGCGCATCTGCAAGGGCCGCGCCATGATTGTCATCGAGCACGACATGGAGTTCGTCAAGCGCATCGCCGACAAGGTGACCGTCATGCACCAGGGAAAAATCCTGGCCGAAGGCTCGATGGAAAAAGTGCAGGCCGATCCTCGCGTGATCGACGTCTACCTGGGCCACTGAGTCACCAAGGAATACACCATGCTTAACGTCACCAATCTCCATGTCAGCTACGGCCAGAGCGAAGCGCTGCACGGCATCAGCTTTTCCGCCAAGAAAAATGAAACCGTCGCCATCATGGGCCGCAACGGCATGGGCAAAACCACGCTGTTCAAGTCGCTGATCGGTATCTTGCCGCTGAAGTCAGGAACGATTGAAGTCGACGGCAAGGACATCTCGAAAGACGAGAGTTACCAGCGCGTCGCCAAAGGCGTGGCCTATGTGCCGCAGGGTCGCATGATTTTCCCGTCCCTAACGGTGCTGGAGAACATCCAGACCGGGCTGGAAAACGTGCGCCACAAACAGGTGCCGGAAGAAATCTACGCGCTGTTCCCGGTGCTTTTCGACATGCGCGCCCGCAAGGGCGGCAACCTGTCGGGCGGCCAGCAGCAGCAGCTGGCGATTGCGCGCGCACTGGTGACCAACCCCAAGGTGCTGCTGCTGGATGAACCGACCGAAGGCATACAGCCATCCATCATCAAGGACATCGCGCGCGCGCTCAACGATATCCGCAAGATGCGCGAAATCACCATCATCGTGTCAGAACAGGTGCTGAGTTTTGCCATGGACGTGGCCGATCGCCTTTTTGTCATCGAGGGCGGCCAGCTGGTGCACGAGAGTACACGCGCCGCCACCGACACGGCGCGCATCAAGCAGTTTCTTTCCGTCTGAATTTACCTGCGTTTTTCCCGTTTCATCACCCCCTCCAGGAGCAAGAGCATGACCGACACCCTGATCAAGGTTGACCTGAGCAAGTCCCCGCTTGAGAACGAAAACATCCACAACCGCTGGCACCCGGATATCCCGATGGCCTGCTGGGTCAACCCGGGCGACGACTTCATCCTCGAGACTTTTGACTGGACCGGCGGCTTCATCAAAAACAATGACAGCGCCGACGACGTGCGCGACATCGACCTGACGACGGTCCATTACCTGTCGGGCCCGGTCGGCGTCAAGGGCGCCGAGCCCGGCGACCTGCTGGTGGTCGACCTGCTGGACATCGGTGCCAAACCCGACAGCCTCTGGGGCTTCAACGGCTTCTTTTCCAAAAAGAACGGGGGTGGTTTCCTGACCGAAAATTTTCCCGAAGCGCAAAAGTCGATCTGGGATTTCAAGGGCATGTTCACCAGCTCACGCCACATTCCCGGCGTCAACTTCGCCGGCCTGATCCACCCCGGTCTGATCGGCTGCCTGCCCGACAAAAAGATGCTGGACCTGTGGAACGAACGTGAGCAGCAACTCATCGATACCAACCCGACGGGCGGCCTGGCGAACCCGCCCTCACCCGGCACCGCCCATATGGGCAAGTTGACCGGCGAGGCCAAAGCCAAAGCCGCCGCCGAAGGCGCACGTACGGTGCCGCCGCGTGAACACGGCGGTAACTGCGACATCAAGGACTTGTCGCGCGGCGCCAAAGTGTTTTTCCCCGTGTATGTTGACGGCGCCGGCCTGTCGGTCGGCGACCTGCACTTCAGCCAGGGCGATGGCGAAATCACCTTTTGCGGCGCCATTGAGATGGCCGGCTGGGTGCACATGAAGGTCACCCTGATCAAGGGCGGCATGGCCAAGTACGGCATCAAAAACCCGATCTTCAAGCCCAGCGTGATCACCCCCGCCTACAACGACTACCTGATCTTCGAAGGCATCTCCGTGGACGAGGCCGGCAAGCAGTACTACCTGGACATCAACGTGGCCTACCGCCAGGCCTGCCTGAACGCGATCGAGTACCTCAAGAAGTTCGGCTACTCCGGCGCGCAGGCTTATTCCATCCTCGGCACGGCGCCCGTGCAGGGCCACATCAGCGGTGTGGTCGATGTGCCCAACGCCTGCGCCACCCTGTGGCTGCCGACGCAGATTTTCGACTTCGACATCAACCCGAACGCGTCGGGTCCGATCAAGCACATCGACGGCAAGATAAATATGCCGCTGTCGCACGACTTGAAGTAGGCAGCACGCCATGCCGACTTACGACTACAACTGCATGCAGTGCGGCAGCTTCGACGCGCTGCGCTCGGTGTCCATGCGCAACCAGGACGCAGCCTGCCCGAGCTGCAGCGGTGTGGCGCCTCGCATCATCGCCACCGCCCCCGCACTGGCATTGATGGAAGGCGGCACGCGACGCGCTATGGCCACCAATGAACGCGCGCGCCACGAGCCCAAAAACTCGGGCAGTTACGCCCGGCTCAAACACCCGGCCGACTGCGGCTGCTGTTCAAGCGGCAAACGCGGCGCCACCGTGACCGCACCCAACGGCAACAAGGCCTTCCCGGGCAAGCGGCCCTGGATGATCAGCCATTAGAGATGGCCGCTCCCCCGAAGCGCCTGCGGAGCCTCCCCCTCAGGGGGCAACACCTGCGGACTGGCAGAGCCAGATCCGCGGTGAGATGGTTTCCCCCCGAGGCTCCTGCGGCGCCTCCCCCTCAGGGGGCAACACCTGCGGACTGGCAGAGCCAGATCCGCGGTGTTCTGGTTGAAGACACGCGAGTTACGGTTAGTGAAACGGCTTATTGAAGACAACAAGGAGTTTGATCATGGTTCACGGCGATATTTCAAGCAGCAAGGACAGCGTCGGTGTGGCGGTAGTCAATTACACGATGCCGCGCCTTCACACCCATGCGGAGGTGATGGACAACGTGCGCAACATCGCGCGCATGGTCGTCGGCATGAAAAAGGGCCTGCCCGGGCTGGACCTGGTGATCTTCCCCGAATACAGCACCCACGGCATCATGTACGACGCCGGCGAGATGTACGAAAACGCCGCTACCGTTCCCGGCCCGGAAACTGATGTGTTTGCCGCCGCCTGCCGTGAGGCAAAAGTCTGGGGCGTGTTTTCCATCACCGGCGAGCGCCATGAAGCCCATCCGCACAAGGCACCCTACAACACGCTGATCCTGATGAACGACCGGGGCGAGATCGTGCAGAAGTACCGCAAGATCATGCCCTGGGTGCCGATCGAGGGCTGGTACCCCGGCGACTGCACCTATGTCAGCGACGGGCCCAAGGGTCTGAAGGTCAGCCTGATCATCTGCGACGACGGCAACTACCCGGAGATCTGGCGCGACTGCGCGATGAAAGGCGCGGAACTGATCGTGCGCTGCCAAGGTTATATGTACCCGGCCAAAGAGCAGCAGATTCTGATCAGCAAGGCCATGGCTTTTGCCAACAACTGTTATGTGGCGGTGGCCAACGCGGCCGGCTTCGACGGTGTCTACTCCTACTTCGGCCACTCGGCCATCATCGGCTTCGATGGCCGCACCCTGGGCGAATGCGGGGAGGAGGACATGGGCATCCAGTACGCGGCCTTGTCCAAACACCTGATCCGCGACTTCCGGCGCAACGGGCAGTCGGAAAACCACTTGTTCAAACTGCTGCACCGCGGCTACACCGGCATGATCAACTCAGGTGACGGTGACAAGGGCGTGGCCACCTGCCCTTTCAGTTTCTACACCGACTGGCTGCGCGACCCGGAGGCAGCGCGCCAACAGGTGGAGTCGTTCACACGGACCACCATAGGCACCGACGAGGCGCCGATCGATGGCATTCCGAACCAGAGCAGCTAGCCGCCCTGAGCCTTCAAATGCTCTCTTTTTGATAGCTTTTAGCCCATATTTGACATGGGCTGGAGGCCTATTTTTCTTAAAAAAAACCGGATCAACCTCTGTCAGGTCGTTCCTGCTTGCGAAATCACGGTGTTCTCGACCACGCGGTCGTCGCCCAGCACAATCAGCGCAAACAGCAGCTCGTCCAGACTGGCCGCCTGCGCGGTCTTGCGTGCCAGCAGCGGCGTGGCCTGCGGGTTGAGCACCACAAAATCGGCCTCACAGCCAGGCAGCAGGTTGCCGACCACTCCTTCAAGGCCCAGCGCGCGTGCCGCGCCGCCGGTGTGTTGCCACCACAGTTGCTGCGGGCTCAAGGACAAGCCGGGCTTGGTCTGGCCTTCCCGACCCACGTAATAAGCGGCCAGCATGGTGTGAAAAGGGCTGAAACTGGTGCCGCCGCCGACATCGCTGGCCAAGCCGTACAGAAAACCGGTCCGGTCCGCTGCCTGGTAGTCGAAAAATCCGCTGCCCAGAAACAAGTTGCTGGTCGGACTCACGGCCGCGGCCGTGCCGGTGCCGCGCATCAGCGCCCTGTCCTCGTCGTCGATGTGGATGCAATGCGCATAGACGGCGCGCGGCCGCAGCAAGCCAAACTGCTCATACACGCTCAGGTAGCTGCGCGCTTGCGGATACAGCTTCCGCACCCAGGCGACCTCGTCCTTGTTTTCGGCCACATGCGACTGGATCCAGACATCGGCATAACACGCGGCCAGTTCACCGGCGCCGCGCAATTGCGCCTCGCTGCAACTCGGCACAAAACGCGGCGTGATCGCATAACCGAGCCGGTCCACGCCGTGCCAGCGCGTGATCAACGCCTCGGTATCGCGCAGGCTTTGTTCGGTTTCGTCGCGCACGCCGTCGGGCGAATTCTGGTCCTGGAGCACCTTGCCGGCAATCAAACGCAGGCTGCGGCGCTGGGCTTCGCCAAGCAGCGCGTTGACCGAGGCGGGGTGTGAGGTGGCAAAGGCCAGCGCCGTCGTCACGCCGTGGCGCAGCAGCTCGTCCACAAAAAAAGTGGCTGCCTCGCTGTTGTGCGCAGCATCGGAAAAACGGCTTTCATGCGGAAATGTGTAATTCTCCAGCCAGGGCAGCAGGCCTTCGGCCGGCGAGCCGATCACGTCAAGCTGCGGGTAGTGGATATGCATGTCCACAAAACCGGGGGCGATGATGCGGCCCGGCAGGTGGGTGACGTCCAGTTCAGGAAAGCGTGACGCCAGCGCGCTGTAGCTGCCCACCGCCTGCACCACCTGGCGACCGGAAGCGTCAGGGCCGACCACCAGCAGGCCGTCGGTTTCCAGCACAGCCTGCGCCGGCTCGGGAAAATAAAGGAGGGAGGCGCGCCAGGCTTTCATGTTTGCAAGGTTACCGCAGCAGCCGACCCCGTTTATAAGCACCAGCCTATAGGCACTATAAGCTCAGCGTACAACTGTCTCCCACCGACTCGCGCCAGACACGCACGGCACTCAGGGCGGGCAGACGCGGCTGCAGATTTTCAAGAATGAAGCGGCACAGATTTTCCAGCGTGGGCAGGCCCAGGCCGGCAACGTCGTCGAGCAAATGGTGGTCCAGCTCCCGGCGCAGCAGCTCGACCTCGCGCCGCACCCGTCCCAGGTCCAGCACCATGCCGGTCTGCGGCTCAGGCCGTCCGCTCAGAAACACTTCCGCGTTGTAGGTGTGGCCGTGCACGCGGCGGCTGCTGTCGGCCTCCATCTCGCGTTTGAGCGTGTGCGCCGCGTCAAAGAAAAATTTCTGGCTGATGGTGTAGTTCATTAACGTATGCCGGTGATCTTATGGGTTTGCAGGCTGAGCCGCCAGGCCGGTCGCTCCAGACACAGCTGAATGCAGGCTTCGGTGTTGCGCTGCCGCTCGGGGTTGTCCATGGGCTGCAGATAGCGATGGGTAAAACTTGCTGCTTCCAGTTCGTCAAGCGCCAGTTGCGGCTGCGGCCACACAACCTTGAGTTCCTGGCCCTCACGCTGCACCCAGGGTGCGCCGGCCTTGGGGCTGACGCAAAGCCAGTCGATACCGTCCGGCGCCGCGAGGGTTCCATTGGTTTCCACCGCGATGGCAAAATCTCGCGCATGCAAAGCCTCGATCAAAGTGGCATCCAGCTGAAGCAGGGGCTCACCACCGGTCATCACCACGAAGCGATGTCCGGCGCCTGCCGGCCACAAGGCGTCGATTCGGCGCGCAAGTTCATCAGCGCTGGCGAACTTGCCGCCCAAGGTTCCGTTCGTGCCGACAAAGTCCGTGTCGCAAAACCTGCAAACGGCCATGTTGCGGTCCTGCTCACGCCCCGACCACAGGTTGCAACCGGCAAAGCGACAGAAAACCGCTGGCCGACCCGCGTTGGCTCCCTCCCCCTGCAGCGTATAGAAAATCTCCTTGACCTGGTAGCTCATGACGCGTAGCCGACTTATTTGGCGAGCTTTCCCAGTACACCCTGTACCAGGAAATTCATGTCCAGAATTTGCGCATCCGACAGCGTCTTGCCGGCAGCCAGCACTTCGCGGCCCTCGTTGTCCAGCAGTGCCGTGCGCGCCCGGAACGGATGCAGCCTGCCGGCGGCAATGTCTTTCTGACGCGCCAGCACCTCGTCGGCAACCTTCTTCGGCACTTTGGGGCCGAAACTGTCGACGCGGATCATGCCCTCCTTCACACCGCCCCAGAGCGCTGCGCTTTTCCAGCTGCCGTCCAGCACCGCTTGCGCGCGCCGGGTGTAGTAATCGCCCCACTGGTGGGTGACGGCCAGTACCTGGGCGTCAGGCGCGACCTTGCGCATGTCGGAGTGGTAGGCCATCGCGAGTTTGCCGCGCTCCTGCGCCGCAGCCATCACGGCGGTGGAACCGGTGTGAAAGGCGATCAACTCCACGCCCTGGTTGAACAGGGTCATCGCCGCTTCGCGCTCGCGCGGCGGGTCGAACCAGGCGCCCAGCCAGACCACCTTGACCTCGGCCGCCGGATTGACCGAACGCATGCCCAGCGTGAAGGCGTTGATGCCCTGGATCACCTCGGGAATGGCGAACCCCGCGACATACCCGGCGCTGGACGCTAGCCGCCCCGCGGCAATGCCGGCCAGGTAGCGGCCTTCGTAATAACGTGCATTGGCGATGGCCACATTGGCGGCGGTCTTGTAGCCGGTGATGGACTCGAACTTCACATCCGGAAAGTCCTTGGCGACTTTCAGCGTCGGCTCCATGTAGCCGAAGCTGGGCGTGAAAATCAACTTGTGGCCCTGCTGGGCCAGGTCGCGGATCACCCGTTCGGCATCCGCGCCTTCCGCCACATTTTCGACATAAGTGGTCGCGACCTTGCCGCTCAGCGCCGTCTCGACGGCCTTGCGGCCCTCTTCATGCTGGCGCACCCATCCGGCATCGGTGATCGGCGCGACATAAACAAAACCGATCTTTAGCGGCGTTTTCGCAGGCGCCGCAACTTGGGAAAAAACGGGTGAAATAAAACAGGCGGCCGCGAGCGCGGCAACGAGGTTTTTATACATGGTAGTCCTCTACATGGCCCCGAAAAAATAAAACACCAGCGCGCCGGGACAGCACGCAAATGGCGCGCCATTTTAGCCGCTCAAGCCATTCGAACCAGGCAGCGCGGGAACCCCACAGTATTCTTCAGTCAAGCAGGGGCCGCGGATCTGGCTCTGCCAGTCCGCAGGCGCAGCGCCCCCTCGGGGGGCATCCTTCGACAAGCTCAGGACGAACGGATAACAACAAGCACCCCCGAAAGGCATCTCTTTTCAAGCAGGGGCCGCGGATCCGGCTCTGCCGGTCCGCAGGCGCAGCGCCCCCTCGGGGGGCAGCTAGGACACGAAGTGCCGAGCGTGGGGGCTAATAGTTAATACAGGCAATATCCCGGAGCGCGTCCTGAAACGATTGGTCCTGCACCGGCGTCCATTTGCGCGGCACCGGGTCTTCGAAAACGACCTCACCAAGGCCCATGTGCTCAGACAAAAGCGCCACCGAGAGCAAACGCATACGCTGGCCCTTGCAGTCGAATTCGCTGTGATGAAGCCGGGAGAAGTAGCCTCTTTCATCGGCGATCTGCACCAGTTGGTAGTCCATCAGCCACCACATTCGGACCAGGCCGCTTTTGTCGCGGGGGCCCCGCAAGGTATTGCGGTCAATATAGGTAATGACCATTTCATCGACAATCACTGGCGTCCACTGGGCCGAGGCAGTCGCACTCAAGCAGATCAGGACAAGGGGCAAAATCAGGCGTTTCATAAGTTTGGCGATGAATGCGGATTATCATAGTCGGATGTTGCAAGTCGTAACAGCCCCGATATGCACCTCCGCTTCAACGACGATAGACGTCAGCTACCCAGCCATCCTCCAGGAGAGCCGAGACAATGCAAAACAGCAGTATTTACGCACTGACTCCTGCGGGCCGTCAGGAACTGCACGGCAACGCGACCACCCTGGCGCCCGACGAGATTGAATTGCTGGTGCGGATAGACGGCGTTTTGACGCTCGCGCAAATCGAAGCGGGCATGCCGGCGGTCTCACATGAGGCGTTCACTTCGGCGTGCCAGCGCCTGCTGACCCGGGGCATGCTCGCACCGGCAGAGGTCGACCCTTTTACCGCGCAGTTCCAGACTCAGCTCAACAGGATGGCCTTGAACCAGGCCGAAAACGAGGCCGATGCGGGGGCCGCTTCGCTCAAAAAAACCGGTTACTACGTCAGCATCGCACGCCAGCGCGGTCCCACACGCACTTTGGCTCCAGGCGAGGTGCTCTCGGCGATTGTGGTGGATGACGAACCCATGCTGGCCAAATTCATCCAGAGCTATCTGGCCTTCGAGGGTTTTCATGTCCGCCTGGCAAGCAACCGCGCGGAAGTGATCGCCGAGTTCCGCAAGCAGCCGGTTCCCGACCTGATTTTGCTCGACGTGGTGCTGCCGGACGCTGACGGTTTTGACATTTTGCTGCGCTTGCGCCAGCACCCGGCGCTGAAAAATGTGCCCGTCATCATGCTGACCGGAAAAGCCACGCGCGAAGCCGTGATCAAGGGCCTGGCCGGGGGCGCCGACGGCTACATCACCAAGCCTTTTGAGGCCGATGCGCTGATGGAAGCGGTCAGGACCGTGATCGGGTTGTCCAAACCGCAAACCGGCTCCAGCGACCCCTGGGTCAACAAAGACGCCAAGCCCTGAGTCGGCGCCAACGGTTTTTCAGCGGAAGGACTCGAAGCAGGCGTCAAGCCGACCGATGTAGTGGCCTAGCGTCGCCTTGTCAATAAAACTCGCCTCGAAGCTGTTGCGCGCCAGCGTATAGGCATGCTCGGCATCCATGCCGACCGCCGCAAAGGTCTGCGTGAAATTGTCGTTCATGTAGCCACCGAAATAGGCCGGGTCGTCCGAGTTGATGGTGATGGCGAGCCCGGCATCCAGCAACTGGCGCAGGTTGTGCTGCGCCAGGTCCGGAAACACACAGAGCTTGAGGTTGGACAGCGGACACACCGTCAGCGCAATGCGGTCCTGCGCCAGCCGCTGCATCAATGCCGGGTCCTTGATGGCCTGTACGCCGTGGTCGATGCGTTCGACCTTGAGAACATCCAGCGCCGTCCAAATGTAGGCGGGCGGGCCCTCCTCCCCCGCATGCGCGACCAGGTGCAGACCGAGCTCGCGGCAGCGCGCAAACACGCGCGCAAACTTTTCGGGCGGGTTGCCGACCTCGCCGGAATCCAGGCCGACACCGATGAACTTGTCGCGGTACGGCAGCGCCTGCTCCAGTGTCTCGAAGGCCTTTTCTTCACTGAGATGCCGCAGAAAACACAAAATCAGCGAAGCACTGACGCCAAGTTCGGCCTGCGCATCCACGCAGGCGCGGTGCAGGCCCTTGATCACGGTTTCGATGGCCACACCGCGCGCCGTATGGGTCTGTGGATCGAAAAACAGCTCGGCATGGACCACGTTGTCGGCCGCAGCTTTCACGAAGTAAGCGTGCGCCATGTCGTAAAAGTCCTGCTCCTGGATCAACACGCTGGCGCCGGCGTAATAAATATCCAGAAAACTCTGCAGGTTGGTGAAGGCGTAGGCGCTGCGCAGCTCGTCCACGCTGGCGTAGGGCAGCACGATGCCGTTGCGTTGGGCCAGCGCAAAAATCAGCTCGGGCTCCAGCGAACCTTCAATATGGATATGCAGCTCAGCCTTGGGCATCAGCCGCAACAAATCAGGCAATCTGTCCGGAGCAATGGTATGTGGGAGGGCGTGCATGGCTGGTTTTGTGTGCGTTTTTCAAGAAAAAAGGGCCGCCCAAGGGCGACCCTGTCTGGCTGCTGGCTGCTTACTTTTTCTCGCCACCCGGCACTTTGCCTTCCACGCCCTTGACGTAGACGTTGAGACCGCCCAGCTGCGCGTCAGAGCCGGTCCACTCGTTGCCATCCTTGTCCTTGATCGGCTTGCCGTCCTGACCCATGATCGGGCCCTTCCAGATCGAGAACGATCCGTCTTTCAGCCCAGCCTTGATCTCCTCAATACGCTTTTTGGTGTCATCCGGCACATCGGCGGCGACCGACACCATGTCGATCGCGCCTTCTTTCACGCCCCACCAGACCTGGCCGGTGGTCCATTTGCCCTCCAGCGCATCGCGGGTGGCTTTGACGTAATACGGCGCCCAGTTGATGATGGCCGAACCGAGGTGGGCCTTGGGGCCGTACGCGGTCATGTCGGAATCCCAGCCGAAGGCGCGCTTGTTCATCTTCTCGGCGACCTGCAGCACAGCCGACGAATCGGTATTCTGGAACAACACGTCGGCACCGCCATTGATCAGGGCGGTGGCGGCTTCGGTTTCCTTGGGCGGGCTGAACCACTCATTGACCCAGACCACCTTGGTCTTGATCTTGGGGTTGACCGACTGGGCACCCATCGTGAAGCTGTTGATGTTGCGCACCACTTCGGGAATCGGGATGGAACCCACCACGCCCAGCGTGCCAGTCTTGCTCATCTTGCCGGCAATAACGCCCGCCATGTAGGCGCCTTCGTAAGTGCGGCTGTCATAGGTGCGCATGTTGTCGGCGGTTTTGTAGCCGGTGGCGTGTTCAAACTTCACATCCTTGAAGTCGGGGGCCACTTTGAGCATGGGTTCCATGTAGCCGAAGGTGGTGCCGAAAATCAGCTTGTTGCCCTGGCCGGCCATGTCGCGGATCACACGTTCGGCATCAGCCGACTCGGGTACTTTTTCGACAAAACTGGTGACGACCTTGTCGCCAAATTCTTTTTCAATCGCCTTGCGACCGTTGTCATGCGCAAATGTCCAGCCGCCGTCACCGACAGGGCCGACATAGGCAAACGCAATTTTCAAAGGTGCGGGCTTGGCCGGGACCGGCGCAGCGGCCACCGGTGCGGGTGCCGGCGCAGGTTTGGGCTCTTCCTTTTTGCCGCAGCCGATCAGCGCAGCCGAAGCTACTGCCGAAAGTGCTGCCAGCTTGAGCAATGAACGTTTTTGCAAGTCAGTCATGTCGTCTCCTGTAGCGACGGTTAAAAAAACCCGATTATGAACCGGGGTAGAAAGGTTTTCCAATTGAAGTCGGCATGTTCAGCCTGATCCAGCGCGGGTTGCGCGAAATCAGCACCAGCACCACGATGGTGGCCAGGTAGGGCAACATCGTCAGGAACTGGGGTGGCATATCCACCCCCATGCCCTGCAAATGGAACTGCAACATGGTCACTCCGCCAAACAGGTAAGCACCAAACAACACCCGTGCCGGGCGCCAGGTGGCAAAGGTGGTCAGTGCCAGCGCAATCCAGCCCTTGCCGGCGATCATGCCTTCTACCCACAAGGGCGTGTACACCACGGACACATAGGCGCCAGCCAGGCCGCACAGGGCTCCGCCGGCGACCACAGCCATCAGCCGGATGCGCCGCACCGGGTACCCGAGCGCATGGGCCGACTCCGGGCTTTCACCGACAGAACGCAGCACCAGGCCGGCGCGCGTGCGGTACAAAAACCAGATCAGGCCAACCGTCAGCGCCATGGCGATGTAGACCATGGGATGCTGGCGGAACAGCGCCGGTCCGATAAAAGGCAGGTCACCGAGCCAGGGAATCACATGCCGCGCCTGCTCGGGCAGCTTTTCCTGGACGTAGCTGATGCCGACAAAGGCAGAAAATCCCGCGCCGAACAGGCTCAGCGCCAGCCCGGTCGCATACTGGTTGGTGTTGAGCCAGATCACCAGCACACCGAAGACTGCGGCCAGCAAGGCACCGGCGGCCATGCCGGCGGCAAAGCCGAGCCAGCTGTTGCCGGTGTGCACCACGGCGGCGAAGCCGGCAATCGCGGCGCACAGCATCATGCCTTCGGCACCCAGGTTAACGATGCCGGCTTTTTCGTTGATCAGCAGGCCCAGCGCGGCGATCGCCAGCACGGTGCCCGCGCTCAGTGTCGCGGCCAGCAGCAATGCAGTGGCGTCCATCAGCGTGCTCCCTTGCGGAAAGTGATCCTGTAGGCGATCAGGGTGTCGCAGGCCAGCAGGCTGAACAGCAGCAGGCCCTGAAACACACCAGTCAGCGACTTGGGCAGGCCCAGCCGCGATTGCGCGAGTTCCCCGCCGATGTAAAACATGCTCATCAGGATGGCCGAGAACACCATGCCCGCCGGATGCAGGCGACCGACAAAGGCCACGATGATGGCGGCAAAACCGTAACCGGCCGGCACATAAGGCGTGAGCTGGCCAATCGGCCCCGCCACCTCCAGCGCACCGGCCAGTCCGGCCGCGCCACCCGAACTCAAGAGCGCGACCCACAGGGCCTTGCGCGATGAAAAGCCCGCATACCGCGCGGCGCTGGGGGCCAGGCCACCGACCTGCTGGGCAAACCCGGCGTAGGTGCGAAACAGAAAAATCCACAGGGCCGCTGCACCAGCCAGGGCGATCAGCACGCCGATGCTGACACGCGAACCACTCATCAGGCGCGGGATCTGCGTGACCGTCTCAAAGGTTTTGGTCTGCGGAAAGTTGTAGCCCTGCGGGTCCTTCCACGGGCCGAACACCAGATAACTCAGCACCATGTCGGCCACATAGACCAGCATCAGGCTGACCAGGATTTCATTGGCATTGAAGCGGTCGCGCAGGAGCGCGGTGATGCCGGCCCAGGCCATGCCGCCCAGCACACCGGCTGCAATGATGGCCGGCACAATCCACGGGCCTGTCGCCTTGTCAGCCAGCAGCGCGACGCCGCCGGCGGCCACGGCGCCAATGACAAACTGGCCCTCGGCGCCTATGTTCCAGACGTTGGAGCGAAAACACACGGCCAGACCCAGCGCAATGATCAGCAGTGGTGTGGCCTTGACCATCAGCTCGCCCAGCGCATACGGCGACTTGATCGGCTCCCAGAAGAATATCTGCAGGCCGCGCACCGGGTCTTTGCCGAGCGCCATGAACAGGATCACGCCTACCAGCACCGTGATCAGCAGCGCCAGCAGCGGCGAGCCGAAACTCCAGAGTTTTGAGGGCTGCGGGCGGGCTTCAAGCTTGATCATGCGCGCTCCCTTCAGTGCGAACGGATTCGCTCCACAGCCCGCTCATCCACTGCCCCACCAGCGCCACCGTGGCTTCGGCACGCGGCAGCGGCGGAGAGATCTGGCCCTTGGCCATCACGTACAACCGGTCGCAAATGTCAAACAGTTCTTCCAGCTCCTCGCTGACCACCAGCACGGCGCAGCCGTTGCCCGCCAGCTTCAATATTTCGCCGCGAATCTGCGCCGCCGCTCCCACGTCCACGCCCCAGGTCGGCTGCGAGACGATCAGCAGTGCGGGATTCGCCGCGACCTCGCGCCCGACGATGAACTTCTGCAAGTTGCCGCCCGACAAGGATTGCGCGGCCGCACCCGGCCCGCTGGCCTTGACCTTGAAACGCTCGATGATGGCCGCCGCCTGCGCGCGCAGCGTGTGTAGTTGCAACCAGCCACCGCGTCCGACCGCGTTCTTGCGCGTGAGCAGCAGGTTGTGCGCCAGGCTCAGGGCCGGCACCGCACCGCGACCCAGCCGTTCTTCGGGTACAAAATGCAGGCCGAGTGCGCGACGCTGCGCCGTGTTGAGCCGGCCTGCGCCCTGCCCCGCGACCTGGATGGCCGCTGCTGGCGCGCGCGTGTCTTCGCCGGACAGCGCGTACAGCAGCTCTTTCTGCCCGTTGCCCGAGACACCCGCGATACCCACCACCTCACCAGCCCGTACCTGCAGTGCAATCTGCTGCAAGTCCACGCCAAACTGGTCTTCGCGGCTCAAGCTCAAATCGCGCACGTCGAGCACGGTCGCGCCCAGCACCACCTCTCTGTGCGCCAGAGCCGGCGGCTCGGCGCCAATCATCAGCCGGCTCAGTGAAGCATTGGACTCCTGGCGCGGGTCGCAAACGCCGGTGACCTTGCCGCCACGCAGCACGGTGCAGGCGGTGCACAGTTCGCGGATCTCATGCAGCTTGTGGCTGATGTACAAAATGCTGCAGCCACGCGCTGCCAGCCGGCGCAAGGTGACAAACAGGTTTTCGACTGCCTGGGGCGTCAGCACCGAGGTCGGTTCGTCAAGGATCAGCAGCCGCGGATCGGTCAGCAGCGAGCGGACAATTTCCACACGCTGACGCTCGCCGACACCCAGCGTGTGCACCGGCCGCATCGGATCGAGTTGCAGACCATACTCCCGCGTGGTGGTCTCGATGCGCCGCGACACCTCCGCGAGGCTCAAGCTTTTGTCCAGACCCAGCCAGACGTTTTCAGCCACAGTCAGGGTGTCAAACAGGCTGAAGTGCTGGAACACCATGGCGATGCCGAGTGCGCGCGCTTCCTGCGGGTTGCGCACCACCACGCTCTGGCCATCCATGCGCACCGTGCCGGCATCGGGTTTGACAGCGCCGTAAATGATTTTCATCAGCGTCGATTTACCGGCGCCGTTTTCGCCAAGCACGGCGTGAATCTCGCCGGGCTGTACCGTCAGCGAGACCTCGCTGTTGGCAACCACCGCCGGATAAGCTTTGGTGATGCCGGTCAGTTGAAGGCGCGGTGCCGCGCCAGCGTCTGTCCCGGCTGGGGAGGGGGAAGTGGTCATTGTCTCGTGTGCTTGATTTTTATAAGTGTTTTGAGGCTCTAGCCCTTGTCTGGTGGGCATAAACAGCTATTGTTTTCGTAGCGAATCAGCCACCGCCTTGACCCGTTCGCGCAACCATTTGGCCGATGCCGAGGCGTGTGTGCGTTCATGCCACAGCTGGTAATACACCATTTGCGGAAAGGCGATCGGGCAGGTCAACACCTTCACCGCCAGCGTGTCGGTGAAGCGCTCGCAATACTGCCGGCCCGTCGTTAGCACCAGCAGGCTGGAAGCCACCATGGCCGGGATCAGGCCGAAATGCGGGCATCGCGCGGTGATGTTGCGCTGCAAGCCCAGCCCATCGAGGTGCATATCGATCACGCCCTTGGCCCCAGGGTGGGTGGGCGTGGGCGCAATGTGTTCGGCGGCGAGCCAGGTGGCACTGTCCCAGCCACGGCGCATGACCGGGTGCTTGCTGGCGACCAGGCAAACCACCTGGTCAGCAAACAGCCGCGCCATGTGCAGGTCGTCAGGCGGCGCCGGCCAGTTGCCCACCACCAGGTCAAACTCGCCTTGGGCCAAACGTGCGCGATAGTCGGACTCGCCGGACAGTGCGTGGATGTCTATCTGGCACAGTGGCGCCTGGTGTTTGATCTGGGCCACCAGTTGCGGCAGAAACAGCGGGTCCATGTAGTCGCTGCAAGCCAGGCTGAAAGTGTGGGTGGCCGTGGCGGGGTCAAACCCGCGCGCATCGCTGAACAACACTTGGGCGGCACGCAAAATGCTCGCCGAGGGTTCGATCATGCGCAAACCAGCGTCGGTGGGCACCATGCCGGCGCCCGAACGCACCAGCAGCGGATCTCCGGCCAACGCACGCAAGCGCTTGAGCGCCGCGCTGACGGCGGGTTGGTACATTCCCAGGCGGATGGCGGCGCGTGAAACGCTGCGTTCGGTCAGCACGATATTCAAGACCCTTATGAGATGGAGGTCTATCTTGTCGAATAAGGCCTGATCTTTCATACCTTTTTGCACATTGGCCCGATATGACGATCGGTATACCGGCTGAAGGCAAATAGTCTTACCCTAGTGTGCATGGACATTCAATCGCCTCTCAAAATCATTCAATTTATCAGGGGTGGCGAGCTGGTCTCGCTCGCCAATGTACCACCCAGCCGCACGTTGCTGGAGGTGCTGCGCGAAGACCTCGGACTGACCGGCACCAAGGAAGGTTGCGGCGAAGGGGACTGCGGCGCCTGCACGGTGGTGTTGGGCCAGGCCGAGGGCGGGCGCATGTCTTACCGGGCTGTCAATAGCTGCATCAAGCTGGCGCATTCGCTCGACGGGCAGGCGCTGTGGACGGTGGAGGATCTGGTTGCCGCGGACGGCAGCCTGCACCCGGCTCAGGAGGCCATGGTTCAGTGTCACGGCTCCCAATGCGGCTTTTGCACGCCCGGTTTTGTCATGAGTTTGTTCGGCATGTACCAGAACTACATAGCCCCCACGCTCCCCACTGCGTGTGGTTCGCTACCCCCCGAGGGGGCCGCTGCGCCTGCGGACTGGCAGAGCCAGATCCGCGGCCCTGGCTTGAAGGGAGCCGGCGCGCTCGCCCCAAAGACAAACCCCATCACGCGCGAACTGGCGCAGCAGGACCTGTCGGGCAACCTGTGCCGCTGCACAGGCTACCGGCCGATTCTGGACGCCGCGCAGCAGATGGCCTCACTGCCTCCCGTCAAGCTCGACGAAGCCAGTTTGCTATCAAAACTGGAGCTGCTTGCGCCCACCAGTCATGGGCTGAAGACCGATTTGTCTTATCAAGCCCCGCGTTCACTGGCTGCGCTGCTGGAAGCGCGCGCCGCCCACCCGGAGGCTCAGCTTGTCGCTGGCTGCACCGACGTAGGCCTGTGGGTCACCAAGATGCACAGGCAGTTCGACCAGGTGCTGGACATCACACAGGTGCAAGAGCTCAGGCATGTGGAGCACTACCCGCATCACATCGCCATAGGCGCAGCCGTGACGCTCAGCGAAGCTTTTGCTGCACTGGTGGCCGACCGGCCGCAACTACAAACCTTTGCAGCACGTTTTGCAGGCCTGCCCGTGCGTAATGCCGGCACCCTGGGCGGCAACGTGGCCAACGGCTCGCCGATTGGCGACTCGATGCCGCTGCTGATTGCGCTCGGTGCCAGCGTGGTGCTGATGAGCGTGCGCGCCGGACAACAAGTTTCGCGCGAGATGCCGCTGGAGCAGCTCTACACCGGCTACCGCAAAAACCTCATGGCGGCCGATGAGGTGCTAGCCTGGATCAAGGTGCCGAAGCCGATGCTTGGGGAAATGCTCAAGGTCTACAAGATTTCCAAGCGTTACGACGACGACATCTCTGCTGTTTGCCTCGCCGTGAATCTGCATGTGGAAGACGGCAAGGTTGTGAAGACATCGATAGGCGCAGGCGGTGTCGCCGCCACGCCGGTACGCGCCCTCCAAACCGAGGCCGCCCTCACCGGCCAGCCTTGGGCGCTGCAGACCGTGCAGCAGGCCATCAGCATCCTGCGTGCCGAGTTTTCACCGATCTCCGACATGCGCGCCTCCGGCGCCTACCGCAGCGAGGTGCTGGGCAATTTGCTGCAGCGCTTCTGGCTGGAGAGCCAGGGGCTGCAGCAGATCAACCTGGAATCTTTTGTGCTGGAGGAAGCCGCATGAGCGTCCCGACAACTATCCAGCTTGTCATGCCGGGCTCGACCCGGCATCCATGCATGCATACCCGGTTCGGAGATGGATGGCGGATCAAGTCCGCCATGACATCCGTGGAACAGGAAGCGCCATGAACGCCCGGGAACAAGCCCATAACGAAGGCCCGGTCAGCCGCGCTGACAACCCGTCCGGGCCACAACTTGCGGTGCCACCCGTGACGCCGCCTCCTGGGCCACAGCCGCCTGCCCACGGCGCGGCCGGACGTTCGCACAAACACGAAAGCGCACGCGCCCAAGTGGCCGGTGCCGCGACCTATGTGGACGACATTGCCGAAGTCCGCGGTACCCTGCACGCCGCGCCCATCCTCTCCACCGTGGCGCACGGCAGGCTGCGCGGTGTGGATACCCGCGCCGCGCTGGCCATGCCGGGTGTACGCGAGGTGATCCTGGCGGGCGACGTGCCGGGCGACCCGCTGCTTGCCACCTTTGTGCACGACGAACCGGTGTTTGCCTCAAGCACTGTCGAGCACATCGGCCAGGTCATCGGCTTGGTGATCGCCGGCTCGGTGATGCAAGCGCGGCGTGCCGCGCGGCGGGTGCTGCTCGACATTGACGAACTGCCGGCCATCCTGCAGGTGCGCGATGCGCTCAAGGCCGAAAACTATGTGCTGCCGCCAGTGTTCGTCAAACGCGGCGACGCGGCGCAGGCCTTGAAGTCGGCCCCGCACACGCTGAGCGGTCAACTCGAAGTCGGCGGCCAGGAGCATTTCTACCTCGAAGGCCAGGTCGCTTACGTGCTGCCGCAGGAGCAAAACCAGTGGCTGGTCTATTCAAGCACGCAACATCCGGGCGAGGTGCAGCACTGGGTCTCGCACGCGCTGGGTATCAGCAACCATGCGGTGCGCGTCGAATGCCGGCGCATGGGCGGCGGCTTTGGCGGCAAGGAAACCCAGGCCGGCCACCTGGCCGTGTGGGCGGCCATTGCCGCCAACAAACTCAAATGTCCGGTCAAGCTGCGACTGGACCGCGACGACGACTTCATGGTCACCGGCAAGCGCCATCCCTTTGCCTACGACTACAGCGTTGGCTTCGATAACAGCGGCCGCCTGCACGGCCTCAAACTGGTCATGCTGGCCAACTGCGGCTTCAGCGCCGACCTCAGCGGGCCAGTCGCCGACCGCGCGATTTTTCACACCGACAACGCCTACTTCCTCGAAGACGTGGAGATTGCTTCTTACCGCTGCAAGACCAACACCCAAAGCCACACGGCTTTTCGCGGCTTTGGCGGACCGCAAGGTGTGGTGCTTATTGAAAGCATCCTCGGCGACATCGCGCGGCATCTGGGTCTGGACCCGCTCGATGTGCGCAAGCACAACCTCTACGGCATCGATGACCGGAATGTCACGCACTACCAGATGAAGGTCGAGGACAACATCCTCGCGCCCTTGCTATCAAAACTGGAGCAAACTTCTCAATATCGCCGTCGGCGAGAGGCTATTTCGGCATGGAACGCGGGCAGCCCGGTGATCAAGCGCGGCATCGCGATCACGCCAGTCAAGTTCGGCATCTCGTTCACCGCCACCCTGTTCAACCAGGCCGGCGCGCTGGTGCATGTCTACACCGACGGCAGTGTGCAGGTCAACCACGGCGGCACCGAGATGGGCCAGGGGCTGAACACCAAGGTGGCGCAAATCGTCGCTGACGAGCTGGGCGTGGCGTTTGAAGACGTGCTGGCGACCGCCAGCGACACCAGCAAGATACCGAATGCTTCGGCCACCGCCGCTTCTGCTGGAACCGACCTGAACGCCCGCGCCGCGCAGTACGCCGCGCGCAACGTGCGTGACAACCTGGCCCAGTTTGTCTCCGGCCTGGACAACTGCGGTGCCGGCGCAGTGTCTTTCGCGGGCGGCAAAATCAGCTCGCCCAAAGGCAGTCGACCCTTTCCTGAAGTGGTGCGCCTGGCCTATGCCAACCGCATCCAACTCTGGAGCGACGGTTTTTACCGCACGCCAAAAATCCACTATGACAAAACCACCCTGACTGGCCGGCCCTTTTATTACTTTGCCTACGGCGCCGCCTGCACCGAAGTTGCCATCGATACCCTCACCGGCGAGAGCCGCGTGCTCAAGGTGGACATCCTGCACGACGTCGGCACCTCTATCAACCCGGCCATCGACATCGGACAAATTGAAGGCGGCTTTGTGCAGGGCATGGGCTGGCTGACGACAGAGCAGTTGGTCTGGAACGACAAGGGCTATCTAAGCACACACGCGCCCAGCACCTACAAAATTCCCGCGACCGGCGACATCCCGGAACATTTCAAGGTTGATTTCTGGCCGGAGCCGAACCGTGAAGACAATGTCTTCGGGAGCAAAGCCGTGGGCGAGCCACCCTTCATGCTGGCCATCAGTGTGCTGGAGGCTCTGAAAGAGGCTGTGGCCGCGGCGCGGCCCGGCGAAGTCCGGCTGGATGCGCCAGCGACGGCCGAGAACGTACTGAGGGCACTGAAGGCCTGAAACGGTCATGGCATCAGCTCCTGCTAATTCTGGCCGTTTTCGTCCAGCCAGCGGTCCAAGTGCATGACTGACTTTGACCATGACTTCAGAATCTATTGAAAACATTGCCATACTGCCGCCGGCGCACTATGACCACGGCGCACATGAATTCTGGCAACGCACGCGTGATCATGAAGTCAGTCAAACAATCGCCGCGCGCTGCGCTACAACGAGGCACCTTCGCAGTTTGATCTGTTTGAGTTTGAATGCGGTCAAGATAGCGATTTCAAGACCTCCCAAGAATCGGCCACCACCCCACCAGTCTTGCGGGAGCCACGCGACTCGCCACCATGGCGCGTGCCTGGCAACAATCAAGCAAGCGCAGGATTCACCGAACTGACGCTGATACAGCCCCGCTTGCCTGCCGCTCCAACAGCAATCCTGGTTGGGTCAGCCGCCGCACAGACCGGGGGCCTGCGCGTCGAGGCACCTCCCCTTAAATAAGCACAAAGACGTGGCCTTGAACGCCAAGGCCACGGTCCCGCTAAGCAATTTGCGTCTTTTTCAACTCTTACCCTCATGGTCAACATGGTTGACTCAATTACTCGGGCGTAGGCCGCTTTATTGTTGACTAAAATGGTCAACAATACATATCCAATGTAAAGGGTAAATCTTCATGGCAATCACTTTGACGGAAAAAGCAGCGAAAAAAATTCAATCGCAGCTGGCGAAGAACGGCAGCGGAATTGGGTTGCGCCTGGGCATAAAAAAGGTCGGCTGTAACGGTTTTGCCTACACCTTCGACTACGCCGCCGAAACGCTTGCCGGCGACCAGGTATTTGAGTCGCACAACACCATGCTGGTGGTGGATGCTGCCAGCCTGCCATTTATCGACGGCTCTCACCTTGACTTTGTCAAGGAAGGGTTCAACGAGTGTTTCAAGTTTGACAACCCTAACGCACAGGGCGAATGCGGCTGTGGCGAAAGCTTCAATCTCAAAAAAGCAAACACCATTTCGTCGTAAAGGACCACCCGGAAAGCGCAAGAGCGTTGTCTGGAAAACACATTGAGGTAAATTGAATGAGCGCAGTTCTACACAACCTGGTCAACCAACCTTACAAGCACGGGTTCGTCACCAACATCGAATCAGAGGTCGCGCCAAAGGGCCTCAACGAAGACATCATTCGCATGATTTCAGGCAAGAAAAAAGAACCCGAGTGGCTGCTCGAATTTCGCCTCAAGTCCTACCAGGCATGGCTCAAGATGACGGAGCCTGAATGGCAAAATTGCCACCACCCGGAGATCGATTACCAGGCGATCAGTTATTACGCCGCACCCAAGATCAGAGCAAAGTTGAACAGTATCGACGAGGTCGATCCTGAATTGCTGCGTACATTCGAGAAGCTGGGTGTGCCGCTGCATGAGCGCATGGCGCTGGCGGGCGTGGCGGTCGATGTTATTTTTGACAGTGTCTCGGTAGCAACCACCTACAAACACAAGCTGGCCGAAGTTGGCGTCATTTTCTGTTCGATGTCGGAAGCGGTGCTGGAGCATCCCGAGCTGGTGCAAAAGTATCTGGGCACCGTGGTGCCCACCGGCGATAACTTTTACGCGGCGCTCAATTCGGCGGTATTTACCGATGGTTCGTTCTGTTTTATTCCCAAGGGTGTCAAGTGCCCGATGGATTTGTCGACTTACTTCCGTATCAATACAGAAGAGTCAGGACAATTTGAACGCACGCTGATCATCGCCGAAGAGGGGGCGTCCGTTTCCTACCTGGAAGGTTGTACCGCGCCGGCGTTCAGCACCAATCAGCTGCATGCGGCGGTGGTCGAACTGGTCGCGCTGGACAATGCCGACATCAAATACTCGACGGTACAGAACTGGTATGCGGGCGACGAAAACGGTGTTGGCGGCATTTACAACTTTGTCACCAAGAGGGGCCTGGCCAAAGGTGTCAATGCGCGTATTTCGTGGACCCAGGTCGAAACCGGTGCGGCGATCACCTGGAAGTATCCCTCGGTGGTCTTGCTGGGCGATAACTCGATTGGTGAGTTCTATTCGGTCGCGGTAACCAACAACTACCAGCAAGCCGACACCGGCACCAAGATGATACATATTGGAAAAAATACGCGCAGCACGATTGTCAGCAAAGGCATTTCCGCAGGCAAGTCGAACAACAGCTACCGGGGTCTGGTCAAGATTGCGGCCAGTGCCACCGGCGCGCGGAATTATTCACAATGCGATTCGATGCTGATAGGCGATGAGTGTGGTGCAAACACCTTCCCCTACATCCAGGTCCTGAACAACAGCGCCCAGGTTGAGCACGAGGCGTCGACCTCGAGGATTGGTGAAGACCAGATGTTTTACTTCGCCCAGCGCGGCGTCGATGCCGAGGCTGCAGTGTCGATGATCATCAATGGTTTCTGCAAAGACGTGTTTCAACAACTGCCCCTGGAGTTTGCAGTCGAAGCGACCAACCTCCTGAGCTTCAAACTTGAAGGAAGTGTCGGATGATTAACCCGAACAGCAAAGTATTGCTTGAAGTGCACGGACTGTGCGCGAGCGTGAATAGCGTGGAAATTCTGAAAGATCTTGACTTCACGGTCAGGAGCGGTGAAGTCCACGCCATCATGGGCCAAAACGGTTCGGGCAAAAGCACCTTCGCCAAGGTACTCGCGGGCCATCCAGCTTATGAAGTGACCGGAGGCAGTGTGCTTTTCGAGGGCCAGAACCTGTTGGCGCTGAAACCCGAAGAACGCGCGCGAGCCGGCTTTTTTCTGGCTTTTCAATATCCAATCGAGGTACCCGGCGTCATCAACAGCCAGTTTCTGCGCCTGACGTACAACACGCATCAAAAACAGCGCGGCAAAGAGGAGCTCGACCCGCTTGAGTTTGACGACTTCGTGCGCGAAAGGATGGGGCTGCTGGAGATGAACCCTGAGTTTCTTGACCGCAGCGTCAACGAAGGTTTTTCCGGCGGCGAAAAAAAGCGCAACGAAATACTGCAAATGGCGTTGCTTGAGCCGCGTCTGGCGGTTCTTGACGAGACCGATTCCGGCCTCGATATCGACGCGCTCAGAATCGTCGCCCACGGTGTGAATCAGCTCACCACCCAAGACAATGCGATTGTGATGGTGACGCACTATCAGCGCCTGTTGAACTATATCGTGCCCGATTACGTGCACGTGATGGATGGCGGTCGCATAATCAAGACCGGCGGCAAGGCGCTGGCACTCGAGCTTGAGGCGCGCGGCTACGAGTGGGTCAGCGACGAGCACAAGACCACTGCGGGTGAGACCGTATGAGCGAAACCACCCTCCTGACGCCGCCGATTGCCGGGCGCACCCTCGAAAGCCTGTTGGCAGGACAGCCGCAGCAGGCGGCGTGGCTCAAGGCGCTGCGCGCGGAGGCGGTCGAGCGCTTGGGTGTTTTGAGGCTGCCGACCACGCGCGACGAGGAGTGGCGTTTCACCGATATTTCCCTGATTGGCAAGACCTCGTTTACGCCGGCGCTAAGCGCAAGCTACCTAAAAGTAGCCGATGTGGCGCACTTTTTTATTGAAGAAGCGAGCACCCGACTGGTGTTTGTGGATGGTATCTTTGCACCGGAGTTGTCCTCTGCCAATGGAGTTCACGGTACCCGCAGCGGCGCGGTGGTGTCCAACCTGACGGCGGCGATGGCTGTGCACGCAGCGGCCATTAAGCCCCATCTCGGCCAGCACGCACCCTTCACCAAGGATGCATTTGCCGCGCAAAATACCGCCTTTCTGCACGATGCTGCAGTTGTCATCGTCCCGCGTGACGAAGCGGTGGCAGCGCCAGTCCATTTGCTGTTTATTGCGACCCAGAAAGATGTTGTGAGTACCCCGCGCTGTCTGGTGCTTGCCGAGGCCGGCAGCGCCGTGACCGTGATCGAAGATTACGTCGTGTTGCACCAGCCGCGCTGGCAGGAGGAAACCCATTTCACCAATACCGTGGCCGAAATCGTGCTGAAAGACAATGCACATGTGACGCACGTCCGGGTCCAGCGCGAAGGCAGCAAAGCGCTGCACATTGCCAACTGCGCCGTGTCGCTCGGTCGCGCCAGCAACTACCAGTCGGTCAGCGTCGCACTGGGCGCGCGCTTGTCGCGCTACAACCTGAACGTGCTGCAAACGGCCGAGGGCGCCACTTGTGCGCTCGACGGTCTGGCGCTGATCTCCGGCCGGCAGCTGGCCGACACCCACAGCTGCATCGACCATGCCCAGCCACACGGCAGCAGCCGCCAACTGCACAAATGCATCGTCGGCGGCAGCGCACATGCTGTGTTCGACGGCAAGGTCATGGTGCGCGAAGGCGCGCAGCGTACCGACGCGCAGCAGAACAACCGTAACCTGCTCTTGTCTGCCAAGGCGCACATCGATACCAAACCGCAGCTCGAGATTTTTGCGTCGGATGTCAAATGTACGCATGGCGCAACTGTTGGCCAGCTCGACAGCGAAGAGGTGTTTTACCTGCAAAGCCGCGGGCTGACCGAGGCAGCGGCCCGCAACCTGCTGACCTATGCGTTCGGCGCCGAGATCATCGACCGCATTCCCATCGCCTCGCTCAAGCGACAACTTGAGCAGACGGTGCTCGAACAAACAACAGGTTTACCATGAACGCGCTGCAAGCGGTACGTAAAACGCCGGTGGTGCAAGGTTTTGACGTCGAGCGCATTCGCGCTGATTTCCCCATCCTCAAGCTGCAGGTCAACAGCAAGCCGCTGGTCTATCTCGACAATGCCGCATCAAGCCAGATGCCGCAGCAGGTCATTGATCGGCTGGTGCGATACCAGACCACGCAGCACGCCAATATCAACCGTGCGGTGCATAGCCTGTCGGAAATCGCGACCAACGCGTATGAGCAGGCGCGGCGCAAACTGCAGCATTTCATCCATGCGCGTGAAGAGCGCGAAGTAATTTTCACCAGCGGCACCACCGATGCCATCAATCTGGTGATGCATGGCTACGGCCGCAAGTTCATAGGGCCAGGCGACGAAATTATCCTGACCACGATGGAGCACCACTCCAACATCGTGCCGTGGCAGATGCTGGCTGAAGAAAAAGGCGCAACAATTCGTGTGGTGCCAATCAACGACGCGGGAGAGCTGGTGATTGAAGACTACGAAAGGTTGTTCAACAAGCGCACCAAATTTGTCAGCGTGATGCACGTCTCCAACGCGCTGGGCACCATCAACCCGATCAAGCAGATGATCGCCTTTGCGCATGCGCGCGGCGTGCCGGTGCTGGTCGATGGCGCCCAGGCCGTGCCGCACATGCCGGTCGATGTACAAGACCTCGACTGCGACTTTTATGCCTTTTCGGGGCACAAGCTGTGCGGCCCGACCGGCATCGGAATCCTCTACGGCAAGGCGGCGTTGCTGGAGCGGATGCAGCCCTTCAAGGGGGGTGGCGACATGATCCTGTCGGTGACGTTTGAAAAGACCACCTACAACACAATCCCCCACAAATTCGAGGCTGGAACGCCCCCTATTGCAGCCGCCATCGGACTGGCTACCGCAGTGGATTATTTGTCAACCATCGGTATGGAGGCTATCGAACAGCACGAGCTCAGCCTGCTTCATCACGCGACCACGCAGTTAAGTCGCATGCCAGGCGTGCGTATTATCGGCACCGCCAAAAGCAAGGCCGCGGTGCTGTCGTTTACCGTTGACGGCGTACATCCCCACGACATCGGGACACTCCTTAATCAGGACGGCATCGCAGTGCGCACCGGGCACCATTGTGCGCAGCCGGTGATGCAGCGCTACAAGCTGCCAGCGACCTCGCGCGCCTCGTTTGCGTTCTACAACACCCTGTCAGAAGTCGATACCCTCGTCGCCGGCATTCGCAGCGTGCAGAAAGTGTTTGCCTAATGGCCGATCCCAGAGCCTTGTACCAAGAGGTCATCCTGGACCACAACAGGAAGCCGCGCAATTACGGCACGCTCGAGCACGCCAGTCATCAGGCGTCGGGCCACAACCCGCTGTGCGGCGACCACATTGACGTGGCTCTCCATCTCGGAGGCGGCTGCATCGACGCCATAGCGTTTCAAGGTGCATCGTGCGCAATCTGCAAGGCGTCGGCCTCGATGATGACAGTCGCCGTCAAGGGGAAAACCCGGCAAGAGGCAGAAACACTGATTCGCGAATTTACCGCCATGTCGACCGGCAAGCTCGATCTGAGCGGCGATCACCACATGGGGCGGTTGGTGGTGTTTGCCGGAATAGCCGACCTGCCGGTTCGCGTCAAATGCGCGATCTTGCCATGGCACACGCTTCATGCTGCATTCAGCGCAGTTGCTCGCACATCAACCGAGGCGGAACAAGATCCGATGCACGTCACGATCGGGGATGCATGAAGATGCGATTAATTTTTCTCTCGGCGTACACAGAGCGTTCAGTGAACGTATCGCTCTTGCATGCCTTGTCTGTGTTCACAGTAACTTTAGATTGAGAGACGCCCATGCTGACAGCAGCTGAATTGAGAAGCTACATCCTGGATGGCTTGCCAAGCGACCACGTCGAAGTGCGGGGGGATGACGGACAGCACTTTGAAGCGGTGATCGTCAGCCCACAATTCACTGGCAAAAGCATGGTGCAGCAGCATCAACTGGTGTATAGCGCACTGGGCGGGCGTATGCGTTCGGAGATTCACGCCTTATCAATACGAACCTTCACGCCGGACGCCTGGCTTATTCAGCGGTAAAACCGATCCCCCAACAACTTTGGAGAATGAACATGATGGATGCGCAGACCAGAATCAAGCAGCAGGTGACGACTAATCCGGTCGTGCTTTACATGAAAGGCACACCCCAATTTCCGCAGTGCGGCTTTTCAGGCGCGGCGATCCAGATGCTGCGCGCATGCGGCGGACCAAGTCTCTTCACAGTTGACGTGCTGGCCGACCCGGAAATCCGGGATGGCATCAAATCCTACGGTAATTGGCCGACCATTCCGCAGCTTTATATCAAGGGCGAATTTGTGGGCGGTTCGGACATCATGCGCGAGATGTTTGAACAAGGTGAACTGCAAAAATTGCTGCAAGCAGCAGAAGGATAAGCGGGAGGAAATCGACATGCCAAAAATTGCTGACATTGAAGACACACCGAATCCGAATGCGGTGAAATTTACGCTTCATGAGCCGCTGACCTGGGGCATCACGCATTCCTATGAAAACGCAATCCAGGCCCAGGACGATAAGCTGGCCTCCACGCTGTTCGACATTGAGCATGTCAGCAATGTGTTTTACGTGGATCGCTGGCTCACCGTGACGCAAGATGGCGGCGCCGACTGGCCCGAGCTGGTGCGCCTGATTGCGGTGCCATTGCGCGCCGCACCGGCGGCAGCTGCGCAATCCGCCGCTTCGGTATTTGCAGCACGTGCGACCATTGCCGACCTTAGCGACGAAGACCAGGCACGCCTTGAAGAAATCAACGTACTGCTGGATGAGCGAATTCGCCCTTCTCTGCAAAGCGATGGCGGCGATCTGCATGTGGTCGGCCTGGCCGGCAACTATCTCAGCATTCACTACCAGGGTGCTTGCGGTAGCTGCCCGAGCTCAATTTCCGGCACGCTCAAAGGTATCGAGAATTTGGTGCGGACGATAGAACCAGACATTGAAGTCGTGGCGGTGTAGCTTGCCGTACAGCGCACTGGCCCACGTCAGTCAATTCTGGCCAATGGCCTACCGGGTGGGATAGATGCTTCACGACATCCTTTGGAAGCAGAATTTGCGCCTGGCCGATGAGTGCCTGCATCACCCTTTCGTTCGCGGGCTGGCCGACGGCACGCTTGACCCCGAAACCTTTAAGCGCTACGTCGCCCAGGATGCATTCTTTCTAAACGCGTTCGCTCGCGCCTATGCGTTCGCCGCCGCCCGCAGCCAGGACATGGCGACTTTTACCCACCTTTGCGAACTGTTGAACGAGGTCTTGCGGGAACTTGAGCTCCACGCTGGTTACGCGAAAGAGCTCAAGATAAAACTGGATTGCGTGCAACCGTATCCGGCGGTAGCCGTCTATACCAATTTCTTGCTTGCGACGGCTGGGCAGAGCGACCCAGGCGAAACCCTTGCGGCCATGACCCCTTGCATGCGGCTCTACGGCTATCTGGGTACCGAGCTGGCGCAGACGATAGGAGCCGACAATCCTTACCAACCCTGGATTGCTACCTACAGCAGTCCTGATTTCCAGGCCCTCATCGCCCGAGTGGAATCGCTACTGGACTCGATGGCACAAGACAGCCGGGCGGTAAGGGATGCCTACACGTACGCCATGCAGTGCGAGTTGAATTTTTTCTCTGCCATGTGGGATCCTGCCGCATGACATTGACTCACCCCTGAACTGAAAAGACAAGGAGTTTGACCATGCAGACCACTGAGCCGGACCACAGCCCACAGCACGGGCCTGACGCGTTATCCCCGCCGCCCGTCGGCCCCGAGAAACTTCCGGGAATCCGCCACATCATCGCCGTCGGCAGCGGCAAGGGCGGCGTCGGTAAATCCACGGTGAGCGTCAATCTGGCGCTGGCGCTGCAGCAGCTCGGTGCGAGTGTCGGAATCGTAGATGCCGACATTCTTGGCCCAAGTATTCCCGGCATGCTCGGGATTCCGACCGGTGAGCCACCAGCAATGACTCCGCAAGGCAGGATGATTCCGGCGCAGAAGCACGGCCTGAAGGTGGTGTCGATGGGCATGCTGACCGGAGACGACAAACCGGCCGTCCTGCGCGGCCCGATGGTCGGCAAATACCTGAAGATGTTCGTCGGCGGCGTGCAATGGGGACTCCTGGACTATCTGATCCTCGACCTCCCGCCAGGCACCGGCGACACTCAGTTGACGCTGGCGCAGAGCATGCCACTGTCGGGCGTGGTGATCGTGACGACACCCCAGGCCGTGAGCCTCAAGATCGCCCGACGCGGCTTGCGCATGTTCGAGAAAGTGCAAGTCCCGATTCTAGGAATCGTCGAGAACATGCGTACTTTCACCTGCCCCCACTGCGGCGAAAGCACGGACATCTTCCGTCACGGCGGCGGCGAGCAGATGAGTCAGGAGCTCGGCGTAGCGTTCCTCGGCGCCTTGCCCCTTGATGCCGATGTCGTCACCTGCGGTGATGAGGGTAGGCCCATCGTGGTGGACCAGCCGACGTCGGTTAGCTCTCAGGTTTATGTCACCATCGCCGCTGCGCTGGTGGCGCAGCTCCATGCGGCGGTCGCTACGCTGAAGCCTTTTGTGTGGAAGTGGGACAGCAACCAGGGGGCGCCGGCCTGGCTGGAAGACGCGGTCCGTCCTGCCGGAGCGCGCAATACGCCAATCGGTCTCCTGCGGCGCGATCCGCGTACCTTGTCCATCCTCTGGGAGGACGGTCATCGCGACGACTTCGACGTCCGCGATCTGCGCCTGTCGTGTCATTGCGCCCTCTGCGTCGAGGAGATGAGCGGACGCAAGCTGCTCGATCCCAAGACGGTGCGGCCTGATGTGAGCCCGCGCCAGATTGTGAGCGTAGGCAACTACGCGATCGGGTTCGATTGGAACGATGGCCACAACAGCGGTATCCATTCGTTCAGCGATCTGCGCGCCTTGGGCGAGCGCGCTATGACGAAGAACGTCGAAAATGTCTGAAGCCTTGTCTGCGGATAGGGCGCCTGCGAATCCGACGTTGGTGGGTCAGCCGATTAGCATCCGCGCGGAGACTTCTCTCTCCGACCCCGACACCTGTAAGTTCACCGTGAGCCGCAGCTTGCATTCCGGCGGTCCCTTTTTCTTCGGCGACAAGGACCTGGCTGCCGGGTCGCCGCTTGGCGAGCGACTGTTCGCGCTCTCCGGTGTGGCAAACGTGCTCATTGCGGAAAACGTGGTGACCATCGGCAAGGAGTCGGGCCCCTCGTGGTCGGGACTGAAAGCGACCATCGGTACGGCCATCCGGACACAGCTGCTCACCGGCGTGCCGGCGATCCTGGAGATGGCGGCTTGCGCCAGCACGCAAGGACGATCCGATGCCGAGCTTGGCGTGGTGGTTCAACAACTGCTGGACAAGGAAGTCAATCGTTCCATCGCGAACCACGGCGGGAAGATTTCGCTCGTGGAGGTCCGTGAAGGCAAGCTTTTTATCAGCATGAGTGGCGGCTGCCAGGGCTGCGCGTCCTCTCAGGTGACTTTGAGGCAGGGCTTCGAGGTCATGGTGAAAAGGGTCGCTCCGGAAATCGTGGAAATCATCGATGCGACGGACCACGCAGCAGGGAAGCTGCCGTTTTACCCGCGCGCCGTCAGTCCACGCAACAAAGACCCCCATGACCGCCAAGGTAATTCCCTCCGTTGACCTGCGCGTCGCTCGCCGCCCGCCAATCATTCCGGCGCAGGCGCTTAGCCCCGGCGGCGCGTTGCCGGACACGTGTGACCGTCCCACGACCAAGGACAAACCGTAAACCCGCTTTTTCGCGCAACGCGGCCATGGTTTGCGTGCGCCCATGCCTTCCGGCAAAAGCGGCGAGCAATTTGCCGCTGCCACAGGCTTGATCCGGAATCAACCTGAAGACCGGTATTCTGAAATTTGCACAGAAGAAACTGGGGGAATGAAGGAAATCGAGATGTCCTGTAACGACGGCTGACAATTTCACAAGCACCAAATTTGAGTTTTTTGAATAAAGGATTGAAATGAGTGAATGGATCACGGTCGCGCGGGGCGAAGAGCTCGCGCCAGGCGAGCGGCGGGTCATAGATACGGGCGAAGCGCAGATTGCCGTATTCAACCTCGACGGTAAGTACTTCGCCATCGAAGACGTTTGCACCCATGATGGTGGACAGCTCACCGGCGGCGTTGTCGAGAATGATCAGATCGTTTGCCCTCGGCACGGGGCACGCTTTTGCATCCGCACTGGCGCGGCGTTGTCCGCGCCAGCCTATGAACCGACTCACACCTTCCCGGTGCGCATCGAGAACGGCGAGATTCAAATACGCGATAGCCGCTGGGATTGATACAAATGCCTCGATTGACATCGCACCGCCTTGGGCGCGGGCAAAGTGTGCAAGGACACCCACATCATGACCATTGAGACCATCCGCTTCAGAAATATCGTGTCGGTGATACCGCACGCGTCCGCGATCAGCCCTCGGCCGGACCACCAAAGAGGTTCCCTCAAGACCAAGCGCGACGAAAACCTTGCTGCCGAGAGACTGCCCAAGCCAAACTGGATTCGCGTCAAGGTGGCGTCATCCTCGGGTCGGTTTGGGGAGATCAAAGAGATCGTGCGCGCCCACCAGTTGGTGACCGTGTGCGAAGAGGCATCTTGTCCCAACATCGGCGAATGCTGGAGCAAAGGCAGCGCGACCTTCATGATCATGGGTGACAAATGTACGCGGCGCTGCCGGTTCTGCAACGTCAGCACCGGCCGCCCCGACCCGCTGGATGCCAACGAACCACAGCGGCTGGCCCAAACCATTGCCTTGATGAAGCTGAACTACGTTGTCGTTACTTCAGTTGATCGCGATGATTTGCGTGACGGTGGCGCCAGCCACTTCGTAGCCTGTATCCGTCAAATCCGCGCACTGTCCCCGAACACGCGCATCGAAATCCTTACGCCCGACTTTGGTGGCCGCCTTGATTTGGCGCTGGGAATCCTCAGTGCCGCGCCGCCAGACGTGCTGAATCACAACATCGAAACTGTGCCGCGCCTGTACAAAGAAGCCCGTCCGGGCGCGGATTTCCAACACTCGCTCAATCTGCTAAAAAATTTCAAGCACGCGCATCCCGCCATACCGACCAAGTCCGGCCTCATGGTGGGGCTGGGAGAGACAGATGCCGAAATTTTGGGCGTGATGCGTGACCTGCGCACCCACGACGTCAACATGCTGACCATCGGCCAGTACCTTCAGCCATCTGGCGGCCACATGCCGGTGCGCCGCTACGTGAACCCGGATACCTTCAAAATGTATGAGGAAGAAGCCTACAAGATGGGTTTTTTGAACGCGGCGTCGGGCCCGATGGTGCGCAGTTCATACCACGCGGATCAGCAGGCGGCCAGAGCAGGAATCGTCTGATTGTGGGGATGAAAAAGCTAAAACGCAGTTGGGGAACGATGTGCAAAGACGAAGTTGCGCGGACTGTCTCCGATCCTGAAAATGGTGAAATTCCTTGAACAAGCTGACACTTAACAGGTTGAACAACCACGTTTATCTCGTCCTCTCAAACCAGGGTGAGCATGTAGGAAACCTGAAGTTGATTAGCGGGGTATGGAAGTTCAAGGCTATTGGTTACGACCCGAATGGTGACGTCATTCCCGGCGGGGGCCCGCTCACTGACCGGCACAACACCACCTTCGTGGCTCTCGACGAGGCGCTGGTTAGCGCCAGCCTCGCCCCGACTTGACGGACTCAGGGCGCGCTGGTACGGCTCACCTCTTTCGTGGAGACGATACGAAGCGGACTCAAGGGGCTTTAAAGGCATTGCGTATTGTTCATCTGGTGTTACCCCCGAAAAGCGTACTCCATAGAGGCTTTGCCGGGTTTCACGTGGTGCGAGTTCACCAACCTTATTCCCTGAACAACGCCTCAATCACCTGACGCAACCACCGGTTGCCAGGATCTGCCTCAAAACGTTTGCTCCAGTGCAGCGACACCGTGAAGTCGCGCAAGGGAAAAGGCGGTTCAATGATGGTGTAACCGCTGTCGGCCGCAAAAATCTGCGCGATGTTACGTGGCATCACCACCGCGAGGTCGGTGGCCTTGACGATGGAGGGCAGCACCATGAAGTGCTCGGTGGTGAGGCGCAGCCGGTCCTCAAGTTGCAGCAGTTCAAGAATGCGCAAGGTGTCGGAGTGTGTACGCACCGCGACAAATTCAAGCTGGCGCAAGGCATCGAGCAAGGCCTGGCCGCTGCGACGCGGCCGGGTGAAGGGATGGCCTTCGCGCAGCAATACGATGTATCTGTCCTTGAGCAATTGAATGCGCTGCGTGTCTTTCACCGTCGGCAAAAATCCGAAAGCAAAGTCGATGCGTCCGCTGTCCAGGCCGGCGGCGATGTCGCCACCGGCCAGCGGCGTGGTTTCAATCCGCAGGCCAGGCGCCAGCCGACGCAGTGCCACCATCAGTTCCGGCAGGAAGCGCGCCTCACCAATATCGCTCATATGGATGCGAAACACCTTGCGCGACTGCAAGGGTTCGAACAGCGCCGACTCATTAAGTGCCTGCTCCAGCATCGCCAGCGCGCTGCGCACCGCGTCGGCCAGCCTGTCAGCCTTCGGAGTGGGTTGAACACCGCCGCCGGCGCGCACAAACAACGGGTCCTTGATCAACAGGCGCAGCCGCGTCAGCCCCTGGCTGGCCGCTGGCTGGGTCAGGTCCATCAGCTCGGCGGCGCGGCTCACATTGCGCGTTCGGTAGACCGCGTCAAACAAGCGCAGCAGGTTCAGGTCGATGTCTTTTATATGCATTGAATGAATACCAGATAGTCTTGTTATTTTATTGATGGATAGTGCCAAGCAGGCCAAACTTCCCGGTCCCCCGAGAAATAAAACACGATAAGAACAGGAGACAGCTTTGGAAGTTTCATTCAGCAAGGAAATCGAGTCGCTGCGGCTGAAAAGCGGCGAGACTTTCCATGGCGAGGGCATTCTCGCGATCACCAAAGCCCTGCTCCAGTCCGGCGTGGCCTATGTGGGCGGCTACCAGGGCGCACCGGTGTCGCATCTGCTGGACGTCATGGTCCAGGCCAAGCCCTATATGGACGAACTCGGCGTGCATGTCGAGGCCTGTTCCAACGAAGCCTCAGCGGCGGCCATGCTGGGCGCGTCCATCCACTACCCGCTGCGCGGCGCCGTGACCTGGAAATCGATAGTGGGCACCAACGTCGCGGCCGACGCCCTGTCCAACCTGTCCTCGCCCGGCGTGCTCGGTGGCGCGCTGATTGTGGTCGGCGAGGACTATGGCGAAGGCGCCAGCGTGATCCAGGAACGCACCCATGCCTACGCGCTCAAGTCCACCATGTGCCTGCTGGACCCGCGGCCCGACCTGGGCAAGATGGTGGAGATGGTCGAGCACGGCTTTCGACTGTCGGAAACCTCCAACATGCCGGCCATCCTGGAACTGCGCATACGTGCCTGCCATGTGCGCGGCAGTTTTGAATGCAAGGACAACCAGCCGCCCGCCATCTCCAAGCGCCAGTTAATGGAAGAGCCCGCAGCTTTCGACTACGCCAAACTCGCGCATCCACCGGTGACCTTCCGACATGAAAAACTCAAGACCGAGGAGCGCATTCCAGCCGCGCGTCGCTACATCGTCGAGCAGCAGCTCAACGAGCTGATGGACGGGCCGCGCAAAGACCTCGGCATCATCGTGCAGGGAGGCATCTACAACTCGCTGATACGCGCGCTGCAGCAGTTCGGCCTGTGTGATGCGTTTGGCCAGAGCGAGATTCCGCTGCTGGTGCTCAACGTCACCTACCCTCTGGTGCCCGAGCAGGTGGCTGGGTTCGCGCTGGGCAAGCGCGCGGTGCTGGTGGTCGAGGAAGGCCAGCCCGAATACATCGAGCAGGAGATCGCCACCTTTCTGCGCCGCCGCGACATCAACACACCCTTGCATGGCAAAGACATGTTGCCCATGGGCGGCGAGTATTCGGTGGAGGTGGTCGCCGCAGGCCTCGCCGCCTTCGTCGCGCGTTACGCCGCCGACGTGGACACAAACTCGGCCACCGGCTGGCTGCAGGGCAATGCAGAGCGCCGCAACGCCGTGGGCACCCAGATAGCGGCGCAACTGAACCAGCCGCTGCCGGTGCGCCCGCCTGGCTTTTGTATAGGTTGCCCCGAGCGGCCGGTGTTCTCGGCGCTCAAGTTGGCGCAGCAGGATGTCGGACCGGTGCACATCGCGGCCGACATCGGCTGTCACGCCTTCGGCACCTTTGCGCCCTTTTCGTTTGGCCACTCCATCCTCGGCTACGGCATGAGTCTGGCTAGCCGGGCCGGCGTCTCGCCGATGATGGCGCGGCGCACCCTGTCCATCATGGGTGACGGCGGTTTCTGGCACAACGGCCTGCTGACCGGCGTGCAGTCGGCGCTTTTCAACGGCGACGACGCGGTGTTGCTGATTTTCAAGAACGGCTACACCTCGGCCACCGGCACGCAGGACATCATCTCCACGCCCAGCGATGACGCCAAGTTCAACGCCAGCGACAAGCTGCAAAGCCTGACGGCCACCAACACCACGATTGAAAAAACCCTGACCGGCCTGGGGATCCAGTGGCTGCGCACCGTACACACCTACGAGGTGGAAGAGATGCGCCAGACGCTCAACGAGGCCTTCACCACTGATTTCAACGGGCTCAAGGTCATCATTGCCGAGGGTGAATGTCAACTCGAGCGACAGCGCCGCATCAAGCCCTGGCTGGCCGGCCTGCTCAAAAATGGCAAACGCGTGGTGCGCGTGAAATATGGCGTTGATGAAGACATCTGCAATGGCGACCATGCCTGCATCCGCCTGTCGGGGTGCCCGACACTGACGCTGAAAGACAACCCGGATCCGCTCAAGGTGGACCCGGTGGCCACGGTGATCGACGGTTGCGTCGGTTGCGGCCTGTGCGGCGCGAATGCGCATGCCGCCACCCTGTGCCCTTCGTTTTATCGCGCTGAAGTGATCCAGAACCCGAATTGGCATGAACGCCTGCTGGGCAGCGTGCGTGGCGCGCTGGTACGGGCAATGCAGACAACATGAATTCCTCACAACCTGTCATCCCGGACTTGATCCGGGAACCATCCCCGACGAATAACCGACGCCGGTGTGCACGCATGGATTGCGGATCGGGCCTGCCCCGGACCACGATCCGGGGTCCGCAATGACAAGCCAAAGTCAACGATGAACATGAACCAACAAAAACCCATCACCCTGTTGATCTGCGCACTCGGCGGTGAAGGCGGCGGCGTGCTGACGGAGTGGCTGGTCGACATAGCACGCGCCAGCGGCTACGCGGCGCAAAGCACCTCGATTCCCGGTGTTGCGCAGCGCACCGGCGCGACCACTTACTACCTGGAAGTCTTCCCGGTGCCGCTGGCAGACCTTGGCGGCAAGCGCCCGGTGTTCAGCCTGAACCCGGTGCCAGGTGCGCTCGACGGATTGATTTCCTCCGAGCTGCTGGAAACCGCGCGCCAGGTCGGCAACGGCATGGCTTCGCCGCAACGCACGCTGGTCATCAGCTCCAGCAGCCGCACCCTGACCACCGCCGAACGCATGGTGCCTGGCGACGGTCGCACCGACCCCGCGCCGCTGCTGCAAGCCATAGGCGCGCAAAGCCGCGCCACGCAGGTCTTCGACATGGGCGAGATGGCCAAAAACTGCGGCACGGTGGTCAGCGCCGTGATGCTGGGCGCCATTGCCGGTAGCGGCCTGCTGCCTTTTTCGCGCCAGGCCTATGAAGACGCGATCCGCCACGGCGGCCGCGGCGCCGAGGCTAGCCTGCGCGGCTTTGATCGGGCCTTTGCGCAGGTGAACATCCAGCAGGCACAGACCGCGCTGGTGTCCCGTTTGCTATCAGAACAAGAGCTGCCTGCGTCCATCATTCAAGGGCTGGAGGCCGATTTGTCTCATATCTTTCCGGCACCCGTACACGAGATGCTGGGGCTGGGCCATGCGCGCATGCTGGAGTACCAGGGCCCCGATTACGCCGACCTGTATGTGGAGCGACTGCAGCAGGTGCTGCGTGCCGAGCAAGAGGCGGATCCCGCCGCCGCGCAGGGTTACGCCACGACGCGCGAGATGGCGCGCTGGCTGGCGCTGTGGATGGCGTTTGACGATATCGTGCGGGTGGCCGACCTGAAAAGCAGCGCCAGCCGCTGGCAGCGTGTCTCCGGGGAAGTCAAGGCTGGTGCCGATGATTTGCTGCAGGTGTACGACCACTTCAAGCCCGGCGCGCCCGAGTTTGCCGCGCTGTTGCCGGTAAAACTTGCCGCACATGTCACACGCTGGGACCGCCAACGTGTGGCGCGCGGCAAAGCGCCGTGGGCGCTGCCTTTGAAAATCGGTACGCACTCGGTCTTCGGCATGTTGTCACTGCGCCTGCTGGCCAGCCTGAAATGGCTGCGCGTGCGCGGCAGCCGCTTTGCCACCGAGCAGTCGCTGATCGAGCAGTGGCTGAGCGGCGTCGTGCGCGGCACACAAACCCATTGGCAACTGGGTCATGAGATCGCACTGTGCGGCCGCTTGATCAAGGGTTACGGCAGCACCAACGAGCGCGGCAAGGACAACCTGATGCATGTGCTGCAGCACCTGGCGACCGGTGCGACGTTTGCATCGAACGACTTGCGCGCTGCGGCCATCGCCCAGGCGCGTGAGGCCGCGCTGGCGGACGAAGCCGGCAAGGCGCTGGACCAGACCCTGGAGCAGCACGGCGCACCGGCACGGCCGGTAAAGGCCCAGCCGATTCGCTGGATGGAGAATCCGCACCGCAAGCCGCGCGCCGCCAGGGCATCCTGACAACACCACCCGAGTTACGACCGCAGACCATCCACTTCAAAAGGAGACAAATCATGAAAACCAGCTTCCAACCCCAACGCCGCGTCTTGCTTGCCATGGCATTGGCTGCCAGCGCCCTGTTGCCTGCGGCCCACGCACAAACCTGGCCGTCCAAACCGCTCCGTGTCATCGTCAACTTCCCGCCCGGTGGCGCAGCCGACCAGCTCGCGCGGGCCATCGGCGTGCCGCTGGCTGAAGTCCTGGGTCAACCGGTGGTGGTGGAAAACCGCGGCGGTGCGAACGGCAACATCGGCGGTGAAGCAGTAGCCAAAGCCCCGGCCGACGGCTACACCCTGCTCATGAGTTCCGGCGGCATGGTGTCGGTCAACCCACACCTCTATCCCAAGATGGCCTTTGATCCGATCAAGGATCTGGTGCCGGTGGCGGCCGCTGCGCGCGTGCTGGTTTTCCTGGAGGTCAAACCCACGCTGCCTGTCAACAACATCAAGGAGTTCCTGGCTTATATCAAGGCCAACCCCGGCAAGCTATCCTTCGGTTCGCCCGGCAACGGTAGCTCGCCGCACCTGGCCACTGAGATGATGAAGGTCCAGACCAACACCTTTGCGGTGCATGTGCCCTACCGCGGTGCGGCGCCAGCCATGCAGGACCTGTTGGGTGGTCAGCTCGACTTCATGTTCGATCCCGGCATCGGCCTGCAGCATGTCAAAGCGGGCAAGCTCAAGCTGCTGGCCGTGGGCAGCTCAAAGCGCTCGCCGCTGTTCCCCGATGTACCAACGCTGGACGAAGCCGGGCTGAAAGGCTTTGACGCCGACACCTGGTTTGGCTTTTACGCACCGGCGGGCACACCGCCCGAGGTGGTCAGCCGCCTGAATCGCGAAATCAACAAAATTCTCGGCACCCAGGCCGTGAAGGACCGCATCCTGGCCATTGGCGGCATTCCGGCACCCATGTCGCCATCGGACTTCAACATGCGGGCATCGATCGACGGCGCGCGTTTTGGAGCGCTGATCCGGGCGCGCAATATCAAAGCTGACTAATGCGGCCCCCGGTCGCGCACTTTGTGCCCCTCCCTGCCTGGGGCCAGGCGACTGGGAGCGACGCACAGCCACCTGAGTTTTTTGGTTCTGGCAACATAATGAAACCATGAGCAAGGAAATCATCCACACCATCCGCGTTGAATTCGGCGACTGCGACCCGGCGCGCATTGTGTGGTTTCCCAATTTCTTCCGCTGGATAGACGCCGCTTCACGCTACTTTTTTGTGCAATGCGGCGTGCCGTCCTGGCAGGAAACCGAAAAAACCATGGGCGTGATCGGCACACCGCTGGTGGACACACACTCGCGCTTTCTGCGCACCGCCACTTATGGCGACACGCTGGACATTCAGGTGACGATTCCGGAATGGCGCGAGAAAAGTTTTGTGCAGCGTTACCGCATCATGCGTGGCGACGAACTGATCATGGAGTGCGACGAAGTCCGCATCTTCGCCGGCCGTCGCGCCGACAATCCGGAAGCGATTCGCGCGCTGCCGATTCCGGCCGGGATTCGGGCCCTTTGCGAATAGAGGCCGGGACCAGCCCCTGCCAACCAATTCCTGAGTTGTCATCCCGGACTTGATCCGGGATCCATCTTTTGCTTCCTCGTGCACCAAGGCGCGCCTGCAGGCCGGGTCTCGCCCCGGCGGGCGACTCACTTTCTCTTGCTTCGCCAAGAGAAAGTAAGCAAAGAGAAGGCGACCCGATGGTCCGGGTCCCTACGCTTCGCTGCGGGCAACCTGCGGTGCTCGCCGAAAACGGGGGCTAGCTCGAACTCGGCTAGCGCCTCAGACAATCGCTCGCCCTGATCCGTTTTCGGCTGTGCTCCTCGGCCCAGCCCGACGGGTGGGGGAAAAGATAAATTCAAAATCCGGAGTGCAGGAAGCGCGCAGCGCTTCCTGCACGGGAATCCCAACAGACCGTCATGTTTGCACGCGAGCTCAACGCACGCGGCCAAATGAAGTCCCCCTCCATCGCCCAGCGGGGCGAGGGAGGGGCTAGGGGTGGGAGTGGGGAGTTACGCCTACTGTCAAAGACAGACCCGAGGCGCAGCGTGACGCCAGATTCAAAGAAGTATGGGCCTCCATCCCTTATTCGGCTTGCGCAGACAGCTACAAAATCAATAGCGCCCGAAAATCGTTGACATTGGTATGCGTCGGCCCGGTGACCACCAGATCACCGAGCGGCTCGAAGTAACCGTAGGCGTCGTTGCGGTCCAGGAAGCGGTCCACCTTCATGCCCTGCGCTGCGGCACGCTTGAGCGTATCGGGCGCCACAAAGGCGCCGGCGTTGTCTTCCATGCCGTCGATGCCGTCAGTGTCTGCCGCCAGCGCATACACACCGGGTTGGCCTTGCAGTGCCAATGCCAGACCCAGGCAAAACTCGCCGGCTCGGCCACCGCGGCCTTTTGCGTCGCCGGGCTGCCGCGGCCGCACCGTCACCGTGGTTTCACCGCCGCTCAGGATCACGCAGGGTTTGCTAAAGGGCTGGCCACGCAGCGCGACGGCGCGCGCCAGCGCCGCATGCACCTTGCCGACCTCGCGCGACTCGCCCTCCATTTCATCGCTGAGGATGTATGCGGAAATACCCGCCGCACGCGCCGCGGCAGCCGCTGCTTCCAGTGACTGCTGCGGCGTGGCAATCAAATGGACCGCATGGCCGTCAAAGGCCTTGTCGCCCGGCTTGGGCGTTTCCAGCGCGCCGCTTTCAAGCTGCTCCGTCAGGGCAGCGGGTATATCAATGTTGTAGCGCTTCAAAATAGCCAATGCATCCGCGCAGCTCGTGACATCGGGCACGGTCGGGCCGCTGGCAATCACCGACGGATCGTCGCCCGGCACGTCGCTGATGGTCAGCGTCACCACCGTCGCCGGCGCGCAGGCCGCAGCCAGCCGGCCGCCTTTGATGCGTGACAGGTGTTTGCGCACGCAATTCATCTCGCCAATGTTGGCGCCGCTGTTGAGCAGTGCCTTGTTGATGCCTTGCTTGTCCTCCAGGCTCAGACCGTCTGCGGGCAGGGTCAGCAAGGCCGAGCCACCGCCGGAAATCAGGCACAGCACCAGGTCGTCCTTGCTCAATCCCTGCGTCATCTGCAGGATGCGCTGTGCGGCTGCCAGGCCGGCGGCGTCTGGCACCGGGTGTGCGGCTTCAACAATTTCTATGCGCTGCGGCAAACCCGCAGGACGCGGCGGGATGTGGTGGTAACGCGTGACGACCAGGCCTTCCAGCGGCGCATCGGCAGGCCACAAGGCCTCGACCGCCTGCGCCATCGAACCGCCCGCCTTGCCGGCACCGATCACCACCGTTTTGCCTTTGGGCGGCGGCGGCAGGCTGGCAGCCGTGTTGTGCAGCGGCAGCGCGCGCTGAACCGCTGCCTGATAAAGATGCTCGAGAAAAGCGCGGGGCTGGTGGGCGGGGTCGGGGTGGGTCATGCGGGTCTCCACCCCGGATTGTGCCGTGCCCGGCGCCCTGCCCGCGTCAGGAGGCCAGCCGGCACATCTCGCTGTACAGATCGGCTTTGCCCTCAAACCCAATCCCCGGCAGCTCGGGCAATGTCACATAGCTGTCCTGCACCTTCACCCCATCCGGAAAGCCCCCGTAAGGCTGGAACAGATCAGGGTAACTTTCGTTGCCTCCCAGGCCCAGCCCGGCGGCGATGGCCAGCGACATCTGGTGGCCGCCATGCGGGATGCAGCGCGAAGGCGACCAACCGTTGTCCCTGAGCATGTCCAGGGTACGCAGGTATTCAACCAGGCCGTAACTCAGCGCACAGTCAAACTGCAGCCAGTCGCGGTCTGCGCGCATGCCGCCATAACGGATCAGGTTGCGCGCGTCCTGCATGGAAAACAGGTTCTCCCCGGTTGCCATCGGCTTGTCGTAATGTTGTGCCAACTCGGCCTGCAGGGCAAAGTCCAGCGGGTCGCCGGCTTCCTCGTACCAGAACAGGTCGTATGGCGAAAGGGCCTTGGCATAGGCGATGGCAGTCGGCAGGTCAAAGCGGCCGTTGGCATCGACGGCCAGGCGCTGGCCTGGCCCCAGCAGCTTGAGAACGGCCTCAATGCGCTTGCAGTCTTCGGCCAGCGAGGCGCCGCCTATCTTTTTCTTGACCACGGCATAACCACGGTCCAGGTAACTCTGCATCTCGCGCTCCAGCCCTTCCACGCCCTGGCCGGGCCAGTAGTAACCACCCGCGGCATACACAAACACTTTGCGGTTTGCCTGGCCGTTGCCATATCGGTCTGCCAGCAACTGGTACAGCGGCAGGCCCGCGATCTTGGCCACCGCATCCCACACCGCCATGTCGATGGTGCCCACCGCCACCGACCGCTCGCCATGGCCACCCGGCTTTTCATTGCTCATCAGCGTCGCCCAGATTTTGTGCGGGTCCAGGTTGTCGCCACTGTCGTCGAGCAGGCTGGCCGGAGCCGCCTCCAGCAGCCGGGGTGCAAAACGCTCGCGAATCAAGCCGCCCTGGCCGTAGCGGCCGTTGGAGTTGAAGCCGTAGCCAACCACCGGCTTGCCGTCCCGGATGACGTCGGTGACCACCGCCACCAGGCTCAGGGTCATCTTGGAGAAGTCGATGTAGGCGTTGCGGATATTCGACTTGATGGGCCGGGTGGACTCGCGGATATCGATGATCTTCAAATGGCACTCTCAGTCAGAAAAAAAGAAGCGCCGGCCAAGGCCGGCGGGACAAATTTGCAGGGGCAGAGTTTCACTGCCGCGCGCTTCGAGGAAACCGGCTATTTCTTGCCCAGACCCAGCCGCTGCGCACCCTCGGTGTACAGCCGCGTTTTGTCTTTCATGAAGCCATCCATCTGCTCGACACCGACGTTGACCAACTCGAAACCGCTTTTGGCAGCCAGCTCTCTCATCTCGGGGTCGTTGTTCAGCATGGCCCACATGTCGGAAAGCTTCTTGCGCGCTTCCGGCGGCGTGGATTTTGGCACGCCAATGCCGCGGTAAGCACCGTCCACCCAGTCCACGCCGAGTTCACGGAAGGTTGGAACATCGGGCAACAAGGGGTGGCGCTTTTCCATGGCCACGGCCAGGGCGCGCGTCTTGGTCTTGTTGTTGATGGCAAAGGCGGTGTAGGTCACCGCACCGTCGATCTGGTTGCCGACCACCGCCAACGCCATGTCACCGGTGCCCTTGTACGGCACATAGGTGCTTTTGATGCCAAAGGCGGCGTTCAGGCGCTCATGCGAAGCGTGGTTGGCCGAGTTCAGCCCCGAGCCGCCCAGGCTCATCTTGCCGGGGTCTTTTTTGGCCGCAGCAATGAAGTCGGCAAAAGTCTTGTATGGGCTGGCTTCGGGCACCACCAGAGCGTCGGGTGTGAAGTGGAACCAGAACACCGGCGTCACGTCGGCGGTCTTGTACTGAACCTGGCCCTCGATGGGCTGAAACACGATGTGCGGCAGGTTCACACCCACCACGTTCAGGCCGTCGCCGGGCAACTGGTTCATCTGCGACCACATGAGGGCGCCACCGGCGCCGGCCTTGTACTGGATGATGGTGTCGACGGCGGCACATTTCTTCTTCAGCACCACCTGCTGATGGCGCGCCGACAGGTCAGACTCGCCGCCGGGGGGGAATGCTTGCCAGTACAGCAGGTTCTTCTCGGGACAGGGCTGGGCCAGCGCCAGAGGCGCAAGCAGGGCGAGGCTCAGGGATGCAATCAGTTGCTTCATGGTTGTGTCTCCTTCGGTTTTAGCGGTTTCTCAATCTACTCTTGATTCACGCCTCAGTCGGCTCGGCGGTTTTTTCCCGCGCGCCGGACAGGCGCTCGCACACGGCCTGGGTCACCTGCGCCATGGTGGCGCTGCCGCCCAGGTCGCGGGTGTGCAGCGAGGTGTCGGCGGTGATTTGCTCGATGACCTGCATCAGGCGCTGCGCTGCAGCGTTTTCACCAAGATGCTCCAGCAGCATCACGCAGGACCAGAAGGTACCGACCGGATTCGCCAGACCTTGGCCCATGATGTCGAAGGCCGAGCCGTGGATGGGCTCGAACATCGATGGGTAGCGCCGTTCCGGGTCAATGTTGCCGGTGGGTGCAATGCCCAGACTGCCGGCCAGTGCGGCCGCCAGGTCGCTGAGCACATCGGCATGCAGATTCGTGGCGACCAGCGTGTCGAGCGAGGCCGGTCGGTTGACCATGCGCGCCGTGCAGGCGTCCACCAGTTCCTTGTCCCAGCGCACGTCGGGAAACTCCTTGCTGATCTGCAGCGCGATCTCGTCCCACATCACCATGCCGTGGCGCTGGGCGTTGGACTTGGTGACCACCGTCAGCAGCTTGCGGGGACGCGACTGCGCGAGACGGAAAGCAAACCGCATGATGCGCTCGACACCGGCGCGTGTCAGGATGGACATGTCGGTAGCCACCTCGATCGGGTGGCCCTGGTGCACGCGGCCGCCGACACCGGCGTATTCACCCTCGGAGTTTTCACGCACGATGACCCAGTCCAAGTCCTGGGCCGTGCAGCGCTTGAGCGGCGCGTCGATGCCGGGCAGGATACGTGTGGGCCGCACATTGGCGTACTGATCGAAACCCTGACAGATTTTCAGGCGCAGGCCCCAGAGCGTGATGTGGTCGGGAATGTGCGGGTCGCCGGCCGAACCGAACAGGATGGCATCCATGCCGCGCAAGGCATCGAGCCCGTCGTCCGGCATCATCACGCCGTGTTTGCGGAACCAGTCACCGCCCCAGCCGAAAGACGTGAAGTCGAAGCTGAAATCTTTCTGCGCGGCGGCCAGTGCCTGCAGCACCTGCTGGCCGGCTGGCACCACTTCCTTGCCAATGCCGTCGCCCGGGATGCAGGCGATCTTGTAACTTTTCACGGGGTTCTCCGGTTGATGTGTACCGTCCACTTTACGGATTGCAGTGTTCAAAAGAAACGTCTAAAGTTATCTCATTGTTTACTTTGAGTTAAGAGTTACCCCATGTCCACACCAGTCTCCGCCCCGTCCGAGATGGCGTTTTTCAGCCTGCTGGCGCGCTGCGCGAGTTTCTCGGCAACCGCCCGCGAACTGGATGTCACGACACCAGCGGTCAGCAAACGCCTGGCGCAGATGGAAGGCCGGCTCGGCGTGCAACTGCTCAACCGTACGACGCGGCGCGTCAGCCTGACGCCCGAGGGTGAGTTGTACCTTGGCCATGCCCGGCGCATCCTGGCCGAAATCGACGACATGGAGCAACTGGTGGCCAGCGCGGTGGCGGCGCCCAAGGGCCTGCTGCGCGTGAACGCCACGCTGGGTTTTGGCCGCACCCACATCGCGCCGCTGATTTCGGGTTTTGCGAAGCTCCACCCCGAGGTGCAGATCCAGCTCCAGCTCACGGTCAACCCGCCGCCGGCCGACGACGACGCCTTTGATGTGTGTGTGCGTTTCGGCGAGCCGCCGGACGCCCGTGTGATCGCCCGCAAGCTCGCACCCAACCGCCGCCTGCTGTGCGCGTCACCCGCCTATTTGGCCAAACGGGGCGCGCCAAAGGTGCCGCATGAGCTGGCGCAACACAGTTGCATCGGCATCCGCCAGGGCGACGAGGCTTACGGCATCTGGCGCCTGAGCGCGGGCAAACGTGTGGAGACCGTCAAGGTGCGTGGCAACCTGAGCACCAGCGACGGCGAGATTGCGGTGAACTGGGCGCTGGCTGGCCACGGCATTGTGATGCGGGCCGAGTGGGACATCGCGCGTTACCTGCGCAGCGGTCGCCTGCGCCAGGTGCTGGAGAACTACCAGTCGCCGCCGGCCGACATTCATGCGGTCTGGCCGCAGCGGCACCAAGTGTCAGCCCGCGTCAGGGCCTTTGTCGACTACCTGGCCAGCCACTTCGAAAAAACCTCGACGCGTTCCGCCGGCCTGGTGAGCAGCTGGTGAGGCCGCGGCGGCGCGGCAGGTTTATTGCCGGATGCGGCCGGTGGCGGTCACGATGGTCAACTCGACAAACCGGGAGCCGGACCGCATGCCGGGTTTGAAGCCAACCTTGTAGCCGCCCAGATCGACATCAATGCTGTCGAGCGCGTTGACAAAACCCTCGCGCGATATCTTCGGTCCCATGCGCCGCGCGGCTTCCACGATCACTGCACCGGCAATATAACCCTCCATCATGGCGTAGCTCATGGGCACCTCCAGGTTGGGCGCCTTGCTCGCGATGTCGCTGAACTCCTTGCTCAGCCGCCCTGCAATTTTGTAGGGATTGGGGGTGACCTGCGTGATCGCCAGGCCCTTCAGCTGGTCCTCACCGAGGCGCTGCGAAATCTGCTCGATGTCCGCCCCGGAGTGCGCAAACAACTGCGCCGTGCCGCCGTCCAGCCGGTACTTCTCGATGAAAGCTGCGGCAGCAGCGCCGCTGGCGACCACGATGATGGCCTGCGGCGCAGCAGTGAAAAACGTGTCGACCACCGCGTTGGGCACCTTGTTGGTTCCCTGCACATAAGTGGCCTTGGCGGTGAGCTTGGCGCCGCGGGCTTTCATCACCTCTTCCATGGCCGTTAGCAGCGTTGCCGCGCCGGGGCCATCTGGGTAAAACAGGCCCAGACGGGTCACCCCCACCGTGACCAAGTGTTCGGTGATTTTGTTGATTTCGTCACGCAGGTTGGCACGCACGCTGTAGACCAGGGGGACTTCGCCGCGAATCTCGTTGACGCGGTAACCGACGAGCGCGATGTTCTCGGTCTCCAGCAGTTTCGAGCCCACAAGCTCACCAACGATCCGGTCGCCGAAATAACCGGCCAGCACGAGCGGCCGGCTCTCACTGAGCAGCGCCTTGGTTGCGGCAAGATTGTCAGCGGGGCGCCCGCCATCGTCCTTGCGCACCAGGCTGAATGTGTGGCCATTGACGCCGCCAGCCTTGTTGGCCTTGTTCAAGGCCAACTGGATACCGGTAGAGTAAGCGCGGGCCTGAGTGCCATCCAGACCCGACAGTGGGGCGACTTGCCCGACGACGATCTGAGCGGCGCCTGCCGCAAGCGAAACCGCCAGGGTGCAGACCACGGCCAGTCCGCGGACAAAAGATGGAAAAGTCTTCATGTTGTTATCTCCTCGTTGTTATGAACGCCTCACGGCGCAGGCAACAGGCCGGAGCACGCATCCGCCTGGGACGGTGAGCCTCGCTACCGGCGCCCTTGCGCGCCTGTTCTGGCGGCTATTGGAGCATGGGGTACAGGCAAAGTCGATAAGAGGTAGTACGGAGAGCTTTTTACCTATGGTTGGTATGCCAACCAGTTATACCCCCTTGCCCGAGAGGGCTGTGCAGGTGAAACTCTAGGGCGTTTTGGCGCCGCCTTCAAACCACTGCCGGACCAGTGCGCGTTCTGCGTCCAGCATGCCAGTGGCATTGTTGATGGGCATGATTTTGCTGACCACCACCTGCTGATACACCGACTGCGCATGTTGCTTGAGCAAGGCCGGCGAATCCAGCCGGACATTTTTCATCTGCAACTGGGCGCCGTGGCACTGGTAACAGCGTTGCTCCATCACTTTTTGCAGAGCCACATAGTCATTTTGGCCTCCAGCCCATGCCGGTTCTGCGTGAGAAGCTACTGAATTAATAGCAACTGCCGGCCCCACGGGAGCCGGCGGCGGCCTCATCCAGACGATGGCTCCCAGAATTAACGCCACGCCGACAAGCGCATAAGGCAGGGGATTGCCGCTGCGCCCCAGCTTGTAGCCGTGGCGCATCACAAAAAACTGCCGGATCAGCGCGCCGGCCAGCATCATGACAATCAGCACCAGCCAGTTCTGCGGATGGCTGTAGGTGAAGCTGTAGTGGTTGCTGAGCATGGCAAACAGCACCGGCAGCGTGAAGTAGGTGTTGTGCACGCTGCGCTGCTTGCCGCGCTGGCCATGCACCGGGTCCACCGGCTGGCCGGCCTTGATGCTGGCGATCACCTTGCGCTGGCCAGGAATGATCCAAAAAAAGACGTTGGCGCTCATGGCGGTTGCGATCATCGCGCCCACCAGCAAAAAGGCCGCCCTGCCTGCAAACCAGTGGCAAGCCAGCCACGACGCCAGACACACCAGCAGAAGCACCAGCGCGCCGACGATGGCGTCGCCATTTTTGCGCTTGCCGAAAATCTGGCAGATACCGTCGTACAACATCCAGAACACCACAAAAAACGACAGCGCGACACCGATGGCGGCGCCGGACGACCAGTTCATCAGCGACTTGTCGATCAGGTAGGTACCGGCGTTCCACAGATAAGACACGGTGAACAGCGCGAAGCCTGATAACCAGGTGCTGTAACTTTCCCAGTAAAACCAGTGTAGGTGTTTCGGCAGTTCAGGCGGCTTGACGGCAAATTTGACCGGGTGGTAAAAACCGCCGCCGTGCACGGCCCAGAGTTCGCCACTGACGCCCTGCTTCTTGAGGTCCTCATCAACCGGTGGCGTCAGGCTGGAATCGAGAAAAACAAAATAGAAGGAGGAGCCGACCCAGGCGATGGCGGTGATGACGTGGACCCAGCGCAGCAGCAGATTGGCCCAGTCCAGGTAGTAGCTTTCCATGACTCAACTTTCAAATCTGCTCACCACTGCGGGCGCTCTGAGCAGAGAAATTCGGCCGCGAACACTGAATGCTCCGCTGCGACCTGTCCACTAAAGTGTATACAGTTTCCGAACCTGTGCCAACGGGGATCCGATGAAAACTCAGGTTTTCACCGTGCCGGCGATGAGCAACAACTGTGCCGCCACGGCAATGGCAATCACTTCGGGCTCCTTGCCCGCAATGCCGGGCAGCCCAATCGGGCAGGTGATATGCGCCAGTTCTGACGGCGTAAAACCACGCGCCTCCAGCCGGTGGCAAAACGTCGCCCACTTCGTTTTGCTGCCGATCAGACCGATGTAAGGCAAATCATTTTTCTCGCGCTGACGCTTCAGGCACTCGGACACGATGTCCAGATCCTCGGCGTGGCTGAAACTCATGATCAGCACCCTGGATTGGGGCGCCAGGGAACTCACCGCGCCTTGCACCGGCTCCGAATGTTCGCAAATCACAGCAAGCGGCGTGGTGGGCGGGAAAATCCCGTCGCGGCTGTCGATCCAGGTCAACGCAAACGGCAGCCGCGACAACACCTGCACCAGCGCATGGCCGACATGGCCGCCGCCGAACAAGGCCAGCGGCTGAAACTCAGCGCCCAGCCGCATTTGCAGTGCTTGCACATCGCTGGGTCCGAAGGCCTGAAAGCGCAAGGTCATAACACCGCCACAGCACTGGCCGAGGGACGGGCCCAACACATAACGGCTTGCCGGTTCAGCATCCGCCGAGGCAGGCGCAGCTTGCAGCCGCGTGCGCGCCTGGGCAATCGCCTGGTATTCCAGATGGCCACCACCGATGGTGCCGACGATGGCATCGGCAAAAACTGCCATCCAGGTGCCCGCTTCGCGCGGCACCGAGCCCTCGGTGGATACCACCAGTACCAGCACTGCGGGCTCGCGACCCAAGCGCTCCAGAAACAAAGCCTTGTGATGAATCACCGTACAACCCCTCTCATACAACCTCTGATTCAGGAGGCGCGAATAGCATAATCCGTCAATAAATCCTGCACCTGTTACACCACGCACCTTCAACAGACTGCACAATAACAGCACCAACCAGGTGAACCCACGAGGAGACATATGTCTGACCCTTCCCCCCGCCGCTTCTGGCTGCTGGCGCTGCTGTCCGCAGGCGTCGGCGCCATTGTCTCGGCTTGCAAAAGCGCTCCCGAGCCCGCAGCGCCCGCGGCGGCGGCGCCGCTGCCCCCCGCGCCCCCGCCCAGCGCTGTGATCGGGCCGATAGCCGGCCCCAGCGGCTCGGCCCGCAACTCGGCCGCCTCGACCCCGCGCCTCTACCGCGAAAGCGGCGCCACCCACCTCTACGGCCTGAACGCCGAACGCATTTACAAGGGACGGATGCCACCGCTGCTGTATGCGGTGGGTGTGATCAATGTCGAGATCAACCAAGTCGGCATCGTCACCAAACTCGACTGGATGCGCGCACCGCGCCACGCGCCTGAAGTGATCGCCGAGATCGAACGCACGATCAAGGCCGCTTCGCCGTTTCCGGCGCCCGTGCGCATGGGCAAAGTGGTGTATACCGACACCTGGCTGTGGCACAAAAGCGGCAAGTTTCAGTTGGATACGCTGACCGAGGGGCAGAACTGAATTTTCACGCTTGTCATGCCGGACTCGATCCGGCATCCATGCCGCGCTGATTCATCACTTTCCGTGTCGCTGCGTGAGTTTCAGGGAGGCCCGCAACTCGACGCCGCTGAAAGTCCTCACCCCATCTGAGCCAGATCAAACTGCTGCACCTCTGGCGGTCTGGCCACCTGGTTCAGCCGCCCGCTCAGACCATTTACCCCGCCCAGCAGGCCAATGGCAAGGCCCAGGTCGCGTGAACCCCGGCTGTCCATCGAGATGTCAGCCGTAAAGCGCCCATCCGGGTTCTTGGCCAGTTGCATGTCCAGCAAGGCGTCCTGCAGGTTCCACAGCAGCGGCAAGGTCCGCCGCTCTGAAAATTCGCTGCGACTCAGGCTGCCCTGCTGGTCAACGCTGTATTTCAGGTTTTGCAGGCCTTGCTCAAAGCGCTCCCTCGCGGCGGAAATCGATTCGGCCACGGTTTGCGGCTCGGTTGCTGCATCGCTGGCCTTTGTGGCTGCTGGGTCTGGTGCGTCAAACAGGGCTGTCGGGTTGCCAGTGCGTACTTCTGCGGGCAAGGCCTGGGCTCCGGATGTACCACTGTCCACGGCGGTTCGGCTGAGCACGGCGGCGTGGTTCCAACTGGTGCCGTCGGCAAACCGTATCTTCTCCAGGGCGTTGGCACCCTTGCCCGCGTTCTCGAAATAGTTGGCAACAGTCAGCTGGTCGGTGCTGCCGTTGATGCTGAGGATCAGGTCATTGCCCTGCCTGGCAATAGCCAGGTCGGCCTCGGCAATGCCGGCACCCAGTTGCACCGTGTCGCCCGAGGGTTTGCCTGCGTCGAAATTGGCGATGATGTCCTGCCCGCTGTCGCGTCCCCACACATAGGTGTCATTACCCAGCCCGCCAAACAGGATGTTGTTACCCACGTTTCCTTCCAGGCGGTTGTTTCCTGCGTTGCCGATGGCGTTGATGTTGGCGCTGCCCGTCAGGGTCAGGTATTCAACGTTGTCAGCCAGGGTGTAAGAGACGCTGGCATACACCGTGTCTGTGCCTTCCAAGGCACTTTCGACTACCAGATCGTCACTGGAGTCGACCCAGTATTTGTCGTTGCCCAGACCGCCAAGCAGGATGTCGGCGCCCGCGCCGCCGTCCAGACTGTCGTTGCCGCCTTGGCCCCAAAGCTTATTGGACTCGGCGTTGCCGGTGAGCTTGTTGGCCAGCGTATTGCCCATGCCGGCCTCGGCCGTCCCGGCCAGTGTGAGGTTCTCAAGGGCGTCTGCCAGGCTGTAGGTGACGCTCGACTGCACGGTGTCCGTCCCCTCTGCGGCGTTCTCGACGACGGTGTCGGCTTGGCTGTCAACGATATACAGGTCATTGCCCTTGCCGCCAATCAATACGTCGGCGCCCGCACCGCCGTCCAATATGTTGGCAGCGTTGTTGCCAGTCAACACGTTGGACAGTTCGTTGCCGGTCAGGCTGATCGCAGACCCCAGCAGCACGCCATCTTCGACGTTGGCCGCCAGGGTGGCTCCGCTGATTCGACTGAGTACGGTGTCGCGCCCACCGTCAACGTCTTCGACGATGGTGTCAATGTCGTCTTCAAACAGGTAGGTGTCGTTGCCGGCGCCGCCTGCCAGGATGTCCAGACCTTTCATACCGTTCAGGTTGTCGTTGCCCCCGCCGCCTGTCAAGGTGTTGTCGGCGGCGTTGCCTTGCAGCAGGTTGTTCAGCTCGTTGCCGGTGCCGTCTATGGCAGTCAAGCCCGTGAGGATCAGGTTCTCGACCTCGCTGCCCAGGGTGTAGGTAACGCTGGTTTCTACCGTGTCTGTGCCTTCGCCGGCGTACTCCATCACGCTGTCACCGATGTTGTCTACCTCGTACAGGTCGTCGCCTTCGCCGCCCAGCAAGCTGTCTGCGCCCAGGCCTCCCATCAGGCGGTCGTCGCCCTCATGACCCGTCAGGGTGTTGGCGCCGCTGTTGCCGGTGAGTTTGTTGGCGCGCTCGTTGCCAGTGGCGTCGGTATTGCCTGTACCTGAAAGCTGCAGATCTTCAACATATTCATCCAGGGCGTGGCTGATGGAGGAGATGACGCGGTCTGTGCCCTGGCCTTCTTCTTCGTAGGTGCGGTCGTCGATGTTGTCAACGTAGTAGGCGTCGTCACCTGCGCCGCCTTCCATGCTGTCGGCACCTCCGCCGCCGTTCAATGTGTTTTTGGCGGCGTTGCCTACGAGGACGTTGTCCAGGCTGTTGCCTGTGCCGTTGATAGCATCGAGGCCCGACAGGATCAGGGCTTCCACATGGGCCGACAGGGTCTTGCTGACCGTGCTGATGATCGTGTCTGTGCCTTCGCCCGCTCTTTCCACAATCGTGTCGCCAGTGTGGTCAACGTAGTAGGTGTCGTCTCCGTCTCCACCCGTCATACGGTCCGCACCTTCGCCGCCATGAAAGCGGTCATTGACATTGGTGCCGGTCAGCGAGTCGGCAGCAGCAGTTCCACGGACGTCAACACCTTGGGCCAGTAGTTCGTCAAACTCCAATTCGGTGCCATCCGCAAACTCGAAGTTCTGTACGCTCGAGAAGCTATCGGCTTCAGAAGGGTCAAAGTCGTCGAGGTGGATAACATCCCCTTGATCTCCTATCGTAAGCAATAAGGAGCCAAGGCTCAGGCTTACCATCTCTGAGGTGATGCCCGGGCCAAAGCGTAGCGTGCCGCCACCCGGGTCCGTGATGTGTACCACGCCGCTGCCGGCGTTGTACACGTAGGTATCGTCGCCCGACTGGCCTATCAAGGTCGTGTTGGGACCAGCAATGAAGGTGGTACCCAAGTCAGGAGATCCGTACAACGTCAAGTTTCCGGCGCTGCCGTCTCTCAACAGTCCTTTGTCTGAAAGATCATCGGCTGTGAGGAAAGCGCCATTGTCCAAGGTAAGGATGGCGCGCGGCAAACCGTCCGGATTGACGTACCAACCCTCAAGCCGCAAACTGTCTTGGCCATTGCTGGCGGAGATTAGCAGATCCATACCGTCGCTTTGCACACTAAGATCGGCCAGGGCCAAGGCGTCGACATTGACACCGCGTGTGCTGTCTGCGGCCACCACTTGCTGGCCCATGCCGGCGTGAAAGGAGACGAAGCCCTCATCAAAGTTGGGCGCCGGCGGCGCCATGGCAATCAGGGCCGGCAGCGAGATGCTGGAGCCGTCTGCAAACTCAAAGCGCCCTATCGTGCCGTTGAGTGCGTCGTCAATATGCGGGATCATGACGCGCACGCCCTGGTCTGCGCCCCACTGCAGGTCAAGCGTGACATGCTCCGTGCCGTCCAGCGGCGAGGTGGCCGTACCCCAGGATAAGTTGATGTCACTGAGTGACAGGCCCTGCCCGAAACTGACGGTTTTCATAGGCAGCAGCCCGGCGTCCAGGTAGGGTTGCAAGCCTGCAAAATTATTTGCCGTCAGCATGACGGTTTGCAGCGGGTGCGTGTCGTAGTAGCTGCTGGCTTCACCCCACTCGTCCATATCAAAAGCAGGAGCCTTGAGTAGCACCGGGAGTGGTTTGACGTAGTAGCTAGTGACCCATTCTGCTAATGCATTCGACCCTGTTCTCTCACTATAAACACGGCGAGCCTCTTCAAGGGTATCGTGGTATCCCGAATAGCTCTCTTCCGCGCCTATAAAAAACTTGCCGCCAGACCCATAACTTTCACGCGCGTTCCGAATGCCTTGTCCTCGGTAAATGGCTTCAATCGAATCATCGGTCCAATCATTATTTCGATCAGTCTGCGAATTATCATCACTCACCAAAAGATCGATCCCCGTATTGTTTGGGTCTATCAAGATACGGGTGTCGGGCTGTTCATACAGCCGTTGGACATAGTTTCCGTAGTGTGGGACCTCATACATGTACCCAAGGGCCTTACCGGCCACAGTGGTATGGCCATCCCCCACCACCATGGTGCGGCCGTTTTCGAGGTACTGATCTCCGTTGCCCGCCATCAGGATCTCGCCGCCAATGAGTCTGGCATTGCCGGTGCCCCCATACGCAAAACCGGCGCCGTAGATGGTGTTGTCGCCCACGCCGCCAATTACCGCCGAATACTGGTCAGCCATCACCGTATGGCTGCCGTCAGTCAGCGTGGTTGTCCCCAAGTTGTAATTCAGATAGTTATGAGTGAGGGTGACAGGAATGAACTCTGGCAAAGGCCCGGCCAATACCGCAGAACCAGGGTTGCCAAACGTGAGTGCACTGCCGTTACCGGCATAGCTCTTATAGGTTTCAACGTATTTTCGCTGCTCGGAAATCACCTCAACTGGCGAACTTTGCGGCCACTGGTAAGCGAATGGCATGCTCCAAGAAGATGCCGGTATGTAGGTGTAATAGTTGGTCCAAGTCACGGCACTCCACGCCGTTTGATTAGCAGAACTGCTGCTTATCGGGTTCAAAGTAACGAGTTCGCCAGAGACGGCCTGGGACTGGTCACCCAAGGAAATCAAGGTGTCAAACGTCGAAGCCCCGTATTGCGCCCCCTGGCTTTTGGTCCAAGTTGTGCTGAGAACAGTAGAAGAAGTGGTTGTCCATGCGCTGTTGAGGTCTGCGAGCAAACGATGTGTATATAAATTGTGTTGTGTCAGTTCACGGCTATCGTTGGAGAACGCGCCCCTGAAACGGTCGGGATCAACAGGCCGAAACCAGGTGCCATCAAGCTGCCGGACGTACCCCTCCCCAGCATATTTCTCACCTATGCTGCTGCGCGCCCAGGTCTTGAATTCCTGGATCAGGCTGCTTTGCAAATCGCTCCATTGGGGTATTGACGCATCGATGAGCGCCTGCGCAGAAAGTGCATTGCCGTCAGCATCCTTAAACAACCACGACGTTTGCGTCGCGCTGTAGTAATCCTTGATGCGCATGCTCGTTTCGGTGCCACGGACCTCAACCAATAGATCGTTGTTCGCGCGCCTGGCTGTCAGGCTTTGCAGTTGTACGCCTGATGCATCCATCTGGATGGTTGAGCCGTCCTCCGAGTCGTCCATCACCGTCGCCTGACCCATCCCATAACCCAGCACATAGGTGTCTAGGCCGGCGCCGCCGCGCAAGGTGTCCACGCCGCTGCCAGCATGAAGCCAGTCATTCCCGTCACCACCGTCCATCACATCATTGCCGCTATCGCCACGCAGGGTATCGGTACCCGCGCCGCCTTGGAGACTATCGTCGCCGTTCCCCCCAAGGAGCACATCGTTGCCGGCGCCACCGATCAGCATGTCGTAGCCTTCGCCGCCGTCGAGGGTGTCGCTTCCTGAGCCGGCACTGAGCAGGTCGTTTCCCAGGCCTCCCGTCAACAGGTTGTCGCCTTCGCCCGCGTCAAGCACGTCGTCGCTGATGCCGCCGTGTAGCGTGTCGTTGCCGCCGCCGCCGGTCAGCGTGTCCATGCCTTGCCCGCCATCGAGCCAATCGTTGCCGTCCCCCCCGTCCAGGCGGTCGTCGCCATCGAGGCCGTAGGCGTGGTCGTTGCCGCCCAGTGCCAGCAAGGTGTCCGCGCCCGAGGAGCCATACAGCGCGTCGTCGGCCTCGGTGCCGGTGGCCGCCTGCGCAATCAATTGCTGCAGGCTCACAAAGCCGCCACCTTCTTCAAAAGTGACGCCGGCCAACGTGCTGGCCTCGCCGGCCTCCAGGCCGTAAAAGTAGCCGCCCAGGGTGATCACTGGGCCGGCCATCTGGACGGTGTTGCCGCTGCCGTCCAGGCTTTGGGTGAAGGTCGACAGTATGAGGTCGCCGTCCGCGCGGCTGGCCTTGACGAGGGCGCCTGCCGCGCTGCCGAACAGCACCAGGGTATCGCTGTCGGTGCCGGTGCGGTTGCCGATATAGACACTGCCCGCGGCCTGGGTGATGCTGTAGGTGTTGTTGCCGCCGCCGCCATCCAAGGTGTCAGAAGATCCGCTGCTGACTAGCACATCATTGCCCGCCCCCGCGTGGAAGGTGTTAGCTCCGCTGCCGCCTATCAATACAGAGCCGATCTGGTTGCCATACAGCGTGTCGTTGCCATCGCCACCTTCCAGCGTGGCGCCGCCATGCTGTGCCCGCAGGCTGTCGTTGCCGCTGCCGCCCAGCAAGGTCTGGCCGGCTTCGCTGGTGCTCACATTGAGGTTTTGCTCCACATGGGCTTGAACCCAGGCCGAGGCCGATTGCCCGGCGATGCTGGCCATGCTGCCACGGAGGGCACCCTCCACCACCAGGGGGCCAGTGGCGTAGTTAAGCACCAGGTTTGCGCCGTCAACGGTGACGGTCACGGGCTCGCCGTCAGCCAGGGTCAAAGTATTGCTGCCGCTGCTGTCTTTGACGCGTTCGCCAGCGCCGGCCACGAGGATATCGTCACCCTCGCCGCCTTCAAGAATGTCGTTGCCCGCGCCGCCCGTCAGGGTGTCGTTGCCCGCGCCGCCGTAAAGACTGTCATTACCGTCGCCGCCGTCGAGAACGTCGTTGCCGTGGAACTGGCCGGCCAGTTTGTCGGACTTGTCGTCGCCATACAGCAGATCGCTGCCGGCGCCGCCGGTTAGCGTGTCATTGCCGCCGCCGCCATAAAGCTGGTCGCTGCCATCCCCGCCATCGAGGCTGTCTTTGCCGTGAAATTGGCCGGAGAGAAAAGTTTCCCACTCGTCCCCGTAAAGTGTGTCGCTACCTTCGCCCCCAATAAGCGTGTCGTCATGTCCACCTCCCAGAAGGGCGTCACTACCCGCCCCTCCGTCCAGGTAGTCCTTGCCGTGAAAGTTTCCCGCGAGAACGAGGTCGGAAGGATTGCCTGCTTCAGATTGATCTCCACTCAGCGTGTCATTGCCCTCGCCGCCATACAGAATGTCGTCGCCGCCGCCCCCGCCAATGTTGTCATCTCCCGCCTCGCCATCTACATAGTCTGCACCGTGGAACTCCCCCAGGAGTTTCCGGCTAGCCGCCGCGTCGGCCCAGATGTTGTCATTGCCTTCGCCACCCATAATCGTGTCGTTGCCCCCATTGCCTTCTAGGTAGTCGTCGCCGGCTCCGCCATCCACATAGTCATCGTCATGGAATTGGCCACCCAAGTAGCCCGGCACGTTGGCGGCCTGGGCTTCGTCGGCAAAGATCGCATCGTTACCGGCCCCGCCGTAGAGTGTGTCGCCGCTGCCGCCACCATGTAGCTCATCGTCCCCCGCCCCGCCGTCGAGATAGTCACGGCCATGGTGGCCGCCTGCAAGTGTGGTCGCCAGCGCATCACCGGTGAGCTTGTCGTTGCCCGCCCCGCCAAACAGCACATCGTCATTGCCGGAACCGGTCAAGGTGTCGTTGCCTTCGCCGCCGTCGAGGTAGTCGTTGCCGTGTTCGGTAGCGGCTGCGTACTCGGGCAGGACGACATTGTCCGAGGCGCCGTCGCCGTCGAGGATGTCATCGCCGCTGCCGCCAACCAGGGCATCTGCCCCACTACCGCCGTACAGGGTGTCGTCACCGGTTCCGCCGTCCAGGTGGTCGTCGCCGCCGTTGGCGAGCAGACGGTCTTTGCCGGCGCCGCCAAACATCACGTCGGCGCCGTCGGGGCCCTGTGGCTGGGCCAGCACGCCGCCCAGGTCGCCGTGCATGAGGTCGTCTCCCGCGCCGCCGACCATCAGGTCTTTGCCTTCGCCGCCATACAGGGTGTCGCTGCCGGCGTCACCGACCAGGGTGTCGTCGCCGGCACCGCCGTCCAGGGCGTCGGCCTGGTCGATGGTGGCCGCTGTGGTTTGGGCCATCACTTCGTCGAGCGGGCGCTGGATGTCGGCGTAGATCTTGTCGTCGCCGGCGCCGCCGAAGGCGTAGTCGCGCTCGGTGCCGAGCTCAATGAGGTCTTTGCCGGCCCCGCCTTTGACAATGTCGCGCCCGCTGCCGGCTTTGATCCAGTCGTCGCCGCCGCGCAGGGCATCGATCTCGTCGTCGCCGCCGCCGGCGATGATCTCGTCGTTGCCGACGCTGTCGTAGAGCTTGTCGGCCTGGTCGGGACGAGGCGCACCATCGGTGATGATGTTACCCAGGGCGTCGGCCTGAGTCTGCACGCCTTCTGTAGCGGCATCAAAATCCATCGGCGCCAGGTCACCAAAAATCTGCTCGCCGGTAGCGGGGGCTGGTTGGACAGGCACTGAGCCAGGCAAGGTGATGCCCAAGTTGCCGGAAGCGAAGTTTTGCACCACGGCGCTGCCCCCCCCCCCGCTGATGCTTAGCGTTTGGCTGCCATCTGCTTCGCTGCGGGTGGTGTAGATGAAGCGCTTGTCTTGGGATTGCCAGGTGCCGGTGCTGCCGGGAGTGCTGTTGGCGAGTTTGGTGAGGGGGCTGGCGCCCAGGGTGATCTGGCCGCCGTCTGTGGTGATGACTTGGATGCTTCCCAGGCCGTCTGAATCGGTGATGGTGTCTATGCCGCTGTGGCTGGCACGCAGGGTGTAGGTGTCTGTGCCTTGCCCGCCCTTCAAGATGTCGCCGTCCTTGCCGCCGTCTAATATGTCGTCACCTGTTCCGCCTAGCAGGGTGTCCTGGCCTTCGCCGCCTTTCAGGGTGTCGTTGCCTGCCCCGCCTTCCAGATAGTCGTTGCCGGCTTTGCCGTCCACGATTTCGTTGCCCGCGCCGCCGTAAAGGCGATCGCCAATGGCGTTGTCTGTGCCGTTTAAGGGATCGGCCTGGCTGCTGCCGAAAGCAACGCGGTTTGCCGGCCCGTTCAGGCCGACGCCGTTGATACGTTGTGCGACGCTGGTGTTGCTTAGGGTGTCGAAATAGTCGGTATTGGTGGCGCCAATGACTTTGTCTGCATCAATCTTGTTGCGTTCGACCAGGGCGCCAAGCATCGCTGCGCGGTCGGCGATCCACTGGTCGTTGAAAGTTTCAGGATTCGCTGTTGCCTTATCGGCCTGCCAAGCAGCATAGTCAGCTGCGCGAGTGCTTTGCCACAACGTTGTCAAAGCCGCATCGGCTGCGGCCGTTTTTCCGCTGATCCATATCGGAGAAAGATCTTGCAATACAACCAGGGCGGAGAAGTCATCACGGGCGTCGGCGCGCAAGTCCGCGCTGCTGGCACGCAACAGGAGATTTCCTGAACTGGCCGACAGCGGTCCATCCAGGGCGGTGCCTAACCGTCCCATTGCAGAATGCAGGGCATCACGGCTTGCGTTGCTGGCCGGCAACACAGACTTGGAAAGTCCCAGGAAGGACTCGCTAGCGTTAACCAGATTTTCCAGACTCGCCGCCGGACCGGTTGCGGCATTTCTGATGAAAGTCCGAAGTGAATCGAGGCTCAAATCAGCTTGCATGCGGCTGAAAAGAGCGTAAAGCGTGAGCGCGTCATCTACCTGGCGTTGGTCGTGGTTGTAGCTGGGACGACTTGGGTCCGGGACATTCGTCTGAAACTGGTCCTCGATGGGAACATTGACACGCTGCCCAGGAACGCTGTGCAGGCCCGCAATAATCTGGAGGCTGGCTCCAGACTTGTTGGCTTCGTCTGATATGAAGTTCAGGACGTTCGGTGAACCAGCTGTCGGGACGCGACCTCCCAATGCCGAGAACAGATGGGTCACATCGCCGGTGGGCGCAAAGCCAGGACTGTTAAACGCCGCCGCCTGACTAATTTGGCTTCCAAATAGGCCAGCGAAAGCCATGGCAAGGTGGCCACCCAAAGATGTACCCACCACATCAATTTTCCTGTCTGGGTCCTCCATGAGCAACTGCGCGACCTCACCGGTCGATGTCACGTCGACAACGCGAGTTACTTCAAAAAATACAGAATACGTGGTGGACCCTACGGTGTGTTCTAGAGCACGAAACTGTGCTACGACTGTTCCAGCTGGCGTGCCAACGCGCTGCCACCAGTTGTGCATTGCGACAATTTGCGCGAATGCAGCGCCGTTACGACTGATAGACACGCTTTCTGGGAGGTCGGACAGCAGCTGCTGCGTGCCGCGGATGGCTACCGAAATTTGATTGCTATTGTCAGATTGCACGCCTTTGAACACGGTGACGTCAAATCCCGTTCCACCGCCCCCGATTGCAAGCGCATCGTTGTAGGTTGGGAGAGCGATGTGAAAGCGTTCGGCAAAGCGTTTCGCTTGCTCGGTCGCCAAGCCTCTTACTCCGCCGTTGAGATTAGTCAGCGTTGCTAGATCGAGGATTGGACCAACAGGTCTGACAAACTGACCGTAGGCAGCATGGCCAAGTTCGCTCAAGTCAACGAGTTTTTGCGCGGAGTTCATAGGTGATCCTCGGAGCGTGTGTGGTTGGAAGCAATTTGGATTGATACGACGGTGAGTTTGAGTACAAAGCGGCTGTTTGGTCATTGCTTCCGCCGGCGTGTTTCCGGCAAGAACGGTTAGACCGCATAGGCGAAGGCGAAATGATGTCGAGCACCAAGGTTTCTAAAAAATGATCCCCACCCAAAAGGTGTATATCAGTATTTTTAGAAAGGACAGCACCATCACTTCTTCGTATGATAGGAATTTCTCTGATTGAAATTTTGGGATATCCGGTGCGATGCGGATTGCCGAAAAGAACCACTCTCTCTATGGGGTCACCGTAAGCATAGGGATCGTTGTCCTTCGGCAAGTGCGGCGTAATCGGTAGCTCCCCCGGCATGTGGCTACGGAAATAATGCGCCGGCGCCTCAACCCTCTCATAAACCGTGATGCCTGCGTACTTTTCGCACAACTCATCAACCAGTCGATCCGCTTCGGCGGTGCGTCTGTTGAGGTCTTGCACATACAGGCTATATGCCACCACCGCGACAATTGGCAAGAGCCACGGAACGATCCAAAGCCAGGGTCTCGTGGGGGCAATTGCGGCCACCTGAGAAGTGGTACGGCTCGTTTGAGTCAGCCCTTTGTCAAGGGATGATTGCGGTGGCTCCTCATGAGGGGTCTGCATTTGGTTCCTCCGTGTGTTGCCTGTGCTGACACTTGATCCCATCGACGCACTCAGCAGGCGTAGACAGCGATGCGTTCCGCGACGCTTGGAACTTCTGAGTGGGCGCGATTCGAGATGCGGACAGCATCAAGACATGGCCTTCGGCCAAATTAAAAAGTTGTTGCGCATTGTTCATCGAAATATCCTCGGCTTATTGATTGATAAATCAAACGGGGGCGAGTTGACGTAGGTCGCTGATGCAAGATCACTACCGCTGCCAACAAAGCGCGAGCAAGGGTGCTGTGAAGCTATGGGTGAAAAGGACTTCAACCATGCTGGCTCTCCACCGTGGCGTGCGTATTCGATTTGGCGCGACAAAATCTTCTGGTCGCTTTGCCGGAGGATCAAAACTTCTGCTCTAACAACTGCAGGATTGCCTTTCAGAAAATACTCGGTTGCGCCCTGCCTCGTCACATAAGCATGGCTCAGGTCGGGCGGGCTCTGTTCACGTGGCGTTTGAGGAAGCTCTCCTGGTACCTTGAAGTAGCTTGCAGGCGCTTCAACTCGCTCGTAGATGTAGATGCCCGCATCCTTCTCGCAAAGTTGATCGACCAGTTTGTCCGCTTTATCTATTTGCCATTGGCTGTACGGGCAGGAGGCCAAACCAGCCACAAACGCCAGCGTGATGGTCCAGGGTAACAAGCGTTTTACGAGGGCAAGGACGTTGGGCATTCAGCACTCCTGCAACAAACTGCCACCAGACGGATGCCACTGTGTTGGACAATCTGAAATTGTCCCGCAGCGCTCATGTTTTTAACGTGCACCCGACCAGTGTCGTAGGAAGGGTGCCGTCTTTTTTCTGCGCATTGGTGTCGTCGATGGGTCTTTAAAGACTTCGGTTTCCTCATAACGACTTGTCCTTGTTAGAAAATTTTGAATCAGCTTTCAACACTCGTTTCACCGCTCCCTCCCCGCCTCAGCCGACACCTTTTGCACCGGGCTCAGCAAATACTCCATGATGGTGCGGCGCCCCTGGTGGATTTCTGCGGCGACTTGCATGCCCGCCTCCAGGCCCTTGCGCTGGCTGGTGTCACCGTTGAGGGATTCCAGAAATTGCGTGTCCAGCTTCACCAGCGCTTTGTAGCCCTGCGGTACGGCCTGGCCGGGATTGTTGGTGGTGTTTGATTGCGCGTCGGGCGCCAGGGTTTGAATGCGCCCTTCTATCAAGCCGTATTTTTGAAAGGGGTAGGCAGCGACCTTGACGCGAACCTGCTGGCCTGTCTGCACAAAACCCACGTCTTCATTTTTTACCTGCACCTCGGCCAGCAGTTGTTCGCCCTTGGGCACCAGGGTCAGCAAGACCATGCCGGGCTGAACCACGGCGCCCTTGCTGGTGGTGGCCACGTCTTTGACGATGCCGGCTTGTGGCGCCTTCAGCTCCAGCAAGCCGGTCTTGTAGCCCATCTTTTGCGTGTCTTGCTCCAGCTTGGCGAGCTGGCCCATGGCCTCAGTGCGCTCTATCAACAGCTGGCTGCGGAAGGTGCTGGACAGGCCGGCGATTTTTTTGTCTTGCGCGGTGATGGTGGACAGCAGGCCCTGCACGGTGGCGGCCTGCGCCTTGAGGTCTTGGGACTTTTCGATGGCCTCGCGCTCTTTGTCGTTGCCGGCTATCGGGCTTAAAAACCCTTCTGCCACCAGCTTGCTGTGCGCCTTGGCGCTTTGCTCGTAACTGGGCAAGGTGGTCTTGAGTTTGGTCAGGGTCTCTTGTGCGGCGCGAAGCTCGTTTTGCGCGCGCTCGCGGGTGGCCACTTCTTGCGCCAGCGCATCGGTAAAGGCTTGGCGGTGTGCGTTGGCTTGGGCTTGCACCTGGGTAATCATGGCGGGTTCATCGCCGTCCTTGATGGCCAGCGGTGTGCCCGCCAGTTCCGAGTCCACGCGCCGGAGCGTCAGGCGCTTCAAAGTCAACTCGCTGGCCAGGCTGCGGCTGTCGGCGCCTGTCATGGTCGGGTCCAGCCGGATCAGCACCTGCCCGGCTTGCACCTGGTCGCCCTCTTTCACCAGAATGTCGGACACCACGCCGGCCTCCGCCGGCTGCACAATTTTTGTGTAGCTGATAGGCACCAGCTTGCCTTCGGCCACGGCAACGATGTCTATCTTGGCGAAGATGGCCCAACCCAGCAAGATGGTGAAGAGCACGGCGACGAGGTAGAAAATCAGCCGCGGCAGCTTGGGCATGGGGCTTTCCTGAATGGCCAGCAGGCCGGGGGAAAACTCGGCCGCGTCTGGCAGCAGGCGTTTGGTCAAGGCTTGGGTCAAGTTACTCATGCCACTTCACCCAGCTCGGTGCGTGCAATACGCCTTTCTTGCTCCCTCGCCCTTTGGGAGAGGGCTGGGGTGACGGCCAGGAGCAATACTGTTCGTTTGGCTGTCATTGCGGGCTTGACACGCAATCCACGCTTCGCAGGCCACTGCCTTGGTTCATGCGGCATGGATCCCGGATCGAGTCCGGGATGACAGCCAGGGTCGGGGATGGCAACAGAACTTGTCATTGCGGGCTCGACCCGCAATCCATGCCCGCGCGTCATGGACGCCGGATCAGAGCCTGCCCCGGACTTGATCCGGGGTCCGGCATGACAGTGAAGCAGGACGAGCTGCGTAGTTATCATGCAACCGCCTTCGGCTGAATGACCTTCTTGAGGTGCCCGCCGCCAATCACAAAAATCTCGTCCACCTGCAGGGTCTTGGGCAGCGCGTGCGTGACAAACAACATGCTGACCTTGCCGCGCAAGGCGTTGACGGTGGTGGCAAAGGAGTTGGCGGTTTGTGCGTCCAGCGCGCTAGTGGCTTCGTCAAAAATCAGCACCTTGGGTTTTTTGAGCAGCGCACGGGCAATGGCCAGGCGCTGCTTTTGCCCGCCAGACAAGCCGGCGCCGCGCTCACCAATTTCAGTTTGGTAGCCTTGGGGCAGCGCCTGGATGGCATCATGAATCTCCGCCATCTGGCAGGCTTGGACCACCTGGTCAAAGCTGGCGTGCGGGTTGGCCATGATCAGGTTGTCGTACACCGTGCCGCTGAACAGCACCGTCTCTTGCGGCACCACGCCAAAGTTGGCGCGCAGCTCATTGGCGCTCAGGTGCAGGATGTCGATGCCATCGACTTTTATTTGCCCCTCGGTCGGCCGGTAAAAGCCTTGCAGCAGTTTGGTCAGCGTGGATTTACCGGTGCCGCTGGGGCCCATGATGGCGACGGTTTGGCCGGGCGTGATCGTGAGGTTGACGTTGCGATACAGCAGCGGCAAATCAGCCGCATAACGAAAGCCGATGTCTATCAGCTCTATCTCGCCGCGCGCCTCGCTTTTGCGGCTGGGCGCCAGGCGGTAGGGCTCGGGCGGCACGTTCATCAAATCACCTAGCCTGTCCACCGCCAGGCTGGCTTGCTGAAACTGCTGCCACAGGCCGACCATACGCAGCATGGGCTGGCTGAGCTTGCCGGCAAACATCTGAAAGGCCACCAGCATGCCTATGGTGAAGACGGTGCCTGTACCCGCAGCCAGAGAAACGGTGTCTGGGTGCATGACGATCCACGCGCCTGTCACCAGGATCAGCAGCGTCATCATCTGCTCCAGCGTGTTGGCCACCACGTTGTAGGTGTTGGCGATCTGTTTGGTCTGAAAGCCTGACTGCAGGTAGGTGGCCAGGTAGCCGTCATACCGGGTTTGTAGTTGCGGCTCAAACTGCAGGCTTTTGACGGTTTCCAGTCCCGCGATGTATTCGGTCAGGAAAGCCTGGTTGCGGGCGCCCAGCATGAACTGCTGGTTCAGACGCGTCTGGAAAATGGGCGCCACCAGAAACGAAAGCAGCGCAATGACGGTCAGAATGCCCAGCACGATAAGTGTCAGCGTGACCGAGTAATAGAACATCACGCCCATGCAGATCAACAAAAACGGCAGGTCCAGAATGATGGTGACTGCTGCCGAGGCAATGAACTCGCGTATGGTCTCTACCCCATGCAGCCGCGCCGCAATGACGCCGGTGGGCCGGTTCTGAAAATATTTGGGCGGCAGGCGGAACAGGTGCTGGAAAACCGCCGCACCCAGCACCGCATCGACCCGGTTGCCGGTGTGCAAAATCGCATACTGGCGCACCCAGGTCAGCAGCGCAGTAAACAGCATGAACACCACCATGCCTATGCCCAGGGAAATCAGTGTGCTCTCGGTGCGATGCACCACCACTTTGTCGATGATGGCCTGGGTAAACAGGGGCAGGCCCAGCGCCAGCAGTTGCAGCACCAGGCTGGCGCCCAGCACTTCATGCCACACCTTGCGATGCTTGAGCAGCTCTGGCACAAACCAGCTGAAGCCGAAGGACGGACCGGCAGCCGAAGCAGCGTCAGGGTCGCGCACGGCTTCGTCTTCAGAATAAAGCAGCACAGCCTGGCCGCTCAGGGTTGGTGAAAATTCGGCCCTGGGCGTGGTCAGCGGCGCCTGGCTGTTGGCCGGCAGCCAGACCACCTGGTCACTGCTGACTGCAACCACAACGCCCAGTGTGAAGGCGGACGGCGTGATGTCGGGGACGCCTTCTGCCGCATCTGCATCTGCATCTGTAGACGGCGTGCTGGCATCACGCAACTCCACCAGCAAGGGCATGGGCAACTGGTCGAGTACCTGAGGGGCTATGGCGCGAAGCTGCGTCTTGAAACCCAGGCCACGCGCTGCGCGCACAAGCGCGGCTTCGTCATACGGCGGCGGAAACTGCTGCAGCAACAATTGCGCATCAAACGGGCGGCGGTGCACCGCGCACAAGGTTTGCAGCGCCCACACAAAATCCGCTTGTGCATATTTTTTTTGCATTGCTCCCTAACCCACAATGCCTTGCGGGTCCTCCCTCAATTCGTATGCGCGAAGCATTCGTTTGAAACATCGCGAACGATGCTGATTTATCTACAAAACGAGGGAGGCGTTTGGTTGACCCCTGTCAATATTGACAGGGGTGCGACGCAAACCAAGGGTAATTACTGTGTAATTGGCATTACACGGAAAGGATTCTGATCGGAGCCCGCAATGACAGGCAAACACGTCGCACCTCTTCACGACCCCCGATACGTGGAATAACTCCACGGACTGACCAGCAGCGGCACATGGTAGTGCTGGCGGGTATCGGCAACGCCGAAATCCAGGCTCACCTTGTTCAGAAAGTTCGGCTCCGGCAGGGTCACGCCGCGCGCGGCGAAGTAGGCCGCCACATCGAACACCAGCCGATAGGTGCCACGCTGCAGGCTGCTGTTGTCATAAAGCAGGCCGTCCGGGTTGCGGCCATCGCTGTTCAGAACAAAGGACTTAACCAGCGTTGCCTGCGCGCCGCTGGTGGTGTACAGCTCCACGGCCATGCCGGCGGCCGGCGTGCCGTGCATGGTATCCAGCACATGTGTGCTCAGGCCCATTGAAGTTTCCCCGGTGGTATGTCGTGAACAGAAGTGTATACACTTTTTCGGGCTTTGAGCTATCATCTGGCGCATGGAAACCTCGACCACCAGCGCCATCGTTGAAGCGCTGACGCGCGCCATCGTTGATCACCGCCTGCATCCGGGCACCAAGCTTGCGGAACAGAAGCTGGCCGACCATTTTGGCGTGTCGCGCACCCTGGTGCGGCAGGCCCTGTTCCTGCTCTCGCAAAACCGGCTGATCCGGCTGGAACCCGCACGCGGCGCCTTTGTCGCGGCGCCGGCCGTCAACGAAGCGCGCCAGGTGTTTGCCGTGCGCCGCATGCTGGAAGCCGAAATGACACGCGCCTTTGTGCGCGAGGCCACGCCGGCGAAGATACGCGCACTCAGGGAACATGTGGCACAGGAAAAAGCCGCCGTGGCCAGCAACGATGTGGCCGGCCGCACCGAGCTGCTGGGTGACTTCCATGTGCGCATGGCCGAACTGATGGGCAACGAAGTGCTGGCGCAAATGCTGGGCGAGCTGGTGTCTCGCTGCGCGCTGATCACGCTGATGTACCAGAGCGCCAGTGCAGCCGAACACTCGAGCGAGGAACACGCCGAGATTGTCAAGGCGCTTGCCGCCAAAGACGAGGAGCTCGCCGTGCGCCTGATGGACGAACACCTGCTGCATGTCGAACAGAGTTTGACCTTTGACCGCAAGGTCCCGAGCAACGATATCTCCATGGCACTTTCATGACCACTTCTGCCGGCAACCCAGCACAATTTTCCGCCGGGCCGCCCCAAGGAAAATTAGCCCCCTCGGGGGGCAGCGTAGTACGCGAAGCGACAAGCGTGGGGGCAATGTCTTACCCCAGAGATTTGATCGGTTACGGCCGCACGCCGCCGCATGCGCAGTGGCCGAACCGGGCGCGCATCGCCGTGCAGTTTGTGCTGAACTACGAGGAAGGCGGCGAAAACTCGGTGCTGCACGGCGACGCTGGCTCGGAGCAGTTTTTATCGGAAATGTTCAACCCGCCGAGTTACCCCGAGCGGCACCTGACGATGGAAGGCATTTACGAATACGGCTCACGCGTGGGCGTCTGGCGCATCCTGCGCGAGTTTGAAAAGCGCAATTTGCCGTTGACCGTGTTCGGCGTCAGCATGGCGCTGCAACGCCATCCGGAATTGACGGCAGCGTTTGTCGAACTCGGTCACGAAATCGCCTGCCACGGCCTGCGCTGGATCAACTACCAAAGTGTGGACGAAGCCACCGAGCGCGAACACATGCGCCTTGGCATGGACATCATCACGCAGATGACGGGCCAGCGCCCGCTCGGCTGGTACACCGGCCGCGACAGCCCACGCACGCGCCGCTTGGTCGCCGACGATGGCGGCCTCGCGTACGACAGCGACTATTACGGTGACGACCTGCCCTTCTGGATGAAAGTAGCCCGCAGCGACGGCGAAGTGGTGCCACGGCTGGTCGTCCCGTACACGCTGGACACCAACGACATGCGTTTTGCCCTGCCCCAGGGCTTTTCGCAAGCCGATGATTTTTTCACCTACCTGCGCGACAGCTTTGATGCCCTGTACGCCGAGGGCGACCCGGACGGCATGAACGCGCCGAAGATGCTGAGCATAGGCATGCACTGCCGCCTGCTGGGCCGGCCCGGTCGCATCGTGTCGCTGCAGAAATTCCTAGACCACATCCAGCGGCATGAGCGTGTCTGGATCTGCCGCCGCATCGACATTGCCCGGCACTGGCAACACGTCCACCCTTTCAAAGATTGACCATGGCCCTCATACTGGAACACATCAACACCGCGCCGATCGCCGAGGCTGCCTCACTGCTCGACGGCTTGTATGAACACTCGCCGTGGATAGCCGAAGCGGCGCTCGGGCAGCGGCCCTTCCGGTCCCTGCCGCAACTCAAACACGCGATGGCGCGTATTGTTCACGACGCCGGTCGCGAGGCGCAACTGGCCCTGATCCGCGCCCATCCCGAACTCGCGGGCAAGGCCATGGTCAGCCAGGCGCTGACGGCTGAATCGACGAATGAACAGAACCAGGCGGGCCTGACCCACTGCAGCCCCCAGGAGTTCGAAAAAATCCAGGCGCTCAATGCCGCGTACGACACCAAATTCGACTTTCCCTTCATCCTCGCAGTGCGCGGCCCGCGCGGCACCGGACTGGCACGGCAAGAGATCATCGCCACGTTCGAGCGGCGCCTGGCCAATCACGCCGACTTCGAGTTGGCCGAGTCGCTGCGCAACATCCACCGCATAGTGGAACTGCGCCTGAACGACAAGTTCGGCATAGAACCCCGGCTGGGCCACCAGGTCTGGGACTGGCAGGAAGCACTGAGTGCCTTCAGCGACCCCGGCTACATCGAGAAAGGCCAGCTCACGGTCACCTACCTGACCGACGCGCACCGTTCGGCCGCCGGCCTGATCAGCCAGGCCATGCGCGACAGCGGCTTCGACGAAGTCACGATCGACGCCGTCGGCAACGTGGTGGGGCGGTACAAAGCGTCGAAGCCGGGCGCCAAAACCCTGATGACGGGTTCGCACTACGACACCGTGCGCAACGGCGGCAAATACGACGGGCGCCTGGGTATCTTCACGCCCATGGCCTGCGTGGCCGAACTGTCGCGCCGCGGCGCGCGTCTGCCCTTCGACTTCGAAGTCATCGGTTTTGCCGAGGAAGAAGGCCAGCGTTACAAGGCCACTTTTCTCGGCTCGGGTGCCTTGATCGGCCAGTTCAACCCGGTCTGGATGGAGCAAAAAGACGCAGACGGCATCAGCATGCGCGAAGCCATGCAACACGCAGGCCTGCCCGCAACGCTGGAGGCCATCAAAGCGCTGCAGCGGAATCCATCGGACTACCTCGGCTTTGTGGAAGTCCATATCGAGCAGGGCCCGGTGCTCAACGAACTCGACATCCCGCTGGGCATCGTCACCTCGATCAATGGTGGCGTGCGTTACCTGTGTGAAGTGACCGGCATGGCCAGCCACGCCGGCACCACACCGATGAACCGGCGCCGAGACGCCGCCGTGGCGGTGGCCGAACTCGCCCTGTATGTGGAGCAACGCGCTGCCCGCGACGGCGACTCGGTCGGCACCATCGGCATCCTGAACGTACCCGGCGGCTCCACCAATGTGGTGCCGGGCCGCTGCCAGTTCACGCTGGACCTGCGCGCGCCCAACGATGCGCAGCGTGACGCCATGGTCAGCGACGTGCTGGCAGAACTGGGAGCGATTTGCGAGCGGCGCGGCGTGTTTCACACAGCGGAAGAAACCATGCGCGCAGCAGCCGCTCCTAGCACGGCGGAGTGGCAGCAGCGCTGGGAGCGTGCCGTGGACAGCCTGGGTGTGCCCATCTATGCAATGCCCAGTGGCGCCGGCCACGACGCCATGAAGCTGCACGAGGTCATGCCGCAGGCCATGCTGTTTGTGCGCGGGCAGAACGCCGGCATCAGCCACAACCCGCTGGAAAGCACCACCAGCGACGACATCGACCTGGCCGTCCAGGCCTTCCAGCATCTACTGAACCAACTCGCGACAGAGACCTCATGACCGCAGCGCAGAACCGCTTCAAGCAAGGTCGCGCCCCCTCGGGGGGCAGCCCTGTAGTTCAAGGCGTGGGGGCCTTATGACAAACGACGACAAGCTGGACGCCTGGATCGATACCCACTTCGACGAAGAAGTGCGCTTCCTGCAGGAACTGATCCGCGTCCCCACACCAACCCCGCCTGGCGACAATGCGCCGCATGCCGAACGCACCGCCGAGTTGCTCAAGGCTTTCGGATTCGAGGCAGAGAAACACCCGGTACCGGCTGCTGACGTGCAGGCTTACGGGCTGGAGTCGCTGACCAATTTGATCGTGCGCCGTCCGTACGGCAAAAGCCGCAAGGATGGAGAACGACCGGGTCCGGTCGTGGCGCTCAATGCCCATGGCGACGTGGTGCCGCCCGGCGAAGGCTGGAGCTGCGACCCGTATGGCGGGGAAATAAAAGACGGCAACATCTACGGTCGCGCCTCAGCCGTCAGCAAGTCCGATTTCGCGACCTTCACATTTGCGGTGCGTGCACTCGAGTCGCTGGGCCTGCCGTTGAAGGGTGGTGTGGAATTACATTTCACCTATGACGAAGAGTTCGGCGGCGAGATGGGACCCGGCTGGCTGCTGCGCAACAAGCTGACTCGTCCCGACCTGCTGATCGCCGCCGGCTTCAGCTATGAAGTGGTCACAGCGCACAACGGCTGCCTGCAGATGGAAGTCACCGTGCACGGCAAGATGGCGCATGCGGCGATACCGGCCAGCGGCGTCGATGCCCTGCAGGGTGCCGTGCAGATTCTGAACGCGTTATATGCGCAGAACACACTGTACAAAAAAGTCAGCTCGCAGGTCACCGGTATCACCCACCCTTATTTGAACGTGGGCCGCATCGAGGGCGGCACCAACACCAATGTCGTGCCCGGCAAGGTGATGTTTAAGCTGGACCGCCGGATGATCCCCGAGGAGAATCCGGTCGAAGTCGAAGCAAGCATCCGCAAGGTGATTGCCGATGCGGCGGCCCTGAGCCCCGGCATCGAGGTCGAAATCAAGCGTCTGTTGCTGGCCAACGCGATGAAGCCGCTGCCCGGCAACCAGCCGCTGGTCGATGCCATCCAGAAACACGGGCAGGCCGTGTTTGGCGAGCCGATTCCGGTCATGGGCACGCCGCTATACACCGATGTGCGCCTGTATGCCGAAGCCGGCATTCCGGGCGTGATTTATGGCGCCGGACCGCGCACCGTGCTGGAGTCCCACGCCAAACGCGCTGACGAACGCCTCGCGCTGGAAGATCTGCGCAAGGCGACCAAGGTGATCGCGCGCACGCTGCGCGAGTTGCTGAGTTGATAAAGCTCCATTTTTGATAGCTGTTTATGTAGGCCGGACAAGGGCTTGGGGCCTTTTTTCTTCATAAAAAAGGGTTGCTTCAGGCTTTCGGCAAGGTCTCCCACCAGCGTTCGGCGAACCTGCCCTGCAGATAGGCTACAAAGGCCTGCACCTTGCCCGGCACCAGCTTGGGTGACGGAAACACGGCGTGGATCTCCTGCTCCGGGAGGCTGTGGTCGGCGAGTACTTCCAGCACCTGCTCCGAGGCCAGCGAATCGGCCGCCACATAACGCGGCATGGCGGCAATACCCAGGCCGTTGCGCGCCGCCGCCAGCACCGCCGACAGGTTGTTGGACCGCAAACGGCCGGCCACCGGCACCGTGACCGCTTCGCCCTTGGGCGAGATCAGGCGCCAGACATCGTCCCCGAGCACGCTGCTGTAGATCAGCGCGGCGTGACCGCTCAGGTCCCTGGGCTTTTTCGGTGTGCCGTATTTCTTGAGATAACGCGGCGCCGCCACCATCACCCAGGGATTGACGCCCAGGTAACGCGACCCGAGGCTGGAGTCGGCGAGCTTGCCCATGCGCACCGCCACATCCAGGCCCTGCGACACCAGGTCGGTGTAGCGGTCCTCGAAGCTCAGGTCCAGCTGAACCTGCGGGTGCCGTTTCATGAAGTCGAGTGCCAGCGGCACGATCACGCGCCTACCAAACGCCACCGAGGTGCCAATGCGCAACATGCCCTGGGCCTGGCTCTGGCGCAGTCGCACGATGTTGTCGGCCTCCTCGGTCTCGCGCACGATGATCTTGCACTTCTCGTAATACAGCGCGCCGGATTCGGTGAGGCTCACGCCGCGCGTATTGCGGTTGAGCAGGCGCACATTCAGGCGCTCCTCGGTGGCCGCGATCTGTTTGGAGACCGTGGGCTGGGTGGTCGAAAATTCACGCGCAGCTTTCGAGAAGCTGCCGGTTTCCACCACCCGCACAAACATGTGCATGACCTGCAATCTGTCCATGGCCTGATGATAGTCACTTATTCCGCCACGGAATAGCTTTTATGGTTTGCGCGCCCCTTCTGCGTTGCCGCCCTGCTGCCTACAGTCGAACCTCCACAAAGGAGACAAGACATGGCAAGAATGACAGCCGCCCAGGCCGCAGTCTGGGTTATGGAAAAAGAAGGCGTGACGCAGGCCTTTGGCATCCCCGGCGCGGCGATCAACCCGCTGTATTCCGCGCTGCGCAAGCAGGGCACGATCAGCCACATCCTGGCGCGCCACGTCGAAGGCGCCTCGCACATGGCTGAGGGTTACACGCGCGCCGCTGCCGGCAACATCGGCGTCTGCATCGGCACCTCCGGCCCGGCCGGCACCGACATGATCACCGGTCTGTATTCGGCTCAGGCAGATTCCATTCCGATTTTGTGCATCACCGGCCAGGCACCCCGCGCGCGCCTGCACAAGGAAGACTTCCAGGCCGTGGACATTGAATCCATCTCCAAACCGGTGACCAAGTGGTCGGTCACCGTGCGGGAGCCGGCGCTGGTGCCGCGCGTGTTTCAGCAGGCTTTCCATGTGATGCGCTCGGGCCGTCCCGGCCCCGTGCTGATTGACCTGCCCTTTGACGTACAGATGGGCGAGATCGAGTTCGACATCGACACCTATTCGCCGCTGCCGGTGTACAAGCCGGCGGCAACACGCGCACAGATCGAGAAGGCGCTCACGATGCTCAACGAGGCGGACAAACCGCTGATCGTGGCTGGCGGCGGCATCATCAATGCCGATGCGTCAGAGTTGCTGGTGCAGTTTGCCGAGCTCACCGGCATCCCGGTGATTCCCACGCTGATGGGCTGGGGCACCATCCCGGACGACCATCCCCTGATGGCCGGCATGTGCGGCCTGCAGACCAGCCACCGCTATGGCAATGCCACCATGCTGGCCTCGGATTTTGTGATCGGCATCGGCAACCGCTGGGCCAATCGCCACACCGGCTCGGTCGAGGTTTACACCAAGGGCCGCAAGTTTGTGCACGTGGACATCGAGCCAACCCAGATCGGCCGCGTGTTCTCGCCCGACTTTGGCATCGTGTCGGATGCGAAAGCCGCGCTGGAATTATTTATTGAAGTTGCCACAGAATGGGCGGCACAGGGCAAGCTGAAGGACCGCGGCGAGTGGGCATCGGCCTGCCGCTACCGCAAGGGCACCATGCTGCGCAAGACTAACTACGACAGCGTGCCCATGAAGCCGCAGCGCGTCTACCAGTGCATGGTCCGCGCCTTCGGCGAAGACGTCTGTTACATCAGCACCATCGGCCTGTCGCAGATCGCCGGCGCGCAGTTCCTGCATGTCTACAAACCACGCCACTGGATCAACTGCGGCCAGGCCGGCCCGCTGGGTTGGACCGTGCCAGCGGCGCTGGGTGTGCGCGCTGCCGACCCGACCCGCAAGATCGTGGCCCTCTCCGGCGACTACGATTTCCAGTTCATGATCGAGGAACTGGCCGTGGGCGCGCAGTTCAAGCTGCCCTACATCCACATGGTGGTCAACAACTCTTACCTCGGGCTGATCCGGCAGGCGCAACGCGGCTTCGAGATGGACTACTGCGTGCAGCTCGGCTTTGACAACATCAACACCGACCAGGATGAACCGGTCCGGGCTTATGGTGTGGACCATGTCAAGGTGGTTGAGGGCCTGGGCTGCAAGGCCATCCGTGTGCATCGGCAGGAAGAACTCGCGCCAGCCATCAAGCAGGCCGAAGCCTGGATGAAGGAGTTCCAGGTGCCGGTGGTGATCGAGGTGATCCTCGAGCGTGTGACCAACATTGCCATGGGCACCGAGATCGACAACATCATCGAGTTCGAGGACCTGGCCGCCAGCCGGGAAGATGCCCCCACCGCCGTTGCCGCAATGTTGGACTAATCCGGAAACAGAATGCCCAAATTCGCCGCCAACCTCACCATGCTCTTCACCGAGCTGCCCTTCATGGACCGCTTTGCCGCCGCACGGGCAGCCGGTTTTGACGCCGTGGAGTATCTTTTTCCCTACGACTACAGCACCGAAGAACTTGTCTCCGCGCTGAAGAAAAACGGCCTCCAACAGGTCCTGCACAACCTGCCGGCGGGCGACTGGGCCGCCGGCGAGCGAGGCATCGCCTGTCACGCCGGCCGCACCGCCGAGTTTCGCGAAGGTGTCAACCGCGCGATCACCTACGCCACGGCACTGGGCTGTCCGCAGGTCAATTGCCTGGCCGGCAAGCTGCCGGAAGCCGCCAGCAGCACGCTGGCCCATGCCACCCTGGTGGCCAATTTGCGTTTCGCGGCATCGGCGCTGGAGGCTGCCGGCATCCGGCTGCTGATCGAGCCGATCAACACATTCGATATTCCGGGCTTCTTTCTGTCACGCACCGACCAGGCGCTGGCCATCCTGGACGAAGTGGCATCGCCCAACCTGTTCGTACAGTACGACATTTACCATGCGCAGCGCATGGAGGGCGAGCTGGCCAGCACCCTCGGCAAGCACATGGCACGCATCGGCCATATCCAGCTGGCCGACAACCCTGGACGCAACGAGCCAGGCACCGGCGAGATCAACTACACCTGGCTGTTCAAACACATCGATGCTGCTGGCTACTCGGGCTGGATCGGTTGCGAATACAAACCCAAAACCACAACGACCGAAGGCCTCGGCTGGCTGGCAGGAGCAATGACATGACCAAATCAGGACTGAAGCTCGGTTTTATCGGGCTCGGCATCATGGGTGCGCCCATGGCCTTGCACCTGCTCGAAGCCGGCCACATGCTGTTTGTCAACACCATCGGCAAAGTGCCACCGGAACTGGCCGACAAGGGTGCAACCATCTGCACCACCGCACGCGGCGTGGCCGAGCGCGCCGACATCATCTTTGTGATGGTGCCCGACACGCCCGACGTGGAGGCCGTGCTGTTCGGCGACGACGGCGTCGCATCGGGATTGTCAAAAGGCAAGACCGTGGTCGACTGCAGTTCCATCGACCCGATTGCCACACGCGGTTTTGCCAAAAAGATCCAGGCCCTCGCTTGCGAATGGCTCGATGCGCCAGTGTCCGGCGGTGAGGTAGGTGCCAAGGCGGCCAGCCTGACCATCATGGTCGGCGGCGAGCCTTCGACATTCGACCGGGTCAAGCCCCTGTTCGACTTGATGGGCAAGAACGTGACGCTGGTAGGCGGCGCCGGCGACGGGCAGGTCTGCAAGGTGGCGAACCAGATCATTGTCGCGCTGACGATTGCCGCCGTCGGCGAAGCGTTGGTGTTCGCCTCCAAAGCCGGGGCCGACCCGGCCCGCGTGCGCGCCGCATTGATGGGCGGCTTTGCGTCTTCACGCATTCTTGAAGTGCATGGTGAACGCATGATCAAACGGACCTTTGCCCCTGGATTCCGCATAACACTGCACCAGAAAGACCTGAACCTGGCCCTGCAGGGTGCCCGTGCACTGGGCATCGCGCTACCGCAGACCGCCGGCGCGGCGCAATTGATGCAGTCCTGCGTTGCGCTCGGCCATGGCCAGGCCGATCATTCCGCTCTCGTCAAGGCGCTGGAAGCCATGGCCCAGCACCCGGTGGCGCCAGACGCCTAGGTTCCAACCGGCGGTCACCCAACAGGGCAGGCAATAACAGCCAGCCCTTTTTTGGTTGTGCGCCTGCGGCCGGCGGCCTTGCCCGGCCAATCCGGAATAAACCCGGGGCCAGACGCCCCGAATCGCCCGGCTTACCCCGTTTTAAGGGGTATCTACGGAGGCTTGGCCGCGCCCATCCCGGCCAACTTGTCCGAGAATAGAGCCTGAAAATAAACTGTACAAACCATGTTTACAAACGCACAGGCATTGTTTTTGCTTGGTTTAAGCAGCCGATTCATTTTTATCTGGAGTTCCCATGACAAAACGCGTTTTCATCCAAACCCTGGCCGCGCTGGCGGTCACTGCCGCCACGTGCAGTAGCGCCTTTGCCCAAAACACTCCGATCAAGTTCCAGCTCGACTGGCGTTTTGAAGGTCCTGCCGCGTTGTTTGTCACCCCGGCCGCCAAGGGTTATTTCAAGGATGCCAAGCTCGACGTCACGATTGACGCCGGCAACGGCTCGGGCGGCACCGTCACGCGTGTGGCCTCGGGCAGCTACGACATGGGTTTTGCCGACCTGGCCGCGCTGATGGAATTCCACGCCAACAACCCCGACGCCGCCAACAAGCCAGTCGCCGTCATGATGGTCTACAACAACACGCCGGCGTCGGTCATGGCATTGAAGAAATCCGGCATCAAGACCGTCGCCGACCTCAACAACAAGAAACTCGGTGCCCCGGTGTTTGACGCGGGCCGCCGCGCCTTCCCGATTTTCGCCAAGGCCAATAACATTACTGGCGTGCAGTGGACCGCCATGGACCCGCCGCTGCGCGAAACCATGCTGGCCCGCGGTGACGTGGATGCCATCACCGGCTTCACCTTCACCTCGCTGCTCAATCTCGAAGCCCGCGGCGTCAAGGCCGAAGATGTGGTGGTGCTGCCTTATGCCGAGAACGGCGTGAAGCTGTACGGCAACGTCATCATCGCCTCGCCGAAAATGATCCGGGAAAATCCTGCCGCCATCAAGGCCTTCCTGCTTGCCTTCACCAAAGGCGTGAAGGACGTGATCGCCAAGCCGGCGGCCGCGATTGAAGATGTCAAAGCACGCGACGGCATCATCAACACCGCGCTCGAAACTCGTCGCCTTCAACTGGCCATCGACACCGTGGTCAACAGCCCGGACGCACGCGCCGAAGGTTTCGGCCAGATCCAGGGACCACGCCTGTCGCTGATGGCTTCCCAGGTGTCGGATGCCTTCAACACCAAGACGCGCGTGAACCCGACCGCCATCTGGAATGGTTCTTTCCTGCCCACCATCGCGGAACTGAACGTCCTGCCGAAAAAATAAGCCACGGTGCGCTGCAGCTTCTGCCTGCGGCGACAATCAGACACGGCCAGCTTTCACCCGGAACGCTGGCCGTTGCCTTGACTGAATCACGAATCCACATCCACCATGCACGACACGCAAGACGCCAATTTTGTTGACTTCCAGGACGTCTGGCTGGCCTACAACGACGAGCTGCTGGCACAAAACCACTTCGCTGTGGAAGCCATTGACCTCAAGGTGCGCGAGGGCGAGTTCATCGCCATCGTGGGCCCGTCGGGTTGCGGAAAGTCCACCTTCATGAAGCTGACCACCGGGCTGAAGATGCCGTCGAAGGGACGCATCCTGATCGACGGCCAGCCCGTCACCGGGCCGCTGAAGATTTCCGGCATGGCTTTTCAGGCGCCCTCGCTGCTGCCCTGGCGGACCACGGTTGACAACGTGCTGCTGCCGCTGGAAATCGTCGAGCCCTTCCGCAGCCAGTTCAAGTCCCGGCGCAAGGAGTTCGAGGAACGCGCGCGCAAGCTGCTGCAAAAAGTCGGCCTCGGCGGCTATGAAGACAAATTTCCCTGGCAACTCTCGGGCGGCATGCAGCAGCGCGTCAGCATCTGCCGCGCACTGATCCACGAGCCCAAGATGCTGCTGCTTGACGAACCTTTCGGCGCGCTCGACGCCTTCACGCGCGAGGAACTATGGTGCATCCTGCGCGACCTCTGGATCGAGCAACGCTTCAACGTCATCCTGGTTACCCACGATCTGCGCGAGTCGGTCTTCCTGGCCGATACCGTCTATGTGATGAGCAAGAGCCCAGGCCGTTTTGTGGTCAAGCGCGAGATCGACTTGCCGCGCCCGCGCGACCTTGAAGTAACTTATACCCAGGCCTTTGGCGACATCGTGCACGAGTTGCGCAGCCACATTGGGGCCATCCGCACACCCGTCATCAACCCGGCGCCGGCCACGGAAGGCAGCCATGAGTAAAAAACAGATTGAACGCTGGTCCCCGTTTGTGCTGCTGGCGGCCATCATTGCGCTGTGGCAGGCGGTGGTTACCCTCTTCGACATTGCCGAATTCATCTTCCCGGCCCCGCTGGCGATTGCCCAGGCCATGGCCGAGTTCGCGGGCCCGATTGCCCAGGCCGCCTGGAAAACCTTCTGGGTCACCATGGTCGGCTTCGGCCTGTCCATCGTGGTCGGCGTGATGCTGGGCTTCCTGGTCGGCTCCTCGCGCCTGGCCTACGCCGCGGTTTACCCTTTGTTGGTGGCCTTCAACGCCGTGCCCAAGGCGGCCATCGTGCCCATCCTGATCGTCTGGTTTGGCATCGGTGTCGGTCCCGGCATACTCACCGCCTTTTTGATCTCCTTCTTCCCCATCACCGTCAACATGGCCACTGGCCTGGCCACACTGGAGCCCGAGCTCGAAGACGTGTTGCGCGTGCTGGGCGCCAAACGCTGGGACGTGCTGATCAAGGTCGGCCTGCCGCGCTCCATGCCTTACTTCTACGGCTCGCTCAAAATCGCGATCACGCTGGCTTTTGTCGGCACGGTACTGGCCGAGATGACGGCCGGTGATTCCGGCATCGGCTACCTGATGCTCAGCGCCGGCTCGCAGCAGCGCATGGCGCTGGCCTTTGCCGGGCTGGTGGTGATCGGTGCGATGGCGATGATCATGTATGAGCTGTTCAGCTACATCGAGAAACACACCACCGGATGGGCACATCGGGGCACGCAGGGCGATTGAGGCCGCCCGGCCTGCGGTTTATGCATCGAATCGGTCTCTAGCCCCTGGGGGACGAGGGGAAGCAGCTATTGAATTCATAGCGAATCGTGCGTTACGCTGCTGCCGTGGATTGCTTTGGACAGCAGATCTGACTCCACACTCCCAACCCCCCGCCCTTCCCTCGCCCCGCTGGGCGAGAGAAGGGAGCCTCATTTGGTCGCGTGCACTGCGCTCGCGTGCAAACATGACGGTCTCTTGGGATTCCCGTGCAGGAAGCGCTGCGCGCTTCCTGCACTCCGGACTTGAATCCGCGTTGGTATTTTTTTCTTTCCCTCTTCACCCGTCGGGCTGGGCCGAGGAGCACAGCCGAAAACGAATCAGGGCGAGCGATTGTCTGAGGCGCTAGCCGAGTTCGAGCGAGACCCCGTTTTTGGCGAGCACCGCAGGTTGCCCGCAGCGAAGCGAAGGGATCCGGACCATCGGGTCTTTCTTTTAGCGACGC
>NZ_BMIG01000013.1 GCF_014641715.1 Polaromonas eurypsychrophila | reverse complement strand
GACTTCTTCGCGAAGGCTCCGAATCAGAAGTGGGTGACCGATGTCACCGAGTTCAACGTGCACGGGCACAAGCTCTATCTGTCGGCCTGCATTGACCTCTACAACGGTGAGATCATCGCGTACCGCATGGCCAAGCGGCCCGTGTTTGACCTGGTGTCTGACACGCTTCGAGAAGCTATTGCCCGGTCAGAATGTACCTGTGACCTGATTGTGCATTCGGATCAAGGATGGCATTACAAGATGCAGCCGTACCGAGCGATGCTTGCGCATCATGGCATCAGGCAAAGCATGAGTCGCAGAGGGAACTGCTTTGACAACGCGGTGATAGAGAGCTTCTCCGGCACCCTCAAGGTCGAGTACTATTATCTTGCTACGCTTGATGGAATCGCGGCACTCGAAGCGGGCGTGCACGATTACATCCGCTACTACAACCACGAGCGCATTAAGCTCGGATTGCAAGGGCTCAGCCCGGTGGAACACCGGGTGAGAAACACCGCCTGATTGGCGGAATCACAACCGGCCAACTTCTAGGGGTCAGTTCAAACCCGGGGCGATTCAAGCGGTCGTCTACCGCATTTGCTTGAGGGCGAGGCTAGTTGGACAACTGCAGGTCCGATGCATCTTCGGCTTCGCGCGATTGCGTAATTAGTTGGCCAAAAAGCTTGGAAAATCAGGCCCCCACTAATACACTGCTTGTCACGCAGAGTCGTGTAACAACCTCTTGAAACCCGCATGGATATTGGGGTGAGATATGGGCAGTGGCTTCCCATCAGCCACCCCAGTATTTAAGCCCTCAACGCTCGCGTGATCCCAAGCGATGCAAGCAAAAAAGCCCCTGAATCAGGGGCTTTTTCTTTGAGCGGCTGTTGCTGCTCAGTTAACCATCACCAGCTTTCCCTTGACCCCGCGCGAACCCATGTAGGCATAGGCGGCCTTCAGTTCGGCCATGGGCATGGTGCGGTCGATGACTGGCTTGATCTTGCCCTGGGCATACCACTGCGCGAGCTCGGCCAGGGCGGCGGCGCTGGCTTTCGGCTCGTTCTTGGCGAAGCCGCCCCAGAACACGCCGACAATGGATGCGCCCTTGAGCAGGGTCAGATTCAGCGGCAGTGAGGGAATCGGTCCCGAGGCAAAACCCACCACCAGGTAACGGCCGCGCCAGGCGATGGAGCGGAAGGCCGGTTCGGCAAACTCGCCGCCCACCGGGTCGTAAATCACATCAGGACCTTTGCCATCGGTCAGTGCCTTGATCGCTTCGCGCAGGTTCTCTGTGCTGTAGTTGATGGTGGCGTCGGCGCCTATGGTCCTGCACAGTGCGCATTTTTCATCGGTCGATGCGGCGGCGATGACTTTCGCGCCCAGCGCCTTGGCGATCTGGATCGCCGAGGTGCCGACACCGCCGGCGGCCCCCAGCACCAGCACGGTTTCACCGGCCTTGAGTTGTGCGCGGTCCACCAGCGCATGGTGCGAAGTGGCGTAAATCATGATGAAGGCGGCTGCGTCCACATGCGGAAAACTGTCGGGCAGCGGAATGCACAGCGCGGCCGGCGCGATGGTGTGCGTGCCGAAGCCGCCGGTGCCCGACAGGCAGGCCACGTTCTGACCGACTTTCAGGTGCTTGACACCGTCGCCAACGGCTTCGACCACACCGGCATATTCGGAGCCGGGCACAAAGGGCAGGGGCGGTTTGATCTGGTACTTATTCTGCACGATCAGCAGGTCGGGGAAATTGAGGCTGGCCGCCTTGATGGCGATGCGCACCTCTCCGGCTTTCGGTTCGGGTGTGGGCAGCTCTTTCCAGGTCAGGGCGTCAACGCCGGTGGGGTCTTCACAAAGCCAGGCATGCATGGAGTTCTCCGTAGGAATCAGGGTTGAGACATCATAGGCAGGTTGCGGGACCAAATAGACGCGGCGTGGCTCCGGTTTGTCACCCTTGAGACCTTAAAATCAAGCCATGAAAATCCTGATCTGCAACGACGATGGCTACCAGGCCTCCGGAATCATCGCCCTGTTCGAGGCCCTGAAAGACATCGCCGACGTGGAGGTGGTGGCACCCGAGCAGAACAACAGCGCCAAATCCAATGCGCTGACCCTGCATTCGCCGATGTACGTGCAGACGGCGGCCAACGGTTTTCGTTACATCAACGGCACGCCCGCCGACTGCGTGCATATTGCGTTGACCGGGCTGCTCGGCTATCGGCCCGACCTGGTGGTGTCCGGCATCAACAACGGCGCCAACATGGGTGACGACACCATTTATTCGGGCACGGTTGGCGCGGCCATGGAAGGTTATTTATTCGGCATTCCGTCGATTGCATTTTCCCAGACCGAAAAAGGCTGGGGTCACATTGACGCCGCTGGCCGCCGCGCGCGCGACCTGGTGCAACAACTGATCCCCTCGCTCGAAAAAATTGCCGAAGGCGCCTTGCCCACCGTGGCGCCCTGGCTGCTCAATGTGAACATTCCCAACCTGCCTGACGAGCAGCTTCAGGGCTACAAGGTCTGCCGCCTCGGTCGGCGCCATGCGGCCGAACGCGTGATCACCCAAACCAGCCCGCGCGGCGAAACCATGTACTGGATAGGCGGTGCGGGACCGGCCAAGGAAGAGGGCGAGGGCACCGACTTTTTTGCCACCAAACACGGCTTCGTTGCCATCACACCGCTGCAAGTGGACCTGACCGACCACGAGCGCCTCCCGTACTGGGCGCAGACTGCGGCAAAACTCACACAGGGCAGTGCCGCCACAACGCTTGCCGCATGAAACCGCCGCTCAAACCGACCTTGACTGCTCCGGGCACGCTAGCGGCCAAGGCGGTTGCCAAAAGGCCTGGCTTCCCGGTGCGCCTCGAACTGGATGCGGGCACTCCATCAGCTACTAAAAAGATAGCTGGTCGCGCCCATCCGGAAAGGGCTACTGGCACTTTTTATCAAAAAATACCGGCCAGAACTGCGTTGCCCAGCGGCGTCGGCCTGGACTCGCGTGCGGTGCGCGCGCGCATGGTGCAAAAACTTGCGGCACAGGGCATTTCCGATGCGCAGGTGCTGGCCGCCATGGGCCATGTGGAGCGTCACCGTTTTGTGGATACCGCGCTGGTGAACCAGGCTTACGAAGACACCAGCCTGCCCATCGGTCTGGGCCAGACGATTTCCAAGCCCAACGTGGTAGCGCGCATGCTGGAACTGCTGCGCCAGGGCGCGGGCAGCCCGGCCGGCAAGCTGGGCCGGGTGCTGGAGATTGGCACCGGCTGCGGTTACCAGGCGGCGGTGCTGGCTGAGTTGGCGACCGAGGTCTACAGCATCGAGCGTTTGCGCGGCCTGCATGACAAAGCGCGCGAGAATCTGCGCGCCTTCCGTCTGGCCAACGTGCATCTGCTGTTCGGCGACGGCATGGTGGGTTATGCCAAGGGCGCACCGTATGCGGCCATCATTGCGGCGGCCGGCGGCGAGTCGATTCCGGCCGCCTGGGTGGAGCAGCTCGCCGTCGGTGGCCGCCTGGTCGCACCTATGCATATCGCAGGCAGTGCCCAGGCACTGGTGGTGCTTGACAAGACCGCGCAGGGCGTGACCCAGACGGTTCTGGAAGCGGTGCACTTTGTGCCTTTAAAATCGGGAACATCTTAGTCCGGGCGGCAAAAGCGCACACTGGGCATCCTGAAACAAAGTCGGCGTTCGGCGTCACACGGTGTCAACACACAGCATTTGGAAAAGGTGACTACAGCAATGAATCAACAAGCAGGGCTTTCCATGGCAGCGTTTTCTCCCACGGCCCTTGAAGCGCCCCGCGCCGGCAAGGGCGCCGCTCGCCTGGCCCTGAGCTGCCTGCTCGTCGCTGCCGCGCTGCTGATGGCGGCCTGCAGTGCGCCGCGTGGCCCTAACCGCGCGCCTGTTGAGGACCGCGGCACCGGTATGTCGCGCGCGCCAGTCGTGGCTGTCGATGCAGGCGTGAAGCCGCTGCCTGGTTTTGAGAACGCCGGCAAACCTGGTTATTACACCGTTAAGCCCGGCGACACGCTGATCCGCATCGGCCTGGACACCGGCCAGAACTGGCGCGACATCGGCCGCTGGAGCAACCTTGAAAACCCCAACCTGATCGAAGTCGGCCAGGTATTGCGCGTGGTTCCGCCAGAGTCGGTGGCTGTGGCCCGCCCCGTGACCGCTGGCTCCGCCACCCCTGTCGGCCCTGCACCGGCGGCCAGCGCTCCCGCGCAGTCGGCCAGCGCGCCCAAACCTGCGGCACCCGCAGCCGCTGGCGGCGATGAGGACCTGGCCTGGATCTGGCCGGCACAGGGTGCCGTGCTGGCGGGTTTCGACGAAGCCAAAAACAAGGGATTGGACATTGCGGGCAAGGCCGGCGATACCGTGATGGCTTCAGCCGACGGCCGCGTGGTGTATGCCGGTGCCGGCCTGCGCGGCTACGGCAACCTGATCATCCTCAAACATAACAACACTTTCCTGAGCGCCTACGCGCACAACCAGACCCTGCTGGTCAAGGAAGACCAGTCGGTGCGCAAGGGTCAGAAAATTGCCGAGATGGGCAACAGCGATGCGGACCGCGTGAAGCTGCACTTTGAAATCCGCCGCCAGGGCAAGCCGGTGGATCCGGCGAAGTACCTGCCAGCCAAATAATCCGGCGCAGGTTCCGGAAAAGCCCTGCATGCAGGGCTTTTTTTTATGGGCGCCCGCACTTGTTGAAGGGCAATCGGCCTCCAGCCCATGTCCGGCAAGCATCGGTAGCTATTGATTTGATAGCGATTGTGCGGGCTGCAGCAATACGTCATAACCGCGGCCGCTGAACTGCAGAAGGTCGATCCCGTGGCCGAAGGGGTCGGCCAGACCAGCAATGCGGCCCCAGGCGCGGTGATTCACCGGCATCTCGAGCACCGCACCATGAGCCACCAGGCGCGTCACCGCGGCGTCGATGTCGTCAACCACAAAATCCAGGTGCACCGGCGTCCAGTGGCGCTGGTAGCTGCGGTTTTCCTCGCTGCCGGGGACGGGCCGGGTGCCGGCCGCATTCAGCAGCAAATCAATCGGGCTGCTGGCGCCCAGGATTTCGGTGAAGGCGTTCTGGAAGCGCCGGCCGCATCGGAGGCCGAGTCCTTCGGTGTAGAACGCGATGGCGCGTTCCATGTCGTCCACGTCAATGCAGATGCGCAGTTCCATGACGGATTCCTTGTTGCGGCTTCGGTAATCCGGAAATGCTATCTCACCCTGAGACAATGGGGGATGGCCAGACGACAACAGAACAAAACAAAACACCCCGCACCCGCTACGCCCCCCGTGGACTACCCGCCCGACCTGCTGAACGTCGAGTCGCTCGACATCGAGGCCCAAGGCATAGCGCATCGCGAAGACGGTAAGGTGGTGTTCATCGACGGCGCGCTGCCGTTCGAACGCGTCAGTGCCAGCGTTTACCGCAAGAAACCGACGTTTGAAAAAGCCACGCTGATGGCGGTGCTGCGCGAGTCCTCCCAGCGTGTGCGGCCGCAGTGTCCGCATTTCGGGCTGCACACCGGCGCCTGTGGCGGTTGCAAGATGCAACACCTGCATGTCGCTGCGCAGGTGGCGGTCAAGCAGCGTGTGCTGGAAGACAACCTCTGGCACCTGGGCAAGCTCAAGGCCGGAAACATCATGCGTCCGATCGAGGGGCCGGCTTGGAATTACCGCTACCGCGCGCGGCTGTCGGTGCGTTTTGTGCGCAAGAAGGGCGAGGTGCTGGTCGGTTTTCATGAACGCAAAAGCGGCTATGTGGCTGACATCCGCGAATGCCATGTGTTGCCCCGGCATGTGAGCGACTTGCTGCTGCCACTGCGCGTGCTGATAGGCGCGATGGACGCGAAGGAAACCCTGCCGCAGATTGAGCTGGCCTGCGGCGATGCCACCACCGCGCTGGTGCTGCGCCACATGGAGCCGCTGTCCGATGGCGATCTCGCAAAGCTGCGCGCCTTTGCGACGGCGAATCCTGGCCTGCAGTGGTGGCTGCAGTCGGGCGGGCCGGACACCGTAACGCTGCTCGATCAGGTGAGCGATCCAGCACAGCAGCTGGCCTACGCGCTGCCGGCTTACGGCATCACCATGCCGTTTCGCCCGACCGACTTCACCCAGGTCAACCCGCAGATCAACCAGGTGCTGGTCTCGCGTGCTTTGCGCCTGCTGGACGTGCAAACCCATGAACGCGTGATTGACTGGTTCTGCGGCCTGGGCAATTTCACCTTGCCGCTGGCCACCCGGGCGCGCGAGGTGCTGGGCATCGAGGGCAGCGAGGCCTTGGTTGCCCGCTCGCGCGAAAATTATGCATCAAATCGGGTGCCAGCCCACGGCGGACGAGCGCTGGCAGCTACAAAATTTGTAGCGCGCAACCTCTTCGAGATGACACCGGGCATGCTGGTGCAGGACGGCGCAGCCGAAAAATGGCTGGTTGACCCGCCGCGCGAAGGCGCGTTCGAGCTGTTCAAATCGCTGGCGGCGCTGCATCAGCAGGCGCTTACCGGTGTGCCCTGTGACGATGCGGGTGGGCAGCAAAACCTGCAGCTCGGTGACTGGACGCCGCCTGTGCGCATTGTGTATGTGAGCTGCAATCCCGCCACGCTGGCGCGGGACGCGGGTGTGCTGGTCAATGATGCGGGTTACCGCTGCACGGCAGCCGGCGTGGTCAACATGTTTCCGCACACGGCGCATGTCGAATCGATTGCCGTTTTTGACCTGAATCGGGACTGAAAAGCGGAAAGAAAAAGAACAAGGGGGCCGGAGGCCCCCTTGTTTCAATCCGGAGTAAATCGGATCAGTCTTTTTCACCGCCCATGATGCCCAGCAGAGCCAGCAGGGCCTGGAACACATTGAAGATGTCCAGGTACAGGCGCATCGTCGCGCTGATGTAGTTGGTCTCGCCGCCATCCAGAATCTGCTTCAGGTCATAGAGCATGTAGGCGCTGAAAATGCCGATCACCGCCACAGACAGGGCCAGCATACCGGCGGTGGAACCGACAAACACATTGATGATGCCGCCCACCATGACAACCATGGCGCCGACAAACAGCCACTTGCCCATGCCCGACAGATCCCGCTTGATCACGCTGGCCAGCGTGGCCATCACGAAGAACACGCCGGCTGTGCCGCCCATGGCGGTCATGATCAGCTCGGAACCGTTGCGAAAGCCCAGAATCATGCCGATCATGCGCGAGAGCATCAGGCCCATGAAGAAGGTGAAGGCCAGCAACACCGGTACGCCGGCCGCGGAGTTTTTGGTTTTCTCGATGGCGTACAGGAAGCCGAAGGCGCCGCCCAGAAACACGATCAGGCCCAGACCACCTGTCAGCGAGGCGGTGATGCCCGTGGCAACGCCGACCCAGGCGCCGAGCACGGTTGGCAACATGCTCAGTGCGAGTAGCCAGTAGGTGTTGCGCAAAACCCGGTTGCGTTGCTCGGCTGAGCCAACGTAGCCATGGTCAAGTGTTTGAACATTGTCATTCATGAGTCATCTCCATCAGAGACCTGCATATGCAGGTACTTTTATTTTAGGGGCCCCACATGAATTTTCAAGCAATGCCCCTTTGAACTGCCTACTTTTTGTCAGGGTTCTACAGGTTTTGATGCGTGCAATGGCGTGGCGGGAGCGCGCAAAACTTGCGTATGCTTGGTGCTTGGCTCAACAAACACCTGGAACAGACATGAAAACCAAACCAACGCTGGAGTTCGCCGATGTGCAGGCCATTGCGGCAGCCGCGACGGCCGAAGCCCTCAAGAACAACTGGGCGGTGACGATTGCCGTGGTTGATGACGGCGGCCACTTGCTGCATCTGCAGCGCCTGGATGGCGCGGCACCGATCTCGGCCCACATCGCACCAGCCAAGGCCAACACCGCGGCGCTTGGTCGACGTGAAAGCCGGATCTATGAAGAGATGATCAACGGTGGCCGCATTTCCTTCCTGAGCGCGCCTGAGCTCAAGGGCCTGCTCGAAGGCGGCGTGCCCATCATGAAGGACGGCCAATGCCTGGGTGCGGTCGGCGTCAGTGGCGTGAAGTCCAGCGAAGATGCGCAGATTGCGCGTGCCGGCATGGCGGCCATCGGGCTGTAAACGGCTTGGCGCAGCGCTGCTGCTATTTAATTAATAGCTACTGGCGTATGTGGGGAAAGGGCTGAAGCCAGATTCGACGTAAAAAAGCCGACTTGAGGTCGGCTTTTTTACGTCGGCGGTCTTCTGTCGGGGAAAAAAAGCCTGGCTAATGCATGGGCACGAAGGCCCCTGTCTGGCTGGCAAAAACGACCTGGGAGGCTTTTTCAAGCCTCGGATCGCCCCACGATGAAACTGGTTGTGTGCGGCGCTGCCTATTTGGTCAGGATCAGCTTGCCCAGGCGGGTGGCCTGCAGGCGGTAAGTCAGGCCGTTGTGCCTGATCGCCACGGCTTTCTGACCGCGCAGGATCTCGGTGCTTTCCAGCGAACTGCCGGACTCGCTGCGTTCTGGCGCGGCGGGCACGGACAGCTCCGCCTGGCGGGCGGGGCGGGAGGGCAGGCTCAGGGTTGTAGCGTGAAGAGCGAAGGACATAGTGGTTACCTGTTTATCGATCAGTATCGTAATGATAATGATTCTCAATTAAAAGTCAATCATCAGACGGTGTTTTTTTGTTATCTTTTTCAGTGAATTGCCGTCTGTACGTCACGCCAACCGGAACTGAAAACGCCTGGCCACCTCGCGGTGCCAGGCGTTACGCCGGTGAGGCAGCGCAGGGGGTTCAGGGTGTGTCCGGTTCAGTGATGAAACCGATCTTGCGCAGGCCGGACACCTGGGCTGTCGCCATCGCCTGGGCTACACGTTCATAACGCACGGCCTTGTCGCCGCGGATGTGCAACTCGGGCTGCGGGTTCTGCGCAGCGGCTATCTGCATGCGCGGCGCCAGTTCCTTGTCGTCTATCGGCGCCTCGTTGATGTAGTAGGAGCCCTGGGCATCCACCGTCAGGCGCATGGTCTCGGGCTTGGCGTCCTGCGCCTCGTTGGTGGCGCGCGGCAGATCAATATTGACCGAGTGTTTCATCACCGGCACGGTGATGATGAAGATGATCAGCAAAACCAGCATCACGTCCACCAGGGGCGTCATGTTGATCTCGTTCATGACATCGTCGGTGTCGTCCTGTGTTCCAAAGGCCATGGTGTTTCCCGTTCAGTTTCGGTGTCAGGCTTTTTTCATCGGCAGGACTTTGGCCGGGTTGCCGTTGCTGACACGGGCACCGGTGACAAAGTAGGCGTGCAGGTCATGCGCAAAGCGGCTCATCTTTTGCAGCACGCCCTTGTTGCCGCGCACCAGCGCGTTGTAACCGAGCACGGCCGGAATCGCCACCGCCAGGCCCAGGGCCGTCATGATCAGCGACTCACCAATCGGGCCGGCCACCTTGTCGATGGTTGCCTGGCCGGCGGTACCGATGGCCAGCAGCGCGTGGTAAATGCCCCAGACCGTGCCGAACAGGCCGATGAAGGGGGCGGTGGAGCCGACCGAAGCAAGAATAGCCAGGCCCGACTGCAGGCGCGAGGTGAACTCGTCCATGGTGTTGCGCAGGCTGCGCGTGACCCAGTCGCTCACGTCCAGCGCGTCATGCAGGTGCGCCTTGGTGTTCCGGTGGTGGGCGGTGGCCTCGCGGCCCTCGATGGCGAGCTGGCGGAAGGGATTGGTCGGGTCGCTACCGAGTTTGGCCAGGCCGGCGGAAAAATCCTCGCTGTGCCAGAAGTCCTCGGCGCTGTTGGCGACCTTCTTGTACTTCAGCAGGTCCAGCGTCTTGATGATGATGACGATCCAGGAGGCCAGCGACATGCCGATCAACAGGACGGCGACCGCCCTGGTGACGAAGTCGCCCTGCGTCCAGACGCTCATCAAACCAAATTGTGAATTCATAACTGCTTACTCCAGAACAAAATTAATCGGGGCCTTGAGCAGGTACTCGGTGTTGGCATCGGTACCGGCGCGGCGGAAAGGGGTCACTTGCGAGGCCATCACCGCCTCGTAGGCAGCGCGGTCCAGGCGCTCGAAGCCGCTGGACTTGAAGACGCTGCCGCGCACGGCACGGCCGGCGGCGCTGTAATACACGGCAATGACCACCACGCCGGCCTCGCCGTTGCGCTTGCTCAGCGACGGGTAGATCACACGCGGCGACCGGATGTATTCGGTCTCGCCCTGGGTCACTTCGACCAGGCGCGGCGGCGCGGGTGGTGTCGGCGGCGCGGGCGCTGGCGGTGCAGGTACAGGAGTCGGCGGGGCCGGCGGCTGCGGCTCGACCACGCCGGAGGGTGCATTTGGCGCCGGAGTCGGCATTGGCTCACGCACAGCCACCGGCATGGGCGGCGGCCTTGGTGCCTTCGGTGCCGGCTTGGGCTTTGGGGGTGGGGGAGGTGGTGGTGCGACCTTGGGTGGCGCGATCTCGATAATGCGGGTCAGGATCGCCGCTGGCACCACGATTTCAGCCGCTCTGCGCAGCAGGCCGTTTTGCATCGCCCACAGCACCGCCACATGGAAGACGACCACGCTGATGGCAATCACGAGGTTGCGGTTCAGGGGTTTGCGCACAGTGGCAAGGGAAAGATTCGAAAGGGCTGGGGCGTTCATCAGGAGTTTAGGGCCTGTACTGACTCAAGTGGATGCAGTCGCAATAGCGCAGCGGATGCCGGCTAGACCGGTCAAGGGCGAAAAATCCACCAGAGCGGGCTGACCGCGAGGATCAGGCTGCCGGCGAGAGTTGCAAATAAGGTGAGGGAGGATTCCATGGGCTGCCTTCTGGAGAGTGAATGGCGCGCTGATGGATGTTTGCGGTCGGGCAGATACCGTTGCATTGCGCGACAACGTCACGCGCGCAACCCTCGCACTGGCCACACTGGATGGCGATGCCCAGTTCGAACTGGATCTCGTCGAAACCCAGACCGGCATGGGCGTGGCGGGCAATTTCGCGGTCGGAGATTCGGCGGCAGACACAAACGATCATGGATTGGCTTGCTGGTTGGTGATTCGTTGATGTGATTATAAATGCGAATCTGTCGCATTTGCAATAAGTATCGATAGCCTTGTGGAAAAAGAGGATATCAACCGGCGGTCGCCCGGCGCAACGGTTCCAGGGCCGCGCCGCCGGGTCATCGCATTCGAAGCAGTGGAATCTGTTCGCCCGGAGGCCGGCTCATAAAACGCTGTCGCCGGGGTCGGGTGCGGGTTTGCGTCCGCTTAACATGGCTGCGATGAGACTTTCCCGGTGGCGCAGGCTGGTAAACGCCACACCGGCCAGGTGGAGCGCCACAAGGACCAGGAGTGCCCATGCGAGGGCGTGGTGCAGCATATCGAGCCAGGCCCTGCCCCAAAAGTAGTCTGTCGTGTACAGCCACCCGGTCAGGCCGAGACTGGCGATGAGGCTGAGCAAGAGCAGGACCATCCAGCCCCCAAGGGGGTTGTGGCCGACATAGCGGCGTTCCTTGCCTTCGCAGAGTTGCCCTGCATAGTGCAAGACTTCATGCCGGCTTCGGACGAACTGCGAGAAGCGTGCGTAGGGGCTGCCGCAAAATCCCCAGATCACACGGATGGCCACGACGCCGAGAGAGATGTACCCAGCGGCTTCATGCGCCCGGGAAAATCCCAGTCCGAGCGTGCTGGTCCAGGCCACCACCACTGCGACCACAAGCAGCCAGTGCAGCAGGCGAACCGCCCTGTCCCAGACCTTGATGGGTGCGGCCAATCCGGGCATTCTGGCGTGAGAGCGGCTCAAGAAGGCTGCTTCATCTCGCCCACTTTTTCAAACGTCTTGGGATTGAAGTAAGTCTCCGTGCGCTGGCCTTTCGCATCAAAGCCGTAGACCTCATAACAACCATTGTCGGTTTTAACCTGGCGAACTTTCCAGCCCTCCGCAGTGAGTTTGCGCTGCAGATCCATTTGCGATTTCCATTCGACTTTGGGCACCTCACAACGGAAGTCACCATGGGCGCGGGCGGTGCCGGAAGCACCCACGCAGAGCAGGACCACGGAAAAGAAGAAGGCTTGTTTCATTAGAGTGTCCTTTTCATAGGGAGGATGAGCAGTTTCAGGCGTAAGTCGGGCGGGCGTCAAACGTCCAGCCAGGTGCGCAGCAAGTTGTGATACGTGCCCGTCAATCCGATCACGGAAGCATCGGTTTCACCAATCGTGCTGCGCAGGCGGATCAGATGCGCATCCATGTCAAACAGCAGTTGCCTATGCTCGCTGCTGCGCACCATGCTCTGGATCCAGAAAAAACTCGCCAGGCGATGGCCGCGCGTGACCGGGTCAACCCGGTGCACGCTTGTGCCGGGATAAATCACCATATGGCCAGCCGGCAACTTGACACGTTGTTGCTGGCCGCCGGTATTTTCAATCACCAGCTCACCGCCGTCATAGTCTTCCAGGGCCGATAAAAAAAGCGTGCAGGAAATGTCGGTGCGCACGCGTCCCGCACCATTACGCAGATAGCGCACGGCGCTGTCCACATGGTTGCCGAAGTGGTTGGTCGTGCCTCCGTAGCGATTGAAGAGGGGCGGCGAGATCTGTTTCGGAAGTGTGGCGGAGAAAAAAACCGCGTGACGCTCCAGCCCTGCCAGGACCAGGGTCTGCAGCTCGCGCGTTTCCGGGCTGGTTTCGGGCAACTGTTCGTTGTGCTTGGCTTGCGCCGACTGCTCTCCGGCCGTGATGCGCCCACTGCCCCAGGGGGCGCGGGCAAGTATCTCGCGCGCCTGCTGGATCTCGGCGGGTTTGAGGATATCTGGAAGGTGGAGAAGCATGCGGGAAGAGCAGAATCAGAAACGCGTGCCGACGGTCATTTTGACGGTGCGGGGTGCGCCGGTTATCACAAAGCCCGGGTACAACTGGTCGCCGTAAATCTTGCTGCCGATGTTTGTCACATTGAACTGCATGTAGGTGTCCTGAGTGAACTTGTATTCCGCCATGGCATCGGCCACCAGGTAACTGGCGGCGCGGGCGGTCAGCTGCGCCGCGCCGCTGGTGCCGGCCAGGGCGAAATTTTCGCTGCTGCCGTTGACACCGCCGGCCACGCGGAACTTCGGCGTGGCCTGATAACTGACCCATGCGCTGCCGCTGTGCTTGGGTGTGAGGCCCACGCGCTGTCCAACCGTGGCCTGGGCTGCTGCGTTGCTGCCGGCCGCGTCAATTTTGGCTATCGGTGTGTAGGCATATGAAAAGTAGACTTCCCATTGCGGTGTCAGGCGGCCCACCACATCAAGCTCAATGCCGGCCGTGTGCCGTTTGCCGGACAACAGAAAAGCCGTCCCGGCAAAGTCGGCATCGGTGGTGCGTTCGTTGGATTTCTCGGTACGGAACAAGGCTGCGCGCGTGGACAGCTTGCCGTCCAGCCAATCGAGTTTGGCGCCGAGTTCGATGTTGCGGCTTTTTTCTGGCGGCGTGTTCGCAGTTTGCTGGGTCGTGTACTGGTAAGTGTCCGCGTTGGTGTTGAACGAGGTGCCATAGGAAAAGTGGAATGAGGCGGAAGGGGTGGGTTGGTACAACACACCGCTGCGGTAACTGAAGGCCCCGATGGACATCTGGGCGTTGTCAGTGCGGGTCAGCGTGTTGCCGGTCGCTGCGGCATAAACGAGGTTGTTGAAGTCGCCCTTGAACTTGTCATAACGCACGCCACCCAGTAGTTTCCAGTGCGGGGCAACCTGGACCAGGTCCTGGACATACGCACCCATCGACGAGGCGGTGTAATTGCTGGAATCGCGATAAACCGGTGCGACGGCCAGCGTACGCCCATCGTTGGGGGTGCCGATGGTTGTGTTGCCCTTGTTGAAGTTGGCACCGATGCCGTTGTTGGCCAGATAGCGGTTAGCCCGCTCGCTGGCGGCGTCGACACCTGTCAGTATCTGGTGCTTCATTCCCAGCCAGGTCACCTCGTTGGAGTAATCGCTCTGGAAATAGGTGCCATTGAACCGGTCCTTGCGCGGCGTCAGGCCTTGCCGCTGCAACACCGTTGAGGGCCCGAGATTGGCCCCGGTGACGGTAGCGGGGTTCAGCGGAGCGGCCGCAAACGCCGCATTGGTACCCCATTGCGCCCGGTCGAATACGCCGCTGCGAACCTGGCTGCGGAGTTCGCCGCCCTCGGCAAAACGATGGGTGTGTTTCGCGGTGCCGTGGGTGGCCTGGCCCAGAAGGTAGTCGCTTTGGGTGCCATAAAAGTTGCCTGCCCGGACGTTGGGAACATTGCCATCGACGTAACGCATGCTGGACTGCGGGACGTTGTCCACATTCAGGTGAAACAGACCGACGCTGAACTCATCGCGGCTGCCGATGCCCCAGCGATAGGTGGGGGCTATGCCATATTTGTCGATATTTGCGCCGCCGTTGTCAGCCTTGTTCGCCATGACGTTCAGGCGCAATGCCGCGTCTTCGCCGGTTCTGAGGTTGAAATCGGCCGTGGTGCGCACGTATCCGCGTGAGCCAATGGTGGTCTCAAAATCGTTTTGGTCCAGCAGCTGGGGCTGCTTGGTCACCTGGTTGATGACGCCGCCGGTGGATCCCCGGCCGAACAACATCGATGCCGAGCCGCGCAGGATCTCGATGCGGTCGTAGTTGAAGGTGTCCCGGTCGTATTGCGACGGGTCCCGCATGCCGTCGATCAGCAGGTCCCCCACGGTGGCGACTGGAAAACCGCGCAACCGGATGTCCTGGTCGGTTCCGTTTTCGGTGGCGGCGAAGGTGATGCCTGCCGTGTGGTGAAGCGCATCCTTCAGGGTGTCGAGCTTGCGGTCATCGATGAGCTTCTCGGTCATGACGCTGATCGATTGCGGGATGTCGCGAATGTCCTGCGTTCCCTTGCCGATGCTGGTTTTTTTGGTCTGCAGGGTGTCCTTGTTTTCCACTGTTTCGGTCACGGTGACCGTTTTCAGCGTTTGCTCGGCACCAGGCGCTGCACTGCTTTGTGCCCAGCCGCTGACAGAAGCCGCGAGCATCAGTGCGCCCAGTGGCAGCATCGCCATTTCCGAGCTTGCTGTTGTGTGGCGGCTGTTGGTGACGAAGCCGGACCTGCGGGATTTCTTGTTTCGGACTGAGCCTGATGCTGGAACGGAAGGGTGTGCCAAGGTGGCCTCCAAGCAGCGGGCCTGCCTTGTGACGGCAACGACCCGGAGGTGATTAGGATGGCTATACCGAGTGGCCGCAGGGGTCCAAGGTGTGGCTGGTGTTGAATTATATTAAATGATAATGATTCGCACTAACTATTTTTGCTGCCTATGTTGCAAAAAGGCGAAGCCGCCCAGTGCCAGGTACTGCGCGTCGCAGTTAGACGAGGGGTAAGCCGGGTATTCCGCCACCAGCGACTCACCCTGGCAGCAAGCGCAGACGGGGGCGACGGTGCAACAGGTCAGGTGTAGTCGGACGGTCATAGCGTGCGCCTCCGGTTGGGGGAAAACAAAGGTGCGGGAGGATTGCTATTGAAAAGATAGCTGCTTGTTCAAGCTGTACAAGGGCTGGCTCCGAACTTCTTGACGCCTCACAGCGCTAGCGCCGGCGGAACAGCTGGATCTTATGTTCCCGTCGCGGCTTTGCGCTGCCGCAGTTGGTGCAGCCGGAGCGGCAGCCGCCGGGATCCTGCGCCAGTTTCTGCAGGCGGCTTGACAGGGCCAGTCGCGGCGAAACGCGCATGAGGCCCTGCACGGCGCGACGTTTCAGGAACGCCGGCAGAAACATCCACAGGCAATACAGCGCGCACAGCAGGACCACGGCGTAAACCAGCAGGGCTTCGAGCGGCGTGGGCATCATGCGGTAAGTGCCAGCACGGCACGGTAGGTGACAAAGGAGGCGGCATAGGCCAGCGCAAACAGATAGGCGGCCATCAGCAGCGGGTAGCGCCAGGAGTTGGTCTCGCGCTTGACCACCGCCAGCGTCGAAATGCACTGCGGCGCAAACACATACCAGGCCAGCAAGGAATAGGCGGTGGCCAGCGACCAACTCTGCGCGATCAGCGGGGTCAGGGCAACAGCCGCGTCGTCACCGGCGGCCGACAGCGAATACACCGTGCCGAGCGCGCCGACCGCGACTTCGCGCGCCGCCATGCCGGGCACCAGCGCGATCGAGATCTGCCAGTTGAAGCCAATCGGTGCGAACACGACTTCGAGGGCCTTGCCTATCATGCCGGCAAAGCTGTACTGGATCGCCGCGCCGGTTGCGCCCTCGGGCGGGCCGGGGAAGGTCGAGAGAAACCACAACAACACCATCAGCGCAAAAATGATGCCGCCGACGCGGTGCAGGAAAATCTCCACGCGTTGCCACAGGCCTAGCAGCAGGTTCCGGACGTTGGGCAGGCGATAGGGCGGCAGTTCCAGCATCAGCGGCTGGTAGCTGCTTTTGGCCCAGGTACGTTTGAAGACCCAGGCCACGGCCATGGCCGACACGATGCCCAGCAGGTACAGCGCAAACAGCGTCAGGCCCTGCAGGTTGAAGAACCCGACACTGCGATCCGGAATGAACGCGCCTATCAGCAGCGCATACAGCGGCAGCCGGGCCGAACAGGTCATCAGTGGGGCGATCATGATGGTCGCCAGCCGGTCGCGCCAGTGCGGAATGGTGCGGGTGGCCATGATGCCGGGAATCGCGCAGGCAAAACTCGACAGCAGCGGGATGAAGGCGCGGCCCGACAAGCCGACCTTGCCCATGACGTTGTCGAGCAGGAAGGCGGCACGCGGCAGGTAGCCCGAGTCTTCCAGTAGCAGGATGAAGAAGAACAGGATCACAATCTGCGGCAGGAAGACCAGCACGCCGCCGACGCCGGCGACGATGCCGTCGACCAGCAGGCTTTGCAGCAGGCCGGGCGCCATGTTGTCCTGGATCATGGTGCCGCTCCAGGCGACACCATCCTTGATAACGTCCATCGGCAGATTGGCCCAGGCAAACACCGCCTGGAAGATCAGGAACAGCACCGTGCCCAGCAGCAGCAGGCCGGCAAAGGGGTGCATCACCAGCGCGTCGATGCGGTGGTTGAAACGCTTGACCTGGCCCGCATTGGGCACGGCTGCGGCCAGGATGGCCCGTACTTGCGCTTGCAGTGCAGCCGTGGCCGACGCTTCACCTGCTACTTCTTTGATAGCTGCTTGCGAAGGTGGGACAGGGGCTGGAGGCACAAAATCCTCAAAACTTTCGATGTAGAGGGCTTTTTGCGCGGCCTGCAGCAGCGCTTCGCGCCCGCTAGCACCGCCTTTGCCACGCCAGGCCGCAAACCAGGGGTTGTGAACCGCCACGGTTTCAATCACCGGCATGCCCAGTTCTGTCGACAGCCGGGGTATGTCAATCTGCAGGCCGCGCGCGCGCGCCACGTCCATCATGTTCAGTGCCAGCACCATGGGCCCGCCCAGCGCGCGCAATTGCAGCACCAGGCGCAGGTTCATGCGCAGGTTGGTGGCGTCGACCACCGCGATGATGCCGTCGGGACGGCTTTCGCCCTCGCGCAGGCCCATCACCACGTCATGCGTGACGGCTTCGTCGGCCGTGGCCGGATTCAGGCTGTAGGCGCCCGGCAGGTCCATCACGGCCAGTTCGCGGCCGTCGGGCAGGCGGGTGCGGCCTTCCTTGCGTTCGACGGTCACGCCGGCGTAGTTGGCGACTTTCTGGCGCGCGCCGGTCAGCAGGTTGAACAGCGCGGTTTTGCCGCAGTTCGGGTTGCCGACCAGGGCGATGCGCGGCAGGGCAGGGCTCATGCCGTCGCCTTCCATGAACTACTGATCAAGCGCCGAAAAGGGGTCGACGCCCTGCTGACATTCGCCTTCGGCTGATCCCCGGCTTGGCCGGGGTCCCTTGGGTGGGGGCTCATGTCAGCGCCTTCACCTGGATGCAGCTCGCCTCATGGCGGCGCAGCGCAAACACGGTGTCGCCGACCTGAACCGCAATCGGTTCGCGTCCGCCCGGACCGCGCCGCAAAACGCTGATGGTTTCGCCGGCCATGAAGCCGAGCTCGGCCAGCCGCTGCAGCAAACCCGAGCTGTTATTTTCGCCCTGTGCTGCTGTCAGGCCGACGATGGTGGTCACCCGGTTCGGCGCCAAAGCGGTAAGCAGCAGGGTATCGGGTGATAGGGCAAGACGGGTTGTTATCGCGGCAGAGGTCATAGTTTGGGCAGATAGCTTGGGGTCTAATTCTTTATGAGAATCATTGCTATTTGCATTGTAGATGAAGGTCGCAGCTACCGGGTCAACATCCGGTAAAGATCGGGCACGCGGTGCTGTAAGGCTGCCAGGGGAGACAGCAGGGCGATCACGGCAGTGAGCACTATGATGACGCTGGCTGCGATTGCCAGCGGCACGTCACGCCGATGAGCACCATCGCACCCGCCGTAAGTACACCAGACCCCAGTGAGCGCTGGCCTGCGCGACCAGAGGTGCAATCGGCGCCAGCGGCGGTGGCCGGCCCGCAGCCTGCCGGTCCCGTGCGTTGGCCGTAAACACCTCGGCAAAAAGATTTGCCGGTCTCCCTCGTAGGCCACCTGTGGCGCCCAGGGCACGTACATGAACATCAGGGTGACGATCCCGGGGTGAGGTGATCATCAGGTGGTAAGGCAGGGCCAGCACGGCGACCGCGTTGTGCGCATCCAGCCAGCTGCTCTGGTTGTTCTTGGGCCGGAAGGTGTAAAAGTCGGCGAGGATGCGTTTGTGCGTGGCGATGCCGCTGACGCTGGCCACCAGCGTGCAACGGTCAGCGGCTGCCCGGTGGCCGGGTTAGTACTCTCATTAAATCTTCGATCTGCCTGCCTGAAACGAAAAACCGACACGCTTGGCGGTTTCACCTGCCGGCCGTGGACATGAAAAAAGCCGGTTTGCGAAAGCGCAGCCGGCTTTTAATGTGGCGTGATTTGTGGTCAGTCAGTCACTCAGTCACTCACTCAGTCACTCAGTCAGCTCAGCTCAGCTCGCCCATCTGGCTTTGCAGGTAGTTTTGCAGGCCGACTTTGCCGACCAGCTCAATCTGTGTTTCCAGGAAGTCGATGTGTTCCTCGGTATCGTCCAGGATGCCCTGCAGCAAGTCACGTGAGACATAGTCACGCACGGATTCGCAATGCGCCATGCCGGCCTTGATGGTCGCCTGAGCGCCGGTTTCGGCCTTCAGGTCGCAGGCTAGCGCTTCCGGCACGTCCTCACCAATCATCAGCTTGCCCAGGTCCTGGAGATTGGGCAGGCCGTCGAGCATGAAGATGCGGTCCATCAACTTGTCGGCGTGTTTCATCTCGCCGATGGACTCCTCGTATTCCTTCTTGGCCAGCTTGTCCAGGCCCCAGTGCTTGTACATGCGGTAGTGCAGGAAGTACTGGTTGATGGCGGTCAGCTCGTTCTTGAGCTGGGCCTGCAGGTGTGTGATGACTTGTGCGTCGCCTTTCATGGCATTTCCCTTGATTGTTGTGTGTCAATGGCGCATTGTCTCCCGGCTGCAGCTTCAACTCAAGCATGCCCACACGCACGCGGTTTGCTCGAGTGTGAGTGTCATAGCTGTTCGCATTACAGCCCCCGCTGCGCCGGGTCTGGCGCAGCGCAGGCGCTGGCGATCAGGCGGGGGCGGTGCTGCGGATCAGGTGGTCGAACGCGCCGAGCGCGGCCTTGGCGCCGTCGCCGGCCGCGATGATGATCTGCTTGAACGGAACGGTGGTGGCGTCGCCCGCTGCGAACACACCGGGCACCGAAGTCTGACCACGCGCATCGACGATGATCTCGCCGTGTTTGGACAGCTCAACCACCCCCTGAAGCCAGTCGGTGTTGGGCACCAGGCCGATCTGGATGAACACGCCTTCGAGCGGCACGGTCTTGAGCTCGCCGCTGGTGCGGTCCTTGTAGACCAGGCCGTTGACCTTCTGGTCGCCGGTGATCTCGGTGGTCTGCGCGTTGGTGAACACCTCGACGTTTTTCAGACTCATCAGTTTGCGCTGCAGCACCGCATCGGCGCGCAACGCGGTGTCGAACTCGATCAGCGTCACATGGCCAACGATGCCAGCCAGGTCAATCGCCGCCTCGACGCCAGAGTTGCCGCCGCCGATCACCGCCACGCGTTTACCCTTGAACAACGGGCCGTCGCAGTGCGGGCAGTAGGCCACGCCCTTGTTCTTGAAGGCCTGTTCGCCGGGCACATTGATGTTGCGCCAGCGCGCGCCGGTCGAAATAATCACCGATTTGCTTTTGAGCGTGGCACCGCTTTCAAGCTGGATCTCGATCATGTCTTTGCCCGCCCCGGTGTTGGGGATTAGCGCCTTCGCGCGTTGCAGGTTCATGATGTCCACGTCGTAATTGCGCACGTGTTCTTCCAGCGCATGGGCGAACTTCGGACCTTCGGTTTCCTTGATCGAGATGAAGTTCTCGATGCCCAGGGTGTCCAGCACCTGGCCGCCGAAACGCTCGGAAGCGACGCCGGTGCGTATGCCCTTGCGCGCGGCATACACCGCCGCGGCAGCGCCAGCTGGGCCACCGCCGACGATAAGCACATCGAAGGGGTCCTTGGCATCAATCTTTTTGGCTTCGCGTGCTACGCCGCTGGTGTCGATCTTGGCGAGGATTTCCTCCAGGCTCATGCGGCCCTGGCCGAATTCGGTGCCATTGAGAAAAACCGTGGGCACCGCCATGATCTGGCGCTCCTTGACCTCATCCTGGAAGGTCCCGCCTTCGATCATGGTGGCGCGTATGCGCGGGTTCTGCACCGCCATCAGGTTCAGCGCCTGGACCACGTCAGGGCAGTTGTGGCAGGTCAGCGAGACATAAATTTCGAACTCAAGGTCGCGGTCCAGCGCGCGGATCTGATCCAGCACGGCTTGTTCGACCTTAGGCGGGTAGCCGCCGATCTGCAGCAGCGCCAGAATCAGCGAAGTGAATTCATGGCCCATGGGCAGGCCGGCAAAACGCGGGCCGTGGTTTTCGCCCGGACGGTTGATGGAAAACGAGGGTTTGCGGTTCGGGTCGTCGCGGCTTTCAGTCAGCGTGACCAGCGGCGACGATTCAGCCACGTCCTTGAGCAGCGACAGCAGCTCGGCAGACGCCTTGCCGTCGTCGAGCGAGGCGACGATCTCTATCGGCTGCGTGGCGCGGTCGAGGTAGGTCTTCAGTTGGGCTTTGGTGTCGGCGTCGAGCATGGTGGACTCACTTCTCAAATTCAATATCGTGTCAACAGGGAACAAAAAAACCCGGGGCACACACAGAGGTGTGCATCGCCCGGGCTTGGACGGCGAAGTTGGGGAAGCGTTGAACAAGTCCCCTGCGGCGCGCGATCATCCTGGCTCGGGCGGTCTGCGGCGTTGGATTTCTTGCCAATAGTCAACTATTGACTGCGAAATCCGCCTTGCATCCCATCCCGATCCGGCTGCCGCACATCCGCAAGGAGCTATTCAGCGCTTCCTTAGATCTTGCCGACGAGGTCGAACGAAGGCTTCAAGGTTGCCTTGCCTTCTTCCCACTTGGCGGGGCAGACTTCACCGGGGTGGGCAGCAACGTACTGCGCGGCCTTGACCTTGCGCAGCAGCCCAAAGGCGTTGCGGCCAATGCCTTCGGCGGTTACTTCGACGGCCTGGATGATGCCCTGCGGATCAACGATGAAGGTGCCACGGTCGGCCAGGCCTTCGGCTTCGCGCATGTTATCGAAGTTGCGGGTGAGGGTGCCGGTCGGATCGCCAATCATCGTGTACTGGATCTTGCCGATGGTTTCCGAGCTGTCGTGCCAAGCCTTGTGCGTGAAATGCGTGTCGGTAGACACGGAATAGATTTCCACGCCCATTTTCTGGAACTCGTCGTAGTGGTCAGCCACGTCGCCCAGTTCGGTCGGGCAGACAAAGGTGAAGTCGGCAGGGTAGAAGAAAAACACCGACCATTTGCCTTTGACGTCGGCGTCGGACACTTCGATGAACTTGCCATTTTTGTAGGCGCTGGCTTTGAAAGGCTTGATTTCGGTATTGATGACGGACATTTGCGGGTTTCCTCTATTGATAAATAAAAAATTGACACTCCGGAGTAGTCTAAGCCCTCGCATTGATTAATTCAATCAATTCAATTTATACGAGTCATGGTCAATGGCTATCGCTTTGCAAAGTAGTTCGCTGAAAGCAGGGGATTTGTTTGCAAATGAGAATAATTCTCATATACTTATTGCACAAAGCCAGCCGACAAAGTGAGCCGTCGGACATTTTCATGTCCTTGCGGTCTCTGCAGCGAGCCGTCAATCCTCACTTTCGGGCTGCTTGTGACTTCCAACTATCACCACACGTCTTCTTGTTTCGCGTTGCGCGAAATTTCTTGGGCCATTTGTCTTGCCTGCGGCGCTGCTTTTGCGGCCAATGCGCAAACCAGCGCACACATCGTTGCGCAAGCCTCTGTACTGAAGGAGGTCGTCGTCAGCGGCTCGCGCAATGAGCAGTCTCCCGACGACCTGCCGATGACCATCGACGTCATCAATGCCGCCGACATCGAGGAGGGCCAGATCCACGACATCCGCGACGCGGCCAAGAACATTCCCAACGTCTCGGTACGGCGCGCGCCGGCGCGTTTAGGCGTCGTCCAGGGCGACACCGGCCGCGAAGGCAATGCCGGCTTCAATATCCGCCGGTTGGACGGTAACCGGGTCTTGATGATGGTCGATGGCATCCGCATTCCACGCAGCTATGCCTTCGGTGTTAATTCCTTTGGCCGCGACAGCCTGTCCATTGACCTCGTCAAGCGCATCGAAATCGTCAAAGGTCCTGCCTCGGCCTTATACGGTTCTGACGGCATTGCCGGTCTGGTCAATTTCATTACCTATGAGCCTGCCGACTTCCTGAAAGAAGGCAAGACGATAGGCGGTCGCACCTCCATCAGCTACAGCGGCGATGACAAGGGCCTGACCGTGTCGGGTACGGTGGCGGCGCGTGCCAACGAGGTGCTGGACCTGCAATTGACCATGGCTCACCACAAGGCCAGCGAGCTTGGGAACAAGGGCAGTAATGAGGGGGTGGGCGCCACCCGCACGGCGCCCAATCCGCAGAAAGACCGCGGCAATGCGCTGATGGCAAAAGCCGTCGTGAACCCGGGTGGAAGACAAAAACACGTCATCACCTTCGAGCATGTCGACAAGCGTTCAGCCTACGAGCTGTTGACGGCGCGCTCGGTGCCCTTGGTGGCCATCACCTCAGTGCGCAGCGCTGAGGCGCTTACCACCATGGACCGCAACCGCATGACCTGGGATGCCCGCTACAAGGTAGACACGGCCGTCGCAGACAAGCTGCAAACGGTGCTGAGTTACCAGGATGCGGAGTCGCGTGAATATGCGTTCGAACGCCGCAATGGCGCCGCCGACCGCGCGCGCGACACCTATTACCGCGAAAAGACGTTGCAAGCCAGCGTGCAGGCCGACAAGACGGTACGCACCGCGTCGTCCGACTGGGTGCAGAAATTCACCTATGGCCTGGACCACACCAACGCCACGATCACCAACATCCAGTACGGCATCACTCCGGCCGCAGGTGAAGCCTTCCCGCTCAAGCGCTTTCCTGATACCAGGGAATCCAGCACCGCGCTCTCGGTACAGGACGAGCTGACCAGCGGCAAATGGAGCATCACGCCTGGTGTGCGCGTCGACCACTTCAGCATCAAGGCCAGCCAGGACGGTTTTCTCGCGCCCGCTATGTCGCTATCGGACTCGGCCGTTTCGCCCAAGGCGGGTGTGCTCTACCGCGCAACACCTGAGTGGAGCGTTTTCGGCAACTATGCAAGCGGCTTCCGTGCGCCCAATGCCGGGCAGATCAACGCCTTCTTCCAGAACAATTCGGGCGGCTTTTACCGCACCATTCCCAACCCCAACCTGAAGCCCGAGAAGAGCAAAAACATCGAGTTCGGCGCGCGCGGTCGCTTCGAAAACCTGAGCCTGGACGCCGCCTTGTTCTACGGCCGGTTCAGCGACCTGATTCAGGACGGCGTGCTGGTCAGCGGGGTCTTCGGCAGCGCCTCCAACCCGGCCGTGATTCAGTCCGTCAACATCGACAACGTGACGATCAGCGGTTTCGAAATCAAGGGTTTCATGAACTGGGGCAAGTTTGCAGGCGGGCTGGTGAGCACGCCATTCTCTTATGGCGAAACGCGCGGCAGGGTCAAAAATACGGGGCGCCCGCTAGACACCATTGACCCGGCCAAGCTCAGCCTGGGCGTGAAGTACGAGACCGCCGGCTGGGATGTGCGGCTGGACGCGAGTCACCATTCGGCCAAAAAATTCAGCGACATTGGCGCCCAGCAGATCGGCACCGCGCCGGCCACGACACCGCAGTTCGCAGTGCCCTCCGCCACCACACTGGATCTGAATGGCCAGTGGCGCCTCAGCAAGGCCGTGCGCATCAATGCGGGCATTGTCAATCTGACCGACAAGAAGTACTGGAACTGGTTCGACGTGCGTGGTGTCGCTGCCAATTTGGCTGCACTCGATTCCTATACCCAGCCTGGACGCCACTTCAATGTGTCACTGGTGGCGGATTTCTGATTCGGTTCTGTGTCTGTTTTCATCAAAAAAGGAAAGCGTATGACCCAGTTTCCCGACCACGGCATCAACGACCCCGATAGGGATGCGGGCGACGCGCAGGGCCTGCGCCCGGCGGAGGGCCTGCTGGCCGGAACACTGGCCCTGATGACCGGGCAGGCCCAGGCCTGTTGCGAGGGGCAGCGTGCGCTGATGGTGAAAAAAATCGTCGCCAATCTGCTCATGCTGTCCCGCCATCCCGGCGCGCCACCGAATTTTCGGGCGATTGCCGCCAATCTGCATCCCATGTGGGTGCGGCTGTTGCAGCAAGGTCCTGATCAGCCGCAACCGGGTCCGGCCCCTACCCATCGTTCCGATTTCGATATTCACCGCGTGCTTTGGCACACAACCTCGGAGACCCTTCAATGAGCGCAGTCCTTCAAACCCAGACGCGGCCTGATGCCGCACACCAGGCAATCGCCAACACTTCCCTGAGTCGCGCCGAGCTGCGTGAACGCTTCGCCGCGGCGCGCAGCAGCGGCAAGCGTGCCAAAGACGCCGCCGAAAGCCTCGGTGTCAGCGAAGGTCAGGCCATTGAGGTCCACGCGGGCACGCACCACCGCCCCCTCAAGGCCACGCCACTCCAAGGCTCCTGGGTCGAGATCCTGCAGGCGCTGGAGCTGTGCGGCCCGGTGATGGCGCTCACACGCAATGAATCCACCGTGCATGAGAAAACCGGCGTTTACCAGAACATCAACGCGACTGGCCACATGGGGCTGGCCCTGGGTGAAGAGATTGATCTGCGCCTGTTCTTCAGCCGCTGGCACGCCGGCTGCGCGGTACTCGAGCACGCCAACGACCCGAAAAACCCACCGTCGCAAAGCCTGCAATTTTTTGATGCGCATGGCGTGGCGGTGCACAAGGTGTTTGTGCGCGCCGAGACCGACCGCGACGTTTTCAACGACATCGTCGCCCAGTTCAGCGACGAAAAAAGGGACTACGTCTTCACGCCAGCCCCGCCCAAGTCCGTACCGAGGCCTGACACCGAGGTTGACGCGGCAGGGCTGTTGCAGGGCTGGAGCGAGATGACGGACACGCACCAGTTTTTTGGCCTCATCAGCAAGTTCGGCGTCGAGCGCCAGCAGGCTTTCCGCCTGGTGGGAGGCCGCTTTACCGAGCGCGCCGACCTGGGCATCGTACGCCGCCTGCTCGACGAATCGGCCATGGACGGCACGTCCATCATGGTGTTTGTCAGCAGCAGCGGCTGCATCCAGATCCACAGCGGTCCCGTCAAGCGCGTCGAGCCCATGGTGACGCCGACAGCGCAGTGGATCAATGTGCTGGACGCCGGTTTCAGTTTGCACCTGCGCGAAGACATGATCAAGACCGCCTGGATCGTGAAAAAGCCGACCGTGGACGGCACCGTCACTTCGGTGGAAGTGTTTGACGGTGCAGGCGAGTTGATGGCCATGTTTTTTGGCAGCCGCAAGCCAGGCATCCCCAAGCAGCAGGCCGGGCGCGATATTGCTGCACGCTTGCCGCGGCTCAAGGAAGCTGCATGAGCAGTGCCGAAAACGGTTTCGGTGCAGTGGAAATCAAGGCCTTTGTACCGGCCAGGGATTTCGCGCTGTCCAAACGTTTTTATGAAGAGCTTGGGTTTGAGATCCCCTGGTCGGACGACACCCTGGCCTATATGCGTCTGGGTGATACCGCCTTTTTTCTGCAAAAGTTCTACGTGGCCGAGCATGCCGACAATTTCATGATGCACCTGATCGTGCAGGACGTGGAAAGCTGGTGGGCCAGGGTGCAGCAGGCGGGAATTCCCGGCCGTTATGGCGTACGCACCGTTGCGCCGCAAGACCAGCCCTGGCGCCAGCGCGATTTTGTGCTGCTAGATCCTTCCGCCGTGCTCTGCCGCATTGCCCAGAACATCACATGAAACCACCTCGCCTCAACGACTCCCATGAAGCCTTCCATCTCACCCACTCCTCTGCTGCTGCTCCGGCGGCGCCAGGCTTTGCGTTTTTCGACACTCCTGGCGGCGTCCGCCGTCTCTAGCGTTGGCGCCCTGTCTGCGCTTGCTGCGCGGGCGCAGACGCCGGGCCGACTGCCCCGGATCGTCTCCGTCAACGGCGCCATGACCGAGATCGTCTACGCGCTGGGCGCTGAAAAGCAACTGGTCGGCACCGATACCACCAGCCTGTTTCCCGCTGCGGCACAGCAGACGCCCAAGGTCGGCTACATGCGCCGGTTGTCCGCCGAAGGCCTGCTGTCGCTCAAGCCCGATGCCGTGATCGGGACCAGCGAAGCTGGCCCCGGCGTGGTGATGGACCAGATCCGCAGTGCCGGCGTCAAGGTCGAGTTGGTCGAGGCCGAGCATAGCTGGGCTGAGGTGCAGCGCAAGGTGGCTGCGGTGGGGCGTGCCACAGCACGCACCGCACAGGCCGCGGCGTTGCAGGCCAGGCTTGATGCCGAGTGGGCCGCGGTGCTGGCCGCCGTGGCCCGGCAACCGGGCCGCAAGCCGAGCGCGATTTTTGTCCTGGCGCACACAGCCACGCCACAAGTGGCAGGCGACAAAACCGCCGCCAATGCCATGCTGCGTTTTGCTGGCATTGACAACGCCTTGACGGGACCGGGTGGCTTCAGCGGCTACCGACCCATGACGCCCGAGGCCCTGGTGTGGTCCGCCCCCGATGTCATCGTGACTACCACCCAGGGTATCGAAGCCGCGGGCGGCATGGACAAGTTCTGGTCACGCCCGGGGCTGGAGCTCACGCCGGCCTACAGGAAGCGTTCACTGGTTGCGCTCGATGCGCTGTACCTGATCGGTTTCGGCCCGCGGCTGCCTCAAGCCGTGGCCGAGCTGCACCAGGCGGCATTGAAGGCCCGGGCATGAACAAGCCTGTTTGCGGGCGCCTGTCCGACATGGCCGGCGCATGAACGCGCTCGCCGGCAAAATCTCGGCGCCTGTCGCCAGGCCGTCATGGAAGGCTAGCCTGTTTCGCTCGGGCCGGCTGTCGCCCGGCGTCGTGCTGCCGCTGGGCCTGCTGCTGCTGGCGCTGAGCTTTGTGATTGGCAGTGCGACCGGCGCCTATGCGATTAGCCCGCTGGAACTGTGGCACATGCTGCTGGGCCTGTTTGATGGCTCCGCGCAGAATTCGCCGGCGCATCTCGTGTTTTTCAACATCCGGCTGCCGCGGCTGTTGCTGGGGGTGGCCGCCGGGGCCGCGCTGGGGCTGTCGGGTGCGCTGATGCAGGGGCTTTTCCGCAATTCGCTGGCCGATCCGGGTCTGATTGGTGTGAGCAGCGGGGCGGCACTGGCTGCCGGCGTCACCATCATCCTGGGCAGCGTCTGGTTTCCTGAGATGCCGCGCACCCTGGGCAGCTGGACCTTGGTGATCACCGCTTTTATCGGCAGCCTGGGCGTGACCATGCTGGTGTATGCGCTGTCGCAGCAGGATGGCGGCACACGAGTCGGACTGATGCTGCTGGCCGGCATCGCCATCAATGCATTGGCCGGCGCGGGTCTGGGCTACCTGACATTTCTGGCCAGCGATGAACAATTGCGCAGCCTGCAGTTTTGGCTGCTGGGCAGCCTGGGCGGGGCGCGCTGGAGCGCCGTGGTCCTGGTTTCCGCCGTGGTCGGCATCGCGGTGGGCGCGGGCCTGACGCTGGCCCGGCCGCTGAATGCCATTGCGCTGGGCGAGGCGCAGGCTGCTTTGCTTGGCGTGCCGGTCGAGCGCGTCAAGCGTTTTGCTGTGGTGGTCACGGCGCTGGCGGTGGGCGCTGTGACCGCGACCACCGGCATCATCGGTTTTGTAGGGCTGGTCGCACCGCATTGTGTGCGCCTGTTGGCCGGGCCGGATCACCGCATCGTGCTGCCGGGCTCGGCCCTGCTGGGCGCGGCGCTGGTGCTGGTCGCCGATGCGTTTGCGCGCACCGCTGTCAAGCCGGCGGAACTGCCCCTGGGTGTGCTGACGGCTTTTGTTGGCGTGCCGTTTTTCCTGTTGTTGCTGCGGCATTTCAGGGGGCGCCTGTGAACGCCCGCAACTTCAGCGATCTTACAGAGGGGGTGCTGGAGGCGGTCGGCGTCGGGGTGGAGATGCCAGGCAAAACCTTGCTGCGCAACACCTCGGCCTGCTTCAATGCCGGGCAGGTAACGGCCATCCTCGGCCCGAACGGCGCTGGAAAGTCAACCCTGCTGTCGCTGTTGACCGGCCAGCGCGAACCAGTCAATGGGCTGGTCCGCCTTGGTGGCCAGCCCCTCGCGGCGCACCCGCGTGAGCGCCTGGCCCGCGTGCGCGCCTGTGTGGCGCAGGAAACGCAGGTCGCCTTCGACTTCACCGTGCAGGAGGTGGTGGAGTTGGGCCGCTATCCGCATCGCAGGCATCCCAGCCGGCAGGAAGCCCACATCGTTGCGCAGGCCATGCAGGCCACGGCGGTGGATCACCTGGCGAAGCGGGCGCTCAACACCCTGTCCGGTGGAGAGAAGGCGCGCGCGCATCTGGCGCGGGCGCTGGCTCAAGTGTGGGAGCCGATGGTGGGGATAGCGGGCCAATCGCAGACCAGATGGCTGCTGCTGGACGAGCCAACCGCCGCACTCGACCTCCAGCACCAGCATCGCATGCTGCAACTAGTGCGTGACTGGGCTGTGGGGCAGGGCGTGGGGGTGGTGGCGGTGCTGCATGATCTGAATCTGGCATTGCGCTACAGCGACCGTTGTGTGGTGCTGCAAGAAGGTGAGGTGGTTGCCGGCGGCGCAAGCGCGCAGGTGCTCACGCCGGAATGTATCGCCCAGGTCTGGGGGGTTCGGGCGCAGGCGGTACCCATCCAGGATGGCGCGGCGCCTTGCCATCAGTATGTGTTTGGCCCATCGACATTATTTGAGGGACAAATCAGTCTCTGACCCTTATTGGTAAAGCGCGAGCAGCTATCAAAAATGTAGCGAAAAGCACCCTTCAGGCGGTCAGGGCGATGACCACAGCCGACTCGTCGATCAGCGCGCTCACTCGTGTTTTGGTCCTGATGCCGTTGCCGGGAGCGGCAAATCCTACCAGTTGCAACCCGGCGTCCAGCAGCAGCGACACCTCGTCGCCGGTGGCGCCGCGGCTGACGCGCTGGGCCTGTCCGCTCAGCTGTTGGCCAACTGCGCGGCTGGCGGTCTGCGACGTGACGACCACGGCGGTGGCCTTGCACAGCGCCAGCACTGCCAGGTCTTTCTTGAGGCCCAGCAGTTCGGCACTGGCTTTGGTGATGCGCGACACCAGCAAGCTGTGGTCCGGCAGGCGCAGGATCACGCGCACGGTCTGGCCTTTCGACTCCAACCGTTCCACCCAGCAGGGAAACTGGTTGCGCATGCTGGTGCGCAGGCCGATGTGAGACAGCGTGGAGGTGTAGGGTCCTGCTGCGGCGCCGGCCAGCACTTGGCGGCGTGATTCGGCCAGTTGACCGGCAACCGCCAGCAAGCGGTGTCCCGCATCGGTGAGCAGGGCTCCGCCGCCGCCGGCACCGCCGACTGCCCGCTTCACCAGCACTCCGCCGGACAGATTGCTCAGGATGTCGATGGCCTGCCAGGCCGCCTTGTAGCTGACCCCGGCATTGCGCGCGGCCTGCGAGATCGAGCCACTTTCGCCGATCAGGCGCAGGATCTCGATGCGTTTGTCCGCAGGCTCATGGCTTAGGGCGCTGCCGAAAAACAGCGCGGCGGGGGCGGACTTTTTCATGGGGAGTTGGTGATGCGGACGGCAACAGGTTTCGCTATTCTAAAATAGAATAGCGAAAACCACTTCCGCTTCGGAGCATTGATGACTGTCAAACCCCTGTCCTTTCTGCCAGCCTGGCTGGCGTTGTGCCTGGGGGTGCCGGCCTTTGCTGCGGATGTGCAGGTCGCAGTGGCGGCCAACTTCACCGCGCCCATGAAAATCATTGCTGCAGATTTTGAGAAAGACAGCGGTCACAAGGCCGTGTTGTCCTTCGGCGCCACAGGCAAGTTCTACGCGCAGATCCGCAATGGCGCACCCTTCGAAGTCTTCCTGGCCGCAGACGACGACACCCCGAAAAAACTGGAGCAGGACGGCGCTGCCGTCAAAGGCAGCCGCTTCACCTATGCCACCGGCCGGCTGGCGCTGTGGTCGGCCCAGCCGGGCCTGGTGGACGCGCAGGGCGATGTCCTGAGAAAAGGTGGCTTCAACAAGCTGGCGATTGCCGCGCCCAAACTCGCGCCTTATGGCGCGGCGGCGGTGGAAACCATGACGCGGCTGGGCGTGATGGCGGCGATCGAACCCAAACTCGTGACCGGCGAAAGCATAGGCCAGGCTTTCAGCTTTGTGTCCACCGGCAATTCCGAACTCGGCTTCGTCGCGCTGTCGCAGGTATATGAAGGCGGCAAGATCAAGTCGGGTTCAGCCTGGACCGTGCCCGACACCCTGCACAGCGCTATCCGGCAGGATGCCGTGTTGCTGAACAAGGGCAAGGACAGTCGGGCAGCCATCGCCTTGGTGGCGTTCCTGAAAACCGACAAGGCCAAGGTGGTGATCCGTTCTTTTGGCTACGCCCCGTGAGTAGCGTTCTCCATGCTCAATGACGCTGATCTTCAGGCCATTCTGTTGACTTTCAAGTTGGCAAGTATGACCACGCTGATATTGCTGCTGATCTGTACCCCTTTGGCCTGGTGGCTGGCCCGCACTCGCTCTTCCTGGAAAGGCCCGGTAGACGCCCTCATCGGCCTCCCATTGGTGTTGCCGCCTGTGGTGCTTGGGTTTTATCTCCTGGTCCTGATGGGGCCGAGCGGACCTGTCGGAAGGTTCATGCAGTCTTTTGGTTGGGAACCGCTACCGTTTACCTTCGCCGGCCTCGTTGTGGGGTCGGTGTTTTATTCACTACCTTTTGTGGTCAAGCCAATTGAAGGCGCGTTTGAAGCGATGGGTGACCGGCCGCTGGAGGTGGCCGCTACTTTGCGGGCATCCCCACTAGATACGTTTTTCAGTGTTGTCTTGCCACAGGCGCGATCCGCCTATCTGACGGCTGCGGTCATGGGTTTTGCGCACACCGTCGGCGAGTTCGGCATTGTGTTGATGATGGGCGGCAACATTCCCGGCAAGACGCGAGTCATATCGGTCCAGATCTACGATCATGTCGAAGCACTCGAATACACACAGGCCCATTGGCTGGCGGGCGGCCTGCTGCTGTTTTCTTTCCTTGTGTTGCTGGCGCTGTACACCCTTCAGCCCACTGGACGGCGGCGTCGCAGGCGGGGCGCATGAGCGGCATCACAGCCGTATTTCGGCAGGCCTACAAAGATTTTTCGCTGGACGTGGCGTTGGATTTGCCAGGGCGCGGTGTGACGGCGTTTTTTGGCGTCTCCGGCTCGGGCAAAAGCACCTTGCTGCGCTGCATCGCCGGGCTGGAGCGCGCGCGCAGCGGCCAATTGGTGGTCAGCGGAGAGGTCTGGCAGGATGATGCCTCCGGCGTCTTCATGCCGGTGCACCGGCGCCCGCTCGGTCTGGTGTTCCAGGACGCCAGCCTGTTCGCGCACCTGGACGTGCGGCGCAACCTCGACTACGGCCGCAGCCGCGTGCCCGCGGCGCAGCGTCGGGTCTCGCTGGAGCAGGCGGTCGAGCTGCTGGGCATAGAGCCGCTGATGGAGCGCCGGCCGGATACCTTGTCGGGCGGTGAGCGCCAGCGCGTGGCGATCGCGCGGGCGCTGGCCACCAGCCCCAGCCTGCTGCTAATGGACGAGCCGCTGGCCTCGCTGGATCTGCAGCGCAAAGCCGACGTGTTGCCTTACCTTGAAAAGCTGCACGCCGAACTGGACATCCCCATTCTGTATGTGAGCCACGCACCCGACGAAGTGGCGCGGTTGGCCGATCACCTGGTGCTGCTCGAAGCCGGCCGCGTCACGGCAGCCGGGCCCACGCGCGAGTTGATGACGCGGCTGGATTTGCCGCTGGCGCATGGCGACGCCGCTGCGGCCGTGATAGAGGCCACGGTGACGCACCTGGAGCCGGCCTGGCAATTGAGCCATCTTGAATTTCCCGGTGGGCAGATCAGCCTGCCCAGCCAGGCGCTGCAGCCTGGCCAAAAGGTGCGGGTGCGCATTCAGGCGCGCGACATCAGCCTGAGCCTGCAGCGGCAGGAGGGCAGCAGCGTGCTCAATGTGTTTGCCGCCATCGTCACCGGCCTGGCTGATGACAGCCCCGGCCAGCTCATGGTCAGCCTGGACGCGGGCGGCAGCACGTTGTTGGCACGCATCACGCGCAAGTCGGCGGCGGCGCTGCAGCTGCAGCCGGGCAGCGCTGTTTTTGCGCAGGTCAAGGGTGTGGCGGTGCTGGGTTGAGGTAATTTGCTATCAAATATATAGCTGCTCACGCCCGTCAGATTTGGGCCAACGGCTATTTTGATGTGCCATCTGGTTAGATTCAGGGCGTGACGCCGAAGTTGCGCCGGCTCTTCTCAAGAAATCATGCTGCGGCTGTTGTCTGGTAGGCGTGAGCAGCTATCAAAAATAGAGCGAACTGGCGCCTCTCAGTATTCCAGCCGCTCCGGCCGGATTTCCTGCAGGATGGTGGTCGCAATCTCTTCGATCGACTTGGTGGTGGTCGACAGCCAGCGTATGCCTTCGCGCCGCATCATGGCTTCGGCCTCGTGGATCTCGTCGCGGCAGTTCTCCAGGCTCGCGTACTTGGAGTTGGGCCGGCGCTCATTGCGGATCTGCGCCAGGCGCTCGGCGGCAATCGTCAGGCCAAAAATTTTCTTTCGGTGCGGCACCAGCGCCGGCGGCAACTGGCGGCGCTCGAAGTCTTCCGGGATCAGCGGGTAATTGGACGCCTTGAGCCCGTACTGCATCGCCAGGTAGAGCGAGGTCGGCGTCTTGCCGCTGCGGCTGACGCCGACCAGGATCACGTCGGATCCGGCCAGATCGCGGTTGCTCTGGCCGTCGTCGTGCGCCAGCGAGAAGTTGATGGCCTCGATGCGGTCGTCGTACTCCTTGCTTTTGGAGGCGTCCGAAAAGCGTCCGACCCGGTGGTTGGACTTGAGGCCCAGTTCGGTCTCCAGCGGGGCCACAAACATGCCGAACATGTCCAGCAGCATGCCGTGGCAGTCGGCCTTGAGCACCTCCAGGATTTCCATGTTGACCAGCGTGGTGAAGACAATCGGCTTGCTGCCTTCGAGCTCGGCCGTGTGATTGATCTGGCGGATCGCCTGGTGCGCCTTGTCCACGCTGTCGATGAAAGGCAGGCGCACATGGCGTGGCTTGAACTCGAACTGGGCCAGGATGGCGTTACCAAAGGTTTCGGCCGTGATGCCGGTGCCGTCGGAGATGAAAAACACGGTGCGGTTGGACATGGGAATGGGCCGGTTAAGGGAAAAGCGCTTACACGCGGGCTGCGGGGCGGCGTTCTACAATCGAGCAATTATCCAGATTTGTCAGCCCATGCCCCGCACCCACCCCCTCGAAAAACAACAAGGTTGCCCGCCGCGCATGTGCCTGTCCCCGGTTTTTAAACCTCCCGGAGTATTTTCATGTCCAACCTTTTTGAGCCGACCGCCTTGGTCGTACCGTTTGAAAACCTGAGGATGACGGATGTCGAGGCCGTCGGCGGTAAAAACGCCAGCCTCGGCGAAATGATCTCGCAATTGCCCACTGGCCCCCAGGGCGTGCGGGTGCCGACCGGCTTTGCCACCACCGCCCACGCTTTCCGGGTGTTCCTGGCCCACGATGGACTGGACCAGAAAATCAATGCGCTGCTTGACGCGCTCAACACCGACGACGTGCGCGCGCTGGCTGTCACCGGCAGCAAGATTCGCGCGCTGGTTGAAGCCCAGCCCTTTCCGGCTGAATTTGCCAAAGCCGTGCGCGAAAGCTTTGCCACCCTGAGCGCCGGCAATCCACAAGCCAGCTTTGCAGTGCGCTCGTCCGCCACCGCTGAGGACTTGCCCGACGCGTCTTTCGCCGGTCAGCAAGAAACTTTTTTGAACGTGGTCGGCATCGAGGACGTGCTGCACAAGATGAAAGAGGTGTTTGCCTCGCTGTACAACGACCGCGCCATCAGCTACCGTGTGCACCAGGGTTTCGCCCATGCCGACGTGGCCCTGTCGGCCGGCGTACAACGCATGGTGCGCAGCGACCTCGGCGCGGCCGGCGTGATGTTCACCATCGACACCGAAAGCGGCTTCGAGGATGTGGTTTTCATCACCTCCAGCTACGGCCTGGGCGAGACGGTGGTGCAGGGCGCCGTCAACCCGGATGAGTTTTACGTGCACAAGCCCATGCTCAAGGCTGGCAAGCGCTGTGTCATCCGCCGCAACCTGGGTTCCAAGCTGCTGCAGATGGAGTTCACCACGCCGGATGAGAAAAAAGCCGGCGGCAAGCTGGTTAAGACCACCGACGTGCCGGCCGAGCTGCGCAACCGTTATTCGCTGAGCGATGCCGACGTCGAACAGCTCGCGCGTTACGCCGTGATCATCGAGGACCACTATGGCCGGCCCATGGACATCGAGTGGGGCAAGGACGGCACCGACGGCCAGCTCTACATCCTGCAGGCGCGTCCCGAGACGGTGAAAAGCCAGTCCAAGGGCAAAGCCGAGCTGCGCTACAAGCTCAAGGGCACCGGCACCGTGCTCGCTGAAGGGCGGGCCATCGGCCAGAAGATTGGCACCGGTGCGGTGCGCATCGTGCACGACATCAAGGACATGGACCAGGTCCAGCCTGGCGATATTCTGGTGACCGACATGACCGACCCGAACTGGGAGCCGGTCATGAAACGCGCCAGCGCCATCGTGACAAATCGCGGCGGGCGCACTTGCCATGCGGCCATCATCGCGCGTGAATTGGGCATTCCGGCGGTGGTCGGCTGCGGCGACGCGACCGAAACCCTCAAGACTGGCATGCTGGTCACCGTGAGTTGCGCCGAGGGCGACACCGGCAACATCTACGACGGCCTGCTGGAAACCGAGGTGACCGAGGTGCAGCGCGGCGAGATGCCGCCTATCGACCTGAAGATCACCATGAACGTCGGCAACCCGCAACTGGCTTTCGACTTTTGCCAGATCCCCAACCACGGCGTCGGCCTGGCACGGCTGGAGTTTGTCATCAACAACAACATCGGCGTGCACCCCAAGGCCATCCTTGACTACCCGAATGTCGATACCGACCTGAAAAAAGCGGTGGAAAGCGTGGCACGCGGCCATGCCTCGCCGCGCGCTTTTTACGTTGACAAGGTGGCCGAAGGCGTGGCGACCATTGCCGCAGCTTTCTGGCCGAAACCGGTGATCGTGCGCCTGTCGGACTTCAAGTCCAACGAATACCGCAAGCTGATTGGGGGTTCGCGCTACGAGCCTGAGGAAGAAAACCCGATGCTGGGCTTTCGCGGTGCATCGCGTTACCTGAGCCCCGACTTCGGTGAAGCGTTTGCGATGGAGTGCGAAGCGCTGCGGCGTGTGCGAGACGACATGGGCCTGGTCAATGTCGAGGTCATGGTGCCGTTCGTGCGCACTTTGGGCCAGGCCAAAAAGGTCACGGACCTGCTGGCCCTGCATGGCTTGAAACGTGGCGAGAAGGACTTGCGCGTGATCATGATGTGCGAAGTGCCGAGCAATGCCATTCTGGCTGACGAATTCCTCGAATTCTTCGACGGCTTCTCGATTGGCTCCAACGATTTGACCCAGCTTACCTTGGGTCTGGACCGCGACTCGGGCCTGGCCATCCTGGCCGAGGACTTCGACGAACGCGACCCGGCCGTCAAGGCCATGCTGAGTCGCGCCATCCAGGCCTGCAAGCGCCAGGGCAAATACGTCGGTATCTGTGGCCAGGGCCCCAGCGACCACCCGGATTTTGCGCAATGGCTTAAAGACGAAGGCATCAGTTCGCTGTCGCTCAATCCGGACACGGTGATTGCCACCTGGAAACAGCTGTCGAACTGAGGACTCACGGCCGGGCACCGAGGGAAAACCCCGGTGTGCCGGCGCCTGCCGGGTAAGCAAGACGCAAGGCCCCCGGCGACAATCGGGGTCCATGCCTGATGCCGCTTATCTCACCCTGGTCACCACCATCAAGCTGCTTGCTGAAATAGCCCTGCTGGCGCTGGCGGGGCAGGGCGTGATCGGCCTGCTGTCGGGCGCAGCGCGGGAGCGCAATCCTTTTTACCGGGTGCTTGAGCTCGTGGGCCGGCCCTGGGTGCGGGTGGCGCGCAAGTTATCACCTCGGGTGGTGATGGACCGCCATCTGCCGCTGGTGGTTTTTCTATTGCTGCTGATGCTGTGGGCGGCCGCCGCCATTGCCAAAATCCGCATCTGCCTGCACATCGGTGTGGCCCTGTGCCAGGCTACAGCGTGATGCTTGCACTGAAATACCGCTGCCTGAAAATCCGCGCGCTTATGCTGCTGGTCTTGTGCCGGCCGCAAGCTGCCTTACCGATGTTCGCCCGCATGTTGCTTGTGCGTCCCGGAGACGCCTACGCGCTGGCCAGTCAGGCGCACGTGCTGGCGCAGCTTGGCCATGTGCCTGAGGCGATCGCCAGCCTGCAGGCCCTGGTGGAGGCTTGTCCTCAGCAGGCGGCCGCATGGTTCAATTTGGCTTATGTGTTGCAGGACGTCGGCCGCCTACTGGAAGCCGAAGCGGCGTTCCGCCAGGCGCTGGCGCTTGACCCGCGCCTGGACCGCGCCTGGTATGGCCTGGCGCTGGCACTGATCGGCCGGAGCCAGCTCGACGAAGCGGTGCAGGCGCTGGAAAAAAACACCGGACTGCAGCCCTTGAGTCCTTACGGCTGGTACCGGTTGGCTCAGGTGCGGCTGGCGCTCGGCCAGACTGCGGCAGCGCGGCAGGTGGTCGCGCATTTGCGCCAGTTCGAACCCCGGCTGGCCCGGCAACTGGCGACGGAGCTGGGATTCCCAGGCCATGCAACTCACTGAACGCCACCGGCAATACTGGCGCAAGACCCGCGCCTTGACGGCCTTGCTGTTGCTGGCCTGGCTGCTGGTGACCTTCGGGGTCAGCTATTTCGCGCGTGCACTGAGTTTCAGCTTTTTCGGCTGGCCGTTCAGTTTCTGGATGGGCGCGCAGGGCGCCTTGCTGGTCTACGGACTCATCATCGGGTTTTATGCCTGGTATATGAACCGCATGGACATCGAATACGGCGTGTCGGACGGTGAGGACTGAGATGGCGGGATTTTTCGGTTTTCGCGATGGTGTTGTTCTTTCCAGGAATCAGTTCAAGGCGCAGCTGGATCGCATCTATCGCTGGTACACCCTCGGGCTCGTGCTTTTCGTGGTGATGCTTGCGGTGCTGGAACGCATGGGCCTGCCGCGGCTCTGGATAGGCACGATTTTCATGTTGGCCACCATCAGCCTGTATGCCGGCATCGGGGTCATGAGCCGGACCACCGACGCGTCCGAATACTATGTCGCCGGACGCCGGGTGCCGGCGGTTTATAACGGCATGGCCACCGGCGCGGACTGGATGTCGGCGGCTTCCTTCATAGGCTTGGCCGGAACGCTGTACCTGACGGGTTACAACGGGCTGGCCTTCATAATGGGCTGGACCGGCGGTTACTGCCTGGTGGCGCTGGTGCTGGCGCCCTACCTGCGCAAGTTCGGCCAGTTCACCATACCGGATTTCCTAGGGGAGCGTTATGGTGGGCACCTGCCACGGCTGATCGGGTTGTCGGCCGCCATCCTCTGCTCCTTCACCTACCTGGTGGCGCAGATCTACGGCGTGGGCCTCATCACCTCCTACCTCACCGGCATCGCCTTCGAACTCGGTATTTTTCTCGGCCTCGGCGGCATTCTGGTGTGCTCCTTTCTTGGCGGCATGCGGGCTGTGACCTGGACCCAAGTGGCGCAGTACATCATCCTGGTGATTGCCTACCTGCTGCCGGTGGTCTGGTTGTCGGTGAAGCAGACCAGTGTGCCCGTACCCCAGCTGGTCTATGGATTCCAGCTGGAAAAGGTAACGGCCAAGGAAAAGGAACTCGCGGCCGATCCGCGTGAACTGGAGGTGAGGGCGCTTTACAGGCAGCAGTCCGATGCCCTGAGCAGAAAGCTGCAGCAGCCGGCGGCGTCGCTGGCAGCCGACCGGGAAGCGGCTGTCAAAAAAATGGAGCAGCTCAAGAGCGCCAATGCGCCTGTCATTGAGGTTTCTTCGGCGGCGAGGGCGCTGGCCGCCATGCCGAAAAACGAGACAGCGGCCACCGTGGCCTGGACCGCCGCCAGGGCTGCGGCCGATGTGAAAACGCAGCCCCTCAACGGCATGCCGGCTCACGCGGCGCAGTTTTCGGGTGACCCGGACGGAACGCCGCAACAGCAGGCACTGTACGAAACTTCCCGGCGCAATTTCCTGGCGCTGATCTTTTGCCTCACGGTGGGAACTGCGGCCCTGCCGCACATCCTGATGCGTTATTACACCGTGCCCAGCGTGCGGGAAGCGCGACAGTCCGTGACCTGGTCGCTGGTGTGCATACTGCTGCTGTATTTCACCGCGCCGGCGCTGGCCGTGCTGGTGAAGTACGAAATTTTCACGGTGCTGGTCGGCACCCCGTTCGACCAGTTGCCCGTCTGGGTCAAGTCCTGGACCAAGGTGGACCCGGCACTGCTGTCCGTGACGGACATCAACCGCGACAACATCCTGCAGCTCAACGAAATGACAATAGGCGGCGACATCATCGTATTGCTCACGCCCGAATTGGCGGGTCTGCCCTATGTGATTTCGGGGCTGGTGGCGGCCGGCGGGCTGGCTGCGGCCTTGTCAACGGCGGACGGCCTGCTGCTGACGATTTCCAACGCGCTCGGGCATGACCTGTACTACAAGATGATCGACCCTAATGCCTCGACCGTCAGCCGCGTGACCGTGTCCAAGATCCTGCTGCTGCTTGTCGCCTTGCTTGCCGCTTATGTGGCAGCGCAGAAGCCGGCGGACATCCTGTTCCTGGTGTCAGCCGCGTTCTCCTTTGCCGCAGCTTCGTTTTTTCCGGCGCTCAGTCTGGGCATTTTCTGGAAACGCGCCACCGGGACTGCGGCCGCCCTGGGCATGATGGCCGGTCTGGCGGTGACCTCCTATTACATGGTGGCCAACCAGCCCTGGTTGCGTGCCATCTTCAACATCCGCTCGCCGATTGAACTCTGGTGGGGGATCGATCCGATTTCTGCAGGCCTGTTCGGTGTGCCGGTGGGCTTTGTGGTGATCGTGCTGGTCAGCCTGGTCAGCAAACCGCCCAGCCAGCAGTCGGATGATCTGGTCGACCACATCCGCTACCCGGACCTGAAGACCCACTGAAACCGCGTGCAGCAGGGCTTTTCCAGCTCAGGCAGGCCCGGCTTCGCCAGCGGGCAGGCACTGCGGCCACCGATGAGCTGTCGCCTGTCCAAACCTGCTCAAGCAGGTTTGGACAGGCGACAGAAGCGAAGTTTCTGGCGAGCGGCGGCCTGCAAGGGCAGGGGGCTTCGGGACGCGCGTAGCTGTGCGGTGGTATATAATCATGGGCTTCGCCTTGCTGCACCCTTAACGACGCTGGGGCAGCTTTTACCAACCACAAGGAGAGTTTATGCGTCACTATGAGATCGTCTTGCTGATCCATCCGGATCAAAGCGAGCAAGTTCCAGCCATGCTGGAGCGCTACAAAACCATGATTACCGCCGGCGGCGGGAAAGTGCATCGGGTTGAAGATTGGGGCCGTCGCCAACTGGTGTACCTGATCCAGAAACTCGCCAAAGCCCATTACCTGTGTATCAACATTGAAGCCAGCCAGGCTGTGATGGAAGAAATTGAACACGCGTTCAAGTTCAACGATGCCGTGCTGCGCCACCTGACCGTGGTCAAGAAAAAAGCCGACACCGGCCCGTCCCTCATGATGCGCAACGTCGAGAGGGAAGAAGCCCGCAAGGCCCAGCAGCAGGAGTATGCAGCGTCGTAAGACGCCATCATGCTGTTAACGATGCACTGCTGAGCGAATGATCCTGCAGTGAACCACGTTGAATTGACCGCCTGTATCGCCGAGGCCAGTCCCCTGCGCTACACGCCCGCTGGAATCCCCGCCACCAACTTCGTTCTCGATCACGAGTCCGAAATAACGGAAGCAGGTTCCGCCCGGCAGGTCAAAGTCACGATGAAAGCGGTTGCCTTTGGTACGCTGGCTGAACAAACAAGCCGGCTGACCTTGAGCAAACCCTTCAGGTTCACCGGCTTTCTGGTCAACGCGCGAGGTAGCAAAAGTGTCGTGTTTCACATCCAAGCTTTTCAACCAGTTTCTGATCAAGTACTGAACCCCCTTTAAGGAGTCCATCATGCCCGGACCAAAACGTTTCAACAAAGACAAGCGCCCCAAGCGCAACACACAATCCCTGCTGTTCAAGCGCAAGCGCTTTTGCCGCTTCACCGCTGCTGGCGTGGAAGAAATCGACTACAAGGACATCGACACCCTGCGCGATTTTGTGGCCGAAAACGGAAAAATCATCCCCGCCCGCCTGACCGGCACGCGCGCGATTTTTCAGCGTCAGATCAACACCGCCGTCAAGCGCGCTCGCTTCCTCGCGATGCTGCCTTACAGCGACCAGCACCGCAGCCTGTAAGGAGCCGACCATGCAAATCATTCTGCTCGACAAAGTCGTGAACCTGGGCAACCTGGGTGAAGTCGTCAAGGTCAAAGACGGTTACGCACGCAATTTCCTGATCCCTTCCGGCCGCGCCCGCCGCGCCACCGCTGCAGCGATCAAGGAATTCGAAGTCAAACGCGCCGAGCTCGAAAAAGCCGCCGCCGCGAAACTGGCTGAATCCCAGGCCCAGGGCGTAAAACTCGGCGGCACCACCGTCAAGCTGACGCAAAAAGCCGGTGTGGACGGTCGCCTGTTCGGCTCCGTCACCAACCATGACATCTCTGCCGAATTGACCAAGCAGGGCTTCCCTGTGGCCAAGTCGCAGATCCGCATGCCGAACGGCCCGCTCAAGACCGTGGGTGATCACCCCGTGACGGTTGCGCTGCACACCGATGTGGTTGTGGACATTACCGTGACGGTGTACGGCGAATCGGCCTAAGCAGCGCTCGCTGTCCTCAAAAAGCCGCTCGCTGAGCGGCTTTTTCAATTGCCGTCCACATTGCCGTTTTGTACATATCTGTGCACCGGCTATCCACAGATTCTTCAACACTTTCCTTGAGCTATCCACAGATTTTCCATAGCCTTTTCCGATGACGAACTGCCCCGTTCGCAGCTAGCATCGAAGATCTTCCAGAGAAACCCATGTCCGCCGTACTTTCCACCGCTCCCGACCCCCGCTACAGCGCCGACCGCCAAATCGCGCAACTGCGCATTCCTCCGCATTCGATCGAAGGCGAGTCCAGCGTGCTGGGCGGCTTGCTGCTCGACAATGGCGCCTGGGACCGCGTCGGCGACCTGTTGGTGGACGAAGACTTTTATCGCTACGAACACAAGCTGATCTACGCCGCCGTGGGCGCGCTGATCAACGCCACCAAGCCGGCTGACGTCATCACGGTGTACGAGCATCTTCAGAACCAGGGCAAGGCCGACGAGGTCGGTGGCTTGGGTTACCTCAATTCGCTGGCGCAGTATGTGCCGAGCGCAAGCAACATCCGCCGCTACGCAGAGATCGTGCGCGAGCGCTCCATCCTGCGCAAGCTGGTGGCTGCCAGCGACGAAATTGCCACCAACGCCTTCAACCCGCAGGGCAAGGCGGTGGCGATGATTCTCGATGAGGCCGAGCAGAAGATATTCAAGATCGGCGAGCAGGGCTCGCGCATGAAGCAGGGCTTCCAGAGCATGGACACGCTGGTGGTCAGCCTGCTGGACCGCGTGACGGAGATGTCGGAAAACCCGAACGACGTCACCGGTGTGCCCTCCGGTTTTTACGACCTGGACAAAATGACCTCGGGCTTTCAGGCCGGTGATTTGGTCATTCTTGCTGCAAGACCCTCGATGGGGAAAACGGCCTTGGCCATCAACATCGCAGAACACGTGGCCCTGAACGAAGGCCTGCCGGTGGCCGTGTTCTCGATGGAGATGGGTGCCTCGCAACTCGCGGTGCGTATCGTTGGCTCCATAGGCCGCATCGACCAAACCCATTTGCGCACCGGTGCGCTGACCGACGAAGAGTGGCCGCGCCTGACTGAAGCCATCGAGAAGCTGCGCAACATATCCCTGCACATCGACGAAACCCCGGGCCTGACCGTCAGTGAGTTGCGCGCCAACGCCAGGCGGTTGGCGCGACAGTGCGGCAAGCTGGGCCTGATCGTCGTCGACTATTTGCAGCTCATGAGTGTGTCCAGCGGCATGGCCGAAGAAAACCGCGCCACGGCAGTGGGCGAAATTTCGCGGGGCCTGAAGATGCTTGCCAAGGAACTTCAATGCCCGGTGATTGCGTTGTCCCAGCTGAGCCGCGGCGTCGAATCACGCACCGACAAGCGCCCGATGATGAGCGATCTGCGCGAGTCAGGAGCCATCGAGCAGGATGCCGACATCATCATGTTCATCTACCGCGACGAGTACTACACCAAAGACGCCTGCAAGGAGCCCGGCGTGGCCGAGGTCATCATCAGCAAGCAGCGTAACGGCCCGACCGGCACGGTAAAGCTTGCGTTTATCAGCCGCATCACCAAGTTCGAGAGCCTGGCACACGGGGGAGGCGGTAGTTATTAAGAAAAAGCGGGCTCCAGCCCATTAGCCGTCTGCGTGAGTAGCTATTAATTTGATAGCGTTCGGCGGCCAAGGTTTGCGCGCTGCGCGGGCTACTGCTCCAGGTCTTCCATCGCCAGCATATGATATTTCTGGCCATAGGTGAATGGAATGTCACTGATTGCAGCCAGCACGCGCTGGGTGTCTTCGTCAGAAGGGGCATGAACCATCACGCCGTGATGGCCCTTTCGCGCGAGAGCAATGTATTTGTTGACGGTATGGCCTTCCGTGCCGACCGATGGCAAACCACCCGAGTCCCCGTCGACCTTGCCGATGTCGTGCAAGATGGTCGCGGGCTCTAGCTGCATGACGGCGTCGCTTGCAAAGCCGGCGGCCTCCATCGCCTGCGCAGCCTTCTCAGCCAGACCAGCGTCCGAAAACAGCAACATAGCGTAACCGGTGGGATAAAACACACCACCCATGGTGACCATCTTGGGAGTAAGTTCAAATGTTTTCATGTCCCTATTAGGGCCTGGACCACGCGAGCTGGCTGTCAGTCTTCATAGCCGGGTTTTGTAGGACTTCAGGATTGATCGCGGGGCCCGTAGCAGCCCGATGGTCAGGGCAACTCTTCGGTTTTCAGCGCAGGCTCGGACATCACGCGCGCGCTCCCGGTCAGGCTCTCAATGAGTTGATTGGCAAAGTAGCTGCTCTGGGTGTCGGGCTCCAGCGCCGCGATCACCAGGTTGGCCAGTGGCTGGTTCAGTGGAACGTAGTAGCTGCCGGTGGGCGCATCGATCACACCGCGCACCAGTGCCACTTCGGCTTTGACGATTTGCCCGGCATCGGCGATAGTTCCGCGCACATCTTGACGAACGCCGGCCGCCCGGGCAGTTTCGCGGTAGATGTCACCCAGCATTGAGCTGGGCTCCGTGACGCGCAGCACCTGCACGCCATGCAGGCGCAAGCGCTCCACCGCAATCTTGGAAGACGCTGACAGCCAATAGCCGCAGGGCCGAACGCGTGCTTTGATTTTGCGCAGCGTCAGCGCCGAGTTCCACTCCACGCGCAGCGCTTTGTCGGCGCCGGTGACCGGGTCCAGCATCAGCAGTTCCTGCTGGGTCAGGGTCTGCCCGGCCTCTACAACGGCTTCGTTCTTGCAGGTCGAGCTGATGATTTCCTTTTCGATGTAGGGCTGCAGTTGGCCCAGCTCTGGGGCACGCTGGGCGGTGCTGGCCAGCACGCTGCTGATCGCGGTGACATGGGTATGCACACGGCGCTGGATATGCAGCCGACCTATGCCGACACCGCGGGTCTCGATCAACAGGCTCACGGTATTTTTCAGACCGTTGACGTTGCGCCCGGTGTCGGGCTGGGTGCCGCCCATGGAGATTTTCTTGTCAAGCGGATCGGTCGAAGTGGTGTAGTACCACTCGCTGCTGAGGCCTTGCGCCTTGAGTGCGGCTACCAGCGGGCGTCGGAACCACTCTTCGGAGGCCTTGGTCAAAAACTCCGGAATGTTGGCGGTGGTAGCGTACTGCAGCAGCGCGTCGTACTTTTGCACAGCGTCGAATTTCTGCAGAAAGCGGCCGACCACGGTGTACTCGTGCGCATCGACAACCACGGTCGGGTGGTAGTCGCGTGTGAGTTTGGCCAGTGCCCGCGCCTCAGGGGTGTTGAGCAGCAAATGGTCGCGGTTCATGTCGAGCCCGCCAATGGTCGCGCGTTTGTTGTCTGCCGAACCATCAGGGTTGGCGCGCGGAACGATGATGACGTTGACACGGTCCAGCAAGGGTCGCAGCAGGCCTTGTGTGAGTTCGCGCGCAATCACCAGCAGGGCTTCGCTGCCAGCCGGCTCGTCGCCGTGCTGCTGGCCAATCAGCAATACGGTGGGGCGGCCCGACGCCAGCAGCGCCGCAGCATCTGTGCCCGCAGCACGGCTCAGCACCATAGCCTCAAGCGCCTCACCGCGTTGCGACTGGCCCATATTCAGAACAGCGGCCTTGAGGCCCGGCACGCCGGCGGCCGATGCCGTCAGGTCGCGCAGCCAGGTCTGGATTTCCGCATTCGAGCTGAAACTGCTGCGGCCTTCCTGCAGGCCCGGCGTGTTGTATATGACCGATGGTGCCGGAAAGCGGGCCGCGACTGCAGCGCTGTAAGGCGCTTCGGCGGCTGGCGCCACAAGCACGGCCGGACGCGGAGGAACGGGCTGGGCCACCGCCACCACAGCAGGTACAGGGGCAGCCACAGCCACGGTGGCCGGTGCTGGCACGGGCCCCGGTGCGCTGCCCTGGGTCGGCCAGGGCGGCAGCGGCACGGAGGTGCAGGCGCCTAGCGTGACCAGCAGCGACAGCAGCAGGAAAGCGCTTGGCTTGTGGCCGTGGACCGCAGCAGCGGGGCGTGGCGCGGTGATCTGTGGGGCGGGGGCTGGCAGGGTCATGATCATGGCGAGGGTGTGGGAGGGGAAAAAGCTGGCGCAGATGCCAAGCTGTCCATTATCCGGCCTGCCACTACAGAACGCTTGTGAGGCGATGCCTGCCGGGGCAGACCCGTTGGCCTGCGCGTGAGAAAATACAGCATTCATGCAAGCCCAACCCGATTTTTCGCCCCCAGGCCCCAGCCATCTCCCGGCGCACCGGCTCAGCGTGGCACCGATGATGGACTGGACTGACCGGCATTGCCGCTACTTTCACCGCCTGCTGTCGCGCCACGTCTTGTTGTATACCGAGATGGTCACGACTGGCGCGCTGGTGCATGGTGACGTTGCCCGGCATTTGCGCTTCAACACGGAAGAACACCCGGTCGCGCTGCAACTGGGCGGCAGTGAGCCGGCCGACCTCGCGCATTGCGCAAAACTCGGCGAGCAGTGGGGCTATGACGAGATCAATCTCAACTGCGGCTGCCCCAGCGAACGCGTGCAGCGCGGCGCTTTTGGTGCCTGCCTGATGGCTGAGCCGCAACTGGTGGCCGACTGCGTGAAAGCCATGGTGGATGTGGTGGACGTGCCGGTCACGGTCAAGCACCGCATCGGCATCGACAAGGGTGAAAGTTATGAGTTCGTGCGCGATTTTGTAGGCACGGTCAGCGCGGCCGGTTGCAAGACCTTCATCGTGCATGCGCGCAACGCCTGGCTTAAGGGTTTGTCGCCAAAGGAAAACCGGGAAGTGCCTCCGCTGCGTTATGCGCTCGTTCATCGGCTCAAGCAAGAGTTTCCCGAACTCACCATCGCCATCAACGGCGGCATCACCACCGGCGAGCAGGTGGCGGCGCAACTGCGCGAACTCGACGGTGTGATGGTAGGGCGCGAGGCCTACCACAACCCCTGGTGGTTGGCCTCCTGGGATGAAGCCTTCTTCGGCGCCGCCCCAAGCGGGCAGACCCGTGAATCGGTCGAGTCGCTGATGGTGGATTACATGGCCACCCAGGCGGTCGAACATGGCACGCCCTGGTCGGCTGTCGCGCGCCACATGCTGGGTTTGCGCCACGGCCTGCCGGGATCCCGACGCTGGCGCCAGGTCTGGAGCGACCACCGGCTCAAAACCCTGCACCCGCGCGAGGTGATGGCGCTGGCGCATGCACCAGCGTCAGTGGGCGAGGGCGTTTGCGTGTCCTCACCTGACGCCGCGGTGGCGCATGCCTGAGGCGATACAGCGCGAAACGCGTCTGGCGCTGTTGCTGCTTTGGCTGGTGCCGGCGCTCTGGGCTGTCAACTACATCGTTGCGCGCAAGGCACCTGGCGTCATCGGGCCTTACATGCTGGCACTGGGCCGCTGGGGCCTGGCTGCCCTCATTCTCCTGGTGATCACGCGGGACGAGCTGTGGCGCGAGCGGGCATCTGTCCTGCGCGCTTGGCGGCAAAACCTGGTGCTGGGTACCTTGGGCATGCTGATTTGTGGTGCCTGGGTGTATGAAGGCGCTCGCTCCACCGGCGCCATGAATATTGCGCTGATTTATTCGGCCTCCCCGGTGTTGATCAGCCTTGGCGCCATATGGTGGCTGGGTGAACCCTTTGGCGCCCGGCAGAAGGCAGGCATGTTGCTGGCGCTGGCCGGGGTGGTGCATGTGGTGGTCAAGGGGCAATGGACTGCGCTGGCTGAGGTGCAGTTTTCCGTGGGTGACGCCTGGATTGTGGCGGCCACGGTGTCCTGGGCCGCTTATGCCCTGTTGCAAAAACGCTGGCCCAGTTCTCTGAGCGCAACCGCTCGTCTGGCGGCGATCTGCATCGGTGGGACTCTGGTATTGTTGCCCCCGGCGCTGTGGGAAGCGGCCCGGCCCGGTGCCGATACCTTCGGTGGGCAGGCGCTGCTGCTGGTGGTACTGGCCGCCCTGATTCCGGGCATAGGTGCTTACTGGATTTACAGCTGGGCGCAAAAAATTCTCGGTGCCAGCCGGGTGGCTGTGGCGCTCTATCTGGCGCCGCTCTACGCGGCCGCCGCCGCCTGGGGGCTGCTGGGCGAGCCGCCGGGTTTGCATCATGCGGTCGGTGCGTTGCTGATTCTGCCGGGCGTGTTTCTGGTTACGCGGCCGCCAAAGGGAATCGTCAGGCCGCCGCTTCCAGCCCGTTCCTGAAGTGCTCGCGCATGCGTTGCGCGCTGGTGTCGGCATTGCGCGCGGTCAGTGCTTCCATGAGGGACCGATGTTCGGCCAAGGACTCTTCCATACGACCGCTCTTGAGCAGCGAGTTGTGGCGGTTCAACTTCATCACCTTGCGCAGGTCGGCCACCATCTGGTCACGCCAGCGGTTATTGGCGATTTCCAGCAGGCGCATGTGAAAGGCCTCGTTGATTTCAAAAAAGCGTTCACGGTTGGCCACGGCTTTTTCCAGCTCGCGATGCAGTGATTGCAGTTCTTTCAGTTGTGCGTCGGTGGCCTGGGTGGCCACCACACCGGCCGCGTCGCTCTCCAGCAGAGCCAGCAGGTGGTACACATCGGCGAGGTCGCGTTCGGACACTTCCGTGACGTAGGCGCCGCGCCTGACCTTCATGGTGACCAGGCCTTCGGTGGCCAGCACCTTGAGCGCCTCACGCAGCGGGGTGCGACTGATGCCGTACTCTTCGGCCAGTTTGAGTTCGTCAATCCAGCTGCCGGGCACCAGTTCGCGGTTGAAAATGCGCTGGCGCAACAGCTCCGCCACCTCTTCATAGAGTGCGCGGGGGGTCAATGAAACAGCAGCCATGGTGGTTATAAGGGGATCAATTGCACAGCGCGATCTTATCTGAAACTAAATTTTGCATCAATAATTATAAATAATGTAAACTTGGCTCGATCCACAAAATCTGTCCGAAAACGCTACCAGCACGCGCCATGAGCATTCCCACACCATCGTTCTCACCCGAATTTGCGTCCGTCAGCCTGGAGGCCTGGGCCCAAGCTGCAGCGAAGTCCGCACCGGGGGGCGATCTCGGTGCGCTCAACTGGCAAACCCCGGACGGCATCACGGTCAAGCCGCTGTACACCGCTGAAGACGTCAAGGACCTGCCTTACACCGATACGCTGCCGGGTTTTGAGCCCTTCATTCGTGGCCCGCAGGCCACCATGTATGCAGTGCGGCCCTGGACCATCCGCCAGTACGCCGGTTTTTCCACGGCTGAAGAATCCAATGCCTTTTACCGCAAGGCTTTGGCCGCTGGCGGGCAGGGCGTGTCGGTGGCGTTTGACCTGGCGACGCACCGCGGCTACGACAGCGATCACCCGCGCGTCACCGGCGACGTTGGCAAGGCCGGCGTGGCGATTGACAGCGTCGAGGACATGAAACTCCTGTTTGACCAGATTCCGCTGGACAAAGTGTCGGTGTCCATGACCATGAACGGCGCGGTGCTGCCAGTGCTCGCCGGTTATGTGGTGGCGGCTGAAGAACAAGGCGTGGCGCAGGACCAGCTCAGCGGCACCATCCAGAACGACATCCTCAAAGAGTTCATGGTGCGCAACACCTATATTTACCCGCCAGCGCCCAGCATCCGCATCATCGGCGACATCATCGAATACACGGCAAAGCACATGCCGAAGTTCAATTCGATCAGCATCTCCGGCTACCACATGCAGGAAGCGGGTGCGAATCAGGCGCTCGAACTGGCCTTCACGCTGGCTGACGGAAAAGAATATGTGAAAACCGCCATTGCCAAGGGCCTGGACGTCGATGGATTTGCCGGGCGCCTGAGCTTTTTCTGGGCCATCGGCATGAACTTCTATCTTGAAGTGGCCAAGATGCGCGCCGCGCGCTTGCTCTGGTGCCGCATCATGAAAGAGTTCAACGCCAAAAGTCCGAAGAGCCTGATGTTGCGCACGCACTGCCAGACCAGCGGCTGGAGCCTGACCGAACAGGACCCCTACAACAACGTAGTGCGTACCACCATCGAGGCCATGGCTGCGGTTTTTGGCGGTACGCAAAGCCTGCACACCAACAGTTTTGACGAAGCAATTGCGCTGCCGACAGAGTTCTCATCACGCATCGCCCGCAACACCCAACTCATCATTCAGGAAGAAACACACATTCCGCATGTGATTGACCCCTGGGCCGGCAGCTACATGATGGAAAAACTGACCCAGGACATGGCCGACGCGGCCTGGGCCATCATCGCTGAGGTGGATGCCATGGGCGGCATGACCAAAGCCGTTGACAGCGGCTGGGCCAAGCTCAAGATCGAGGCGGCAGCCGCCGAAAAGCAGGCGCGTATTGACAGCGGCAAAGACGTGATCGTTGGCGTCAACAAGTACAAGCTGAAGACCGAAGATGCGATTGAAACCCGTGACATTGACAATGTGGCTGTGCGCGACGGACAGATCGCGCGCCTGAAGGCGATCCGTACCAGCCGTGACAGTGCGGCGGTGCAGGCTGCACTGGACGCGTTGACGGCCGCTGCCGAAAAGGGCGACGGCAACCTGCTGGACCTCAGCATCCAGGCGGTGCGCCTGCGAGCGACAGTGGGTGAGGTCAGTGATGCGCTGGAAAAAATCTACGGGCGCCACCGCGCCGATACCCAGAAGGTCACCGGTGTGTATGCAGCCGCTTATGACTCGGCCGAGGGCTGGGAAAACCTCAAGACCGAAATCAATGCTTTTGCCGAAGCCGAGGGCCGACGTCCGCGCGTGATGATTTCCAAACTTGGCCAGGACGGACATGACCGCGGTGCCAAGGTGGTGGCCACTGCTTTTGCCGACCTGGGCTTCGACGTGGATATGGGTCCACTGTTCCAGACGCCCGAGGAATGCGCGCGTCAGGCGATTGAAAACGATGTGCACGCGGTCGGTGTCTCAACCCTGGCCGCTGGCCACAAAACCCTGGTGCCAGCCATCATTGCAGAGCTCAAGAAACAAGGCGCCGATGACATCATCGTGTTTGTCGGTGGTGTGATCCCGCGGCAAGACTACGAGATGCTTTATGAAGCGGGCGTCAAAGGTATTTACGGCCCCGGTACCCCGATTCCGGCCAGTGCCAAGGATGTGCTGGAGCAGATCAAGGTTGCGCTGAAGTGAGCCCGACTTCAGTCGCGCTAACTCGACATCCCGTTCGGGCTGAGCTTGTCGAAGCCGCCTGTCCTGAGCGGAGTCGAAGGAAGCTTGTCGAAGCCTTCATCCACATAAACGCGTGAAACCCTTTTTCGTTTATCTCCTGCGTTGCGCCGATGGTTCGTACTATGGCGGGCAAACAGACGACCTCGACGCCCGCATGCAACAGCATTACGCGGGCGATATCGGCTACACGTCGACGCGCAAACCCGTTGAACTGGTTTGGCAAGGCGAGTTCGAAACGCGCGAGGGGGCGATCGCGTTCGAGCAACAAATCAAGGGCTGGTCGCGTGCGAAGAAGGAGGCGCTGATTCGAGGTGATTGGGACGAGATCAAGGTACTTGCACGATCTGCTTCTACCGTTCGGGCTGAGCCTGTCGAAGCCTTTCCGCACATTCAGGGCACCCAGGTAAGTGAGACAAGCCCTTCGACAGGCTCAGGGCGAACGGATGGGGCGCTGCAAGGCATTCTCGGTGAAGACGCCGCCACGCAGCGCCGCGCCATCGCCAAAGCCATTACCCTGCTCGAATCCACACGCGCCGACCACCGCGCCCAGGGCGACGAATTGCTGACTGCCTTGCTGCCGCTCACCGGCAAAGCCTTTCGCCTCGGCATCAGCGGTGTGCCGGGTGTCGGTAAATCGACTTTCATTGAAGTGCTGGGCTTGTACCTGATCGTGCAGGGACACCGCGTGGCCGTGCTGACTATCGACCCTTCGTCGAGTGTCTCGGGCGGCTCCATCCTCGGCGACAAGACACGGATGGAGCAGCTGTCGGTGCATGAACGCGCCTACATCCGCCCCAGCCCGTCCAGCGGCACCCTGGGCGGCGTCGCCGAAAAAACGCGTGAAGCCATGCTGGTCTGCGAAGCTGCGGGGTATGACATCGTGATCGTCGAAACTGTGGGTGTCGGCCAGAGCGAAACCGCTGTCGCCAACATGACCGACATGTTTGTGCTGATGCAACTACCTAACGCTGGCGACGACCTGCAGGCGATCAAAAAGGGCGTGATGGAGCTGGCTGACCTGGTCATTATCAACAAGGCCGACATCGATGCCGATGCTGCGATGCGGGCGCAGGCGCAAATTTCCTCGGCCATGCGCCTGTTCGGCCTGGTCAACAACGCCATGGGCAGCGCGCAGGCTGCCGAATTTGACAGGCAGTGGCACCCGCAGGTGCTTCAGCTTAGCGCGCTGCACAACACCGGTGTCGATGCTTTCTGGACGGCGGTGACGCAGTTCAGAACGATACAGACCAGCAATGGCCGGCTGGCCGCCCGGCGTCAACAGCAGTCGCTGGCCTGGATGTGGGAGCGCATCGACGCTGCGCTCAAGCTGGCCTTCCGTCAGGACCCGGCGGTCAGTGCCTTGTTGCCGGCGCTGCTAGCCGACGTGGCCGAAGGCCGCATCCCGGCCTCCACTGCAGCACGAAATCTGCTTTCCGCCCATGCGGGACGGGCGCAAGCAGCTATCAAATAAGTAGCATAGAGAGAAAACATACCATGCAGGACATTCTTGAACAACTGGAAGACAAGCGTGCCGCTGCCCGTCTCGGCGGCGGGCAAAAGCGCATTGATGCGCAACACGGAAAAGGCAAACTGACGGCGCGCGAGCGGCTTGAACTGCTGCTCGATGAAGGCACCTTTGAAGAGTGGGACATGTTTGTCGAGCACCGCTGTACCGACTTCGGCATGGAGAACAACCGGCCGCCCGGCGACGGCGTGGTGACCGGCTACGGCATGATCAACGGCCGGCTGGTGTTTGTGTTTAGCCAGGATTTCACCGTGTTCGGTGGCGCGCTCAGCGAGGCGCATGCCGAAAAAATCTGCAAGGTGATGGACCAGGCCATGAAGGTCGGCGCGCCGGTGATTGGGCTCAATGATTCGGGAGGCGCGCGCATCCAGGAAGGTGTGGCGTCGCTGGGCGGATATGCCGATGTGTTTCAGCGCAACGTGATGGCTTCGGGTGTGGTGCCGCAGATCAGCATGGTCATGGGCCCCTGCGCCGGCGGCGCCGTGTATTCACCGGCCATGACCGACTTCATTTTCATGGTCAAGGACAGCAGCTACATGTTTGTCACCGGCCCGGAAGTCGTGAAAACCGTGACGCATGAAGAAGTGACGGCCGAGGAACTCGGCGGCGCCACCACCCACACCACGCGCAGCGGCGTCGCCGACCTGGCGTTTGAAAACGATGTGGAAGCGCTGCTGATGCTGCGCCGGCTCTACAACTATCTGCCGCTGAACAACCGCGAAAAAGCCCCAATACGGCCCAGCGCCGACCCGGCGGCCCGCATGGACCTCAGCCTGGACACGCTGGTGCCAGAGAACCCCAACAAGCCTTACGACATGAAGGAGCTGATTACCAAGACGGCGGACGACGGCGACTTCTTCGAGATTCAGCCCGAGTATGCGAAGAACATCATCATCGGTTTTGCCCGCATGGAAGGCCAGAGTGTCGGCATTGTTGCAAACCAGCCGCTGGTGCTGGCCGGTTGCCTGGACATCAAGAGCAGCATCAAAGCCGCGCGTTTTGTGCGCTTTTGTGATGCCTTCAACATCCCGGTGATCACCTTTGTCGATGTGCCCGGCTTCATGCCGGGCACCAGCCAGGAGTATGGCGGCATCATCAAACACGGCGCCAAGCTGCTCTACGCGTACGCCGAATGCACCGTGCCGAAAATCACAGTCATCACGCGCAAGGCCTACGGCGGCGCTTACGACGTGATGAGCTCCAAACATTTGCGCGGCGATGTCAACTTCGCCTGGCCAAATGCCGAAATCGCGGTGATGGGGGCCAAGGGCGCGGTCGAGATCATCTTCCGCGAAGACAAGGGCGACCCGGTCAAGCTCGCCGCCAAGGAAGCTGAATACAAGGCGCGTTTTGCCAACCCCTTTGTCGCCGGCGCACGCGGTTTTATTGACGACGTGATCCTGCCGCACGAAACCCGCAAGCGGATTTGCCGGTCGCTGGTGATGCTCAAAGACAAGAAGCTGGAGAACCCGTGGCGCAAACACGGGAATATTCCCTTATGAGTTCCCCCCTTCTCGGCTCACAACGCGCGAGTCAGATCCCCCTCCGGGGCGGCGCCTGCGGCTCGGCAAAGCCGTTTCCGCGGCCTCCGCTTGAAAACAAGTCATGGAACTACGCTTATGTTTGAAAAAATCCTGATAGCGAATCGGGGTGAAATCGCCTGCCGCGTCATCCTGACCGCCCGCAAGATGGGCATCAAGACCGTCGCCGTGTATTCGGACGCGGACACGGATGCGCGCCATGTGGAACTGGCCGACGAAGCCGTGCACATCGGCCCTGCGCCCAGCCGTGACAGTTATCTGCAGGCCGACAAGATCATTGCCGCATGCAAACAAACCGGCGCGCAGGCGGTGCATCCGGGTTACGGCTTCCTCAGCGAGAACGCCGGCTTTGCCAAGCGTGTGGAAGAAGAGGGCATTGTTTTCATCGGTCCCAAGCATTATTCGATTGCCGCCATGGGTGACAAGATCGAGTCCAAGAAGCTGGCCGGTGCGGCGGGCGTCAACTGCATTCCCGGCGTCAATGACGCGATTGAAACGGCCGAAAAGGCGGTCGAAATTGCCAAGGGCATCGGTTACCCGGTGATGATCAAGGCCAGCGCCGGTGGTGGCGGCAAGGGTTTAAGAGTTGCTGTCAATGACAAGGAAGCCTTCGAAGGCTTCACCTCCTGCCGCAACGAGGCGCGCAACAGTTTCGGTGACGACCGCGTCTTCATTGAAAAGTTTGTCGAAGAGCCGCGCCACATCGAGATCCAGTTGCTGGGCGACAGCCATGGCAACGTGATTTATCTCAACGAACGTGAATGCTCGATCCAGCGCCGGCACCAGAAGGTCATTGAAGAAGCGCCAAGCCCGTTCATCAGTGATGCCACGCGCAAAGCCATGGGCGAGCAGGCGGTGGCACTGGCCAAGGCTGTCAAATACGAAAGCGCTGGCACAGTGGAGTTTGTGGTCGGCAAGGACCAGAGTTTTTATTTTCTTGAAATGAACACCCGCCTTCAGGTGGAGCACCCGGTGACCGAATGCATCACCGGCCTGGACCTGGTGGAGCTGATGATTCGCGTGGCCGCCGGCGAAAAGCTGCCGCTGGCGCAGAAAGACGTGCAGCGCAATGGCTGGGCCATCGAGTGCCGCATCAATGCCGAAGACCCGTTTCGCAGCTTCCTGCCGTCCACCGGCCGGCTGGTGCGTTTCCAGCCGCCGAAGGAAACGATGTTTGCGGCTGACACCGAGAACCTGATGGGTGTGCGGATCGATACCGGCGTGCAGGACGGTGGCGAGATACCGATGTTTTACGACTCCATGATTGCCAAACTCATCGTGCACGGCAAGGACCGTCTTGATGCGATTGCCAAAATGCGCGAGGCGCTCAATGCCTTTGTGATCCGCGGCATCAGCAGCAACATCCCGTTTCAGGCGGCCTTGCTGGCGCATCCGAAATTTGTGGCGGGGGACTTCAACACCGGTTTTATTGCCGAGAATTACAGCCACGGTTTCCATGCCGAAGACGTGCCGCATGGCGACCCGGACTTCCTGATTGCCCTGGCCGCCTATGTGAACCGCCGCCTGCTGGGCCGTGCTGCCGGTATCAGCGGCCAGATGCCGGGACACGGTGTGACCGTGGGTGAAGCCTTTGTGGTGATCAATCTGGGCGCTGGCGGAAAGAACACCTCGCAGCCGGCTACTGTGCGAGAGTATCAAGCCCAATCTGGCTCCAGCCGGGTAGAGACGGGCACGGGCAGCTATGAAATTTGTAGCGGGTGGCACTTGGGGGGTGCGCGCATCCGGGGCACGGTTAATGGGCAACCGTTTGCCGCGCAAGTTGAACGTGGTGTGGGCAAGAACCCGCTGGCCATCCGTATCGCCCACAACGGCACGCGTCTGGACGCGCTGGTGCTGTCGCCGCGTGCGGCTGAGCTGCATGCACTGATGCCCTACAAGGCGCCGCCGGACATGAGCCGGTTTGTACTGTCTCCCATGCCCGGTCTGCTGGTCGAGGTGGCGGTTCAGCCGGGGCAGAAAGTACAGGCCGGAGAACGTGTGGCGGTGATAGAGGCCATGAAGATGGAAAATGTGCTTTTTGCGATTGCCGACGGGGTAGTCGGTAAAGTGCTTGCCGGCAAGGGTGATTCACTGACGGTTGATCAGCCTATTGTGGAATTTGTTTAGGACAGGGACACGACCATGAATACGCAGGAATTTCACGACGAACTCAAAGCAGGGGGTTTTGAGCCTGCCGTCGCTATTGACCGCCCCGTCGGTTACGCGATGGGCGAGCATCAGCATCCATTTGACGCTTGCCCATTTGTCACGGCGGGCGACATCACGCTGGTGGTCGATGGCGTGTCTTCACGCTACGGTGTGGGTGAGGTGTTCCGCTTGCCAGCGGGTACGCCCCACCTGGAAGCTGCGGGCCCGCAGGGTGTGAGCTACCTGTCGGGCCGCCGGCCAGTGACTCAGGCATGACCCGGTTGCCTCAACCGGACAGGCCTTTCAAGGTGCTGGGTATCCAGCAGATCGCCATCGGCGGCACTGACAAACAGCGCCTGCAAAAACTCTGGGTCGAGATGCTGGGGCTGGAAGTCACGGGCACTTTCCGCAGCGAGCGTGAAAACGTCGATGAAGACATTTGCGCCATTGGCAGCGGGCCCTTCAAGGTCGAGGTCGATCTTATGCAGCCCATCGATCCGGAGAAAAAACCGGCGGTGCACCAGACCCCGCTGAACCACGTTGGTTTGTGGATCGACGACCTGCCCCGCGCGGTGGAGTGGTTGACGCAGCAAGGCGTGCGCTTCGCCCCCGGTGGAGTGCGCCAGGGCGCTGCCGGCTTTGACATCTGTTTTCTGCACCCCAAGGCCAATGAGGCGTTTCCGATTGCAGGGGAAGGTGTGCTGATCGAGCTGGTGCAGGCGCCGCCCGAGGTGGTGGCTGCCTTTGCCCGGCTGCCAGCGGCTGCGTCCTGAGGCCAGGTGGCGGGCAGACTGAGGGATTCACCCGAGAGCGTTTGCCCGCATGCCGGGCGTAAACTGGCCTGACCGCTTGGCCGCATTCGCACGGTCCGAGGGGCAAAGGAGAGAGCGCTTGCAGCCAACCAACGTAGACAATCCGTCCTATTTCCACAAGGTCGTTGATTGCCAATGGGCCTGTCCGGCCCACACCCCCGTTCCCGAATACATACGCCTGATTGGCCAGGGTCGTTATACCGACGCCTACATGGTCAACTGGGTGTCGAATGTGTTTCCCGGCATTCTGGGGCGAACCTGCGACCGGCCCTGTGAGCCGGCCTGCCGCCGCAGCCGGGTGGAAGAAAACAACGGTGAGCTGCCGGAACCGGTTGCGATCTGCCGCCTGAAGCGCGTGGCAGCCGACATGAAAAACGATGTCAGCCTGCGCATGCCCAAGGTGGCGCCCAAAAACGGCAAGCGGATCGCCTGCGTCGGTGCCGGCCCGGCCTCCTTGACCGTGGCGCGTGACCTGGCGCCGCTCGGTTATGAGGTCACGGTGTTTGATGGCGAAGCCAAGGCGGGTGGTTTTATCCGCACGCAGATTCCGCGGTTCCGCTTGCCCGAGTCGGTGATCGATGAGGAAACCGGCTACATCCTGGACCTGGGTGTGCAGTTCAAAAGCGGCCAGCGCATTGAGTCCATGCAGGGCCTGCTGTCCGAGGCTTATGACGCGGTGTTTGTCGGTTGCGGCGCGCCGCGCGGCCGCGACCTGCAACTGCCGGGCCGCCAGGAGATCAGCGACAACATTCACATCGGCATTGACTGGCTGGCCTCGGTGTCGTTTGGGCACACCACCAGCATAGGCAAGCGTGTGATTGTGCTGGGCGGTGGCAACACCGCGATGGACTGCTGCCGCTCAGCGCGGCGCCTCGGTGGTACCGATGTGAAAGTGATTGTGCGCAGCGGCTTTGACGAGATGAAGGCCTCGCCGTGGGAGAAGGAAGACGCCCAGCATGAAGGCATTCCCTTCCTGAACTTCCATGTGCCCAAGTCGTTTGAACACAGCGGCGGCAAGCTCACTGGCATGACTTTCGAAGTGGTCAAGGCGATGTATGACGCCAAAGGCAAACGCAGCCTGGTCGCCACTGGCGAGGCCGACGTGCTGGTGGCCTGTGATGCGGTCTTGATCGCTGTCGGGCAGGAGAACGCTTTTCCGTGGATTGAGCCGGGCAGCGGCATTCAATTTGACGAGTGGGGCCTGCCGGTGCTCGACAAGCAGACATTCCAGTCCAGCTTGCCCCAGGTGTTTTTTGGTGGCGACTCGGCCTTCGGGCCAAAAAACATCATCACGGCGGTGGCGCACGGGCATGAGGCCGCGGTATCGATCGACCGCTTTTTGCATGGTGAAGACATGGCCCGCCGGCCCGACCCGATGACCAACCTGATGTCCACCAAGATGGGCATTCATGAGTGGAGCTACGACAACGACACCTCGAACGACCTTCGTTTCAAGGTGCCCTGGGCCAAGGCCGAGGTGGCGCTGGCCAATATCCGGGTGGAGGTGGAACTCGGTTTTGACGCGGCAACGGCTTTCAAGGAAGCCGGGCGCTGCCTGAACTGCGATGTGCAAACTGTGTTTGCAGAGCCGGCCTGCATCGAGTGTGATGCCTGTGTGGACATCTGCCCGATGGACTGCATCAGCTTCACCGCCAATGACGAGGAGCCGGTGCTCCGCACCCACCTGAAAGCGCCTGCTCTCAATCTGGCCCAGGACCTGTATGTGTCCGGTGCGCTCAAAACTGGACGGGTGATGGTCAAGGACGAAGACGTCTGTCTGCACTGCGGCCTGTGTGCAGAGCGTTGCCCGACCGGTGCCTGGGACATGCAGAAGTTTTTACTGGAGACGACGCAGGCCGGGCCGGCTTGCCGTGATGCTGTTAAGCCTGCGGTTCGCGCCGGAGGAGTTTCAGCATGAAACGCATTGAAGCCGTCAACAACTTCGTTATCAAGTTCGCCAACGTCAATGGTTCGGGCTCGGCCTCCGCCAACGAGCTGTTTGCCAAGGCCATTTTGCGCATGGGGGTGCCGGTCAGCCCGCGCAACATTTTTCCCAGCAACATCCAGGGCTTGCCGACCTGGTACGAGGCCCGTGTCTGCGACAGGGGGTACCAGGGCCGGCGCGGCGGCATTGACATGATGGTGGCGATGAACCCACAGACCTGGGACGCCGATGTGGCCGAGCTGGAGCCCGGGGGCTACCTGTTTTATGACAGCACCCGACCCCTGCCACCTTCGAAGTTCCGCGATGACATCCACGTCATCGGCATGCCGTTGACCGAAATTTGCAACGCGGTTTACACCGATCCGCGCCAGCGACAGCTGTTCAAGAACATTGTGTATGTGGGCGCTCTGTCGGTGCTGCTGGAAATAGAGCCCGAGGTCCTCGAGAAGCTGTTCAGCGAGCAGTACAAGGGCAAGGAAAAGCTGCTGGCGTCGAATGTGCAGGCTTTGCATCTCGGGCGCGATTTTGCAAAGGAACACCTGCAGTCGCCACTGGGCATACGCGTACAGCGCAGCAACCAGGTGGGCGACAAAATTTTTGTGGACGGCAACAGTGCGGCGGCGCTTGGCTGTGTTTACGGCGGCGCCACCGTGGCCGCCTGGTACCCGATCACGCCATCTTCTTCCGTGGCTGAGGCTTTCCAGTCTTACTGCGCCAAGTACCGGGTTGATACTGAAACCGGCAGGCACAATTACGCCATCGTGCAAGCAGAAGACGAACTTGCTTCCATCGGCATGGTGGTTGGCGCCGGCTGGAATGGGGCGCGCGCTTTCACCGCCACCTCGGGTCCAGGCGTGTCGCTGATGACCGAGTTCCTTGGCCTGGCCTACTTTGCCGAGATTCCGGTCACCATCATCAACGTGCAGCGAGGCGGACCATCGACCGGCATGCCAACGCGCACCCAGCAGGCCGACCTGATCTCCTGCGCTTACGCTTCGCATGGCGATACCAAGCATGTGCTGCTGTTGCCGGAAGATCCCCACGAATGTTTTGAACATGCCGCAGCGGCGCTGGACCTGGCTGACCGGCTGCAAACGCCGGTGTTTGTCATGTCCGACCTCGATATCGGCATGAATCAGCGGCTGTGCCAGCCCTTCAACTGGGACGACAGCCGCAGCTATGACCGCGGCAAGGTGATGAGCGCAGAAGAGCTGGAAGCCGGCAAGGATTTTGGCCGCTACAAGGATGTGGATGGGGACGGCATCCCCTGGCGCACTTTGCCCGGCACGCACCCGACCAAAGGCAGTTATTTCACGCGTGGCACCACACGCAATGCTTACGCGCAATATTCGGAACGCGGTCCGGACTACATTTACAACGTGGAACGGCTGCTGAAGAAATTTGCCACGGCCGCCACCCTGGTGCCGCAGCCGGTACTGCGACCCGCAGCGCAAAAGACCCGGCTCGGTGTGATTTACTTTGGTTCTACCAGCCCCGCCATGAATGAGGCGCTGGATGTGCTGACGGAGGCCGGCATTCATCTTGACGCGCTGCGGCTACGCGCGTTTCCGTTCCCCTCCAGCGTCGTGCAATTCCTGGCTGAACACGACGAGGTGTTTGTGGTCGAGCAAAATCGCGATGGACAGATGCGCAGCCTGCTGGTCAATGAACTGGATGTGAACCCGGCGCGGCTTGTGCGGGTGTTGCATTTTGACGGGACGCCAATCACGGCTCGTTTCATCACCCAGGTCATCACCGCGCATGTTCAGCATGGGGTAATGAGCCCACAACGCGAAAGCAAGGAGCGTGTGTTTTGACTTACCTAACCAAACCAAAATTGCACCACCCCTCGCTGACCGCCAACAAGGTGGGCTACACCCGGCGCGACTACGAGGGAAAAATCTCAACCTTGTGCGCTGGCTGCGGGCACGACTCGATCTCGGCGGCCATCATCCAGGCTTGTTGGGAGCTTGACATTGCGCCGCACCGCGTCGCCAAACTTTCGGGCATTGGCTGCAGCTCCAAAACGCCGGATTATTTTCTGGGCGCATCACACGGTTTCAACACGGTCCACGGCCGCATGCCCTCGGTGCTGACGGGCGCCAATCTGGCCAACCATGAGTTGCTTTACCTCGGTGTGTCGGGCGACGGTGATTCCGCGTCAATTGGCTTGGGTCAGTTTGCCCATGCGATGCGGCGCGGCGTCAACATGGTGTACATCGTCGAGAACAACGGCGTGTACGGCCTGACCAAAGGGCAGTTTTCAGCGACTGCCGACCAGGGGTCCAAAAGCAAAAAAGGCGTGGTTAACAGCGACAGCCCAGTCGATCTGGTGGCGCTCGCGCTGCAACTTGGTGCCAGTTATGTGGCGCGCAGTTTTTCGGGCGACAAGGCGCAGCTGGTGCCGTTGATCAAAGGCGCCATTGGCCATGGTGGCGCGGCCTTCATCGACATCATCAGCCCCTGCGTGGCCTTCAACAACCATGCGGGCAGCACCAAGAGTTATGACTATGTGCGCGAGCACAACGAATCGGTGAGCCGCATTGACTTCATTACCGAGCGAGACGAAATCACCACCAGTTACGCCCCCGGTGAGATGATTGAGGTGGTGCAGCACGACGGCTCCAGCCTGCGCTTTCGCAAGTTGCAGTCGGATTACGACCCAACCGACCGTTATGCCGCCCTGAGCTACATGAATGCGCACCAGGCGCGGGGCGAGGTGGTAACCGGGCTGCTCTACGTCGATCCGCTGGTCACCGATTTGCATGTGGCACTGAATACCAGCGACACGCCGTTGAACCAGCTGGGCGCGGCGCAGCTGTGTCCTGGGGCGCGGGTGCTGGACAAGCTCAACACATCGCTGCGTTAGTTTTTATCTGGACCGGAGGGCAATCATGTCTGAACGTACCGTTTTTCAATCCATCCCGCACCGGCATGTGGTCAGCCTGCCGCCGCAGGCCAGTGTCTGGGATGCGGCCTGTGTCATGACCAAGGGCAACTGCGGTAGCGTGCTGATCATCGACGGCGCTGGTGTGATGCTGGGCATCCTGACCGAGCGCGACCTGATGACCCGGGTACTGGCCAAAGCCCTGAAAGCCGAGGCCACGCCGGTGTCGGAGGTGATGACGCCCCATCCCCAATGTGTGCTGCCCGAGATGACCGTGTCGGACGCTGTGCTGATTTTGCTGGAGCGCGGCTTTCGGCATTTGCCGATTGTCTCGGCAGCCGGAAAAATCCTGGGCGTCTTTTCGATCCGCGATGCCTTGCCCCGCGAGATTGACAGCGCCGTGAGCCTGGCCGAGTTTCGTGACTCGGTCAATGATGCGCTCGGTTAGATATTTTTTTGCAAACATATCGGCGATCAGCCCATACGGGCTTGCGTAAGCAGCTATAAAATCAATATCAGTTCCGAACTGGCACCACAACAGTCTGCGCCGCCACTCAGACGGTTTCTGCCGGTAAATCCTTCTGCCAGGCCTGCAGCTGCTGGCGCGTGCCGTCCCAGCAGTGCTGCAACTGAGGTCAAAGCGGCCCGATTCAATCTTGGAGAAATCCAGGATGTCGTTGATCACGCCCAGCAACTGGTCACTCGACAGGCGTATGGTTTGCAGGAAGTCGAGCTGCTCTGCGTCCAGCGAGGTTTCTGCCAGCAGCGCGCTCATGCCGACCACACCGTTGAGCGGCGTGCGTATCTCATGGCTCATGGTGGCCAGAAACGCCGCCTTGGCGCGCACCGCTTCTTCGGCGACTTCACGCGCTCGCACCAGCTCGGACTCGCGCGCCAGCAACTCTTCCTCGGCGGCGCGGGCCCGCTGGCTTTCGTTGTCGGCCTGCAGTTTTTCGGTGCGCAGGCGCTGGGCCACGCGGTTGAAGGCCAGCACCACTTCGCTCATCTCGCCGTGGGTATCGAGCAGCACCGGTGAACTGGCCCCGTCCCCCAGCATGCCCTCTGACGCCTCGCGCAGGCGCGTGACGGTGCGCATCACACCGGCATAAAACGCCAGCAACAGGTAAAGCACCGCCAGCACCAGGGCGGTGACAGACAGCACCACGATCAATACACGTTGCTGCAGGCCCTGTATGCGTGACCCCAGCAAGGTGTCCAGCTCGGCCGCTTAGCGTTGCCAGAGCATGTAGTTGGCCGACTGGGCGCGTGCCAGCAATTGGCCGGCCGTGTCCACTGCAGCGGGAGAACCGCCGGATGCGGTGAGCCCGCGCAGCGCGGCAATCGCCTCCCGGGTTGCCAGCTAGTAGGTCTGCATGGCGTCGGACAGGCGCAGCCTGAGCTGGCCGGTTTTCTCGCTTTTGAAAGCGGTTTCTGCGCCATAACGGGTGCGGGGGAGGTTGGACTCGATCAGGCCGCTCAGGCGGATCAGGTCAGTGTTCCGGGCGGCACGTGATGCAGCCGGGCCCTGGGCCTGCGTCAACAGGCGGGCCTTGAGCATCAGGTCGGCCGCGTCCGGCAGCTTGAGCAAGACACCTTCCATCATGTAGTAAGCGTCCAGATCAGGGTCAAGGATCAGGTTGGAACTGTCGCCCACCAGCGCCACCAGCGCGCTAATGTCGTCCTGGAGCTTGCTGTGGAACTCGTCCTTCGGCACCGGCGAACAGCAGGAAGATAAGCAGGAATTTGCGCGGGTAGGACAGCCGGTCCATCAACCGCCGCGCCGGCTGGAGCACAGCTGCCCGTATCAGGAGCCAGGGGCTAGGCTGACGGGCTGGCAGGGGTCAATGAGTGCTCCGGATTCGGGGTGTCAACGATCGTCCCGCAGTGTACGGGCGCGGGCAAGGGCGGCTGCTATCAGGCTGCGTTTGCGTGTGGCTTGCGGGTCAGGGCTTTCACCTTCTATGTCTGGCAAATCTTCCGATTTATCAAGTGATTTTGGCACCTGTCCCTTGTGCGGCGTGCGCCGCAAGCTATGAATTTCATAGCGATTTCGGGCCTGGGCAGCATCGGCCGGCGACCAGGCCGCCCATCCCGTGCGCTCTATGGTGACGTTTTCGAGGCTGATGCAATCGACAGGGCAGACCGGAATACACAACTCGCAGCCGGTGCAATACGGTTCAATCACGGTGTGCATGACTTTGTTGCTGCCGACGATGGCGTCGGTCGGGCAGGCGTCCAGGCATAGCGTGCAGCCTATGCACCAGTTTTCGTCGATAACGGCCAGGTGGCGCGGGCCTTCGCTGCCGTTGTCGGGGTTCAGCGGCAGCGAAGGCCGGCCGGTGATGACCGCCAGTCGGCTTATGCCTTCAGCACCGCCCGGCGGACATTGGTTGATGTCAGCCCCAGCGCCGCTGATGGCCTGTGCGTAGGCCGCGCAGTCCGGGTAGCCGCAGCGTGTGCACTGGGTTTGCGGCAGCGCTGCGTTGATGCGTTCGGCAAGCACGTCCACGGCATGGCCGCTTACTTTTTGGTGACGGATTTTTTCGCAGCAGCGCGTGGCGTAGTCACCGGGCTGCTGCGGGTTGCCGGTTTTGCTATTTTTTTAGGAGCTGCTTTTGCACGTCCGGCAAGGGCTACAGGCTCATTGTGCTCAAGAATGAAGGCCTTGACCTGCGGATAAACGATGTCGCGCCAGCGGCGGCCGCTGAAGATGCCGTAGTGACCCGCCCCTTTGACTTCCAGGTGTTTCTGGCGTGCCTTGGGAACGTTGTGGCACAGGCCGTGGGCAGCTTCCGTCTGGCCGGAGCCGGAGATGTCGTCGAGCTCGCCTTCAACCGTGAAGTGGGCCGTGGTAGTGATGTCCTCGGGCCGTACGCGTTCAAGCTGACCGGTGATGGACTTCACGTTCCAGGTGCCGTTGACCAGCTTGAACTCCTGGAACACGGTCTTGATGGTATCCAGGTAGTAGTCGGCGTCCATGTCCAGCACGGCGTTGTACTCGTCGTAGAACTTGGTGTGCGCTTCGGTGCTCGCGTCGTCGCCCTTGAGCAGGTCCTTGAAGTAGTCGTAGTGGCTGGTGGCATGGCGGTCCGGGTTCATCGCGACGAAGCCGGTGTGCTGCAGAAAGCCGGGGTAAACGCGGCGGCCGGCGCCGGGGAAGTTGCCGGGCACCTTGTAAATCACATTGTTCTCAAACCACTCATAACCCTTGGTGGTGGCCAGGTTGTTGACCGCCGTCGGGGACTTGCGCGCGTCGATCGGTCCACCCATCATGGTCATGGACAGCGGTGTGGTTTCGCCCCGGCTGGCCATCAGCGAGACGGCGGCCAGCACCGGCACGGTCGGCTGGCAAACGCTGATGACATGACAGTTGCCGTAGATGCCTTGCAGGTGGCCGATGAACTCCTGCACATAGTTGACGTAGTCGTCGAGCGAGAAGGAGCCGTCAGACAGCGGCACGATGCGGGCGTTTTTCCAGTCGGTGATGTAGACCTTGTGGTCTTTCAGCATGGTGCGCACGGTGTCGCGCAGCAAGGTGGCGTAGTGGCCGGACAGCGGCGCCACGATCAGCACGGCGGGCTGACCCTTGAGTTTGGTCAGCGTGGCCGGATCGTCGGTGAAACGCTTGAAACGGCGCAACTCGCAAAAAGGCTTGTCGAGCTCAATCCGTTCATGGATCGCGATGTTGGTGCCGTCCACATCCACCGTAGTGATGCCGAACTGTGGTTTTTCGTAATCCTTGCCCAGCCGGTAAATCAGGCTGTAGCCGGCGGAAATGCGCTGGGCCAGCGGGTTCTGGCCGAAGGGCGAACCTGGGCTGCTGTAGATTTTGGCGGCGGCCTGCGCGAAGTCGACAAAGGGCTCCATCAGGGAGCGCTGGGTTTCATAGACTTGGTAAAGCATGCGGGAGACCTTTGGCAACGAGGTATGTTGCAGTGCAGCAAATAATAACAGGTACGCTTATCAATGAATGGAGGGCAAACACCAATAAAGCTGGGTGTTCTGGCGTGCCCCAGCCCTTGTTTTTTCGCCTTCTGCGGATACTTACTGGAAACTTGCCGTGCAACTGGATTGTTTATGACCGAGATAAGCGGCGCTGCGCCGCAGGACCCCTGGGGTTCACTGAAAAAATCTGACCGCATGCCGGTGTTGTTTGTCGGACACGGCAGCCCGATGAACGCCATCGGCGACAACGAATACAGTCGCAGCTGGCAGGCGCTGGGCGCGCAGTTCGGCGCCAAATACCCGCCACCTCAGCTGATTCTGTGCATTTCTGCACATTGGCTGACCGAAGGCTGGTGGCTGACGGCAATGGACCAGCCAAAAACCATTCACGACTTTGGCGGCTTTCCGCAGGAACTGTTCGACCAGCAGTACCCCGCGCCCGGTGATGCGGTCGCCGCGCGCGCCCTCAGCCATCAGCTGCGGCAGCGCGGTTCCGCGCCTCTGGGCCTGGACGAAACCGAGTGGGGGCTGGACCATGGCACCTGGTCAGTGCTCAAGCCGATGTTCCCTGGCGCCACCATCCCGGTGATGCAGCTCAGCATGGACTACAGCCGCGCGCCCGAAGAACACTATGCGCTGGCCAGGCAGCTCAAGGGCCTGCGCGAGCGCGGCGTCTTGATTGTCGGCAGCGGCAACATCGTGCACAACCTGCGCCAGGCCCAGCGCGGCGCCGCTGGCAACCAGGCCTACGACTGGGCGCTGGAGTTCGACCAGACCACGGGGGGCCATCTGCAGCAGGGAAACCTGAACGCACTGCAGAACTTTCTGAAGCTGGGCCAACTTGCCAAAATGGCCCACCCCACGCATGAGCATTACCTGCCGCTGCTGTATGCGGCCGGTGCGGTTGATGGGGGCGAGCAGTCGCAATTTTTCAACACCAATTTCCAGCTCGGTTCGATCTCCATGCGGTCCGTGGTCTGGGGCTAATGCAGTGTTGCACGCTATCTGGATCATAAAAACGCGTCTTTTGCGCCAGGGCCGCGTTGTAAATCCGCGCGATACCGGGGGTATCGCTGTGGTTTGCGCCTTGCCCTGACCCAAAACCCATCATTTTTATTTGTTCCATCAAGCATCCAACACCGCACTAGGACCTTTACACCATGCCAAGCCGCCAAACCGTACAAGCCTTCATCGCCATGGTGGAGCAGGGCCACTACGTTGAAGCCATTGAACAGTTTTATGCGCCCGACGCCAGCATGCAGGAAAACAGTCAGCCGCCACGCCGTGGCCGGGACACGCTGGTCACTTACGAGCGCGCCGTGATCGCGGCCTGCCGCGCCATGCGCACCTTGCCGGTCGAATCGTTTCTGGTCGATGGCGACTTCGTCGTGATTCACTGGGTGTTTGAGTTCACCCGGCATTCGGGCAAAACCATGCGTATCGATGAACTGGCGCACCAGCGTTGGGAAGGCGAACAAATCGTTGAAGAACGCTTTTTCTACGACCCTGTGGCTGCTGTTGCGGAGTAGATGCTTCTGATTTGCTATCAATTCATGAGCTGATTGCGCCCGTCTGGGTTGGGCTGGATGCCAATTCTTCCCATCAATCGCGCCAAACTCAGCCCGTGTTTTGGCTATATGCGCTGTAGAGCATAAATTTAGAACGATATATTCTTTTGAGTTTTAACGATGACTCCCCAAAATGCATTTTTCGAATATGCATGCACAGGAGTCACCATGAAAAGCCTCTCATCCAGCAATAACTCGCCCCGGCCTTGAAGATCGGTCGGCAAAGTGCGTTTCATCATCGTTCCCGGCTGGCGCGACTCTGGCCCCGGCCACTGGCAAAGCCTGTGGGCCGGGCGGCTGGACAATCCCGTGCGCGTCAAGCAAGAAGACTGGATCACGCCCAGCCGCAAGGCCTGGGTCGCCACACTGGCGCAGACCATCCTGTTGCAGCGTGAGCCGGTGGTCATCGTGGCGCACAGCCTGGGCTGCATCGCCACCGCGCATCTGCCGGTCGAGGCCAGCGCCGCGGTTCATGGCGCCTTGCTGGTCGCGCCGGCCGACCCCGAACGGCGCTCCATCCTGTGCGACTTTGCGCCCGTGCCCTATCAGAAGCTGCCTTACCGCAGCGTGCTGGTGGCCAGCAGCAACGACCCCTGTTGCCCGGTGCGTCTGGCGGGGGCGTATGCGCGGGCCTGGGGCAGCGAGTTCGTGCGCATCCAGGACGGTGGCCACATCAATATCGAATCGGGCCACGGCGAATGGCCGCTGGGCGTGGCCCTGTTGCAGTCGCTGGCCGGTGACCTGGATGTCGCCTCCCGCCTGCATTCCCCTTTTTTTTCTCCCCCTGTTCCCCTGGAAACTGTATGACCACCAAAATCAAACTCGCCCTCGCTTTCATCGCTCTGGCCAGCGGCGGCCTGGCCTCCGCCCAAACCTTGCTCAATGGCTCGTATGACGTGGCGCGCGAGTTCTACAAGGACTACAACGCGGCCTTCATCGCCAACTACAAGAAGACCACCGGCAAGGACATCAAGATCGACCAGTCGCATGCAGGCTCCAGCGCGGTGGCGCGATCGGTAGCCGACGGTTTGGATGCCGACGTGGTGACCATGAACACCACCACCGACATCGAGTTCCTGGCCGAGAAGGGCCTGGTGGCCAACGACTGGACCAAACGCTTCCCCAACGACGCATCGCCCACCACCTCGACCATGGTGTTCCTGGTGCGCAACGGCAACCCCAAGGGCATCAAGGACTGGGCCGACCTCGTCAAGCCCGGTGTGCAGGTGATTGTGGTCAACCCCAAGACTGGCGGCAACGGACGCATGGCCTACCTGGCGGCCTGGGGTTCGGTGCGCAAAAGCGGTGGCAGCGATGCGCAGGCCGCAGAATTTGTAGGCAAGCTCTACAAAAATGTTCCCATCCTGGCCAAGGGTGGCCGCGACGCGACCTCCATCTTTTTGCAGCGCAACACCGGTGATGTGCTGATCACCTTTGAATCGGAAGTCCTGTCAGTAAACCGCGAATTCGGTGAAGGCAAGGTCGATGCGGTGTATCCGTCGGCCAGTATCGTGGCTGAAAATCCGGTCGCCGTGGTCGAACGCACTGCCGCCAAGAAGGGCTCAGGCGAGCTCGCCAAGGCCTACCTGAACTACCTGTATTCGGACGAAGGCCAGGAAATTGCGGCCAAACATGCGATCCGTCCGCGTTCGCCGGCTGTGCTCAAAAAGTACTCGAACGTCTTCAAGCCGGTACAGCTCTTTACGGTCAAGGACTATTTCGGCTCGCTCGGTGAAGCGCAGAAGATTCACTTCAACGACGGCGGCCAGTTCGACAAGCTCTACACCGTTCGTTAAAACATGGCCGCAATTGTTTCAGCGGCGCCGCTTGCTGCGGTGCCGGTCCGGCGTACCTCGAAAAAGGTGCTGCCGGGCTTTGGCCTCACGCTGGGCTACACGCTGTTCTACCTCAGCATCATCGTGCTGATCCCGCTGTCGGCGCTGCTGTTCAAGACCTTCTCGCTGACATGGGATCAATTCGTGACGGCGGTGACCTCGCCGCGTGTCATGGCGTCCTACCGCCTGACCTTTGGCGCTTCGCTGTTCGCCGCGGTGGTCAACCTGGTGTTTGGTTTGCTGCTGGCCTGGGTGCTGGTGCGCTACAAATTTCCGGGCAAAAAAATCGTTGATGCACTGGTTGATTTGCCGTTTGCGTTGCCGACTGCGGTGGCTGGCATCTCGCTGACCGCCATCCTGGCCGGCAACGGCTGGATCGGCCAGTACCTCGAACCCCTGGGCATCAAGCTGGCCTTCACGCCGGCCGGCGTGGTGATCGCCCTGATCTTCATCGGCCTGCCGTTTGTGGTGCGCACGGTGCAGCCGGTGCTGGAAGACGCGGAGAAAGAGCTCGAAGAAGCCGCGACTTCTCTCGGCGCGACCCGTCTGCAAATTTTCACCAAGGTAATCCTGCCGCACATCACGCCGGCGCTGCTGACCGGCTTTGCCATGGCCTTTGCGCGTGCCATCGGTGAATACGGTTCGGTTATTTTTATCGCTGGCAACATGCCCATGATCTCCGAAATCACGCCTCTGATCATCATCGGCAAGCTGGAGCAATACGACTACGCCGGCGCCACCGCGGTGGCCGTGGTGATGCTGGTGATTTCCTTTGTGCTGCTGTTGGTCATCAATGGCCTGCAGGCCTGGCAGCGGCGTAATGCGGGAGCACCCGCATGACCCCACCGACCCCCACGCTCGGCACTGGCGTGTCCTCCCTGCCCCCCGAGGGGGCTGTGCTTGCTCGGGGCGGCCCTTCGCGGCGCACGGCAGCTGCTCGCGCGAGCACCACCGAGTCGCCGTGGGTGCGCTACACCCTGATCACCGTTGCGCTGGTCTTTGTGTTGCTGTTTCTGGTGCTGCCGCTGGCCGCCGTGTTCACCGAAGCGCTGCGCAAGGGCTTTGGCGCCTACCTTGCCGCCTTGAAGGAACCCGACGCCTGGTCCGCCATCCAGCTCACGCTGATTGCCGCCGCGATTGCCGTTCCGCTAAACCTGGTGTTCGGCGTCTCGGCCGCCTGGGCGATCGCAAAGTACGAGTTCCGCGGAAAATCGTTTTTGACGACCCTGGTGGACCTGCCGTTTTCGGTCTCGCCGGTGGTGGCGGGACTGATGTATGTGCTGGTTTTCGGCGCCCAGGGCTGGTTCGGCCCCTGGCTGGCAGCCAACGACATCAAGGTGATTTTTGCGGTGCCAGGCATTGTGCTGGCCACCGTGTTCGTGACCTTTCCCTTCATCGCGCGCGAGCTGATCCCGTTGATGCAGGCCCAGGGCAGCGAGGAAGAGCAGGCCGCGATTGTGCTGGGCGCCACCGGCTGGCAGACCTTCTGGCATGTGACCCTGCCCAACATTAAGTGGGGCCTGCTGTATGGCGTGATTCTGACCAATGCGCGGGCCATGGGCGAGTTCGGCGCGGTGTCGGTGGTGTCCGGCCACATCCGCGGGCAGACCAACACCTTGCCGCTGCATGTGGAAATTTTGTACAACGAATACCAGTCGGTGGCTGCTTTTGCGGTGGCCTCGCTGCTGGCCTTGCTGGCCCTGGTGACGCTGCTGATCAAGTCGGTGGCTGAATGGCGCGCCGAGCAGGAGCTCAAAGCCGCCGCCGAGCTGCCACCCGAACGGCCGCCAGCCGCCGCCACCGCCGGCGCGACCTGAACACAAGAAACGAGAACCCTCATGAGTATTGAAATCCGCAACATCAGCAAACACTTCGGCAACTTCCAGGCGCTCGGCGACGTGAGCCTGGACATCGAGTCCGGCGAACTGGTCGCCTTGCTCGGCCCTTCGGGCTGCGGCAAAACCACCTTGCTGCGCATCATCGCCGGACTGGAAACGGCCGATCAGGGCAGCATTTTGTTCAGCGGGGAAGATACCACCGATGTGCATGTGCGCGAGCGCCAGGTCGGCTTTGTGTTTCAGCATTACGCCTTGTTCCGCCACATGACGGTGTTTGAAAACGTCGCCTTCGGCCTGCGCGTCAAACCGCGCGGTCTGCGCCCGAGCGAGGCCGAGATCAAACGAAAGGTACACGAGTTGCTGGGCCTGGTGCAGCTTGACTGGCTGGCCGACCGCTTTCCCTCACAGCTCTCGGGCGGTCAGCGCCAGCGGATTGCGCTGGCACGCGCGCTGGCGGTCGAGCCCAAGGTGCTGCTGCTGGACGAGCCTTTCGGCGCGCTGGACGCCAAGGTGCGCAAGGAGTTGCGCCGCTGGCTGCGCCGCCTGCACGACGACCTTCATGTCACCAGCATTTTTGTCACGCACGACCAGGAAGAGGCGCTCGAAGTCGCCGACCGTGTGGTGCTGATGAACCAGGGAAAGGTCGAGCAGATCGGCTCGCCGCAACAGGTCTGGGACCACCCGGCCAGCCCCTTTGTGTATGGCTTTCTCGGCGATGTCAATCTGTTCCAGGGTCGCGCGCATGAAGGCAAGATCCAGCTCGAAGGCATGCGGCTGGATTCACCCGAACACAGCGCTGCGCAAAATGCGAAAGCCTTTGCCTATGTGCGCCCGCACGACTTCGACGTCCAGCGTTATTCTCCCGGCGCCGAAGGCATTGCCGCGCAACTGAGCCGCGCGATCGTGATCGGACCGATTGCCAGGCTGGAACTGATCCCTTCAGAAGACAGCGGCCAGGCCGATCCCCTGATCGAAGCACAAATTCCGTCGCAGCAGTACCGCGACATGGGCCTGCGCGAAGGCGACCTGCTGGTCTTGAGCCCGCGCCACGCGCGGGTGTTTGTGGATGCGGGGCAGGGGATTTGAGGGGGGGAGAAAAGACTCTGCTCACATGGACTTAGGAAGAGGCCTACAAACCGGGCGTTGATCCGCAGGGAAAATTTCTTCAAAGTTGCTGCTTCAACAGGCTTTTCACTGGTGAATCAGGCTCTTAATTTCTCAAATCAACATTTTTTACGGGAGTTCCCATATGCTGAAAAACACCTTCGCTGTCGCACTTGTTTCTGTCAGTGCATTGGGCCTGAGCGCTTGCGATGTCAAAAAAACCCAGGAAGGCAACATCACTGTGCCTAAAGTTGAAGTCACCAAGACCCAGGAGGGTGACATCACGCTGCCCAAGTACGACGTCAAGACACCGGACGTCAAAGTCGGCACGACCGAAAAAACCGTGGCTGTTCCTACCGTCAAGGTGGAAGAGAAAAAAATCGAAGTGCCCACTGTGACGGTGACGCCGGCCAAGTAAATCCCATCCTGTGTTCGTTCAAGGTGCCGCACGGATTTTTCCGTGGCGGCACTTTTTGTTTCAGCAGACAGCGAACGCTTGCCCGAGCCGGGGCTCTTTTGCCGGCAGGGAACTTATCAGCGCCTAAACTCACGAACATCGGACATTTGCCACATTGAGATTTAAAGGACCGTGATGTTGTTGACGTATTTCGAAGCCGCGCCGCGCCGTGTGCTGGCGCTGGTATCGGTGGCCTGTGTGGCCATGCTGGCTTTTGGTTTGTACCTGCAGCATGTCGTCGGGCTGGAGCCGTGCCCCATGTGCATCGTGCAGCGTTATGCGCTGGCGCTAGTGGCGATTGTTTCCGGCATCACGGCCTTGGCGAATAAAAAAGGTTTGCGCATGACGGGCTCGGCAGTGACGCTGCTGCTGGCCGGCTTCGGCGCCTTTGTGGCGGCGCGCCAGAGTTTCCTGCAGTGGTACCCGCCCGAAGAGGCTTCCTGCGGCCGCGATTTTTACGGAATGATCGAGATGTTTCCGCTACAGCGCGTGATTCCGATGATCTTCAAGGGCAGCGGCGACTGCACCAAGATCGACTGGACCTTCCTGAGCCTGTCGATTGCCAACTGGTCGTTTCTGTGTTTTGCCGGCATCGCGCTGGTGATGCTGGCCCTGCTGCTGATCCCCACGCGAGAGACAGGGCGCAAGCCAGGTTGATGGAGCTCAGGGTGGCAGCGGTGCCACCCGCGCCGGCACCAGCACAATTTCAAGGCTGCCGCCAGGGTTGTGGCTGCGCAGCCGCAACTCATCATGGCTCAGATTGAGAATGTCGGTTTTGTACTCCTGCGAGCCCTCAATCATCGTCAGCATGCCGTTTCTGTAAGTCCAGGCGCCGAAGGCAGCCTTGCTGTTGGGTGAAGTGATCACCAGTGTGCCGTCGGACAAAAACGCGTACAGCATGCCAGGTGCCACGCCCGTCGAGAGGTTGACCTCCCACACCTTGTTGATGAAGCCTGGCTTGACATTGGATGGCGGGCCTGCCGGCGGGTAGGCTGCGGCCGTGTCAGGATTTTTGGAGCAAGCCGCAGCCAGCAACAAGGCAGCGATGCCGCCAACCCGCCGAGGCGCAATTTTCATTGTGTGTGACTCCAAAAAAATTGATTTTCTGCCTTTGCTGGAAAAGGTGTAATACTGTACATATAAACAGTATGTTGCCGCCTTTTTCCATGCCCGAATTTTTACCTGCCGTCACCAGCCTGGCCTGTTCCCCGGGCGGAGTGCGCGCCATGCCTGCGGAGCTTTCGTGGGGACCCGGCGTCTGGCGCGCCGGCGAGTTGGGCGGCAGTTGCCTGCAGGCGCTGGACACCGGTTACACCGCCCTGAATGTGGTGCTGCCCGGCGGCGGCTGGCCGCAGGGCGCGCTGGTCGAGGTGCTGCAGGCGCAGGTCGGCCAGCACGAGTGGGGGCTGGTCGCACCGGCCCTGGCTGGCCTGCAGGCGACGGCGCCAGGCAAGCTGCTGGTGCTGGCGGGCGCGCCGTGCCAGCCCTTTGGTCCGGCGCTGGGGGCACGCCAGCTCGACATGTCGCGCCTGCTGAGTGTGCAGTCGGCGCAGGGCGACGCTCCGGCGCTGCTGTGGGCCACCCGCGAGGCGCTGCAATGCGCCGACGTGGCGGCCGTGCTGGCCTGGCTGCCCGATGTACGCAGCGCGCATTTGCGCCGCCTGCAGATCGCCGCGCATGCGCACAACAAGCTGCTGTTTGTCTTCAGGCCGCCGCGCGCGCAGCAGGAGTCCTCGCCCGCGCCACTGCGCCTGCTGCTTGAAGGCGTGAACCAGGAGGGCGGCAACCTGCGGGTGCATGTGCTCAAGCGGCGCGGCCCGCCACTGAGCGCGCCACTGTTGCTGGAAACTCGGCCGGCCCGGCTCACGGCGCTGCTGGCGGCCAGCCGCGAGCGCGCCCGCCTCAAGCGGGAAGAAACCTCGCCACTTTTTCTACAGGCAAATGTCCATGCGTTGCTGGATCGCATTGCACACCTCGATCCCCACTGAGCCCGGCATCGGGATGCTGGACGAGGCAGACGCGCAGCGTGCGGTGGCCAGCATGGCTCTGGGCTTCACGCCGCGCGTGGCGCTGCTCGACGAAGCGGTGTTGATGGACGTGACCGCAAGCCTGCGCCTGTTCGGTGGTCTGGCGCGGCTGATGCAGCAGCTAGAACAGCGCCTGCTTGCTTTTTTTGAATCGAATCATTGCTCAGCCCTTGTCCGGCGGTCGCAAGGCGCTACTTCTTTGATAGCAATGGCACGCCTGCGCATGAAGGCCGGGCAGGGCGCCGGGCCGCAGCAGCGCGTGGCCGACTTGCCCATGCATAGCCTCAGCGCGGCGCGCCCGCACCTGGGCGTGCTCGAACGCATCGGCTGCCGCACCTGGGACGACCTGCTGCGCCTGCCGCGGGGTGGTGTGGCCCGGCGTTTCGGCGCGGAGTTGCTCGAAGCGCTGGACCGCGCGCGTGGTACGGTCGCCGACGAGTACAAATGGCTGGTGTTGCCCGAACACTTCGAAGAAAAAATCGAACTCGACGCGCTGGTCATCCATGCCCCGGCGCTGATGGCCGGCGCCCTGCGCCTGCTGGCCCGGTTGCAGGCCTGGCTGTTGGGCCGGCAGAGCGGCCTGAGCGCGCTCAGACTGACCTGGCACCTGGACAAGCGCAGGGATGTACCGCCTATCGGCGAGCTGGAAGTGCGCACGGCCCAGCCCGCGCAGGATCTGCGCCACGTGGCGCGGCTGGTCGCCGAACAGCTGGCGCAGCACAAATTGCCGGCGCCAGTGCATTCCCTGAGCCTGCAGTCGCTGGTGACCGAGCCGCTGGCCGATGCGGCTGCCGCCACCGCCAGCCTTTTGATGGCGGAGCGCAAGCAGGGCGACAGTGCGCTTGAACTGATCGAGCGCCTGAGCGCGCGCCTGGGCGAGGCGCAGGTGCAGGCCTGGCAGCCTGTGGCTGACCACCGGCCCGAACACATGCAGCGCTGGGTGCCGGCCCAGGGCGCTCTCAAATCGATAGCTGCCAGCGCAAACCTGGAAAGGGCCAGAGGCAAAAAAGACTTGAAAATTTCGGCAATACCCGTCACCAGGACCGAGGCGCTGTACCCGAGCTGGCTGTTGCCCCAAGCGTTGATGCTGGCCGTCGCGGGCAACAGCCCGGTGTACCAGGGCAAGCTGGTGCGGCTGGCCGGTCCGCAGCGGCTGGAAGCCAGCGGCTGGTTGATGCCTGATTTGCCTTCCAAGCCGCCGGCCATCCGCGACTACTTCATCTACCGCAGCCAGCAGGCCGGCTTGCTGTGGATTTACAGCGAACGCCTGGCGCTGAACAGCTCCGGAGCCGGGCCGCGGCGGGCCTGGTTTCTTCACGGCTTTTTTGCCTGACGCGATGCTACGCACTCTACCTTCCGAGCTTCCCGATTACGCGGAATTACACGCGCTGAGCAACTTCAGCTTCCAGCGTGGCGCCTCGCATGCGCAGGAGCTGGTCGAGCGCGCCGCCGAGTTGGGTTACCGGGCGCTGGCCATCACCGACGAGTGTTCGGTCGCCGGCGTGGTGCGTGCGCATGAAGCGGCTAAAGAACTGGGGCTCAAGCTGCTGCCGGGTGCTGAATTCCTGGTGCAGGCGCCGCAGCCTTTTCGGTTGGTGGTGTTGCCGCACAACGCCGGTGGCTGGGGCAATCTGTGTGAGTTCATCACCGCGGCCAGGCAAGCCGGCGATGTGATCGACAAGGGCAGCTACCGCGTCGCGATGGGAGAGACCGATTTTGCGCTGCTGGCTGATTGCGAGGTGCTGCTGTGCCCTTTGCCGGATGCTATCAATACAGAAGCGCTTTACGCCCACGCCGTATGGGCTATCGGCCTTTTTGGCACACATGTTTGGCTGGCCGTGGAGCTGCTGCAGGGACTGGACGATGCGCTGCGGCTGCAGCAACTGCAGCAGGTGGCGCAGCGCACTGGCATCAGCCTGGTAGCCGCCGGCAACGTGCTGATGCATGTGCGCTCGCGCAAACCGCTGCACGACGTGATGACCGCCATCAAGCTGGGCCGGACCGTGCATGAATGCGGGTTTGAACTGCAAGCCAATGCCGAGGCGCATTTGCGCCCGCGCATGCGCCTGAGCGACATCTACCCGGCCGGGTTGCTGCGCGCCACGCTGGTGGTGGCGGCACGCTGCAGCTTCAGTCTGGACGAGATCCGCGCCATGTACCGCTACCCGCAGGAAGACATGGTGCCCGCTGCTGAGACACCGGCGCAATGCTTGCGACGCCTGACCGCCGAGGGTGCCGAGGGCCGGTTTTCGGCTGGCGTGCCGCCGGAGATTCAGACCCAGCTTGACTACGAACTGGCCCTGATTGAAGAGCTGCAGTACGAGATGTTTTTCATCACAGTGCATGACATCGTGCGGTTTGCCAATGCGCAAAAAATCCTTTGCCAGGGGCGTGGCTCGGCGGCCAATTCGGCGGTATGTTATTGCCTGGGCGTGACGGCCGTCAATCCGGCAGAAAGCAAGCTGCTGTTTGAGCGCTTCATCAGCCGCGAGCGGCGTGAACCACCCGACATTGACGTCGACTTCGAGCACCAGCGGCGCGAGGAAGTCATCCAGTACATCTACGGAAAATACGGCCATGACCGGGCCGCCATTGCCGCCACTGTCATCAGCTACCGGCCGCGCAGCGCGCTGCGCGACGTGGGCAAGGCGCTGGGCATGGCGCCCGAAGTCATCGAGCAGTTTGCCAAAGAGCATTTCTGGTTTGACGGCAGCGAAGCATTGGCGCAAAAACTGGAAGAGGCCGGTGTGCAGGCGCAGACGGGCCCGGTTTTGCAGTGGCTGGAGCTGGCCTTGCAACTGATCGGTTTTCCGCGCCACCTGAGCCAGCATGTCGGTGGTTTTGTGCTGACCCAGGGCAAGCTGACACGGCTTGTTCCGGTGCAGCCGGCTTCCATGGAAAACCGCCGCATCATCCAGTGGGAGAAGCACGATCTGGAGGTCATGGGTCTGCTCAAGGTGGACGTGCTGGCGCTGGGCATGCTGTCAGCCATTCGCCGTTGCCTGGACATGGTGAATCAGGAACGCGGCAGCGATCTTGAAATGCACACCCTTCCGATCCAGGACGGACAAACCTACGACATGATTTGCGAAGCCGACACCGTGGGCGTGTTCCAGATCGAGAGCCGCGCGCAGATGTCCATGCTGCCGCGTTTGCAGCCGCGCAACTATTACGACCTGGTGGTGCAGGTCGCCATCGTGCGGCCGGGGCCGATCCAGGGCGGCATGGTGCACCCTTACCTGAAAAACCGCGAGATTGTGCGCAGCGGCGGCGAGATCGCTTTCAGATACCCGGAGCTCAAAGAAGCGCTGGGCCGCACCCTGGGTGTGCCGATTTTTCAGGAGCAGGTCATGCAGATCGCCATGATTGCCGCCGACTTCACGGCCGATGAGGCCGACCAGTTGCGCCGTGCCATGGCCGCCTGGAAACGCAAGGGCGGAGTCGAGCACTTTCACGGCCGCCTGGTGGGCCACATGATCGACAAAGGTTATGACCCCGAATTTTCAGAACGCATTTTCAGCCAGATCCGGGGCTTCGGCGCATACGGTTTCCCCGAAAGCCACGCCGCCAGTTTTGCCAAGCTGGTGTATGTGAGCTGCTGGCTCAAGTGCCACGAGCCGGCGTGTTTTCTCGCCGCCATGCTCAACTCACAACCGATGGGTTTTTATGCACCCTCGCAATTGGTGCAGGACGCGCGCAAGCATGGCGTCGAGGTGCGCGCGGTGGACGTGACCACCAGCCAGTGGGATTGCACGCTGGAACCCGCTGAAAACAAACCCCCACCGCCCTATCCGGGTATCCGGGAAAACCAGCCGGCCGTCCGCCTCGGCCTGTGCCTGGTGGCAGGCTTGCCGCAAGCTGCTGCCCTGCGCATTGAAGAAGCTCGCGCGCAAGCGCCGTTCACATCCACCGAAGACATTGTTTCGCGCGCGCGGCTGGGCACGCTGGAGATCAACGCGCTGGCTGCTGCCGATGCCTTGCTGACGCTGGCCGGCCACCGGCGTCAGCAGGTCTGGGAAGCTGCCGCCATCCAGTCCGCGCCCGAACTGCTCAAGGCTGTGCCGACCCACGAGACCGCGCTGCAATTGCCCGCCACCCCCGAAGGCGAAAACATCCTGTTTGACTACCAGTCCACTGGCCTGACCTTGCGGCGTCATCCTCTGGCCTTGCTGCGCCCACGCCTGGCCAGGCGCGGGCTGCTGAGCGCCGGTCAATTGAACGCGCTGCCCAATGGGCTGGAGGTGGCCGCCTGCGGCATCGTCACCGTGCGCCAGCAGCCGCAAACCGCCAAAGGGACGATTTTTGTGACACTCGAAGACGAGACCGGCCCGGTCAATGTGATCGTCTGGAAATCCTTGCGTGAAAGCCAGCGCGCCGAGGTGCTGCATGCGCGGCTGCTGGCGGTGTACGGCGTGTGGCAGCGCAGCGAGGAAAGCGGTACCGCGCCGGGTTATGGTGCGGTGCGCAACCTGGTGGCGCAGCGGCTCGAAGACCTGACGCCGCTGCTGGGACGGCTGGGCACCTCAAGCCGGGACTTTCATTGATCCGTGCCATGGGTGCGATTTGAGCGTCAAATCAGCCTCCAGCCCATAGCGGGTAGGCGCAGGCAGCTATCAAAAGTGTAGCGATAAGAGCCTAGGGGAGCTTCTGGGTGGCAGCCCAAAATTTGTCGCGGTCGGTGGCATGGTCAATTTCATTGGCCAGCGCCTCACGCAACGCCTTCAGCGCGGTATGCCGGGCCACCTGTTTTTTGACCAGCACCTTCGCGAGCGGGCCAATGACCTGGCTCAGCGCGCGCTCCAGGTGCGAGAGCTGCGCCGCGGTGAACCATGGTGAGGACACCGGGACCGACCGCCCGCTGTTGCTGCCGCTGGTGTGATCGCTGAGGCTTCGGCTGACCGGCTGGCTGAAGTCCGCGCGCGGTCGGCTGGCAGTGTCTTGCCGGCTGCTGGAAGAAAAAACGGGCTGGGTTTTGTGGCTTGGCGGATGGATAAACAACTCGCGCGCTTTTGGGTCTGGAATCGAGACCGCCAGCAGCTCGCGCAAACTCTGGGCGCCGACGACGCGTGGCAGTGCCTTTTTAAGCAGCACCTTGGCCAGCGGCCCGATGCTGCGCGCCAGCTCGGATTCGATTTCAACCAGCACCTCCGGCGTCAGCGAAGACAGCGTGGCAAAAGACGCAGTGTTTTCAAACTCGCTGCTGCGCAGCGTGGCTGGCGCAGGTCGCGATTGCGGGTCCAGCACCGCATAGATGTCGTGCGAGCGCAGATGCTTGTCCAGGTGCGGGCCGAGCGGGCTGAAGATGCCGGCGGCGTTGTCGGTGATGCGCGAGATCACCTCGTGGTAGGCGCGCGACACCACGATCTGGTTGGGCTGGGCAAAGTCCACGATGCGTTGAGCCACGTTGATGCCATCGCCCACCACATTGACGCGCTGGTTGACATCGGACAAGATGCGGATCGGCCCCAGGTGCACGCCGATGCGCACCGAGTGCATTTTTCCGTACTTCTGCAGCAACAAGCCACGCAGCAACAGCGCCGACTGGAGCGCGTCTTCGGGATCGCCGAGAAAACAGGTGGCCACGCCCTCACCAGAGTCGATAACGATATGGGACGTCTGCGGCACGCCCTTGAGGGCCTTGCTGAGCAAGTCGTTGAAGCGTTCCTTCAGTGCCGCCTGCTGCTCAACCGAGTGCCGCGAATAAGCCACCATCTCCAGGAACATCACGGTGACGAGCACGTTTTTGCGCTGCGTGTCAGCGCTGCTGCCGGGAACCGACTGCGCGTTGGCGGCAAAGGCCAGCACGTTGCTGTCGGGGCCGGGCAGGCTGTCAGCCGGCGCGCGGCTGGCCGGCGTCAGCAGGCCGGTGGCCGAATGTTCGGCCGCCACCAGTGCGACGCGCAGCTCGGCCACGGTTTGTGGCCGGTATTTTTCGTCGGGGCGCAAGGCCCAGTCAATGGCGCGCAGCACGCCGGTACTGAAAACGGCTGCGTCCCCGATGGCCAGCGCCGCCGGCAGGCTGTCGTCCTTCACACGTGCGGCGGAATCCAGCGGTTTTTGCCCGGTGGTCATCCAGTACATCACCGCGCCCAGCGAATAGATGTCGCTCCACGGCCCCTGCTTGCCCTTGCTGTGGTACTGCTCGAAAGGCGCAAAACCGGGGCTCACGATGTTGGTCAGATCGCGTCCGCTGGTGGTGCGGCGGGCTGCGCCGAAGTCAAGCAGCACCGGTGTGCCGTCACCGCGGATGTAGATGTTGTCGGGTTTGATGTCGCGGTGCAGAAAGTCGAGCTTGTGCACGGCCTCCAGCCCATCGAGCAGCGGATAAATCACCTTCAGCAGCGTGACCAGGTCCAGCGCTGGCTGGCGCGCCAGCCAGCGTTTGAGCGGGTCACCCGATTCGTACTCCATGACGATGTAGGCGGTGCCGTTTTCCTGGAAGTAACGCAGCACGCGTGCGATGTTGGGGTGGCGAAACGAGGCCAGCGCGCGCGCCTCGTCAAGAAAACGCTCCAGACCCCACCGAAACTGCTGCTCGCCCTCGGGCGCGCGCACGCGCACCGTCTGGTCGGCAGCGCGCACGGTCAGGTCGCCAGGGAAATACTCCTTGATCGCGACCGGCAGTTCAAGGTTGATGTCGCGTGCCAGGTAGGTGATGCCGAAGCCGCCGCCGCCCAGCGTTTTTTCGATGCGGTATTCGAACACCTTGTGCCCTGCGGGCAGGGCGGCCTCGTCCACGCCTGGCACTGGAGGGCGGGCGCCAGGGGCGGGTCCAGGGCTCATGCTGCCCCCATCTAGTGTCCTGTCCCAAAAATAAAGGCGATATGAAATCGCCCATTCAACCGCCATGCGGCGTTGCTCGTCGTTGCCATAGCTACGGCTATGTCTCCTCCTCCCGCCTTGCCTGACAGCCGAATGGACAATTTCATTTCATCACCTTATTTGCAGGACAGGACACTAGTTTCCGTCCCGCTCAATCATCTGCATGGCTTTTTCAAGGCTGCGGCGCATGCGGTTGAAGGAGTTGCCGAGCACCGACACCTCATCGCGGCCGGCATCGGAAAATTCAGGCACATCGAAGTCGCCGGTGCTGACCTTGTCGGCCGCCTGCGACATGCGCCGGATTGGCCGCACGATCAGCCAGCTCAGCATCAGGTTGAGTGCGATGAAAACCAGGCCGAAGACGCCGGCCAGCGAGGCCATGAAGGTCTTGAAGGCACGGTCAGCGTTCTGGATCGGGATTTCCATCGGCACAGTCACCACTTGCGCGCCGACGATTTCATTGTGTTTCCAGCCAAAGCCGTTGGCGTCGCCGTAGATCTTGATCATGCTGGCCGGCGCAGCGGCGGGCACGCTGTGGCACTGCAGGCAGGCGGCATTGGTGATCTGAATCGGTTTGGCGATGTAGAGGATCCGGCCCGTGCCGCCGTTTCGCTCGGACACGAGTTCTGTGGATTCGGTGTTGTGCCGGAACTGCTGCACGATGTCGGCTTCCCAGTCGGTGGCGCGGTCGCGCGGGTTGGTGGGGTTGAGCGTGGCTTCCTTGTAGCCGTAATCGCGGTATTTTTTCTGGATGTGGTTCAGCGTTTCGGTGGCGGCGTAGGCTGGAACGGTTTGCGGCAGAAACACTTCTACGAGCTGTTTGTCGAGGTGCGGCTTCACCTGGTCCACGGTGTAGCTGCGCACCGCCAGCGCGGTATCCATCATCAGGCGGGCATTGCGCAAGACTTCTTCACGGGCATTGTCCTGGAGCAATTGCCGCGAAACAAGGCCTACCGCTGCAAAGCCCGCCAGAAAAACGACGATCAGCACCAGATTGAATTTAAGCCGCAGTCCCATGGTGTTCCCATCAAAACGTCTCGTTACTATTTTAGTCTTTCACCCTGTGCCGCCTGTCATCTGGGTGCCTCCTGCTGTCAGGCCAAAAGACCGTATCAGTGAGCAGTGATAATCCTCAGATGTCTTCTTCTCCCAAAGTCCTGTTCGGCTTTCATGCCGTCGGTGTGCGTATTAAAACTGCGCCTCAATCTGTGTTCGAGGTGTTTTTCGATGTATCGCGCCGTGACGCGCGCATGCGCCAATTTGTGGACCGGACCAAAGAGGCCGGTATCCGGCTGATTGAGTCAGACGGCTTGCGACTGGCCAAAATGTGCGGCAGCCACGGCCACCAGGGGGTGGTGGCGCGGGTGGACGCGCTGGCGCAGGTCAAGTCGCTGGACGAGTTGCTTGAGCAGCTGGAAGCAGGGTCCGATGAGCCGCCCTTGCTGCTGGTGCTGGACGGCGTGACCGACCCACACAACCTGGGCGCCTGCCTGCGGGTCGCTGACGGTGCCGGCGCCCATGCAGTGATTGCGCCCAAGGACCATGCGGCCGGCATCAACGCGACGGTGGCCAAGGTGGCCAGCGGCGCTGCAGAAACCATGCCTTATTTCATGGTCACCAACCTGGCGCGCACTCTGGGTGAGCTCAAGGAGCGCAACATCTGGTGCATAGGCACCAGCGATGACGCGCCCAAAACCATTTACGACGTCAAGCTGACCGGCCCGGTGGCGCTGGTGCTGGGCGCGGAAGGCGAGGGCATGCGCCAGCTCACGCGCAAGACCTGCGACGAGCTGGTCAGCATCCCGATGCGCGGCGCGGTCGAAAGCCTGAACGTCTCTGTGGCCAGCGGCGTCTGCCTGTACGAGGCCTTGCGGCAGCGCACCGGCTGAGGTGCCCGCTGCCGACGTTCAGTCGGCCTTGAAGCCGGTGGCCGCGACGGCCTTGCCCCAGGCCACGGTGTCGGCGCGGATGATGCGCGCAAACTCGTCCCCGGTGGTGCCGGTCACGCGAAAGCCGGCGTCTTCCATTTTCTGTTTGCCTTCGGGCGAGCGCACCGCCTTCTGCACGTCGGCGCTCAGGCGGGCCACGATGTCGGCCGGCGTTTTGGCTGGTGCCACGATGCCAAACCAGGACGTGAACTCAAGGCTGCTGAAGCCCTGCTCCTTGATCGTGGGTACGTCCGGCAACAGGCCGGCGCGCACCGGCCCGGTCGTTCCCAGCGCGGCCAGCTTGCCGGCTTTCACCTGGGGCGCGGCCAGCCCGACGCTGGCGAACACGCCCTGCACATCACCGCCGAAGAGACCGCCCAGGGCGTCGCCGGTGCTTTTGTAATGTACCGGTTCGGGCTTGATGCCGATCACCTCGCCGAACATGAAGGCGCCGAAATGCCCCGGCGTGCCGGCGCCGAAAGTGGCCATGAACAGGCCTTTTTGCTGCTTGGTCCAGTCGACAAATTCCTTAACGTTTTTGGCCGGCACTTTCTGCGGGTTCACCAGCAATACAAAGTCCGCGCTGACCACCTGGCTGACGGGGATGAAGTCCTTGACCGGGTCATAGGGCAGCTTGTTGTAGCTGCTGGGAGCGATGCTGAGCTGGCCGGTTTCGCCCAGCATCAGTGTGTAGCCGTCCGGGTTCGCGCGCGCGGCCTCGGACGCGGCAATCAGTCCACCGGCGCCCGGTTTGTTGTCGACGATCACGCCCATGCCGCCCCAGTTTTCCGACAGCTTTTGCGCCAGCAGGCGCGCCACGATGTCCGGTCCGGTGCCTGCCGGAAACCCGACGATGATGCGCACCGGCCGGGACGGGTAGCCGGATTGCGCCTGGGCCGCGGCCCAGGGCAGCAGCCCTGCGGCGAGCATGGCGACGGCGAGGGCGCGGCGGGCTTTTGAAAGCGTTGGGGTTTTCATGGCGTATCTCCTTGGAAAGATAAAAAGGTAAAAAAAGCAGAAAGGCGGCCAGGCTCAGGCAAGTTCGTAGAACTGCATCACCACGCGGTCCGGGTGCCGGGCGCCGCTGCCGACGAACATGCGCTCGGTGATCCAGGCCAGCGCCGGTGAAGCTGTTTCAAAGCGGGGCGAGCAGCGAAAGTAGATCTGCGCCGGATCGACCGGTTCGCCACGCACCAGGCGGGCCATCAGGTCCGCGGGGCCGCAGCGGATGGCGCGGTTTTGCACGTAGATCATGTCGCCACCGTCGGTCTCCATCACGTAACGCGCATCAAGTTCGGCGAGCCGGTCGGTGACCAGTAACTGGAAGTCGGCGCCGCCCGGAAAAACACGGGCGGTCCAGCCATGCCCGGTGGCTTCGCCGCCCAGGATGGGAATCAGCCGCCGCCGGCCGCGCACGGTCTGTCCGACCTCCTGAGCTTGACCGACCTGCACGGAGATATCGGCAAAGTGGGCAAGCTGGGGCGCGGCGGGTAGGTTCATGCGTTTAGCGTAATCCCCGAGAACCGGGCGCGCTGTCATCCGCGAAGATGACAGGCTGCGCGCGCCACCGCGTGCCATCAGGAAAAACAATGAGAAAGTGGAACCTTCAGCAGGCGCCGACGCCAGATGCCGGCCAGGCGCTGGCCGGCATGATCACGCGGCTGGGTCTGGCGCATTTCGACAAGGACCTGCTCGACGGCCTCTATCCGCTGTTCCCCGCGGGTTCCTGGTCGGTCTACCGCACCGGCCCGCATTGCCAGCCGGCGATTTTCATGTCCGCCAGCCACGGCATTCCCGACACCACGCGCGACTGTTGGCGCGCATACCTGTCCGGCCCTTACCTCAGCGACCGCTCGCTGGTGCGGGAGCAGGCCGGCCCGGCGCGGGAGTCAACGCTGCTGTGCCACATCAGTGCGCAGGAAGTGGCGGCGGAACACCGGGCCCGCGTCTATGAGGCGCACGGTGTGGCTGAGCGGGTCTCCATCGTCCGCCAGCAGGCCGACGACACGGTGTTCGCAATCAATTTCTACCGGCATGTGCACCAGCGCGCCTTCAGTGACGGTCAGATGGCGGCTCTGGAAGGCCTGGCGCCGGCGTTGCTGGCGCTGACCCAGAAACACCTGGCGCTGGCGCAGTTTCCGGCGTCCGGGTCGCCTGGCGCCTCAGGCTCGGTGCAGGCCATGGCGCAGCGGCTGAAACGACTCAATGGCCGGCTTACGGCGCGCGAGCTCGACGTTTGCGCGCGCCTGCTGCAGGGCATGACGCAGGAGGGGGTGGCCGCAGACCTCGGCCTGGGACTGCCGACTGTCCGGACTTACCGCAACCGCGCGTTTGCGCGTCTGGGCATCCACTTCCGCAATGAGCTGTTTGCCCTCGTCCTGCAGGCGCCAGACCTGCACTAGGGCCTGTTCCCACTATTTATGCAAGATGCGTTGCGAGTTTCGCCGCAACCCGAAGGGAACGGAGTGAAAACAACGCCACTCGGCGTTGCACTCCTGGCCTAGACACCCGGTCTGGGCGTCGTCGCACGCCTTGATTGGCGTTGTTTTCACACCGTTCGCACTTGTATAAATAGTGTGAACAGACTCTATAACAGGTAGCCGCCCACCCGCTGCAGCAGCGATTCGGCTTCGGCATAACGCCCCAGGCCCTGCAGCACCTTGGCCATGGCCAGATCGCTGCGCACGATCAAGTCGGTGTTGATCGCGGTGCTGTCCGCAGGGCTCAAAGCGGCAGTGGACTGCGCCATACGGCGTGACTGATCGGCTTTGGAAGGCAAGCCCCCGGCGGCGTAAAGCAGGGCCAGCTGGGTCAACGCGCGCGCCTTGTCGGCGCCGGATTGGGGTTCGAGCTGCGCTTGCAGGCTGATGGCGAGGGCCTGTAGCTGCTCATCCGCAGCGTTGTCCGAAAGCTGGGCAACGCTGCGCAACCAGGCGGCGCGTTGTAATAGATTGCCGTTTTTCCCCACCTCCGCCAGCGCCGCATCCAGGCTTTTTCTGGCCTTGTCGCTCTGCCCCATCTGCTGCTTGATCTGGTGGTCGATGGCATACAGGCGCAACTGCGACCAGGCATCAGGTGCCTGTTTGATCAAACCTTCGATTTGAGCCGCACTGGCCTGGGCTTTCGACCACATGCCGGCCTTGATACGCGCACTTGCTTCATTGGCAAAAACTTCAGCCATGGAAACTGCCAGATCACCCAGGGCTGCGTTGGGTTGGCCCGGGCCTGTCACGGATTTCAGCGCATCAGCTGCCAGCGAAAGAAAGTCTCTGGGTATTGCGGGCGCTATCTGCCCGCCCTGGCTCAAAATGGCGGCAACGCTGCCTAACAGTTGCGAGCGCTCGGCGGCATTGTCCAGTGCCATGATTTTGGCTTTCAGCTCATCACTAACCACACGTGCCGGGCCAATTTCACGCCGCTGTATAGCCCATGCACGGGCTTTGATGTCTGCGTTTCTGAGGGCAGCAGCACCTTCTGGCTCCGACGCCGCATTGCTGGCGGCCAGCGCCGCCTTCAAAACCTCCCTGGCGCGCGCCGACTGGCCGATTTCGGCCAGCACCTTGGCAAACTCGGCCGTCAAGACCTGCTTGGTCTGTTTGGGCACCGCGACGCTGCTTCCTCCTGCACCTGCAGCAGTGGCACTGCCAGCGGAACCAGAGGCCGCACCGCCACCGGCAAATGAGATGCCGTTTGACGCCGTGTTGCCCCCCGCAGTCGTCCTGCCGCCAGAGTCAACCGAGCTGGCCGGGTTGTCGATGGCGCTGTCAATGGCATCGTTGGCCGCCTGACTGGCAGCGTTGCCAGCCTTGCCGCCCACAGCGCCGCCAGCCATTGCCCGGTCGGCCGTGGTGTTGCCCACTGATTTTGCCAGCGTCTTCGAGGCTGCCAGGGCTTGTTCAAGGGTCAGCTGCTTGCCCCCTGTCTGTTTGCCGGCAGCGGCCTGAATCAAGGGGTCGTCGAGGTCCGGATCCACCGTTCCGCCAGCAGCCGCACCGGATGAGGCGCCTGTTGCGCTGTCCGCATCAGCGCCGGTCGCCTGCGCGGTCTTTTCAAGGCTGTCGGCGCTCATGACCTTGGGTTGACCGTTGTCCTTGCTGCTTGCCGATTTGCCCCAGGGAAGGCCATCTGGCGACAAACCTTTACCGCCGACAAAAGCAACCATCAGCAAAGCCAGCACACCGACCGCTTTCACCATGCCCGACAAGCCTTTTTTCCCCTTGATTCCGTATTCTTTTTCCACTTCTTCGCGAACTTGGGCGCGCATCGCTGCTTCCATCATCTCGCGCGATCGCTTGTCGCTGTCTTTGACCGACTTGGCCTGCTGGTATTCGATCCTTCCGCGCTCTTGCTCCATCATCTTGCGTCGGAGGAGAAACTCGTCGGTGACTTTGTCCACGAAAATGCCGCAAGCCGGGCACTGCCGATTTTCTGGAAGGACTACCCGTTTCTGGCAGGCCGGGCAAGAGTAGGTGCCGTCGTAGCTGCCCACCATCACGGTCTGTATCGTCAGCAGCGGGGTGATGGTCACCAGCAGACCGGCTTTGCTGAATTGCTCTCGCGCCACATCCGCTTTTTCGCGGGTCACGCCCGCGCCTATTTTGGCCTGCGGTGAGCTGCGCAAGACATGAATGAGGCGATCAACCTTGTCTGCAGCAATACCCGCTACATCCCGCGCCAGGCGTTCAATTTCCTCAAGCTGCGCTCCAGGAGGCACATTGATGACCACATCAAAAAGAGGTGTGTCCGATTCGATGGCGCCAGCTGTGGGTTCAGACATTCAAGCTCCCTTTTTAATTTAAGGCCAAAGCGATTGTATCTATATGTATCTAATTCTTTGTGACAGGAAATGTAAGAGCCTTACTCATTTCCTACAGGGCAGAAGCGCGTCCCCGCCCATGTTCGGCCTGAATCTCACACCCAGCCGAACCATCCCAGCAAGGCGCCCGCACCGAGCAGCCACAACATATGCAGCCGGGTGCGCCACACCAAGACTGCCGCCAAACCGGCGAGCAGGCCTACCGGCCAGTCTTTCAGGCCGGTGACGTTGGCGCTGGCCAGGACCCAGCCGGTGGCGATCAGCAGGGCAATCACGACGGGGGTCATGCCCTGTTTGAAAGCGCGCACCCAGCGCAAGTTGCGGTTACGGTGTCCCCAGCTGGCAGCCAGGTAGGTCAGGGTGGTGCTTGGCAGCATGATGCCCAACATGGTGACCAAGACGCCGAACAGCCCCATCAGTGGCCCGCCGGCGTTCAGGCCCACATGCCAGCCCATCAGCGCGACAAACAGCACGTTGGGACCAGGGGCCGCCTGCGCAATGGCAACCGAGGCGTTGAACTGCGGGTCGGTCAACCATTGCTGGCGGTCCACCAGGTAGCGGTGCATGTCGGGCGCGGTGGTGATGGCGCCGCCCACCGACAGCAGTGACAGGATCATGAAGTGGCCGAACAGCGCCAGCCAGTCGCTCCATTGCAAGTCGAGAATCATCGGTCCAGTTTCCTGTAAGTCAGGGTGCAGGCGGTCACGCCCAGCCCGAGCAGAACATACACCAGCGGAAGCCTAAGCAGCGCGATGCCGCTGAAACACAGCACGGCCAGCGCGATGCACATCGGCAGGCCCAGCGGGTGTTTCTTCAGGGCGCCCATCAGTTTCAGTCCGGTGGCGGCAATCAGGCCAGCGGCGACTGCGCCCATGCCGCGCAGCGCACCTGCGACGCCGGGATGGCCGGCAAATTGCGCATAGACCACGGCCAGCATCAGCACCACCAGCAGCGGTACGGTCAGCATGCCTGCCAGTGCCACCATGGCGCCGCGCAGACCGAAATAGCGGTGACCAATCATCAGTGACAGGTTGACCACATTGGGGCCAGGCATGATCTGGGCCACGGCCCATTCCTCGACAAATTCCTCGCGCGTCATCCAGCGTTTTTTCTCGACCAGTTCACGCTGCACCACGGCCAGCACGCCGCCGAAACCCTGCAGCGCCAGCAGGGTAAAGGAAACAAACAGATCGGTGAGCGACTTCGGTTGCGGATGTGTGTCTTCGTCGTCAGCAGGCTGGGCAGTCATGGGCTGATTATCGCTGCTATGGATTTGATAGCTACTGGCGCATGACCGCCAAGAGCTGATGCCTGCTATGTCTTGAAGGTGAAGGGCTCCAAAAAATCAAACCAGCGCGATGGCGTCACACTGCAGCGGCCAGCAGCGCGAGATCGAGCCTCCGGAGCGGCTGCTTCACAGCCTGAGCGCCCAGGTTTCGCTGATCAGATCCTTGCCGAAGCCGATGTAGGGTTCGCTTTTGATGAGCTGGAAACCGCGTCTTGCATAGATGTCTCGCGCGATGCCCAGGCAGCTATTGGTCCATAACACCATCTTTTTATAGTTTTTGCTGCGCGCAAAGGCGATACATTCATCGATCAGCAGGGCGCCCAGACCCCGGCCGCGCGCCGGCGCCGTCAGGATCAGCATGCGCAACTGGGCCACGGTGGGGGATTTGCGCAGCACGAACACCGATCCCACGCGCTGCCCGTCCAGCTCGGCGATCCAGCAGCGCTCCCAGTCGGGCTGGTGCTTGCGCAGGTAGCCGGCAACGATGTCTGCCACCAGCGCCTCGAATTCGTGGTTCCAGCCCTACTCGTGCGCATAAATTTCACCGTGTTGCTGCACCACCCAGCCCATGTCACCAGGCTGCGGGCAACGCAGCAACACACCGGTCGAGGCTGCGTTGGCGGCCGACGGATCAAGCAGATGCTGCACCGTGGCCAGCGCATCCGTCAGGGCTTGCTGCGCCGGCGCGGCCAGTGGAGCCAGCAGGGCGGCTGGTTCGTCGCGCGAGCGTTGTTGCAAGGGTGCAAAGGCCTGATGACCGGCTTCGGTCAGGCACAGCTTTGCCGAGCATCGGCGGGGGAGGCCGCGCGAACCATCCAGCCCTGGCTTTCAAAACGGCGCAGGATGCGGCTCAGGTAACCCGCGTCGAGAGCAAGATCACGCCCCAGTTCGGTCGCCGTCGGCTGGTCGCGGTGCGCCGGTTCGTACAGCACCCGCACCTCGGTCAGCGAAAACTCGCTGACCAGATAGGGTACCAGCACACCAATGCGCTGGGTGTAAAAGCGGTTGAAGCCACGCATCGCCCTGATGTGGGCGCTGGAGACGCGAGGGGATGCGGAAGCCTTCATGGCCGCATCATCCTGAAATTGATTGACTAAGTTAAATAATTGGTCCTCAGGGTGCGTCCGCGTCACCGCGGCTGATCAGGGTGCGCAGGATTTTTTTCAATGCTGTGACATCACGCTCGCTAAAGCCTTCAAGCATTGCGTCTTCGTGCACCTTGGCCTGCGCCAGCAGCGCGGCGACCGTGGCGCGACCCTGCTTCGTCTCGAACACTAGCGTGCGCCTGGCGTCGGCGGGATCGGCGCCGCGTTGCACCCACCCGGCTTTTTCCATGCGCTGCACCAGCTTGGTCAGGGTCGGTTGCTGCGCCAGGATCTCGCGCGCGAGTTCGCCGATGGTCAGGCCGTCGCCGTCCGACAGCGTGGCCAGCAGGCGCCATTCAAGCGAGCCCAGGCCGGCGGCCTGCACCTGCGCGTGAAACTCGCGGTAAACCGTGTGGCTGGCGCGCGCGAGCAGGTAAGACAGGTAGCCATCGATGAACCTGTCAGGTTGGGCAGGAAAGTCTGGTGCGGGGTTGCGGCTCACGGTATGTTTTGGATGGGGGTTGATGGGCTTGCGAGTTACATGAATATTCATATATTATCGATAGATGAATGCCGCCCTGCAAGCCATCCCGCAAATCGACTCTCCCCAGGACAGCAGGGCGTTGCGTACAGCGCTGGGCCAGTTTGCCACTGGCATCACCGTCGTCACCACGCGCGCGGCCGACGGCGCTTTTGTCGGGCTGACCGTCAATTCGTTTTCGGCGCTGTCGCTGGAGCCGGCGCTGACTCTCTGGTCGCTGCGCTGCAGCTCGCCCAGCCTGCCGGTGTTTGAAAAGGCAGAGCGTTTTGTCGTCAACGTACTGGCGGAAGCCCAGGTCGAGGTCTCGCGCCGGTTTGCCTTGCCGCTGGCCGACAAGTTCGACGGAGTGGCGCATGCTGAAAATGCCTGGGGCCTGCCGCTGATTCACGGCGCCGCCGCCTGGTTCGAATGCCGCACCGTGTCGCGGCAGTTCGCCGGCGACCATTGCCTCTTCATCGCCGAGGTCGAGCGCTTCACCTTGTCGGAAGCGGCACCGCTGTTGTTTCATGCGGGAGGCTATTTCGCCCTCGGTTCACGTCTTTAAGGAAACTTTTCATGCTGCAGGAACGAATTGAAGCCCGCTGGATAGACTGTTTTGCCGAGACCTTTGTACTGTGCGGCGTGATGGCCGGCGACGCTGTGGCCATCCTGTCCGAGACGCAATCACGGCCGGTCAATGTGCAACTGGCCGAACTGGCGCTGGCGCGGCTGGGCGCGCGGGCTTTTCATCTTGTGCTGAACACGCCGCGGCTGACTGCGCCAGTGCCCGTGCGCTCCACCGGTGCATCGGATGCCATCGGCCAACTCGCTCCCGTAGTGCAGGCACTGGCAGCCTGCTCCTTCGTGGCCGATCTGACAGTGGAGGGCCTGCTGCATGCCGCTGAACTGCCGGACATCCTGAAGGGAGGGGCTCGCGTCTTGATGGTGTCCAACGAACACCCGGAAACCCTCGAGCGCTGCGTGCCCGATGTTGCGCTTGAGCCCAAGGTCAAGGCAGGCATCAAACGGCTGCGCGGCGCCAGGACCATGCGCGTGACTTCGCAGGCGGGTACTGACCTGGCCATTTCGCTGGCCGGGGCGCAAGCCGGCGGCGGCTGGGGCTACACCGCCCGGCCCGGCACCATCTCGCACTGGCCCGGCGGCCTGTGTCTGGTTTTTCCTGCCAAAGGCAGTGTCAACGGCACGCTGGTGCTGGCGCCCGGCGATGTTAATCTGACCTTCAAGCGTTATCTTGAACAGCCTGTGGTGTTGACGATCCGGGACGACTTCGTGACCGATATCGCCGGACATCACGTTGATGCCGAGCTGATGCGCAGCTACTGGGCGGCCTGGGGCGACCGCGAGGCATACGCGGTTTCGCACGTCGGCTGGGGCATGAACTCCAAGGCGCGCTGGGACGCCATGGCGATGTACGACAAGAAGGATTTCAACGGCACCGAGCTACGCGCCTTTGCCGGCAACTTCCTGTATTCGACGGGCGCCAATGAAGTGGCCGGTCGCCACACGCCGGGGCATTTCGACTTGCCGATGCGAGGGTGTACGGTCGCGCTGGATGGCCAGATGGTGGTGGATGCCGGGCGCCTGGTGGGCGAGTTGGGCTGAACATGACGTTGCCCGCCTATCTTGAGCAGGGGGAGGGCGATACCGCCGTGTTCATGCTGCATGGCGTCGGGGGCAGCAAAGAAGCGTGGCTGCGCAACCAGCCGGTGCTGGCTGAGGCCGGTTACCGCACGATTGCGTGGGACATGCCGGGTTACGGCGCCTCATCGCCGCTGTCGCCCTGCACTAACGCGCTGCTGGCCGATGCGCTGAAAACACTGATGACTTACATCGGCGCCAGGCGCAACGTGCTGCTGGGCCATAGCATGGGCGGGATGATCGGGCAGGAACTCGCGGCCCTTCACCCGTCGCTGGTGCAGGGACTGATTCTCTACAGCACATCCCCGGCTTTCGGCAAGGCCGATGGCGCCTGGCAGCAGCAGTTCCTGGAGAGCCGTTTTGCACCACTGGACCAGGGTCTGGGCATGGACGGACTGGCCAAAAAAATCGTGCCCACCATGTTTGCGCCCGGCGCCGATCCGGCGCGTCTGGCTGAAGTCGTCGCGCTCATGGGCCGCGTGCCCGCCGGCAGCTACCGCGCTGCGCTGGCAGCCATCGTGTCCTTCAATCGGCTTGCCGAACTGGGCGACATTGCCGTCCCAGCCCTGTGCCTGGCTGGCGAACTCGACCTCAACGCACCGCCCGTCGTCGTCGAAAAAATGACCAGCCGCATACCCGGCGCGCAGTACACCTGCCTTCCCGGCGTTGGCCACATCGCCAACATCGAACAGCCCGCACTGTTCAATAGCACGGTGCTGGCCTTCCTGACGCACCACTTTCCGACCTGAACTCGAGGATCTGCCATGTCCGCCTTACCTGTTTCTTCACCTCCGGCCGGCCGCTACACGCCACCCTCGATTGCCGGCGACTACAGCGCGCTCACGCCCAAGCAGACCGAGCTGCTGACGATTGCCTCCCGGTTGGGGCGCGAGAAATTCGCGCCGCGCGCGCAGCAGATTGACCGAGACGCGGTCTTCCCGTTCGAAAACTATGCCGACCTGCGTGAGGCCGGCCTGCTCGGCATCTGCGTGCCCGAAGCACACGGCGGCTGGGGCGCCGACTTTGCTACCTATGTGATGACCGCCGCCGAAATTGGCCGCCATTGCGGCGCCACTGCACTGACGCTGAACATGCATGTGAGCTCGACCATGTGGACCGGCTTCATCGCCGACGACCTGGACATGACAGCGGAACAGCGCGCCAACCATGAGGCGCACCGCAAAGTGCACTACCGGCGCGTGGTCGGCGAGGGCAAGATCTACTCGCAGCCTTTCTCCGAAGGCGGTGCCGCAGCGGCCGGCAAGGCGCCTTTCGGCACGCTGGCGAAGAAGGTGGAGGGCGGCTATCTCGTCAACGGCAAGAAGATTTTTGCTTCGCTGGCCGGCGCGGCCGACTACTACGGGATTTTGTGCACACTCGACAAACCAGGCGCCACGCAGCGCGACTCGCTCTACCTGGCCGTTGACAAAAACGGGGAAGGCGTCAGCGTCACCGGCGACTGGGACCCGCTAGGTATGCGTGGCACAGTTTCGCGCACGCTGATTTTCAAGGACGTGTTTGTGCCCGAGATCGAGCGCCTGATTCCCGAAGGCCTGTATGCCCAGGCCGCGTTGCGCTGGCCGCACATGTTTGCCACGCTGTCGCCGACCTACATGGGTATTGCGCAGGCGGCCTATGACTTCACGGTGCAGTACCTGCGCGGCGAAGTGCCCGGCACGCCGCCGGTCAAGCGCCGCATGTACCCGACCAAACAGATTGCGGTGGCGGAAATGAAAGTCCGGCTGGAGCAGACGCGCGCGATTTTTCTGCAGAATGCCCGTGCCGCGCGCGTCGATCCGTCCAAGGAAATCCGCCTCGGGCTTTACGCGGCGCACTACACCATCATGGAAAACGCCAACGAGATCTGCCGCATCGCGGTGCGCACCTGCGGCGGCCAGTCCATGCTCAAGACCCTGCCGCTGGAGCGCATGTACCGCGACTCGCGCTGCGGCTCGCTAATGTTGCCCTGGACCGCGGAACTCTGCATCGACCGGCTGGGCCGCGAATGCCTTTACGAGCCAGGCGAACAGGACGAACAGGCCGTGCTCTAGCGATGGATCTGGCTTCGGCTATCCAGCGGCACGCGCAGCTTTCGCCGGAGAAGCAGGCGCTGCAGCATGAAGGCCGCGATGTCACCTATGCGGAGCTTTGGCAGCGCATCGAAGGCGCAACCGCCGTGCTGCAGGCTGCCGGTATACGGGTTGGCGACCGGGTCGCCTGGCTGGGCCTGAACCATCCCGATGTGCTGGTACTGTTGCTTGCGCTGGCGCGCCTGGGCGCCATCGTGTTGCCGCTGAACTACCGGCTAGCGGCGCCGGAACACGTCGCCATCCTCGCTCATGCCGGTGTGAGCCTGCTGGTGGCCGACACGACGCACATGGAAGCCGCTGCGGACCTTGCGGCGCAGGCAGGCTGCACTTTTCTGCAGGCCTCGCAGCTTGCCTCCCCACTACCGGTCAACCAGGCTCTCGCCCTTGAAGGCGGCGCGGACTCGCCAGTGCTGCTGGTCTATACCTCGGGAACCAGCGGCCAGCCCAAGGGCGTGCTGCACACGCAATCTGGTCTGGTCTGGAACTGCGTGATTTCCGCCCATGCGCATGAGCTGATGCCGGATGACCATGTGCTCAGCGCGCTGCCGATGTTTCATGTGGGCGGGCTTTGCATCCAGACTCTGCCAGCCCTGTATGCCGGCGCTTCGGTGACGCTGCACAGCCGGTTCGACGCGGGTGCCTGGCTGGCCGATGTCGCGACGCGGCGGCCCAGCTTGTCGCTGCTGGTGCCGGCCACGTTGCGTGCCGTGATCGCGCATCCTGCGTTTGCCGGCACCGACCTGTCCTCATTGAGGATGCTCGTCGCCGGCTCATCGACGATTCCTTCTTTCATGATTGCTGTGTTCCACGCGCGCGGCGTGCCCGTCGGTCAGGTGTATGGCGCCACCGAGACCGGACCGGTGTCCATTTACCTGCGCCGTGAAGACGCGTCGTCGCATGTCGGGTCGGCCGGTCAGGCGGGCCGGCATGTGGAGGTGCGGCTGGTGAAGGAAACAGGCAAGGAAGTCGCGACGGGCGAGGTCGGCGAGATCTGGATACGCGGGCCCAACCTGCTTGCGAGCTACTGGAAAGACCCTGGCAACCCGGCATTTGTGGATGGCTGGTTTCACACCGGCGACCTGGCGCGTTGCGATGAGGCAGGGTTTTACGAAATTGTCGGGCGCTCCAAAGACATGATCATCTCGGGCGGCGAAAACGTCTACCCGGCAGAGATTGAAAACCTGCTCGCCGACTGTCCGAAAATTCTTGAAGCCGCCGTGGTCGGCCAGCCTGATGCGCGCTGGGGTGAGATGGTGGTGGCGGTGGTGGTGCGCAAGCCGGGCGTTGAACTCGACGCCGCAGACGTGATGCAACTGTTCGACGGCCGGATCGCGCGGTTCAAACACCCCAGGCGCGTTCTTTTCTGCGACGCCTTGCCCAAAACAGCCTTGGGCAAGGTACAGAAAGCCGGGCTGCTGTCGGCGATCACCGCTCAGTAAATGGGTTGGTGCTTGCGGATGACGGCTTTGATCTCGTCGTTGAGCGCGAAGCCCGGACCGAATCTCGCGGCCAATTCGTCCGCACGTTGTGCAAACGCCTCCAGTCCCATGCCGTAAATGAATTGCATTGCACCACCGGTCCACGCTGGAAAGCCGATGCCGAAGATCGATCCGATGTTCGCGTCGTGCACGCTGGTCAACACGTTTTCACTGAGACAGCGCGCAGTTTCCACGGCCTGGCGATAGAGTAGCCGGTCCTTGATGTCGGTAATGTCCCAGCCGATATCCGGCTTTTCGAACAGCACTTTCAGCTCCGGCCACATAGTCTTTTTCGCGCCTTTCTCAAGCGGGTAATCGTAAAAACCGGCACCAGCCGCCCGACCGTTGCGATCAAACTCCTTGACCATGCGTTCAACCATCAATTCACCGGGCGTCGCGATGTAGGTCTTGCCCTCTGCCGCGTAGTCAGCACGCGTCTGGTCAAGCACATGCACGCTGAGCGACAGGGCGGTTTCGTCCAGCACCGCCAGTGGGCCGACCGGCATGCCGCACTGAATACCCGCGTTTTCAATCACGGCAGCCGGGATGCCTTCGCCCAGCATGGCCGCGCCTTCCATCACAAAGGTACCGAAGGTGCGGCTGGTGTAGAAGCCGCGTGAGTCGTTGACCACAATCGGGATCTTGCCCAACGCCTGCACATAGTCGAAGGCCCGCGCCACGGTTTCATCGTCGGTCTGCTTGCCGCGAATGATCTCGACCAGCTTCATCTTGTCGACTGGGCTGAAAAAGTGGATACCTATGAATTTTTCGGGGCGCGCACTGGCTGTTGCCAGGCCGCTGATCGGCAGCGTGGAGGTGTTGGATGCAAAAAACCCACCAGGCGTCAGCAGAGGCTCGGCCTCTTGCGTGACCTTGGCTTTCAGGTCGCGGCGCTCGAACACGGCTTCGATAATCAGATCGCAGCCGGCCAGGTCGGCCAGCTGGTCGGTGGCCTGGATGCGCGAGAGCAGGGTAGCCTGCTCTGGCGGGCCCATGCGGCCATTGTCCACACGCGCCTGGGTCAGCTTCATGCTGTAAGCCTTGCCGGCATCGGCCTTGTCCTGACTGACATCCCTGAGCACGGTGGGAATGCCCCGACTAGCCTGCACATAGGCGATACCCGCCCCCATCATGCCCGCGCCCAGCAAGCCGACTTTTTCCGGTTTGTAGCGCGGTGGTCCTTTGGGGCGCGACTGCCCGGACTTGATCGCATTCATGTTGAAGAAAAAGGTATTGACCATCGCCTTGGCCACTGGCGTGACAGCCAGTCGGGCCAAGTAGCGGCTTTCAATGCGCAGGGCGGTGTCGAAGTCCACCTGGGCGCCTTCGACCATGGCCGCTAGAGCGGCTTCGGGCGCGGGATACAGGCCGCGTGTCTTTTGCTTTAGCACCGCAGGCGCCATGGCCAGCATGCCGGCAATTTTAGGGTTGCTTGGCGTGCCGCCGGGCATCTCGTAGTTCTTGTCGTCCCAGGGGTGATGTGCGGGCGCTGCGGCGCCGTCGTGGGTAGCTATCCAGGCCAGCGCCGCCGGTCGCAGCGCGGCAGCATTCGGTACCAGCTCATGCACCAGGCTCAGCTTCAAGGCCTCCTGCGGGTTGAACAGCTTGCTTTCCAGAATGAAAGGCTGCGCCCCCATCAGGCCTAACAGGCGTGTCATTTTGGTGATGCCGCTGGCACCGGGAATCAGCCCCAGCGTGATTTCGGGCAGGCCAAACTGAATTTTTTTGTCATCGACCGCCACGCGGTAGTGGCCGACCAGCGCCACCTCCCAGCCGCCGCCCAGTGCCGCGCCATTGAGGCAACTGACCACAGGCTTGCCCAGGATTTCCAGTGTGCGGAAATTCTTCTTCATGCGCTCGATTTCGGCAAACACAGCGGCAGCATCCGACGCCTGGTTGCGCATCAGGCCTTTGAGGTCCGCACCGGCAAAAAAAGTGCTTTTATTCGATGCCAGCACGATGCCGCGTATCGCTTCCTTGTCTTTGACAACTTGTGCGGTGGCGGTCGTCAGGTCGTTTTGCCACTGTGCACACATGGTGTTGACCGGCGAGCCTTCCTCGTCAAAGGTGAGGGTGGCGATGCCGTCGCTCAATTCGTACTTGATCGTCTTCATCAAACTCTTTCCACAATCGTTGCAATGCCCATGCCGCCACCGACACACAGCGTGGCCAGGCCGTAACGCAGCTTGCGCCGGTGCAGCTCGTCGATCAATGTGCCGAGAATCATGGCGCCGGTTGCGCCCAGCGGGTGACCCATGGCGATGGCGCCGCCATTGACGTTGACCTTTTCGTGCGGCACTTTCATTTCCTTCATGAAACGCATGACGACAGCGGCAAAGGCCTCGTTGACCTCGAACAGGTCGATCTGGTCAATCGTCAACCCGGCCTTGGCCAGCGCTTTGCGGGCCGCTGGCATCGGGCCAGTCAGCATGATGGTCGGGTCGGCGCCGCTGAGCGCAGCTGCCACGATACGCGCGCGCGGGCTCAAGCCGTGTAACTTTCCGGCGGACTCGGAGCCGATCAACACAGCCGCCGCGCCATCCACAATGCCTGATGAGTTGCCGGCGTGGTGCACATGGTGGATGCGTTCGACCTGCGGGTAACGCGTCAGCGCCACCTGATCAAAACCCATGCTGCCCATCTGCTCAAACGCCGGGCGCAGCGATGCCAGACCTTCCAGCGTGGTGTGCGGTTTGATGAACTCGTCTTGCGCTAGGATGGTCTGGTCGAGAAAGTCCTTCACCGGCACCACCGAGCCGTCGAAGTAACCGGCTTCGCGCGCTTTGGCGGCGCGTTTTTGGCTTTCCATCGCGAAGGCGTCCACGTCGTTGCGGCTGAAGCCTTCAATGGTGGCGATCAGGTCAGCACCTATGCCCTGCGGCACAAAAGCGGTGGCGCTGTTGGTCTCCGGGTCCTGCGCCCAGGCGCCGCCGTCCGAACCGATGGGCACCCGGCTCATGCTCTCCACCCCCCCCGCCACTACCAGGTCTTCCCAGCCGGAGCGCACTTTTTGTGCGGCCATGTTGACGGCTTCCAGGCCGGAGGCGCAAAAGCGGTTGATCTGCACGCCTGAAGCGCGGAAGTCCCAGCCGGCCTTGAGTGCGGCGACCTTCGCAATGACAGAGCCCTGCTCGCCGATGGGCGAGACCACACCCATCACCACGTCATCGACCTGCGCCGTGTCAAAGCCATTGCGGCGCTGCAGCTCAGTCAGAACGCCGGCCAGCAGGTTCACGGGTTTGACCTCGTGCAGGCTGCCGTCTTTTTTGCCTTTGCCGCGTGGTGTGCGGATGGCGTCGTAGATGAATGCTTCGGTCATGGGAGGCTCCTGCGGAAAAGAGGGGGCAGGAAAGAGTATATTCATTTCACCAAGCAAGTGCTTTCTATAAATATAACCCACCCTCCAACCCGACAGGTGACCCATGATTGACCGCACCCTTTTCACCAGCGACCACGAGGCCTTTCGCGACGCCTTCCGCAAGTTTTGCGACAAGGAGATCGCGCCTTTCCACGAAGCATGGGAAGAACAGGGCTATGTGGACCGTACGGTGTGGGAAAAGGCCGGTGCCCACGGCTTTTTGTGCATGACCATGCCCGAAGCCTATGGCGGATCGAGTGCCGACAAGCTGTACTCGGTGGTGCAGATGGAAGAATTGGCGCGCGGCGGCTACAGCGGCATCGGCTACAGCTTGCACAGTGAAATTGTTGCGCCTTACATCCTCCACTACGGCACCGAGGCGCAGAAGCTCACGTACCTGCCCAAACTCGCCAGCGGCGAGATGATAGGCGCGATTGCCATGAGCGAGCCCGCGGCCGGCTCGGATTTGCAAGGCGTGAAGACCACCGCCATCAAACAGGGCGATGGCAGCTATCTGCTTAACGGCAGCAAGACCTTCATCACCAATGGCTGGCATGCAGATTTGGTGGTGGTGGTCGCCAAGACCAACCCGGCGGCGGGTGCCAAGGGCACCAGCTTGCTGCTGGTCGAACGCGATATGCCCGGCTTTACTGTCGGCAAGCGTCTCAAAAAACTGGGGCTAAAAGCGCAGGACACGTCGGAACTGTTTTTCTCCGATGTGGCCGTTCCTGCCGCCAACCTGCTGGGCGGCGAAGCGCATGAAAACCGCGGCTTTATCTGCCTGATGGAACAATTACCCTGGGAACGGCTGCAGATCGCCATCACGGCCGTCGCCTCGGCGCAGGCAGCCATCGACTGGACGGTGGCCTACGTGAAGGAGCGCAAGGTCTTTGGCCAGCCAGTGGCCAGCTACCAGAACACCCGCTACACGCTGGCGGAGTTGCAGACGCAGGTGCAGGTGGCGCGCGTGTTTGTCGACAAATGCACCGAGCTGCTGGCTGGCGACACGCTGGACACCGCCACCGCCAGCATGGCCAAGTACTGGACCACCGACCTGCAATGCAAGGTCATGGATGAATGTGTACAACTTTTTGGTGGTTACGGCTACATGTGGGAGTACCCGATCACACGCGCCTACGCCGACGCGCGAGTGCAGCGGATTTATGGCGGCACCAACGAAATCATGAAGGAAGTGATCTCACGCGCGATGGGGTTGGGCGGCAAATAAGTACCGCGCAAAAAAGAGGTCCCGGCGCATGCCGGAGCCCCTTTGCCGAGCTCAATGCTGCTTAGTTGGTGCGGCGCTCGATAACGATCTCTTCCACCTCAACCCGGATGGACCCGTGCTCTGCTGCGAAAACGCCTACGGTCGATTGCGTGTGGCCACAAAAAAAGCCCTGTGCCAGATGGGCAACAGGGCTTGATCCGAACGGCAGCCTGCTTTGAAGTTTGCCAACTCAGGCGTCAGGACGGGTCTTTGCTGCGGGTACGGCTGACCGCACTGAAAATACCTATTCCCAGAAAGATCAACGAGCCGATACCGATGTACAGATGCGGCACACCAGCTACTACAGCCCCCCAGATCAGTCCACCCAGAAAAATCGCGAATCCGATCATATAAAGCGCAAAAGACATTTTTTTTCTCCAGAAGTTGATGTCGCAAGTGTGGCCAATAGGTAGTCTCCCGCCTATCGGCTCCGCGCGCTTTGCATTGTGGGAGCACGCCTACCAGACAAGTGTTTTGAAGCCATGTCTTGAAGTTCCAAGACCAGTGCGTGCTTGTGGTCTAAAGGCTTACTCAGCTGGACCTGCCAAAAATCGCCATGATTTGTCACAAGCATTTCGCTTCAAAGTCCATGTATCTGGGCGTGACATCCTGTAATGAAAAGAATACGATTCCAGCGTGACAGGCGGGTAAATCTTGCAGACACCTGATCACTCAAACGACGGTGTTTAAACAGGCAGGCACTCCCTCGCATTTTTCCGCCATGTCATTCCTTCAAAGCTTATTTTCGTCTTCCCATCGTGGGGCAAAGGAAGCCGGCGTCGGTCCGGAGACCGGGCCTGTCAAGATGAATCTGGACGAACGCATGGCCTTCCGCCGGGAAATGCTTTTTGATTCGGTCAAGAGCACGATGGAAAGCCGGGGGATCTTGAGCGCAAGTTATCGCTTCAAGATCGTGCGCGCTGACAAGCGTGGTCATAGCTTTGTCGTGATGGTGGATTTGTCTACCGACTTCATGGATGCTGAACAAGGCCATCAACGGCCCTTGATGGCACTCGGCGAAGCCATCAGGAGAAACGCCCTGGCCCGTTATGGCCTGGGTGTGACGGCGGTGTACTGGCGCGTCAATGAAGAGATCCGGGGCTTTGATTCCCAGAGCGGGGGAACTGCGGGCCCGCTTGGCGATGCATCCCCGGAAGCCGTGCGTTCTGCCGATGTGCACAAGTATGAACGCGCCACCGCACAAGAGTTGGCCGTGTTTGAGGCCGCTTGGCAAAAGAGCGGCGAATTGTCTCTCGGTGACCGGACCTACTCATCCGATCTGGCGCCGCTCGGTGGCCCCGACAGCAAGAACAGTGGCAAAGACAGCGCATAACACCTGGCCTGCCGGTCGCTCCGCCCGATAATGGCGGTCTGTTCACCGATCGGGTCCCCGTCATGTCGTTCCTTCTTTTCTGCCTGAACCTGCAAGGCCTCTCTGGTCCAGCCCTGAAAGTTTCCGAGTGAGCGGGCCGCACCTCAACTGGACCGAAGCCGGTGAAGCGCGTTCTGCGCGCTGGCGATCGGAAAGTGGGGCCCCGCCGCCCAGACGTGTGGTGCTGGCCGATGACACCCTGACCGCCGACGCTGCTTTCCGGCTGGCCAGCGAAGGCACGGGCATGTTGTGGCGCGGTGATTTCCAGAATGCGCGCCTGCTGTTGCAGGCACTGGCGCGGCGCATTGACAAACCGCGAAAGGCAAAAAGGGCCAAAGTAGATATCCCAACGCCATCCCCCGTCGATCGCTTCAACCTTTACCGCCAGGCGCAATCGCAGCGCGCACGCACCCTGGCGATGCTGCTGATCGAGTTCGACGGGGCGCATCGCATCACGCTGCGGCGCGCGCCCGATGTGGTGCAAGCCTGCAGTGAGGTCTATGGCGCCGGCGACGTCGCGCAGGGCAACTACGTGACGCCGCTGCGCGAGCTGCAAGGCCTGATTGGTGCACATGAGTGGCGAAAAAAGGGCGTTGCCATCGCGGCTCTGGGTGGGCAACGCATTCATCCGCACTACGGGGTGTTTGCGCCGGTACGTGGCGACTATATGGAGCTGCTGGCCCAGGCGCCGTTGCCGCCCGCGCTGTCTGCTGGCGGTGTCGCCTTCGACATCGGCACCGGCACCGGTGTGCTGGCTGCGCTGCTAGTGAGCCGAGGCGTGGCGCGGGTGGTGGCGACCGACACCGACCCGCGCGCGCTCGCCTGTGCGCGCGAGAACCTGGCACGGCTGGTGCCGGGCGGACAGGTCGAGCTGGTGCAGGCCGACTTGTTTCCTGAAGGCGCTGCGCCGCTGGTCATCTGCAACCCGCCGTGGGTGCCGGCGCGGCCGAGTTCGCCGATCGAACACGCGGTGTACGACCCGGACAGCCGCATGTTGCGCGGTTTCCTGGATGGTCTGGCCGCGCATCTGGCGCCCGGCGGTGAAGGCTGGCTGATCCTGTCGGACCTGGCCGAACACCTGGGCCTGAGGTCGCGGGCCGAGCTTCTGGGCTGGATGGACACGGCCGGGCTGCAGGCTCTGCACCGGCTGGATGTGCAGCCCATCCATCCCAAGGCCGACGACTTCACCGATCCGCTGCATGCGGCGCGTTCTGCCGAAGTTACCTCGCTGTGGCGCCTGGTGGTGAAGCCGCCGACTTGAGTATTTGCTATTAAATTAATAGCTGTTGGCGCTCAATTGGTATGGGCTAAAGCCCTTTTTTACTCATACTGTGAATACGGCCCGTCGCCCCGCAGCGGTGGTCCGTTCGCCCGCTCTTGTTATCGAAAGGACGCTGTTATGGCTTATGAACTGCATTACTGGCCGACCATTCCGGGGCGTGGCGAGTTTGTACGGCTTGCGCTGGAGGCCGCAGGCGCTGACTACGTTGACGTGGCGCGTGGCAGCGGCAAGGGGCAGGGCATCGCGGCCACACTGCGCCGCATGAATGCGCCGGCACTGGTACAGCCGCCGTTTGCCCCGCCCTTTCTGGTTCACGGAAAACGCACCATAGGCCAGACGGCCGCGATCCTGCTTTACCTCGGTCCGCGCCTGGGATTGGTGGGTAAAAGCGAAACCAGCCAGGTGTGGACGCACCAGTTGCAACTGACGATTGCCGATGCGGTGGCGGAAGCCCATGAAACCCACCACCCCATCGCCACCAGCCTGTATTACGAAGACCAGCGCCATGCGGCGGTGCAGCGCGCCAAGGCATTTCGCGAGCTGCGCATTCCCAAATTTCTCGATTGGTTTGAAACGGTGCTGGCTCGCAACCCCAAGGGAAGCCAGCACCTGGTTGGCGCGCGCCTGAGCTACGCCGACCTGTCGCTGTTCCAGCTGGTCGATGGTTTGCTGTATGCCTTTCCGAAGGCCACGGCAAGAGCCATGAAGAAAACGCCGCATGTGGCGCAGTTGCACCTCAGCGTGCCCCGGAACGCGCGCCTGGCGGCCTACCTGGCCAGCCAGCGGCGCATCGCTTTCAACGAAGAAGGCATCTTCCGGCGCTACCCCGAGCTTGACGGCTGATTGACAGCGGCTTGAAGCGGACGGCAGGCTGACGGGTCTGTTCGCAGCGTGTTTGCGCAGCGTGTTTGACGCAGCTGCCCATATGGCGTCTTCTCCTACATCTGCGCATGCATGTGCCTGACCGCAAGTCTGGGGGGGCGCGTTGAGGATGATTTTCTGACGGGGTAACCCACGCAAACAGACTCCGGTAAATGCCTTGTTTGCAGCGAGTTTGCCCCCGCTTAGTGGCCCTAACCATTTATCCTTAAGGAGCATCCTCATGGCACTTGACCATAAAGAAAAAGATCTCAATCTCGACCCGATCACTGACGCGCCCGGCGCGCATCCCGTGGGCACCGGCCTGGGCGCGGCGGCCGGTGGCGCGGCTGCCGGTGCGGCGGCAGGTGCGTTTGGTGGGCCCGTCGGCGCCGTGGCCGGTGCTGTGGTGGGCGCTGTTGTCGGCGGACTCGGTGGCAAGGCTGTGGCCGAGGCCGTCAACCCCACCGCAGAAGAGGCGTACTGGCGAGACCAGTACACCAGGGAACCGTATTACCAGTCTGGGCGCAGTTACGACGACTATGCCCCAGCTTACCGTCTGGGTCTGTATGGCCGCAGCAACCATACCGGCACTTTTGACAATGCACAAAGCGATATGTCGATTTATTGGGACAGCAAAAAAGAGCGGTCCACGCTGTCCTGGCCAGAGGCTGAAGCCGCCAGCCGCGCTGCCTGGACGCGGGTGGACCAACAACTTTCCGGTAGCAAAACCGTTTCTGGCCAGGTCCCTGACAACGATGACGTGGTGGACACGCTCAATGACCTGCTCGAGTCCAGCCATGACGGTCAATACGGGTTTACCGAGTGTGCCGAGCATGTGAAGGCGCAGGATATCCAGGTGATCCTGATGCGCCATGCCGATGAATGTCGCGCAGCGGCTGCCGAGCTCAGCGCGAAGATTCGCGACCTGGGCGGCGAGCCCGATGAAGGCGGTACCACCAGCGGAGCGCTGCATCGCGGCTGGGTATCGGTACGCGGCAAACTCAGTGGTTATACCGATCTGGCCATGCTCGAAGAATGCGAGCGCGGTGAAGACGCCGCCTTGGCGCGTTATCGCAAGGCGCTGAAGGAGGAGTTGCCGCAGGACATCCGTACCTTGGTTGAGCGCCAGGCGCAGGGCGCGCAGCGCAACCATGATCAGGTCAAAGCCATGCGCGATGCGCTGAAGGCCAGCGCTTGAACGTCGCGCTGCTAGTCTAAAAAAAGCCGGCGTGTTGCCGGCTTTTTTTTGTGTCTTTGCGGTGCCGGGAGTTAGTCCTTGTGGTGACCCTTGCCGTGGCGCTTGCCATGCTTTTTGTCATCGTCATGATCGTCGTCATCGTGGTCATGTTTATGTTTTTTGGCCTTCTTCTCTTTGACCACCACATAGCTGGAATCGCGAACCCAATAGCCGGGCTGGCGGTGGTAACCATTGCCGCGGGGTTCCCAATGGTCAGGCGCCCAGCGGTAGCCATCGCGTTTTGCGATTGCGCGGCCACTCACCCAGACATGACGGTCGCCGTTCCAGGCCCAGTAACCAGGCGCCCAGGTCTGCGTCGGCGCCAGCACCGGCACCGCTTCGTACTGGACCGGTGGCGGCGCCACCCCGATATTGATGGTGATCTGCGCCAGCGCCGGGGTGGCGGCGGCGCCCGCAAGCACGGCGGCCAACAGGATTGTCTTCAGTGGGTGTTGGATAATCATGGTGAAGCTCCTTGGTGTTGTCAATGTCAGTATTGGCGTGTTGGGCATGCGGTGTACGCGTTTGGCCGGTAAAGTTATGCATAGCTTGGCCCCGGGTGTGCAAGGTTTTGTTTGCTATGGTTTCAATATCTGAGTATGCAATCTGGACATGGGTTGAGGCCATATTTGACTAGTTTTTCAGCCTGCTGCCGCAGTCCACCTGCGCATTCAGCGCCGTGCCGTGCAGGCCGGGGCTGCTGTCAGTTACCTTGCAACCCGATGCCTTCTCGATGGCTTTGACCAAGGCGACACTTTGTTGGGCAGAACTCGGTCGACCGGCGGGCGGCGAGGCGGTCCAGGTGCTGGCGGTGATCTGCTCGACCTGGTAGTTCAGTCCGTTGAGTTCGACCTTTTGCGCGGCGCTGCCTTGCACTTCACGCATGCCACCGCAAGCCGATAACAAAGCGGCGATGAGCGCAGCTGTCAGGCCTGCGGCCAATAGCATATCGCCTTCCGGCCTCGGGTGCGCGTTCAGACGACCCCCGGCAGGCTCAGGGAAGCTTTGGGTTGCGGCACCATCGGCGGCGTGTCAGGTGTTCTCGATTGCGGGCAGCCGGTGAGAAAGACCACGGCAAGCAGCAAAGGCAGTGCGGGAAAAACGTATTTCATGGCGGGCTCCCGGGGGATAACAAAAATCTTGATCGAAATCCGGTTGCAATAAATGCACCGGAGATGGATGGACGATACGCACAGGCTGGCGCGGCAGCAGGCGGCAACCGGGCCGCGCTGGTGTCGGCGTGCAGCGCGTGTGCGTGTGATGGCGCGCCTACAAGCCACGGGATCAGGATGTGCGGGAACGCGGCGCCCTGACGGGTTGGACACCGGGTTTGAAGTCCATGGCCTGCATGGCCGAAGACAGCGTGGCCCGCAAGTTCTCGTAGGCTGACCACGGCGAGTTACCCGTGGACAGCCGCTCGCCGATGTTGCGCACATCCCAATGCGCCGCGTTTTTCAATTTGCCAAGCTCCTCCCAGGCCATCGGCATTGACACGCCCATGCCGGGCCGGGCACGCACCGACCATGCGCAGACGGTGGTGGCGCCGAAACCGTTGCGGAGGTAGTCCGGGAAGATCTTGCCGACCCGGTTGCGCGGCCCGCTTTTGGCGACAAACCGCTCCGGGATCACGCGGGCCAGGTGTTGCACGATGGCCTGCGAAAAGCCCTTGACCGTGTCCCAGCCATGTAAAGGCTTGAGCGGCACCACCACATGCAGGCCCTTGCCGCCGCTGGTTTTCAGGAAGCAGGGCAGACCCAGCTCTTTCAGGAAGGCCTGCACCAGTTGCGCCGCCTCCTGCACCTGGCACCAGGCGACGCCTTCACCGGGGTCAAGGTCGAAGATCATGCGGTCAGGCTTGTCGATTGCCTTCGTCGTGGCGTTCCATGTGTGGAACTCCATCACGTTGAGTTGGGTGGCGGCCAGCAGGGTTTCCGCGGAAGCGATCTCAAGCAACGGATCATGGCCGGGGTCGAACTTCGGATCAAGCAGCTTGATGCCGGGAATACTCGTGGCCTCAGCGTGTTTTTGGAAAAATTGTTCGCCGGCGATGCCATCGGGCGCCCGCACCAGGGACACCGGTCTGGCCTTCAGATGCGGCAGGATCAGCGGCGCCACGCGCGCGTAGTGTTCAATCAAATCCAGCTTGGTGAAGCCGGTTCCAGGATCAATCACGCGTTCCGGATGGGTGATACGCAGCTTGCCGGTGCCGACCGGCGGCAAGGCAGGCACGACCTTTTTAGGCACGGCTTTTTTCGCCGCTACTTTTTTTGCAATGGCGGGCCTTTTCGATGCCATGACTTTCTCCACGGGTAGGGCTGATTCACGCACGACCTTGCGTGCCGGCTTGTCGCTGCGCAGGCCCTGGAACACCGCATGCCGGATGTAGCCGGCGTGGGTCCACTGCGCAAAAACCACCTCGGCCACCAGCTTGGGCCGGACCCAGTGGCCCTTCACCGAGGAAGGCAAGCCGATAAATGCCGGTCGGGGTGTAGCCAGCGGCTTCAGGACTGCCATCAGGCTGTGCAGAGTTTTTTCATCAAAACCTGTGCCCACATTGCCGACATGTTTGAGTTCGCCCTTGTCGTTGTAGACGCCGAGCATCAGCGCGCCCAGGCCGGTGCGCGAACCCTGGGGTTCGGTGTAGCCGCCAATCACCAATTCCTGGCGCAACTGGGTCTTGACCTTGATCCAGTCGGTGGAACGGCGCGAGACGTAAGTGGACGATGCGCGTTTGCCGATCACGCCTTCCAGCCCAAGAAGGCGTGTCGAATCGAGCAGATCTTGTGCGCCGCTGTCGAAAGTTTCGCTGAACCGCACATGATCCAGCCCGGCGCCACTGACCAGGCCGCGCAGCAGCTTGCGGCGCTCGACAAGCGGCACCTGGCGCAGGTCGTGACCCGCATAAAACGGCATGTCGAACAGGTAATAAACAATGGGTGCCGTGCTGGCGCTGTCGAAGGCATTTTGTAACGCGCTGAAGTCGGGGATACCTTCCTTGCCGTTCACGACGATCTCGCCGTCCAGCCAGCCCGAGCGCAGGCCCAGTTGCGCCAGCGTTTTCACCAGGGCCGGAAGTTTGGCCGACCAGTTGTGACCGTTGCGCGTAAAACACTGAATGGACTTGCCGTCGATACGCGTCATCAGGCGGTAGCCGTCGAACTTGATTTCATACACCCAGTCGTCGTCATCTTCTGGCAGCGCCGTGACCAGGGTCGCGAGCTCGGGCCCCAGCGTCTGCGGAAGCGCGGCCTTGACCGCGTCCGGCGGCAATCGGCGTCGGGTGGTTTTGGCGGCAGGTAAGGCCGTCGTTTTTCTGGTTGCGGCGCTTTTGTCGGCCATTGTTTTTCTGGGCGAAAGTGGCTTGCCGGTGAGCACGCTGTCGGGCAGGGCTTCCAGCACGTCGTAGTCGGCAGCGGCCTGCGCTTCGTCGTCGTTCTCCTTGATCAGCAGCCACGGCGGCTGGCGCTCGTCGGCCTTGCCGTGCATGCGCACCAGCGTCCAGTGTCCCTTGAGCTTGGCACCTTGCAGTTCGAACTTGAGCTTGCCGCTTTTTATGGCTTTGGAGGGATCGCCGAGCGGCAGCCAATGGCCGTGGTCCCAGACGATGACGTTGCCCGCGCCGTATTGCTTTTCCGGGATGTGGCCCTCAAAATGCGCATAAGAGATCGGATGGTCTTCGACCTGCACGGCCATGCGTTTGAGCTTCGGGTCCAGGCTGGGGCCTTTGGGCACGGCCCAGCTTTTCAAAGTGCCGTCGAGTTCGAGCCGGAGGTCATAGTGCATATGGCTGGCATCGTGTTTCTGGACCACAAAACGCAGGGTCTTCGAGCGTCGACCGCCAGCAACAGGCTCCGGTGTGCGGCGGAAGTCCCGCTTGCTGCGGTAACCTTCCAGCAGGTCGGCAATCGCCATGGTGTCTCGGGCGGTGCCGGCTTCAGGCCGCCTTGCGACGCGCCGGGACGGCTTTTGCAGCAGGTTTGCGCGTGGCTTTGGCCACCACCTTTTTGGCGGGCGTTTTGGCCGCCGGGTCGTCCGCCTTGGCTGCACCGCCCTTGTTGCGCAGGCTGCGCTGCAGCAACTCGGTCAGGTCGATGATCTTGGCGCCGGACTGATCGGTGCTTTCCTCATCTGCTTCAGGCTGCTCAACGGTTTCGACCTTGCCTTCTTTCACCTTTTGCTGGACCAGCGCCATGATGTCGTCCTTGAAGGAGTCGCTGAACTGGTCTGGTTTCCACTTCCCGGTCATGTCGTCAACTAGTTGTTTGGCCATGGATAGCTCCTTGTCACTGAGGCCAGCGGCTTTAGAGCCTTCGGGCGGCAGGTCCAGGTCTTCCCAGGTGCGAATGTCAGCACCCCAGCGCAGCAGGTTCAGGATCAGCCCCGGACCGGATGGCACCAGAACAGCCAGATGTTGCTTGGTCTGGATCACCACGCGTGCAATGCCGACGCGCTGGGTCTTGAGCAGGGTGTCGCGCAGCAATGCGTAGACTTTCTTGCCTTTGTTGATGGGGACGACGTAATAGGGCCGCTCCAGGTAGACAAAGGGAATGTCGGTGTTGGGCACAAAACTTTCGATCTCGATGGTCTGCGTGGTTTTGGGATAGGCCGCGGCGATCTCCTCGGGGGAGAGCACCACATACTGGCCATCTTCATACTCAATGCCCTTGACAATGTTTTCCCTGGTGATTTCCTTGCCGGTTTTCTTGTTGATGCGCTTGTAACCCACTGGGTCCATGCTGCGTTTGTCCAGCCAGTCGAAGTCAACCCCGCTCTCCGTGGTGGCGGAGTGAAGTGAGACGGGAATATGCACCAGCCCGAAGCTGATGGCCCCTTTCCATAATGCGCGTGATGCCATACGCTGACTTTAAGCAAATGGCGCACTTCAAATTGTCGGTTGGCAGCCGGGGATGCCGTAGGACGAGGGCCGAGGCGCTGGCGTTTTTTCGGACTGCAGGTGCTGCTCCTTGAACAAGAGCAAGCTAATCCCGACCTTGAAGGGCAGCATGCCGCCTGTGTTCTCAAGCGCGGGTGCGCACCACAAGTGGATGTCCTACATCCGAACCGGCCGTGCGGGGCTAAGATGTCTCTTTCCTCACTTACCGGACAAGACCATGATGACCTTTCGTCAAGCCCCGCGCTCATTCCTGGCGGCTACCGCCCTTGTTGTCTTCGTTGCGGGTTGCGGCATGATGCCGGGCAAATCCAATCTGGTTACCGTTACCACGCAAATGCGCGGTGCCAATGAAGTTCCGCCCGCTGCCACCAGCGCCACCGGCCAGGTCGATGCGGTGCTGAACAAGGATACCAATATGCTCAAGTGGCAGTTGTCGTACAACGGCCTGAGTGGTCCGGCAACTGCAGGCCACTTTCATGGTCCGGCCATGGTTGGGGCCAATGCAGGCGTTTCTCTGCCTTTCACCGGTGCGGTGACCAGCCCCATGTCGGGGGAAGCCACGCTGACGGCCGCCCAGGCCGCTGACCTGCTGGCGGGCAGGTGGTATGCCAACATCCACACTGCAAAATTTCCGGGCGGCGAGATTCGCGGTCAGATGACTGTGCGTCCCTGACGCAGCGCGCCGCGTGCGCAACAAGGCCAGGCCGGGTGCCTGGCCTTTTTTATTGGCGTACAGGCCTACAACCGCCTTGCCGACCTGCTGACGCCAGCGCCGCGGCGGCAGCTTTAAGGTTAAAGCACAGGTTGCCGTCGCAGCCAGTTGCAAAGGAAGACAAATCATGAAATCAGGCAAACCGGACCCATCTGGCCTCACCACCGGCGGCTCCAAACATCCCAAACCCCTGGGGAACCAGCAAGCCCTTGCCGAGAAAGCGGCCAACAGCCAGGCCAGTGTCAAGGCCCGCGTGGAATCGCAGAACATGCCCGACAAGCCGCCGCTGCATCTTCAAAACCAGCCCAATAGCTCAGGCAGGAAGTAAGGCGTTCTCAGCTTTCACGTTGTGGCCTGAAATCGGGCCATCAAAAACGGACTTCCCATGTCAAACAATTTGATATCGCTGGTGGCGTCCCTGGTGCTGGCTGTGACTGCCTCGGCAGCGCTGGCCCAGCCGGTGGCGATCGAAGAGCAACTGCTGGCTCGCGGTGCCGTGCCTGACATGACGCCGCAGCAGCGCTACCGCACTGCCATCAATGAGGCGGGCGGTGGCTACAAGGTCTACCAGGAAGAATGCGCGGCCATGGCTTTGGCCGAGCGAACGGTCTGCCGGCGCGATGCCAAGGCCCTCTACGACCGCGACATGGCGGCTGCGCGCGCGATTTTGCGGGCCCGCTAAAGCGCTTCCGGCCGGTTGGCCGACATCTGCCGCACCTTCTCGCGCGCGTCGTCGCCTTCAGGGACGGGCTCTCCGCTGTCGCGCCACTCTACGGCGGCCTTGAAACCTTCAGTTTGCGCATAGCGGCGAAACCACAGGCCCTCCGGGTTGTGCCGGGTGATGCCGTCAAACACGGTGGCCATCATCTGTGTCTGCTCCAGCCCCATGGTCAGCATGACCTGATTCACCACCATCTTGTGCATGGCCAGGTGTGAGCGCGGCACGCCGGCAATACGTAACGCAAGGTTCAAGGTGGCGGCTTCCAGTTGGTCGATCGGCACACTTTCATTGGCCAGGCCCCAGTCGGCGGCCTTTTTCCCGTCGATGGTATCGCCGGTGAACATGAGTTGTTTGGCACGCGTGGCACCCAGGCGGTAGGTCCACATCGCCGTTGTTGGACAACCCCAGACGCGGGTTGGCATGTAGCCGATGCGCGCGTCGTCGGCCATCACCAGCAGGTCGCAGCACAGCGCAATGTCGCTGCCGCCGGCCGCCGCGTAGCCGTGCACCTTGGCAATCGTCGGCTTGGGGCTGCGCCACAGGCTCATGAAGTCTTCGGTGTTGCGTTTCATATAGGCGTAGTCCACCATCGGGTCCCAGGGAAACTTCTCCTGCTGGCAGGGGTGGTCGATGTTGCCTTCCCCGAAGTGGTTGAGGTCGTAGCCGCCGCAAAAGCCTTTGCCCGCGCCTTCGACGATGATCACATGCACCTCGTCTTCGGCGGCCGCCCAGTCGATGGCGGCACGAATCTCGCGCGGCATCGCATCGTTGATGGCGTTGAGCCGCTCGGGGCGGTTGAGCAGCAGGCGGGCGATGCGGGGGTGAGCGGCGTCCTTGTCGATGCGCAGGGTGCTGAATTCGGGCATGTCTTGTCTCCTTGTTGTGTTGATAAACCATCATAGTCACCCGGAAAAAGATGTGGCTTCCGCTTCAATTGGTTGCGCCTGCAACCAGATGGATTTATAGTTGTGAGCGCAACCAACCGAATCCTCTTGATGGCCAACTCTGTTTCCGCTCTTCCGCCCCATGTGCCGGTGTTGATCGCTGGTGGCGGCCCGGTTGGCCTCACGCTGGCCGCGCTGCTGTCACGCCAAGGCATCGGCTGTCTGGTGGTCGAGGCCGATGAGGGTTACTGCAGCGGCAGCCGCGCCATCTGTATGTCCCGCCGGTCTCAGGAAATCCTCGGCTGGGTCGGCGCCGACAAACCGCTGGTCGGAAAGGGCTTGTCCTGGCTCGGCGGGCGCAGCTACTGGCGCGACGCCGAGGTGCTGCATTTCCGGATGCCCAGCGAGCCCAGCCAGCGTTTTGCGCCCATGGTCAACATTCAGCAGTTTTACGTCGAGGAGTTGGCCCATCGCGCCGGCGGCGCGTGTATGGATGTGCGCTGGTCCAGCCGTGTCACTGCAGTCCGGCCGATGGTGGACGGTGCCGAGGTGGACATCCAGGCGCCGGATGGATCCCACACGGTGCGTGCCGACTGGGTGGTCGCCTGCGACGGCGGGCGCAGCACGGTTCGCGAGCAACTGGGGCTGCAGTTGCGGGGGACGCAGTATGAAGGCAGATACGTGATTGTCGACATCGTGCAGAAGACCAAACGGCCGGTGGAGCGCCTGGCCTGGTTCGATCCGCCGTCGAATCCCGGCTCCACCATACTGATGCACCGCCAGCCCGACGACATCTGGCGCATCGATTACCAGATTCGAGACGACGAAGACCCGCTGGAAGCCGTCAAGCCCGAAAACGTCTTGCCGCGCGTGTCAAGCCATTTGCGCATGATTGGCGAGGACCAGCCCTGGGAGCCGCTGTGGATCTCGATCTACAACGCCAAGTGCCTGACCCTGGACTGCTACCGCCACGGCCGCGTCCTGTTTGCCGGTGATGCCGCCCACTTGGTGCCCATTTTCGGCGTGCGCGGCCTCAACTCCGGGCTCGATGACGCCGGTAACCTGGCCTGGAAGCTGGCTGCGGTGATTGAGGGCAGGGCGGATGAGGACCTGCTCGATTCGTATTCCATCGAACGTGTGCACGCGGCGCGTGAAAACATTGCTTACGGCGCCAAAAGCACCGAATTCATGGCGCCGCCCAACTTCGCCTTCAAGCTGATGCGTGAAGCGACCCTGCGTTTGGCACTCAGTGATGACAAGGTGCGCCCGCTGATTAATCCGCGCCAGTCTTCGCCCGTCCGTTATGTGGGCTCGCCCCTCAATGGGCCCCAGGCCGGCGACTGGACCAGCGAACTGGCCGCCCCAGGCGCACCGGCGCCGGAGGCCTTGCTGGCGGGGCCGGACGGGCCGCTGCATCTGACGCAATGTTTCGGCCGCGACATGTTGTGTCTGGTGTTTGCCGATGGCGCCTTGCCGGATGCGCTGCGCGCCTTGCCGCAAAAGGGCGTGGCGGTGCTGGCGATAGAGCCAGACGCCGACACCCTGGGCCAGGCGCGACAGCGTTATGGTTTGCCCGATGCCGCTGCACAAGCCCTGGTTCTGGTGCGGCCCGATGGGTATGTGATGGGCCGCTGGCGCGGCCTGGATCCTGCGCCGCTGGTGGCCGTGCTTGAACAGAAAGGATTTGCCGCATGACCGATGACGATCTGGATTGCAGTTACACGGCCCTGTGCGAGGCGCTGGCGGCCGTGGGCGAGGCGCAAGCGCCCTTGCTGCTGTCGATGCTGAGCCTGTCGCTGATGAGCCGCTTTGATCAGGCCGACCAGGTGTTGCCCCTGATCGCCAATGCGCAGAAGCAGTGCGGCGCAGGAGCTGCAGATGCCGCGTAAACCAGCTGCGCTGCCGCCGCTGGACCGTTTTTTGAGCTACCGGCTGCATCTGGTCAACAAGCTGACCGACAAGTTCAGCAGTGACGCCTATGCCGACGAGTTTGGGCTCCCCGTGGGCGAGGCGCGCTGCCTGGCGGCCATCGGCAACTTCGCGCCACTGTCCGTGGTCGAACTTGCTGCCAAGGCCAACCTCAACAAGGGCCAGGCCAGCCGCGCCGCGCAGGCGCTGACCGAGCGCGGCCTGATCAGCAAGGATGCCTGTGCATCCGATCGCCGCGGCGTGGTGCTGACGCCGACGGTTGCCGGGCGGGCGCTCTGGAACCGGGTGATGGCGCTGATCGCGCGGCGCAATGGCGAAATTTTCGGCTGTCTGTCGGCCGCGGAACGGAAGCAGTTGAGCGCAATGCTCGACCGCCTTATCCTGCACGCCAGGCGCTGATTCCCGGTTTATGCACAGATTGCAGCGCTTTCCGTTGCCATTCGGGCCCGGAACAGGCCGAAAGTACCCATTCAGGGCGTACGCGATGGCTTAAAACCTTAAAATACCGCGTTCCCCCCCCAAGCCCCTAATGAACGCCCCCATCGACGTCTCTTTTTTCGCGCGCGCCGCAAAACCGCTGACCAGTTATCGCAAGTACTGGGCAAGCCGCTTCGGCACGTCGAAATTCCTGCCCATGAGCCGGGCTGAGATGGACGCCCTGGGCTGGGGCAGTTGCGACATCATCATCGTCACCGGCGACGCCTATGTGGACCACCCAAGCTTCGGCATGGCCGTCATCGGCCGCATGCTGGAGGCCCAGGGCTTTCGCGTCGGCATCATTGCGCAGCCCGACTGGCAAAGTGCCGAGCCCTTCAAGGCCTTGGGTAAACCGAATTTGTTTTTCGGCGTGACTGCCGGCAACATGGACTCGATGATCAACCGCTACACGGCGGACCGCAAGATCCGCAGCGACGACGCCTACACGCCCGGCGACATAGGCGGCAAACGGCCGGACCGCGCCGCGCTGGTGTATTCACAGCGCTGCCGCGAGGCCTACAAAGAGGTGCCGATTGTGCTGGGCGGTATTGAAGGTTCGCTGCGCCGCATTGCGCATTACGACTACTGGTCCGACAAGGTGCGCCGCTCGGTCGTGATCGACGCCAAGTGCGACCTGCTGCTCTATGGCAACGCAGAACGCGCGATTGTCGAGATCGCGCATCGCCTGGCCGCCAAAGAACCGGTGACCAGCATGACCGACATCCGCGGCACCGCCTTCATACGTCGCAGCGGCGATGAAACCGCGCAGGGCTGGTTCGAAATCGACTCCACCAGCGTCGATGCGCCGGGCCGGGTCGAGGCGCATGTCAATCCGTATCTCATGATTTCGGAGCAGGCGAAAGAGCAGGGCGCGAGCTGTGCGCGTGAAGACGAAGCCGCCGAGGTTGCAGCGCAGGCCGAGTCGACCGGCTCGCCGGTGCTGACTCAAAAGCCGCAGGCCAACCCCGCCATCAAACCGCTGACCTTTGTCCCCAACCCCAGCTTGTCGCACATGCAGGGCAAGATCAAGGTTCCTCCACGCGACCGCTCCGTGATTCGCCTGCCGTCCTACGAGCAGGTCAAAAGTGACGCAGTGCTGTATGCCCACGCGAACCGCGTGCTGCACCTGGAAACCAACCCCGGCAACGCGCGCGCGCTGGTGCAGGCCCACGGGGAGGGAGCGACCGCGCGCGACGTCTGGATCACACCGCCGCCGATTCCGCTGACCACGGCCGAGATGGACTATGTGTTCGACCTGCCGTATGCACGTTCGCCGCATCCGTCGTATGCCGACGAGAACGGCAGCCATGATGGTGCGACCAAAATCCCGGCCTGGGAAATGATCCGCTTCAGCGTCAACATCATGCGTGGCTGTTTCGGCGGCTGCACCTTTTGCTCGATCACCGAACACGAGGGCCGCATCATCCAGAGCCGCTCGGAAGACTCGGTGATCCGCGAGATCGAAGCCATCCGCGACACCGTCAAGGGTTTCACCGGCGCGATTTCTGACCTGGGCGGACCGACCGCCAATATGTACCGCATAGGTTGCAAGTCGCCGGAGATCGAATCGGCCTGCCGCAAGCCGAGCTGTGTCTACCCCGGCATCTGCTCCAACCTGAACACCGACCACAACCCGCTGATCAAGATGTACCGCCGCGCGCGGGCGCTCAAGGGCGTGAAGAAAATTTTGATCAGCTCCGGCCTGCGTTACGACCTGGCAGTGCAAAGCCCCGAGTATGTGAAAGAACTTGTCACGCACCACGTGGGCGGCTATTTGAAGATCGCGCCTGAACATACCGAGCAGGGGCCGCTGACCAAGATGATGAAGCCCGGCATCGGCAGCTACGACAAGTTCAAGCAGATGTTCGAGAAGTATTCGCTCGAAGCCGGGAAGAAGCAGTTTTTGATTCCCTACTTCATCGCCGCCCACCCCGGCACCAGCGACGAAGACATGATGAATCTGGCGATCTGGCTCAAGAAGAACGGCTTTCGCGCCGACCAGGTGCAGACTTTTTACCCGTCACCGATGGCCACCGCCACGACGATGTACCACACCAACAAAAACCCGCTGCGCAAAATCACGCGCGACAGCGAGACGGTAGACATCGTACGCGGCGACAAACGGCGCCGCCTGCACAAGGCCTTTTTGCGATACCACGACGCCAACAACTGGCCGCTGCTGCGCGAGGCGCTGAAAGCCATGGGTCGCGCTGACCTGATCGGCAATGGCAAGCACCACCTGATCCCGACTTTCCAGCCGCTGACCGATGGCGGCTACGTGAGCGCACGCAAGAAGAACTCGACGACTGTGGCGCTCAAGCCCGTGACGCCTATCAAGGGTCGTATCCTGACCCAGCATACTGGCCTGCCGCCGCGTGACAACGGCTCTGGCAAGCCTGGCGGCAAAGCCGGGCTTCGCAAGCAACGCTGAAGCCGGCGACTGGAAGCGGCTGCAGGTCGCGCTAGCGACATCACGCGGGTTTTCACCGGCTAACGGGTTTCGCGTGATGGTGCCAAATCGGGCTATCACCGGAGAAACCCATGCTGAAGCCATTGAATCGTCGCGAATTGCTGAGCCGTGCCGGCGCCGCCGGCCTACCCTTGTGCCTGGGCGCTGCGGCGCTGCCTTTGCAAGCCCAGCAGGGCTATCCGAACAAACCGATTCGCATCGTTGTGCCCTTCAATGCAGGCGGCGCCACCGATGTGTTGACCCGCCTAATTGGTGAAAAGCTCAGCGCACGACTGTGGCAGCCTGTGATCGTCGAGAACAGGGGTGGCGCAGGTGGCATTGTGGGGACGGACACCATTGCCAAAGCCGCGCCCGACGGCTACAACTTTGTAGTCTCGCTCAACTCGTCCTTGCTGACCAACCAGTTCCTCTACGACAAACTGCCCTACCACCCGCAGCGCGACCTGACGCTGGTCTCGCAATTTGTCAATGCGCCGGTCACCCTGGTGGTGCATCCCGGCGTGAGCGCCAAAAACGGCCCCGAGTTGCTGAAATTCATGGCCGCCAACAAGGGCAAGTTGTCCTATGGTTCCTGGGGCGTGGGCTCATACGCACACCTGGCCGGCTATTCCATGAGTGAGAGCCAGAAGGCCGACATGGTTCATGTCCCCTACAAAGGGGAGGCACCCATGTTGCAGGAGCTGATAGGTGGCCAGATTCAGATGTCTTACGCCAGCGCGCTGGCCGCCAAGCCGCACATTGAGGCGGGCAAGCTCAGGCTCATCGGGGTGACGGGCCTCAAACGCATGGCCGTGCTGCCGAATGCGCCCACGCTGGCCGAGCAGGGGTTGACCGACGAGTTCTACCGCATTGCGGGCTGGATAGGCATGGCCGCGCCCGCCAAAACGCCCAAAGACATCATTGCCCGCGTGTCCAGCGAGATCCAGCGCATCTGCGTGATGCCCGATATCGTCGAAAAAATCTCCAGCATGGGTTTCACGGTAGCTGCCAGCACGCCGGAAGCGTTTGCCGCCGCCTACAAAAAGGACTACCCGGTCTGGGAGCGGCTGGTCAAAACCTCTGGTGCCCGGCTGGACTCCTGAACGGAATGCCTTCACGGCTGTCCGGGGGCGACCTTTGATCGTATTTTCAAGGAAAATCGGACTCCAGCCCTTATGCAGCAGGCGCAAACAGCTATCAAATCGATAGTAAACGCTGTCAACCCAGGCGGTCGGGTCAAGTATTACAGTGGAAGCCATGCCCCTGGACCGCACGCTGCCGCTACAGACGCCCACTTTCAAGGTAGAGCGTGTGGCGCTGCACGCTTCTTGGACGCACTGGAGCCCGAGCTGTGAGGTCGCCTCTGCACGGCTGGTGTTGCCCGTCAGCGGCGCCACCGGGTTCCGCATGGCTGGGCAGAGCGTGCTGCTCGACAGCCTGACCGCAATGAGCCTGCCGACCGGCCGTTCGAAGAAGTTCATCCATTCCTAGGGCACACAAATGCTCTCATCCCTCATCGCCATCGCGTTGCTCCACTGGGCCGTTCTTCTGGTGCCCGGGTTCAACGTGGTGCTGCTCGCACAACTTGCCGGCGGTCAAAGCCGCGCGACCGCTTTCGCCGCGGTGGGTGGCATGACCAGCGCCACACTGGCATGGGCGACGCTGGCGGTGATGGGTGTGGGTGTTGTGTTCTCGAGCCAGCCCCAGCTGCGCCAGGGGGCGCAGATCGCGGGCGGGCTGTACCTGCTTTATCTGGCCTACAAGCTATGGCGTTCGGGCACATCGGCGGCTTCCGTACCGCCGGGAACCTTGAGTTATGGGGCGGCGTTCCGGGTCGGTTTCATGACCAGTGCGCTCAATCCAAAAATCGCGCTGTTTTATGGAAGCGTGTTCGCCACAGCATTGCCGCCTTCGCCCTCGTGGCTGCATGTAGCTTGCGCCGTCGTTGTGGTGTATCTCAACTCGATCATCTGGCACACCAGCCTCGCTATCGCCTTTTCGCAAAAAGCCGTCCAGCAGGTCTATCTGCGCAACTTCGCCCGCCTGAGCAAGGTGTCGGGTGCGGTCGTCGGTGCCTTTGGCCTGCGGCTGATCGTCGGGACCCTGCAGGAGCTGCGCGCCCGCATGCCCTGAACGGCGGGCAGGCGACCTATCGTGGCGGCCTCTGCCAGCCGAGAGTTTTTGATTAAACAGGCCGCCAGGCGGCATTCCATATGCGTAAACAGCTATCAAATTAATAGCGTATGAATTGGCGCTCAGGCCGCGGGCAGGGCAGAAGCCTCGGCAAGCACGCGCTGCAGGGTCTGCAGGAGTTCGGTGTTCGAGGTCTGGGCTTTGAGCAGCACGGCAGCGAAGCGCTTGCTCTCCGCCGGCTTCAACGCCGTGGCGGAAAACACCACCACGGGAGGTGCATTGCCCAGTGCATCGAGGTCTGCCAGCACATCCCACCCCGACCCGTCACGCAAAGCCAGGTCCAGCAGCACCAGATCGAAATGCTGCTCTCGGAGCCGTGCGCGCGCCTCGCCAGGCGAAGTAGCAAACTCGAAAACGGCGAAGTCCTGCGCAATCGCGGCGGCGATGCGCTGCGTGTCGAAATCGTCCTCGATATGCAGGATGCGCGGTTTGCCCTGGACCATGAGGCCCATGGCGCGGCGCAGTGTCAGAACCATCTGGTTCTCGTCGATCGGTTTGTCCACCCAGTCTGAAATGTTCAGCGGCAGGTTGTTGCACTGGATCTGGCCTTCGCTAGCCGAGGACGAAACCACCACAATGGGCAGGTCGCGCGTGTGTGCCTGTCGGCGCAGGGTGTGGATCAGCGTGATGCCGTCCTGGTCGCGCAGCGCCAGGTCCACCGTCATTGCGGCATAAGGGCTTGTCTCCAGAAAAGCCAGTGCCGTGGCGGCGGTGTAGGCCCTGTCCACGTCAAAGCCGCCTTTGTTCAGCATCAGGCCGATCAGATGCGCAATGTCCCGGTCGTCTTCGCATACAAGAATGCGCGGACGGCCGCTGGCAGGTGCCGCCGCCTTCTTTTCCTGGCGCTCCGTCGATAGCGGCAGTTCAAAGAAAAAGATGGAGCCTGCGCCGGCTTCGCTCTCAAAACCGAGGTGGCCGCCCAGCCGTTCGACAATGGCCCGCGAAATGTTCAGACCCAGCCCGGTGCCGGCCGCCTGGCGCGTATCGGACGAGTCGGCCTGCGAGAACTTCTGGAAGATGCGCTTGCGGAACTCGTCGGGAATGCCGGGGCCGCGGTCACGTACCTCAACCCGCACGCCAAGGCCCGCCCGGGACACATGTACCTCCACCGTTTCGTTGGGCGGCGAAAACTTCATCGCATTGGACAGCAGGTTGGTCATCACCTGCGTCAGGCGGTCGCTGTCCGCAAGCACCTGCAGGGTCTCGTCAGGACAATACAGGCGCAGGCCCACGTTTTTCGTCGTGCCAAACCCTTCGTTGGCCGCCAAGGCCTGCGTCAGCAGCGGCTTCAGGGCCGTCTCCTGCAGGTCGAGCGGGATATTGCCGGACTCGATTTTTTCGATGTCCAGGATGTCGTTGATCAGGCGGATCAGGCGTTCGCAGTTGTTCTTGGCAATCTCGACCAGCGTCTTGACGGCGTCGGGCAGCTTGCCGCCAACGCCGCCCGCTATCAAACCCAGCGAGCCGCGAATTGACGTCAGCGGCGTGCGCAGCTCGTGGCTCACGGTGGAGACAAACTCGCTCTTGATGCGGTCGACGTGTTTGAGCGCGGTGACGTCGGTGGCCTGTACGTAAAAACCGACCACCTTGCCCTCGTCGGCATCCTCCCCGTACCGTGGAAAGTAATTGACAACATAGTCCCGCAGCTCACCGCGAAGGTTTTTCCGGACGCGGTCGTACGCCACCGGATATCCCGCCAGCACCTGTTCAACAGAGGGGATGTTGCTTTGGTAGACCTCCTCGCCCAGAACCTCACGCATGTGTTTGCCGTCAATCTGCGCTGCGGACAAGCCCAAGCCCTCTTCATACGCCAGGTTATGAAAGCGATAACGCTGGTCGGCATCGATGTACGATACCAGGGCAGGCATGTTGTCGGTGATGTCTCGCAGCTGTGATTCGCTGCTGCGCAGCAAGTCACTGGCACCGCGCGCGTCCTTCTCTGATCGAACCAGTTTGCGCACCAGCGGTGTGACCAGAAGATGGAGCAGCAACACGCCGGCAATCATCAAGCCCGCCAGCAGCGGCACGATATCCTTGAGCTGCGCGAAGGTGGGCAAGTACAACTCCTTTTGGTCGAGCTTGAGCACCATCCCCATGCCGGCAGGCGCCACTGGGACGTAGGCAGCCACCACCTGTTCGCCGCGGTAATCCCTGGCAGCGATAATGCCGGTGTTTCCACGCAGGGCGTGGCTCATGGGCAGGGGCCCGCCCTCGATCACACGCTCAATGCGCTTGAACGCGATGCCGGACAAGCGGCCCAGGAAGCAGTCCATGGCCTTGCCGCCATCATCAAGCGGCGCGCAGACTGCAAACTCGGCACTTTGGCCCATGGCACCCACCTCGCCAAAGACGCGGGTCAGCAAGGGCAGAGTGGCTTCGGTCATGACGGCGCCCACGCGCAGGCCTTTCGGGTCGAGGATGTCCAGGTGTGTCTGGACCGTGAAATTTTCATTCCACAGCAGGGTGGCGCGGTCCTTCTTATTCAGCAAAAGGTGTTTCTCATCGCTGGGGGAAAAACTGCCGGCGCGTGCCACTTCGCGGCCTCCTGCATCAAGAAAAGCCAAGCCCCTGAAGCCGGTGGGCAGAAACGAAGTGGCAGCCCGCTGCATGGCAAGCATGGCTGCCGGATCCTCCGGCGTGGTCGTTAACGTCTGCAGGGTTTGCACCAGGAAAGGGCGGGTGGCCACAGTGCGCGCGTCAGTCAGGGCCTGGTTGATCTGGCTTTCAAACAGGCGGGCATTGCTTTGCAGCGCCGTCTGCAGGCTACGGCTGAGAACAGACTCTGCCTGTCGCCCCATGACGACATATACCGCGATGCCCGCTGCGATACTGGTCGCTAGAAGAATAAGGCCACCCATCAGGGCGATCCGCCGGTCTTGACGCATTGAAAACAAAATTTCCTTTTAAGTTGGCGCTTCGAGTGGTGGCATTTCGGTTATCCGGCAACGCGGTCTCTGCGCGCTTCGAGTCATCTCAAGAATAGCGCCGTTTTGCTGTTTTGGGTGTGTTCCGCCGTCCGCGTTGCATGTGATATCTGGACTGGAACCGTGATCGCACGGTTTGTGGCGCCTGTGCCACCATGAGCGGATCGAAAATCAAGGCATTAAGGTTGAATTGCACGAACCGTCCTTTTCGCCTTTTCGCCTTTTCGCCTTTGGCCTTCTCTTTGTGGGTGATGCGGACCTTTTTACCGGCAGCCATGGAGAGAAATATGTTCTATCGAAAAAATGTAGGCAGCAAAGAGCGCGTGGCGCGGCTGGTGACCGGTGTATTGATGGGCGCCTGCGGACTGGCCTTCTTCGGCGCCACGCAGCTGGGCTGGTTGACGCTGGGTGCCGGGGTGATGACCTGCCCCCCATAAACCGTACCAGTCATTTTTCCAAGAAGTCCATCAACCCGGAGAATGATGGAC
>NZ_BMIG01000012.1 GCF_014641715.1 Polaromonas eurypsychrophila | reverse complement strand
TGTTTGACTTCTTCATGGCTCAATCCTCTCAGAGATTTGAGCCTCCTCAAAATACGGGGCGATTCAGTTTCAGCCATTCTTTGGGGATTTTGTACAGGTGTAAAGTTCCGACAAAACCCGCAGGGCGTCTCACACAATTCTACGTTTCAATCAAGCCGACCCGCAGAAAATGCGAGCTCATCTCGAATGACTGCAATCTCGGCATCGCAGTTGTTCATGCCAAGACTCTGATTGACCGCTTTGTCGTCGGAAGCTGCTAGTCGATCAACTACTTTGAATGACTGGAATCAGTCTGAAGCCGTCAGTCAGTTAGTGCGGAAAGAATGACTACTGGCGCGCACGCCGCGCCGACAAGACCTTGGCCACACGTGGCAACACCAGAACCGCCACCACAATCACCAGCAAGGTTACCGACATGGGTCGCTGCAGAAACACCATGGCACTGCCCTCGCCTATCGACATGGCATTGCGGAACTGCGCTTCGGCGAGCGGGCCGAGGATCATGCCGACCACCACCGGTGCGGTTGGAAAATCAAAGCGCCGCATCACCACGCCCAGCACGCCAATGCCGTAGAGCAGGAACAGATCGAAAGCACTTTGCCGCATGCCGTAAACACCGACGGTCGCAAAAATCAAAATACCGGCGTACAAATAAGGCTTGGGAATTTTCAGCAACTTGACCCACAGGCCGACCAACGGCAGGTTCAGCACCAGCAGCATGACGTTACCGATGTAGAGCGAAGCGATCAACGCCCAGACCAGCGCCGACGAGCTGGTGAACAATTGCGGCCCCGGCTGGATGCCGTAGTTCTGGAAGGCGCCGAGCAGGATGGCTGTGGTGTTCGAGGTCGGGATGCCCAGCGTGAGCAGCGGAATCATCGCCGCCGTCACGGTGGCGTTGTTGGCGGCTTCCGGGCCAGCCACACCTTCAATCGCGCCCTTGGTTCCAAATTCGGTGTTGTCCTTCGCCAGCTTTTTCTCGGTGGCATAACTGAGAAAAGTCGGTATCTCGGTGCCGCCGGCCGGAATGCAGCCAAACGGTGCGCCAATCGCCGTGCCGCGCAGCCAGGCTGGCCAGGAGCGGCGCCAGTCTTTGGCCGTCATGTGGACCTTGCTGAGCTTGTTTTGCGAATCGACGACGCGGCCTTCGTACAGCACCGCATACATGGCTTCAGCGACGGCGAACAGACCGACTGCCACCAGCACGATCTCGATGCCGTCCAGCATCTCGGGCACGCCGCCGGTGTAACGCGCCTGGCCGGTGATCTGGTCCAGGCCGACCAGGCCCGCCGCCAGGCCGACAAACAGCGCCGTGAGTCCGCGCACCGCACTTTTGCCGAGCACCGCGCTGACGGTGGTGAAGGCCAGCAGCATCAACATGAAGTATTCGGGCGGCCCGAGCTTGACGGCAAAATCTGCGACCACCGGTGCGAACAAGGTGACCAGCACGGTGGCGATGGTGCCGGCGACAAAGGAGCCAATGGCCGCCGTGGCCAGGGCCGCGCCCGCGCGCCCGCTTTTGGCCATCTTGTTGCCTTCCATCGCCGTGACCATGCTGGCGGTTTCACCGGGCGTGTTCAGCAGGATGGAGGTGGTGGAGCCGCCGTACATGGCGCCGTAATAAATGCCGGCAAAAAAGATCATTGAAGCCGTGGCCTCGACCTTGACGGTGATCGGCAGCAGCATGGCGACTGCGACCGCCGGGCCGATGCCGGGCAACACGCCGACGGCAGTGCCCAATGCGCAGCCGACAAAACACCAGAGCAGGTTGATCGGTGTGGCTGCGGTTGCAAAACCTTGCAGGAGCTGGTTGAAGATGTCCATAGGAACCTGGAAGTGTTAGTTGGGCGCGCCTGGATGGGCCGTCATGGGGTGGTCTGGGTAGGCGAGAGGACACGGCAGGCAAATGCCTGCAAGGACGAGCAACACCCCCAGGCCGCGCCAGGGCGGTGCAGTTGGGTGCGCAGCGCTTCCGCGCAAAGCGGTGCGGGTGGAAAATCAGCAAAGCCAGCATTCATACACAGCCTTTAGAACCGCGAGCGATCAACTGACACTTCCGGGTTCTATAGCCACCCGGTCGTGGTCAGGCCCGGCAGATTGATCGCCAGAAACTGCGTGAAGGCCCAATACACCGGCGCTGAAATCGCAAGACCGATGGCGATGTTCTTGAGCCAGACTTTGGGCTCTAGGCCGGTCTTGCCCTCGGCGCCACGCAGACCCTGCACCGCCAGCACAAAACACAGGGTGCAGCTCAGGATGAAGCCGATGGTTGTGATCAGCGCCGCGTTGGCCAGCAACCCGGCCGAGACCCAGGCGAAGCCGGCCCAGTAAGCCGGTGTCGTGTCGGCGGGCGGTTCCATGGCGCGAAAGCCGCCACTCAGCGCCTCCCACACCAGAAAGCCGCCGCACGCGGCCAGCGCCAGCGACACCACCCAGGGCAGGAAGTTGGGGCCAGCGCCAGCATAACCAGCGGCCGAAGGAATGCTGACGGCGCCGAAAGCCAAGCCAGCCGCAAGCAGCAGCACGCCGCCGCCAACCAGGGCCTGCAAACGGGTTTGCGCCGGGGAAAAAAGACTTGGGTTCATGGATGGCCTCACTGGATAGGGCTGCATCTCACGCGCTGTCATTGCGGGCTTGACCCGCAATCCATGCTGGCTTTACCTCCACGGTCGGAGGCTCAGTTGACATGGATCCCGGATCAGGTCCGGGATGACAGCTCGGGAAGGGACTTGCTGTGGGAGTGGTTAAACCGGGCCGATCAAACCATGCCCGACTTGACCATGGTCGCGCGCAGGCTGGCAAAGTCGTCGTCCACAAACTTCTCGAAGTCGGCGCCGGTCAGCACGGCCGGCGTCCAGTTGTTTTTCTCCAGCGCTTCGGCCCAGGCCTTGGACTTCAGCGCCTTGAGCACCCTGTCGGTCAGTTCCTTGCGCTGGGCCGTGGTGATGCCCGGTGCGCCGTAGACGCCGCGCCAGTTGCCGATCACCACATTGATGTCCTGCTCTTTCAGCGTGGGCACGTTGACCCCCTTCAGGCGGGTGGCCGACGTGACAGCCAGCGGGCGCATCTTGCCGCTGGCAATGTACTCGGAAAACTCGCTGTAGCCACTGCCACCTATGGTCACATTGCCGCCCAGAATGGCCGCAATCGCCTCGCCGCCGCCCCGAAAGGCGACGTAGTTGATCTTGGACGGATCCACACCGACTTCGCGCGCAATCATGGCCGCCGCGATGTGCTCGGTAGAACCGCGCGAGCCACCGCCCCATTTGACGCTGCCGGGATCTTTCTTGAGCTGCTCGACCACATCCTTCATGGTCTTGAACGGCGAGTTGGCCGGCAGCACAAACACGTTGTACTCGCTGGTGATGCGGGCAACCGGCGTGGCCTGGCTCAGGTTGACCGGCGGCTTGCCAGTGATGATGCCGCCCAGCATCACGGCGCCCATGACCATCAGCGCGTTCGGGTCGTTTTTGCTGCCGTTGATGAACTGCGCCAGGCCCAGCGCGCCGGCGGCACCGCCTTTGTTGTCGTAGGTCACGGTGGAGGCCGCACCGGACTCCTGCAGCGCCTTGCCGAGGGCGCGGCCCGTGGTGTCCCAGCCGCCGCCGGGGTTGGCCGGAATCATCATCTTGACGTTGGCCGAGGCCAGGGCTGGCAGCGGAAGGGTGGCGGCGGCCGCCAGGGCAGCCATGGATTTGAGGAAGGTATCGCGACGCATGAATGTCTCCTTTGTGTTGTCTAACCGGGCCATCATGCGCCGCTTAGCTGTCAAACGGCTGTCCGGGACACTGGGGAAAGTGCTAATGTCCGGCCCATGAAACTGCTTTTGGTCGAGGACGATGCCGCCATGCGCACCACGCTGGTCCGTGCGCTCGGGCGGCGCGGCATCCAGATCGAGGCCTGCGGCGATGGGCGCGTGGCCCTGGAGAAGTGGCGGTCGTCGCCTTTCGACGTGATCCTGCTGGACCTGACGCTGCCGGGCCTGGACGGCCTGCAGGTCTTGGCCCAGGCGCGGCGCGACGGGCTGGACACACCGGTGCTGATCCTGACCGCGCGCGGCACCGTCGGCGACCGCATCATTGGCCTGAACACCGGCGCCGACGACTACCTGCCCAAACCTTTCGACCTGGATGAGCTCGAAGCCCGCCTGCGTGCCCTGCACCGGCGCCGCCCCGGATCAACAACCGAATTGGCCTCCAGCCCATATACAGCGGGCGCCCTCAGCTATGAAAAAGAGAGCGGTGCGATTTATTGTCGGGACCAGGTGCTGGACCTGGCGCCGCGCGAACTGGCGCTGCTCACGGCCCTGCTGGAGAAAAAAGGGCATGCAGTGACCAAGGAGCGGCTGTTCGACCTGGTATTCCCCGGCCAGGTCGAGGTCGCCTACGAAGCGATTGAGGTGGTGGTGTACCGGCTGCGCAAAAAGCTGGCGCACACCGGCGTGACACTGATGACGCTGCGCGGACTCGGTTACCTGCTCAAGACCGATGCCTGAGCAACCGCCACCAGAGACCCAAGAAGCACGGGGGGTGAATGTGCACAGCGAAGAACCACCCCGAGCAAGCGCGGCCCCTATTTCAGATGAAAGGCGCAGCGCAACGCCGAAGGCACGCGAAGCGACAAGCGTGGGGGCAATATCCCTCAGGCGTTATCTCCTGCTCGGCATCCTGCTGCCCATCGGCATCCTGATCGTCATCAACACCGTCAGCCTGTACCGCCAGACCCTGGGCGCCATCAACATCGCCTATGACCGCACGCTGCTGGCTTCGGCCAAGACCATCGGCGAGCAACTCGATGTCGAAGGTTATGACGAGTTGTCGGTGCTGCGCGCCACCGTGCCCTACTCCGCTCTTGAAGCCTTTGAGGCAGACAACCGCAGTCAGCTGGTCTACCGCGTGTCCAACCTGCAAGGCGAGGTGATTTCGGGCTTTGGCGAGCTGCCGTTCTGGCGCGGCCGCATTCCCGACCAGGGCGCTTATGCGGCGCTGGTGGCTTTTTACGACGACCGCTTCCGCAACGACGAGGTGCGGGTGGCGGTGCTGCTGCAGCCGGTGGCAAGCGCCCAGGGCCGCGGCATGGCGGTAGTGCAGGTGGCAGAGACGCTGGAGCTGCGCGAAACACTGGCGCGCAAGGTGTTGCTCGACACCTTGTGGCGGCAGGCACTGCTGATCGCAGTGATTGTGCTGGTTGTGATCGTGGTGGTGCAGCGCGCCACCCGGCCGGTGCGCCGGCTCAGCGGCGAGTTGAAAGCCAGACCCGAAGGCGATTTGACGCCGGTGGCCGCGCCCGACGCACCGCGCGAGTTGCTGCCGCTGATTGAAGCCACCAACCAGGTGATGCAGCGCCTGCAGAACCTGACCGAGCACCAAAAGCGTTTTGTGCGTGACGCCTCGCACCAGTTGCGCACGCCGCTGGCCGTGCTCAAGACCCAGGTGCAGTCGGCGCTGCGCGGCGATGTGGCGCCGCAACAGGCCTTGCGGGAGATTGAAGACACCGTCGAGCGCGCCACCGTGCTGGCCAACCAGATGCTGGCGCTGGCCAAGGTCGAGCAGTTGCGCCAGCAGACCGATGCGCAGGCCCAGGACTGGCCAGCGCTGCTGCGCGCGGTGGTCGTCGATGTGTCGCCGTTGCTGGCCGACAAGGACATTGATTTTGAAATCATCACCCAGCCAGCGACCGTACACGCCCATGAATGGATGCTGCGCGAGCTGGCGCGCAACCTGCTGCACAACGCCATCAAACACAGCCCGCGCGGCGGCGCACTGAGCGTGCGTCTGGTCAGCGACAACTCGTACGCGGCCTTGACCATCAGCGACGGTGGACCGGGCATCAGCGCCGAACTGACCGCGCGCCTGTACGAACCGTTTTCTGCCGGCGACGTGCGCCAGGGCTCGGGCCTGGGTCTGGCGATCTGCCGCGAAATCACCCAGGCGCTGGGCGGCAGCATCACCCTGGAAAACCGCGAAGACCATGGGCGTATTGCGGGGCTGGATGCCACGGTGCGGCTGCCGCTGGTTCACAATGTTGGCTGATGAAGATAAATCAGATCCAAAGTTCCCACGGCACTCAACGGGTGTTCACGCATGCGTCTTGACAAGTGGCTGTGGGGTTTGCGAAACGCGCAGGCCAGCGGAGCGGGGACCGCGTTTCGCAAACATGGCGGCCCACATGAGGTAAATGATGCGTCTTGACAAGTGGCTGTGGGCCGCGCGCTTCTACAAGACGCGAACACTGGCGACCGATGAAATCGCCAAGGGCCGGGTCCGGGTCAACAGCCTGGAGGCCAAGCCGGCCCGCGACATCAAGGCCGGCGACACCGTCGCCATGCGTCAGGGGCCAGTCACCCGCACGGTGGTGATACGGGCCTTGAGCCTGCAGCGTGGCGCGGCACCGGTGGCGCAGCAGCTTTATGAAGAAACGCCGGAAAGCCTGCGCCTGCGTGAAGCCACCGCCGAGTTGCGCCGGCTCAACAACGAGCCGGCCGCCAGCATCGAACACGGCCGTCCGACCAAACGCGACCGCCGCAACATGGACAAGGCCGGAGGCAAGAACTGGGGCGACCGCTGGAGCGCTTCGGTCGACCCCTGATTTGCTCCTGATTTGATAGCTGCTCGCGCATATTGGGCAGGAGCTGAGGGCATATTTGACTCACAAGCGAGGTCAGAACTCGCCCAATGTGCTCCAGCGCCGTCTTACCGGACTTGATCCGGGATCCATGTTGGATGACTCGCGCGGTCACGGTCTTCCAGCAAGCCGGGTCTCGCCCCGGCGGGCGACTCACTTTCTCTTGCTTCGCCAAGAGAAAGTAAGCAAAGAGAAGGCGACCCGATGGTCTGGGTCCCTCCGCTTCGCTACGGGCGACCTGCGGTGCTCGCAGAAAGTGGGGCCGAGCTCGAACTCGCCTTCGGCTCAGACAATCGCTCGTCCTGATCCACTTTCGGCTGCGCTCCTCGGCCCAGCCCGACGGGTGGGGAGGAAGACAAACAGCCGAATACCGATACCGAACTCCCCTCCGGAGTGCAGGAAGCGCAAAGCGCTTCCTGCACGGGAATCCCAACGAACGGCCATGTTTGCACTCGAGCGCAGCGCACGCGGCTAAATGAGGTCCCCCTCTTTCGCCCAGCGGGGCGAGAGAGGGGTTAGGGGTGAGAGTGGGGAGTTGGAACTACGGCCTGAGGCGAGCCGGCGGTCTCAGGCAGGTGACGCACCAGCGCCCCCAGGCCGCGCACGCCGCAAGCGCAAACCCTGCAGCCACCACACCCCCCAAGCCAGCAGCGCCGCCGGAATGAAGACCCAGTGACTCGATGGACGAGAGGGGTTGGGGAGCTTCAGTTCCACCAGCTTGTAGCCCTGCTCCACGCCCAGTTTTTTAGCGCGGCTGCCAAACTTGACCGCCGACACCTCCAGGTCCGCGCCCAGCTGGCTGAGCGTCACCCCACCGTCACGCAGACGCTCGCGGCCCGTTGCGCCTTCACCCATGGGCAAGGCCACGGTTTTGGTCACAGCCTCCCCGTTCAGGGTTTCGCCGGCCATGCCCACCACCAGCCATTCGTCGGCTTGCAGGCCGTCGGCGACCTTGTAGATGTCGCCCGCCGGCGCACTCACATATTTGGGCGCAAATTGGTCAATCACCCAATCCGGCCGGAAGAACAGAAAGGTCGCCAGCAGCAGCACCGCCACTTCGGGCCAGGTGCAGCGGGTGCGAAACCATTTCATCGTGGCGGCAGCGAACAGCAGCGATGCTGCCACCGCCGTCACGCACACCAGCACCACATCGACCCAGGAGCCCAGACCGATCAGCAGAATCTGCGGGTTGAAGATAAACACGAATGGCAGCACCGTGGTGCGCAGGCTGTACCAGGTGGCCTGCAGGCCGGTCTTGTTGGGGTCGTCGCCAGAAATCGCGGCCGCTGCATACGAGGCCAGCCCCACCGGCGGCGTCACGTCGGCCAGGATGCCGAAGTAAAAAACAAACAGGTGCACCGCGATCAGCGGAATCACCAAGCCGCTGCGGGAACCGAGTTCGACAATCACCGGCGCCATCAGGGTGGCCACCAGGATGTAGTTGGCCGTGGTCGGCACCCCGGCACCGATGATCAGGCAAATCGCCGCCGTCAGCAGCAGCATCACGATGATGTTGCCGGCCGAGACCATCTCGACAAAGTCGGTCATCATCAGGCCCATGCCGGTCAGGGTGATGACACCGACGATCAGACCGGCACTGGCGCAGGCCACGGCGATACCTATCATGTTGCGCCCGCCCAGCACCAGACCGCGCCACAGATCGGCAAAGCCCCGCTTCAACGCGGACACGGCAGCCTCGGCCTTGCCGTCGGGCCGGAAAATGGTCAGCATGAAGGGCTGCAGCACCACCATCACCATGACGGTGGCGGTCGCCCAGAAGGCCGACAAGCCCGGCGACAGTTCTTCGGCCATCAGGCACCACAGCAACACCACGATCGGAATGAAAAAATGCAGGCCGGCACGCACGGTCGGCCAGGGCAAGGGCAGCTTGACCTCCTTGACCAGAGGGTTGTCGATGGGAAGGTCTGGATAACGGGACGAGTAGGCCATCAGCACGACATAAGCCACACCGGCCAGCACGGCCAGCGCCCAGCCCGCCGCATCGCCCGCGATGTATTGCACGCCGGTGATGGCGTAATAAATGGCCGCGAAGGCAACCCCTGTTCCCGACAGGCCCAGCGCCCAGCCCAGTACCCTTTCGCGCCAGGTCGGCTGGCGGTCCCGCACCAGCGGCTGCAGGTCGTATTTGAGCGCCTCAAGGTGCACGATGTAAAACAAGGCCATGTAGGAAATGACGGCAGGCAGCGCCGCATGTTTGATGATCTCCGAGTAGGGGATGCCCACGTACTCGACCATCAGGAAAGCCGCCGCGCCCATCACCGGCGGCATGATCTGCCCATTGATGGAGGCCGCCGCCTCGATCGCGCCGGCCTTGACGCCTGAATAGCCGGTTCGTTTCATTAATGGAATGGTGAAAATGCCGCCCGAGACCACATTGGACACCGACGAACCGGACACCACGCCGTTAAGTGCCGAGGACACCACCGCCACCTTGGCCGGCCCGCCGCGCAAATGGCCCAGCGTGGCCAGCGAGACCTGCAGCATGTAGTTGCCGGCCCCGGCAATGTCGAGCAAGGTGCCAAACAACACGAACAAAAAGATGAACTGCACTGAGACACCCAGCGCCACGCCATACACCCCCTCGGTGGTCAACCACATGTGCGAGATAAAACGCGACAGCGACGCGCCCCGGTGCTGGATCACCTCCGGCATGTAAGGCCCAAGGAACACAAAGGCCATGAACAGCCCGGTGGTCACAAGCATGCCAAAACCCATGGCACGCCGCGTCGCCTCCAGCATGATGGCCACACCGGTCACACCGACCACGATGTCCATCGTGGTCGGCGAGCCCGGTCGCAGTGCCAACTGGTTGTAAAACAGGAACAAGTAGGCGCCGCAAAAAGCCCCGACCAGCGCCAGCAGCCAGTCCGACCAGGGAATCACGCTGCGCGATGAATGTTTGAAAGCGGGAAACGCGCAGAAGGCCAGGAAGATCGCAAACGCCAGGTGGACAGCGCGTGCCTCGGTGTCGTTGAGAATGCCGAAGCCGAAAAGAAAGGGCAAGGGCGAGGCATACCAGACCTGAAACAAGGACCAGGCGCCGGCCAGCACGGCCAGGCCCTGGCCGATCTTGCCACCGGGCTCACGCCCGCCAAGGTCGGCTTCCTTGACCAGCTGGTCCAGTTCTTCGGCCGAGAATTTTTCGAGTTGCGCCATCACAGGCCTTCCAGAGCTGATCTTTGTCTTGTATTAAAAAGGGCCGGGAACCATGACGCTCCCAGCCCCTGTTCACGCACACCGGAGGGTGTTTATTTGATCCAGCCTTTTTCCTTGTAGTAACGAGCTGCACCTTCGTGCAAAGGCGCGCTCAGTCCATCCTTGACCATGTTTTGCGGGTTCAGGTTGGCCAGCGCGGGGTGGAGCTTTTTGAACTCGTCAAAGTTGTCGAACAAGGCCTTGGTGACCTGGTACACGGTTTCGGCCGGCGTCTTGCTCGATGCCACCACCGTGGCCATCACACCGTAGGTATTGGTCGCTTGCGGGTTGTTCGGGTACAGGCCGGCCGGAATCGTGACCTTGGCGTAGTAAGGCTTGTCGGCCACCAGCTTGTCGATCACCGGCCCGGTCAACGACACCAGCTTGGCGCCGCAAGAGGTCGTCGGGTCCTGAATGTTGGCCGACGGGTGACCCACGGCGTAATAAAAGCCGTCAATCTTGCCGTCACACAGCGCCGGGCCGTGTTCGTCGGCCTTGAGCTCAGACGCCAGCGAAAAATCGCCCAGCTTCCAGCCCATGCCGGCCAGCATCTCTTCCATGGAGGACCGCGTGCCCGAGCCGGGGTTGCCGACGTTGAAACGCTTGCCCTTGAAGTCCTCGAACCTGGTGATGTTGGCTTCCTTGCGGGCCACAACGGTGAAAGGCTCGGGATGCACGGCAAACACAGCGCGCAGATCGCCGTAGGCGCCTGCGTCTTTGTACTGGCCCGCGCCCTTGACGGCATTGAATTGAACGTCGGACTGGGTGAAACCGAAATCAAGCTCGCCGGCCTTGATGGTATTGACGTTGAACACCGAACCGCCGGTAGACTCGACCGAGCAGCGGATGCCGTGTTTGGCGCGGTCTTTGTTGACCAGGCGGCAGATGGCGCCGCCGGCCGCGTAATACACGCCTGTCACACCGCCGGTGCCTATGGTCACAAACTTCTGCTGGGCAACAGCCGGCGCAGACATCAGGGCTGCGGCCAAAGCGATGCCGGCACTCGCGGCACCCAGCACATTCAACGCAAACTTCTTGCTCATTTCAATTTCTCCAGGTTGTAAAACAATTTTCACACTGCAGCTATCGCGGCATCCATGGCCGAACCGAGGCGCTCCACCACCATCGTCAGTTCCGCTTCACTGCTGATGAAGGGTGGTGCCAGCAGGACATGGTCACCATAACGACCATCGACGGTGCCGCCCATCGGGTAAACCATCAATCCGCGCGCCATGGCCTCCCGCTTGATACGGACGTGCACATTGCGTGCCGGATCAAAAGGCTTCTTGCTGGCACGCTCCTGCACCAGCTCAATGCCCCAGAACAAGCCACGTCCGCGAATGTCACCAACATGGGGATGCTTGTCCCAGCTCTCGTGCATCAGCCGTTGCAAAAAATCACCACGTTCGCGCACCTGGCCCAGGAGCTGGTCGCGCTCGAACACCTGCTGCACCGCCAACGCCGCCGCGCACGCAATTGCATGGCCGAGATAAGTATGGCCATGGTGGAAAAATCCGGAGCCTGCGCGCATCACATCGACGATCTTCTTTTGCGCCAGCACCGCGCCGATCGGCTGGTAGCCGCCGCCCAGGCCTTTGGCCACCGTCAGCAAATCGGGCGACACCCCCTCCTGTTCACATGCATGCAGGGTGCCGGTGCGGCCCATGCCACACATCACCTCGTCAAGAATCAGCAGCACGCCATAACGGTCACAGACCTCGCGCACCGCCTTGAAGTAACCTGGCACCGGCACCAGCACACCGGCCGTGGCGCCGCCCAAGGTCTCGGCGACGAAAGCGATCACGCTGTCGGCGCCCTTTGCAAGAATCGCGTCTTCGAGCTCCTTTGCAAGGCGCAGGCCGTACTGCACCGGCGTCTCGCCGGCTTGTTGTTCACGGTAGGGATAACACGGCGAAACATGCGTGACGGGAATCAGGATGGGCGCAAACGGCTCACGCCGCCACTGGTTGCCACCTATGGCCAGCGCGCCCAGTGTGTTGCCGTGGTAGCTCTGCCTGCGCGCAATGAAATGCGAGCGCTGCGGCTGGCCGATCTCGACAAAATACTGGCGCGCCATTTTCAGCGCGGCCTCGACCGCTTCCGAACCACCGCTCACGAAATACACATGGCTCATGCCTTCAGGCGCATTGGCGATCAGTTTGTCGGCCAGTACTTCAGCAACTTCCGTCGTGAAAAAACTGGTGTGCGCATAAGCCAGCTTGTCGATCTGCGCATGCATCGCGGCCAGCACATCCGGGTGGCCGTGGCCCAGGCAGGAGACGGCCGCGCCGCCCGAGGCATCGATATAACTTTTGCCCTGCGCATCAGTCAGGTAGACACCCTGGCCGCTAACAGCCACTGGCGGCTTGCGTTGCAACTGGCGGTGAAACACATGGGTGGAGGCTACTGTCATAAAGGCTGCTTTCCCGATGAAGAGGTTGAACGGCCACTTGGGGCCTTGTCACTGCGGCCGTCCCAGTAAGCTCCTTCGCTCTCGAGGCGGTCCTGCCGGGCCTGCAAATGCGCCAGCACTTTGCGCCCGCCGCGCACGGCGACGGCCGCGGCGAGCGCCTCGGTCAAGGCCAGCGCCCCCACCATGGAATGAAAATACGACGGGCTGTCGGTTCGAAACAGCAGGGTGTGTGTGGCCTGTCGCGCAATCGGCGACAGCGCACTGTCGGTCAGCGCCAGCACACCCGCGCCCTGCCCCCGCGCCTGCGCCACGGCGTCCACGGTCTGCCGGGTGTAAGAAGCCGACGAGGTCACCACCAGCAGGTCACCAGCGCCAATATCACCCACCTGGTCATCCAGCGTGCCGCCCAGACCCTGCACCAGCACCCCGTTGGACGCCAGCAGGCCGTAGGTGTAATGCAGATGCAGCGCCAGGCCATGGCTGGCACGCAAGCCGAGGAAATACACCCGCCGTGCCTTCAGCATGGCATCGGCCGCCGCTTCGAGCTGCGCCGTCTGGTTAAGGCCGCCCACCGAGGCCGTGTTGGCGTGCTGCGCTTCATTGAGCAAGGCCAGCCAGTCCGGGGTTTGCCGCGCGCTGGCCTGCAAAACTTCGGCCCGTCCGGTGTAACCACCCCGGGCAGAAAAGGACTCCTGGCAAAGATGTTTGATCGCCTCAAAACCCTGAAAGCCCAGGGCCTGCGCCAGCCGTGTCAATGTGGCAGGCGCCAGGCCGGCGCGCCGCCCGCACTCACGCATGGAATGCAGCGCGACCTCGCGCGGATGCGCCTCGACCCAGCGCGCAGCACGCAGCAACTCCGGGCTCAGGCCCTCAAGCGGGATGCTGGTGAAGATGGACGAGGCAGGCATGAAACATTTGTATCAGTATTCATAAAATATAGCACAAGTGTTTCATTCTTCATGCAAACGCCCCTCCGCTTTGTTTGCCGGCAACTGGCGGTGCCCGGTTCAGCCGGGGCCGGGCCGAGGAGCGCAGGCGGAGGCGGAGACCCCCGCAAAGCTCAGAGCTTGGTGTCTTGCGTCTCGTCTTCCTCGGTAGGCCAGTCGCGGATATAGGCCTTGAGCATCTTGTTCTCGAAATTCTGGCCATCGACCACCGCCTTGGCGACGTCGTAAAACGAGATCACGCCTTCGAGCACCTTCTTGTTGAGCACCGGCATGTAACGCGCATGGCGGCCCAGCATCATGCGGCGCACTTCGTCGATCTCGGTCTCGGGCGTGCAGGTCAGCGGGGCATCGTCCATGGCGGTACGCACCAGCGTGCCGCCGATCTCGCCGCCGTTTTTGACGATGCACAGGATCACTTCACGGAAGGTCAGCATGCCAACCAGCTCGCCGTGGTCCATCACCACCAGCGAGCCGATGTCTTTCTCGGCCATGATCTCGGCAGCCTTGGCCAGCGGCTCGTCTGAGTGGACGGTGTACAGGGTGTTGCCTTTGACGCGCAGGATATCAAGGACTTTCATGGGGCGCTCCTTCTGGAATTTGTCTCGGCAATCTGCAGGAGTTCCCCCGGTGCCGCCCGGAGGGAAATTCAGTTCAAATATAGCCCACAATGCCCCGGCAGGCCATCGTGATTTATCTCAGGGTGCTTGCAATTTTTCGGGCACATTCCACCCAAAATAACTGGAGGCTCCATGTCTGGCTACTCTGATCCGGGCTTTGACACGCTGGCCCTGCATGCCGGCGCCGCGCCCGACCCGGCCACGGGCGCCCGCGCCGTGCCGATTCACCTGACCACCTCCTTTGTCTTTGAATCGAGCGACCACGCGGCTTCTTTGTTCAACCTGGAGCGGGCCGGTCACGTCTACTCGCGCATCAGCAACCCGACCAATGCGGTGCTGGAGCAAAGGGTGGCGGCTCTTGAAGGCGGCATTGGCGCAATTGCCACAGCCAGCGGCCAGGCAGCGCTGCACCTGAGCATTGCCACCCTGATGGGCGCGGGCTCCCACATCGTCGCCTCGACCGCACTGTACGGCGGCAGCCAGAACCTGTTGCACTACACCCTGCGCCGTTTCGGCATTGACACGACGTTTGTCAAACCCGGCGACATGGACGGCTGGCGCGCTGCGGTGCGCCCCAACACCAAACTGTTCTTCGGCGAAACCGTCGGCAACCCCGGCCTGGACGTGCTTGACATACCGGCTGTGTCGGCCATCGCGCATCAGGCCGGCGTGCCGCTGCTGGTGGACTCGACCCTGACATCGCCCTGGCTCATCAAGCCTTTCGACCACGGGGCAGACCTGATCTACCACTCTGCCACCAAATTTTTGAGCGGCCACGGCACGGTGATTGGCGGCATCGTGGTCGATGGCGGCAGTTTTGACTGGGAAAAGTCGGGCAAATTTGCCGAACTGACCGAAGCCTACGAGGGCTTTCACAACATGGTGTTCAGCGAGGAAAGCACGGTTGGCGCATTTTTACTGCGCGCGCGCCGGGAAGGGCTGCGCGACTTTGGCGCCTGCATGAGCCCGCACACCGCCTGGTTAATTTTGCAGGGCATTGAAACCCTGCCGCTGCGCATGGCGCGGCACATGTCCAACACCGAAAAGGTCGTGGCCTTTCTGGCCAGCCACCCGCTGGTCGCGCGTGTAGGCCACCCCATGCTGGACTCGCATACGAGCCATGCCCTCGCGAAAAAGTTGCTGCCGCGTGGCGCCGGCTCGGTGTTCAGCTTTGACATCCGGGGCCATCGCGAGCAGGGCAAGGCTTTTATCGAAGCCCTGAAAGTCTTCAGCCATCTGGCCAATGTCGGCGACTGCCGCAGCCTGGTGATCCACCCGGCCAGCACCACCCACTTCCGCATGAGCGACGACGCGCTGGCGGCCGGCGGCATTACCCAAGGCACGATTCGCCTGAGCATCGGCCTGGAAGATCCGGACGATCTGATCGACGACTTGAAGCGTGCGCTGAAGGCGGCGGAGAAAGCTTAACCCCGTCATTGCGGACTTGATCCGCAATCCATGTCACGCGTGCCCACGGCGTTGGCTCATGCCGCATGGATCCCGGATCAAGTCCGGGATGACAAACAGAAGAAACCTACACCATGTACCTCACAGTCAACGGCTACAACAGCTACTCCTACACCGGCGGCAAACCTTTCGACGCCGCCAAACCGACCGTGGTCTTCATCCATGGCGTGATCAACGACCACAGCGTCTGGATTCTGCAAAGCCGCTATCTGGCTCACCACGGCTGGAATGTATTGGCTGTGGACCTTCCCGGCCACTGTAAAAGTGAGGGCGAAGCGCCATCCAGCGTCGAGGAAGGCGCCGCATTTGTCGCCGCCCTGCTTGATGCCGCGGGCGTGCAGCGCGCGGCACTGGTCGGCCACAGCTGGGGCTCGCTGATTGCGCTGGAAGCGGCGTCGCAGTTGAAAGAGCGGGTCAGCCATCTGGTGCTGGTCGGCACGGCCTTCCCGATGAAGGTGTCCGCCGCGCTGCTGGACGCCGCACTGAACCAGCCAACGAAGGCGCTGGAGATGGTCAACATCTTTTCGCGCAGCACTCTGGCGCCACCGCCTTCGGCGCTCGGCCCCGGCACCTGGGTGCACGGCGCCAGCATGGCGCTGGGCCGCCGCGTGCTGGCCAGCAACCCAGAAGTCAACGTTTTTCACCGCGGCTTCAAGGCCTGCGACAGTTATGCCAACGGCGAGACCGCGATCACGCAAATCACCTGCCCGGTGCTGTTCGTGCTGGGTACGCAGGACCAGATGACACAGGCCAAAGCGGCCAAATCCCTGATGGACAAAGCAGAAGCCAGCGGCAAGACTGTGCGGGTCGCCAGAGTGCCGGTCGGCCACCACCAGATGACGGAAGCGCCCGAGGAAACCCTGTTTGCGATGCGGGATTTTCTGAACACCCCGTAAACATTGGGTCCGGAGCCGACGGCCAGCCTGCCAGCCGCTTGCCCCGGCGCGGCACTCATCTATTTGGCAGGCGCGCTGCTCATCCGGCGTCCAGGCGCTACAGTGAATCTGCCATCACGCACCCACTTACCCACGATTGCCATGACTTATTCACGCCGCAGCTTTGTTATTCATTCCCTCAGCGCCACTGGTGCACTGGCCGCCAGCGGCCTGGCACTGGCACAAACAGCGGCACCCGCGCTGGTCAAAGACACCGATGCAAACGCCGTCGCACTGGGTTACAAAACCGACGGCAGCAAGACCGACGTTAAAAAATACCCCAAATACGCTGCCAGCCAGAACTGCGCCAACTGCGCGCTGTACCAGGCCAAAGCAGGCGACGCGGCAGGCGCCTGCCCATTGTTTGCAGGCAAGCAGGTGGCGCCCAAAGCCTGGTGCAGCGCCTGGGCGAAAAAAGCCGCTTGACAGCTGTTGAAGAAGGGCCAGACGGCGCGCTTAATGCAGCCGACGTCTCGCGCGTCATTGAAATGGCGTGGGAAGACCGCACACCTTTCGAGGCCATAGAACAGCAATTCGGGTTGAACGAGTCTGCTGTGATTGCCCTGATGCGCCGCCAGTTGAAGCGCAGCTCCTTCCGCATGTGGCGCATTCGGGTCAGGGCCCGCACCACCAAACACGCGGCCTTAAGCCCGGGCACGCTCAGGCACAGGGCCAGCCACACACGCCAAGCCTGAGGGCCGCAGCGCTGCGGTTGCGCTGCGTGCCAAAATCGGCCCATGCTTGATGCTTCAACTTTTGCGATTACCCCGCCCATGTCGATCGAGCGTGCCCGGCAAATAGCGGCCAGCTTTGACCTGCGCGACCTGCCCGCCGATTTTTACGCCAACCCCTACCCGGTTTATGCGCTGCTGCGCGAAACCGAACCGGTCAGGCGGATGCCGGACGGCTCGTACTTTCTGACACGGTATGCCGACCTGGTAGCGGTGTACCGCGATGCGCAGGCCTTCAGCTCGGACAAGAAGGTGGAGTTCACCCCCAAGTTTGGCGAAGGTTCGCCGCTGCTGATGCACCACACGACCAGCCTGGTGTTCAACGATCCGCCGCTGCACACGCGCGTGCGAAAGCTCATCATGGGCGCCTTGAGTCGGCGTGCGATTGCCGACATGGAGCCTGGCTTGATCACCCTGGTGGACAGCTTGCTTGATGCGATGCAGTCGCGTGGCGGTGGCGATCTGATAGAGGACTTCGCCTCCGCGATTCCGGTCGAGATCATCGGCAACCTGCTGGGTGTGCCGCATGCCGATCGCGGGCCCTTGCGCGACTGGTCGCTGGCCATTTTGGGCGCGCTGGAGCCCAGGCTCACGCCGGAACAGGAAGCGCTGGGCAACCACAGCGTCAGCGAGTTCACGACCTACCTTCAAGCCCTGGTGGCAGAACGCCGGCAACATCCGGGCGACCCGGCGCATGACGTGTTGACACGGCTGATCCAGGGCGAAGATGCTGGACAGAGGCTGAGCGAAACCGAACTGCTGCAAAACTGCGTCTTCATCCTCAACGCCGGCCATGAGACCACCACCAATTTGATCGGCAATGCCCTGGTAACGCTGCAGGAATGGCCGCAGGCGAAAGACAATTTGCTATCAAAAGTGAAGCTGCTTGCGCACGACCAGAAAGGGCCAGAGGCCGATTTGACTGTTGAGATTGACGAATTCCTGCGTTTTGAGTCGTCCAACCAGCTGAGCAACCGGCGCGCGCTCAAAGCCTGCACCGTCGGTGGCATGGACTTGCCGGAAGGCGCGTTGCTGACCTTGTGCATAGGCGCGGCGAATCGCGACCCAGCCCAGTTTGGGCACCCGGAGCAACTCGATTTGCAGCGCGAGGTCAACCGGCATCTGGCGTTTGGCTTCGGCATCCACCAATGTGCCGGTCTGAGCCTGGCACGGCTGGAAGGCCGCATCGCGGTTGGCCGTTTTTTGCAGCGCTTCCCCGGCTACCGCCTGACTGCGGCTCCGCTGCGCGGCGGTCGGGCGCGCTTTCGCGGTTTTTTGAGCGCATCGTTTGCCGCGGGATCAGAGAGCGCAGACAAGGCCGCCGGTTAAACCGGGCTTTCCGGCTATTTTGGTTCTGGATCGCATCCGAGGCGCTGCAGTACAAGGTCTATCCAGCTCTGGTCAAGCTTGCCCGCGGCGATGTCCTTGAGAGTCTTGTCTTCGGCTGCATCCTTGGCGCGTGCGGCAACCAGAATCTCCGCAGCATCGGCTATCGGCACGCACAAGACGCCGTCGGCGTCACCCAGGATGAGGTCACCCGGGTGCACCACCATGCCGTCCAGGGCAATCGGGACGTTGATCTCGCCGGGCCCGTCCTTGTACGGACCGCGGTGAGTCACCCCAGCCGCATAAACCGGGAAAGTACCTGCACGAATCACGTCAAGGTCGCGCACGGCGCCGTTGATCACGAAGCCGGCGACGCCGCGGCTGATGGCATAGGTCGTCATCAGTTCACCGATCAGCGCGGTCGTCAGCTCGCCGCCGCCATCGACCACGATCACATCCCCCGGCACCGCCATTTCCAGTGCCTTGTGGATCATCAGGTTGTCACCGGGCCGTGTTTTCACTGTCAGTGCGGGGCCTGCCAGCCTGCCCCCCCTGTGCAGCGGTCGCAGGCGCGGGCCGCCGGCACTCATGCGTGCCATGCAGTCGCTGATGTTGGCCACGGGCAGCGCGTTGAACGCCTTGACGTAGTCCTCGCCGATGCACTGCGTGCGCTTGAGAATTTGCAATCCAATCATGGGGAAGGTCCTTGGTAGTTGTCGATGAGGCAGCCGGGATCTAGCTGCTGAAGGGAAGTCACGCCGAGCAGCCCCATGTTGCGGCTGACCTCGGCTTTGAGAAGCGCTATGGCCTGCAGCACGCCGGTCTCGCCCCCCACGGCAGCCGCAAAGCTGAAGGGGCGGCCAACGAATACGAATTTCGCCCCAAGCGCCAGCGCCTTGAGAACGTCACTGCCGCGGCGCACACCGCTATCGAGCATGACGGGAACCCCGGGACAGGCAGCGACGATGTCCGGCAGCACGCGCAGCGGCGCAACCGAGCCGTCGAGCTGACGCCCGCCGTGGTTGGAAACGATGACGCCGTCCGCGCCCGCATCGACGGCCATGCACGCATCGCGCGCGTCCAGAACGCCCTTGATCACCAGCTTGCCCGGCCACAGCTGGCGAACCAGGCGAAAATGCCGCCAGTCCAGGTGACCCCGGTCGGACAAGTCGCGCTCCACGTTGGGCGAGAGGATGGGCGCCCCGCGCGTTGCGTAGCTGTTCTCGAAGTGCGGCATGCCGTGCCTGACGAGCGTCCGCAGAAAGGTGCCGAGCAGCCAGCGTGGATGGGTCATGCCCTGCCAGGCAAGCCGCATACTGGGCCTCACGGGAATCGAGAAACCCGCACGCACATTGTTTTCGCGGTTGGCAGCTACAGGCGTGTCTACGGTGATGACCAGCGTGCCGTAGCCAGCCGCCTGGACACGCTGTAGCAGGGCCGTGATAGCGGCGTCATCACCGGGGAGATAGGCCTGAAACCAGGCATCGCTGTTGGCGCGCGCCACGTCTTCCAGCGCGATCAGGGACGAGCCACTGAGCACCATCGGGATGTTCTCTCTGGCGGTGGCCCCGGCCAGCACCAGATCGCCCCGGTAGGCCGACAGTGCGGCCAGCCCCATAGGCGCGATGCCGAACGGTGCGTCGAAGCGGCGCCCGAACAAGGTGACGCCAGTGTCCCGGCGGCTGATATCGACCAGCACGCGCGGCACGAAACTGTAACGCGCGAAGGAATGGCGGTTGGCCTGGAATGAGCAGTTGGTCTCGGCCGCGCCCGCGACATAGCTGAACACAGGAAGCGGCAGATGGCGCCGCGCTGCTGTCTCGAAATCGTCAAGGCATAGAAACTGCATGCAGACTCAGGCGGGCTTGTTGGCCTGCACGGCTACGGCGCACCAGTCCAGGTCAGAGCCGCCGCCGGCGCACAATTCGTCCAGCAGCTGGTGCGCAACGGTGGCGCAGGGCAGCACGGTGCTGGTGGCGTGGGCCATGTCCAGGGCGAGACGCAGGTCCTTGCGCATCAGGGCGGCGCGGAACCCGGGTTTGAAATCCCTTGCGATGATGCGTGGTGCGTGTTTTTCCAGCGAAAAACTTTTGGCGGAACCACCCATCAGCACTTCACGCATCGCGGCCATGTCCACACCCTGGGCCTGGGACTGCGCCAGGGCGATCGCGTCCGCCACGCCCAGCATGGCCCCTGCCACCGCCACCTGATTGCACAGCTTGACGGTCTGGCCCGCGCCGAGTTCGCCCACATGCGTGACGGTCTTGCAGAAAGTGCTTATCACCTCGCGGCAGGCCTCCACCACCGGTGTAGCCCCCCCCACCATGCAGGTCAGGGTGCCGGCCAGCGCGCCTTGCTGGCCACCGCTGACCGGCGCGTCCAGCAGCGCAATATCGTACTGCGCCAGCCGCCGGCCAAAGTCGCGTGCCGATGTGGCCGCGATTGTGCTGGTGTCCACCACGTAACTGCCGGGCTCAAGCGCTTGTGACAGACCTTCTGGTCCGAACAGCACATCTTCCACCGCGGCGGCGTCGGGCAGGCTCAAAAACACCAGCTTGCAGCTTCGCGCCAGCTCGGCGGGAGAGGCTGTGGCTTGCGCACCTGCTTCGACAAAAGGGTTACATGCCTTCGGATCGCGCGCAAACACCCGCAACCGGAAACCATTGCGCAGCAGGCAGTGCGCCATGCCGGCGCCCATGGAACCCAGGCCGATGAAACCAATGCCGCTGTCCGGCCCGAAAGCCGTGCGCACCGTCATTTGGCGATGGCCTTGCCGATCAACTCATAGGCCTCGACCACTTCCTTCTGAAAGGCGACGCCCTCGGCGTAGTCCTGCGTCAGCCCCGACTTGGCGACGTAATCTTTCCACTCGGTCGTCTGCATGGCCTTGCGGAAAGCGTCGTGCAAGTAACGTTGAATATGCGGCGGCAGACCGGCGGGGGCCATGAGGCCCTTCATATTGTCGAGCGCGACCGGCACTCCCAGCTCCATCATCGTAGGCACGTTCGCCAACGCCGGCAGTCGGCTGCGCGAGAACAGCGCCAGCGGGCGCACGCGGCCAGCATCGATCATCGGCTTCATCTCTTCGTAAGCGCCGAACGCCGTGTCCACCTGGCCGCCCAGAAGGGCATTCATGGAATCTGCGGCGCCCTTGTAGGGCACGTGGAGCAGCTTTACGCCGGACTGCTTCTCCCAGACGAGGCCGGTGGCATGGAAGATGCCGCCCTCGCCAGTCGAACCATACGAGACCTTCTCGGGTGCCAGCTTCGCCTCGGCGAGCAAGGCCTTCATGTCGGTGAACTTTGAGTCGGCCTTCACCGCCAGGATGCTGGGAGCCCGCGAAACCTTGATGACCGGGGTAAACGATTTGCGCGGGTCATAGGCGAGGGTCTTGAAGTGGCCGACCGACGTGGTTTCGCTGCCGCCTCCGACGAACAGGGTGTAGCCGTCTGGCTTGGCCTCGGCAGTGGCCTGCGCAGCGATCGCGCCTGCGGCGCCCACTTTGTTTACAACCAGCACAGGCACGGGAATGATGCCCTTGGCCGCGAACGAAAGCTGACGCGCGATCTGGTCGGCTGAGCCGCCGGGCGCGAAACCCACCAGGATGGTAATAGGTTGGGTGGGAGTCCAATCCTGAGCCAAGGCGGGCGCGGCCAGGGCGGACAGGGCAAGAACGCCGAGCATGCGACGGGTGAATGCAGTGGTGGGGGTCATGTTGTGTCTCCTGCGCTGGATTTTGGAGCCGGGAGTTGTAGAAGAAAAGTGATAAATTTCGATGTTTATACTTCGAAAAATAGAAACATGACTCTCAAGCAGCTGGAGGCCTTGTATTGGGCAGCGAGCGCCCCCAGTTTTTTTGTGGCAGCCGATCGTCTTCATGTCTCGCAGTCCACGCTGTCCAAGCGAATTTCGGAACTGGAAGCGCACATTCGCAAACCGCTGTTCGACCGCAGCGGTCATCGCGCCACACTGACAGAAGCTGGTGAGCTGCTGCTGCCGCTGGCGCGGCGCATGCTCGGTTTGGCCGACGAGATGCGTACCCTAATGGCCGAGGACGGGAACGCTGCGCGGGGCCACTGCCGCTTTGGCGTAGGCGAGCTTGCCGCGCTGACCTGGCTGCCCGACCTGGTGGCGCATGCGCGCAAGCACCATCCCGAGCTGGTCCTGGAACCCTGCGTGGATCTGGGCGCCGTCCTAGAGCAACGGCTCAAAAGTGGCGAGCTCGATTTCGCCGTCGTGGCAGGTTATTCCTCGCACAGCGCCATTGCCAGTGAAGCGCTGGCGCAGGTGGGGTTCTCCTGGGCCGCCGCGCCCAGTCTGGTGGGCGCCCAGCGCTGGGTCACCGCAACTCTGCTGCAGGAGACGGCGCTGATCACCATGCCACCCGCCGCGGGCCCGACGCGTATGCTGGAGCACTGGCTTGCCGTCAACAACCTGGAGGCGGGCCGGCGCCTGACCTGCAACAACCTGGCAGCGATAGCCAGTCTGATCGCCGCGGGCGTGGGCATCGGCCTGTTCCCCAACGGCTGGTTGAAACAGATGGCGCACCGCATGGCGGTCGTGCGGCTTAGAAGCCGCCCCGCGCTACCCGCGCTGGAATACACCTTTCAATGGCGTCGCAATGACAACCGCCCAATGCTGGGGCGCATGCGGGAGGCTGTCATTCAAACAGCAGATTTCACAAAAGCAAGCCCACTTTGGTGAGAAACATCCAGATTGCCTAGCGGATAGGCATGGCCGTTGTCTGGATACATACGGTGCCGTCGCCAATAATGGCGCTCAGCGATTCAACTCGATATTCGCCAGCGCCGCACCAGTCAGCGCACAGGCACAGAATCCAGCGTTCGGCAGGTAGCAGGATAGAAGGGCTCATACGTGCCATCGTGCGTGAGCATGGCTATGATGATGAAACAAGCAGTTTCAGGAAACAGGCAAACCATGAACACCACCCCGCTCAGCGCGCCGTCTGCGCCAGTCACCGACGCCCGCGCCTTCAAAACATTTGCCGAGTTCTATCCGTTTTACCTGACCGAACACAGCAACCTGACCTGCCGCCGCCTGCACTTCGCGGGCTCCAGCCTGTCGCTGCTGTGTCTGTTAGCCCTTGTGTTGACCCGAAATCCCTGGTGGCTGCTGGTTGGCCTGCTCTGCGGCTATGGATTTGCCTGGATCGGCCATTTCGTCTTTGAGAAAAACAAACCCGCGTCGTTCAAGCGCCCGCTGTACAGCTTTATGGGTGACTGGGTCATGTACAAGGACATCTGGACCGGCAAGGTCAAGCTCTGAGACAGCCCGCCCGGCGAAAAAAGCAAAAAACCGGGAGCTACCCCGTCCCGTCTTCGGGAAAACTATTAGTGTGCTAACGAAGCCCCATGCCAGAATGAAAAGCAACAGGGATCCGTGAGCCCGACCCCTCTACAAGGAGACAAACATGATCGGTTTCAAACCCCGCGTTTACGCATTGGTCGCAGGCCTTGCGCTGTCCCTGAGCGCTGGCGCGCAAAACATTTCCATCGCCACCGGCGGTACCGGCGGGGTGTACTACCCCATGGGCGGCGGCATCGCGGCCGTTCTGTCCAAACATGTCCCCGGTATGCAGGCCACGGCCGAGGTCACCGGCGGTTCGGTCGACAACCTCAAACTGATCGGCAGCGGCAAGCCTTACGTCGGCTTCACCATGACCGACGCCGGTCTGGACGCCTACAAGGGTGAGGACAAGTTCAAGGGCAACAAGGTTCCTCTCAAGACCTTGATGATCCTCTACCCCAACCGCATGCACGTGGTCAGCGTCGAGGGCCGGGGCATTGCCAAGATGTCTGACTTGAAGGGCAAGCGCGTATCTACCGGCTCGCCCGGCAGCGCCACCGAAGTGATGGCCTTCCGCCTGATCGAGGCCGCCGGTCTGGACAAGGACAAGGATCTCAAACGCGAACGCCTGGGCGCTGCCGAGTCGGTCAATGCGATGAAAGACAGCAAGATCGACGCTTTCTTCTGGGTTGGCGGTCTGCCCACGGCGGCCGTGACAGACCTGGCCAATACGCCCGGTACCAAACTCAAGATGGTGGACCATTCCGAGCAGGTCGCCGCCATGAACAAGAAATACGGCAACCTGTATATCGAAGACAGCATCCCCAAGGATATGTACAAGGGCATGGACACCGACAACAAGCAGGCCACCGTGATGAATATCCTGGTGGCGCACGAGAACATGGACGACAAGACGGCTTACAACATCGTCAAAACCATCTTCGACAAGCGTGACGACCTGATCGCCGTGCACAAGGAAGCGACCAACTTCAAGCTTGAAAATCAGAAGACATCCGCCTCGCCCATTCCCTTCCACCCCGGCGCGGTGAAGTACTTTGCCGAAAAAGGCGTGAAACTCAACTAAGGATGAATTCATCCACGACGCCTGACAAGCCGGGCCACAGCAGCACCCCGGAGCCCGTCGTTGTCAGCGAAGAGGCGCGCCTCAAGGCTGAGGAGTTCATCGAGGCCGAGGAAGGCGCAGCCAACAAGCTAAAGGGCTGGCTGGCCGTCACGGTGACAGCGCTGGCCTTTGTAATGTCGGTGTTCCACCTTTACACCGCTTACGCCATCGTGCCGACGCAGACGCTGCGACCGGTGCACGTGGGGTTTGTGCTGTTTCTGTCTTTCCTGGTGTTCCCGATTGCAAAACGTTTTCGTCACCGCATCATGTGGTGGGACTGGCTGGCGGCCGCGCTGTCGGTCGGCATCGTGGTCTACCTGATCATGGGCGGCGACGACTTCACCGACCGCAATACCTCGCCCGCGCCCTGGGACATCGCCTTCGGCATCGCGCTGATCGTGTTGGTGCTGGAGGCCATGCGCCGTACCAACGGCTGGATCATGCCGATCATCACCTGCTCTTTCCTGGCTTATGCGCTGCTCGGGCCCTGGCTGCCCGCGCCCTGGACGCACAAGGGCTACGAGGTGGGTCGTCTGGTGGGGGTGATGTACATGACACTGGAGGGCATTTACGGCGTGGCGGTCGATGTATCCTCGTCGCTAATCATCCTGTTCACCATTTTCGGCGCCTTCTTGCAGTACTCGGGTGCGGGCAAGTTTTACATCGACTTTTCCTTCTCGGCCATGGGCGGGAAACCGACCGGCGCGGGGCGCACAGTGGTGCTGGCGTCCTTCCTGCTGGGCGGGCCCTCGGGCTCGGGAGTGGCGACCACCGTCACACTGGGCGCCGTGGCTTATCCCATGCTGGCGAAGGTGGGTTACGAAAAGAACGCCGCTGGCGGCCTGCTGGCAGCCGGGGGGCTGGGCGCGATCATCTCGCCGCCGGTTCTGGGTGCGGCGGCTTTCCTGATCGCCGAATTCCTGAAGATCTCCTACCTCGACGTGCTGCTGATGGCCGTCATCCCCACCATCCTGTTTTATCTGGCGCTGTTCCTCATGGTGGAACTGGACGCGCGCAAGTACGGCATGGGCAATGTGGCTTTCGACAAGGTCGATTCAGTCTGGAACCTGACGCGCAATTACTGGTTCCACTTTCTGTCGCTGGTGTCCATCGTCGCCTTCATGATGTGGGGCTTCTCGCCGGTGCTGTCCGTCTTCTGGGCCACGGTGGTGTCATTCGCCACCAGCTTCCTGCGGCGCGACACGGCCCTGTTCTCTTACGATCTGTTTACCGGCAAGGGCTCGATCAGGGAGCACATTTTCAAGTCACCCTTCGTCAAGGCCATGGAGGGCGGCTCACTGGGCGTGCTGAATGTGGCGGCCACCTGCGCCGGCGCTGGAATTATTGTCGGTGTGGTGACCCTGACCGGTCTGGGCCTGAAGTTCAGCTCCATCGTCATCGACGCCGCAGGCGGCTCGCTGCTGCTCACGGCCATCTACACATCGATGGTGGTGTGGATCGTGGGCCTGGCCGTTCCGGTGACGGCGTCCTACATTATTTGCGCGGTAATCGCAGCGCCGGCACTGATCAAGCTGGGCGTGCCGGACTTCGCGGCGCATATGTTTATCTTCTATTACGCCGTGCTGTCGGAAGTGTCACCGCCGACGGCCCTCTCGCCTTTCGCGGCGGCAGCCATCACCGGCGGCGACCCCTACAAGACGACGCTGCAATGCTGGAAATACACTGTGCCGGCCTTCCTGGTGCCCTTCATGTTCGTGCTGGATCCGAGCGGCCAGGGCTTGTTGCTGATGGGCTCGACCAAAGCGCTGGCGGCAGCCAACTGGTGGTCCATCGCCGAAGTCACCCTGACCGCAGCCGTGGGCATTGCGGCTCTGGCCGGCGGCTTTCAGGGCTGGGCGCTCCTGCGCACCACTTTGCTGGAACGCTGGATGCTGATCATCGCCGGCTTTGCACTGGTCTACCCTAGTACTTTGGCCGATGTGATCGGCTTTGGAGGGGTCATCGCCGCGCTGGCCATGCAATACTTTCGGCGGCAGCTACGGACGGCCTGAGCCGATGGCCAGCCCTGTGCGCTGAACGGCAAGAACCAATTTGATGCTGATTTTGGAGCTGATTGTGAAAAAACTGGATGCTTCCGCCACGGGCGTGTACCTGATTACCGTCACCCCCTTCACCGACAGCGGTGCGCTGGATCTGGCCAGCACCGACCGCATGATCGATTTCTGCCTGGACAAGGGCGTGACCGGCCTGACCGTGCTGGGCATCATGGGCGAAGCCACCAAGCTGACGGCCGAAGAGTCGCGTGTGTTCGTCAAACAGGTGCTCACGCGTGTGGCCGGACGCGTGCCGGTGGTGGTGGGCGCCTCGGCTCCGGGCTTTGCTCCCATGCGCGAACTCACCGATAGCGTGATGACCCTGGGCGCGGCCGGTGTGATGGTGGCGCCACCTTCCAGCGTTCGCACCGACGACCAGATCGTCGCCTACTTTGACATGGTCAATGAAACCCTGGGAAAAGACGTGCCCTGGGTCCTGCAGGACCACCCGGTGTCCACCGGGGTACAGATGTCCACCCCGGTCATCCTGCGCATCCTGAAGAACTCGCCGACCTGCGTCATGCTTAAGCACGAAGACTGCCCGGGCCTGGCCAAGCTCTCAAGCATTCGTGCCGCCAGCGAACGCGGTGAGGTGCGGCGTGTCTCCATCCTCACGGGCAATGGCGGTGGCCTGTTCCTGCCCGAAGAACTCACCCGCGGCGCCGACGGGGCCATGACCGGCTTTGCCTACCCCGAGATGATGGTGGACGTGTGCCGGGCCTTTGCTGCCGATGACATTGAAAAAGCGCACACTATTTTTGACGCCTACCTGCCGCTGGCCCGTTACGAGCAGCAAACCGGCATCGGCCTGGCGGTGCGCAAGCACATCCTGGCCGAGCGCGGCGTGATCGCCAGCGCGGCCATCCGCAAGCCCGGCCCCAAGTTGTCGGCCGCCGACATCGCCGACATCGCCCGCCTGACCGTCCGGCAGACCCGGCGTCTGGCTGAAATCGCCTGAAACCAACCCACCCATCGACGGAGACTTTTTCCAATGACCAGCCCCATCAACATGCAACTCGACCCCAAGGTCGTTGACATTCTTTCCCAGGTCACGACTGCCACGCTGACCACCATCCTGCTCAAGAAAGGGCTGCGCAATGTCTGGCTGCGCGGCGCTCGGCCTTTGCGGCCCGGCCAGCCAAGGCTGGTGGGCCGGGCTTTCACCTTGCGTTTTGTACCGGCGCGCGAAGACCTGGCCACGCCGGAGTCCTGGTCCTCGCCGATCTCCACACGCGCCGCCATTGAAGACATGCCCACGGGCTGCATTGCCGTGGTTGATGCCATGGGTGTCGCTGACGCCGGCATTTTCGGGGACATCCTGTGCGCGCGCATGGCCAAACGCGGCGTGACCGCGCTGGTGAGCGACGGTGTGGTGCGCGACCAGGCTGGTGTGCTGGCGACCGGGCTACCGGTCTGGTGCAACGGTGCGGCCGCGCCACCGTCGGTCGCGGGCCTGACCTTTGTGGCCTGGCAGCAGCCGATTGCCTGCGGCGGCGTCGCAGTGTTTCCCGGCGATGTGGTGGTGGTCGATGACGACGGCGCGGTGCTGATCCCGGCCGCGCTGCTGGACGAAATGCTTACGCTGGCGCCTGAGCAGGAAAGGCTGGAGGCCTGGATCATGGCCGAGGTCGACTCTGGCGCTTCGCTGCCGGGTCTGTACCCGCCGAATGCGGAGAACAAGGCGCGTTATGAGGCGGCTAAACAAGCCGGCAAGTAGCGGCGTGGCTGTTTGTCATTGCGGGCTAGACCCGCTATCCATGTCGCGCTTACAACGACAGCCGTCCATGAAGCATGGATCCCGGATCAAGTCCGGGATGACAACCTGTCTGCTATCAATTTCATAACAGGTCACGCAGACGCAGCAAGGGGAAACCACCGTTTTCCCACAGATTTTCCATGGTCGGATCGCGGCTGAGCAGCAACTGAGCCATCAGCGGGGCCAGCTTGGTCGCATCCGGGTCGGCCAGCAACAGGTAGCGCGCTTCTTTCTCGTCCTCGGGGTCGGTCAACTGGCCGATCCAGTCCAAAGACATCAAGGTTTCCAGCACGGGCTCCAACTGCAACACATCAACCTGCAGCGCCTTCGCCAGCTCCGACGCTTCCAGCCCGATGCGCGGGGTGCTGCGCGCCAGGTGAAGTTGTTGCAACAGCTCCACCGCAAGCTGGAACTGCCAGCCGTGCGCACTGCCTCGGCGCGCCACGCCGGCCAGCAGGCTGGGCAGGTAGGCCGCGATCACCGCACCCAGCAGCACGATGACCCAGGCCACATAAATCCAGACCAGCAAAATCGGCAGCGTGGCAAACGCACCGTAGACCAGCGAATAGGTTGGCACGCTGCTCAGGTACAGACTCAGCACCTTTTTGGCGATCTCGATGCCGGCTGCGACAAACAGCCCACCTACCCAGGCATGCGACCAGCGAACAAAGGTGTTGGGCACATAGCGGTACAGCGCGGCCATCCCGCCGGCAAGAAGGACAAACTGCAGGATGTCCAGCAACACGCGCAACCCGTCGGGCATGGTGCTAACCACGCCGCTTGAGCCTGAAATCACGTACGAGGTCACCGCCAGGCTGGCGCCCAACACCAGCGGGCCCAGCGTGATGGCGGCCCAGTAGATCAACACGCGCTGCGCCAGCGGCCGCGGTTTTTTCACGCGCCAGATGCCATTGAGCGTGCGGTCTATGGTCAGGATCAGCGCAATCGCCGTGCCCAGCAGCACCGCCAGGCCAGCCACGCCCAGCTTGTTGGCCTGCGACGAAAACTGGGTCAGGTAACCGAGCACCTGGCGCGAGATGTTGTCCGGGATCAGGCTGTTGACCAGCCAGACCTGCAGCGCACCCTGCAACTTGGAAAACATCGGAAACGCCGTGAAAATGGCCAGTGCCACCGTGAAAAATGGCACCAGCGCAATGCTGGTGGTGAAGGTCAGGCTGCTGGCCGTCAGGCCCATGTGGTCTTCGCGAAAACGCTGGCGCAGGGTGAAGGCGGTATCGCGCCAGGGAAAGCGCGAGAGATCGGTCAATAACTGCTGCAGGGACTGCTTGAATGTCATCCCCGGTATCATGCCATCGACCCGCGCAAATGATGATCACGCCCTACATGAACAAAACCACGCAAATCGACGCCACCCGCTGGCTGGCCCTGGGCAGCCTCGGCGGCCTGATCGTGCTGGGCCTGGCCTGGGAGATGTGGCTGGCACCAATTCGTCCCGGCGGCTCGCTGCTGGCACTGAAGGTGCTGCCGCTGTGTATCCCGCTGGCCGGCCTGCTGAGAAACCGCATGTACACCTACCGCTGGCTGAGCCTGATGGTCTGGCTCTACTTCACCGAAGGCGCGGTCCGCGCCTGGAGCGACAAGCCGCCCGGCAACTATCTGGCGATGATCGAAGTCGCCTTGTGCCTGCTGCTGTTCACCGCCTGCGCCCTGCACGTGCGCATCCGCCTGAAAAACGCCAAAACCCATGCAAGCCCTGAACCGGAAGCCCAAACACCGTGAGCACAAACAGCGAACTGATTGAATTGCTGCGCCAGATCGTTGGCGCCGCCCATGTCCTGACCGAAGGTGACCTGACCGCCTGGGTGCAGGACTGGCGCCGGCGTGAAACCGGCAAGGCGCTGGCCGTGGTGCGCCCCGGCTCGACGCTTGAAGTTGCCGCCGTGGTCAAGGCCTGCGTCGCAGCCCGCGTGAGCATGGTGCCGCAGGGCGGCAACACCGGCATGGTGGTGGGGTCCACCCCGGACGCCAGCGGCACGCAGGTCGTGCTGAGCCTGACGCGCATGAACAAGGTGCGCACGCTGGACGCCGGCAACCTGACCATCACCGTTGATGCCGGTTGTGTGCTGCAAAACCTGCAGGAAGCCTGCGAACAAGCCGGCTTCCTGTTCCCGCTGAGCCTGGCCTCAGAAGGCAGTTGCACCATAGGCGGCAACCTCGGCACCAATGCCGGCGGCACCCAGGTCGTGCGTTATGGCAACACGCGTGAACTCTGCCTCGGGCTGGAAGTCGTGAACGCGCAAGGCGAGATCTGGGACGGCCTCACCGGCCTGCGCAAGGACAACACCGGCTACGACCTGCGCCACCTGTTCATCGGCAGCGAAGGCACGCTGGGCGTGATCACCGGCGCGACCATGAAGTTGTACCCCCTGCCCAAGAGCCAGCTCACCGCTTTTGCCGCCGTGCCCTCGCTTGAATCTGCCGTGCAGTTGCTGGGGCTGGCGCATGAATACCTGGGTTCGGGCCTGACCGGTTTCGAGCTCATGGGTCAGTTCCCGCTGAGCCTGGTGGCCAAACATTTCCCGCAGCAGCGTGTGCCTTTCTGGCAGGAGTCGCCATGGTGTGTGGTGCTGGAGAACTCGGACAACGAATCGGAAGAACATGCACGGGCCTGCTTCGAGCGCCTGCTCGAAGCCGCCATGGAAGCCGGCTGCGTGAGTGATGCGGTGGTCGCCGAAAGCATGGCGCAGGCGCACGCGCTGTGGCACATTCGCGAGAGCATTCCGCTGGCGCAGGCCGAAGAGGGCCTGAACATCAAACACGACATCTCCATCAATGTCTCGCGCATCCCGGAATTCGTGGAAGAGACCAACGCCCTGCTGCTCGCGCGCTTTCCCGGCGCGCGCCTCGTGGTCTACGGCCACCTCGGTGACGGCAACCTGCACTACAACGTGCAGGCTCCCGAGAATGAAGATCAGGCGCTTTTCCTCAACGAGCAGGAAGCGCCGATGAATGCGCTGGTCTATGAAGTGGTGGACCGCTATCGCGGCTCGATTTCGGCCGAACACGGCGTCGGCAGCCTGAAAGTCGACTCCTTGCCGAAACACAAATCGCCGGTGGCACTCGGCATGATGCGCGCCATCAAGCAGGGCCTGGACCCGCACAACCTGATGAACCCGGGGCGAGTGTTGAAGGTCTGAGCAACCTGGTAAAGAACTAGCAAAATGAGCGACTCTCTGTCTCAACTATCGAACGTGGCAACCGCTATCGGTGTAGGAGTCGCTGCTTGGCAGCTTTGGCTTGCCCAAAAGCAAAGCGTTACAAGCTTTGAGGACTCGTTTACCAAAGAGTACCGCGTTCTCGCATCTCGGCTTCCAACTAAAGCACTATTGGGTGAGGTTCTCTCAGATCACGAGCATGATGAGTCATTCGATGAGTTCTATCACTATTTTGATCTGTGCAATGAGCAAGTTTTTCTCTGGAAAAGTAAACGAATTTCCGAAAAAACTTGGAGATTTTGGAAAGACGGTATGGCCTCGCATATGAAGCGTCCTGCCTTTCAGCGAGCTTGGTCGGAAATCGCATCTCGATCGGATGGTGACTTTTCGGAACTCAAGTCACTTTTTCCTCCATGCAGTCCTCGACAGAAACGGTCATAGAATTTGACTTTCTATTCGGAGATGACGATGCAGCACGCCAACGATCCAGCAATGACGGACGTCTCTATTGAGTTGAATTGCAAAACTCTCGATATGGCCGAGCAACTTGGCATCGATCTCTCGGAAATGGCAAATCGACTGCTATTGGAAGAAGTGAACAAAAAGCTTAAACAACGGCACGATAAAAATACAGACGCTACATGACCCGCCCCATCCGCTTCCAGTACGAAGAGTTCATGCGCCATGTGGACACCCATGGCGTGTTCAAGGCCGACCGCACCGGCACCGGCACCAAAAGTGTGTTTGGCTACCAGATGCGTTTTGACCTCAACGAAGGCTTTCCGCTGGTCACCACCAAAAAGGTTCACCTCAAGTCCATCGTGCATGAACTGCTGTGGTTTCTGCAGGGCTCCAGCGACAACAATTGGCTGAAAGAGCGCGGCGTGACCATTTGGGACGAATGGGCGCGCGAAGACGGCGACCTCGGTCCGGTCTATGGCGTGCAGTGGCGCAGCTGGCCGACGCCGGACGGCGGCCACATCGATCAGATTGCCGATGTGATCAAAACCCTGAAGACCAACCCGGACTCGCGCCGCATCATCGTCAGCGCCTGGAACGTGGCCGAGCTGTCCAAAATGGCGCTGATGCCGTGTCACGCCTTCTTCCAGTTTTATGTCGCACCTGCGACCGCGCCAGGTGGCAAAGGCAAACTCAGTTGCCAGCTCTACCAGCGAAGCGCCGACATCTTCCTCGGCGTGCCCTTCAACATCGCGAGTTACGCCCTGCTGACCCACATGGTGGCCCAGCAGTGCGATCTGGACGTCGGGGACTTCATCTGGACCGGCGGTGATTGCCACATCTACAGCAACCACGCCGAGCAGGTGGCGCTGCAACTGAGCCGCGCGCCCTACCCCTACCCGACGCTGAAGATCACGCGCAAACCTGATTCGATCTTTGACTACGAATTCGAGGATTTCGAGTTTTTGGATTACCAACACCATGCGGCGATCAAAGCGCCGGTAGCGGTATGAAGGCGACTGGCGAGGGGCCCCGCTCAGCGGGGATCGACACGACGGAATGCCGCTGGTCGCTGACACCTGAGTCTTTTGCAAGTTACGACGTTGGGGAGGCGACGCTATGAGCATTCCTCATCAGAAGCCTCGCATCAACCTCATCTACGCCCGCGCCGCCAACGGCGTCATCGGCAAGGACGGCGTCATGCCCTGGCATGTGCCGGAAGACATGGCGCATTTCAAGCAATTGACCCTCGGCTGTCCGGTCATCATGGGCCGCAAGACCTGGGACTCGTTACCGCCCAAGTTCCGCCCGCTGCCGGGACGGACCAACATCGTGATCACGCGCCAGCCGGACTGGCGGGCCGACGGTGCGCAGCGCGCCGGCGGCCTCGAAGAAGCGCTGGCGCAGGCTGGTGATGCTCCGGATATCTGGGTCATTGGCGGTGGACAGATCTACGTCCAGGCCGAACCGCTGGCCAGCTGCGTAGAAGTCACCGAGATCGCCCGGGACTTCGACGGCGACACCTACGCGCCCACGCTGGGCCCGGCCTGGCGCGAGACCGCGCGCAGCGCGCATGTCTCGGCCAAGGGCCTGCCTTTCAGTTTCGTCACGCTGGAGCGCCCATGAAAATCGCCACCTGGAATGTCAACTCCCTGGCCGTGCGCCTGCCGCAGGTGCTGGACTGGCTGGCCGCCAACCCGGTCGATGCGCTGTGCCTGCAGGAGCTCAAGCTCAGCGATGACAAGTTTCCGCTGGAGGCGCTGGCCGCCGCCGGTTACCAGAGCGCAGTCTTCGGCCAGAAGACCTACAACGGCGTCGCCATCCTGAGCCGGAATCCGGCACGCAACATCGTGAAAAACATCGTCGGTTTCAGCGACGAGCAGTCGCGCGTGATCGCCGCCACGCTCGACACACCGCAGGGCGAGTTGCGCCTGGTCAACAGTTATTTCGTCAATGGCCAGGCGCCCGGCACCGACAAGTTTGCGTACAAGATGAAGTGGCTGGAAGGCCTGCGCAGCTGGCTGGGCCAGGAACTGGCGGCGCAACCGAAGCTGGTGCTGGTCGGCGACTTCAACATCACTTTTGATGACCGCGACACTTACGACGCCGAAGGCCTGCGCGAAACCATTCACCACACGACCGAGGAGCGCGAACACCTGAAGGCGCTGCTGGGCCTGGGCTTGCACGATGCCTTCCGGCTGTTCGAGCAGCCCGAGAAGAGTTACTCCTGGTGGGACTACCGCGAGTTCGCGTTCCGCCGCAACCGGGGCCTGCGCATCGACTACATCCTGGTCAGCGACGCGCTCAAGCCGGCGGTGCAAAGCTGCGTGATCGACAAGCTGCCGCGCAAGAACGAGCGGCCCAGCGACCATGTGCCGGTCATCGCGCACCTTGATCTGCTATAAATAGTGTAGCTACTCCCGCCCGTCCGATATGGGCTGGATGCCAATTTGACTCACAAACTGCGGGCTACCCGCCCCGGTGACTCGACAGAGCCGGGGACAAGGCCTTTGGCGTGGCGCTGGCTGTTGCAGAGCTCGTGGCTGATGGCCAGGTTCTCTGCATGGCTGTTGCCGCCCTCGCTAAGCGGCCGGATGTGTTCCAGCGTCGCAGCCGCCGGCAACACATGTTCACCGCAAACCCAGCACGGCACTTTGCCATGCAACTGGCGCGCCACGGTTTTGTAGATCTTGTCGCGGGTCAGGGATAAGCGGCTCATGGCTGGACTTTAAATCAGCGGTACGCAGTTATCGCGCGCGCTGGCATCTCTTATCAAGCAGGGGCCGCGGGTCCGGCTTCGCCGGCCCGCAGGCGCAGCGCCCCCTCGGGGGGCAGCGACTACACGCAGTGAGGAGCGTGGGGGCTCCATCACTCGAGATTGAGTTCCTGAATCTTGCGTGTAATGGTGTTGCGGCCTATGCCGAGCTTTTGCGCCGCTTCGATGCGGCGCCCGCGCGTGTTGAGCAGCGCGGTCTGGATCAGCTTGGACTCGAAACGCCGGGTCAGCACGTCCCAGACATCGCTGCGGCCGGTGGCCAGCAGGGCCATGGCCTCGGCCTCGAGCCCGGTTTCCCAGGTGCTGCCTTGCGGCGGCAAGCCCATCTCCGCAGATGCAAACGAGATTTTCTCGGCAGGCGCACTGTCCGCAACAGCGTCAACCATGCCCGTGTCCGGCAAGGCCGCATGGCGCACCACCGCGCCACTTTCGACCAGAACCGGCGCAGGCGCGCGCAGCGGCTCGGGCGGTGCGTCCAGCACCTCGGGCGGCAAGTCCTTGGCTTCGATCACCTGAGCCGGCGCCATCACAGTCAGCCAGTGGCAGATGTTTTCGAGCTGGCGCACATTGCCAGGAAATCCGAAGGTGCTGAGTTTCTGCAAGGCCGCATCCGAAATGCGTTTGGGCTCGACCACACCGAGCTGCTTGGCGCTTTGCTGCAGGAAGTGGCGCGTCAGCATGAACACGTCTTCACGGCGCTCGCGCAGCGCCGGCAGGCGCAGGCGGATCACATTGAGGCGGTGGAACAAGTCCTCGCGGAAACCGCCTTCCTTGACGCGCTGCTCCAGGTCCTGGTGGGTGGCGGCAATCACGCGCACATTGGTCTTGACCGCGTTGTGGCCACCAACACGGTAGAAATTTCCGTCGGAGAGCACTCGCAGCAAGCGCGTCTGCAAATCAAAAGGCATGTCGCCAATCTCGTCGAGGAATAAGGTGCCGCCGTCGGCCTGCTCGAAGCGGCCTCGGCGCATGGTCTGGGCGCCGGTGAAAGCGCCACGTTCATGGCCGAACAGTTCGGACTCGAGCAGGTCTTTGGGAATGGCGGCGGTGTTGATCGCTACAAACGGACCGTTGGCGCGCGGCGAATGTTTGTGCAGTGCGCGCGCCACCAGCTCCTTGCCGGAGCCGGACTCGCCAGTGATCATTACCGTGACATTGCTCTGGCTGAGCCGGCCGATGGCCCGAAACACGTCCTGCATGGCGGGCGCCTGGCCCAGCATCTCGGGCGTGGCGGCCATGCGTTCCTCGGCCACCTCCTCGCGCTGGCTTTCCTCGACCGCGCGGCGGATCAGCTCCACCGCCTTGGTCAGGTCGAAGGGTTTGGGCAGGTATTCGAAAGCACCGCCCTGGAAAGCCGAAACGGCGCTATCGAGGTCGGAAAACGCCGTCATGATGATGACCGGCAGGCCGGGGTGTTTTTCCTTGACGGTGGACAGCAGGTCCAGGCCCGAGCCGCCAGGCATGCGGATGTCGCTGACCAGCACTTGCGGGCCGTCGTCATCAGTGGCAACGTCCAGTGCCGCCAGCACTTCGCGGGGGTTGATGAAGCTGCGGGTCGGCAGGCCTTCGCGCAGCAAGGCCTTTTCCAGCACAAACCGGATGGACTGGTCATCGTCAACAATCCAGATCGGTTTCATGTTTTTTATCCCTTTGGTACTTCTACCGGTTATCCATCAATAAAGGTGACGGTTTCAAGGCAGCGGTATCAGCAGCTTGAAATCCGTGCGGCCAGGGACGCTTTCGCACTCGATCAAGCCGTGGTGTTGCTGAACAAAGGTTTGCGCCAAGGTCAGCCCCAACCCGGAACCACCCTCCCGCCCTGAGATCAGGGGATAGAAGATACGGTCCTTGATGGAGTCCGGAACACCCGGTCCATTGTCGATAACATGCAATTCCAGTGCCAATCGATAACGCTGCTTGCCGAAAGTTACCTGGCGTGCAATTCGACTCCTGAAACTGATCTGCGCGTCACCGGCGGCAATGCGCTCGGCCAAGGCCTGCGCGGCGTTGTGGGCGATGTTGAGCACCGCCTGGATCAGCTGCTCGCGGTCACCACGGAAGTCGGGAATCGAGATGTCGTAATCGCGCAGCACGCGCAGACCTTTGGGAAATTCGGCCAGGATCAGAGAGCGCACGCGTTCGCAGACCTCGTGGATATTCACATCGCCGACCAGGTGCGGCCTGCGGTGCGGCGCCAGCAGCCGGTCCACCAGGGACTGCAGTCGATCAGCCTCATGGATGATGACCTGGGTGTATTCGGTCAGTTCCTTGGAGTCGATTTCCATCTGCAGCAATTGGGCCGCGCCGCGAATACCGCCCAACGGGTTCTTGATCTCGTGCGCCAGGTTGCGAATCAACTCCTTGTTGGCCTGGGCCTGATCGATCAGCCGCTCTTCCCTGTCCTGCTTGGCCTGCTGCTCCAGCGGCAGCAGCTCAACAATCGCTTCGCCGGGCGTGTCGGTCTGCGCTACCACCACATGAACCGGCATGGGTTCGCGATTCAGCGGTTTGAGCCAGGCGTCATAACGCAGCGCCGCAAATTCGTTGCTGCCCGCGCCTTCCAGCGCGTTGTGCAGGATCGTCGGCTCGGTGAAACAGTCGGGCAGTTGCGAGCCTTCGATGGTCCGGCGCGAGGTTCCGAGCGCGTCTTCGAGCGCCGCGTTGGCAAACACCACCACACCGTTGGTCCGCACGACGGCCACCAGCGTGGCCAGCAGGTCAAAGGACTGAAAGCGTGAAGACGCCGCGGCGGTTGCGGCAGAGGAGAAGTTGGGCTTTTTCAAGCGTCCTATTTTGACGCAGAAGCAGCTAGGGCCTGTTCACACTATTTGTGCGAGATGCGTTGCGAGTCAAAAAGGTCATGCACGAGGCGCAAAATGCAGCCGGGCTGGAGCCCGGCAAGGCTTTGCAACACTGCGCATGGCCTTTTTGGCCGCAACCCGAAGGGAACGGGGTGAAAACAACGCCACTCTGCGTTGCACTCCTACGCCAGCGCCCGGTCTGGCGGGCGTCGCGCGCCTTGATTAACGCTGTTTTCACCGCGTTCGCACCCGTATAAATAGTGTGAACAGGCCCTACTGGCGGGCAGTGGGTGCCGGCAGACGGCCGATTTCGCGTTTCAGGCCGGCAATGTCGCTTTCGTGGCGCACCATGCTTTCCTTCATTTCAGCCACGCGATCGAGGTAACGCTGGTAGTTGCGGCCTTCAATGCCCTGCTTTTCCGGCTCACCCTTGTTGAACTCTTTTTGCTGCTCGGCCAGCTTGATCTCGGCTTTTTTGAGTTCGGACTCCAGAATGGCCCGGGTATCGCTGTCGCGTGCACGTTGTTCGCTGTTGCCCGACACCGGCGCGGCCTGCACGGCCCCCGCCACACGAAACGCCGCCGGACGGCTTATCGGCGCACTCTGCACAACGGTGACATTGCCACCGTCGATCTGTTTGCAGCCCCGCGCCTGGGCGTCCTTGGCGTTGTTTATGTATTCGGGCGTGGCGCCGTCTTTTCCGGCGCAGCGGTAGATGCGCTCCTGCGCGGAAGCGACGACCATGCTGCCAGCGAGAACAAGAAAAGTTGAAAGAAGTACTGTAGGTTTCATACGTAACCCCAAGTGCCTGTTAAGGCTTGGACAGTCTGTCAGTATCCTGCAAAGGGTAAGAAAAGCAAAATCCTGCCATTGATAACCCTGCTGGGAAATAAAAAAGGACGGCTTGCGCCGTCCTTTTTTGACCACAGACTGTAAAAAATTACAGTGAGTAATACATCTCAAACTCGATCGGGTGCGTGGCCTGGCGCAGGCGCGTCACTTCACCCATTTTCAGTTCGATATAGGCGTCGATCATGCTGTCGGTGAACACACCGCCCTTGGTCAGGAAGCTGCGGCCCACGTCGAGGCAGTCCAGCGCCTGGTCCAGGCTGTGGCAGACGGTTGGCACCAGCGCATCTTCCTCGGGCGGCAGATGATACAGGTCCTTGGTGGCGGCTTCGCCGGGATGGATCTTGTTTTCCACGCCATCGAGACCAGCCATCATCAGGGCCGAGAAGCCCAGGTAAGGGTTCATCAGTGGGTCGGGGAAACGCGCCTCGATACGGCGGCCTTTGGGGTTGGCGACGTAAGGAATGCGGATCGATGCCGAGCGGTTTTTGGCCGAGTAAGCCAGCTTGACCGGTGCCTCGTAACCGGGAACCAGGCGCTTGTAGCTGTTGGTGCCGGGGTTGGTGATGGCGTTCAAGGCACGGGCGTGTTTGATGATGCCGCCGATGTAGTACAGCGCAAAGTCAGACAGGCCCGCATAACCGTCGCCGGCGAACAGGTTTTTGCCGTCTTTCCAGATCGACTGGTGCACGTGCATGCCGGAACCGTTGTCGCCAACGATGGGCTTGGGCATAAAGGTGGCGGTCTTGCCGTAGGCATTGGCCACGTTTTGCACAACGTACTTGAGGATCTGCGTCCAGTCGGCGCGCTGGACCAGCGTGCTGAACTTGGTGCCGATCTCGTTCTGGCCGGCGCCGGCCACTTCGTGGTGGAACACTTCAACCGGGATGCCCAGCGATTCGAGGATCAGGGACATTTCGGCGCGCATGTCCTGCGTGCTGTCGACCGGAGGCACGGGGAAGTAGCCGCCCTTGACGGTCGGACGGTGGCCGCGGTTGCCGCCTTCGAGCTTGGCGCCCGAATTCCAGGGGGCTTCGTATTCTTCGATCTTGAAGAAGGTGCCCGACATGTCGGTGTTCCAGCGCACGTCGTCGAAGATGAAAAACTCTGGCTCGGGGCCGAAGTAGGCGGTGTCGCCCAGACCGGAGGCCTTGAGGTAAGCCTCGGCGCGCTGAGCGATGGAGCGCGGGTCGCGGTCGTAGGCCTTGCCGTCGGCGGGCTCGAGCACGTCGCAGCTCATGAACAGCGTGGTTTCTTCGAAGAAAGGGTCGATGTTGGCCGTTTTCGGGTCGGGCATCAATTGCATGTCGGAAGCTTCAATGCCCTTCCAGCCTGCCACGGAGGAGCCGTCGAAGGCATGGCCCGAGGTGAATTTGTCTTCGTCAAAATGGGACACCGGCACGGTCACGTGCTGCTCTTTGCCCCGAGTGTCGGTAAAACGGAAGTCAACAAACTTGACTTCGTTTTCCTTGACCATTTTCATGACGTCTGCGACGGTCTTTGCCATCAGAATCTCCTGTTGCTGGATGGTTGTTAAAAATACTTTCGGCTTCGGTGGATGCACGTTTTGTGCCACCACCAATGGCGCTTTTTTTCTGCCAAGCCTGCGATTGTGCCGCTATCTTGGCGCCGATAAGCATGCCATCCGGCCACCGGCTCGAAAAATTGCCGAATTTTTCAGGCACCAATCGCGTGCAAACCAAAATGCACATCATTGGTGCAATTATTCAACGCACCAATTCGGGGCCGAGCTTGGCGTTAAATGCGTGCAGACCTGCCAGCAGGGCCGGAAAAGCCGCGTTCACGGCCTCGGGGGCCCCTTTGACACCCAGCTCAATATGGCGACCGTAGTCGGGGTGATCAACGCTGGGCAGGCTGAACACCTTGACGCCGCTGTGCCCTGCTTCAATCGCGAGCATCAATGGCGTCAGCGCCGCTTCCATGGAGCCCATGACGATCACCGATTTCTCCGTCCAGGCTGATTTTTGGTGCAGATGGGCGTAATGCGTGTCCAGCACTGCCTCTACCATGGGCCAGGCCATGACCGGGAATCCTGGAACAAAGTGGACGGCGCCGGCGCCGGCCTGGACCCTGAAACCGGGAATCTTGTTGTACGGGTTCGGGATGATGGCAGCCCCTACCGGGAACATGCCCATGTTCAGGCGGTGGATATTGTCGTGGCGGTCCGGCTCGTAGGGCACGCCCTGCTCTTTCGCGATGTCCTGCATACGTTCGCGAATCAGGCGTTCGGCCTCGGGGTGCAGGGCCAGCTCCACATCCAGCGCCGCGGCGGCGCACTGGCGCGTGTGGTCGTCCGGCGTCGCGCCTATGCCGCCACAGGAAAACACCACGTCGCCCGAATTACGTGCGGCGGCAAAGGCACGCGCCAGCACGGCGGTGATGCGTGCCGGGTCGTCGCCCACATAGTCGGCATACGCGAGCTGCAAGCCCCGCGCGCCCAGCAGTTCAATCACTTTGGGCATGTGTTTGTCGGCGCGTTTGCCCGAGAGGATTTCGTCACCAACGATGACCAGACCGAAAGAGATGCTCATGGTGAATTCAGGAAAAAAAGAAAGGGATCAGGACTGCTGTCCAGGGGCGCCAAAGCCGGGTGCAGGCGCGCCGGCTGCGGCTGCCGGCAACACCTCGTTTGCTATGGATTCAATAGCTGCTTGCGCAAGCGGTTCGGGGGCCAGGGCATTGTTTTGCTTGCGAAGTTGCTCCAGCGCAGCCAGGCAGTAATGGGCAAACCAGAGCGAGGAAAAGGCAAACACCAGCGTGTACAGCCAGATCGCTACCGGTACCAGCAGCGGCGCCATGGCAATGAACATCGCGCCCGAGGCCCACAGCAGGCTGGGCGCGGCGCCCAGGTAGCCGCTGAGCACGCCGATGCCCAGCAGGCTGCCGCGGTGGCGCCGGAAGATTTCGCGCCGCTCTTCGGCGCTGGCATGGTCAACCAGCGCGTCATAAGACATCACGCGGTAGGTCAGCCAGCCCCAGATCAGCGGCGGCAGGATCAGTATCAGCGGCGGGATCAGCCACAGAGGGATGGAAATGACGAGTGCGACGGCGGCCAGCACGGTCGAGCCCAGCGACCAGAACAGGCTCGCAAGCAGCGAGCCGCCCCGTTTGCGCTCCAACTCCGGAAAGCGCCGTTCGGCCACCAGCGCCACCATGGCCGGTGTCATCAGGATCGCGACGAACAGCAGCGCCACGATGACGATCACCGGGATGCTCAGGAACAGCAAAATCGTTGGTGCCAGCACCACACGCAAGTTGCCCAGGCCCAGGCCTTCCAGCCAGCGTGCCATGGTGCCCAGCAGCTCCCAGCTTTCCAGGCCAGCCCGCACGGCGGACAGCGCATCGTCCCAGAAGAAGTAGCCCAGGCCCAACGACAGCACCACCATGATGACCAGCGGCAGCACCGACAGCGCAATCACCCGCGGGTGCAGGCAGTACGCCACCGCGCGCCAGAAAGAATCGAGAAGCTTGCCCATAGTCTGAGGATAACCCGCCGCCGTAGTCAGGCGCGACCAACCAGCCGTTTCAACCCCAGCCACTGCTGCGACCAGAAGCCGCTGCCGTAGTCGCGCAACTGCTCGACCTGGTCGCGGATGCCGGTGGGGTCGTAGCGCTGCTCAAAGTTGGCGGTGCCAAACAGCACGTCCCACCAGGGCAGCAGCACGCCGAAGTTGTAGCCGCCGAGTTTGAAGGCCCCCACGTTCGGCGCCGCCTCTCTGCCCCCCAGGGGGGCGCTCCCGTCTTGGGGCGGCCCGGCGAGTTTGACGGCCCCCACGTTCGGCTCCGCCTCTCTGCCCCCCAGGGGGGCGCTCCCGTCTTGGGGCGGCCCGGCGAGTTTGACGGCCCCCACGTTCGGCTCCGCCTCTCTGCCCCCCAGGGGGGCGCTCCCGTCTTGGGGCGGCCCGGCGACGTCGGGTCCCTCGCGCCTCAGGCGCACCGGGGTTTCATGGCCCAGGCCTATGCTGTGGTGCAGCCGGTGAAAACGCGGGCTGACCCACAGGCGCTCGCCGACACGGCCGAACCAGAGCTTGAGGTTGGCGTGCTGGAAGCTTTCACTGAGCTGGGTCAGCGCCACAATGGCGATGAACTGGCCCGGCGCCACACCGATCAGTTGCGCGACCAGCACCACGATCACGTCCACGATGATGTCGTCGAGGAAATGGTTGCGGTTGTCGCTCCACATCGTCATCTGCCGCTGCGCATGGTGCAGCGAATGCAGGCGCCACCACCATTCGATCTGGTGCTGGCCGCGGTGCGTCCAGTAGGCAATAAAGTCGAATACCACGAGGTAGATGAGCAGGCTGACGACCGCGTTGTCCGTCACGCCCGGCCAGAGCTGGTCGAGGTGGAAGGTGCCGTAACCGGACGTGCGCGCCATGCCGAACAACTCGTCGAACCATGGCTCCAGCGTGAAGAACAGCGCGATGCGGAACAGACCGAGACGGTGAATCAGGGTGTAGAGGATGTCGGTGCGAATCGTCGCGCGGTCCGTCACCGGCTCGACCGGGCGCCAGCGCTGCAGCGGGCCAACCACGGCCAGCAAAATCAGGATCTGGATCAGGCCAACCATGAACCAGGCGGTGGCTTCATAGCCGGTTTCAAGCAGATTGCCCAGACCCAGCGCAAACATCGCCGGCTGCACGGCGCTCTCAAACAGCCATTGCTGCGCGGTCGAAAAAAGGCTCTCCAGGCTGTCCATGCGCTTATTTTGCCGCCGGGGCCGGCGCCTGGCCAGACTGTTGCGCAATCCAGGTCTGGTAACGGGGGTGTTCGCGCAAGGTCGCAAAACAGAAACCGCGCGCTTTCAGGTCGGTGATCAGTGGCTCCAGCACTGCCGGCGCCCAAGGGTCTTTGCGCGACCAGATACCCAGATGCGCCAGCAGGATGTCGCCAGAGCGGATATCACGCAGCGCTTTTTTAAGCAGCTGGTCGTTGGGATACGCCTCGCTGGACAGCTCGTCCCCGAGAAAACCCGCCGGCGACCAGCCCACATGCTCGTAGCCGCAGGTTTTGGCGGCGGCCAGCAGCCTGGGTGAGATCTTGCCGCCAGGCGCACGGAACAGCGGCAGCGGCTTTTTGCCGGTGAGCTCTTCGAGCCGGCTGCCGGCTTTGGCAATTTCGGCGCAGTACTGGGCGGCGGTCCAGACCGACTCCTTGCCTTCCGAAGGCCCAGCGGAGGGACGCACCCTGAACTGGTCGGAGCCGACGTCTGCGCGCCAGTAAGTGTGGTCGAAAGTGTGTGAGGCAAACGCATGGCCTTCGGCGGCGCGCGCCTTCCACCACGGCGCCCAGTCCTTGCCCAGGCTGCCGTCGCCGGTCTGCGTACGTTCGTTGGCGCCGAAAAACGTGACCTTGACCTGGTGCTTGTTGAGGATGTCCGCCATCAACGGCGCCACTCCCATGTGGCCGGTGTCCAGGGTCAGGTACACCGGCTTGCCCGCCTTGCCCTGGGTATCAAAACAGCCATCAGCCCACGCCGGTCCTAGCCCAACAGCTACCAAAACCATAGCGAGCCACGCCCGCCAGGGACGGAAAGTCAAGCCGGGGCCGCGGGTCCGGCTCCGCCGGTCCGCAGGCGCAGCGCCCCCTCGGGGGGCAGCGACCCGCGCAGCGGCGGAGCGTGGGGGCCTATTGCCTAGGCGCGTGATCCAGCGTCCAGACCCCATGAGGGCTCTTTCCAACATTGACCTGGCGCACCACCTTGCGGCTGGCCATGTCGATCACCGTGAGTTTGCGCGCCCAGCGTGAAGTGACGTAAATCAGCTTGCCGTCGCGCGAAACCTCCATACAGTCTGGCCCGCCAGGCGCCGGGTAGTTGTCCACCACGGTCAGGGTCTGCAGGTCAATCTTGCTGATGCTATTGGCCACGCGGTTGCTGATCAGCACGTGGCGGCCGTCGCCGAGCGCGCGAAAGGCGTGTGCGCCGGCGCCAGTCTTGATCACCCGCGTGCGCTGCGGCTGCTTGCCGCTCACGTCAAACACCTCGACCGTGTCGCCGCCGGTCAGACCGACCAGGATCAGCTTGTCGTCGGCGCTGCCATACAGGTCGGCCGGGATGGAGCCGGTGGCCGTGCGCCACTTGATGGTCTGGGTCGCGAGGTCCAGCGCAATCAGCTCGTCGCTGTCCTGCATGGTCGAATACACCGTGGTGCTTTTGCTGTCTATCCACAAATGGCTGGGCGTCTTGCCGGTGGCCACGCGTTTGACCAGGGTGATATTGCTGCCGTCCCAGCGGTAGATATCGATGTGGTTCAGGCGATTGGCTGCCGTGACAAACCATTTCATGTCCGGCGAGAAGCGCAGCTGGTAGGGGTCCAGGATGCCGGGGATCACGCGTTGGACCTCGGCGGTTTTCGGATCAATGAAGGTCAGGGTGTCGGACAGCGCATTGGCCACAATCACCGACTTTTCATCGGGCGTGAGGTAAATGTGGTGCGGCTCCTTGCCGGTGGCAATGCGTTTGGTTTCGGTCCAGGTCAGCGGGTTGATGACGCTGACATTCGCGTCCAGCGAATTGAGCACAAACAGCGGCGCAGGCTGAGCCAGGACAGGCATGGCGGCGACACCCGACAGGCAGCACAGGGCCGCAGCAAACAAACGGAGGGACAGGTTCACAAAAGACTTTCTTCTGGCGACTGGCAAGTGTAGCGGGCTGGCCTGACCTAACGCGCCAGGGCGGCAAGCCGCTTACATCCTTTACGATGAGGCGATGAACTTTGTAGACATTCAGGGGGTGCGCCTCGAGCTGCAACAGATCGCCGGGCCGGATGGCAAAGCGCCGCTGGTTTTCCTGCACGAGGGCCTGGGATCGGTCAGCCTCTGGACCCAGCGCGGCCGCAGTTGGCCGCAATCCGTGTGCGAGGCCACCGGCCGGGCCGGGATCGTGTATTCGCGGCGCGGTTACGGTCAGTCCGACGCTGTGCCCGATGTGCGCGGCAGCGGCCGCCTGCTCCCCGACTACATGCACCGCGAAGCCTGGGAGGTGCTGCCGGCGCTGCTGGAGGCGCTGGGCATCGTCCGGCCGGTGCTGCTGGGCCATTCGGACGGTGCCAGCATCGCCCTGCTCCACGCCTCCCGGCATCCGGTGACAGCGACCATCGCAATGGCGCCACACCTGGTGGTCGAGGACATCGCTGTGCGCGCCATTGCCGCGGCCACAGCTGCTTTTGAGACCGGCGGGCTGCGTGACAAACTGGCCCGCCACCATGCCGATGTGGACGGCGCCTTCTGGCAATGGAACGATGTCTGGCTCTCACCAGGCTTTCGCCGCTTCGACATCCGCGCCGATTGCCAGCGCATCAGCGCCCCGCTGCTGGGCATTCAGGGCCTGGACGACGAATACGGCACGATGGCCCAACTCGACGAACTGGCGCTGGCCGCGCCGCAGACCGTGCAACTGCGGCTGACCGGCTGCGGGCATTCGCCGCAACGCGACCAGCCGGAGCGCACGCTGGAGGCGGTTTCGACCTTCCTGCAGCCACTGTCTTGAGTTTTATTTTCGCTATCGAATAAATAGCTGCTCACGCAGGCCAGCTATGGGCTGGAGGCCATTTTTATGGTCAACCGACAATCTCAAGCTGAGATCGCGGCCAGGTCCTGCGCCGTCAGCCAGCGCCACTGACCCGGCAACAGGTCGGCCGGCAAGTCCAGCAAACCGATGCGTGCGCGGTGCAGGCCGCCGACCTCTTCGACCCGGTTGCCGACAGCGGCAATCATGCGTTTGACCTGGTGGTACTTGCCTTCGGTCAGGGTCAGGCTCAGCGTCTGCTCGCCGGTTTTCTCGCAGGCGGCGGCGCGCACGGGCTTCGGATCGTCATCCAGCACCACGCCACCCAGCAATTTCGCGACCTGTTTGTCGTCGACCGGGTGTTTCGCCCGCACCTCATAGACCTTGGGCACATGGTGTTTGGGCGAGCTCATGCGGTGGATGAACTTGCCGTCGTCCGACAGCAGCAGCAGGCCGGTGGTGTCCTGGTCCAGCCGCCCGACCGCCTGCACCCCGGCCGCCGCGCCGCCGCCACGTTGACGGATAGGAGCCGGCAGCAAGGTGTAGATGCTGGGATAGGTGCTGGGTTTTTGCGAACACTCATACCCCGCGGGCTTGTGCAGCATCAAATAGGCCTTGGCGTGGTAGGCCCAGTCCACACCCTGAACCGTGAACTGCAGCCCGTCCACTACGAATTTCATAGCAGGATCCTCAAAGGGGACATGGGCTACAGCCACAAAACCCTGTTGAACCAGCCCGGCGCAGACGCGCCGCGTGCCGAAGCCCTGGGAAAAAAGAATGTCCTGAAGTTGCATAGTGACCATGGGCGTATTGTCGCCCGGCAGGTCGGGCATGCCGCCTACTTGGGCAAAAGGCGGCTTCCCGCAGCGCCGCTTGCAGTGCCTCGCTAATCTTGCACCTTGTGCGGGCCGCCACCCGGTAGCCAGACTTTGCGCCCTCCCCGCGCGGATAACCCATCGATGATCAAAAAAAAACACTTTGTTATGACCATTGTTTTCACGGTATTGCTGACACTGGTGGCGGTGCTGCTGGTGGCCAACTTGAGCACGGGCGAAAAAAATGTGAACCGCGAAATGCCGCGCCTGTACCCGGCCAGTTCGCCCCAGTTTCTGCGGGCCATGGGTTCGCTGCTCGGCCCGGGCGCTGTCGGCGGCAACCGGGTGCAGGAGCTGCTCAACGGTGACCAGATTTTCCCGGCCATGCTGTCTGCCATACGTGGCGCCAAACACAGCATCACGTTTGAAACCTATATCTACTGGTCCGGCGACATCGGCCGCGAGTTTGCAGATGCCCTGACTGAGCGCGCCAGCGCGGGCGTCAAGGTGCACGTGCTACTGGACTGGGTAGGCAGCGCCAAAATTGACGATGCCTTCCTGCAGAAAATGGAGTCCGCAGGGGTCGAAATCCGCAAGTTTCACAAGCCGCACTGGTACGACTGGGGCCGCATGAACAACCGGACCCACCGCAAGCTGCTGGTGGTGGACGGGAAAGCCGGCTTCACCGGCGGCGTGGGCATTGCACCGCAGTGGACCGGTGCCGGCCAGGACGCCGAGCACTGGCGCGACTCGCACTTCAAGCTGGAAGGCCCGGCGGTGTCCCAGATGCAGGCCGTGTTCATGGACAACTGGCTCAAGGTCACCGGCCAGGTGATGCACGGCGAGACCTACTTCCCGGCCCTGCAGCCAGCGGGCAACAGTCTGGCACAGGTGTTTTCAAGCTCGCCATCGGGGGGCAGCGAAAGCATGCAGCTGATGTACCAGCTGTCCATCACGGCGGCAGACAAAAGCATAGACCTGTCTAGCGCCTACTTCGTGCCGGACGAACTCACCCGCAAGGCCCTTATCGAAGCCCTCAGGCGCGGCGTGAAAATTCGTCTCATTACCCCCGGCGAGATCATCGACACCGACACCGTGCGCGCGGCGTCGCGCGGGACCTGGGGGCCGCTGCTTGAGGCGGGCGCTGAAATCTACGAGTACCAGCCCAGCATGTACCACGTCAAGGCCATGGTTGTGGACAAACTGCTGGTGTCGGTCGGTTCGACCAACTTCGACAACCGCTCCTTCCGTCTGAACGACGAAGCCAACCTCAATGTGTTTGACACCAGCTTCGCCGAGCAGCAGACGCAGGTATTCGAGGACGATCTCAAGCGCTCGCGGCGGGTGAGTTACGAAGAATGGGCGGCGCGCCCGCTGAAGGAAAAAGTTATGGAACGGATGGCGCTGTTGCTGGGCTCACAGCTGTGAACAGACGCCGCGCAGAAAAAAACCCAGCCAAAAAGGCCAGGCTTTGGGTAAATGGTGGTTTAGTGCGGACGCGGATTCAAAGCCGATCTCCAAAGCCTTAAGGCAAGTTCATGTCACTTGTCCGCGCTTTTGGAGATTGTCCGTTCCACATCGTGGCGACCACCTGACGAGCGTCAACTCAAATTTGGAGCGTTGGCCAAAAGCCGTTGCCGCCCCGCCAAGGTCGTCAAAGTGAGGCAGGTATCGTTTTCGTCAAGCAAACGGTTAAGCGAGGCGCGGCTGGTTCGTATCTTCTTTGTCGTCGCAGTCTTGATGGTCTTTTGAGCCGACATCTCTTGTTCAATCTGTCAAGCAATCACCCACTTAACCGCCGCCGCACCCACCTGTTTAAGCATGCCCTCGTCCGCAAGGAAGTCATCAAAATCGCTACCGATATTTTTTCATTTTTTTCTTCAACAACTTGAACTGTTCTTTCGCCAGATACAGTCCGGTTTGGGCGTCTTTTGCTCCTTCTTGATGAAACCATGCGTCCGCACCTTTACGTGCCAATTTCTAGTGACCGACCGCGGTACTGTCGCATTCGTTACTTAGCGCGGGATAGCGGTCCGCGATAGTGGGTCAGTCAATCGTCGGCATCTTGATCCATCTGACGTCGGCGCGAACAAATTTGTCTTCAGTTGCGGTAACGCGCAGATGTCCGGGCTGCAAGCCGGGTGCAGGCGGTCAGGCCCCAGGCTTGCCGGTGCGCCTCTTCCCCTCCAGCGGCCTACCAGGCAATAGGAAGCCCCAGCCCTGAGACTTGACTGACCGCCTCGCGCAGCAGTTTGATGCGCGGATGTCTAGCTGCAGCAGTTCTGTAAACCAGCCCGAGCGTTGCGCGTGGCTGTGGCGTCTGCACCCGCACCAATCTGGCTGCGCCGCTGTTCACCGCTTCCTTCGCAGTGATGCCCGGCACGCTGCTCAAGCCCACGCCCTGCGCGACGATTTGGGCGCTGGTGCGCGGGGAGTCGGTTTCGCACACCGGGGGGGGGCACATCAGGCCATGCCGAAGAAAGCTGTCTTCGATGAACAGGCGAGAGAGCGAAGGTTTGCGCGTGAGCACCCACGATTGGCTGGCAAGGGTTTCCCAAGTGATGGCGCGCATGCGCACTAGAGGGTGTTTGGCCGGGGCGATCACCACGTATTCCTCCTCTCCGATTTTTTCGAACTGAACGCCATGGCCTACGGTTTCCGACATGACATCTGGGTTGTAAACAGTGATAAGCGCGTCCAGCGTGCCCTCCAGAAACGCGGCAAAAAGTCGAGGAACATTGGCTTCGTGCAGATCAACCGCCATCAATGATTTCCCCGCGACCAGGCGGCTGATAATTTTCGGGACCACGGTACTGGTCAGGTAGGCGGGCGCGCCCAGACGCAAAATGGCCGATACCCGGCCCTCAGGCCCTGCGGCTAGGGCTTCGGCATGCACATGGCGCAGTTCCTCGAGCAGCAACTTCGCGCCCCGCGTCACCACGCTGCCCTGCACCGTCATATGTAGTCCCCGTGCGCCACGGCTGAACACGGCAAATCCCAAGATGCCTTCGATCTCCTTAAGAGCCTTGCTCAGGGCGGGCTGTGTGACATTGAGGGCGGAAGTGGCCGCGCTCAGGCTGCCCGTTCGCTCGATCTCGGCAATTAGCTGCAGGTGTCGAAAGCGCAGCCGCGCCAGAAGATGATCCTGTGGTGTAGGCGAGGTATATCCCAAGGTATATCCTAAAGTGATGGTTGTATGATTATTAATCACTATACAGAATACTTTGATTTGGGCAAACTTTGTTTTTATTCACACCACCCCGCAGGTACAGCCTCCATGCAAAAACGAGCCTCCACACAGCTGCGCGAACTGATCAGCAGCAAGACATTTCTTCACATGCCTGCCGTCTATGACGCGCTGACAGGACTGCTGGTGCAGTCGCTTGGCTTTGAGGCGGCCTACGTCGGCGGCTACGTAACGGGGGGCTCCATGGCGGTGTCCGAGCCCCTGCTAACCATGACCGAGCAAGTTGCGCTGGGTGGGGATATCGCCAGCAAGATCGACATTCCCGTGGTGGTGGACGGTGGCGCAGGTTTTGGCGAGCCCCTTCACTGCATGCGCACCGTGCGCGAATTTATTCGCAGCGGGGTGGCGGGTGTGCATATCGAAGATCAGCTCTACCCCAAGCGCGCCCACTACCACCAGTACGTGGTGCACGGAATTCCGGTTGAGGAGTTCGTTGAGAAAATCGAGTATTCGGTCAAGGCACGCGACGAAGTCGATCCCGATTTCGTGATCATCGCCCGCACCGACACCTGCCGTGCGCTCGGGCTGGACGAAGCTGTATCCCGGCTCAACCGGGCAGCCGATGTCGGCGCAGATTTGGGCCTGCTGTTTCCGCGCGACCTCAAGGATGCGGAGGAGGCGCCGCGCCGCTCCCGTTTGCCGCTGATCTATGTCCAAAGCCGGGGCAATCGGGACGGCCGCCCCATCATCAGTCGCAATGAACTGCAGGAGATGGGCTACGTCGCCTGCATCGAGGCCCAAGTGGTGATCTGCAGCGCACTTCACCATCACAAAAAGATCTTGACCGAGCTGCGCCAGACCGGCGAATACACTGGCATGACCAATGCGGAGTGGGTGGCTTCGCGCCAGGAACTTGAAGACCTGATCGACCTCACAGCCTATTACGAGATTGAAAAACAGACCGTCGAAGCGCGGCAGCCGAAAGACTGAGCGTGAGAGCCCCTGACATTCCTTCGCCAATCGAACCCACCCGCGCGCCGGCGGTGCGCTTCCCCTCCGGCGCCACCGATTGTCATGCCCATGTGTTCGGTCCCCAGAACCGCTTCCCGCTGCTGGAGAAGACACATTTTGTGCCGCACTTATGCCCGCTGCAGCGATATTCCACCATGTTGCGCGCCCTAGGTTGTGAGCGGGCGGTGCTGGTGCAACCCAGTGTGTACGGCACGGACAATTCGGCCATTGAGGATGCACTGGCACAGAGCCGGGAGGTCGAACTTCGGGCCGTTGCTGTTGTCAGCCCTGACATCACTGATCGGGAACTGGAGCGGCTCCACGGCTTGGGTTTTCGTGGCATCCGCTTCAACACCACTTCTGCCACCCAGGGCCTGAAGCTGACGGATGCGCGCGCGATGGCAGACCGCATCGGGCACCTTGGATGGCACCTGCAGTTCTATACCAACCTAGTGACCCAGCCCGAGGCCGAGGAAATTCTCGCTTCGTTGCCGGTGCCCATCGTCGTTGACCATTTCGGTCACATTCGCACGTCTGACGGTATTGCCGCACCTGCATTCCAGAGCCTGCTGCGTTTATTGCGGCGGGACAACTGCCATGCGAAATTGATGGGGCCCTATTTCATCTCCGAGCAATTTCCGAACTATCCGGACATCACCCCTTTCGCGCAAGCCATGATCGAAACCGCGCCGCATCGGGTGCTGTGGGGTTCTGACTGGCCGCATGCCAGCGGCCGGGAAAAGATGCCCGATGACGCCGACTTGGCAGAGATGCTGGCGTGCTGGGCGCCCGATGAAAAAACACGCCATCGCATACTGGTGGAGAACCCGCAGCGGCTCTACGGGTTCTCGGCCACTGCGGACTGAGCGGGTAATAAGCGGGTAATAAGCAGTTAACTTTAAGACGAAAGAACAACGTGATCAAGCCTTTTCAAAAGATCAAATCGCTCTTCCTGGTGCTCGGTCTGGCGGCCACCCTGGCTGCCCAGGCCCAGAGCTATCCATCCAAGCCCGTGCGTGTCGTCGTCGGGTTCGCCCCAGGCGGGGGCACTGACATCGTGGCGCGCCTGCTGGCCCAAAAGCTGACCGAATCATTGGGCCAGCCGTTTGTGGTGGAGAACAAGGCCGGCGCCACGGGCATGATTGGCGCCAAGATGGTGGCCACCGCAGCGCCCGACGGCTACACCCTTCTCATGGGTCACGTCAATTCGCAGGCCATCGCGCCCGCGTTGCTCGATCGTCCCCAGTACGACCCGATCAAGGATTTTGCTCCGGTCACCTACATCGGCTTCGTGCCCAACGTGCTGGTCGTCAATTCGGAGCTCCCGGTCAAGTCGGTTGCTGAGCTCGTTGCTCTGGCAAAGAGCCGGCAAAAGGGACTGTCCTTTGCATCGCCAGGGGTTGGCAGCACCAATCACCTGGCCGGTGAAATTCTGAGGGCTGAAACCAATGCGGGGGCACAGCTGGTGCATGTGCCCTATAAAGGCAGCGGCCCCGCCATCGTGGACTTACTCGGGGGTCAGGTCGATATGAATTTCGATGCGCTGTCTTCCATCGTGCAGTACCTGAAATCGGGCCGCATGCGGGCTCTGGCAGTCACGGCCCCACAACGCGACCCTTCGCTACCCGATGTGCCCACCATGCTCGAACTAGGCTTTGGCGGCTTTAACATCACAAACTGGTACGGTGTGGTGGCGCCAGCGGGCACGCCCCGGGCCATCGTGGACAAATTGAACAGCGAAATCCAGCGCATCATCAAGCTGCCCGATGTGGGGGGCAAGCTCGACGTGCTCGGCGTGCGACGCGAAGAAATGTCTCCGGAAAAGTTCGGTCAGTTCAACCTGACCGAGTACTCGAAATACCGGGACATCGCCAAGCGGACCAATGTGCGAATGGAGTGAGTGCAACCCGCTGCAATGGGCTTGCCGCCCCAAACGGAAAGGAATCTACCCCATGCTGTTGATGGATATCGCCAAGGTGATCCGAAGCAAGAATGCCGGACCCAGATGCACTACGCTGGACATCATGTTCGCTTCCATGCAAGACTATGAAACCGTGGTCAATGCGAAGCAGGTCACTGAATCACGGATCGCGCAACTCTATGACCTGCCAGTCGAGCAGGTCAAGATCATCAATTACCCGGTGGCCATGGCGCTCAAGATTGTGCTGCCCCGAAAAATCACGGCAGGCGATCCCGGCGACAGGGATGTTTATGGCGCACAACAACATGCGCGACTGTTTAGGATTGAAATATGAGTGCCACAGGTTTGCTGATCAAGGAATTCGCGGGCAAGAAGGCTTATCGTGCTTTGAGAATTCTCGGGGCGTCCGGCCAGTTGGGCTACGGCATTCCTACTCCGGCTTTCGAAGCCGGCTTGGCCAGGGAGCCCGACCTCATCGGATGCGATATGGGTTCGATTGACATCGGGCCTTACTATCTGGGAAGCGGTCAACTGGCCACGGCTCGGCAGTCCACCAAACGGGACCTCAAGAAAGTTCTGCTGGGCGCGCGAAGGCTCAACATTCCGCTGGTCATCGGCACGGCAGGTTCTGCCGGCGCTAGGCCTCACCTGGACACCACACTGGAGCTGCTCAGGGAAATTGCGACCGAGAACAAGCTGCGATTCCGGCTGGCCACCATTGCAGGGGACATACCCAAAGATGTTGTCAACAAAGCCATTGAGCAAAACAGAGTGGTGGGAGTCGATGGCATGCCCGACCTGACCTGCGAGGAACTCTCGCATACGACCCATCTGGTCGGTCAGATGGGCATGTCATCCTTCCAGGAAGCGCTTGCGCTGGATGTGGACGTTCTTATCTCCGGCAGAGCATGCGACACCGCCATTTTTGCGGCATTGCCCATCATGCTCGGATTCCCGATCGGGCTTTCCGTTCACATGGCAAAGATCATCGAGTGCGCATCGCTTTGCTGCACACCCGGCGGGCGAGACACCATTCTTGCCACCTTGCATGCGGACCATTTCATTCTGGAGAGCATGGCGCCGCAGCGAAAGGCCCTGCCTCTTTCTGTGGCCGCGCACAGCTTGTACGAACAGAATGATCCTTACACGATCATCGAACCCGAGGGACGTGTGGACCTGCAGCATGCAAGCTATACCCAGGTGAGTGAGCGCTCGACAAAAATCAGTGGCGCCCAATGGATTGCGGCAGCCAAGCACACCATCAAAATGGAGGGCGCCAGAAAACTTGGTGAGCGCGCCATGCTGCTGTGCGGCGCAGCGGACCCGAGGTTCATCGCCCAGCACAAGCAGATCCTGGCCGATGTATCGGTGGTCGTCAGGGATCTGGTGTGCGAGGACACCCCTGAGGACTACACGCTGTTCTGGCATGTTTACGGCGTCGATGGTGTGACGGACCTGCAAGCGGACCAACCGCCTCCGGCCGAGATTTGTCTGCTGATCGAATGCATCGCGCCCACGCGCGAGCGTGCCTCCGAAGTGGTGAAAACCATGAAGCAATACCTGCTTCACTTCGGCTATGCCGGACGGCTCTCCACCGGTGGTAATGTGGCTTTCCCGTTCACTCCACCGGAAGTATCACTGGGTGAGGCGTACAAGTTCAACGTGTATCACATCATGGAGACTTTGGACGGCGAGCGGCTGTTCACTCCCGAAGTGATTGAATTTCAATAAGCCAATGCACCATAGATACAAGGGACCTGACATGCTTGCCATTTCCATAAAACTTTCCTTCATCTTTCTGTTTGCCCTGGCCAACGGTTTCGTTGGCGCCAGTGCGCAGCAGGACTACCCCAACCGGCCGGTCAAGGTCATCCTGCCTTATGTCGCGGGCGGGGCCGCAGATATCACCGCCCGCGTGATCAGCCAGAAACTGTCCGAGGCCCTGGGGCAGAGCTTTGTGGTGGAGAACCGGGCAGGCGCCAATGGTGCCCTGGGCGCCGATCTGGTGGCCAAGGCCACACCTGACGGTTACACCCTGCTGATAGCCGCCAGCGGCCCTATCGTTGTCAGCCCGGTGCTCCAGCGCAAGATGCCCTACGATCCGATCAACGATTTCGCACCCGTAAGCCAGATCACCAGTTTCCAGTATGCGGTGGTAGTGCGCGATGCGTCGCCCATTCAGAGCATGCAGGATCTGATGGCGCGGGCCAAGGAGAATCCCGGCAAGCTCAGCTATGGCTCCACCGGCATCGGCGGGGGCGGTCACCTGGCCGGCGTCATGCTGGAGAAGCTCGGCGGTGTCAGCCTCATTCACGTTCCTTACAAAGGCGGCGCTGCCGTGTGGAATGATCTGTTGGGTGGCAATCTGTCATTCACCTTCGAGGCGCTGGTGACAGCAGCTCCGATGATGAAGTCCGGCAAGCTGCGTGGTTTTGCCGTCACCGGCGCGCAACGGTCTGTGACGCTGCCCCAGATTCCTACGCTGGCGGAACTGGGTTTCAAGGGCTACAACATCAGTCAGTTTCAGGGCATGCTGGCACCAGCAAAGACCGATCCGGCGATCATTGAGAAGCTTTATCGGGAACTGCAGAAAATTGCAAAATCCCCTGAGGTCATCAAGCGTCTGGCGACCGATGGCGGCAACGACCTGGTCATGAGTTCACCCAGCGAATTTGCCAGCCTGATCAAAGCTGAACTAGCCTCCTATGGGAAATTGATCAAAGACGCCAATATCACTCCCGAATGAAATCGACAGTGCGTAGGCTTGACGGGAGCCCAGGATGATGAATCAGCGATGGACCAGAAGACCCGATGGGTCCAATTGGGGTGATTTTGGCCCGGACGACCAGCGTGGTCGCATGAACCTGTTGACGCCAGAGCGTCGCAGGCAGGCCATGCAGGAGGTCATCACCGGCGACATCTTCTGTCTGAGCCTGCCGCTTGATCGTCCTGGGGGCCAGGTGCTCAATGACCATCGATGCGCGCCGGTGTTCAAGCCGGTGATGCGCAGCGGCAATCAGGTTTTCAACTTCCCGATGGAGCAGGTCGATCCACGATTCAGTGATGTGAGCTCGGATGAGGCAGTGCTGCTATACAGCCAGTACTCGACCCAATGGGATGGATTCGCACACAAGGGTTCCATGTTTGACGTGGATGGCAGCGGCGTGCGCAGGCGGGTCCACTACAACGGCTGGGAAATTGTCGATGCGAACAGCCGGGGAACTCAGGGTGAACTGGGCGCGCGCGCGGTGTCGATCGCCAGCATGGCCGAAACCGGTGTGCAGGGTCGCGGCGTGCTGGTCGACCTGCATCACCACTTAGGCAACGAAAGAACCCAGGTTGATCTGAACATGCTCCTGCGGATCATGGAGGCGGACCGAGTCACCGTCAGCGAGGGCGACATTCTGTGCATTCATTCGGGACTGGGCCAGCTGATTATGAACAGCCCGGCCACTGGCCCCGATCCGTCTATCAGGCTGGCCTGTGCCGTGCTCGACGGAACCGATTCGGCATTGCTCAACTGGATCACCGAAACTGGCCTGGTCGCCATCGCCGCCGATAATCTGGCGGTGGAGTCATCCTCCACGTTGGGTGTGCGCAAGAACATCGGACCGCACGGCCCCGTGCTGCCCCTGCATGAACATTGCCTGTTCAAGATCGGGGTGCATCTGGGGGAGTTGTGGTACCTGACCGAATTGGCCCAGTGGCTCAGAACGCATGAGCGCAGCCGGTTTCTTCTGACCGCGCCGCCCCTTCGTCTACCCGGCGCGGTAGGCTCGCCTGTCACGCCGGTAGCAACTGTCTAGGTCAACGATCTCCGGCCCTTCAGAAGCGCACCAGCACCAGCACCAGCACCAGCACCAGCATCGGCACCGGTACGCATGCGTTGCCGCCCGCGCCGATCTCATAGATGAGTCCGAGGCGGGTATTTTCGAGCTGTCGGTGGCCGCAGCGGCCGCGCAACTGATTGGCAACACTCACTTTCATAGGGACCCCAATTTACATACTGCACCCCCGGTTCCAATTTGCACGCGCAAAAATCTGTGCAGGCGCTCGCATCGCTGACCGCCGTTAACAGAGATTCACCCCATTACCCCATTACCCCCTACTAAGGCAGGGTCAGCTGGGTCAGCGCCGACCTGCGGTCTCACGCTCCGTCTCGAGGTTGTGACAAGAGATGCACAGCGCCTGCAGATTGCCCGTGTCAAAGCGCGCACCGCCGTCCTTAAGCGGCGTGACGTGGTCAGCCACGACGGCTGGCACCACGCGACCACGCTGCCCACACGCGCAGCACACCGGGTGCTGACGCAGGAAAGCGGCGTGCACCGCGCGCCACTGCGCTGATTAATAAAACCCCAAAAATCCAAGCTCAGCATCGAAACCGCGCCGGGCACGGCCGTAGTCGCGGTGCACCGTTGAGCGATGGGTGTCGCATTAGCCGGGCTTGGCCAACACAGCACAACCGGGGTGTCTGCAAGGGGTAGGCGCTTGTTGCCGCCGACCGCAAACTGAACCACTTGTAGAAGTTGTGCCGACTTAAAACTGAGCCAGGTGTTTTACTAGTTCTGCCTATATTTTGGGCAGGCGCAAACAAGCTGATCACCATGAAAATGTTAGGCAGGATTCGGCGAATGCACGTGTGCGACAAGATGTCGGTGCGAGCAATATCAAAACGCACGGAGCTATCACGCAACACGCTGCAGAAGTGGCTCGCGACCGTAGAGGAAGTTGCAGTGCTCAAGTACGTTCAGGCCAAGGGCTTTAGCAAAACTGGTCTCCTTTGCTGACAAGCTGGAGCAACCGCTCAAAGATGATGCCAAGCGCAACAAACAAGACCCGCGCACAGGCAAGGCACTGTTAATCCTAATCAAGGCCAGCGGCTATACCCGCGTCACTGACTTCATCCGTGCCCGGCGCGCCAGCGCGGGCAAGGAGATTCGCGCCTTCGTTCCGCTCAAGTTCGACCTGGGTGAGGCATTTTAATTTGACTGGAGCGAAGAATGCTTGGTGGTGGGCGGCATATATCACCGCCTGCAGGTCTCGCACATGAAGCTGTGCGCGAGCCGCATCTTCTGGCTGATGGTCTACCCCAGCCAGGGGCATGAAATGTTGTTTGACGCACACATGCGCGTCTTTACGGCCTTGGGCGACGTGACCCGCCGGGGCATTTATGACAATATGAAAACGGCGGTGGACAAGGTTAAGAAGGGCAAAGGCAGGATTGTCGATGCGCGCTTTGCTGTCTTGTGCGCGCACTACCTGTTCAAGAGCCGCTTTCTCTGCTCTCTGTTGTGCCAACTGACTAATTACAACTTCAAACTGTGCTGGTCAAGTTATTTCGCACGAGCCGATAGGTAGTTTGAATGCCGATTGTTGCTCGAAAGTATTGGGTGGCAAGTTGCCCAGTTTTGAGTGCAGACGTACGCTGTTGTAAAAGCTGACGATGTAGTTGGCGATGTCACTCGTGGCCTCAGCATGATTGGCATAGTCGCGCTGCCAGACGCGCTCCATCTTCAGGTTCAGGAAGAAGCGCTCCATCACCGCGTTGTCCCAGCAGTTGCCCTTGCGGCTCATGCTACCGACCAGGCCATGCTTGGCCAGCAGCGCTTGGTTTGCGGCGCTTGCGTACTGGCTACCTCGGTCTGAATGCACGATCAAGCCCGCCGCCGGCTGGCGCTGCACGATGGCCTGTTGCAGTGCCCGGCACACCAGAGCCGCCTGCATGCCCGGGGCCATCGCCCAGTGTTTGCTATCGGTCGTGTGCACAAATTTGCGCCTCCACGTCGAGCGTAGACCGTGCTGGCGCATCAAACGGCGCAAGCGGTAGATGCCCATCACAACGCCTCTGGACGCCACTGCCGTGCGCAAGCGCCGACTGCCGTAAGCGCCTTCACTGGCGGCAAACGCCGCCTTCAAATGAACGCTGGCTTTGCACACCGCAGCTTGAGATTGGCTGCGTTTTCGGGCCGCGTAATAGCCAGACCGGCTGACCTCCAGCACGCGACACATCTGCTCCACCGCCACGGCCTTCTGTTGCAACTGGCGCACAAGCTCAAAGCTCAAAGCTCATCGCAGTTGCCGGGCAAAGAAGGCCGATGCTTTTTTTAGGATATCGACGTCGCCTCGCAGTTGCCGGTTCTCGGCTTCGAGCTGGCGTATACGCTGCTGCTCAGCGGTCAATGGTTTGCCGATACCAGGCTGCCCTAGCTGTTCAGCATCGACCTGTGCCAGCCAGCGTCTCACCGCCGTCTCGCCCAGCTTCATGTCCCCACAAACCTCGCCAATACTCAGTCCTTGGGCACGGATCATCTGCACCACTTGCAACTTGAAGCTCGCGTCAAATACTCTTCGTTTCGTTTTCGTCACTTTTATTATCCAGGTGATTTACACCTATCTATGTGTACGAATTCATTAGACCAGGACAAACCGCCCGCCCGGAAACCCGCATGAGCACGAGGCTCACCCTCTTGAAGGGTCAAGAGGCAAACAGAGAGCAGAGAGAAAATGAGAAGGACTTCGGGATATATGACCCATAAAGTTGACAGGCAAACGGGTGGCACTCAAGAGGCAAATGGCCGGACACCGCGCCAGTGCTGGCGATTCGGTCAAGAAAAAGCCCAACTGAAAACAGTTGGGCTTTAGGGTATGGTGGAGCTGGGGGGAACCAAAGGGCAACACTCTTCCCAAATCCACCATCTATTTTCCAGTTAAAAATCAACGACTTAACTGAATACAAGGTCTTACAAGGAGTACACCCGTGCTCGGATGGCACCCCAAAATGAAGTCCTGAGTGTATCCTGTCGGGCGGATCCTTGGTTGGCTCGCATTTGCGGACGACGGTTCAATTCCGCATTTTTAAGCTCGTCTGGAAATCCGCTTTGCTGCGTCGTCGCAATCTCTTTACGGCTCATCTCGCGGCGCCTCTCAGTTTGAGGGAAGAGTCCGCCCGAGGACGGTGCTTGCATTGTTCAAAGCAAGCTGGGCTCCTTTGAGGTGCATGGCTTCTTCCCGGGTGCCAGTGTCTTGCAGCCGAGCCTTAGACAACTCTCGCAAAGCTTTCTGGATGTACTCATCAACGTGGTTGAGGTATTGGGTGGTGTCGTTGTTCATCTCTCCAAAGTGCCTGACGCAACGCCATTTGGCAAGTGGTGGGCAGCCTCGCGTTTGCGGACGCCGGTTCAATTCCGCATTTCCCAAGGTCGCCTGCGAATGGCGATTTCTGCATAGCCCCAATCCCGTAGTCGCCGCTCAACCATCTGACGCTGTTCGGCTGAGCATGTGAAAGCCACGTCAACCCTGCCCCTCTCGCCGACCCTCATCTCGCCGCCCATCAGATCTGCGCCCAAGGAAGCCTTGACATCCTCTTCCAGCACGAACTCTAAGGTGAACCTGAGAGAGGTACGTCTCTCTTACAGCGCGTCCTCTTGCGTCTCCCGCAACTGCCGGTACACCTCTTCCACCAGTAGGTTAGCCAGCCCCTTGAACACCTTCTCATGCCGTAGGGCTTGGTCGGCCATGGCGCTGTGGTTGTCCAAGGCATCCACCACGGCGTTGTTGAGCTTAGTCTCGTAAGCACCGTTGGCGAACGCATCTACCGTGTCGTTGGCCTGCGCCTGCTCCTGCAAGGTGGGGTCGTTCACCATCTTGCCAATCAAGGTGGTGGCGTAGCCCTTGAAATCGGCGTCAGACAGATTGCCAGAAAACACCTCGTTCATCTTCTTGATGATGGCGGACAGCCGGTCTTCTGGGTCGTCCCAGGCTTGCCCACCTCCCGGTCCCATGGGCTTCATGGGTTCGGCCTTGCCCGCCTCCATGTCGAGCTTATGTTTTTGCTCGTTGACCACCTTGTAGCCTGCCAGTCGAACGGACTGGTCCAACGCTTCATCACCGCCCGCCTTGCCCTGCAAACGTGGCAGCAGCATGCGGCAAAACGCGTGCAGGCGTTCGAGGTCGGCATCGCCGTAGGAGCGCATTTGCGATAGGAAATCGTAAGCGCTTACGTACGAGGAAACGTCCCCCCGGAACAGGTCTTGAACCTCCTTCTTTTGCGCCTTGAATCTGTCGTGCGCCTTCTTCAAGGGCGATTGAATCGTCGCTTGTTTTCCCTTGGGGTCGAAGTAGCCCTTGGCAAAGTCCAACACCTCTTCCCAAAGGTAAATTCCCGCGTCGTCCAGCTTCTGGCGCAGCGTGTGGACCAGATTGGGGTCCGTTACCCCAGACAGCTTCGCCGTGCGATAGAACGGCAGAAAAGCTTTGAGGATGTCTTCCGCATCGTTACGAAAATCCAGCACAAAAGTGGTTTCCTTGCCCGGATACATCCGGTTCAGACGCGACAGGGTTTGCACCGCCAGCACATTGTCCAGCCGCTTGTCCACATACATGGCGCACAGCTTAGGCTGGTCGAAGCCGGTCTGAAACTTCGATGCAACGATCAGCACCTGATAGGTGTCCGTTTTGAACGCCTCTTTGATGCCGTCGTCGTGTTCTTTGTGGTCGTTGAGGTCGCCTTCCTTGGCTTTGAGTACCTTGGATTCTTCGTCCGTAACATCGCCCGAGTACGCCACCAACGCCTTGCAGTCGGTGTACTTCATCTTCTTGATGTAGTCGTCGAACGCCTTCTTGTAGCGCACCGCCGCCACGCGGCTGTCCGATACCACCATGGCCTTGGCTTGCCCGCGCAACTGGTGCATCACGTGTTCGCGGAAATGCTCCACGATGACCGTAATCTTTTGCGCGATGCTGGTGGGGTGCAACTGCGCATAGCGAAACAGTTTCGCCTTAGCTTTGCCCGACTTCACGGCCTTGTCGTCCCCAGCCTGCTCCAATTTGAAAGCGAAGCCATACGTGGTGTAGCCCCGCAGCACGTCCAGAATGAATTTCTCCTCGATGGCTTGGCGCATCGAATACACATGGAAGGGCTCGGGCGTGCCGTCCGCGCCGGTGCGGCCAAACAGTTCCATAGTTTTAGGCTTGGGCGTTGCCGTGAATGCGTAGTACGACACATTGGGCGGACGCTGACGCGAAGCCATGATGGTGTTCAGTACGTCTTCATCAGTGATGTCGTCATCGCCCTCCACCACAGCCGCCGTGCTCTCCGCTTTGCCCTTGGTCAGCACCTCGCGCAGCTTCACCGCGCTCTTGCCTGCCTGGCTGGAATGGGCTTCGTCCAAGATGAGCGCAAAGCGCTTGTCCCCCAGGCCGCCCACCTTGTCCAGCACCCAAGGAAACTTCTGCAACGTTGTGATGATGATGAGCTTGCCCTTGTCCAGGGCACTCGCCAGTTGAGTGCTGTTCTCGTCAATTTTTTCGACCACGCCTTGCTGGTGGTCGAACTGGTAAATGGTGTCTTGCAGCTGCGAATCCAGCACCCTACGGTCCGTAATCACAATCACGCTGCTGTACACCTTCTGGTCCTTGGCGTCGTGCAGAGACGCGAGGCGGTGAGCCAGCCATCCAATGGTGTTGGACTTGCCTGAACCCGCCGAGTGCTGCACCAGGTAGGTTTGTCCCACACCTTCGGCCAGGGTGGCATTCAGCAGCTTGTTCACCGCGTCCCACTGGTGGTAGCGCGGGAACAAAAGCGAGGTGTTGAACACCTTCTTGCCCTTGGCATCCTTGTGCTCGGACACCTCCACGGACAGAAACTTGCCCATGACGGCCAGCCATGCGTCGGGGTGGAAAACCTCATGCCAAAGGTAGCCAGTGGAGTAGCCCAACGTGTCATCGGGCGGGTTGCCTTCGCCAGCTCCCCCCATCCCGTCGGGGTTGCCACGATTGAACGGCAAAAAGCGGGTGGCAGCTCCCGCCAGCTTGGTAGCCATGCGCACTTCGTCCGTGCTAACGGCGAAGTGAACCAACGCCCGCTTGCCAAAAGACAGTAAAGGCTCGGGCTGCTTGGTCGCCACGTCGGTTGGATTGCGGTCGTACTTGTATTGGCGCACCGCGTCTTCGATGTTTTGCGTGGTGTCAGTTTTCAGCTCGATAGTTGCCAGGGGCAAGCCGTTTAGGAACAACACGAAATCAATACACAACTGGTTGTGCAGCGAGTAATGCAACTGTCGCACCACACGCAGGCGGTTTTTCTGGTAGTGCTCCCAGGTGGTGGAATTTTGCTGGTTGCTGGGAGCAAACTGCGCCATCTTGAACGTGGCGTTGATGTCCTTGAAGCCCTTGCGCAGCACATAGAGGGAGCCCCAAAGCTGCGGCGTTTCTTTCTTGATTGTCGGGCGGTCTTTGTCCAGCTCTTCCGCGAGCCGTTGTATGAACACGGCTTCGGGATTCTTGGCGTGGTTTTTGGCGAACTTCTCCCAGGCTTCGGGCTGGGTATCCTTCACCCAGGCAATCGCATCCTCGGGGTATAGCGCCGTGCGGCGGTCGTAGCCCTTGTCATAAGCAAAGCCCTTCTGAAACGGCAATGGTCCATCCACCAGCCACCCTTGGGCTTTCAGAACTTCGCAAATTTCGTCTTCAAACTGCTCTTCGGTGTGGATGGCTGCCATGGTTGTCCCTCTCGTATTTCTCGTTATTGCTTTGGTGCGGTGCGAACGTCAACGCGCCCCAGCACCGCGTCTGCGATGGTCGCGGCGCGGAGTTCTTTCAGTAGTGTGATTTCGTCGTGGACATAAGTCAGCAGATTGTCGAAAGCGGCAATCTCAGTTTGAATTTGTTCAAGAAGAAAAATTTGCTCATCAATGCATGGAATGAAGCACGGCAAACGAGCAAGAATCTCTGAGTTCAAGTTTTCCATGGTGCTGCCTACTGATTCCAACGACAGCCAGTCCTTGGAAGGAGTCGAGGAAATAACCATCGCCAAATAACTCGGCACTACTTTGCTAGTGTCGGGGAACAACATCAGGCAGCCAGTACCGCAATAGTAGGCTTCACCATCATCGGGGACTACTGCGCATCGCCCCATCTCACCTCTCCGCCCTACAACAATGTCCCCAGCCTTAAAGCGGTAAACACTAAGCGCCCTCGCTGTTTCGTTAGACAACGAAACATCTGCATCAGGGGCAAGCTTCCCGAGGACGATATGCGTAGGGTTGATTAAGAATGCGCCTCCTGAAACGTAGTCTTCGGAATGCAACGCACTGCCAAACGGCCCAGTTGCGATGCCTTTCACATAACGTTTCAACGGTGCAGCTTTGGTTTGGCGGGGCTGCACGGCTCTATCTATGACAGATGCCCGAGCCTCCTTCAACAACCCAATCAGTTCATCCTTTTCATGAATCAGGGTGTCGATGCGGACGGTTTCAACATCGAGGTAATCGGTAATGACTTGCTGTTCGTCGGGAGGAGGAACGGGTAATTTAAGTTGTTGAATCGTGTCGACTGCTAAGCCGGGCTGTGCCGCTGCCAATGAGTACTGACCGAGATTCATGAACTCCAACATATAGGTCGCCCATCGAGGGTTGTCGCCCGCGTACAGGGTACTCACGACAGCATGTTCGGATGCCCAGAAATCGCCTACAACGTAATGCACATTACCGCACAGAGCACCTTGGCGTCCTACCAGGACGAACTCTCCGCTATGGGTCTTCTCGACCGTAAAGCCTCGAATTCCGTTCCCTCCATAGACTGGGTATGTACCGCTTTCATCAATGGCTTCTGCCGTGATTCCCTCCCCGCTCCGCATAGCGGTAACATGCTTGATCCGTTTTGATAGCCACTGTGATGGAATATCGCCGCCTAGCCACGACACGCCCGATGGTTTGTAGCTCGCATACGGCTTCATGGGCTCACCTCACCCCTGATGCCGCGCAATAGCTCCATAAATTTGTGTTCCTTGGCTTCGATGTCCGCTGCAATGGCCTCGCGGCTACGCGGGGCCGTGTACACATAGAACTCCCGGTTGAAGTTGATTTCCATCCCCACCACGCCGGTTTTTTCATCCTTGGCATCCTTCACGTCGTAGTTGATCCACGCATCTGGCCAGTGGGGGCGAACCTCGCTCTCAAAGTACACCTCGATGTCGTCGTTAAATGGCACGTACTCGGCATCGCGCAATTCTGAATCGGTCAGCACGTCGCCTTTTTCGTTGGTGGTGGGCTCGGCGGTTTTGTCCTTGGTGCCCAGGTACTTACGTGCCAGCTCCACTAATTTGGCCGCCAGTTTGGCGGCCTTGCCGGTCAGTCCATGCGCGTCAGCCACCACGGCGGCAGATACTTGTAATGCTGCCCGGAACAAGTCGGCGTCCATGTAAGTGGTATTGAAATCCATACCTTGGATGGTCTGGGTCAAAAGGTCTTTTTGCTCCTGCGGCAGCTTGCCAAAGGCGGTGTCGTAGCCAAGAATTTTCAAACCCTGCTCGGTGGCCTGGAAGCGCATGCGCAAGGGGCGTTCGATGGTGAGGCGGCGATAGAAAAAATGGTCGCGGTCAAACACCTTGGCTTTCAGCACACGCCCGGTCTTGCCTTCGGGGTTCTCACGCCACTCCATGGATTGGAACTCGGCATACGCCTTGGCGATGCGCTCCACGCAGTCGGGCGTGAACTCGCGACGCTTCTTGCCCAGGTTTTTCTTCATCAGCCTGCTCATGGCGCTGGCGTCAATCAGCAGCACCTTGCCCTTGCGCTCGGTGGGCTTGCGGTTCGTCATAAACCACAGGTAGGTGGTAATGTTGGTGTTGTAGAACATGTCCGTGGGCAGCGCCACGATGCAATCTAGGTAGTCGTGCTCCAAGATGTGGCGGCGGATTTCGCTTTCGCCACCCCCCGCGTCGCCGGTGAAGAGCGGGGAGCCGTTGTGAACCACGCCGATGCGTCCGCCACCCTTGCCCGCCACCACAGGCTGCATCTTGGACAGCAGGTGCAGAGAAAACAGCATCTGCCCATCGCGGATAGCAGGCAGCCCAGACCCAAAACGCCCCGCCGCGCCTTTGGCGTGCTCTTTCTTCACGGCGTCTTCGGCGGGCTTCCATTCCACACCATAGGGTGGATTGGCGGCTTGGTACTCGAATGTTTTTCCGTGGTGCTTGTCAATTTCCAGCGTGTCGCCGTTGGCAATGTTGGCTGGGTCTTGCCCACGAATCAGCATGTCCGCCTTGCAAATGGCGTAAGTTTCGTCTTCCAGCTCCTGCCCGAACAGCTTCAAGGTGGCGCGGTCGTTGAACTTGCGCAGGTGCTCTTCCGCCACGCTCAGGATGCCCCCGGTGCCCGCCGTGGGGTCGTACATGGTGCGTACCACGCCGGGCACAGACAGAATGTCGTCGTCCCCGTTAAACAGCAGAGTCACCATGAGTTCAATCACGTCGCGCGGGGTGTATTGCTCACCCGCTGGGGACACGTCGTTGAACTTACGCAACAGCTCTTCAAACGCCTGCCCCATATCGTGGTTAGTAACCTTTTGAGGGTCAAGGTCGGTTTCGGCAAAGCGCTGCGCCACGAGATACAGGCGGTTCTTTTCGGCCAGCTTGTCCAAGGTTGCGGCAAAGCCGAATTTGTCAAAGATGTCGCGCACATTTTGGGAGAAGCCGTTGATCATGGCTTCCAAGTTGTCGCGCACGTCGTCGGGGGTCTCCGCGATATTGGGCAGCGTAAATTTGGACGTGTTGAAGAACGGGTAACGACTGACGGGCGTCAGCATTTTGTCCAAGTCATAGCCCTTATCACGCACAGCCGCATGTCGCGCCAGGACGGCTTCTCGGGTGGGCTGCAATACGCAATCTAGGCGGCGCAGGATGGTGAAGGGCAGAATGACTTTGCGGTATTCGTTTTCTTTAAAGGCACCGCGAAGCAGTTCGGCGTTTTTCCAGATGAGATCGGCTAATTTGGACATTCAGGGTTTCTTTGTTGTGTTCTTGGCGGGTTTGGGCGCTGGTAGCCCAATGCCCTGGTTTGCGGCATAGGTGTGCACCATATGTTCCACCATGGATGCCATGCTGCGGTGCTCACGCTCCGCGCACAGGGCAAGCAGTGCCTTGCCTTCGGGCGTCATGCGCAATGACATGAGTGCGGATTTGGGCTGGGTCATGGGCGCTGTACCGTTGTCGTTCATTTGTATTACAAACGGTATCACGTGCCCTGCCAGTTGGTCAAGCGATTGGTGGCAACTCGGTCGCGCGGCCTCATGAGTCCATAAAGCGCAAATTATGGAGTCGGAGGCTCCGGTATAAAACGCGCGAACACACGGCTACGGATAGCCGAGGTCTTCGTGGGGATTCCCTAAATCACAGACGCGTTGCCCACTTGGGCCGACATCTCCGCCCCCTGCCCTTCCAGCACCTGCGCCACATGCACCAACCCGCTTCGCCGCGCTCGCTGGACTTGCGCAATGGATTTGCGCGCCTTGGCAAGCACAGCAGATATAGCCGCCGCATCGGACACGGGCTCCATCTCTCGCGTGTGTGCCAACGATGGCGACAGGGCTGGCGGGCTTTCCGGGACCATGCCCTCATCGGGCTTCGGGTCCAACACAAGACGACCGGTGAGGTAGTCCACCATTCGCCTTGCATCCTTGGCTGCACGGAAAATCTCGAACTTGTCGCCACGCAGCTTCTTGACCCACGCGCCGACATAGGCTGCGTGGTTGTCGATGGGCGTGGCGATCCCTAGCTGGGCACACAGCATGGCGGAGCAGATCTCCGCCCTAAGTTCCTCTGCGGCATAGGCATCTGTCCCCCAGGCCCCGAAGGTCCTATTGAGCTTCTGCTCCGATCCGGACCAGTGACCCAGTTCGTGGCACAGAACCCCTGCTGCGGCCTCTGCCGTTTGAAACGCTCGGTCGGGCGGCATCTGGATGTAACCCCGCCCAGGTCCTGGCGCGTAGAAGGCCCTGTCGCCTCCATACCGGATGTCCGGCTGCAAGCGTTCCACCATCTCCTGCACGGCTTGCAGCGGGGTCCATTGCCGCTCGGGTTGCACGAACGGCTCGATGCCCTCGATCTGCGTCGCATGAAAAACCCGGTACTCCGTGAGAAACGGGATTTGACGACGCTCCTTCCCGTTCTGGTCTGCGCCGCCAGCCGAGGCGCCTTCGACCTCCACTCCTCGCGCGTTGAGCATCTTGAAGAAGTACACCGGTGTGGACTTACTGCCCTTCTTGACCTTGGCACCCAAGTCGCTGGCCTGTTTGAAAGTGAACCACCGGTTGTCGCTAAACCCCTCGGCCTGCGCCATCATCATCAGCAACAGCGCATTGACCCCGTTGTACTCGCGCGCCGTGGCACCGTTCATGGGCAGGCCGGCGGAGGCGACGTGCTGCCAAGGCCGCTGCCACGGTGCGGTGCCGGCTTCAATGGCGGCGATGAGCTTGTCAGTAACCTCTTGGTAAAGGTCCCTCTTTGCGGGTTTCTTGGCGTCAGACATGGAGCGGTACTCCCAAATCTGGCGGGTCAGCCTGGCCGGACAGGTGGAGCGCTACGCGCTGCCCGCTGTCGGTCCACAATTCCGCATGGAAGTAGCTTGCTTCTCCATCGAGCACGGCCTGCATCTCGGCGATAAGCGCGCATGCCAGCTCGGGTGTCAAGGAAATGGAGTGCGAAGGACTGCTGCTCATGCCGCACCTCCCGCGCCACCGGCCAGCGAATCGAGATAGCGCGCCAGCGGTTCATCGTCATTGACCCTCATGCGCAGGCCCAGCGCGGGAGTACCAATCGATACCTCGACCGGCGATATCGTGGGCGGCATCTTCCTTGGTCCCAACACATCGGCCAGGGTAGGTACGCTTGGCGTACTGCCCTGGCTACTGCCTTCACGGATGCAAAAGTATTCCCGCGTCTCCGGGCTCATCCATTCCGTTCGGATGGATGTGACCTCCATGGGGCAGAGCACTGCTGCGTTGGCCCGATAGTCAAAGTCTCTGCCGCGAGAAACCACGCCGCTTTGCACATCGACATGGGTCTCCCGCAAACCGAGGCCGGTAATCAGCAGCACGGAGGGTGAAACATCAAAAACAAGGGCCATGGGAATCTGGGCCTTGCTCAGGACGACGAAGCACCACCAACGCTTGCCACCTTCATTGCATGCGAAGAAGAACTCCACGGGTGGGACGGTGAGAAACGGGATCGCCAACACCAGCTCATTGGGGAACCAGCGCAGCACGTCGAGCGGTAGGTACACGACATCCATGCCAAAGCACAGTGATACCTGTGGTGGGGTGGTCGTTTGAGGGGATCGGCCGGATAGCCATGCGAAGCTGCTGGGGTCAGCGATGCGGTGGAAGTGATGGGCCGATGCCCATGCGGGCGCCGAAGCGGGCACCACGACGGGTGCGGCTGCATCGGGATGGGGGAAGGCGTTCATGGTTTGCATGTCCACTCCCCTTCGGCGCCAGCGGTAAACGATTCGGGAATCGGTGCTCTTGCAAGTCTTGGCTGCGTGGGCCGCGCGAGTCGGCGTCCGGGCAGTGGTACGGCTGCGGGGCGAAGCTGCCTGAATTCCAGCAGCTGCACGGCACCACGTGCGTACGGGCTCCACTGGCCGGGCTCAATGCCTGGTGGCCGCGTGGCAAAGATGGTTGCGATGAGTCGCAACAACATAGGGATCAGCATGGTTTGTCTCCTTGGAAAATGCTTACCGAGACATGCGTGACCTCGGGCTGCGGGTTTGATGGGTGCGCTGGGCGAATGGGGCTGGACGGGCCAACGGCATGCGCGCGTCGGGCGAGTAGCCCGGCAATAGAGAAATCCCGCGCCCGCGTCGCGCTGGCTGGCGTCCAGATGCGGGTATTGGTTGGGGGCATTGCTTGGGTAAGCACGGTGGTAGGCGGTGATGAAGATATCGGTACATCGCTCGGTGGGCGCTGCGCGCTCCGCTCCGCAAGCGCCTGCTCGATGGAGCTGGTCAAGTCCACAATCTGCGACTGCACGGCCTTCACATCGGCTTGCACCTTGGCAAGTGCCACCTGGGTGCGAACCCAAGCGTTGAATTCAGCACGAGCCTCCCACGCCTCTGCGTTCGCGGGCGTTCTGCGGCCTTCATGCACCGTGGCCGGGAGGTCAATGCCTCGTGCCTTGTTGCTGCGGTGATCAATGCGCGCGTCGTGGCCAGCTTCCTCCAACGATGAGTTGCAAGCGCTGGCCCAGGCTTCGCGCCAGCGGGCTACCAAGGACGGATGGTTCCAGTCGCGGCGTTTGGCCCCGAAACCATCGGCTTCGACATCGCAGAGCGTGAGGAGCACATGGGCGTGTGGGTTCCCGGGCTTCAAATGGATATTGATATCGGCCACCATGGCCAGGCTGACGAACTGCGCTTGCACATAGCCGTGAATCAGCGCAACCTGTTGAGCGTGCGTGAGTTCGATGGGCAAAGCAACCTGGATCTCACGCGCCAGCTGTGCATTCTTTCGCTTTTGATGTTCGACACGCCCCCACAGCTCGGCGCGAGAAAACACCCAGGGGGCAGCACCCTCCGGCGCAAGGATGGCGCTGTACGAGACCTCCTTTTTGTATGTGAAGTTGAAGACCAAGCCAGTACGGTCGCAGACCATGCGCTCGCCCGCTCTATATGCAGCCGCTTGCACAGCATTAGCGCCATCGCTCCTCGATATCAGCTGTGCTGAAAAATGAAAAATCGCCATCAACGTCCTCTCTTTGCCGGCACGAGGCAATGAGGGAGAGGTGATGCGATGGCAATCCCGTGAGGGAGGTGCCCTGGCTGTTTGAGACCCCCGCTAGGCGCACACAAACTGAAAGTTTGTATAGGTGCGCTTGGGGGACTTCCCTTCCTGGTATTGCTTGACTGCCTGCTACCCAAGGTGACAGATTGATGGAGCCTTTGCAATCAATAGCGGGGTAGTAACAAAAAGGGAGACAGCAGATGACCGTTCACACCGAACAAAGTACCGCCAATGCCGACGGCACAAAGCCGGTAGGCCTCATACGGCTGCGCATGCGAGAGAGTGCGCTGCGGCAGCAGGCCGCGCAGTACCAGGCGCGAGCCGAGCACTTGGAAAGAGTTGCCAGCCGTCAAGCGCAACAACTGGGGCGGCGCATCGACGCGCACGAGAAGATCGTGCTTGGCGCGCTGGTGAAGAAAGCCGGCTTAGCGATGGCGCTGACAATACCTCACCCCAATGCCCAGAAAGAAGAGCGCCAAGACAACGCCTGTTTGATGCCACCGCACCGGGGCATTGCCGCTGAATCGACGGCATATGACCGGGCGCTCATCCTGGGTTCATTGATGTGGCTCGCCTCGGCGTTGCATGGACCAGATGACGGTGTCGCTAGGGTGCCGGCACGGCACCGATTGCGCGAGGATGGTCAGCGAGCGCTGGATAACGCGGATGCGCAACGCGTCAAGCGTTGACGCCACGCCCGACGATGTCTTGTGCCAAGGTGGGGTCGTACGCATAACGCTCGGCCACCATCCACACCAACGCGTTTTCCAGTTGCGCAATGTCGGCGGCATCTGACGCGGATTGCGAACGTAGCAACCGCTCCGACAGCACAACATCGCCGAGGTCGGAGTAGCGATAGCGCTCGTAGAGTGGAAGGGTTTCGGCGTGGTGAATAAGCCCTTGAATCCCGGCGCTGGCGCCGGATTCGCGCAGCACATTCAGGTCTTCAAGACTCAAGTTGTCGGCCATCCAGTCTTTGAAGGTGGCGGGGCAAGGCCGCCATGATGTTGCTACCAGCTTCCCGCTTGGCGTCGGGCGGTACGAGATGTGGAAGTAGTCGCCAATGCATCCGCGCCCGATGCGCTGAGAGGACGCGGATTCCGCTCCTGGTGCTGTCGTAAAAACGAGGGCTGCGTCGGTTTGAGGATCGATGACAGTTAGCCGCCATCGGGGGAAACCAATTTTGGTAAAAGGCAGTTGTTCCGCCGCTACCAACTTAAATTCGCCCTCCTTGGTGGAGTCTGTCGCGCGTTGCTTGCGCGATTTGGGGTTGTTGAAAGAAGACATTTTTTTCCATATAACGTTGTTCCTCGCCGAGTAGGAATGAAAGAGTGAAAGCGCTACCGCCGGCAAGGATTGACCCTTTGCGCTCCACTTTCAGGCGATCAAACGATTCCATGCGCTGATGCTTGCATCAGCACAAGGCGTCCGTCGCGCTGGCAACTAAGCAATTTTTTTACTCGCAGCAGAAGCCTCGTTGCCAAACATTGTCCAGCCCGTCCGATCCGACCGACTGAACAACTCAATTCGACTGACGCCTGGGTACAAAGTCTCCAAACGCTCATGCACGACCACAGGCTTGGCACTGTGCGCAGTTACGGGCGCCGTGAAAACGGACGGAGCACGGGCCTTCTTGTCCGCGATGAGCACACCCGAGCCACGGGAGCCGACTAGAAGTAGTTCATGATTAACGGTGGCGGTACCGCCCCCACAATTGAGCGTTCCTCCCTGCTTGTGCCAGACCCAGTTCGTCAAAAACTCGAAGCCCCAGCCAGCCATTAGTTCGAGCCCACTGGGCAGCAGAGGTGCAGGGCACCACATGAACAACATCGCGTCCTTTGCCGCGATGCCTTCGACATCAAGCTCCGCGAGCATCGCGTCAACACTCATCACCGGGTAGTGGGCATGGGGGATCATGCGACTCGCGGCGCGGTCCTGCGCCATCCCATAGCTCCAGGGTGGGTCAGCCAAAATGATGGAGTAGCGGCTGCCAGTTGGAAGGGCCACGTTTTTCGCGCTAGTAGCGGCTTGTTTCACGAGTCTCAGATGCCGCGCTTCTTTACCCAGTCGCTCCTTCACCGCAGCCGCTACTCGCAGAGCCTTGCGCTCGTCATCGGTGGTCTTGGCGCGCAACCCAGTTTTGTGGGTGTCCATTGCCACGACGGCCTCGTTCAAGCTCATCGAGCCGGTGTGCACAGCGTTCACTGTGGCTTTGCTTCCCCCAGCGAGCAGGCGGCACCCACGCTGCACTGCGTCACGGCTGACAGCAAAAAGCTTTGCGGCATCGTCTTGGGTCAGCACGGGTTGAATTTGCCTGGAAGCTTTGGTTTGGCCGGGCTTTCGAGAGGCCAGTCGAGCTGCGAGCAAAGCCCTTTGGCCCACACTCAAGTTACGCCGATTGATATTCGCTGCGAATGCCATCGACCTGGCCTCCTCGTAGCTGCACTTCACTTCCTCAAAATGGGGCTGGATGCCCAGATCGGCGCATGCTTTGAGGCGATGGCGTCCATCGAGCACACGTCCCTGCCACACCAGCAGTGGTTGCAGTTGCCCATTGCGCAGAATGCTCTCTTTCAGAGAGTTGAAGTCATCGTGCTCCATGGGAGGAAACTCTTTGCAGCATGGGTCCAGCGCGAGCTTTGGTGCGGGCTGGATGCCCTTGGCCGCCCTGGTGGACTTAGCTTTGACAACGGTGTTTTTTTGTGCCGAAATGGCACGCTTTTGGCCAAATACGGCCTTTGAAATCTGCTTCATGATTCGCTCCGGAAAGGGTGAACCCCGGCCTGGGCCAAACCTATGGCCAAGACCTACGAAGCGAGCGATACCGGGTGGGGAAGGAGAAAGTGATACGCCCGCTTAAAGCGAACGTATGACTGCGGACGTGGGCCGCGAGACAGCAAGATTAAAGGCAGAGAAGAGTGAAGAACTCATAGTGCAAGTGTAAGCGGCCGGGTGCAGAATGTCAAGAGGTGAAATGCTTCCGAGCACGCTCGATGGGTAGGTTCGTGAACAATCGCAGGGGTTTTCATTCGGTCGACCATCTACCGGACTTCATGCTGCATGAATTTGCCAAAGCCGTCCTTTCTTAATCGCTGACAACTGCAAGGCAGAACGTAATTTGGCATCTTTTTGATGCAGATTTGATATCACGTTCTTCTTTTGGCTCGTAACGTTTCAGCATCCAGCATTAGTCGTCTCAGCAATGGGGCGATGGCTCGGCGCCTTCCCAGGCGACGGGGCTTCGCCCCACTACCATGGAAATTTTTGGTATTTCCTGGGTAGTCTTAGAGCGCAAAAAAAAGTTCGTTGGAATCCGCGCTGCACGCGGGTTCCAGCAGATCAGCGGTGGGCGTTGCAACGACTTTGGTGGGCGTTGTAGCGACCTGCGTGGGCGTTTCAGCGCGATTGGTGGGGGTTGCAGCGGTTGGTGCCGTTTCTTTCCTGTGCTTCGGGGGCTGCTTGCCTCGCTGGGCCTTGGTGCCTTCAAACGCGGGTCTCGCCACGATTAGCTGATCGCCTTTGTCTGTGTAGACGCAGGTCCAGCCTTCTAGGTGGCTCACTTCCGCAATGGCTTGGCGAAGGGTGCGCTTCCTGTCCTTGCGGATGGCAGGGGTCGCTGGCTTCTCTCCCCAAACATTGACCAGCAAGCTATCGAGTCCGACCAGCTTGCGGCTTCCTGCGGATGCCCACCCACTCAGCCAAGCATGCAGGCGCTTAGCGGGCTTCGTCCTGAGGACGCGATGCTCTCGCATGTTGATCCATGCCACACTCTTTCGGTGACCGGCCAAAAGGGTGGACTCGTAGTGCAGCACGATACCCACCTGATTGTCGTAGCACAAAAAGCCTAGGAACCGGCTAGCTCCTTGCACCACAGTCGTTCCCTTGTTGTCCCACATTCGAACCTGCATGGAGACCTGAGACAAACGATTCAGAGACGCCAACATCGCTTTCGCGTTGGTGCCTGTGCGAGTCAGGCCGATGCCGGCAGCAATGTCCGAAGGCGTGGCGATGATTACGGACATCGTTTTTTTTTCCCATGGGCCCTTGACACCTAGCGTTTCGCGATAGGCCTCAAAACTATCATGCTCATGAGAAAGTGGGACACATTTTCCCGCCCCGACGCGCTGGCAGAGGTAAAAGTAGACCGCCTGGTCCGTGATGTTCAGCGCTTCTGGGCTGTCCAGCAGATAGCGCATAGACGAACCGTCTACCTTGGAGGCGAAGAGGACTTCGATTGGTACGGCTGGCGCACCGTTCTGCGTGGGGCGGAATAGGCCTTGCGCGAAGATTGGGCCTTGCCAGACAGGGGCATGGTCCATGTAGTCCACCACGTAACGGGAAGGCGTATCTGGCTGGTGTAGGCGGGCGGCTTGTAGGAACCTCCCAGCGCGTGAGGGTTTGGCGGGTTTCGACGGTTTCATGTTGCTCCTTGATGTGAGCAACCAACTTAGCAAACGGGTGGGCGTTCCAGCAAGTGATAGCCAGCTGCCTGAATTCCGGCAGCAGCCAGCGCCTTTCGGCACTAATTATTCAGTTGTCGTCGGCGTCGCACAAGCGCGATGAGCCTCGAATCACCGTGCGCGCGTGGACGAGTCTCATAAACAGACCGGCAGCAAATCGTTGGTGCTCAGGTAGCTTCGTTCTCCAAGTTCGACAATCCGCAACCGCTGCAAGGCAGGCGACTGCCAAAACCGCTGGAATGCGACCGATTACACTGAATGTGGAGAGGTAACCATGTTCCATGTGATGATTGACACAAGTGTGTGGCTCGACCTTGCCGAGAACCAACGGCAGACACCACTCATCGATGTAGTTGCGGAACTGGTCAAGGAAAAGCAGATTACGCTGCTCATCCCGCAGATCGTGCTGACGGAGTTCAAAGCGAACCGCAACCGCGTGGCCGCTCGAAGTATCAAGAGCCTGAGCACGCACTTCAACCTCGTCAAAGAAGCTGTCCGAAATGCGCCCGCCGGCGTGCAGAAGGAGCAAGTGCTGACGTACCTTTCGGACCTTGACCACCGAATCCCAATCGTGGGTGCAGCCGCCAACGGTGCGTTGGATCAGATCGAAGTCATGCTGAACAAGGGCGTCGTGCTCAAAACGAGTGACGCCGCAAAGCTCAAGGCCGCTGACCGAGCCCTGTATCGGAAAGCCCCGTTCCAGCACGAAGGCAAGAACGGCATGGCCGACGCCATGATCATCGAGACATACTTCGAGACTGTAAGGTCAGGCAAGGCCCGTGAGCGATTCGCGTTCGTCACGCACAACAAGAACGACTTTAGCCTTGCAGGTGGAAATCAGAAGCTACCCCACCTCGATTTGGCTGGAGGATTCAGCAAAATCAAATCTATGTACTTCATTACGTTGGCCGATTGCATCCGGAAGGTCGATGACATCTATTTAGACCCAGAGTTTATGAAGGCATTGGGATACGAATTCGAACCCCGCAGCCTAAGCGAGATTGTTGATGCGATGGACGTGCTCACTGAGCAGGTTTGGTACAACCGGCACAAGAATCTCGCTTGGGCAGTCAAACAAAAGAAAGTCAAAGTCGTTACCCAGGACGAGTGGGTCAATGCAGGCAGCAACAATAGTACGCACATCGTTGACTCGGTGTGGGACGGTGCCAGACGTGCTGCGGTCGACACTTTCAAACGTCTCGGCAAGGCCAAGTGTGGACCGCACGACGATTTTGAGTGGGGCATGATTAACGGGAAGCTATCGACCATCCGGTGGATACTCGGCGACGACTGGGACATGTTAGACACCTGAACCTTATATCCGGTGAAGCCCACTCCTCGGGATGACATCCGTGCACCTGGTAGCGGGCCAGAAGCCGACATTCCCATGCGTTAACTAAATGTCTGATTCAGACTGGTTACGGCCCTTCGCGTTTAGCCGCTGACTGACTTATTCCGACCCAAAGCGGAAGTTTGCGAGCCCAGCTCCACTACATGGAAGCAGACGTTAAGTATTGATCGACACGCGACGCGATTTATGGCCTCTGTCCAGCTATACCCAAGATTGATCCACGCCCCTTTACCTTCCTCTACGGATCTTGCCTGTTGAGCTTCGTGCGAATACTCGCCCAACCTTTTAGATCACCAGTTCATTTTCAACCTTGGATCGCCATAGAGAGAAGCTAGTCTGTATGTCAGGCTGTAGCTCCTGTGCTATTCGTAGCACCAGAGTATTCAGCTCATCTGCCATTTGTTTTACCGCCAGGACATCCGCTGCCGACTGCACAATCTTCCGGCTTCCATCCACCGCATCCAGATTCATTAACTTCGCTTCGTCATTTGCAAGAGTAAAAAACCAATCTTGTAGTGAGGATACGATTTTTCCCTGGAAGTACATCAAATGTGCAAGGCTGGAATCCGGCATCGCGTAGACAAGTGACATGATGTTGAAGCTTGACAGCGCAATAGAAATATCGGAGTCCTCTTTCATGTTCTTCAGCAAGCGTATGGCTTTCTTGCCGCCGCCGTCGGTGCGACCGTCCTTTGCATTGATAAGGGCTCTTACTTTGAAGGGGTAATTGATGAGAAGCGATTGAGTTTTTTTGTCATAAATTTGAACGCCTCTATCTACGTCACTTTGTGTTCTTTGGTACGTGGCCGTTTTGTACACAACTGAGGGCACGACATCAATCTCCCGAAGAAGTGAGCCTTCTGAAACCGTGATGCACTTCGCTCCTGAATCATCAACCTTAGCCGCGTGAAAAGAGGTTCGGATCACTGAGCAGCACTGAGTGCGCAATGACGTTATTTCGGTGGCAGCGTTGCTCGTACTCAGTGAATAACCCGAAGCGGCCACCCCATAGGTGTCAAAAACGTAAAACCCCCATGGCCATACCAGCATATCAACATCGCTTACCCGCCGGAGATGCACATTCAATGGTAGTGATCCCTGGAGTTCGACTGTCACGATCTTCCCAAGCTTTGATAGCCCTGAATCAATTTGCTTTGCAACTCTTTCGGCCTCGCGGTAGCTGATGGCTGTGTATTGCGCATCGACTTCCTGCATAGATACCAATGCGTACTGAAAACTTTTGGACTTCGTCTTGCTTCCGAAACTCTTCGTCAAAGAATCAAAGATCGAGCTGTCTTGTGCAAGCGAGGCGGCTTCGCTAAGCCGCGTAGTCGATGTGTTGTTTCGTCGAGCATTAACTCTATTGATGCGATTTGAATAGTCAGTTGCCACGCGTCTTCCTCGTTAGCTTCATGCGACCGCCGGTAGGGCGGCCGCCACCGTTGAAATAAGTGGCTTCAGCGGACGAGCCATCGGCAGCAATTTGCCATTCAGCATAGCCGTGGTGGGCCTTTAGCTCAGGCTCACCGGGACGCGGCTCGTTGCGGTAGCTGTACATGAGGATGTAGCCGACGTCTTCCTCCACGACGATGGAAGCAGCAACACTGTTTGAACGCGACGTACTCGTCTGAGAGTAGATCCTGAGCTTTTCCCAGCCTTGCGAAATCGTGACTTCCGAAGTCCAGTTGTGCGTAACTGCACCGGTGTTGGGATCAAGAGTTTCACCGATGCATTCCCATTTACCGCGCAAGTCAGGAATATCAAGAAACACGTGGACTAACCATGTGCGCCAAGCCCACTTATCAAACGCCAAATGTCCTAGGGTGTAGAAAATCGCAGCCGTAAGTGGCAATGTCCAAAACGCGCGTTCTTGGAGAAATCCCCAACTCTCGGCATAAGTTATTGCGGTGGCTATGAGAACAGCCAAACCTGAGCTAGCCAGTCCCGCAACAATGCCCAGAAAGCGACCAACCATTGCGCGGCTATGTCCGATAACTGCATATTCGTGATTTGAAGCCAATCTCACCCCTTGAAATAGACACACGATGATAGTGGTGCATTGCCAAAATGTTGCTAGATGTTAGCGTGTTCAATGCCTTTCAAGGGATGTGGACACAATGTTGCAAGGTCAAGGGACTTTCAACTGCGTATTTCAGTGAAAACGGCCACTGTTCCAATCCAAACCCTCCCAGAGACAACTCGGGCTCTTCATAGGTTATGCGGAGCGTATGTGAGCTATGAGCGACGTGGCAAGCTCAATGTAAGTACGTGCCGCTTCTTCGCTAAGGTTTAGATCTGCTGCGTGTGCTGCCTTGTTACGAAGTGCGCGCAATTTGTTGAAGATAACCAACTGTTTTTCATCTATCACTTTGCATTGCAGCAAATATTCACCAAGCCTCGAGTAATTTTTTATTGCATCGCCTGGTGTTTGCGTCCAGAAGGAACTAGCTACAGCCACAGAGGCAGATTCGAGTTCTGACCAAGCCTCGAGTATGGCCGCACTTGTTGAGATCGATGCAATATTGAGAAGCCGATTGTTGGATGCGCTCGGTGCAGGAGCCACGGACACCTGATTTGTCGTCGGTTCGCTTGCTTTGACATCAGATTTGAGCTGCGCAAGTTCCTTTGAGAACTCTAACTCGATTTCCTTGTACTTGAGCCGACGTAAAAACGGAAGCAACTCAATCACTGGTTTACGAACCATTAGCGCAACGAGTACCACCGCCGTTGGCCAGGACAATGCCTTTATGGCTTCTGCGGTGAAGGTGAGTGCATCCATATTCATTTTTTCAGAAAGCCTAACGATGAAGGGCAGTGCTTTATAAACGGGCAGATGCTTGATATTCTGGCAGACCCGGCGAGACAGGTGGATCCTTAATCATGTCTCAAGAAATGAGACTCAAATTAGACGACCTCTCCCAATGTCTGATAACGCTGCAAAGCCGACGTTGTCATCGGCGATGATCGCGTTGGCCAATAGATCCACGCGGTCGCACAAGGACGCCAGTCCTATGCTTGGCATCTGCATCCAATTCCTGGCACAGGCGTCCAGCTTTTCCAAGTTGCGAAGGCTAACCGTCCACCTACCTCAGGTGATCTCCCGGTAGGACACAAGAAAGTTTGGGAAGCTACAAAAGTGCGCCTAGGACATCCCCACTAATACTGAAATCCTGAATTGCCGCCTCCGACTTCACGTCGGGCTCGTACCTGACACGCTGCCCCGGCTTGACGTTTTGGTACTTCGGAATAGAGATATGCGACAAGTCCAATCTCGCCAAAAGTCGCACACGGGCTTCCATCGAAACCTCTCCCATGTAAGTATTGATATGCACATCCGACTTCCCAGTGCTTCGAGTGAACCCAGACGCGATGGAGTGGCCCACGATCTGGCGAAGCGTCAGCCCCTCGGGATAATTCTCGATATTCTCATCCACCCTCTTGCCCGCATGGTCGATGATGGCCTGACGCAAGCGGGTGATAAATGTGTAGCGAAAACTATGGAAGACCTTGGTCTCACTGTTGATGCCCACGTACTCACGCAGAAGCTTGTTGCGGAAAAAATCTCCGGGCACCTTCCCGTAGCCGTCTTTTTCTGCTGCCTTCACGCCCATAAGGTTGACATTTCCATCCTTCTTGCGCTTCTTCCAGTAGTCGATAAGCCCCAACTCAATCAGTTGAGGATGCACTGGCATGACGCGGCGCGATGACTTGTTCTTCAAGCGCTTGTTGGACTTGCGGCGGCGGCTGCTGCCATCGTCATCATCTTCACCGTCTTCATCATCGTTGAAGGAGATTTGCCATGCCCCTGGCGCATACTCTTTGATGTCCCCCGTGGTGAGCTGGCAGATTTCGCTCAACCTCGCCCCGGTGAAAAGGCCGATAACCGGCGTCCAATACTGATGCGGCAGGTTGTAGGCAGGCTGCCAAAGGTATCGGCACGAAAAGATGCTCGTCAGCTCGTCGTCTGTAAACGGCTCTTTGGGGTTGGGTTCTCCCTTTGGCGCCGAGTCCACGATAGTTTTCATACGGCTGGCTGTGCGGTCCAACACCGCCAGTTTGAGATCGCAAAAGCCGATGAAATTGGCCAACGCCAGCATGTATCCCTTAACGGTTGCCTCGGCCAGCGTGTCGTACGGTTTGCCGTCGTCCCGGCGCAACTTGTTCGCCTTGCTCAACTTGATGACATCACGGATGCTGCGTCCCGGCGCTATGCCGATTACATCCCGACTGGTCGGGTAGTACGCGATGTCATCCATGTAGTTTTTGATGTCGTTTGGAGTGATGTCGCCGATGACCTTGCCTTCAAAGTAGTTGGAAAACAACCGCAGGCGGGTGGCACGCTGCGACACATTCTTTGGGCCAATTTCATCCCTGAGTGCTCGCCCTTCCTGGCTTTCCAGATACTCCTCAACCATGGTTGCAATGGGGAGTCGGGCATCGTCGGACAATCCGTCTGTTCTGGCGGATGCTACGGGTGCCGCAACGGGAGGTGCCGGGGGCGCTAGCGCAATCTGAGTGATGGGCACAGGCAGGCGGTGTTGCATGTCTTCCAGCATGCTCATCACAGTTGCCTCCTCCCCAGGCTTGACATCCTCGAATTTCACCTTGCCGGTTGCAAAGTCGTACTCGATGCCGAACTTGGGTGTGCCTAGGGGCGGTGCTTTGAACTGTGCCATGATGGATTGAAAGTAGGTTGAAATGCTCTCCCGGCAGAATACCCCACCTTTGTGCAACAAACTGTCATAGAGCACGCGCAGAAGCCGCGCACGTGCAGCAGCATCGCGCGGGTCTTTGGTGAGTGTCGAAACGCGGATTTCCCTGCCAGCGGATTTGCTGGATCCCCTGTGCGCGAGAGGAACAACAAAGCGTGCGCAGTACACGCCGTTGCGGGTCTGAACAAGATACGAAGCGGCCATAACAAGCTCCCGGTGTAGTACCGGGTGTCACCCCTGAAAGGACGACCCCTTGTTTTGGCCTCGCTTCTTTGGAAAAGTCCTTCAAAATCAAGGACTTACCAAAATTGATGGTGGAGCTGGGGTCAATTGAATGATGGCTTGAAACCCGCATGAATGTTAGGTCTCGCGATTTTCATTATCAATCCGCACCCCCGTCTGTACCCCCACTTTGCCTTTGATACCCCCCGAATCATTCGCTGATTATTTGATTGTTTTCAAATGGGGAATTTTTTCTCTGCGTGAGATACGGAGTGGTTTCCGATCTGTCGATGCGCCAGACTTTCGCTACCCCCCGGCCAGTCTTAGCGGACTCCGATCTATTTCTTGACGGTTTTAAGCAGCGAGCCACTGCAATCCAGAAACTCTTCCACCGGTTGTTGGCTCTTTTCACGGACCACCTTGCCGTCCACCATTTTTGTATCAATTACGGTCAAATCCAATGTGGCGGTCACATCCATCTGCCCTGGAACGCGATTAAAACCGACAACCAATTGGTTGTGCTCTGCGATCGCCTGATACGCCGCAACCACGTCACCATCGACTGCGCCCACAAATAATGCATATCCCGGGTTTTCTCCATCTGCCCGCCTTGCCTTAGTTGGGGCCTGCCCACGGGGCGCGCGAATGAAAGCATTGGCGGGGGCAGACACCAAGGGATTCGCACCCAAGCGATCGGCAATCCCCATCTTCAAGGCGTAAAAAAGTCCGCCGTTTGAGGAGTTGCGTAAGTAGAAAGACCCGACGATCTTCACTGGTGCGCCACCTTTGGTACTAAAGTCCATCTTCATTGCGGAAAACTCAAGCCCGCAAGCGGTCATCTGTCCGTCTACGGACTCACGGTGCGGAATGACATAAATGGTGCCCTCTAGCTTCCGGGCTAACGCAGCCACCGCGTCAGGCGTTTGAGCGAAACACGCAGAACCCATCAGGGCAAGAACCGCAGCACCGATTATCTTTGTCATTGCACAGCCTCCAAATCGGATACTAACCGCCTTCCCTGTGTATCCCTACCCCAGCCAGCCCCGCTGCTCCCGCATAGCTTGATTCAGTGCCTTGATGGCCTGCCGCAGTTTCAGCCAGTGGCCTCCCCTCCAGGCGTTCCGCGCAAGAAATGGGTTGGTTCTGCCTGCCTGGTATGTGTGGTTCCATTCCAGCAATCTCAGGGTCTAAATCCGTTTGATTCAGGACTGGTGTTCAGTCGAAATCACTTTCGTTATGAACTCTAGCCAAATGACTGCTCAGATTTCTAGCAAAAAGACTCACGTTGCAAATAGGGCATGTCGCATTCGTTATTTCCAACTTTTTTTTCACCTTTACGCCAAAACTTGGACTGCTTGGACTGCTTGGACTGCTTGGACTGCTTGGACTGCTTGGACTGCTTGGCTTGATGGCTCGATCGCTTACAAAACCCCATCCACCGCATTTAAAGCAGGCAGGATTTCTTCCCCCGCAAGTACACCCCTTTGCAATTGGAAGATTCATTTATCCAACTCTTTGACCAGTAGCCGCTCGATGATGTCGGTGGCGGTGCAATCCTGCTCGACCGCTGCCAGCCGCAGCTTTTTGTGCAGGTCTTTCCGTAGGTTGATGGGCAGCCGCCGATAACCCTCTGGCGCAAAGAATGCTCATTTCTCAGCCGCCGCCTTTGCGCCTGTTGTTACAGGAACCGCGCCAGCCTCAGCGAACGCCAGTTCCGCCTCCGACGTTTTACTGACCAGTTTGGGCTTGGTCAAAGTAGTAGTTTCTTTCATGGTGTCTTCCTCAATAGTTTCTGAACTTCAGTAGCCAGGAACTTGGCCTCAGCGCTTGCGCTCGGCTCGGCTAACTCAGCCTCGGTCAGACCCTCCCCCGCGCCTCCGTATACGCGATGCTTTGCGGCGTAAGGTGCTTTGCCATTTGCTCCCCGCAATTCTGGGCCAAATTGCTCCTTACCTGATAAGCAAGCCGAGAAGATGGACGCATATATGGTTGTGGAAAAGCAAAAGTGCATGGATGAGGCCAAAGTTGGCCTTTAAATTTTTACTGTCTACCGCTTGTTCCTAAACTCCCAAGGCGGAACCTGTTCCACATCACGCCAGAGTCCTAGCCTCGCCGCTCTGGCCTCGACCTCAGCCGCTGCATAGCTCTGTTGGTCAGTGGGGGACTGCTCCCGCTGATAGTCCTTGTAGTGCCATGCCAGACCGCGCTTGACCTGCACCAGGTTGCAATCCAGACCGGCCAGCAGCACCTTGCCGACCTTGCGCCCGTACCGATCAACCTTGTCCCACTCGACCGCCACAGACTGCCCTGCTACCTGCTCGGCCAGGCTCTGCTTGGAGACATTGCCGAATGCTTGCCGCTTTTCAGGCGCATCAATGCCAGCCAGCCGAATCTTGTGCTGGGTGTTGGTGTCGTCCAGGACTGTGATGGTGTCGCCATCGGCCACATTGATGACCTTGCCCAGCAGGGTATCGGCTTGGGCCTGGAGTGCCAATAGCAGCAGGACTGCAAACCTTAGTAGAACCTTGGTGTTTTGCATGCCCGCAGTTGCTGTGCTCTGAAATCGATCAATCAGCCTTTAGACCTGACAGACAAGACGCTGGGGAAATATTTTTCTTTTCAAAACTATTGAATTCTGCAGACGTGTAATCCAGGTCGTAGGAGATATAAGTACCTCCTCCATATTTCACTTGAAAGGATCCACGAGTTTTAGGCGTGCGCTGTGAAGGCCTGTCAAACCCCGCGTACCGCTCTTCAAGTTGCCGACTTAATTCTTTTGCTGCCTCGCCGTTAGGCACGTCTATAAATCTACGAATGTGCGCCACTGTCCACCGTTGCGTCCCATTAGCAGAAAGAAGTACCAAGGTGACATCTGTGAGAGACCCTGCGTTAGAGGTAAACGAGCCTTGAACATAAGCCCTTTCAGATTTGCAGCTACCAGTGATTCCGCTGAGTGCGTCGAGCGTGGAACCATCGAACACTCCTTTCGCTATAGCGGTAGCGGCTGCCGCGGAAATGCTTCCCCTGAGCGACTTCCTTACGTCATCCAATTCTGATGCCGAAAAATTTCTACCCTGATCCTTTACGGACTTCCATTTAATCCCTCTCAACTCCTGCAACCCATCGCCCACGCAAAGCTCGGACACGCACGGGAATCCATCCTTTATTACCGGCTGGGCATAGACGCCGGTAGCGATAAAAAACATAGCCAGAAAAGCGCCTCTACATTTCATACTCATCCTTATTTGTGAAATAGTTACTCACGCCTAATCGAAGCATCGGGGTGCCTCGCTCAACCCAAAAATGTCCTATCACTTAAGCGCCTTACCCTTGCATTCCCACGATTGCCAGCAATTGCGGACCAAGGAAACGCCGCCCTCACTGCAGACTAGCCCAGATACAGCGGTCGCACCCTTTTGCACAGCTAGGATTTTCACTTGATCGGTAGCGCCGACTCTGGTTGCACTGGGCTCGGTGGCTTGGTTCATGCATGAGTAACCGACTACCTCTGAGATAACAGTTCGACCCGTAGCTTCAGCATCAGACAGGATCGGCAGCTTTGTAGCCGTCAAGAGTGCATCGATGCCTGTTTTGTCCAATGTTTGTACAGGGACGAATGCGGTACAGCCCGCAAGACTAGCGAGTACTAAGAGTGAGAAGAGAGCTATCTTGGTTTTCATGAAAATTCTTTCAAAGTAACACTATGTCACAGCCGCCCCCTCAAACATCGGTAATTTTCACAAACTCATCTCTTGCTAAATCCTGAAAATAAGAGTCACTTTAGCCAGCCCCGCTGCTCCCGCATAGCCTGATTTAATGCTTTGATGGCCTGCCGTAGTTTCAGCCAGTGGCCACCGGCCCAGGCATTCCCCGATACCGCCGCCTTACCCTCTGGGCTTTTTGGCCCGGTAGACTGCTGCCACGGTTTCCACCGCTTGATAGCTTCGCTCTGCCGCTTGCGCCGCTCTGGTGTCCATCCTTTTGCCGGGTTGCCCATGTCGTACTTCCAATAGTTTGTTTTGCTCGGGTGCGGAATTTTCCGCGTGCGTGCGCGCCTGCGCGTAATGGTCAGGATTGCCTCCGACAGCCCCGCCGTTGTTCACCTGTTGCGGCCCGTTGGCAATGTTGGCCTGCTTCACAAACGTGGCTTGCCGGGGATACTTCAAGTCCACCAGCGCCGATATGGTCGCCCGGCTCTGTGCCTGCGCTTTCAAGGCCAGCCCCAGAAACGCCTCCAGGTTCTTTTGGTATTGCTGATCCTGCGCCCTGCGTGCCAGACTGGTGAATATGGTTTGCAGCGCCGTCGCTTGGCTAATGAGCATGGCCTCCAGGGTGTGCAGGTCGCCGCCCTTAACCTCGGTGAAGGTGTCACGTAGCCGGTCAATCAATACATTTATATCGGCGTCCTTGCCCATGACGTTGCCCTGATAGGCTTGAATCACTGCCGCGCCATTCATGGATGGCTTCACAGCCATAGTCGCCTTGTCTGCCACGGTCAGCACATACGGCTTCGCAGTCTTAGGTTTTATAAGGTTTGGGGCTTGTTTCTTGGCAGTCGTCATGTCATCCCTTTGATTGAATTGGAGCGAATCCGTCGCACCGCTGTAGCTGAAACACCAGCGCCGCCGATAGCTGCGCATCCTTCGCCCGCAAGGCCACCCCGGCCCGCTGCCAGTTTCTACAGTCCCAGGTCTTTCCATGCTGGCCAGACAGGTGAAAGCATTCCAGGCACAGCCGCCGGTCGTCTGCTTCACGATCTCGCGTCACCAGCTTGTCTGCCAGCGCCTCTGCATCCTCCAGGCGTAAGCCCTTGTCGGTGAAGCTCGCCAGCCGCGCCGTGAAGGTGTCAATCTCCGCGCCGGTCATTGCTGCGCTGTGTGGCCATGCCCAGCGGCCGGGGTCAGGTGTCGGGTCGTTGGCTGCCCGTGCATAACCCCCTGTTTTTTGCAAGGGGGCTATATCGCGGCCTACAAAAACTACAGAAACCCTTTTTGTAGTTTCCGTAGGGTCTGCCGTGGGGGCTGTGTCGATTTTTTTGAGTCGCGCCAGCCAGTTCATGCCGCGCCCCTTGCCATCGGGTTGACGGCGTAGCGATCGCTCGGTCTGCCCCGGCCCAATGCGTCACCTGACTGCACCACGTCCCGCCGTAGCCAGTCGTAATCTGCAAGCGCATCCGCTGCCCTGCGCACGGCGTCAGGTGTGGCCAACCCGGCCCAGCCCTTGATGGCAATTTGCCGGGGTGTGAAGCTGTCCAGAATCACGCCGTCCCTGTCCACCAGCTTGCCTGCCCTGATTCTCGATAACAGCGTCACCGCGTCGGTGGTTTCAGGCATCACCGCCGCTGCATACAGGCGGTTTGCATGGCTGCGCAGGTAGTCCCCCCAGGCCAGCGCCCGCAACAGTTCACCCTCATGGATCACGCCGCCACTGTCCGGGGTATCAATCAAAGCAAACACCAGCGCCAGCGCCGGGATCAACTTTCGATACTTGGACAGGTGCGAAATCATCGCCGGGTGCAGGTCATCGCCGCGTATCTCAATTTCAAAGGGAACCAGCCACTCCACAAACAAGGCTTGCGCCGCATCGTCAAAGCGCCAGACGGTCGGCTCTGTGTCGTTGGCCGGTGGCAAGCCTGCCAGCCGATCAAACACGGCCCAAGCGGTCTGTTTGGCCGGGGTGTCTGGCCATTGGTCAACGTGGATAAATTCGCCCGTGGTGTCTGGCCACACGGTCAAACCAAACCGCTGCAACAGACCATCATCCGCACTGCCACCGGCCACCGCACCGCGCACGTATTCCTGAATCCGGCCGGGCTGTATGCCGCCAATCATCGCCAGGCAGACACGGGGGATATGCACCGTCCCGCGCCCGATGCGGTCAAAGGTGTAGCCCTGATTGCCGTCATAACTTTGCAGCATGAAAGCCCGTGCCCCTTCCTGCCCCTGCTTGTCCAGTCCGGTAAGCAGCCCGTACAGTTCGTCCCGATAGGACAAGGTGCCCCACGGGTTTTGCTGCATCAGTTCGCCCAGCTTTTCCACCGTGGCATCGTTGACGACAAAGCGCCGCGCCGTTGGCTCTGCGGGGGTGTCCACCGGCTCCAGCAGCGCCCGCGCCGCCGCCGGGTCTTTGCCTGCCAGCCCCTTGGCTTTTTTCTCGTTGGCATCGTCCTGCATGGCCATCACCTTGCAGTCCAGTGCCCAGGCATCATGCGCGGCCTGCCACAGCTCAAACTCGTTGGCCTGTAGCCGGTGCAGGGGCTTCAAGGCTTCACCCAGCGCCGGGCTTTTCTTCACGCCCGGCCTGCCCACTACCGCGCCCCACAGATTCGGCACGACCTGCCAGTCGTCCCGCGCTTTGGGTTGCACCACAGCCCGCGCTCCGATCAGGCTACTCAAGGCCACCAGCGCCGCCACCGCAGGGAAGTCTGCCGGGCATTGCATCCGGTGGGCAATGTCCATCACCCAAGCCCGCAAGGCCACGGGCAATAACTCGGCATCAAAGGGATCAACCGGGGGCAATGCGTCTGGCAATGGCGTGGGGTCTGGCCAGTCATCAGCACCAGCCACCGCGCACAGTTGCGCCGCATCCATGCACACCTTCACCGCAACGGCCCCGGCCAATTGGTGCAGGTCGTTAAAGTCGGTGGCCTTGTCCGGTCTGCCCGCCGGGAACGATGGCACAGCCAGCAGCCCGCCCACAGCCAGCGCCGCTGCCGTAGCTTTGGTCAGGCCGGGATTACCGTCGGTCAGGTGGTCATCATCAGCCGCGATGATGATTTTCAAGCTGGGGTATTTGGCACGTAAGGCCACCGCCACCGCCTCCAGGTTGCCCGTATCGAAGGCCACCGCCACCGCGTCACCGGTGCATTCATGGATGCTTGCGCCGGTCGCAAAGCCTTCACAGACGATCAGCACGCCCGCCGGTTTGCCTATCGAGTGATAGCAGCCCTTCTTACGCCCGCCGGGCATGAATCGTTTGTCACCGTCCGGGGCTATGGTTTGCAGGCTGTGCAAGGTGCCCGCTGTGTCACGCATGGGGATCATCAGCCTCTGCCCGTCACACTTCACGCCGTGGGGCTGTATACCCTTGCGGGTTAGGTACTCATGCGCTGCCGGTGCCGCTGTCGCGCCTTGCCACATTGCCGCCGCCGTCTGGCTGGCCTGTTGCTGGGTCGCCAATAGGTCGGCTTCGCGCTGTGCCTTCATGGCCTTGATGCGCTGCCGGTGTGCTTCGCGCTCTGCGTCGGTCATGGCGTTGCCTGACTTCGCGCACCAGGTCTGTGTAAGCCCTTCACGCCAGCAGCCAAAAGCCCCAGCCGCTATGCCGTCGGTGTGCAGCATGTACCAGCCGGAATCATCACCACGCCGCCCGTTGGTGCTGAATCGGTGGATTGCGCCGTCCGGATTGATGTTGTCCGGGGCTTCCAGGCCAGCCGCTGCGATGGCCAGCCGGAAGTGCTCGATAGGGTCGCTCATAGCCGTCCCCCTATCTGCTCCAGGAACCGCCGCGCCGTGTCAATCGTGGGCAGGTAGCGCACCAGCCCCCAGCGTTCGGCCCAATAGGTCACAGCGCCGTCGTTCGGGTCGGTACGGTGCAGCGTGTGGCCATGCAAGGCATACGCCGCACGGAGTGAGTGAAACACCTTGTCGGTGTTCGCCGGGTTCGGTACAGTCTGGGTGTCTGTGTGGCCTGCCGTGGGATTGCCGTCCCCGGTGGGCTTTTCTTTGGGCGTGGTGTCTGTGTGCATCAGCCGCCCCCTACGCCGTGGCCAGTTCGGTGCGCTTGGCGTGAAGGCGGTTCACCAGTTCGCGTATTTCCGCGTCTGACTTGCCCGCGATGCGCGCCGCGTTGATGGCCTGTACTTCATCAGACGGCCAGCCTTTCGAGCGTTGCCCGATAGCCACACCGGTGGTGAAAAGCCCCGCCTTGATGGCGTTGTAAATGCTTGCGTGGGAACGGTGCCCGGTTTCAGCCTTAACGGCTGGCATGCGCAATATGGTCATTGAAACCCCTTATTCGTCGTTAGCTATCGCTGGCGGTTGCTAGCGATTGACGGCGAATTTAGGAGGGTTCAAGTCTGATGAATAGGGTCAATTGACTCAGATAACTAGGGGTTGCATAACCCCGGACAACCCCACAAAGCCGCGCCCCTATTGGCTTCGCTGGGGTCTGATAACTATTTTCGAGGCCCAGTCGGCAAATCGTCAGGTCTGAGAATAGTTGCAATAGCGCTAGCCATTTGATCAGACACTTTTCGCTTTTGCCCCAGGGCATTGCGCGTCATCAACCAAGAGATGACCGTGTCATTTTTGGGGGCAGTGGCTTTTGCGTTATGGGGGTCGTAGCTGCGCCAGAATTCGGATGCGGCCGCCTCAAGGTGTCCCAGTAACTCGGTGTGGTGCTTGCCCCATGGCCAGCGGTTGCCAGCGTCAGAAATGCCGAGACTGGCGTTCCCATGTTCGGCTTCATCGCTGCCGTTATTTTGTGGGGCGTTCACGGAGTACCCGATCTCTACTCCCTCCGTCTTGAGCCAATTGGAAACATCGTCTAGTCGCACTAAATAATCGTCCCTGTTTGCCCCAATTGCCCCTAATTCAATGCGAAGAAATATGTGCGGATCGTATGCGGGCAGGACGCCTTTTCCAATTAGCGCATACACCTTTTTCCCCATAGTTTCGATTGCTATTGCAGTACCTTCATCCTCCAACTTTCGTGGCACTTCTTCTTGATTTTTGATGCCCCGAATGGCAAAAATTAATAGCTTTGGTAAGTCAGCGGCTTGAACTAACGCTGGCATGGAAACATGATCTGCATCAGAGCCACCAAAATAGATAACTTTTGAAACAGCCAGCGAGGCGTAATCAAATAACGTAAGGCGTCTAATGTGTGGCTCAGTCATAGCGTCCCCTGTGTCGCACCTGATAGAAAACCAGCTCCGCCGGGTCAGGGTGTCCCGGTATTCGCCGTCGGGGATCAGCCGGTGGCTAGGTGAAGTGCCACAGCGGGCAGGTATGTATTCGAGAGAAAAATGTTCAAAAGAGGAACAATTGACAATCAAGTGAAGTCACGCGCCTCCTAGCTGTAGATTCTTATAACAATTTTCGAGGCCCGGTGGGCAACCCGTCTGGCCTGAGCATCGATGCTATCGAATCGGCCATCGTTTTTGAGACCTTACGATCCGTTTGAAGCCACTCCGACACGGTGGCATTGGTAGGGGCAGTAGTTGCGTCTGAGGGGTCATAGTTCTCTGCCCAATAACGCCGCGCTGCTGCCTCAAGATGTCCCAATGTTTCGGTGTGATGATTACCCCAAGGCCACCGGCAATCCGATTTTCTTTCCCGACTACCTTGCTGGCGATCAAACGGATATACCGAATTCATACCGATCGTGTCCAACCAACGTGCGATGGTGTTTCGCGCGAACTCTTGATTTTCAAAATTGCTGAGACGATTGTTAAGCCAATCCGATAAAGTTGTCTCCTCACCGTAAAGCCAGCAACGGTGATGTAGTTCATCCGCCTTTATGCTTGGAAGCGCAATCTGTGCATTGATTGCTTCACTTTCAGAAACTTCTATCGGGTCACCAAGAGTGTCACTAAAAATTCGGGTGAGTGCATGTTTGTAGTGCAGCTTCATCCGGTCGGTAACTACGCGCACGCGCCATTCCTCAGTATCCGAATCTCGTGGCTCCAAACCCAAGATCAGCGCCGCCGCGTCATACGCTGAGAAATGCTCAGCAAAATCCCAATGCGTTAAGTCCGCCATACGTTCCCTGCCACGTACCTGAAACGAAAACCAGCGCCGCCGGGTCAGGGTGTCCCGGTATTCGCCATCGGGGATCAGCCGATAGCTAGGCGTGGCTTAAAACTGTTCTATGCCGCTTTGAACGGGATCACATCCGCACCCCGCGCCAGCTTGTCCAGGTAATCGGCCCAATGCTGTATCTGTTCAAAGCGTTGTTTCAGGTATTGCGTGCGGTTGTAACTGCGTCCGTTGGCATCCTTCACCGCATGGGCCAGATTGGCTTCAATGGCCAAGGGGTCCAGGTTCAATTGATCCACCAGCATCGTGCGTGCCGTCGCCCTGAATCCGTGCCATGTCTGTTCCTTGCCGAAACCCAGCGCATACAGACCGCTGCGCACGGAGTTATCCGATATGGGTCGGTCGTGGCTGCGCTCACCGGGGAACACATAGCGCCCGTGTCCGGTCAGCGGGTGCAGGCTGCGAAGCAAGGCCACGGCCTGCGTGGGCAGCGGCACGGTGTGCGCTTCGCCCTGCTCTTTTTCCAGTTTGGTGCGCTTCATTTTCATGCTGGGAATGGTCCACAATGCCCCGTCTAAATCAAGCTCTGTCCACTCCATCTCGCGCAGGTTGCCGGGTCGTTGGTACAGCACGGGGGCAAGCTGCAAGGCCGTGCGCACAATCGGCCCGCCTTTGTACTGCTTGATTGCCCTGAGCAGTTCACCCAGCCGAGCCGGGTCAACGATAGCCGCAAAGCTCTTGCCGCGATAGGGGGTCAGACGGCCTTTCAGGCCCTCCGTGATGTTGCGTTGTTCGTTGTTGGTGGTGGGTAGCCAGTAGTCCCATACCTGCCGCGCCAGCATCAGCACCCGGTCTGCCGTTTCCACCGCGCCCCGCTCCTCCACCTTTTGCAGTGCTGCCAGCAGTTCCATCGGGTGAATGTCGGTCATCGCCCGCGCACCGATCCACGGGAACAGGTCGCGCTCCAATTGCCGCAAGGAGCGTTCTGCGTGGCTGGCGCTCCATTGGGGGGCTTGTTTGCCGTACCACTCCAGGGCCACGGCCTTGAAGGTGTCGCCGTCGCTGCGCGTGGCTTTGAGCTTTTCCACCTTGCGCACCTGCACCGGGTCGCGGCCTTCGGACTTTTGCAGCTTTGCCGCGTCACGGGCTTTTCTCGCCGCCGTCAGGCTCACCGCTGGATAGCTGCCCAGGGCCAATTGCTTTTCAGCCCCGGCTATCCGGTATTTCAGAAACCAGCGTTTGGACCCTGCCGGGCTGACTTGCAGGTACATCCCACCGGAATCGGCAAACCTCGCCTGCTTCTTGTCCGGTGGGCAAACTGCGTTTCGGCATTGGGCATCGGTCAGCATGGGGGGACAGGCTCCGGTCAGGGGTGGGGGTACACAAAATGGGGGTACAAGTGGAAAATCCCCCCGTTTTGGCTAGTTCTCCCCCCGTTTGTACCCCCGCCTTAGCTTGGCTGTCAATAGCAGCCCCTGTAGGCAATTGCACAGTAACTTGTTGATTTTTCAAAGAAAAAGGCCGCCAACTGTATGTCGTTAGCGGCCTTTGTATTGCGGTCTGGTGGAGCTGGGGGGATTTGAACCCCCGTCCGCAAGCCTTGTTCGGGCAGATCTACATGTTTAGCGGTCTGATTTAAGTCTCGCCACCTGTGTCGCGCAGTCGCACGCTACACAGGACGCCAGCACCCTATTTTCTTGCCCCGGGTTAAGGTACCCAGCCCGGAGCCAGCCGATGAAATTATCTTTACAGCCGGGAGCATTTAACTTGCGCTAAACACCCCTTGCCCAGCCCATCGACCTGCTGTTGTAAAGCTCACTGGCAATTAAGCAGCGAGTGCGAAACGTTCGTCGTTTGCAGTTAGTTTGTTTGAATCAGTTTTACGAGCACACTCAGCTCGACATGCACCACACCGCGTCCGAACCCACGTCGAAACCAATGCAGCCCCAAGCAGACTAGTTTACGCCAAACGCAGCAAATTCAAGAGCGCGGCAGGTGAAACAATGGTGGCATCGGCCTTCCAGCCCAGGGTATCAGCCGTGGCTCCCAGATAACCGTAGGCTGCAGCCACCGTCGGCATGCCGGCGGCGCGGCCGGCAACAATGTCGCGCTCGTCGTCGCCGACATAAACACAGCGGCCCGGTTCGACATGGAGCTGGCGGGCGGCTTCCAGCAGGGGCGCCGGATGCGGCTTGGCATGTGGTGTGGTGTCGCCGCTGATAATGGTCTGTGCGCTTGAAAAAAGCGGCATCTGGCGTGTCAGCGGCAGGGTGAACCGCGCCGACTTGTTGGTGACCACGCCCCACTTGAGGCCCGCGCCATTGATTTGCGCGATCAGCTCGGCCACGCCGTCGAACGCATAGGTGCGCTCTGTCATGCAGGCTTCGTAATTGAGGAAAAATTCTTCTTTCAGAACGCCGAAATCTGCATGCTCGGGGCTCAAGCCAAAAGCTACGCCGAGCATGCCGCGGGCGCCGGCGCCGGCCATGTGCCGGTAATCAGACAGCGGCAGGGACGACATGCCCCGGTCGGTGCGCATTTTGTCGGCAGCGGCGCCGAGGTCAGGAGCGCTGTCGATCAGCGTGCCGTCCAGGTCAAACAGCACGGCCTCAATCTGGTGAAACATATCAGGTCTTTTGTGTGGCCAGCAGGTAGTTCACGCTGGTGTCGGCACTGAGCCAGTAATGCTGGCTCAAGGGGTTGTATTCCATGCCGCGGGTGTGCTGCAGGTTCAGCCCGGCGCTGCGGCAATAGCCCGCCAGTTCGCTGGGTTTGATGAACTTGGCGTATTCATGGGTGCCGCGCGGCAGCAGGCTTAACACGTACTCGGCCCCGACAATCGCAAACAAAAAAGCCTTGGCATTGCGGTTGATGGTGGAGAAAAACACATGGCCGCCCGGTTTGACCAGCGTGGCGCAGGCGCGCACAACCGACGAGGGATCGGGCACATGCTCCAGCATTTCCATACAAGTCACGACATCAAAGCTGGCCGGTTGCTCGGCCGCCAGGGCTTCCGCGCTGACTTCGCGGTACGCGACACCCTGCGTTCCTGCTTCCAGCGCATGCAACTGCGCGACTTTCAGGGCCTTGCTCGCCAAGTCGATGCCCAGCACCTGCGCACCCTGCCTGGCCATGGCATCGGCGAGAATCCCACCGCCGCAACCAATGTCCAGAACACGTTTGCCCTGAAGCGGCGCCAGGCTTTCGATCCAGCCCAGCCGCAAGGGATTGATCTGGTGCAGCGGGCGGAATTCGCTGTCCAGGTCCCACCAGCGATGTGCCAGGTCGGAGAATTTGGCCAGCTCGGCGGGGTCAGCGTTTTCATTGGTGTGCATGGCTTGATTATCGCGCGGGCATAAAAAAACCGCGCCGTAGCGCGGTTTTTTTGCAATCCGTGAAGGATTAACGGTTGGCGCGGGTACCAACGACTTCGATTTCAACGCGACGGTTTTTCGCGCGGCCTTCGCCGGTCTTGTTGTCAGCAACTGGCTGTTTCTCGCCTTTGCCTTCGGTGTAAACGCGGTTTTTCTCAACGCCTTTGGACACCAGGTAAGCCTTGACGGCTTCGGAGCGGCGAACCGACAACTTCTGGTTGTAGGAGTCGCTACCCACGGCGTCGGTGTGACCGACAGCGATGATGACTTCAAGGTTGATGTCTTTGATTTTGCCGACCAGGTCGTCAAGCTTGGCTTTGCCTTCAGGCTTCAGCACAGACTTGTCGAAGTCAAAGAACGCGTCAGCGGCGTAAGTGACTTTGGTAGCTGCAGGAGGAGCAACAGGTGCAGGAGCGGGAGCGGGAGCGGGAGCAGGTGCTGGAGCGGCAGCTACAGGAGCTGGCGCGGCCACAGGTGCTGCAGGAACAATAGCGCCGTCGCAGCCTGGAGCGGCGGTAGCCGGTGTCCAGAAGCCATTGCGCCAGCACAGTTCGTTGGTGCCGTTTTTCCAGACCAGCTCGTTCGTGCCGTTTTTCCAGTTGTCAATTGTTTGTGCACCAGCGGCGGTTGCAAGCGCTGCGGAAGCAAACAACATTGCCACTTTGTTGAGTTTCTTCATGGTTCTCCTCTAGAGAAAAGCCGCAGACTTGCTGCGATTGAATACACGCCGTGAGTGACCATCACTCAAAGCGTTACAGTTATTGTGCCATAGCTCATTCGCCGTTCAAGCGCGGTATCGCCTTCGTCCGACACAGAATGAAGATTCTTTGTTTTCTGTTGCGGGCGTGCCACACCCCGGCTGACCTAAACTCAGGCCTTAAAATCAGCAGGCTTCGCTCCACGAGCGCACTGCCAAATCCAATTCAGGCCTCTCCATGACCCAGTTTGCCAAAGAAACCTTGCCCATCAGCCTTGAAGAGGAAATGCGGCGCAGCTACCTTGACTACGCGATGAGCGTGATCGTCGGTCGCGCTTTGCCGGATGCCCGTGATGGTCTGAAACCGGTTCACAGGCGCGTGCTGTTTGCGATGCACGAACTGAATAACGACTGGAACCGGCCTTACAAAAAATCCGCCCGTATCGTCGGCGACGTGATCGGCAAATACCACCCACACGGCGACCAGTCGGTCTATGACGCGATCGTGCGCATGGCCCAGGATTTCTCGCTGCGCCACATGCTGGTCGATGGTCAGGGCAACTTCGGATCGGTGGACGGTGACAGCGCCGCTGCCATGCGCTACACCGAGGTGCGTCTGTCCAAAATTGCCCAGGAAATGCTGGCCGACATCGACAAGGAAACGGTCGACTTTGGGCCCAACTATGACGGCAGTGAAAAAGAGCCCCTGGTCCTGCCCTCGCGCATTCCCAACCTGCTGATCAACGGCTCGGGTGGCATTGCCGTGGGCATGGCCACCAACATCCCGCCGCACAACATCAACGAAGTGATCGATGCCTGCCTGCACCTGCTGAAAAACCCCCAAGCCAGCATCGACGAACTGATGGAAATTATTCCGGCGCCGGACTTCCCCACAGGCGCAATCATTTACGGCATCAATGGCGTCAAGGACGGCTACCGCACGGGCCGTGGCAAGGTGGTCATGCGCGCGCGTTGCCATTTCGAGGACATCGACAAGGGTCAGCGCCAATCCATCATCGTTGACGAACTGCCCTACCAGGTCAACAAGAAGACGCTGCAGGAGCGCATGGCCGAGCTGGTCCATGAAAAGAAAATCGAGGGCATCAGTCATATCCAGGACGAGTCCGACAAGTCCGGTATGCGCCTGGTGATCGAGCTCAAGCGCGGCGAAGTCCCTGAAGTGGTCCTCAACAATCTGTATAAACAAACCCAGTTGCAGGACACCTTCGGCATCAACATGGTGGCGCTGGTCAACGGCCAGCCCAAGCTGTGCAACCTGAAGGATTTGATCCAGGTCTTTCTGTCGCACCGCCGAGAGGTGGTCACACGCCGCACGGTGTTCACCCTGCGTAAAGCACGCGAACGCGGCCATGTGCTTGAAGGCCTGGCTGTCGCGCTGGCCAATATTGATGACTTCATTGCCATCATCCGCAACGCGCCAACGCCACCCGTCGCCAAGGCCGAACTGATGCTGCGTTCCTGGGACAGCAGCCTGGTTCGCGAGATGCTGACCCGCACGCGCGCGGACGGCGGCGTGGTCAATGCGGACGACTACCGTCCGGATGGGCTGGAAAAAGAATATGGCATGGGCGGCGACGGCTTGTACCGCTTGTCCGACACCCAGGCCCAGGAAATCCTGCAAATGCGTCTGCAGCGCCTGACCGGCCTGGAGCAGGACAAAATTGTTGCCGAGTACAAGGAAGTGATGGCTGAGATCGACGACCTGCTCGACATCCTGTCGCGGCCGGAGCGGGTGTCGACCATCATCGGCGAAGAGCTTTCGGTCATCCGCCAGGAATTTGGCCAGACCAAGCTGGGCGCACGCCGCAGCCAGATCGAGCACAGCTCCTTCGACCTGAGCACCGAAGACCTGATCACCCCGACCGACATGGTCGTGACCCTGTCGCACACCGGCTATATCAAAAGCCAGCCCTTGTCCGAATACCGCGCGCAAAAACGTGGCGGCCGGGGCAAGCTGGCAACGGCCACCAAGGAAGACGACTGGGTGGACCAGCTCTTCATCGCCAACACGCACGACTACATCTTATGTTTTTCCAATCGCGGCCGGCTCTACTGGCTAAAGGTCTGGGAAGTGCCGGCCGGTTCGCGCGGCTCACGTGGCCGGCCCATCGTCAATATGTTCCCCCTGCAGGAAGGCGAAAAAATCACGGTGGTGCTGCCCCTGACAGGTGAAAAGCGCACCTTCCCGGGCGACCAGTATGTGTTCATGGCGACGTCCATGGGCACGGTCAAGAAAACGGCACTGGATGAGTTCAACAACCCGCGCAAGGGCGGCATCATCGCGGTAAACCTGGACGACGGCGACTACCTGATAGGCGCGGCGCTCACCGATGGCAAGCACGATGTCATGCTTTTCAGTGATGGCGGCAAGGCCGTCCGTTTCGACGAGGACGATGTACGCCCGCTGGGCCGAGCCGCCCGTGGTGTGCGCGGCATGGCGGTGGATCCAGGGCAAACCGTGATCGCCATGCTGGTAGCCGAAGACGAACAGCAAAGCGTACTGACTGCCACCCAGAACGGCTTTGGCAAGCGCACCTCCATCCAGGAATACACGCGCCACGGCCGCGGCACCAAGGGCATGATCGCGATCCAGCAAAGCGAGCGCAATGGCAAGGTGGTTGCGGCCACACTCGTGCATGTGGACGATGAAATCATGCTGATTACCGACAAGGGTGTGCTGGTTCGCACCCGCGTCAGCGAAATACGTGAGATGGGACGCGCCACCCAGGGCGTCACCCTGATCGGCCTAGACGAAGGCTCCCAGCTCAGCGGCCTGCAGCGCATCGTCGAAAACGACGCGACACTGGACGATAGCGAAGGCGAAGGCGATCCTGCCAACATCCCCAATCCGGATACCTCTGAATGAAAAAACTACTGACAGCCCTGCTGGTGGCAGGCTGCACATTTTCCGCCGCTAGCCAGGCCCAAACCGCCGACCCCAAACTGGAGTGGGCCGTCAAAGTGGTGGCACTGCAGCAGGCCGATCTGGACGGCATCGTGGGGCAACTCGTCGGCACCGCCGCCCAGGACATCGTGGCTGGGTGGGCACCCCGCTTTGACAGCGCGGTGCCGAAAGCGCGTCAAGCCAAAGCGACCGAAGAGTTCAATACAGAACTTGCCAAATTTTCCGCTGACGCCAACAAAATCATCACCAGCAAGGTCGGGCAGGTGAACAGCGAAGCGTTGGTACCCGCCTACATGGAGCGTTTCAGCCTGGACGAACTCAAACAGCTCGCCGCCTTTTTCGAGTCGCCCGTCATCAAGAAATACAAGGCTGCCACCCCGGAACTGGTGGATGTATTCTTGAAAAAACTCGTGGCAAGCACCCAACCCGACGTGCTCGCCCGCGTCAAACAGTTTGATGTGGCAGCAAGCAAGATTGTGGGCTCGGCACCTGCGGCACCGGCCGCAAAACCACAGCCACAGAAAAAGTGATCCTCGCGCGCCAGCCTTGGCACCGTCCCTCCCGGCGCCAGGGCTCCGCGCAAACGCCTCGTCCGATACCGATCCGCCATGACCCAGACCCTCCTGCAACTCCGCCAGCAAATCGATTCCGTGGACCAGCAATTGCTGATGCTACTGAACCAACGTGCGACATTGGCCAATGAGGTCGGCGATATCAAACGGCATGAGGGCTCGCCGGTTTTTCGTCCGGAGCGCGAAGCCCAGGTGATTCATAGCTTGCAGGCAGCCAGCCCCGGACCACTCAAGGGTGACAGCATTGCGCATATCTGGCGCGAGGTCATGTCGGCCTGCCGCGCCCTCGAAGCACCGCAGCGGGTGGCCTACCTGGGACCGGCCGGAACCTTCAGCGAGCAGGCCGCGGTGCAATTTTTTGGCTCCAGCATCGAGCATGTGCCTTGCGCCAGTTTTGATGAGGTCTTTCGCGCCGCGACCTCAGGCACGGCCCAATTCGGCGTGGTGCCGGTTGAAAACAACACCGAAGGCGTGGTCACGCGCACACTGGACCTGTTTCTCAACTCCCCCGTGCATGTCATCGGCGAAATCAGTCTGCTGGTGCGCCACAACCTGCTGCGCCTGTCGCCCACGCTTGAGGGCGTTGACGTGGTGTTGGCCCATGCCCAGGCATTGGCGCAGTGCCAGGGCTGGCTGGCCACGCATTTGCCAAACGCCGAGCGGCGCGCGGTGTCCAGCAATGCGGAGGGCGCGCGTCTGGCCGCTGGCAACCCGGCGTGGGCGGCCATTGCGAGCGAACGCGCCGGCGCTGAGTTCGGCCTGCACCTTGGCGCTCACGCCATACAGGACGACGCTTTCAACCGCACCCGCTTTGCCGTGATCTGCCTGCCGCAGGTGCTCGGCGCGCCCGAAGCCTCTGGCAAGGACTGCATCAGCCTGATCGTCTCGGTGCCGAACCGGCCCGGCGCCGTGCACGATATCCTGGTACCACTGAAAACCCACGGCGTGTCAATGACGCGTTTCGAGTCCCGCCCTGCCCGCTCGGGCCAGTGGGAGTATTTTTTCTATATTGACCTTCAGGGCCACCCCTCGCAGCCGCACGTGGCCGCAGCCCTGAAAGACCTGCAGCAGCTTTGCGCCTTTTACAAGGTGCTTGGCACTTATCCTGCAAGCGACTGAGCCCCATGAAGCAACTGCAAGCAAACCCGGCGTCGTCGCATGTTTGAACAACTCGGACTTATAGGCTGCGGCCTGATGGGCGGCTCGTTCGCGTTGGCGCTCAAACGCGCCGGCCTGGTCAAGCGTGTCGTCGGCTACAGCAAGTCGCCGTCCACCACCGAGCGCGCACGCCAGATGGGTGTGATTGACGTGGAAGCTCCCTCTGCCTTGTTGGCGGTGTCCGGCGCCGACATCGTGCTGCTGGCGGTGCCGGTCTCAGCCACCGAAGCCTCGTTCAAGGCCATTCGGCATCTGGTCGGCCCCAATACGCTGATCATGGACGTCGGCTCCACCAAGCGCGACGTGGTGGACGCCGCGCGCCGCGTTCTGCGCGACCACCTGGGCTGCTTTGTGCCGGCGCACCCGATCACCGGCAAGGAAGTCTCTGGCGTGGAGCATGCCGATGCTGACCTTTACTTCGGCAAACAGGTCATCCTGACACCGATCGAGCGCACCTTCACCGTCCAGCTCGAAAAAGCGGTCAATGTCTGGACAGCCCTGGGCTGCAACGTGCTGAAGATGTCGCCCCAGTCGCACGATGCGGCCTATGCCGCCGTCAGCCACCTGCCGCACCTGATTGCCTTTGCGCTGATCAACAGCATTTCGGGCCAGGCCCAGGGCAAGGACTACCTGTCGCTGGCCGGGCCGGGTTTCCGCGATTTCACGCGTATCGCCGCCAGCGATCCCAAGATGTGGCGCGACATCCTGATCGCCAACAAGGAAGAGTTGCTGGAGCAATCCAAAATTTTCCAGAACACCCTGCAAGATCTGGAAAAACTGATTGCAACCGCCGACGGGGATACGCTGGAAGACCGGATCGAAAAAGCCAGCCAAACACGCGCCAACTGGCGCATCAGTTCGCCGAAATCGCTCAAATAGGCCTCCCCCATGTTCGACACCGCCTTCCTGGACATTCCAGCATTGACGGGTGCCGGGGGCACCGTCCACCTTCCCGGCTCCAAAAGCATTTCCAACCGGGTGTTGCTGCTCGCGGCGCTCAGCGAAGGCCGCACAACGGTGCACGACCTACTGGCTTCCGACGACACCGCCGTAATGCTGGCCGCGCTCAGGCAACTGGGCTGCGGCGTCGATGCAAGCGGCAGTACCGCCGTGATCACCGGCCTGGGTGGCCGGGCGGTGCAGCAGCAGGCAAAACTCTACCTGGGCAACGCCGGCACGGCGATGCGCCCCCTGACTGCGGCGCTGGCGCTGTTGGGCGGCGATTTTGAACTCTCGGGCGTGCCGCGCATGCATGAGCGGCCCATCGGCGACCTGGTCGACGCCCTGCGCGGACTCGGCTGCGCCATTGACTACCTGGGTGAAGACGGCTTTCCGCCGCTGCACATCCGCACCGGCCAGCTGGTGCTGGATGCCCCGATCCGCGTGCGCGGCGATGTCTCCAGCCAGTTCCTGACGTCCCTGCTGCTTGCGCTGCCCCTGGTGGCAAGCCGTGAAATCAGCATCGAAGTCGTCGGCGAGCTGATCTCACGGCCCTATGTCGAGATCACGCTCAACCTGCTGGATCGCTTCGGCATCGCTGTCCAGCGCGAGGGCTGGCAGCGTTTCACCATACCGGCCGGCAGCCGCTACCGCTCGCCGGGTGACATCCACGTCGAGGGCGACGCTTCATCTGCCAGCTATTTCATAGCGCTTGGCGCAATAGGGGCATGGGCTGAAGGCCAAAAAGGCATTGAAATTGAAGGTCTGGGCGAAGCGTCCATCCAGGGCGACATCCATTTCATCGAAGCGGCCCGACAGATGGGTGCCCGGATTGATGCCAGCGCCAACAGCCTGCGCATCCGACGCGGCGCCTGGCCGCTCAAGGCCATAGCCCTGGACTGCAACCACATCCCCGATGCGGCCATGACCTTGGCCGTGATGGCCCTGTACGCCGACGGCACCAGCACGCTGCGCAACATCGCAAGCTGGCGGGTCAAGGAAACCGACCGCATCGCCGCCATGGCCTGCGAGCTGCGCAAGCTTGGCGCCAGTGTTGAAGAAGGTCAAGATTTTCTGAAGGTCACGCCACCGGTCCTGTGGCAGACCGCGCCCATTCACACTTACGACGATCACCGCGTGGCCATGTGTTTTTCACTGGCGGCCTTCAACCCGGCGCGCCTGCCCGTGCGCATTCTTGATCCCCGCTGTGTTGGTAAAACCTTTCCCGATTACTTCGAAACCCTGTTTTCGGTGACACGCACCGAGCCCGAGCTGGTTCCCGTGATCTGCATTGACGGCCCGACGGCTTCCGGCAAAGGCACAGTCGCTGCCGTGGTGGCCCAAAAACTGGGTTACCACTTCCTCGATTCCGGTGCGATGTACCGCATTACGGCGCTCGCTGCCACGCAGGCCGGACTGGCCATCGGCCCGGCGCAGGAACCAGCGATTGCTGCGCTGGCGCGCCAGCTTCCGGTGCGTTTCGCGGATGGCAAGGTTTTCCTGGGCAATCAGGACGTGACGGAAACCATACGCACCGAAGAAGCCGGCATGAATGCCTCGCGCGTGTCGGCCCTGCCCAGCGTACGGCTGGCGCTTGTCGACCTGCAACACGGCTTCCGGCAGTTGCCGGGGCTGGTCGCCGACGGCCGCGACATGGGCACGGTGATCTTCCCGGATGCCGCGCTGAAAATCTTCCTGACGGCAAGCGCCCGGCAGCGCGCCGAACGACGCTATAAGCAGTTGATTTCAAAGGGAATTTCGGCTACACTCGGCGGGATTCAGCAGGATTTGGAGGCACGCGACGCCCGCGACATGTCTCGGCAAGCAGCTCCTTTGAAACCCGCTGATGACGCTGCGCTACTGGACAACTCCGAGCTGTCGATTGAAGAATCGGTGGCCCAGGTATTGAAATTGTGGCAAGGCACCCGGCCCTTCTGACCCCCGTACATTTTTGTAGGCACGCCAGTGCTTCGGTCAGCAGGATCATTAACTTAACCGCGGTCACCCGCACCAAACCGCCGCAGTCAGCTCTAAAAACGATAGCAATTGTGCTGTCGGAATCCTGTGCTGTGGACTAGGAAACTCAATGTCAGAATCTTTTGCCGCCCTCTTTGAAGAATCGCTGAAACGCTCTGAAATGCGTACCGGTGAAGTCATCACCGCTGAAGTTGTCCGTATCGACCACAACCACGTTGTCGTCAACGCCGGACTCAAATCCGAGGCTTATGTCCCGCTCGAAGAATTCAAGAACGACCAGGGCGAACTCGAAGTCCAGGTCGGCGACTTTGTCTCCGTGGCCATCGATTCCGTCGAAAACGGTTATGGCGACACCTTGCTGTCCCGCGACAAGGCCAAGCGCCTGGCTTCGTGGATGAGCCTGGAAAAAGCCCTGGAATCCGGCGAGTTTGTGACCGGCCAGACCAGCGGCAAGGTCAAGGGCGGCCTGACCGTCCTGGTCAACGGCATCCGCGCCTTCCTGCCCGGCTCGCTGATCGACACCCGCCCCATCAAGGACTTGTCTCCGTACGAGAACAAGACCATGGAATTCAAGGTCATCAAGCTGGACCGCAAGCGCAACAACGTCGTGCTGTCACGCCGTGCGGTTGTCGAGGCGTCCATGGGTGAAGAACGCGCCAAGCTGATGGAAACCCTCAAGGAAGGTTCTTCCGTCAAGGGCGTGGTCAAGAACATCACCGAATACGGTGCCTTTGTGGACCTGGGCGGCATTGACGGCCTGCTGCACATCACCGACATGGCATGGCGCCGCGTGCGTCACCCGAGCGAAGTGGTGACGGCTGGCCAGGAAATCGTCGCCAAGATCCTGAAGTTCGATACCGAGAAAAACCGCGTCTCGCTGGGTCTGAAACAGATGGGCGACGATCCGTGGATGGGCGTGAACCGCCGCTACCCGCAAAGCACTCGCCTGTTCGGCAAGATCACCAACATCGCCGACTACGGCGCATTTGTCGAACTCGAGCCAGGTATCGAAGGTTTGGTCCACGTGTCCGAAATGGACTGGACCAACAAGAACGTGGCTCCGAGCAAGCTCGTGACCCTGGGCGACGAAGTCGAAGTCATGGTCCTCGAGATCGACGAAGACAAACGCCGCATCAGCCTGGGCATGAAGCAGTGCAAGGCCAACCCGTGGCAGGAATTTGCACAGGACACCAAGCGCGGCGACCGCGTCAAGGGCCCGATCAAGTCGATCACCGACTTCGGCGTCTTTGTGGGCTTGGCTGCCGGCATCGACGGCCTGGTGCACCTGTCTGACCTCTCGTGGAATGAGCCTGGCGAAGCTGCCGTGCGCAACTACAAAAAGGGCCAGGAAGTCGAAGCCATCGTGCTGGCTGTGGACGTGGACCGCGAGCGTATCTCCCTGGGCATCAAGCAGCTCGACTCCGATCCGTTTACCACCTTCGTGTCGATCAACGACAAAGGTGCGATCGTGACCGGCAAGGTCAAGACCGTGGATGCCAAAGGCGCCGAGATCGATCTGGGCGAAGACATCATCGGTTACCTGCGCGCCAGCGAAATCAGCCGTGACCGCGTCGAAGACGCGCGCAACGTGCTGAAAGAAGGCGACGAAGTGTCCGCAGTCGTGGTGAACGTGGATCGCAAGACCCGCAACATCCAGCTGTCGGTCAAGGCCAAGGACAACGCCGACCAGCAGGAAGCCATGGCGACCCTGAGCCAGCAGTCATCGCGCGAGAGCGCTGGCCTGACCAGCCTGGGCGCCCTGCTGCGCGCCAAGCTGGACAACACCGAGAAGTAAACGGATCTCTGCGAATGGCGTGCCCGCTCTCCGGAACGGCACGCCATTTCGCTGTCCCCACATTCCCATGACCCGAAGCGATCTTGTCGAAGAACTGGCGGCCCGATTCAGCCAGCTGACACACCGCGACGCCGAATATGCCGTCAAGACGATTCTTGACGCCATGAGCGACGCGCTGGTGCGTGGGCACCGGATCGAGATCCGGGGCTTTGGCAGCTTTTCCATCAACCGGCGTCCGCCGCGCATGGGGCGCAATCCGCGATCCGGCGAAAGTGTGGCGATTCCGGAAAAACGCGTGCCCCATTTCAAGCCAGGCAAGGCCTTGCGTGAAGCGGTGGACACCCGCACCGAAGAAATGCTGGTTTCCCAGCCCAAATAGACTTGGTCCCGTCGCGGCTGGCTACAATCGCCAGACCACAAGGGGACGCCAAGTGAAATACCTGATGTGGCTGCTCAAGGCAGCCATTTTTTTTACGCTTTTTGCGTTCGCGCTGAACAACCAGCAAGTCGTTTCCGTGAATTTCTTTTTCGGAACGCAGTGGCAGGCGCCGCTGGTGCTGGTGGTACTGGTGACTTTTGCGTTCGGCCTGGCCGCCGGCATCCTGATGATGATGCCGCGGTGGTGGAAAAAACGCCGGAACACCCGTCTCAGCCAGCAAAGCCAGCACAGCGAGAACCCTTCCACCATGCACCATGGACTTTGACTTCACCTGGGTCCTGCTCGGCTTTCCCATCGCCTTCACCCTGGGCTGGCTGGCCTCCCGCCTTGACCTGAGGCAAATGCGCATTGAAAACCGGCAGGCGCCCAAGGCCTATTTCCGGGGCCTGAATTTCCTGCTCAACGAGCAGCAAGACCAGGCCATCGACGCCTTCATCGAGGCGGTGCAAAACGACCCCGACACCTCGGAGCTGCACTTCGCGCTCGGTAACCTGTTTCGCCGCCGCGGTGAATACGAACGCGCGGTGCGCGTGCATGAACACCTGATGTCGCGCGGCGACCTGACCCAGCCCGAGCGCGACCGCGCGCAACACGCGCTGGCGCTCGACTTCCTCAAGGCCGGCCTGCTGGACCGCGCCGAGGTCGCGCTGCGAAAGCTAGAGGGCACCAGTTACGAGGAAGAAGCGCGGCTGGCGCTGTTGTCGATTTACGAGCGTTCACGCGACTGGGCCCATGCCACGGAAATCGCCGGCAAGCTCGACAGTGCGAACCACGGCAGCTTCAGCGGCCGCCAGGCGCACTACCTTTGTGAGCAGGCCCATGCGGCGTCCGCGTCTGGTGACACGGCGCAGTCGTTGGAGACCTTGCAACAAGCGGTTAGCCTGGCCCCGGCTTCGCCGCGGCCGCTGCTCGACCTGGCTAAATTACAAAGCCAGCTTGGCCGGCACGCCGACGCATTCACCACCCTTCTCAAGCTTGAGAAAAACGCGCCTCAGTCGCTGCCACTGGCAGCCGGGTTGCTTGGCAACATCGCACAACAATGCGGCCAGCAGCAGCAGGCGCTGGACTTGCTGCAGGCCAGTTACGCCGCCGCGCCGTCGATTGACCTCATCGAAGCCATCATCAAGCTCGATACAGGCTCGGCGGAGCCGCGCGACCGGTATGTCCGGCATCTGGAACGTGAAGCCTCGCTGGTGGTGGCGGCCAAATGGATTGCCGGCGAAAGGCTTGGCGACGCGCATCAACACAGCCTGGTGCAGCGCGCACTCGACAAGGCCACCAAACCCTTGCTGCGTTACCGCTGCGCGGCCTGCGGTTTCGAAGCCACCCAGCATTTCTGGCACTGCCCCGGTTGCCAGGCCTGGGACAGCTATCCGGCCCGCCGGATCGAAGAGTTATGAACAAGCTAGGCACACCCCGTGGAGGCTTCGCCTCCTCCCCCTTGCAGGGGCAACAGCTGTGGCCCGGCAAAGCCGGTTCCACGCTGTTCCTCGTTGGAAGATAGCTACGCATGACCGCTTCAAAACTATTCCGTGAACAACTTGCCAAGGCCCGTGTGCTGGTGGTCGGTGACGCCATGCTGGACCGTTACTGGTATGGCGCGGTAGACCGCATCTCGCCAGAGGCGCCGGTCCCGGTGGTGCGGGTCACGCGCCAGGAAGAACGCATGGGCGGGGCGGCCAATGTGGCCTACAACATCGTCACGATCGGCGCATGCGCCTCGCTGCTGAGCGTGGTCGGTGACGATGAAGCCAGCCATCAACTCGAAGCGCTGGTGGCCGCCTCCGGCATCACGCCCTGCTTCGGGCGCGACCCGCAACTCAAGACCACGGTCAAGCTGCGCGTGATCGGTCGCCAGCAGCAGTTGCTGCGGCTGGATTTTGAAAACACCCCTGAAAACGAAGTGCTGGCCTCACAGTCGGCTGCCTTCGACAAACTGCTGCCGCAACATGACACGGTGCTGTTCTCCGACTACGGCAAGGGGGGTCTGGCGCACATTGCACTGATGATTGACCAGGCGCGCGCTGCCGGCAAGGTGGTGCTGGTCGACCCCAAGGGATCGGACTATTCGCGTTATCAGAATGCCACGGCCATCACGCCGAATCGCGCCGAACTCGAACAGGTGATCGGCCCCTGGCAGAACGAGGCGGATCTGCAATCGCGTGCGCAGAAGCTGCGTGAGGATTTGCAGCTGCAAGCGGTACTGCTGACCCGCAGCGAGGAAGGCATGACGCTGTTCGACGCCCAGGGCCAGCTCCATGTGCCGGCGCTAGCGCGCGAGGTGTTTGACGTGACCGGCGCCGGCGACACCGTGATCGGTACGCTGGCCGCCATGCTGGCTGCCGGGTTGAGCCTGCGCGAAGCGGTGCCGGTGGCCAACCGCGCCGGCGGCATCGTGGTCGGCAAGTTTGGCACCGCAACCGTCAGTTACGAGGAAGTGTTTGTATGAACGCAGCGCAGAACCGCTTCAAGCAAGTGAACGACCCCTTGAGGGGCAGCCCGGTACCGCCGGGCGTGGGGGCTCTATGACCAAAATAGTGGTTACCGGCGCCGCCGGATTTATCGGCGCCAACATCATCCAGGGCCTCAATGCGCGTGGCATCGACGACATCATCGCGGTGGACGACCTGACGCACGGCGACAAGTTCCGCAACCTTGCAGACCTGCAGATTGCCGAGTACATCGACGCCGACGACTTCTACGACCTGTTTGCCGAAGCGGCTTTCGGCGATGTCGAGGCCGTGTTCCATGAGGGCGCGTGCAGCGACACCATGGAAACCAACGGCAAGTACATGATGGACAATAACTACACCTTGTCCTGCGACCTGTTCGACGCCTGCCAGGCCCAGGGCACGCGGCTGATCTATGCCTCGTCGGCCGCCACCTATGGCGGTTCGGACACCTTCCGCGAGTCGCCCGAATTCGAAAAGCCGCTCAACGTCTACGGCTACTCCAAGCTGCTGTTCGACCAGAAGCTGCGGCGCGAACTGGGGCCGCGTTTTGAAAACGCGCAGACCCAGGTGGCAGGTTTTCGTTATTTCAACGTCTACGGCCCGCGCGAGCAGCACAAGGGCCGCATGGCCAGCGTGGCGTTTCACCAGTTCAGCCAGTTCCGCGCCGAAGGCAAGGTCAAGCTGTTTGGCGACTACGGCGGCTACTGCCCCGGCGGCCAGATGCGCGACTTCGTTTTCATCGACGACGTGGTCGCCGTCAACCTGTGGTTCCTCGACCACCCCGAAGCCAGCGGCATCTTCAACCTCGGCACCGGCCAGGCCCAACCCTTCAACGACGTGGCGCTGGCCGTGGTCAACACGCTGCGCCACCAGCAAGGCGAAAAGCCCCTGAGCCTGGAAGAAGCCGCGCATGGCGGCTTGATCGATTACATCGACTTCCCCTCGGCACTCGTGGGCAAATACCAGAGTTATACCCAGGCCGATTTGACGGCCCTGCGGGCAGTAGGCTGTAAGCATTCGTTTGCAGATGTGCATACAGGTGTATCTGCTTACATGAACAAGCTGGCCCAGCTCGCCTAGGACGTATGCTCACGGTTCCCGCTTCGTCCGGTCAACGCTTGAGGCTGCGTAGCCGTTAAAAGCAGGACTCCTGATTCGCAGGAAGGATCATCCGCTTTCAACAACCATGAGGAGCTTCCCGATGTTCAAGAAACTGCTGGCCTTCGTCGCCACCATGTATGTCGCCATGGCCTTTGCCGCGGTCGATGTCAACACCGCCACCTCGGCCGAACTCGACGGCATCAAGGGCATTGGCCCGGTCAAATCCGCACTGATCATGTCCGAGCGCAAGAAGGCGCCCTTCAAGGACTGGAATGATTTTGTGACCCGCGTCAAAGGCGTTGGCACCGACAGCGCGGCCAAGTTCTCTGCCGAAGGTATGACGGTCAACGGCGCCAGCTACAAGGCTGGCGGCAAAGCCGATGTGAAGGCCGACAGCAAAGCCGCCAAACCGGTGACTGAGAAAGCCAAAGATGCGGCCGTGGCCACCAAGGATGCCGTCAAGGGCGCCGCCGTCGCGACCAAGGACGCGGTCAAGGAAACCGCCAAGGACGTCAAGGCCGCCGTGACACCCAAGCCCGACACCAAGGCTGAAGTCAAGGCCGATGTAAAAGCCGGCGCAAAGACCGAACCCGCCAAGAAGTAAGCGCCAGCCGCTTGCACCAAAACCCGCCTTGTGCGGGTTTTTTCATGCTTTTTCGGCCTTCAGCCCATAGCGGACATGCGTCAGTAGCTATCAAATTAGTAGCACCCAAAACACGACCACATCACAACAACGCCACCAGGTCGGTCACGCCGACGTCCACACCGGCCTGCATCAGCAAGGTCGTGGCCTGCCCGCGGTGATGCGTCTGGTGGTTGAAGAAGTGCGTCATGGCCTGCCAGGCCGGATGGGCGCGCTGCACACCTTTGGTGTTGGCATAAGACATGGTGCTGATCAGGAAGTCCGGTGTCATTTCGCCGACCCACTGCTCAATGCGCTCGTCGAGTGAATCGCGCGTTTGCCGCAGTTCGGCCCAGTCCGGATAGGCACCGACGCTGACGTAATCCACGCCGGGTGGAAAGGCCAGCGCAGCGGCATCCAGTGCGGCAAACCGGTCCTGCTGCGAGGCAAAACGGTACAGCCATAAGCGGTCGGCGAGCAACAGGTGGGCCAGGGTGTGGTGAATGGAGCCGAAAAACGCGCCGCGCTCGCGCTTGCGCTCTTCATCGCCCAGCGGCCCGCAGGCCGCGTACAAGCGCTGGTTCATCCAGCGGTTGTAACGGGCGAGCCAGCGGTAGTTGTCGAGAAACGCGGTGTCCATTTTTTGACTCCTTTACTCCCGAATTGATAGCTGCCAGCCCATGTCCGACATGGGCTAGAGGCCGATTTCATTCAAAGAATACAGCAAAAGCGGCGTACCGCACGCACAGGCCTCACAACTTGCCGAAGCCCCCGCCGCCCGGCGTGTGAATCTCGAACACGTCGCCGGCCTGCATTTCAGCCTGGCCGATATGGTCCAGATTTTCAATCCGGCCATCGGCGCGCACCACCACATTGCGTCCCACCTGCCCCGGCTCGCCACCGGCCATGCCGAAAGCACCGTATTTACGGCCGTTGGACAAAATACTGGCCGTCATCGGCTCCAGGAATTTCACCCGGCGCACACCGCCATTGCCGCCCTGCCAGCGCCCGGCGCCGCCCGAACCCTGTCGAATCTCGTAACTCTCCAGCCGCACCGGGAAGCGGAACTCCAGCACCTCGGGGTCGGTCAGGCGCGAGTTGGTCATGTGAGTCTGGACAACGCTGGTTCCGTCGAAACCTTCGCCTGCACCGCTACCGCCCGAGATCGTTTCGTAGTACTGGTGACTCTCGTTACCGAAGGTGAAGTTGTTCACCGTAGGCTGGCTGCTGGCCATGAGGCTCAGCGCGCCGTACAGGCAGTTGGTCAGGCAGGTCGAGGTCTCGACGTTGCCAGCCACCACCGACGCCGGTGGGAGCGGGTTCAGCATGGAGCCATCCGGAATGATGACCTTGATCGGCTTGAGGCAGCCCGCGTTCAGCGGGATGTCGTCGTCCACCAGCGTGCGGAAGACATACAGCACCGCCGCCATGCAGACAGCCGTCGGCGCGTTGAAGTTGTTGAGCTGCTGCGGCGAGGTGCCGGTGAAATCAATTTCCGCACTGCGGTTTTCCACGTCGACACGGATGGCCACGCTGATCTGCGCGCCGTTGTCCAGCGGCAGCGTGAACTGCCCGTTTTTCAGGCGCGTGATCACGCGGCGCACCGATTCCTCGGCGTTGTCCTGCACATGGCCCATGTAGGCCAGCACCACCTCAAGGCCGAACTGCCCGACCATCTTGCGCAGTTCCTGCACACCTTTTTCATTGGCGGCGATCTGGGCCTTCAGGTCGGCCATGTTCTGCGCGGGGTTGCGGCTCGGGTATTGCCCGCTTTGCAGCAGCGCCACCATCTCGCTTTCACGCAAGGTGCCGCGCGCGACCAGCAGGAAGTTGTCAATCTGCACGCCCTCTTCCTCAATGCGTGTTGAAAACGGCGGCATCGAGCCGGGTGTGATGCCGCCAACGTCGGCGTGATGTCCGCGCGAGCCGACAAAGAAAGTCGGCTCACCACCGGTCTGCGCCGGGTCGAGGTAGACCGGCGTGATGACGGTGATGTCGGGCAGGTGGGTACCGCCGTGGTAGGGATCGTTCAGCGCGAACACATCGCCCGGCTGAATCTTGCCGGCGTTTTCGCGTATCACCGTCTTGATGCTTTCACCCATGGAGCCCAGGTGCACCGGCATGTGCGGCGCATTCGCAATCAGGTTGCCGGCAGTGTCGAACAGCGCGCAGCTGAAATCCAGCCGCTCCTTGATGTTGACCGAGTAGGCGGTGTTCTGCAGTTGCAGGCCCATCTGCTCGGCGATGTTCATGAACAGGTTGTTGAAGACTTCCAGCAGCACCGGGTCCACCGTGGTGCCGGCCGCAAACGTCGCGGCGCGTGCGGCGCGACGGTCCAGCACCAGGTGGTCCAGCGCGGTCAGCGCGGCCTCCCAACCGGGCTCGACCACCGTGGTGGCGTTTTTCTCGGCAATGATGGCCGGGCCGGGGATGATGTCGCCGGGCCGCAGGTCTTCACGCACCAGCAAGGCCGCGTCGTGCCACTTCCCGCCCGAATACATGCGGACGGTTTCGCGGCGCGGCACTTCGCGCAGCTCGTGCGTCGCGTGACGCGGCTCGGCCGGTGCGTCGCCCGCCACCACGGCCTCAACCGACACGGCTTCGACAACCAGGCCCTTGCCCTGCATCAGGAAGGAAAAACGCTGGCGGTAAGCCGCCTCGAAACCCGCCTCGATCTTTTCGAGGCTCCCGAAAGGAACAATCAGCGCGGCGTCGCTGCCCTCGTATCGCACATGCACGCGGCGGTGTGTGGTGATCGCGCCGGTATTGACCTCCTGGCGGTGCAGTTCAGCCTCAGCTCCGGCCGCCAGGCCATCGAGCCTGGCGGCGATCTGCGGCAGGGCCGTTTCCGACAGCTTGAGCTCCACCGCCTGCTCGCGGATCACGTTTTGGTCAGCCAGGCCCATGCCGTAGGCCGACAACACCCCCGCCAACGGATGCACAAACACTTTTGTCATGCCCAGCGCATCGGCCACCAGGCAGGCATGCTGGCCGCCGGCGCCGCCGAAACACTGCAGGGTGTAACGCGTCACGTCGTAACCGCGGGCCACCGATATTTTCTTGATGGCGTTGGCCATCTGCTGCACCGCGATGTTGATGAAACCTTCGGCCACCACCTCAGCGCTGCGCCCGGTCCGGCCGGCGAGTTCGCTGAATTTCTGCAACACCACCTCGTGGCTCAAGGCCTCGTCGGCGTTGGGGCCGAACACCTTGGGGAAGTAGCGCGGCTGCACCTTGCCGACCATCAGGTTGGCATCGGTCACCGCCAGCGGCCCGCCGCGGCGGTAACTGGCCGGGCCGGGGTTGGCGCCCGCGCTCTGCGGCCCGACGCGAAAACGCTCCCCGTCGAATTTCAGGATGGAGCCGCCACCAGCGGCCACCGTGTGGATGCTCATCATGGGCGCGCGCATGCGCACGCCCGCCACCTGGGTTTCAAACTCCCGCTCGAACTCGCCGGCGTAGTGCGACACATCGGTAGACGTGCCGCCCATGTCGAAACCAATCACCTTTTCAATGCCGGCGATCGCGGCCGTGCGCGCCATGCCGACAATGCCGCCGGCCGGGCCACTCAAAATCGCATCCTTGCCCTGAAACACATGGGCATCGGTCAGACCGCCGGAAGACTGCATGAAAAACAGCTTGACGCCCGGCATCTCGCTGGCCACCTGCTCGACATAACGCCGCAGGATGGGCGACAAATAGGCATCAACCACCGTGGTATCGCCGCGGCTGACGAACTTCATCATCGGACTGGTTTCGTGCGAGGTGCTGATTTGCGTGAAACCAGCCTCCTGCGCAATCCGCTTGGCTGCTTTCTCATGCGCGGTGTAACGGTAAGCGTGCATAAACACAATGGAAACACTGCGCAGCCCTTTCTGGTATTGCGCAAGCAGCTCCTGTTTTAATAGCGCCTCATCCAGGGCCTTGAGCACGTCGCCTTGCGCGCCAATACGCTCCTGGGCTTCCACCACAGCGCTGTAAAGCAGCTCGGGCAGCACGATGTGGCGGTCGAACAGGCGTGGCCGGTTCTGGTAGGCGATGCGCAGCGCGTCGCGAAAGCCGCGCGTCGTCACCAGCAGCGTCGGCTCGCCCTTGCGTTCCAGCAACGCGTTGGTGGCGACCGTGGTGCCCATCTTCACGCAGTCCACCAGGTCGGCACGGACCGGCTCGCCGTCCTTCAGGCCCAGCAGATGCCGTATTCCGGCGACTGCCGCATCGCGGTATTGCTCGGGGTTTTCGGACAACAGCTTGTGCGTCACCAGCGAGCCATCAGGCCTCTTGCCCACCACGTCGGTGAATGTGCCGCCACGGTCTATCCAGAATTGCCAGAGTTTTTTTGTCATTGCGTTGCCATTTCTTGAAACGGTTTAAAGCGAAGCCGCAGCGCGCGCGGCCTGGTCGTACATGCCGGAAAGCACGCGCAGCAGCCGCGCCAGCTCGCCAATGTCGCGGTTTAGCCCGTCGTCCGCGTTCATCGCGTCAATCAGGCAGGACTCGCGGATCTCCCGGTAACGCTGCACGTAAGAGCGACCCGATTCGGTGGATGCATAGGTCACCTCCTTGCCGTTTTTGCTGGAGCCAACAACACCGAGGTTCTGCAGCTTTTTCAGCGAATAGTTGATCAGGTGGGTGTCTTCCACGTTCATGATGAAACAGATGTCGGCCAGGCGTTTGTCACGGGCGCGGTGCGTCACATGGTGCAGCACCAGCACGTCCAGCGGCGTCAGGTCTTTCAGGCCGGCCGCACTCATGCAGTGCGCGATCCACCGATTGAAGGCGTTGCCGGCCACGATCAGGCCGAACTCGAACTCGCTCATCTCGGAGCTGCGCGGCGACACCAGGTGCGCGGAAGACACGATGGGAGCGCGTTCCGCTGCGGGCTGGCGCGGGGCGGACCCTGCTCGTTCAGGCGTTTTTCTGGACATGGTGGGCTCCCGTCAATAAGCTTGATACGGTGGATGCCACGGCTATCGACTCCGTTGGCACTGTTGTTGCATGCATCAGATTGTAGGCAGATGAATAACAATTTATCAACAATTCGTTGACATTTAGGGAAAACACTCATCATCATTGCCCGTTTGAAAGCTTACAGTCAAGCACGTTTCAAGCCCCATCACCAACCCGGAGTCCCCATGAAGCCTCGTTTTCTCGCTCTCGGCGCACTGGCCGCATCGTCCCTGCTGGCCGCCGGCGTCTCGCTGGCCCAGACCAAGTGGGACCTGCCCACGGCTTACCCGGCCACCAACTTCCACACCGAAAACATCACGCAGTTCGCGAAAGACGTGGACGCGGCTACCAGCGGCAAGCTCAAGATCACCGTGCACGCCAATGCCTCGCTGTTCAAGGCGCCCGAGATCAAGCGCGCAGTGCAAAGCGGCCAGGCCCAGGCCGGCGAAATCCTGCTGGCCAACTTCGCCAACGAAAACCCTCTCTACGCCCTCGACGGCGTGCCCTTCCTGGCCACCAGTTATGCCGATGCAGAGCGTCTGTACGCCGTGTCCAAACCGGCCATCGAGAAACTGCTGGCCGCGCAAGGCATCAAGCTGCTGTTCTCGGTGCCGTGGGCGCCCCAGGGCATTTACAGCAAGCGCGAAATCAATTCCGTCGGCGACCTTCGCGGCATCAAGTGGCGCGCCTACAGCCCCGCCACCGCCAAGATTGCAGAGTTGATCGGCGCGCAGCCTGTGCAAATCCAGCAGGCGGAACTCAGCGCCGCCATGGCGACCGGCGTGATTGAAAGCTACATGAGCTCGGGCTCGACCGGCTACGACACCAAGACCTACGAACACATCAAGAACTTCTACGACACCCAGGCCTGGATTCCCAAAAATGCCGTGCTGGTCAACCTGAAGAGCTTTACCGCACTCGATGCAGCGACCCAGGCGGCCGTTTTGAAGGTCTCGGCCGATGCCGAAACCCGCGGCTGGAAAGTGGCTGCAGAAAAGAACGTCGAGTACAAGCGCCTGCTCACCGAGCGCGGCATGAAAATTCATGCGCCTTCGGCCAAGCTCAACACCGACATGCGCCAGGTCGGCGCCATCATGCAGGCTGACTGGCTCAAGGCTGCCGGCACCGAAGGCTCGGCAATCATGAACGCCTACACGGCCAAGAAATAAGCGATGCGCCGCGTTCTGGAACGTGTTCTTGACGCGGCCGGTGCCCTGGGTGCCTTTTGCGTTTTCCTGATCTTCGTGTTGATGATCATTGCCGGCGTCGGCCGGCAGCTGAACCTGTCCGTGAGCGGCGTCAACGACGTCGTCTCCTGGCTGTGCGCCGCGGCGGCCTTCTTCGCCATGGCGCATGCCTTTCGCCATGGCGATTTCGTGCGCGTCACGCTGCTGCTCGATTCGGTCTCGCCGCGCGTTCGCCGCGTGCTCGACGTCGTGTGCCTGCTGATCGCCGCGGTGTCGGTGGGCTACCTCACATATTCCGCTACAGCCTTTACCTACGAAAGCTGGGAGTTCAAGGAAATGGCCACCGGCCTCGTCGTGATTCCGATCTGGATTCCTCAGTCCACCTTTGTCATCGGCTGCTGGCTGCTGCTGGCCGCGATGATCGATGAACTGGTGACCGTGGTACAGGGCGGCAAGCCGAGCTACCAGCGTGCCATCGAAGAACGTCACGCCAAAGGCGACTTCTCTTCAGATATCTAGCTCTCCCCCGTTGAGGCTCACAGCGTGTAGCCTCCTCCCCCCCCCACTCCGGGGGCAACCGCTGCGGAACGACGGAGCCGGTTCCGCGCCGTTACTTGTGAAGACTTTGGCAACGAGCCCCGTCGACTCAGGAAAGACAGAAGATTTATGGATATCCTTCTAATGGGCGGCATGCTGCTCATCATCATGCTGGTGCTGCTGGCCGGCGGCGTCTGGATCGCGATGACACTGGCCATCGTCGGCTGGGTTGGCCAGGCTTTTTTCACCAACACCCTGCCCGGCAAAAACCTGTTCTCGGCTTTCTGGGAATCAAATGCTTCCTGGGAGCTCGCCGCCTTGCCACTTTTCATCTGGATGGGCGAGATTCTTTTTCGCACCAAACTCAGCGAGGAAATGTTCGAAGGCCTGCGGCCCTGGCTGAACCGCATTCCCGGCCGGCTGATGCACACCACCATCATCGGCTGCGGCGTCTTCGGCTCGGTGTCGGGATCGTCGGCTGCGACCTGCGCCACGATTGCCAAGGTGGCCCTGCCCGAACTCAAGCGCCGCGGCTACAACGAAAACCTGGCAATCGGCTCGCTCGCGTCGGCCGGCACGCTGGGCATCCTGATTCCACCGTCGATCACGATGGTGGTCTACGCGGTGGCGGCCGACGCATCCATCATCCGCATCTTCCTGGCCGGTTTCCTGCCTGGTTTTCTGCTGATGCTGCTGTTTTCCGGCTATATCGGATGGTGGAGCCTGCGGCACCCGGACCAGGTCCCGCCGGCCGACCCACCCACGACATTCCGTGAGAAAATCCGCCTGTCAGGCAACCTGATCCCCTGCGGACTGCTGATCATCTTCATCATCTGGGTGCTGGTGGCCGGCTGGGCGACGGCCACCGAATGCGCTGCTTTCGGTGTGCTGGGATCGCTGGCCATCGCCGCCTGGGGGCGTTGCCTGACCTGGACCAACTTCACGGAAGGCCTGATGGGCGCGACGCGCACCAGTTGCATGATCATGTTCATCCTGGCCGGTGCTGCTTTCCTGACCAAGACCATGGCGTTCACAGGCATTCCGCGCGAACTCGCCGAATGGGTCGATGCCATGAACCTCTCGCCTTATGCGTTAATCGGTTCGCTGGTGCTGATCTACCTGGTGCTGGGGACGGCCCTCGACGGCATCAGCATGATCGTGCTGACCAGCGCTGTGGTGCTGCCCATGATCCAGAAGGCCGGGTTCGACCTGATCTGGTTCGGCATTTTCATTGTGCTGCTGGTCGAGATTGCCGAGGTCACGCCGCCGGTCGGTTTCAACCTCTTCGTGCTGCAAAACATGACCGGCAAGGACAGCAATGTGATCGCACGCGCGGCCATTCCGTTTTTCATCTGCATGGTGATCTGCATTGCACTGATCACCCTGTTCCCGCAGATCGTCACCGCGCTGCCCGACCTGGTCATGGGCCGGGAAAAGTAGGCTCGGAACGGACCGGCCGCAGCGGCAAGTCCTTTGGGGTGCGCTGCGGCTCAGGACGCCTGACATCGGGGAGCGCTCTATAGAATCAGAGGCGATGTCCCTTTTTCTCCTTCTTGCCCTTCCCTTTGCAGCCAGCGTGCTGGCAGCGCTGCTGCCCGCCAATGCGCGCAACCGGGAATCGACACTCGCGGGACTGGTCGCACTCGGATGCGCCTTGCAGACCGCCTGGCTGTTCCCGCAACTGGCTGGCGGCAATGTGATACGGGAAGAGATCGAATGGGTGCCGGAGCTGGGCCTGAACCTCGTACTGCGCATGGACGGTTTTGCTTGGCTGTTCTGCATGCTGGTGCTGGGCATAGGCGCTCTGGTGGTGCTGTACGCGCGCTACTACATGTCTGCGTCGGACCCGGTGCCGCGCTTCTTCGCCTTCTTCCTGGCCTTCATGGGCGCCATGATAGGCGTCGTGTTGTCGGGCAACCTGGTGCAGTTGGTCATGTTCTGGGAGCTGACCAGCCTGTTTTCCTTCCTGTTGATCGGCTATTGGCACCACCGGCGCGACGCGCGGCGCGGCGCCCGCATGGCGCTGACGGTCACAGGCGCCGGTGGCCTGTGCCTGCTGGCGGGCGTGCTGGTGCTGGGGCGCATCACCGGCACCTATGACCTCGACCTGGTGCTGGCCTCGGGGGACGCCATTCGCGCGCATCCGCTGTACCTGACAGTGCTGGTGCTGGTGCTGCTCGGTGCCTTCACCAAAAGCGCGCAGTTTCCTTTCCATTTCTGGCTGCCGCGCGCGATGGCCGCGCCAACACCGGTGTCGGCCTACCTGCATTCGGCCACCATGGTCAAGCTCGGTGTGTTTTTGATGGCACGTCTGTGGCCAGTGCTCTCGGGCACCGAGCAATGGTTCTGGCTGGTTGGCGGCGCCGGCGCCATCACCATGCTGCTGGGTGGCTTCATCGCCATGTTCCAACGCGACCTGAAGGCGCTGCTGGCGTATTCGACGATTTCACACCTCGGGCTCATCACCTTGCTGCTCGGGCTGAACAGCCCGCTGGCCGCCGTGGCCGCCGTCTTCCACATCATGAACCACGCGACCTTCAAGGCCTCGCTGTTCATGGCGGCTGGCATCATCGACCATGAAACCGGCACGCGCGACATCCGCAAGCTCAGCGGCTTGATGCGCCTCATGCCCATCACCGGCACGCTGGCCATCATCGCCAGCGCCTCGATGGCGGGCGTGCCGCTGCTCAATGGCTTTTTGTCCAAGGAAATGTTTTTTGCGGAAACCGTCTACATCCAGTCCACCCTGTGGATCAACTGGGGGCTGCCCGTCATCGCCACGCTGGCCGGAATGTTCAGCGTGGCCTATTCGGCGCGTTTTGTGTTTGATGTTTTTTTCGGTCCCCCCTGCGGCGGCCAGGTGCCGCGCACACCGCACGAACCACCGCACTGGATGCGCGTGCCGGTCGAGTTGCTGGTGCTGGTCTGCCTGGTGGTCGGTGTTGCACCGCACTGGTCGGTGGGCCCGCTGCTGGCCGAGGCAGCCCGGCCAGTGGTGGGCGGCACGCTCCCGGTTTACAGCCTGGCCGTCTGGCATGGCTTCAACCTGCCGCTGGTCATGAGTTTTGTCGCGATGGCCGGTGGTGCCGTGCTGTATCTGCTGCAGCGCCGCGGCCGCGCGCACGGCCACCTGGCGCACACGCCGCTGCTGCACCGATTTGACGGCCAGCGCATTTTCGAAAACCTGCTGGCGCGGCTGAGCGAAATCGGCCGGCGCAGCCGCTACCTGCTGGGCACCCGACGCCTGCAAACCCAATTGCTGCTATTGCTGGCGATCGCCCTGGCCGGCGCCGCCGCGTCGCTGTGGCTCACGCCTGCGGAACGCGGCCAGCGCGAGTTGTTGGCCTTTTCCCCGATGTTTGCCATGACCTGGATCATTGGGGCGGTCTGCGCCGTCGCTGCGGCATGGCAGGCCAAGTTTCACCGCCTCGCCTCCCTGATGCTGGCATCGGGCGCCGGCCTGGTGTGCTGCATCACCTACATCTGGTTTTCCGCACCCGACCTGGCACTGACCCAGTTGGTGGTCGAAGCCGTCACCACCGTGCTGCTGCTGCTGGGCCTGCGCTGGCTGCCGATGCGCAAGGTCACCATCCAGCCCATGCAGGCACGCCTGAATTTGTGGGGCCGGCGCGGGCGCGACCTGGCCGTCGCCGTTTTCGCTGGCGTCGGCATGGCAGCTCTGTCCTGGACAGTGATGACGCGGCGTTTTCCGGAAAGCATTTCCCCGTTCTTTCTTGATCGCGCGCTCACCGAAGGCGGTGGTACCAATGTGGTCAACGTGATGCTGGTGGACTTCCGCGGTTTTGACACCTTCGGCGAAATCACCGTGCTCGGCGTGGTCGCGCTCACGGTGTATGCGCTGCTGCGCCGCTTCCGGCCTGCGCTGGAGTCCATGGCCCTGCCGGCGCAGCAACGTGCGCAGGCCGACGACGGCAGCAGCGACCTGCTCAACCCGCGTCGCGCAGTAGACACCGCAGTTGGCTACCTGATGGTGCCGGCCGTGCTGGTGCGCCTGCTGCTTCCGGTTGCTGTGCTGGTGTCGGTCTACTTCTTTCTGCGCGGCCACAATGCGCCGGGCGGCGGCTTTGTCGCCGGCCTGGTGATGTCGGTGGCGCTGCTGCTGCAATTCATTGTCTCGGGCACCGAGTGGGTGGAAGAGCACCTGCGCATCTACCCGCGCCGATGGATCGCCATTGGCCTGCTGCTGGCTCTGGCCACCGGCGGTGGCGCGGTGCTGCTGGGTTATCCCTTCATGACCACCCACACGGCCCACCTGTATCTGCCTCTGCTCGGCAGCATCCATATTCCCAGCGCGCTGTTTTTCGACATGGGCGTGTTTTCCATCGTGCTGGGCGCCACCATGCTGATCCTGACGGCACTGTCACACCAGTCGGTGCGCAGCCATCGCTGGGCCGAAGAACAAGAAGAAAAAAGGCTCCCCCCCTTTGCGGACTCACTGCGTGTAGCCGCCTCCCCCCTGCAGGGGGCGACACCTGCGGACCGGCAAAGCCGGATCCGCGCTGTCACCGGAGAAGACAATGCCGATCCGGCGGAGAAGACCTGATGGAAATTGTCCTCGCCCTCGGCATCGGCGTACTCACCAGTTCCGGGGTGTACCTGCTGCTGCGCCCGCGCACCTTCCAGGTCATCATGGGTCTGACGCTGCTCTCCTATGCGGTCAATCTCTTTATTTTCAGCATGGGCCGCCTCAAGGTGGACAGCGAGCCGGTGCTGGTGACCGGCATCACGGCCACGCTGGCCAATACAGCCGATCCCATGCCGCAGGCGCTGGCACTGACAGCCATCGTCATCGGTTTTGCGATGACGGCCCTGTTCCTGGTGGTGATGCTGGCCTCGCGCGGCCTGGCCGGCACCGACCATGTGGACGGCACAGACGACGCGGTAGATGACACCAGCGTGCATGTGAAGGGAGTGCCGGAATGAACGAACTCCTGCGCTGGCTGGACACCTTGCTTGAAGCCACCATGCCGCACCTGGTGGCGGTGCCCATTCTTGTCCCCATGTTGACCGCCGCACTGATGCTCATGCTGGGCGAGCACCGGCGCCGCACCAAGGCAGCACTGACCGTGGTGTCCGGCCTGATCGGCCTGCTGGCTGCGCTGGCACTGCTGCACTGGGTCAATGCGGTGGATACAGGCACCGGTCCCGGCTCCATCGGGGTTTACCTGCCTGGCAACTGGCGTGCGCCCTTCGGCATTGTGCTGGTGGCCGACCGGCTGTCCACGATGATGGTGGCCTTGACCGGCGTCATCGCCTTCGCCGTCTCGATTTATTCGACCTCGCGCTGGGACCGCGCGGGTGTGCATTTCCACCCGCTGCTCCAGTTGCAGCTCATGGGTCTCAACGGCGCCTTCCTGACCGGCGATCTGTTCAACCTGTTTGTCTTTTTCGAGGTGATGCTGGCCGCCTCCTATGGCTTGCTGCTGCATGGCTCGGGACGCCTGCGAGTCAGCGCCGGCCTGCACTACATCGCCATCAACCTCGCTGCCTCCTCGCTGTTCCTGGTCGGTGCGGCGCTGCTTTACGGCGTGACCGGCACACTCAACATGGCCGACCTGGGTTTGCGCATTTCCCGTCTCGAACCAGCCGACCGCGGCCTGGTGCATGCGGCCGCAGCGATTCTTGCGACCGCATTTTTTGCCAAAGCTGGCGCCTGGCCACTCAACTTCTGGCTGGTGCCCGCGTACAGCGCGGCGGTCGCGCCCGTCAGCGCGGTGTTTGCGCTGCTGACCAAGCTGGGTATCTACACCTTGCTGCGCTTGTGGACGGTGCTGTTCGCGCCAGACACCGGCGAGTCGGCGCAGTTTGGCCAGGAGGTTCTGCTGGCCATCGGCCTGTCCACGTTGTTTGTCAGCGCGCTGGGCATCACCGGCACGCAACGAATGTCCCACCTGGCCGGGTATGCCGTGCTGATCTCGGCCGGGACGCTGCTCACCGCCATCGGTCTGGGCCAGCCGGCGGTCTGGGCCGGCGCACTGTATTACCTGCTCAGCTCGACGCTGGCGGCGAGCGCCTTCTTCCTCCTGATCGACATGATCGAGCGCTGGCGCAATGCGGGTGCCAGCATCGCCCCACACGAGAACGCGGGCAACGCTCCCTTCCTGTCGGAGGACCTGACCGCCATGGACAACGTGAACCTGGACGACGAGCAACAGGCCTTGTACGGCCGCGCGATCCCGGCGGGCATTGCCTTCCTCGGACTGGGCTTTGTGGCCTGCACCCTGCTGCTGGCCGGCTTGCCACCGCTGCCGGGCTTTATTGGCAAGTTCGCGATGCTGTCGGCGCTGCTGGACGCGCCCGTGATTTCGCCGGCGAACTGGAGCTTTCTGGCACTGCTGCTGCTGTCCGGCTTTTTGACCCTGGTGGCGCTGAGCCGGGCCGGTATTCGTTACTTCTGGACGCAGCCCATGAGCAGCATGCCGGCCTTGCGCGCAATGGAGGTGTTGCCGGTCGCGGCACTGCTGGCGGCCAGTGTTGCCCTGAGCATTGAAGCTGGCCCGGTCATGCACCACGCCAGCGACACCGCACGGGGTCTGTACCAGCCTCATGCCTACCGCAATGCGGTGATGGGTGCGCAACAGGTGCCCAACCCGCCCGTGCGCAAGGTGTCGCCATGATGCGGCGCTGGTTGCCGTCGCCGACGCTGTCGCTGGCGCTTTTCGTCGTCTGGCTGCTGCTGAACCAGACGCTGGATGCCGCCACTTTGCTGATGGCGGCCATTCTTGCGGTGGTGGTCCCGCTGTTGACCCGAAGCCTGCGGCCCGCCACCGTGCGCATGCGCAAGCCCGGCATCGCGCTGCGCCTTGCCGCGCAAGCACTGGCCGATATGCTGCGCTCGGCCCTGACCGTCGCAAAATTGCTGCTGAGCCGGCGCACCGCACATATCAAGAGCAGTTTTGTTGAAATTCCCCTGAAGGTGCGCGATCCGAATGCTCTTGCGATGCTGGCCATGATCTGCTGCCTGACGCCCGGCACCGCCTGGGGTGAGTTGTCGTTCGACCGGTCGCGGCTGCTGCTGCACGTGTTCGACATGCAAGACGAGGCGGCTTTCATCACCATGATCCAGATGCGTTACGAAGCCCCATTGATGGAGATTTTCGAATCATGAGCGACTTTCTTTTCTGGGGTCTCAAGCTGGCCTTGTTCCTGCTGGCCGTGGCCATGCTTTGCGCCGTGGCCAGGCTGCTGATCGGCCCGACCGCGCAGGATCGCGTGACTGCGCTCGACTGCCTTTACATCAACGGCATGCTGATGATGCTGGTGCTGGGCATTGTTTACGCCGGCAATGTGTACTTTGAAGCGGCCATGCTGATCGCACTGTTCGGTTTTATCGGCTCTACCGTGATGGCCAAGTTTCTGCTGCGCGGCGAGGTGATCGAATGAGTACCACGCTGCCGCTCTGGGCCGAGATCGTCACCGCGGTATTTGCGGTGCTGGGCGCAGCCTTTGCGGCCATCGGCTCGTTCGGGCTGGTGCGCCTTCCAACCTTTTTCCACCGCATCCATGCGCCTACCCTGGGCGCGACGGCCGGCGTGTGGTGTATCACCATCGCCACCATCATCTATTTTTCGGTACAAGGCCACAAGCTGTTCCTGCACGCCGCGCTGATCACGCTGTTTGTCGCCCTGACCGCGCCCATCACGACGATTTTTCTGATGCGTGCAGCGCTGTTTCGCGAGCGACAAAAAGGCGGCGATGTACCGCCGGCCGCGCCTTCGGCCGAATCCCAACCGCTTGCTGTCGGCCAGCCGACCGGGCCACGCGACCGCTAACCGAAAGGCCCGCAACATGCTTGCTGTTCTTGCCATCTGCGTCGGAGCCTGCGTGGGCGCCCTCGCGCGTTGGGGGTTGGGTCTGTGGCTCAATCCCGGCGGGCTGATTCCCTGGGGAACCGTCGCCGCCAACCTGCTGGGCGGCTACCTCGTTGGCATGTGTGTGGCCACCTTTCAGCACCTGCCGCAGCTGGACCCGGTCTGGCGTTTGCTGCTGGTCACCGGCTTTCTGGGCGCGCTAACAACCTTCTCGACCTTTTCAGCCGAGGTTGTCGCCATGCTGCAGCATGAGCGCTACGCCGCTGCCTTCGGCACCGCCGCGCTGCACCTGCTCGGCTCGCTGCTGCTGACTGTGGCCGGCATCAAGAGCGCTCTGTTTTTGATAGCTGCTCGCGCACATTAGATATGGGCCGGAGGCCGATTTTTCTTAAGAATGGCTCTCAATCGAATTCCACCTTATCGACAAGCAGTCATTCTCGTGAGGCCTGATGTTTGACATCACAGCGTTCAAGGGCGACGGCCTCTGGATGCCCCTCTCGATGGATGGATTGCGGGTCAGCTTTTCGCTGTGACCCGCATTGAGATATGTCGGCCAATCAAGGCTGCTGACGCAAGCAACAGAGACAAGCCGGCCAGGACTTCAAACCAGATGGTCAAATTGGTTGCCAGGGTGTGATCTGAGCACAGGGCCAAGGTGTAGTGAGCCAATCCGTCGATGCCAAGTGCGCCATAGGCCGTAACCAGCGTCAAGCCCAGGACTCTCAACTTCGTTCGGTACACAAGCAAGCCTGAAAGCCCAACACTGGCGCCGGCGACCCAGGCCAGGTAAATCTGCTCCCGGGTGAGCCAGTGCGGCAGGCCCGGGTAGTAGGCGATGTACTCGGCGTTATGCACAAAGTGCGTGAGGTTGGCTACAAAGAAAACCAGGACAAGAAGCTGAATGTGTTTCGACAAGGGTGGATGAGGCATTGGGAGAATTTTTTATGCATCAACGTCGGCGTCGACCGACGCACATAAGGGGAGTTCGCAACGTGCATGGAATCACTTGTGCGCCCGTGTGGAACAACTGCTAAGTGGCGCCGTCACCTGCTTCTTGTCATTCATCGTCTGCATCGCCTCCGGACCGACCGCTGTTCCGAAACACTCGGTGCCCAGGGAAACCCATCAGTTCACCACCCACGTCTGGCTTTGGGTTCGTATCTTTCCCCCACTTTCTTGAAAGACGTGCCGTGAGGTAAAGAGGCAGTCCCAGGATAACGAGGCACAAGGCAAGCCAGCCCCAGGGCTGACCCAGGAAGTAAGCCATTGGCGCAGCAACAGCTGCTGCACCGAGCAGTGCGAATCCTGACGTTTCGCGCGCGGTCATAGGTGCCACTTAACGTTGAAGGCCACCGGAACGCAGCAACTGCCGCGCAGCGGCAACCTGCTGCTGTGTGTCCGTGTGGGCCGACCAGTTAGATTGCATCACACGCCGCCCGTGTAGTAGTACAGGTAGGACGGTAGAGACAGTAGGGCCGCAACCGCTACCAAGGCCAGCAACGCTTTCACGAGACGGAAGCGGACAGAAAGCGCCCACGTGATTCCCACCAGAGCGAGGACACCTGCCGGGATGTAGATGTAGTAGCGGAGCTGGTCATCAGATGGGTACCCCGGGTACGTTCTGCGAGCGAACTCCGTCGATACCTGCAAACCCCATCGCCAAAATCAGTGACCAAAGGGCCGTAGCGGTCAAAACGAGCGTGAACGTGACTTTCATGCGATCTAACGAGGCTGTAAAAAAACCCAATTTCCACCCCCGCCATTTCGGCTGTGCACGGTTCGCGGATCGG
>NZ_BMIG01000011.1 GCF_014641715.1 Polaromonas eurypsychrophila | reverse complement strand
ATACTCTTCGTTTCGTTTTCGTCACTTTTATTATCCAGGTGATTTACACCTATCTATGTGTACGAATTTATTAGACCAGGACAGTGGGTGGTTGTCATTAAACCGCCATCAAACCGACATGAACCCGTCACCCCCCAATTCCAGAATCTCCGCATCAACTAAAACACGATGGGAAGCAATTCATGGGTCAAGGGTTTGGCAAGGCTTACGAGCCGGAAGAAGGCGTCAACACGACGGGCAATCCGTCTATTCATGAGGTAGACGGCGGGCGCCGTCATGTGCTGCGCTGCACCTCGGCGGCGGTGGCGTTGCTGATGGGTTCGCATACCCTGACCGGCCATGCCGCCACGGCCGCCAAAGGCAAATCGCTGGGCTTCACCAGCGTGCCGGTCTCCAGCGCCGATGCGCTGGTGGTGCCGCCTGAATACGAAGCCCAGGTGCTGTACCGCTGGGGCGACGCCACCGGCGTTGCCGGCGCGGCGGCTCCAACCTTCGCCGGCGATGCCTCGAACAGTGTGCAGGAGCAGTTGCTGCAAGCAGGCATGCACCACGACGGCATGGAATATTTCCCGCTGGACAAGAACCCGCGCCACGGCCTGCTGGCCATCAACCACGAATACACCGACGACGGCCTGCTGCACAGCGATGGCATGAAAACCTGGACGGCTGAGAAAGTCCGCAAATCCCAGGCCGCACATGGTGTAAGCATCATCGAGGTGGTCGAGCGCGGCGGCGTCTGGCGCGTGATGCCCAACTCGCGTTATGCGCGGCGCATCACTGCGACCACGCCCATGGCCTTCAGTGGCCCGGCTGCGGGCCACGCGCTGCTCAAGACCGCGGCCGACCCGGAAGGCGCGCGTCCGCTCGGCACTTTGAACAACTGCGCGGCCGGCCAGACGCCATGGGGCACCTTTCTGACCTGTGAGGAAAACTGGAACGGCTACTTCTCGGCCCAGGACAAACCCACGCCTGACGAGTTGCGTTACGGCCTGCGCAGCAAGGGCTTTGGCTATCGCTGGCACGAGTTTGACGAGCGCTTCGATGCGGTAAAAACCCCCAACGAACAAAACCGTTTTGGCTGGGTGGTGGAGATTGATCCGCAGGACCCGACCCAGACCCCGATCAAGCGCACCGCGCTGGGCCGCATCAAACACGAAGGCGCGACCACCACGCTGAGCCGCGATGGCCGCGCTGTTGTGTACATGGGTGATGACGAGCGCTTTGAATATGTCTACAAGTTTGTCAGCCGCGACAAGGTCAAGCCCGGTGGCTACCGCGCCAACCGCGAGCTGCTTGACCACGGCACCCTGTACGTGGCGCGTTTTGATGCCCAGGGTTATGGCCGCTGGTTGCCGCTGGTGCACGGTGAAGATGGTTTGACCGCCGTCGCCGGTTTCCCCAGCCAGGCCGAGGTCGTTATCAAATGCCGCCAGGCCGCCGATGCAGTGGGCGCCACCAAGATGGACCGGCCCGAGTGGGTGGCGGTGCATCCGAACACCGGCGAGGTCTTCCTGACTCTGACCAACAACAGCGCGCGCGGCCAGGGTGGCCGTATGGCGGACGCTTCCAACCCGCGCAACGACAACATCATGGGCCACATCATCCGCTGGCGCGAAGGCAAGGGGCAGGGCGGCTCGGGCGCTTTCGACGGCGATGCCAGCGCGACCGAATTCCGCTGGATGCACTTCGCGCTCGCTGGCGATCCGAATGCCGACAAGGCCGAATACCGCGGCACGATCAAGGGCGACATGTATGGCAGCCCCGACGGCCTGCAGTTCGATGCTGGCGGCCTGCTCTGGATCCAGACCGATGTGTCGACCTCGGCCATGCACAAGGGCGCCTACGCCGGCATGGGCAACAACATGATGTTGTGCGCCGATCCGGCCACCGGCGAGACCAAACGGTTTCTGACCGGGCCGGCCGGCTGCGAGATCACCGGCGTGACATTCACGCCGGACCGCCGCGCGGTCTTCATCAATATCCAGCACCCCGGGGAAACCGCCAGCGAGCGCGGCGACCCGGCTCAGCCGAAAGCGGTGAGCCACTGGCCCGACGGCCCCACCGGCGGCCGGCCGCGTTCGGCCACCGTCGTGATCCGTCGCAAGGATGGCGGCACCGTCGGCACCTGATGTGAATTGACAGCCCCGACTCCGGGGCTTTTTTACAGCGTTCCGGTTTTGTTTATTGCGAGTTGACAACAAGGAGTCATCATGAAAGAACTGCCCAATCCCACCTTTGCATTGTCGCCAGTCGCAATGCCACGGGGGTTACTTCATCAAAGCTCTCATGCACCCCTTCCAGCCGTTGTTCAAAGGCCTGCCCTGGGGAAAATCCAAGTCGGCTGGGCCAGGCACCAAGACGAGGTCCGGCAGGCGCAGCGCCTGAGGTACCAGGTCTTTGCGACCGAGATGGGCGCCACGCTGTCTGGCGTTTTGCCGGGCCATGACATCGACATCTTTGACGACTTTTGCGAACACCTGCTGGTGCGTGACGAAGCCAGTCAGGAGGTCATAGGCACTTACCGCGTGCTGACACCGGCGCAGGCCAAACGCGCCGGCAGCACCTACAGCGACACCGAATTTGATCTGACGCGCCTGCGCTTCCTGCGCCCGCGCATGGTCGAGCTGGGCCGCAGTTGTGTGCATATCGACCACCGCCACGGTGGGGTGATCCTGGCGCTGTGGGGGGCGCTCGCCGAGTTCATGGCGCGCAACCAGCTCGACACCATGATCGGCTGCGCCAGCATCCCGATGCAGCATACCGGCGCCTCTTCCGGCCAGGCCGCAGCCAGCATCTGGCGGCAGGTGCGGCAAACGCATCTGGCGTCCATCGAATACCACGTCACGCCGCGGCTGCCGCTGCCGGTCGAGCGCCTGGATGACTCGCTGGATGTCGAACCACCAGCGCTGATCAAGGGTTACCTGCGCCTGGGTGCCAAGGTGCTGGGTGCGCCGGCCTGGGATCCCGACTTCAACTCCGCCGACCTGCCGATGATGATGCGTATCGCTGATCTGCCGGCACGTTATCGCAAGCATTTCTCCAGCAAGGGGGACTGATGCGCACGCTGTTCGACAAGCTCGGCCCGCTGAACCATGGCCCGTCGCCGGATGACGCGGACGACCATGACGAGCTGGCGTTGCGCAAGCGTTACCGCTGCATCTTCATCTCCGACCTGCACCTGGGCACACCCGGCTGCCAGGCCGCCGCACTGCTGGACTTCCTGAAGGCTCACCCCAGCGACTACCTCTACCTGGTCGGCGACATCGTCGACGGCTGGCAACTGCGGCGCAAATGGTACTGGCCGCAGTCGCACAACGACGTGGTGCAAAAACTGCTCAAGCGCGCGCGCAAGGGTTGCCGCGTGATTTATGTGCCGGGCAACCACGATGAGTTTGCGCGTGAATTCATCGGCCACCAGTTCGGTGGCATCGAGGTGCTCGACGAAGCCGTGCACATCACGGCCGACGGCCGCAGACTTTGGGTGGTGCACGGCGATTATTTCGACGCCGTGGTGCAGTGCGCCAAGTGGCTGGCCTATGTGGGGGACAACCTGTATGAGTTCACGCTCAAGCTGAATCGCCATCTGAACAGCCTGCGCGCGCGTTTGGGTCTGCCATATTGGTCGCTGTCGGCCTACCTCAAACAAAAGGTCAAAAGCGCGCTGAACTATGTTACTGACTTTGAGGTGGCTGTGGCCAACGAGGCGCGTCGCAGAGGCCACCAGGGCGTGGTCTGCGGCCACATCCATCGCGCCGAGATGCGGGACATCAATGGCGTGTTGTACTGCAACGACGGCGATTGGGTCGAAAGCCGAACGGCGCTGGTCGAGCACTATGACGGCACGCTGGAATTGCTGCATTGGGCGCCAACTCACGAAACCCAGGGCCGCGGGCACGTCGCTGCTCCAGTCACCGCGTGAGGCCACCCATGAAGATCGCGCTGATTACAGATGCCTGGCAGCCACAAGTCAACGGCGTGGTGACCACGCTGGTGGAGCTGGTGCATGAACTAGAAAAACTCGGCCACCAGGTCCAGGTGATTCACCCCGGCTTGTTCAGGACGCGGCCTTGCCCCGGCTATGCCGGCATCGACCTGGCGATTCGCCCCAAGCTTGTGCTGACTGAAAAGCTGGACATGCTCCAGCCCGATGCCATCCATATTGCGACCGAAGGCCCGCTGGGTTGGGCGGCGCGCGGTTACTGCATCCGGAACGGCCTGCACTTCACCACTGCATTTCATACCAAGTTTCCGGAAATCCTCAACGCTGCCTTGAAAATCCCGCTGTCCTGGGGATATGCGCTGTTCCGGTACTTCCACCGGGCCTCGTCAGGCGTGATGGTGCCGACCAACGGCGTGCTGCGCATGCTGGAGCAGCGCGGCTTTCGCAAGCTGCGCAGTTGGACGCATGGCGTGGACACCCGTTTATTTGCCTTTCACCCGCAGCCGCGCCTGTATCCGCCGCTGGGTGCACTGCCCAGGCCGGTGTCCTTGTTTGTTGGCCGGGTGTCGTATGAAAAAAATATTGATGCATTTCTCAAACTCGACCTCCCGGGCACCAAGCTGATCTGCGGTGTCGGGCCACTGGAAACCTCGCTGAAAGAGCGCTACCCTGGGGTGCGCTGGTTGGGCGTGTTGCCCCGTGACGTGCTGGCTGGCGTTTATGCAGCAGCCGATGTGTTTGTTTTTCCGAGCAAATCCGAAACCTTTGGCCTGGTGATGCTCGAAGCCATGGCCAGCGGCACGCCGGTCGCAGCCTATCCCGTCGACGGGCCTTTGGAGGTGCTGGGCACGCAGGACGGCGCTTGTCACGGCGGCGTCATGCACGCCGACCTGAAGCAGGCATGCGCAGGAGCGTTGGCTATTTCGCGTCATGAAGCGCGTGCACGCGCGCTCGATTTCAGTTGGGCGCACGCGGCTCGGTTGTTTGAAGGCCATCTGGTGCCGGTTCGTGAAAAAGCCTGTGTCGCGGTGTTGGCATCAGATGCCCTGACCGGATGAGGGTCATGTAACCTTTTTGTCACACGTTTGTCATCTGGATGGACAACACTGGCAACATGTCAATTTGATTACAGGATTAACCAAGCCGCATGTCTCATTCAACCGTCTTGCCCGCACTCGCCACCCCTGCAGCCCTGAAGTTTCTGGACCGCGACCACAGCATTCTTGCCTTTAACGAGCGGGTGCTGGATTGGGCCAAGCGCGCGGATGTTCCCTTGCTTGAGCGCCTGCGCTTTTTGTGCATCGTGTCTTCCAACCTCGACGAGTTTTTTGAGGTTCGTGCGGCGCTGCACCTGACCGCAGCGCAGGCCAAAGAGCACAAGGGTGCATACACGGAAACTTCCTTTGAGGCGCTTGCCGCGGCCGCGCATGACATGGTGGCCCGCCAGTACACGCTGTACAACGACGAGTTGATGCCGCTGTTTGAAAAGCAGGGCATCAAAATCGTGTCGCATGGCGACCGCAACACCGCGCAAAGGCAGTGGGTGCAGGCCTACTTCGAGCGCGAGGTAAGGCCGCTGCTGATTCCGGTCGGGCTGGACCCTTCGCACCCGTTTCCGCAAGTGGCCAACAAGTCGCTCAACTTCATTGTCCGGCTCGGTGGGCACGACGCCTTTGGCCGTGAGAACGACATCGCCATCGTCAAGGTGCCGCGTGTGTTGCCGCGCCTGATTCGCATGCCGGACAAGGTTTCGGGCAAACACACCTGTTTTGTGTCGCTCTCCAGTGTGATCCGCGCGCACTTGAGCGAGCTGTTTCCCGGCCGCGAGATGGCGCAATTCTCGCAATTCCGCGTGACGCGGCATTCCGACCTGGCGGTCGACGAAGACGACGTGAAAAACCTGCGCACGGCACTGCGCCTGGGTTTGGAGCAGCGCCACTACGGCCAGGCGGTGCGGCTGGAGGTGTCGGCCGGTTGCTCCAAACACCTCTCGGATTTCTTGCTTGGCCAATTCAACCTGCCGGAAGCCTCGCTGTACCGGGTGCACGGCCCGGTCAACCTGGTGCGCCTGACCCAACTGGTAGACCTGGTCAATGACCCGCGCCTGCTCTTTCCGCCGCACAAGGGCTGCTACCCGACACAACTGGTGCCGGGCGAGTCTTTTTTTGAGCGGCTCAAACGCGGCGATGTCTCCATCCATCAGCCTTTTGAGAGTTTTGACGGCGTGCTCGACTTTCTGCGCGAGGCCGTCAACGACCCGCAGGTGCTGGCGATCAAGCAGACGATTTACCGCACCGGAACCGATTCCGAAATGATGGTGTTGCTGCGTGAGGCGGTGCGTCGCGGCAAGGAAGTCATGGTGGTGCTGGAGCTCAAGGCGCGTTTTGACGAGGAAGCCAACATCAATTGGGCCGAGATGCTGGAGTCGATAGGCGCGCAGGTGGTGTACGGCGTGGTCGGCCTGAAGACCCATGCCAAGATGCTGCTGGTGACACGCCGGGAAGGCCAGCATCTCAAGCGTTACGCACACCTGTCCACCGGCAACTACAACCCCAAGACAGCCCGCCTGTACACCGACCTGAGCTACCTGACGGCCGACCCGGCGCTCACCGCTGACATCGACAATGTATTTGTGCACCTGGCCAGCCAGAGCAAACTGCCCAAGCTCAATCGGCTGTGGCTGGCGCCGTTCCAGTTGCAAAAAAAGTTGATCGAAAGGATAGACGCGCTGGGTGAAGTTGCTGCGCTGGGCAAGGACACGCGCATTGTTGCCAAGATGAATGCGCTGACCGACGAGACGCTGATATTGGCCCTGGTCCGGGCTGGCCAGTGCGGCGTCAAGATTGACTTGGTGGTGCGAGGCGCCTGCATGCTGCCGGCGCAGGTACCGGGCGTGACCGACAACATCCGCGTGCGTTCAGTCATTGGCCGCTTTCTTGAGCATTCGCGGGTCTTCTATTTCCGCTGCGATGGAGAAGAAACGCTGTATCTGTCGAGCGCCGACTGGATGAACCGCAACATGCTCAGGCGGGTTGAGCTGGCCTGGTCGGTGACCGACCCGGAGCTTCGCCAGCGCATCATCGACGAATGCCTGGTCGCTTACCTGCACGATGGCGTGGACGCCTGGGATTTGCAGCCCGATGGCAGCTACCTGCGTGTCCAGCCAACGAAACCCGGCTTGCAACATGGCGCCCAGGCGGCGTTGATGGCACGTTATTCGGCGGGCAGGTCCGCCATGAATGGGACGTGATGGATCTGATCGTGTGGCGTCATGCGGAGGCCGAAGAATGGCTGCCCGATGATGCCCACAGCATCAGCGACCTGGAGCGCTCACTGACGCCACGGGGTGAAAAGCAGGCCGCACGCATGGCCGGCTGGCTGGACCGCCAATTGCCGGAGCGTACCCGTATACTGGTCAGCCCGGCGCGCCGCTGCGAGCAAACGGCGCTGGCCTTGGGACGCAAATACAAGATACGCGCGGAACTCGGGCCTGATGCGCCACCGTCCCAGTTGCTGGAGCTGGTCCAGTGGCCGGGCAACAAGCTGCCGATCCTGGTAATTGGCCACCAGCCCACGCTGGGGCAGGTGATTTCACAGTTGCTCGGTTTACGGGAAGAAGAGTGCGCGGTGAAAAAGGGTGCGCTCTGGTGGCTGCGTCACCGCGATCGCGAAGCCGGCGCGCAGACCGTGGTGGTCACGGTGCAGTCGCCGGAGCTGCTGTAGGGACCTGACCTTCAGCCCGCAGGCCGGCCGGTCTTGATGGCGGGGACGTTGTTCAGCGCTGTCAGAAAAGCGGTATCGGGCATCGCGGCCAGCGCCTTGATCCCAGCGCGCAGCAGTTCGCTTTTTTTAACCGGCCTGGCCAGCGCGGCGGCGCGCAGCTTGAGCTCGTCCAACACCACATACTCGGACTTGGGAATCGTGAAGCTGTCGCGAACCAGCTTGGGCTTTTTGGACTTGGCGGGTTTTTCCGCCTTGGGCGCCGGCGCTGGTTTGCTGGCTGGTTTTTTTGCAATGGGCGTTTTACGGGCTGGCTTTGCGGGGCCGGCCTGGCGTGCTGGTACAGGTGCGGTCGGCGGCTTTTTTGCCGCCGTTTTTTTGACGATACTGCCGGTTTGTTTGCGGGTGACAGGTTTCTTTTTTGCAGTTGCCATGACTCAGTTCCTTTTATATAAACGGTTTATACAGTTTATACCGTTCGAACCTGCAAAGTCAAACTGCCAGCGTCACGGACTGGGTACGATCAAGGTCCATGGCGTTTTTTGCCAGGCCAGCACTTCTTCGCGCAGCAAATGCGCCGACTGTGGATAGGCGGTCGCCCAGCCCGCGCGGCAGCCCAGCACAAACCGGTGGATACCAGTCGCAGCTTCAATTTGCATGCCCTTCAGGTCCGGGTCACGGCGTGCATGGCACAGGATCACGGCCAGCCGCAGGCACAGCAACTGCTGCACGAACACCGGGTCTTCAAAATCGGCCTCGAGCTTGCGCAGTTTGCCGCGGTGACCCAGCACCAGCAGGCTCAGCCGGTGCAGTTCGGGCTGCGCGAAGCCGGGTGCGTCGGCGTTGTCCAGAATGTAAGCGCCATGCTTGTGGTAATCACTGTGCGAGATATGACTGCCGATTTCATGCAACTGGGCCGCCCAGTCGAGCTTGCGCTGGAAGCGGGCCAGTTCGGTCGTTGGCAGGGTGGCGCTGGCCTGCTGAAACAAGAGTCGCGCTGTTTTGCTGACGCGCTGGGCCTGGGCCGCATCGACCTCAAATTTTCGGGCCAGCCGCTGCACCGTGGTGGAACGCAGGTCGGTGGTGTCTTGCTCGCGGTCCAGCAGGTCGTACAACACGCCATGGCGCAAGGCACCTTGCGCTGCCTGCATCTGCGTGATGCCGAGTAAATCAAAGACAGCCCTGAGCACGCTGATGCCGCCGCCTATCACGGCGCGCCGGTCGTCTTTCATGCCGTCGAGCTTGAGCCGGTCTGCGCTTTGCGCCTTGAGCAGCCGGTCCAGCAGCCAGTCCAGCCCCTCCCGGGTCACCAGGCCTTGCGGCCAGCCTGCGGCGCCCAACACGTCGGCGACGGCACCCACGGTGCCGGAAGAGCCGTAGGCAACTTCCCAACCCCCGGCCGGGTAGAGGTTGATGGCTTCGTCAAGCACGGCCTTGGCTGCGACCTCGGCTGCCGCAAAGGCGCGGGCATTGAACTGGCCTTCCGGAAAATACTTCATCGACCAGGCCACGCTGCCGACGCGGTAGGACTCCATGACCAGCGCGTCCAGGTCCTTGCCCAAAATCATTTCGGTGGAACGCCCACCGATGTCGACCACCAACCGACGTTCGCTGGACTGCGGCAGCATGTGGGCGACGCCCTGGTAGATCAGGCGGGCTTCCTCGCGGCCGGAAATCACGTCGATGGGAAAACCCAGCATCGGGAGCGCGCCTGCAAGAAATTCGTCGCGATTGCGGGCCTCGCGCAGCGTCTGCGTGGCCACCGCCCGGACCTCGCTTTTTTTGAAGCCAGCCAGGCGCTCCCCAAAACGTGCCAGGCAGTCCCAGCCGCGCTGCATCGCTTCGGAGGTCAGATTGCGGTCACCGTCCAGGCCATTGCCCTGGCGCACCGTTTCCTTGAGGTATTCGGTGCGGTGAATCCGCCCGTTGTCGAGACGGCCTATTTCAAGGCGAAAGCTGTTGGACCCGAGGTCCACCGCAGCGAGGCGAGTTCCATTTTGCATGTGTGAGCGGCTGTTAGGGGCGCAACCAGCATAGCATTCATGTCAGAGGCGGTCGCCGAGCGCCGCCGTGCGCAGCGCAGGGCCGCCCCAAGCAAGCACAGCCCCCTCGGGGGGCAGCGCAGCACACGCAGTGGCAAGCGTGGGGGCCATTTATCCGATCAGCCTACCGTCTGCCGTCATCATGCTTTGCGTGACATAGGTGTTGCTGCGCCGCTGTGGGTTGAAGCGGACGAGAAAACCACCGATATCGACCTTGGACCGGCGCTGGAAGGCTGCAAGCACGCTTTGTCGTGTGGGCGGGCCATCGACTTCGGCCAGCACATCCATGGTGTAGCGCGCGGCGATGTAGCCCGCCAGACTCAGGGAGGTGGGGGGTTCGTCGAACAGGCGGGCCAGGGTTTCGCGGTAGGCGCGCACGACCGGCAGACTCGCGTTGACCAGAGGCACTGGCTGGGTCGCAATCACTGGCGTGTTGCGGGCGGCGCCCATTTGCAGCATGGTTTGCAGATTGACATCGGCCAGCGCCACGATGTAACGCTGGCGAGACTGCTTTTCCAGGCCCTGCGTGAACTCTGCCAGCTCGGGCGTGCCTCCGACAAACAGCAGCACGGCTGGCGTGAGCGGCGTCAGCTGCTGGCCAATGGCGCGCAGGTTGTCGGCACCTCGAAACGACTGCAGCTTGAGCTTCATGCCGCTGGCGATACGCTCGACCTCACTGTGATAGGCCGCGTGGTCCTGTGGCGAAGCGTACACAGCGCCCAGCTCCTGCATGCCCATCACGGACAGGGTCTTCAGGGCGTAGGCAATCTGCTCCTGCCGCGCGGCAAAGATCGGGAAAGTCTGCTCATCAATGTCCAGGCTGGAATTTTGCAGCCAGGGTGCGGCGTGAGCCAGACCCAGATTGTCCTTTTGTAACTGCACGACCACCTGGCCGGCCATTCGGTCGCCCACGCTCCCGGACAACACCACGCAATTGGGGATGTCACGCACGGTGGCTAATGCCTTTTGCACGCTGGCCGGCGTTCCGTCGGTTTCCAGCGCCAGGTGCTCCACTCGCCGCCCGCGGATGCCGCCACGGGCATTGATGTCCTGCCAAGCCGCGCGTGAGCCGATCAAAAAGTCCTTCGAGACGTCTTGCTGGACCAGCGAGTAGTCCACCAATTGCGCGACGACCAGGCTGCGGGAAGCTGCCGGACGGTTCGATTGTGCGAAGCCGGGCAGGGCGGTGGCGGCCGCCAGCAAGGCTGTGCCTTGAAGAAGGCGGCGGCGGGTAGGCAAAGTGTTGCGTGGGAACATGGTTGTCCATAGCGCAGCCTGGCTGGCTCCGCCTGTCCTGGTGAATTGCTATTAAATAAGTAGCTGTCTACGCTTGCTGCGTATGGGCTAGCGCCTTCAGGGGCTTGAACAACAGCTGCGAAGGCAAATCGGTCTGCAGCGCCTCTGGCGACTTATTATTTGGCTGGCGGGATCATCACGCGGTCGACTGTGTGGATCACACCATTGGTCGCGGTGATGTTGGCGTTTTGCACCATGCCATCTTCCACAGTGACGAAATCACCGGCTTTGGCAACGGCCAGGCTGGCGCCGTTGACGGTTTTCACCGGACCGGACTTGATGTCGGCAGAAGCCATTCTTCCGGGAACGACGTGAAAAGCCAGCAAATCCTTGAGCATGGCCGGATCTTTTGCCAACGCTTCCATGGTTTTTTGCGGTACTGCCTTGAAGGCGTCATTGGTTGGCGCAAACAGGGTGAAAGGGCCGGCGCCTTGCAAGGTCGGTGCCATTCCGGCCTGAACAACCAGGCCGTTGAGCGTGCTCAGCGAGGGATTGGCGGCAAGCGTGTCCGCCACGGTTTTTGGGCCGGACATGCTGGCGCAAGCCGAGACGAGTGCGGTGGCAGCTACTGCAAACAAGGTACGACGGGAAAACATATGCTCACTCCTAGGTTGATAAACAGGCCTGAGCGTAGGCAGCTTGTGTGACAACTGCGTGACGTTTCGGGTAATCGCACGGGATAACCCGGTCTTTTGCATTTGTCATGCCGTTGTCACACAAGCTTCTTACATTCCTTTCATCTGTCCACTTTCCTTAACTCAAGAGGTATACGAATGAAGCTGAACTTCAAAGCAACGATGGCCGGCATGGTGGCCCTGACGGCCTTGTCTGTGACCGCTGTGGCCAGTGCCCAGGATGTGACCGGCGCTGGCGCTTCTTTCCCTGCTCCGGTGTATGCCAAGTGGGCCGACGCCTACAACAAAGCCACCGGTGTTCGTATCAATTACCAGTCAGTCGGCTCCGGTGCTGGCATGCGCCAGATTCGCGGTAAAACCGTCGACTTCGGTGCTTCCGACGCGCCGCTGACGGACGCCGAGCTGGCCAAGGACGGCTTGCTACAGTTCCCGACCGTGATTGGTGGCGTGGTGCCTGTGGTCAACATCAAGGGTATTGCTGCCGGCCAGATCAAGCTGACCGGTGCCGTGCTGGGTGACATTTACCTGGGCAAAATTGCCAAGTGGAATGACGCGGCCATTACCGCATTGAACCCTGGCGTGCCGCTGCCGGACACAGCCATTGCTGTTGTGCGCCGTGCCGATGGTTCCGGAACCACCTTCCTGTTTACCAATTACCTGTCCAAGGTCAATCCCGAGTGGAAATCCAAAGTGGGTGAGGGCACGGCGGTGAACTGGCCAACCGGCGCCGGCGGCAAGGGCAATGAGGGTGTTTCCGCCTTCGTGCAACGCCTGCCTAACTCGATCGGTTATGTGGAATACGCCTACGCCAAGCAAAACAAGCAGACCCACGTTGCGATGCGTAACGCCACGGGCGTCTATGTGCAACCCAGCGACACCGCCTTCAAGGCAGCGGCTGCAGGCGCAGACTGGGCCAAATCGTTTTACCAGGTGCTGACCGAGCAGCCCGGCAAGGATTCCTGGCCTATCACCGGTGCTACTTTCATCATGATGCACGCCAAGCAGGACAAGCCTGCGCAGGCCACCCAGGCGCTGAAGTTTTTTGACTGGGCCTACAACGGCGGTGACAAGATGGCTGACGATCTGGACTACGTGCCGATGCCTGACGCTGTCAAGAACGTGATTCGCCAGTCCTGGAGCAAGATCACCGACGGTGCCGGCAAAGCAGTCGCTTTCAAATAAAAACAACCCCTTGAAAGGCGAAGCGGTGGATGCCGTTTCGCCTTTTCTGCATCCGGAGAGGAGCCTCACTTGGCAGCTACACTTCCTGCAAGTCCATACAGCAGCAGAGATACCACCATGGCAGTTCCGCCGACCCCGAACCCGCGCCGGTCCAGCCGCACCGCAGACCTGATTTTCGAATGGGCGGCCCGGCTTGCCGCCATCGCTACCTTGCTGCTTCTGGCCGCCATCATCTTGTCGCTGGTCATGGGTGCCTGGCCGGCCATCAAGGAATACGGCCTGAGTTTTCTCTGGACCTCCGAATGGGATCCGGTGCAGAACAAATATGGCGGCCTGGTGATGATTTACGGCACGTTGATGACCTCGCTGGTGGCACTGGTGATTGCCGTGCCCGTCAGTTTTGGCATTGCACTGTTTCTCACCGAGTTGTCGCCGCGCTGGCTCAAGCGCCCGCTTGGCGTGGCGATTGAATTGCTGGCCGCCGTGCCTTCGATTGTTTATGGCATGTGGGGTTTGCTGGTGTTTGGCCCCATCCTGGCCAAATATGTCCAGGCGCCGCTGCAGGCGGCGTTTGGCGATGTGCCTTACCTCGGTGCGTTGTTCTCCGGCCCGCCGGTCGGCATCGGCATTCTGGCTGCCGGCATCATCCTGGCCATCATGATCATTCCCTTCATTGCCTCGGTTATGCGTGATGTGTTCGAGGTGACCCCGCCCATGCTTAAGGAATCGGCGTACGCGCTGGGCGCCACCACCTGGGAAGTGGTGTTCAAGATCGTGCTGCCCTACACCAAGGCCGGCGTTATCGGCGGCATCATGCTCGGCTTGGGCCGCGCGTTGGGTGAGACTATGGCGGTGACTTTTGTCATCGGCAATTTCAACCAGCTCGACTCACTGTCGCTGTTTCAGGCGGCCAACAGCATCACCTCGGCACTGGCCAACGAATTTGCCGAAGCCAGCGAAGGTCTGCACCAGGCGGCGCTGATTTACCTGGGTCTGGTGCTGTTTTTCATCACCTTTGTCGTGTTGTCGCTCTCCAAGCTGCTGTTGTCGCGGCTGCAAAAAGGCGAAGGAGTACGCACATGAATTCCCTCGTTTCCGATACCGCGCAGCAGGGGCGCATGGCCAAATTTCACCGCCGCAAAACGGTCAACGCGGTCGCCATCACACTGTCCATGGGCGCCATGGTATTTGGCCTGTTCTGGCTGATGTGGATCCTGTTTGAAACCTTCCGTCTCGGGCTGGGCGGCCTGAGTCTGGCCCTTTTTACCGAAATGACGCCGCCACCCAATGCCGAAATCGGAGGGCTGGCCAACGCCATCTTCGGCTCCATCACCATGGTGCTGCTGGCGACCGTGGTGGGCACGCCCATCGGTGTGCTGGCCGGAGTCTACCTGGCCGAGTACGGTGCGCACACGCGGTTGGGCAAGCTGACCGGCTTCATCAACGACATCCTGCTGTCGGCGCCGTCCATCGTGGTTGGCCTTTTTGTCTATGCTCTGGTGGTAGCCCAGGTCAAGAGTTTTTCTGGCTGGGCTGGTGTGGTGGCGCTGGCTCTGCTGATCATCCCGGTGGTGATCCGCACCACGGACAACATGCTCAGGCTGGTGCCCAACGCGCTGCGGGAGGCGGCTTATGCGCTGGGTAGCCCGAAGTGGAAAGTCATCATGGGCATCACGCTGCGTGCCGCGCAGGCAGGTGTGGTGACCGGCGTGCTGCTGGCGGTGGCCCGTGTGGCTGGTGAAACTGCGCCGCTGCTGTTTACCGCGCTGTCCAACCAGTTCTGGACCAGCGACCTGAGCCAGCCCATGGCCAGCCTGCCGGTGACGATTTTTAAATTTGCCATGAGCCCGTTTGAGAACTGGCAAAAACTGGCCTGGGCCGGCGTGTTGCTGATCACGCTGGGTGTGCTGGCGCTGAATATTCTCGCCCGCGTGCTATTCAGAAATAAAAACTGAGGAAATATTCCATGCAAACATCTACTGTGGCACGCAACGAATCCGTCAAGATGTCGGTGCGCGATCTGAATTTTTATTACGGCAAGTTTCACGCCATCAAGAACGTCAGCCTCGATATCCCCGAGAAAAAAGTGACGGCCTTCATCGGCCCTTCGGGCTGCGGCAAGTCAACCCTGCTGCGTACCTTCAACCGCATGTACGAGCTGTACCCCGACCAGCGCGCCGAAGGCCAGGTCATGATGGGCGGTGAAAACATGATCACCTCCAAGGAAGACGTCTCGCTGATTCGCGCGCGTATCGGCATGGTGTTCCAGAAGCCGACGCCGTTTCCCATGTCAATTTACGACAACATCGCCTACGGCGTTAAGCTGTTTGAAAGCCTGAGCGCCAGCGACATGGACGAGCGCGTCGAATGGGCGCTGGGCAAGGCCGCGCTGTGGAACGAAGTCAAGGACAAGCTCAACCAAAACGGTGCCAGCCTGTCCGGTGGCCAACAGCAGCGCCTGTGCATTGCCCGCGGTATTGCGATCAAGCCCGAAGTGCTGCTGCTCGACGAGCCCTGCTCGGCGCTGGACCCGTTGTCGACGGCCAAGATTGAGGAGCTGATCGCCGAGCTCAAAAAGGACTACACCGTGGTTATCGTCACGCACAACATGCAGCAGGCTGCGCGCTGCAGCGACTACACCGCCTACATGTACCTGGGCGACCTGATCGAATTTGGTGCCACCGAAGACCTGTTCTTCAAGCCCAAACGTAAGGAAACAGAAGACTACATCACTGGCCGTTTCGGATGAACAAAGCTCTTCCCTGTCTCTGCTCACTGCGTGTAGCCGGAATTCCCCTCCGGGGACGGCGCCTGCGGACTGGCGGAGCCAGATCCGCGGCGCCTGCTGGCTTCGTACTCAGTGTTTCATGCGTTGCGGCATCGATTGCAACGGCAAATAACCCAAAGGGAAAATATGCCTGAAAAACATTTGTCCACCCAGTTCGACAGCGAACTCAACGGCGTGTCTTCACGCGTGATGGAACTCGGCGGCCTGGTCGAGTCGCAGATCCGCTTGGCCATCCACGCGCTGTCGCAGTTCAGCGCCGAGACCGCCAACCAGGTCATCGAAGCCGAGGCCCGCGTCAATGCGATGGAAATCGACATTGACCGAGACCTGTCGTCCATCATCGCGCGGCGCCAGCCGACGGCGCGAGATCTGCGCCTCTTGATTGCAATTTCCAAGACCACGGCCAACCTCGAACGTGCTGGCGACGAGGCTGAAAAAATTGCCCGCATGGTCAAATCCATCATTGAAAGCGGGTCCTCGCGTGCCTTGCCGGCCTCCGAGCTGACGGTGGCGGCCGAGTTGGCCTCGGGCCTGCTGCGCAAGGCGCTGGACGCCTTTGCGCGTCTTGATACGGCGGTAGCGGTGTCCATCCTCAAGGAGGACGACCTGATCGACCAGGAGTTCGACGGTTTTGTGCGCAAGCTCATCACCTACATGATGGAAGACCCTCGCACCATTTCGCCCAGCCTGGATCTGTTGTTTGTCGCAAAGGCCATTGAACGCGTCGGGGACCATGCCAAGAACATCGCCGAGTTCATCATCTACATCGTCAAGGGCGCCGACGTGCGGCACACGCCGATGGAGCAGATCGAGTCTGCGGTCAAATGAGCCCCCACGGTCGCTCACTGCGTGTGGCTTCCTGCCCCCCGAGGGGGCTGCTGCGCCTGCAGGCCGGCGAAGCCGGACCCGCGGCCCCGGCTGGTGAAAGAAGGGGTTTCCGGTCGCGGCGCTCACCTCTGGCTTTAACATGAAACACCAGCCACGCATCCTTATTGTCGAAGATGAGCCCGCAATCGCCGAGTTGATCGCGGTCAACCTCACGCACGGTGGCTTCACACCAGTGATCGCCGGCGACAGCGTGGCCGCGCAACGTGAGCTCGATGCGGTGCTGCCCGACGCCATCCTGCTGGACTGGATGCTGCCCGGGCAAAGCGGCCTGGCGCTGGCGCGCCATCTGCGCAAGGAGCCGCGCACCAAGGCGATTCCCATTCTGATGCTGACCGCCCGAGGCGACGAGCCCGACAAGGTGGCGGGCCTGGATGCGGGCGCCGACGACTACATCACCAAGCCCTTCTCGACGCAGGAACTGCTGGCGCGCATACGCGCTGTGCTTCGTCGGCGCGCGCCGGAGTCGGTCAACGACAGCGTGACCGTTGGCGAGTTGATGCTCGACGCCGGGACGCACCGCATCTTCTACCAGGGTCAGGAACTCAAGCTGGGACCGACCGAGTTCAAGCTGCTGCACTACCTGATGAAACACGCGGAGCGCGTGCACAGCCGGGGTACCTTGCTCGACAAGGTGTGGGGCGACCATGTGTTCATTGAAGAGCGTACCGTCGATGTCCATGTCAAGCGTCTGCGCGAAGCGTTGGGATTGGCCGGGGCGATGGTGGAAACCGTCCGGGGTGCAGGCTATCGGCTGACCTCGCTGGCGTCTGCTGGTGTACTTGCTGCGGCACAATCCCGTTCATGATCAATCGCTGGGTGGTTTTTGCAGCCTGCCTGCTGCTCGGGTCGGGTGCGGGTTGGGGGCTGGCAGGCAAGGATGGCATCGAGCCTGGCTTGTTGCTGGCGGGTTTTTCCTGGCTTTTGCTGGACACCCTGCAAATTGCCCGTCTGCTGAGGTGGCTGCGAAGCGAGCAGAACGCCGACGTGCCCGGCGTGACGGCGAACATGGCGAGTGTCCCGGGCGGCGTCTGGGGCGATGTGGCGGGCCGGATGCGGCGTTTGCTGAAAGACCGCGACCGTCAATACCAGGAAAGCCAGGCGCGGCTCAATGAATTTTTGTCGGCCATGCAGGCTTCGCCGAACGGAGTGGTGCTGCTGGATGCGCAAGGACGGATCGAATGGTGCAACCAGACGGCGGCCCAGCATTTCGGTTTTGACGCCAAGCGCGATGTCATGCAGCACATCGCCAACTTGGTCAGAGCCCCGTCCTTCTCTGCTTATCTGAGCTCCGCAGATTTTGCCAGTGATGTGATCATTCCCGGCGGCCTGTCCACGCCGGCGCGCCCAGTCAAGCTGTCGGTCCATCTGCACGCTTATGGCAACGAACGCCGGCTGCTGCTGTCGCGCGACATCACCGCACTGGAACTGGCCGAAGCCATGCGACGCGATTTTGTGGCCAATGTGTCGCATGAAATCCGGACCCCGCTGACCGTGCTCTCCGGCTTCATCGAGACCCTGCAGACGCTGCCCTTGCAAGAGCCGGAACGCAACCGCTACCTGGGACTGATGGCGCAGCAGTCGCAGCGCATGCAGACACTGGTCAATGATTTGCTGACCTTGTCGCGCCTGGAAGGCAGCCCGCTTCCCGACACCGCCGGCTGGGTCGGTACCGGCGCCTTGCTCGCGCAATGCGAGCAGGAGGCGCGCGCCCTGTCGGCGCTGCTGGCGCCGAGCGGGCATCGCCTGGAATTCGATGCAGGTCAGGTTTGCGAGCTCGCTGGCGTTCATAACGAGTTGCTCAGTGCCATGTCCAATCTGGCGAGTAATGCCGTGCGTTACACACCGTCGGGTGGGCTGATCCGGGTCAGCTGGATGCTGCTGGACGATGGCCGCGGTCGTTTCGAGGTGCAGGACAGCGGGCCAGGCATTGCCTCGGAACATATTCCACGCCTGACCGAGCGCTTTTACCGCATCGACCGCAGCCGCTCGCGCGAGACCGGTGGCACCGGTCTGGGGCTGGCGATTGTCAAACATGTCACCCAGCGCCACGGCGCCGAATTGCAGATCGAAAGTCAGCTTGGGCAGGGTTCGCGCTTTTCGATTGTGTTCCCAGCCGCGCGGGTGCGGCAGCTTCCGGCCTAATCGTGGGTGCTGCGCCGGACGGTGTTCCAAAGCAACCCGGCCAGGCTGAGCGCCACCAAAGCCATGCCGCCAGTGCTGGCAGCCCAGAAGCTCACCGCCGATGGCATCGCCGGGTAGGGCCCGAGCCCCTGGTAAGCCAGGGTATAGCCGCCCAGAAGGCCCATGCCCCACAGCATGATGGCGTAGAGCAGCAGCGGCGTTAAGGTAATGCGGTAGCAGCGCAGCAAGAATCCGCAGACCGCTTGTACGGCGTCTCCCACATGGTAAACAGCCACCCACAGCAGCAGCCCGGACGCCAGTTGCGCCACGGCGGGTGTTGCCGAGTAAAGTCCGGCGATACTTCGATTTGCTATCAATAAAATAGCTGCTAATGCAGTTGCAGAAAGGGCTACAAGCCTAAAACCTGTCCAAACGGCAAGTGCAGCCTGGACCGGCTGACCGGCGCCTGTCCAGAATGACACGCGCGCGCTGCAGGCGATGGCGATGGACAGCGGCACCATGTAGAGCACCGAGGCTATGCTGGCGGCGATCTGGTGGCTGGCCGACGCTGCGGTGCCCAGACGCGCGATGAAAAGGGCCATCAGCGTGAAGGACGTGACCTCTACCAGGTAGGCTATCCCACCCGGAATGCCAAGGCGGGCGAAGCCGCCAATTTGGCGCCAGTCGGGTTTTTCCATGGTCGCCCACAGAAGATAGGGGTGGTACAGGCCCTGGGTGCGCAACATCAACAGCGCAAAAAGCATCAGGCCGTAGTTGACCACCAGTGTCGCCCAGGCACAGCCGACCACGCCCAAGGGGGCGATACCGGCACCGCCGGCGACCAGCCAGATGGACAGCGGGATCTTGACAAGCAGCGCGCCCAGTTGCAGCCAGGTGATCAGCAGCGGGTGGCCAAGCGACTGGTTGAGGGTGCTGTAGATACGAAACAGCAACGATGGCAGCAACGCCACAGCCAGGACGGCCAGGTACTGCCTGACCTCGCCCTGCATCGCATCGGGCACCTGCGCCCAGCGCAGCAAGGGGCCGGGTGAAAGCAGAGCGGCGACACCGGCGAGCGTCAGCAGGGCGCACAGGTAGAGGCTTTGCCTGAGGGAGGCGCCCAGTGCTTGCGGCCGCCGCGCGCCGTGCAGCTCGGCCCAGATCGGCAGCAGCGCCTGCACGATGCCGATCAGGCCTACATAAACACTGATGTAGATGGCGGAGCCGACCGACAGCGCTGCCAGGGCCTGGTCGCTGTAGCGGCCAGCGATGACGGTATCGGCCACGCCGAAAGCCATGATTGCGAGCTGACCGACCAGTACCGTGCCGGCGTGTTTGCTGATGAGCTTGAGTTCGCTCACGGCCGCTGGCGGGCCGGTGCTGGCGTGGACGCCGGGGCCGTCGCGGCCAGGCTGACCCTTTTGTACAGCGCCACGTTTTCATTCTTGTCCGTAGGCCGCCGCAGAGTGGCCAGGTAAGCCCACTCGGGCATGTCGACGGTCTCGCTGAGCGTGGCCTGCGCATCGGCGTCCACCACCAGGTAGGGACAGGCGGCCTTGGCGCCAGCCTGGCGCAACTTGAGATTTCCGTGGTACTGGAAGGCCGCAACCTGCGCGCTGTTCAGGCCGTAAACCTCGACACAGGCATTGGGGTTGACGCGCGCTGCCACCTGCCGAGACAGCGGCGCATAACTGCGCGCATAGTCGAGCAGCGGCAGCCACAGAGTCATCAGCAGCAGCCAGCACAGCGTGGCGCCGCCCGCCGGTAACACCATGGACTTCCAGATCGCGGCGCGTTGCGCGCCGGCCCGCCATTTCACCAGCCAGGCCCAGGCCAGCGTGGCAATCACCGCCGCCAGAAAGGCCAGCCAGGAAAAGCTTGGCTCGAACCCCGGCGCCAGCTTCGCGACATTGGCGGCCGGCTGCCTGGGCATGCCGGTCTGCATGGCAATCCAGATGATCCAGATGATGGCTGCGCAGCCGGTGAAAAACAGCAGAGTGAACCAGTCGATCAGCGAGGCCACGCTGCGCTTGAGTGTGGGCAGGGCAAAGGCGGCCAATGCGGCCAGCGGTGGCAGGCTCAGCAGCAGGCTGCGGTCCGACGCCGTGGTGGTCACGGTGGCGCCCAGGGCCACTGCCGCAAACCACAGCGGCAGCGCCACATGCCGGCTGGTCAGTTGCCGGCGCCAGCGCCAAAGTGTCCAGGCGGCCAGGGGCCAGGCCGGCCAGGTGAACCAGATCAGCAAACGTGCGAGGCTGCGCCATTCCTTGCGGCCCGCCGGATCGGCCAGACCGGGGATTTCAATGCGCCAGCGCCAGAGGTCCAGCGCCCATGACAGTGCAGCCACCGCCAGGGTCAGCGTGCCTGCCAGAAATACCCAACGCCAGGCGTGTGTTTCGATTTTTTCAGGACGGGCGTTTTGCGTGCTGCTCAGCGCAAGCAGGGTGCTGCCGGCGCCCAGCAGCACGGCCACGGTGGGTGCGCCGCTCAGCGCCAGGCCGGCCAGGCCGAGGGCCAGGCCCAGCGCGGGACCGATGATCTTGTAGGCGCTGCGGTAGGCGCTGGCCGACATGGCGTAAAACACCAGCGCCATGAAGCTGAGCTGGGCCAGTGCCGGCGTGGTTTCGTGCGAGAGCTGCGCCAGTCCCAGGCTGGCAATCAGGGCCAGCAGGCCGGCATCGGCAATCGCGCGTGCATAGTCCACCGGGCTGGCTTCGCCGCCAAATGCAAAAGCCACCGGCTGGGCCTGGGGGCTGCGCGCCAGGTAATACACCGCGTACCAGGTGGCAAGCAGCGTTAGCGCCAGCAGCAGGCCAAAGGGGATGCGGGCCGCAAACGCCTGATCGAGAAAGGGAAAAGCCTTGATCGCCAGCGCGCCCAACCAGTAGGGCGCCAGCGCTTCAAATTCGCCCGCTTGCCCCAGCAGTTGCGGATGCAACCAGCTGGTGTTGCCGGCCGCGAGTTCGCGCATGGTGCCGAAGGCTGCAATGTCGGCATTTTTCCAGGGCCCGCGGCCCAGAAAACCGGGCAATACGTAAGCGATGCAGAACAGCAGCAAGGCAAGCCTGGGCAGGCGGCGGACCGCAGACTGGGCAATGATGGCTGGGGAGGGCTTGTTCAAGGGAGATCAGATGTACGGGAAAAGGAATGCCCGATTTTGGGGCAAAAAAAAACAGCCTGACACGCAGGCTGCTTTTTATGTGGCTGGAAGAAGCTTGGCAGCTTACTCGACAGCCGGTGCCGCAGCAGCCTCTTTGGCAGGTGTTTTGCCAAAACGGTTGCGGAACTTCTCGACGCGGCCACCCATGTTGTCCACGGATTTCTGTGTGCCGGTGTAGAAGGGATGCGACTCACTGGACGTATCCAGCTTGTACAGGGGCAGTTCGCGGCCGTCTTCCATTTTCACCATTTCTTTGGTGTTGGCGCATGAGCGGGTTACAAACTTGAAGTTGTTCGACATGTCCAGGAAACAAACTTCGCGGTAATTGGGGTGAATGCCTTCTTTCATGATCTTTCCTTGTTCGTTTCGGGAGCCACTCAGACCAGTTCTGGGCACTTTCCGTGAAGCCTCACATTATGCCACGAAATCAATCACTTAGCGCAGATTTTGGACGGTATCTATAGCCAGCCGGCGCCGCGGAACCGGCTTTGCCGGGCCGCAGGCGCAGCGCCGCCCCAGGGGGGCAGAGAGCTACACGCAGTGAGCGAACGTGGGGGCTAACCACCCCTTCGCATCATGTCAAAGAACTCGTGGTTGTTCTTGGTGGCCTTCATGTTCTTGAGCATCAACTCCATGGATTCGATCTCGTCCATGTTGTACATGAACTGGCGCAGAATTCGCGATTTCTGGAGGATTTCCGGGGCCAGCAGCAGCTCTTCCTTGCGGGTGCCGCTGCGGTTCAGGTGGATCGCCGGGAACACGCGTTTTTCGTACAGGCGGCGGTCCAGGTGGATTTCGCAGTTGCCGGTGCCCTTGAATTCCTCAAAGATCACCTCGTCCATGCGGCTGCCAGTATCGACCAGCGCGGTGCCGATGATGGTCAGGCTGCCGCCTTCCTCGATCTTGCGGGCTGCGCCAAAGAAACGCTTGGGGCGCTGCAGCGCATTGGCATCGACACCACCGGTCAACACCTTGCCGGAAGAGGGCAGCACGTTGTTGTAGGCGCGGGCCAAGCGGGTGATCGAGTCCAGCAGGATCACCACGTCCTTGCCGAGTTCGACCAAGCGCTTGGCGCGTTCGATCACCATTTCGGCGACGTGCACGTGGCGGGCAGCGGGCTCGTCAAAGGTGGAGGAGATCACTTCGCCGCGCACGCTGCGCTGCATTTCAGTAACCTCTTCAGGGCGCTCGTCGACCAGCAGCACCATCATCACGACTTCGGGATAGTTGGCGGTGATCGCGTGGGCGATGTTCTGCATCATCACAGTCTTGCCGGACTTGGGCGGTGCGACCAGCAAGGCGCGCTGGCCCTTGCCGATGGGCGCCACGATGTCGATGATGCGGCTGGTCAGGTTTTCTTCACCCTTGATGTCGCGTTCCAGTTTGAACTGTTCGCGCGGGAACAGCGGTGTCAGATTCTCGAACATCACCTTGTGTTTGTTCGCCTCGGGCGCGCCGTCATTGACCTTGTCGAGCTTGTTCAATGCAAAGTAGCGCTCGCCGTCTTTCGGGGTGCGCACTTCGCCTTCAATCATGTCGCCGGTGTGCAGGTTGAAGCGGCGAATCTGGCTCGGGCTTATGTAGATGTCATCGGTACTGGCGGTGTAGCTGGAGTCCGGTGCGCGCAGAAAGCCGAAGCCGTCGGGCAGCACTTCCAGCACGCCGTCAGCGACGATGGTTTCACCGGTTTTGGAGCGCTTCTTGATGATGGCGAACATCAGCTCCTGCTTGCGCATGCGGCCGACGTTTTCGATCTCTAGTTCTTCGGCCTGCTTGAGGACTTCAGACACGTGCAGTGCCTTGAGTTCGTTTAAGTGCATGGGAAAACCTTGCGTGAAGTCAACTCCTCGCGGAGTTCATTTTTTAAAACGGGGGAGGTCTGAAAGGAAGCTAGAGGCGCTTCACAAACCGGGAACTCGAACCGACCGGCAGTGGCCAGTCAGCGATCAAAGTCATTATGACAGGAAATTCAGGGGGTTTGTCCGCGCGGCAGGGCGGGGGAGATGCTGCACACGAAGGGCCGACGGCGGAGTCGGACTTCGTGGCGGCAGGTAGGGGCGTGTTATGCCAGTTGCTGGTCGATGAAGGCAGTCAGTTGGGCCTTGCTCATGGCGCCGACCTTGGTGGCGGCGAGCTGGCCGTCCTTGAACAGCATCAAGGTCGGGATGCCGCGAATGCCGAACTTCGCGGGGATGTCGCGGTTCTCATCCACATTCATCTTGGCGATCTGCAGGCGACCGTCGTAACCGGTGGCCACTTCGTCAAGAATTGGGGCAATCATCTTGCAGGGACCGCACCACTCCGCCCAGTAGTCCACCAGCACCGGCTTGGAGGCCTGCAGCACATCGGCTTCGAAGGTGGCATCGGTGGTATGTTTGATCAGTTCGCTGGCCATGGCATGTCCTTTGGGGAGGGTTCAGGAAATTGTGTCAATAGAAGCTAAAGTTGAAGGCATTGTGGCAGAAACCAAGTCCCCCCGTTGCGCACCAAACCTCCTGTTCCGGCTATGGGCGTGATAGGCGAGGGCGTGCCCGCGGCTTACGGCCCCGGCGCTTCCTGCTGGGCGCAGGTCACGGTGCAGTTGTCCGGCCTGCTGCGCGTGCGCGGCGTACATCCCGCGCGCGCGGTGGTGTTGCTGCCCTATGCGCAGCTAATGAACGAGGCCAGGGCCGCTTGGTCAGCGTCAGCGGGCGTAAGCCATTTCCTGCCGCGTTTTGAAACCACCATGAACTGGGCCACCCGCCTGGGCGCCTTGGAACCGGCGCCTGGCGACCTGCGCCAGAACACCGCGCGCGACGTTCTCACGGCAGCCTCGCTGCTGGCGCGCGCCGGGCTGGGCGCGCAGCAGGAGGTGCTGGCCCCTCGGCTGGTCGAGGCGGCATCGTCGCTGGCCCGGCTGGCGGCGGCTGTTGCTCCCGGCCAGCGGCCGGCCTGGGGTGCGCGGCTGGGCGCCTTGCTGGTTGCCGGCCTGGACGCGCCGGTGTTGCAGCTCGAGGCGGCGCTGGGCCAGATTGCACTGGCCTGGGCGGCGACCTCCAGCTATCCGTCGGATGTGTTGTTTTCCCCCCAGGCCACCGAGGCGGTGGACCTGCTGGTGGTGCTGGAGGGTTTCCAGACGGAGCCGGTCACCGGGGCGCTGAAGGTTCACTTCGGTGAGCGGGCGGTCTCGATTTCGCTCGATTTTCCCGCTGAGCCGCATGTGCCTGCACTACATGCGGCGCCCGATTTCGAGGCCGAGGCGCAGCGCGCTGCTGCCTGTGTGTTGGCGCACTTGGCGCAGCGCCGCAGTCCGGTCGCACTGGTGGCGCAGGACCGTGAACTGACGCGTCGGGTGCGCGCCATGCTCGGTGAGGCAGGCATTGCGCTGCGTGACGAAACCGGCTGGAAACTCTCCACCACCCGTGCCGCTGCGACCCTGATGGGCCTGCTGCGCGCCGCGAGCTGGAACACTGGTACCGACGCCGTGCTGGACTGGCTCAAAAATGCACCGGCTTTTGAGGCGACCGAGGTCGCCGCCGCCGAAAAAGAGTTGCGCCGGGGTGGTGTGCGCGAGTGGCGCGCCGTCGGCGCATCCCTGCCTGTCGCCGGCCTGCTGGCGGTCCGGCTGAACCTGCTGCGCGACGGTTTGCAGCGGCCGCGTGCGCTGGCCACCTGGCTGCGCGACTTGCGGGCTGCGCTGCAGGCGGCCGGACAGTGGGATGGCCTGGTGCGCGACGTGGCGGGCCAGGCGGTGCTCGAAGCGCTGCGGCTTGACGAGGGAGCGGAGGCCGAGTTCGCCGACGCGGACGCACGCATTAATCTCGCGGGTTTCACCGTCTGGGTCAATCAGGCGCTGGAGGCGGAAAGTTTCAAGCCCCCGCACCCGGCCCAGGAGCAGGTGGTGATCCTGCCCCTGAGCCAGTTGCTGGGCCGCAACCTGCAGGCGGTGGTGCTGGCCGGTTGTGATGAGCAGCACCTTCCGGTATCGCCGGAGCCGTCGGGCAACTGGACGCCGCCGCAGCGCGAGCTGCTGGGTCTGCCTTCGCGCGAGGCCGATGCCCTGGCGCAACGGGCCGCCTGGCGACACGTGCTGCAGTTTTCGCATCTGGACCTGCTCTGGCGTGAAAGTCACAACGGCGAGCGCCTGATGCCCAGTGGTTTTGTGCAGGAGTTGCAGTTGCAAAACGAGATCGCGATGGCCGCGGACCCACGGGTGTTGCGCCCTTTGCAGTTGCTGCCGACGCCGCATCCGATGCCAAGCGGTGAGGCCCTGCCGGTCAAGCGTCTGTCGGCCAGCGCGTACGAGGACTTGCGGCGCTGCCCCTACCGTTTTTTTGCGCTGCGTCAGCTGCGCCTGCAGGAAGTCGACGAGCTGGACACCGAAATCGGCAAGCGCGACTTCGGCAACTGGCTGCACTCCCTGCTGAAGATCTTTCATGAAACGCTGCAGGCAGCGCCTGCACCCGATCTGCGGGCGCGCGAAATCCTGATCAACCATGCCTCGGATCAGGCAGCGCGTGACATGGGCCTGAGCGAGAGTGAGTTTTTGCCGTTCGCGGCGAGCTGGCCGCGCGTGCGCGAGGGCTACCTGGCCTGGCTGGCGGAACATGAAGCGGCCGGCGCGGTATTCCAGGCTGCCGAGGTTGAACGGCAAACGCCGTTGGGCGAGCTGACCTTGATAGGCACCATAGACCGTATCGACAGGCTTTCGGACGGCAGCGCACTGGTGCTCGACTACAAGACAGAAGCCAGTGGCACCACCCGGGAACGCCTCAAGCAGCCCCAGGAAGACACACAACTGGCGTTCTATGCCGGCCTGGTGGAAGACGACACGCTAGCGGCCGCTTATGTGAACCTGGGCGAGAAGGAAGCCACGCGCACTTACGAACAAGCCGAGATTGTGGCCCTGCGCGATGAGCTGCTCGACAGCATCCTCACCGACATGGCGCGGGTGGCCCGTGGCACGCCGCTGCGGGCGCTGGGTGAGGGCAAGGCCTGCGAGTACTGTTCGGCAAGAGGCTTATGCCGCAAGGATTTTTGGCAATGAACAAAGAACTCACGCTCCCCACTTCGTGTAGCTCTCTGCCCCCCGAGGGGGCCGCTGCGCCTGCGGACTGGCAAAGCCAGATCCGCGGCCCCGACTGGTCTTGGGAGAGCGGCTCTGCTGGATGCTTGGGGCCATGGCGATGACCCCACAAGCCGCGTATGAACACAACGGTCAGCCGGTCTCGGCCGATGCTTTTTATGCGATTGCCTGCGACCCGCGGCGCAGCGTGGCGGTCGAGGCCTGCGCCGGCGCGGGCAAGACCTGGATGCTGGTCTCGCGCATCGTGCGGGCGCTGCTGGACGGCGCGCAGCCGCAGGAGATTCTGGCGATCACCTTCACCAAACGTGCGGCCGGCGAGATGCGCGAGCGCCTGTATGAGTGGCTGGAGCAATTCGCCCAGGCTGACGATGCGACCCTGATGAGGGAACTGGCGATGCGCGGTTTTGCGTATGAAAAAGGACCGCAGCCACCGCCGGACGGGCGTGAGCAGCTATCAAATTTATACCAACGCATTCTGGAGACTGGCCGTGCGGTGCAGATACGCACCTTCCACAGCTGGTTCGCCGCCTTGCTGCGCAGCGCGCCTCTGGCCTTGTTGCAGCAGCAGGGCTTGCCGCTGAACTACGAGTTGCTGGAAGATGACGCGCCAGCCCGAGCCCTGGTCTGGCGGCGTTTTTATGCCGCGCTGGTGGACCAGCCCGAGCTTAGGGCTGACTTCGAGGCCGTGGTGCAAACCTATGGCCGTTTTCAGGCCGACAAGGCTTTGCAGGCAGCACTCGACAAACGCACCGAGTTTGTGCTGGCTGATGCCACCGGTGTGGTCGACAGCTCGGTGCAGCATTTCACCGTGCAGTTCACCGAGTTCGGCGGGCTCGACGATCCGGAGGAGCTGCTGACCAGCAACCGCTTTCACCGCCAGACCCTGCGCGACGCGGCGCTGGCGCTGGCCCGCGCCAGTGCGCCGACGTTTGCGGCCAAGGGTGTGGAGCTGGAGCAGGCGCTGACCGCCGGCGACATGCAAGCTGCGTTTGCAGCGCTATTGACGGAGAAGGGCACAGCGCGCAAGTTCGGCGAAAAAATTGTGGGGATCGAGTTGGTCCGTGTTGCGCAAGAGCTGGTGCTGCGCGTGCTGGCGGCGTGCCAGCAGCACGTTGCCTGGCTTTATCAGCAGCGCATGGCGCGGCTGGCGCGTCTGCTGATCGCGGAGTTCAGCGCGCTCAAGCAGGAGCGCGGCTGGGTCGACATGAACGACATCGAAACGGCGGCGCTGACCTTGCTGGGCGACGAACTGCTGTCGGGCTGGGTGCAGCAGCGGCTGGACGCCCGCATCCGGCACCTGCTGATCGACGAGTTCCAGGACACCAACCCGCTGCAGTGGCAGGCGCTGTGGTCCTGGCTCAGCGCTTACGGCGGAGCGGGCACGGCACCCAGCGTGTTCATCGTCGGCGATCCCAAGCAGAGCATTTACCGCTTCCGGCGCGCCGAGCCGCAGGTGTTCAAGGCGGCACAGCAGTTTGTGCGTCAAGGCCTGGATGGTGAGCTGCTCAGTTGTGACCACACGCGGCGCAATGCGCAGCGCGTGATCAGCACCGTCAACACTGCCATGGGTGCCGCGCGCGACGCCGACGGTTACGACGGTTTTCGCGAACACACCAGCGAATCGCTGGAGGCCGGCGCGGTCGGGCGGCTGCCGGCGATCCCTCGCAGCAAGGAAGACGAAGCCGATTCAGTCGAACTTGGCGGGTGGCGCGACAGCCTGACCACGCCGCGCGAGATTCCCGAGGAAACTCTGCGCACGCTTGAGGCGCGCCAGGCCGCCGCCTGGATATCACAGCAGATCGCTGGCGGTCTTAAGCCGGAAGACGTGATGGTCTTGTCGCGCAAACGCGCCGGCCTGCTGCCCTTGCAGGACGAGCTGCGTGCGCTGCATATCCCGGCGGTGGTCGGCGAGAAGACCGCGCTAATCGATTGCTGCGAGGTGCAGGACATCGTTGCGCTGCTGGACGTGCTGGTCTCTCCGCAGCACGATTTGTCGATGGCGCGCGCGCTGAAGTCGCCGCTGTTCGGCCTGGGCGACGAAACGCTGGTGCAGATCGCGTTACAGCGCGCCGACACGGGCCGGTCCTGGTTCGAGGTGCTACAAAAATCAGAGCAGTTAGTACCCGACACAAAAGGGCTGAGGCCAGTTTTGATGCTCTACAAAGGCTGGCTGGATGCCCTGCCACCGCACGACGCGCTGCAGGCGATCTACCACCACGGCGATGTGCTGGCCAAATTTGCAGCCGCCGCGCCGGATGCGCAGCGCGCCAGTGTGCTGGCCAACTTGCGAGCCTTGCTGGCGGTGGCGCTGCAGCTCGACGGTGGGCGTTACGCCACGCCTTATGCCTTTGTACGCGCGCTCAAGGCCGGCGGCCAATTGGCGCCGGCCACTGTCAGCGACGAGGCGGTGCGCCTGCTGACCATCCACGGTGCCAAGGGCCTGGAGGCCGAAGCCGTGCTGCTGCTGGACACCGACACCCTGGAGCGCAACCCCGACAGCATGGGTGTGCTGGTGGACTGGCCCGGCGAGGATGTGGCGCCGAAAAAATTCGTGTTCCTGGTCAGCGAGACACGTCCGCCGGCCTGCGCGGTGGAGACGCTGGCCGAGGAGCATGCCGCGCGCCGGCGCGAGGAGCTCAACGCGCTGTATGTGGCGCTGACCCGCGCGCGCCACACCCTGGTGCTGTCGTCGATCACGCCGCACCGCGAACCCGCCGACAGCTGGTGGCGTCGGCTGGACCGGCTGCTTAAGGAAATCCCGGTGCCGCCGGCGCAGCTGCTGGAAGGCGCCACCGCGCGCGCGCTAGACTACCTGCTGGAACTGCCTGTTGCCCCCGTCCTGCCTGCGTCAACAGCTATCGAAGTTGTAGCAGATGAGGATGCGGACGTGACCCGTATCGGCCAGGCCATGCACCGGTTGCTCGAGTGGGGGACGCTGGCGCCCACGCAGCTGCGTGCCGTGGTCCGTGAGTTCCGCCTGAGCCCGGCGCAGGGCCAGCTGGCCGCAGACCGTGCGCGCAGCATCCTGGCCGGCGAGGGCGCCTGGGCCTGGGATGAACAAGTGCTTGCCTGGCAGGGCAACGAGGTCGAGCTGTTCCATGGCGGCCAGTTGCTCCGACTGGACCGCCTGGTGCAGCGCAGGGACGCCGGGCATGAGGGGCACTGGTGGGTGCTGGACTACAAGTCGCATGCTGCTCCGCATCAGGTCCCAGACCTACGGGAACAGATGCGGGCCTATGGTGCGGCGGTGCAGGCCCTCTATCCGGATGAGGTTGTTCGTACAGCGTTTCTGACGCCGGACGGCGCTTTGTTCGAGGTGGTGGAGGCGCAGGCGTAAGCATCACGGCGGATGCCTGCGGTCGCCTTCTGGCCGCTCAGGCCGCGACCGAAGCGGCCCGGCTCACCATGGCAGGCAGGGCGGATGCGCTCGCGCGGCACAGATCCTGCACCGATGGCTGATCGGCCATCGCGCGGCACAGCTCGATCAGCCGGGTGCTGCGGTCAGCGCCTAATATCGGAGTCACCTGCGCATCAAATTTCGCGACCAGGCGCTGGTCGGACAGCGGGCGTTCGCGGCTGCCGATGGCATGCTCGACGAAAACTTGCAAGCGCCGCCCGTCCTTGCAGTGCACGGTGATGCCAGCGGCTGCTTCGCGAACGGTGCTGTCCACTGTGGCCGTGACCTTGTTACGCAGCGCGACGATATCGGAGCGCCTGACGATCTCGTCGGAAAACTCGGCTTCGCCTCCGGCGCCCAGCGCCAAGCCCACGGCGCAGCCGTGATAAATGCTGAACTTGCCTTCCAGGCCGTCGGATGGCGCGGATTTTCCGGTCAACTCCAGAACCAGCGGATGCACCCTGAGCTCCACGCGCGCAATGTCGTCTGGCTTCAGTCCCCCTTCAAACAGCTGGACGCAGCCGTCGATGGCGGGGTGGATCACCACACCGCAGGCAAATGGTTTGTAGGTGTTGGCGGAAATTTCGAAATGGGTACCGAGTCCCTCGATCATCTGCTGCCAGTTCGGCGTGGGGGTGAGCACCTGCAGGTAGCCGCGCGGCGCCTCGAGGACTTTGGCCGATGCGGTGTAGCCATGGCGTGCCATGACCGCGGCGTTCAGGCCTGCACGCGCGGCAGCGCCAGGATGAAAGGATTTAGCCATGGTGCCGAACTGTTCGCGCACGCCGATGGGTTGTGAGGCTGCCAGCCCCAGCGCCATCGCACAGCGCTTCGCATCGAGCTTGAGCAGGCGCGCGCACGCGGCGGCGGCGCCCAGTGCGCCGGTGGAGCCGGTGATGTGCCACCCCTGGTCGTAGTGCCCCGGGTATAAGCCGATACCGACGCGACACGCAACGTCGATGCCCAGCACCAGTGCGTCAACCAGTTCCCGTCCGCTGGCATGGGTTTTTTCAGCCAGCGCGAGGGCGGCTGAAGCCACCGGCCCGGCGGGATGGATCAACGTTTTCCAGTGGGTATCGTCGAAATCGAACAGGTGCGACGAAATTCCGTTGAGCAGCGCGGCGCTGCCCATGTCCACGCGTTCGTTGCGCCCCAGCACAGTGGCCTGCGCCGAAGGTTCGAATTCGCGCACGCTGGCCAGCGCCGCATCGACCGCGGCATGTGTGGAGGCACCAATGGCGCAGCCCAGCCAGTTCAGGAAAGTGCGGTGAGCCTCTTGCTCGATCGCATCGCTCCAGCCGCGGGACGGGTGGCTGGCGACAAATGTGGCCAGCAGCTGGGTCACGGCCGGGGGCGAAACGGGCAGCGCGGTGGGATGGGGGACAGGCGTCATGGGTTCGGCACGGCAGGTTGTTCGGGCAATGAAGTGGGCGGGCGTTGCGGTGACGCTTCAATCCATCGTGAGTTTTCTGGTTTTCACCAGCTCGATCCACTGCGCCGAGTCGGTTTTGACGTACTGGCCGAACTGGTCCGGCGTCATGGGCATCAGGTTGATGGCTTCATGCGAAAGCTTCTCGCTGAGATCGGGTGTGGAGAGTTGCCGGTTGATTTCCTCATTGAGGCGCTGGACCACCGCCGAGGGCATGTTGGCCGGCCCGTGCACGCCGTACCACTGGACGCTGTCAAAACCCTTCACGCCCAACTCCGCCAGGCTTGGTACATCTGGCAGCGCCGGGTGCCGCCTGGCGCTGGTGACAGCCAGTGCGCGGATACGCTTGCTGCGGATGTGCGACATGGCGGTGGAAAGGCTGGGCAGGCCGGCCTCTATCTGGCCGCCCAGCAGGTCCGCCATCATCGGGCTGCCGCCACGGTAGGGCACGTGCACCATGAAGGTCCGCGTTGCTTCCTTGAACTGTTCCATCGCAAGGTGTGTCAGGGTGCCCTGTCCGGCAGAGCCGTAGCTGTATCTGGTCGGGTTGGCTTTGAGCAGGGCGATCAGCTCGGCGACGTTGTTGGCACTCACGGCCGGGTTGACGACCAGGACGTTGGGGGTGCCGCCTATCATCGCCACCGGCGTGAAGTCCCTGGCCGCATCGTAGGGCAGCTTGCGGACCGCCGGGTTGGTGCTGTGAGTCGCCGAGTAGCTGAGCATCAGGGTGTGGCCATCGGGATTCGCCCGCGCTGTGGCTTGCGTGGCGATCACGCCGCCGCCGCCGCTGATGTTATCCACCACAAAGGTCTGGCCCAGCGCCTTGCCCAGCCGATCGCCTAGAGTTCGCGCCAGCATGTCGGCGGAGCCTCCCGGAGCGACCGGGACAATGAAGCGGATCGGTTTGGCAGGCCAATCGGCCTGGGCATGGGCCAGTTGCGGCAGGGCGGCGCAGGCCAGCGCGGCGCCCAGGGACTGCAGCCCTTGTCGTCGGTTGTATTTCATGATGTCTCCTCGATGGCTGGATGGCTGGATGGCAGGAAAGCCGGCTGCGAAGCTGGCTTTCCTGGTGCCAGCCCACTATATAAGCGCCAGCGTTCAGGAACCAATGAAGAATAGTGATGCGGCCATCTGGAAAATTCATTGCCCGGTGCGCGTTGCTGCCAGCGGACGGCCGACGGCTGCATCGGGCGCCTGCCATATCCCCGTGCGGATCACGTCCTGCACCACGTTCCTGACCAGCGAACGCACCGCGCTGGCCGCATCGGTCAATGCCATACTGCTGGAAACGCACAGCAGCAAGTCGCGCTGTATCGGCAGCTCCCGGATACGTTGCACACGCAGCTTGCCGTCGGCATGGGCCTGGTGGAACGATCCCCAGGGGAGCAGCGTGGCACCCACGCCTTTGATTGCCGCTTCGGCCAGCCGCGCTGCCGAGCCGAGTTCCGCCAGCGGCGTAATTTCCAGACCTTTTTCAAGCAAGGCCTTGTCCAGCAGGTCGCGCAGGCCATTGCCTCGCTCGGGGAGCAGCAGCGGCATGTCGCGCAGTTCGGCGAGGGCGATTTCGCTTACTTCGTTCACCCCGCCTGATTGCGCACGGCCTTGCGCGCTGCTGATCAGAAATAACTCTTCCGTCGCTAGCCGTTCGACTTTCAGCCCGTGGACGGGTTGTCCTGAGAACTGGATCACCATGTCTACGCTGGCATTGGTCACGGCCCGGTGCAATTGCCGGCTCATGCCCTCCATGATGTGCAGCGCGATGCCGGGATATCGCTTCAGGCAAGCCTCCAGCAGCGGCAGGGACAGCTGCGCCGCAGTGGTGTTGGGCAGCCCGATGGACACCGGCCCGCCCGGACGGCCTTCGCCTTCCCGCACCTGCGCCTTGACATGTTCGACCTGGCGCAGAAGATGCTGGGCCTGCTGGTAGAACAACTGTCCGGCCGCTGTCAGGGTGATGCCGCGCGGGCTGCGCACCAGCAATTGCACGTCCAGTTCGGCTTCCAGGGTGGCGATTTGCTGCGACAGTGCAGACTGGACAACGTGCGCCTGTTCCGCCGCCTTGGAGAAGCTGCCCGAGTCGCTCACCGCAATAAAGTATTTGAGCTGCCGTAGTTCCAAAGTGCATCACCATGTCGAGTCCTGCCGGCCTCACTTTAACCCAGCCGATCTGTGGCGCTCTGCAGTGGCGCCATGTCTTGGACCGACTGGCAGCGCCTAAAATGGGGCACGCATCCACAGCGCTGACCCTGGCCGTCCCCATCGACGCCGCTGGGGACGGCCTTCCGGGCGCTGTGCCCAAATGTCCGCCAGCCTGCGCTCGCAGCAGCTGTTTTTTCTACGAACGGAATCCCCTTGACTTCTCTTGTCCCCCCACCCACCGGTGGACCTAGGCGCATCGCCGTCATCGGCGGCGGTCCGGCCGGTCTGATGGCGGCCGAAGTCCTGGCCAGCGCCAGTGCGGCGCTGGAGGTGCAGCTTTTCGACGCCATGCCCTCGGTCGGACGAAAGTTTTTGCTGGCGGGCAAGGGTGGCTTGAACCTGACGCACTCCGAGGCAGCGGGGGCTTTTCTCAGCCGTTATGGCGAACGCGCCGGGCAGATACAGCCTCTGCTGGCGGCTTTCGGACCGGCAGAGTTGCGCGCCTGGGCGCTGGCACTGGGTGTGGAGACTTTTGTCGGCAGCTCGGGGCGCGTGTTTCCCAAGGACATGAAAGCCGCGCCGCTGCTGCGCGCCTGGCTGCAGCGCCTGCGCGGCGCCGGCGTGAAGTTTTCGATGCGGCACCGCTGGCTGGGTTGGACCGACGATGGCGCGCTGCGATTTTCGACACCCACCGGTGAAACATCCTTCCAGGCCGATGCCGTGGTGCTGGCTTTGGGCGGTGGCAGCTGGGCGCGACTCGGATCGGACGGTGCATGGGTGCCGCTCCTCAGCGAACGCGGTGTGGCCGTCGCACCGCTGCAGCCGTCGAACTGCGGATTCGATGTGGGCCCGGAGCCGCACGCTCTGGCAGCGGCGGCGCAGGGTGAAACCCGCCGCGACTTTTTCAAAGAACTGATCGGTACGGGCCCGTCGCAGCAGCCGGGCTGGACAGAACACTTCAGCAGCCGCTTCGCCGGCCAGCCTTTCAAGTTGGTGGCCATCAGTTTCACTGATTCGCAGGGCCGCAGTTTCAGCCGCAAGGGCGAGTTCGTCGCCACCGCCACTGGCGTCGAAGGCAGTCTGATTTATGCGGCCTCCAGCTTGCTGCGCGATGAAATTTCCGCCCACGGCAGCGCCACCTTCACGCTGGACCTGTTGCCGGACAAGTCGTTTGAACAGGTGTTGGTCGAGGTGCGCCATCCGCGCGGCTCACGATCTCTGTCCAGCCACCTGAAAAGCCGCTTGAGCATTGAAGGCATCAAGGCAGCGATGCTGCACGAGTTGCTCGGCAAGGAAGCCATGAACGAGCCGGTGCAACTGGCGCGCGCCATCAAGGCGCTGCCGATACATCTGGTGGCCGCGCGCCCCATCGACGAAGCCATCAGCAGCGCCGGCGGTGTGCGTTTCGACGCGGTGGATGCGCAGCTCAAGCTCACGGCGCTGGCGGGAGGGCCGGTGTTCTGCGCCGGCGAGATGCTGGATTGGGAAGCGCCAACCGGCGGCTACCTGTTGACCGCCTGTTTTGCAAGCGGGCGCGTGGCAGGGCATGGTGTATTGAGCCATTTTGGCCTCTAGCCCCTGTGCAGCGAGCGTACCCAGCTACATATTTGATAGCTGATTTTTCTCAACCCGGTGACACTGGCTTTACAGGCACACGTGCGGGACCACCGCCGACTCTAAGGGTAAGCCGCCGGTGGTCCCGCGCCATGGCAGGGAAATTGGACTACCATCATTCCTGATTGAGGGATGGGCAGCTTCACGATCGACTGACACTTCATTAGAAAGTAGCCTTGCATGAAAGCCACACCTCTTGCCGACAGCAGATTCGCAGAGGTTTTGCTGGTCGAGGATAACGAAGACGATGTATTTCTGACCCGTGAGGCTTTTGACCTGACCGGCCTGCGCGTGCATCTGCATCATGTGGATAACGGTGTGAATTGCCTGCAATTTCTACGCAGGGAGGGGCCTTATGGCGAGGCGCCAACACCTGATCTGATCTTGCTGGATATACACATGCCGGTAATGGACGGTTACGAAGTGCTGGCTGAGATCGTCAAGGACGACAAGTTGAAGCACCTCCCGGTCGTGGTGCTGACCACTTCCTATGAAGCTGCCGACATCCAGAAAATGTACGCTTTGCGCTGCAACTCCTACATCACCAAATCGGTTGATTTTGATCATTTTGTAAAAGCCATTGGCCAGTTGGCGGGCTATTGGCTGAGTGTCGTGGTGATACCTCAATCCGGGGGTGTCCTTGAATCATGAACCCCAAAAGAACGGCGGCGACACCGAATTGCGGGCCAATGTGTCTTTGATTCTGGTGATCGAAGACGACCCGACGCAGCGGCTTCTCAGCAGTTCCGTGCTGCGCAGTGCCGGCTACGAAGTAGCAGAGGCTGAAGATGGTCTGGCCGGGCTGGAGATGGCGCGCCAAAGCCGGCCAGCGTTGATTGTGTGTGACGTCATGATGCCGGGACTCAATGGTTACGAGCTGGTGGCAGCGCTCAAGCGGGAGGTCGCGCTTTCCACAATACCAGTGATCATGCTGACGGCCATGACAGAGCGTTCGCATGTGCGTACTGGCATGACTGCGGGTGCGGATGACTACCTGTCAAAACCTTTCCGCGCCGCCGAGCTGCGGCGTGCCGTCCAGGCCCTGCTGGCCAAACGTGAGGCGCATCGCGCCCAGTACGGCCGTGACTTCGAGAAAAAAATGAGCACGGCGCTGCAGGCGCAGAAGGACGCCCTGTCCCTGCGTTATGAAATGCGCCTGGTGCAGGAGCTCAATGAGCGCTGGTACGAGCAGGACGGTACCAATCTGGAAGTCCGGTATGACCATGCGACGGTACTGCTGGTCGACCTGTTCAGCGGCATCAATCACCGCTTTCCGCAGGCCCAGCGCTTCAGCGCCACACGGCGGGTTTACCAGGCAGCCAGCGACACGCTGTACCTGTTCGGCGCGAGGCGCCTGGTGCCCTCCGGTAATGATCTTCTGGCGATTTTTCCGGACCAGGGTGACCCGAGTGCAGCAAAAACGGGTCTGCTGGCGGTGCGTGCAGCCCTGGGCCTTCAGAAAATTGTTAAGGCCGCTTTTCAATCCATGGCACCCGCGCCGGTGCTGGGCGATGTGGTGTCCCCGCCGGTGACTATTGCCCTCTACTGTGGCACGGTGACGCTGATTCATATCAAAGACCCTTTGCATGGCGGCGAAGGCTTGACCTTTGCGAGCGGTGAGGCGGTGGATGTCGCCCAGGCGCTGGGTTCGCATGCGCGCTCCAGGGGCTGGCAAATCAGCTGCGCCCAGGAGGTAACCACCGGATTTTCCGACTGGGTGGTGGCCGGGGACACAGCGTTGATCTCGCATGGGGACAGGCTTGATCTTGTGCCTGTCGTCGAAATACATTCGCTTGAGCAGGAATGACACATCCTCCCGCCTCGGGCGATTCTCCAGACCTTGAGGTTGAGAATCGCCGCCTGATGCGCTTGCGGCTGCTCGCCGTGATGGACAGTGGGCCTGAGCCCATCTTTGAATCGCTGGCTCGCGCGGCCAGCACAATCTGCGGCACGCCGATTTCACTGGTCAGTCTGTTGGACGACAAACGCCAGTGGTTCAAAGCCAATGTGGGGCTAAATGGGATTGAGGAAACCCCGCGCGATGTCGCCTTCTGCGCCCACGCTATTGAGGGCGGCGATCTGCTGGAAGTCAGCGATGCCCTGCAGGATGCCCGCTTCAAGACCAATCCGCTGGTCACTGGTGAGCCAGGCATACGCTTTTATGCCGGAGCGCCGATTGTCATGCCGGGCGGAGAGCGCCTCGGAACCCTGTGTGTGATCGACCGCCAGCCGCGACAACTCACTCCTGAGCAGTTGCATGCCCTGAGCGACCTGGCCGATGTGGTGGCGCAGGCTCTCCTGCTGCGGGAGCGCTTCCATTATTTCGCAACGGCTGGTCATGAAGACCGGTTCAAGATCATTGCTGAAACCTCTCCCCTGGGCATCTTTCACGCCGACGCCCAGGGCAACTGCACCTATACCAATCCCCGATGGCGCGAAATCTATGGCATTCCGCTGAATCAGAGCTTCGGTCATGCATGGCGTGAGGTCATTCACCCCGAAGACCGCGATACCCTGTTCAGCGAATTAAAGCGGTCGGCGCAGCGCGGTGGGGCAATGCGTATGGAATATCGCCTGCTGCGGAGTAACGGGGAGGTGACCCATGTCCGCGCGCAGGCCCGTACCGTGACTTGGGGCGATCCGCCGCAGCGCGGATTTGTCGGTGCGGTGGAAGATATTTCCAGCTACAAGGCGGTCGAAGAGGAGTTGCGCGCCAGCAACCGCTTTCTGGATCGGGCCGAACGGATTGCCGGCGTGGGTGGTTGGGAGGCGGATCTGCGTCAACACACCATCAAATGGACAGACCAGTGCAAGCGCATTTACGAGCTCCCTTCCGACTTTGAGCCTGACTTCACTACGCACCTCGCCCATTTTGGGCTTGAGTCACAGGCCATCATTGAACAGACGGCCAAAGATGCGATGCGCAGTGGCCAGCCCTGGGACCTTGAGCTGCCCATGGTCACGGCAAAAGGGCGTGCCGTTTGGACCCGTTCGATCGGCCTTGCCGAATACGAGGGTGGGCAGCCCGTCCGCCTGTTGGGAGCCTTGCAAGACATCACTGCAAAAAAAGCGGTTGAGGAAGAGCTGCGCGACACCAACAGACTGTTGCAGGCGGTACTTGAGAACTTGCCCTGTGGCATGAGCGTGTTCGACGGTGATCTGCACCTGGTTGCGCACAACGCGCAGTTTCGTCGATTGCTGGAGCTGCCCGACAGCCTGTTTGAGCTGCCGGTTGTGACTTATGACAGCATCATCCGCCACAACGTCGCGCGCGGCGAGTATGACGATGGTCCACAGGAGGCGTTGGTGAATCTGATGGTGGAGCGTGCCCGCGCCCCGGCGCATCACCACTTTCAGCGTACCCGGCCCAACGGCATCACCCTGGATATTCGAGGCTCTCCCATGCCGGGAGGCGGCTTTGTGACCACCTACGTGGATGTGAGCGCCGCGAAAGATGCCGAAGAGGCTCTGCGCCTGAGCGAGGAAAGACAGCACCGCGCGTTTGTGGCCTCCGGCATTGTGCTGTGGGACTTTGATATTGAAACCGGCCAGGTCTATCTCTCGGAGAATTGGGCCGATCTGGTCGGCGGCGACCGTGGAACCACCGTGGCAACCCTTGAAGCACTTGTAGACCTGGTTCCACGGGAAGAGCATCGATTCATTCTTGATGCCTTTGTGCCTGTACTCAAGGGTATTCGGGAGAGCTATTCGGTGGAGCACCGGGTCCGCAAAGCTGACGGAACGAACGCATGGGTGCTGAGCGTCGGGCGGGTCACGCGGCGAGATGCCAGCGGCCGGGCGCTGCGTGCCAGCGGTACGAACCAGGATGTCAGCGCACGTAAACACGCGCAGATCGAGCAGCAAAACGCAGCCGCCATCACCAGCGCCACTCTGGACGCCACCGAAGACGGCATTCTCGTAGTCAATGACCAGCGCGAAATCGTGCTGTTCAACCAGCGCTTTCTGGACATGTGGCGTTTCCCAAAAAACGTGGTGGGCGGTGACAACAAGGAATTGACCCGTTTTGCCATCTCGCAGGTCAAGGACCCGCGCGCTTTTCTTGCCAAACTGGATGAGCTGTACAAGGATGCAGTGGCAGAAAGTTTTGATGTGCTGGAATTAAAGGACGGGCGCTTTTTTGAGCGTTATTCCAAGCCTCACACGATGGGTACGCTGGCTTGTGGCCGCGTCTGGAGTTTTCGCGACGTGACAGCCCGCAGGACCGCCGAAGCGGAGCTCAATCAGGCCAAGGACGCGGCCGAAGCTGCCAATCGGGCCAAGAACACATTTCTTACCACGATGAGCCATGAGATTCGCACCCCGCTCAACGGCATTCTGGGTATTACCCAATTGCTGCTCGATGAACCGCTGACAGCGCAGCAGGCTCAATTTGCTCAATTGATCGATAACAGTGCCCAGTCGCTGCTGGTGCTAGTGAACGATTTTCTGGATCTGGCCAAAATTGATGCAGGTAAAACCGATCTTGAGAACGTTCCTTTCAACCTGCATCGGCTTCTGGCCGATGTGAACGACCTGTTTGGCTACCGTGCCAGTGCCAAGAGCCTGGTGTTTCACGATACCGTGGGTTCGGCAGTGCCTGAATGGATATGGGGCGATCCCGCGCGACTGCGGCAAGTCCTGGTCAACCTTTTGGGCAATGCACTGAAATTCACGGATACAGGCGGTATCAGCCTGACCGTCGAGGCGGGCGAGATGAAGGCTGGCCAGACGCAATTGATTTTTTCAGTGGCTGACACCGGCATCGGCATTCCTCCGGAGGTACTGGGCCGGCTGTTCACGAACTTCATGCAAGCAGACACCTCCGCCACGCGTAAATACGGCGGAACCGGCCTGGGCTTGGCAATTGTCAAACGTCTGAGCGAGCTCATGGGCGGACGTATCGATGTGCACAGCGTTTCGGGCAAAGGCTCTACCTTCGTGGTCTTCCTGGACGGCGTCAGAATCGCCGCAGCCCCAACGACAGAAAGGCGGCCTGCGCGCGCTGAACCCGGTCTGATCAGGATGACCGGGCGCATCCTGGTCGTGGAAGACAACCCGACCAATCAGATCGTTGCCGTCGGGCTTCTCAAGAAAATCGGTTACGAACAGGTGACCGTGGTGGGTGACGGGGAAGAGGCCGTCAGACATGCCACGGACGCAGATTTCGCGGCCATCCTCATGGATTGCCAGATGCCGGTGATGGACGGTTACGTGGCAACCCGGGCTTTGCGGGCAGCGGGCTGTCTGACGCCCATCATCGCCATGACAGCCAATGCCAGTCAGGGTGAAGCGCAGCATTGCCTGGATGCAGGCATGAGTGACTATCTGGCCAAGCCGGTTACCCAGGCCAGCCTGCAGGAGGTTCTGGCGCGTTGGGTTACGCACGGCAGCGCAGTGCAGGCGGAGCGCGCATCGGGGGCAGCCATTCAATCCCCTGCAGAGGGCATGCCGGTATTCGACCGCGACTCCATGTTGGCGCGGCTCGGCGGCGATGAGGCGCTCCTTGACGCAGTGGTCCGTTCATTCGTCGACCGTGTGCCCGTTGCCGTCGAAGAGCTGGAGCAAGCCCTGCAAGCGCAGGACGCCGATCTTGTATTTCGCCACCTCCATTCGATGCTTGGATCTTCAGCCGCAGTTGCCGCGGCCGAAGTGCAGAGCGCTTTGCTTGTGATGAACCGCTGTGCCGAACAAGGGGGCCTGGCGGGCGTTCGGCAGAGGCTGCCGGATTTGCAGGACAAGCTGGCGCGTTTCGTCGCTGCCGGAGTTCCGAGTGAACTCTAGGAGTCTGGGCGGCAGAAGGTACGTCGGCTGCAAAGCGGCCGCGCCGGTCCATTTTTCACCGGCTTTTTGCCCCATAGCTACGGCTATGGCACTGCAAACCTGGCAAAAACTGTCCTCGCCGAGGCCACTTTTCGCTTCGACGCCTTCTGCCGCCCAGACTCCTAGACGCAGTCAGGCCGAAAGGACGGACTGCACTTTCTAAGGAGCTGGTCGCCTTCCGTCGGATTGCAACCCAGCCTACTACCTGTAAGAGAATGTATCAAATTCTCTTTCGATCCTGGTTGACGCGACGCTCTTCGAGCGCCAAAAAAATAGACAGGCAAGGTCTTTTGAAGCCAAAACGTATCCTCTCCATACGCGCCAGCCTGGCTTGGCTGGTGATGGCCTGTTTACTGCCGGCCATTGTGATAACAGTCGTGCTTCTCTACTACGACTATCAGCGGGCGCGCGTCGAACTCATACGAGACTCTCTCTCCACCGCACGTGCGCTGATGCATGCGGTTGACCGGGAGTTTGCCAGCGCTGAAATGTCGTTGCGCGCGCTGGCGACCTCCCCGTCGCTGGATAAACAGGATTTTTCTGCTTTCCATGCCCAGGCCAGGGACATGTTGCGCCGCCATTCCCTCAACAACATTGCCCTGATCGATGCCGGCGGGCAGCAGCGCATGAACACGGCCAGAACTTACGGCGAGCCGCTTCCCAAGGCCACCAGCATGGGCCAGTTGGAACGCATCCTGAAATCAGGACAGTCTGACGTTTCGGATCTGTTTATCGGCCCCATTCTCAAGACGCCGCTGATTACCGTGGGCGTCCCGGTGCATAGCGGCAACACAGTCGCCCACTCCCTGGTGGGCGTCATCCTGCCGGCGCATTTGCAGGAAATACTGGTTGATCAAGGTTTTCCACCGGACCGGATTGCAGTCATTGCCGATAGGGCCGGCACCGTCGTGGCGCGCACACACGACATCGGCCGGTTTATCGGCCAAACCGTAACTCCGGTTCTTGCCCAACGCCTGAAAGAAAGTGACGAGGGTTCGTTCGAAACGGTGTCGCTGGAAGGTATTCCGGTCTTGACCGTATTCGTGCGCTCAGCGACTTCCCGCTGGGGCGTTGCCATTGGTGTTCCCGTTGAAACCCTGACAGCAGATTTGCGGCACTCCTTGTGGCTGTTGATTGGCTTTGCCACGCTGCTGATGGCCGGTAGCCTGGGTCTGGCGTGGATCTTGGGGGGGCGAATTGCGCGCGCCATCCGCGCGCTGCGGTCTCCGGCGCTGGCGCTGGGTTACGGCAATGCCGTGGCCGTGCCTGAACTGGCGATCAGCGAAGCCGACGAGGTTGGCAAGGCAATCACCAAAGCATCGACGATGCTGGTCGATACCAATGAGGCCTTGACAGGCAGCGAAGCGCGCATGCGCGGCATTCTGGAGTCGGCGATGGACGCCATCATCACGGTGAATGACAGCCAGATAATTATGTTATTTAATTCGGCCGCCTCCGTCATGTTTGCCTGTCCCGTCGAACAGGCCATCGGCCTGTCGATTACGCGCTTCATTCCGGAGCGTATTCACGCCGGCCACCACGCTTGTGTACAGCAGTACAACGGGCGGGGCAATGCCTCCGGGACTTTTGATGCCGCCGGTATTGCGGTCGGGCTGCGCTACAACGGGGAAGAATTTCCGGTGGAAGTCTCGTATTCCAACGTGGTCGAGTCTGGCGCGCCCCTCCATACGTTGATCATCCGCGACGTGACGGCTCGCGTGCGCGCCTACGCGGCGCTGGAGCGTAGCAACCTTGATTTGCAGCAGTTTGCCTATGTCGCCTCGCACGACCTCAAAACGCCGCTGCGCTCGATCGCCGGATTTATCCAGTTGCTGGAGCGCAACCACGGCGCCAAGCTTGACGAAAAAGGGCTGGCGCTGATCCAGCGCACGGGAAGTGCCGTCAGGCGACTCGAACAACTGACCGAAGACCTGCTGTCTTACGCGCGGATAGATGCGGAGGTCAAACAATTTGTGCCGGTGGACCTGGCCGAAGTGGTACGCGACGTGGTTCACCTGCTCCATGCGCCCATCCAGACGGCCAATGCGGTACTGACCGTCGGTGAGATGCCGGTCGTCCTCGGCGACCGTACACAGCTGGCCCAGTTGCTGATGAACCTTCTGGGCAACAGCCTCAAATATTGCCGCGACCGCGCGCCTGAGGTCGAAATCAGCGCGGTTCTTGAAGAGCGCGAATGGGTGTTTTCTGTCAAGGACAACGGCATCGGTATCGATGCCAAACACCACGAGAAAGTGTTTGAAGTGTTCAAGCGCCTGCACACCCAGAACGATTACCCCGGCACCGGTATCGGTCTGGCCATCTGCCGGCGGGTGGTCGAGGGTCATGGCGGGAAAATATGGGTGACTTCCGAAAGCGGCGTCGGAAGTACTTTCAGCTTTACACTGCCGGTGTTTTCCCCTGAGGCATCCGATGAAGCTTGAACCCCTTGGCAATAGCCGTATTGCAGAAATCCTGCTTGTTGATGACAACGATGATGACGTCTTTCTGACTCGCGAAGCGTTTGATGCGGCCAGTCTGCGCGTGAATCTCCGGCATGTCGACAATGGGGAAAAATGCCTGCAGTATCTTCGCGGGCAAGGAGCCTATGGGGGCGTCTCCAAGCCGGAACTGATCCTGCTCGACCTGCACATGCCGGTGATGGACGGTTATGAGGTTCTGGCCGAAATCGTCAAGGACGACAAGCTGCGTCATCTGCCTGTGGTGGTGCTGTCGACTTCTTATGAAGCGGCCGATATTCATAAAATGTATGGATTGCGCTGCAACTCCTACATAACCAAGCCCGTGGATTTTGAAAATTTCGTCAAGGTCATTGCTGAATTGACTGGCTATTGGCTTACCGTGGTGGTGATACCCGATCCTTTATCCTCGGCAGAGATGGCACCGTGATCGTACGTTTCCACATCGACCCCATGGCGGGGAGGCAGTTCGAATACCGCGTGAGTTACGAAGGCGAAGAACTGTTCGGCGATGCTGGCCTGCACAGCGTGGAGCAATGTATCGTCGCTGCCACCGAAGGCCTGGGCCAGGACGCGGTGGCCGCGGAGGTGACGTACCGGGGCATTGTCAGCGGCACTTACGCGCTGGCGTCGCTGGCGCTGATGTCTGCGCAGATTGCCGACCATGCGCTGCAGACGACGAGTGCGATTGAAGAGGTACTGAGGTAAGACGTTTGCGACCCCGTGCTCACGGTAGCAGCGACGCATTCATGACGTCAATTCCTGAACAGGACACCATCATGTGTTTGGCGCACGATGAATCAGGGATCCCGGCCAGCCCGGACGCTTTGTCCAGATAATTTTTGGCCGCGTCCTTGAAGCCCAAACCTGCGGCGGCTTTCCCGAGATAAAAATAGGCCAGGTCGATGCGGAAGTCGGCATCAAGCGTCTCGCGCGCCAGATCCCGCCAGTTCTTTTCCGAGAACAGTTTGGATAGTTTGCCCTGGACAAAGGTAAAGGCCAATGCGGAGCCCGCGCCCAACTCGCTGCGGCCCTTTGAAAAAGCATCCCAGGACTCTGAGTAAAACGCCAGCGGCTGCCTCCCATCCATAACCGGCCGACGGGTTTTGTCGCCGTTGAGCCAGTCAAAGGGTGGCCTGCCGCCGGAGGATGCGGTGGCGTAGAGAAGCTGCATCGGCGGAGCAAGCCCCTGCAGGAATTCGATACGCCGTTCCGAGGCGGGGTGGGTTCGCCAGAAATCGCTTCCTCCCTTTTTCTTGTTGGCTACCATCATCTTTTGCCAAAGTGACACCGCCGCCTCCGGTTTGTATCCGGCACGCGCTGCCAGCTCAATGCCGATTCGGTCGGCCTCGGTTTCTGCCGTGCGGCTGTTGGGTAAGTTCACAAAGGCGAGTGCCGATACCGTGAACAAGGCCTGATTGCTCTGGAATTGCCTGCTGTTGCTGGACACCGCTGCGGAAACGGCCAACACGGCAATGCTGCTTGCCACCTGCATCGACATTTTTTCGGCGCCATGGTTGGCCAGTGCGTGGCCGATTTCATGGCCCATTACCTGCGCGATCTCGTCGTCGGTCGCGTGCAGGCCTTCGGCCAGTCCGGTGTAGATGGCCATCAGCCCGCCCGGCATGCAGAAAGCGTTGATGGTCTTGATGTCATCAATGACCGTGACTTTCCAGCCCCATTGGGCAGTCTCGGGCCGGTAGAGCACGGCCTGCTCAATCAGGCGATTGGTGATCAGGTCAAGCCGGCGGGTCAGATCCGTGTTGATCAGGACTTTGTCCTTTTTCCGGAAATCGCCAAGCAGGTTGCCGTAATGCAGGCTGCTTTGCTTCATCACCGAGTCTGGCGACACCAGACTCAGTTGCGAACGGCCAGTCATGCTGTTGGTGGCGCATCCCGACAGGGCCGCTGACAGCAGCAGGACGCCCCACATAAAGACCGGTCTCATCACCTCTCCCCCATTTTTTTGAATCGCCCCGGGTTTCGTGGAGGCCCGTTGGGTTAAGTAAGACCGACATGACGGCCTGACTGGCTAATTGTCGATAGTAATTTTCTTCAGCTTCGGCAGGGGGAATGTATCCGATAGGCTCAAGCAGTCGATGGTGGTTAAACCAGGACACCCATTCAAGCGTAGCAAGCTCCAGCGATTCCTTGGTCTTCCAGGGCGCCCTGCGGTGAATTAATTCGGTCTTGTACAGGCCGTTGATGGTTTCAGCCAAAGCGTTGTCATAACTGTCGCCTTTGCTGCCCACAGAGGGCTCAATGCCTGCTTCGGCCAGACGTTCGCTGTAGCGAATGGATACATATTGCGAACCCCTGTCGCTGTGGTGAATCAAGGCATCGCAACGTCCGGGTTGGCGGTCATACAAGGCTTGCTCCAGTGCATCCAGCACGAAGTCTGTTCGCATGGAACTGCTCTGGCGCCAGCCCACAATTCGGCGAGCGTAGACGTCAATCACAAAGGCCACGTATTGCCAGCCCTGCCAGGTCGAGACATACGTGAAGTCCGACACCCATAGCTGATTGGGCCGATCGGCCTTGAACTGCCGGTTGACCCGATCCAATGGGCGGGCAGCGGTCATATCCCCTATGGTCGTGCGCACTACCTTGCCACGGCGCACACCACGCAAGCCCAAGCTTCGCATCAACCGCTCAACAGTGCAGCGCGCTACCGTGATGCGCTCGCGCCTCATCTGTTTCCAGACCTTGTCGGCACCATAGACCCGCATATTGGCCTGCCAGACCCTCTGGATCTCCGGCTTGAGGGTGTCGTCCGTCTTGGCGCGTGCGCAGCGCAAATCCGGGTCACGCCGCTGGGCCGCATGACGGCGATAGTCTGACGGGGCAATCTGCAGAACTTTGCAGATCGGCTCGACCCCGTAGGTGTGGCGATGCTGGTCGATGAAGTTTCTCAGGACTTGAGTCGGCGGTCGAGCTCCGCCGATGCAAAAAAAGCACTCGCCAGCTTAAGAATCTCGTTGGCCCGGCGCAGTTCCTTGACCTCGCGCTCCAGCTCCTTCACACGCTGCGCCTCTGCGGTAGTGACACCGTCGCGCATGCCGGCATCGACCTCTACGCGCTTGACCCATTCATTGAGCGTCTGCGGCACGCAGCCAATCTTGGGTGCGATGGATTCAATGGCCGCCCACAGCGAGGGATACTCGCCTCGGTGCTCCTGCACCATGCGCACTGCGCGTTCCCGAACCTCGGGTGAAAACTTGTTTGACTTCTTCATGGCTCAATCCTCTCAGAGATTTGAGCCCCTCAAAATACGGGGCGATTCAAAAACTGAATTAGCTCAGGGGTCAACTCTTGCGCTGGCTGGGGATTTAACTGCTTGCGCTGGCGGTCGAACTTTGTCAGCCAAGTAGCGTATAGGCCAGCGGCCAGTCTGTTAGCTTGGGCAAGATTTGATGTGCCCAGTGTGTGGCGGCATGCCCATGCCTTGTCAGGATAGAGGTGGGCAAGGTCTTTGGGGACACGGATACGCCATTGATAGACGTTCGTGCCGGAGCGTAGATGTACGCCTTTATCGCGCTTTGCCATAGTAGTGCTTTTGGTGATGGTCAGTTGCTCAAGTGACACACCGAAAACACACACTGGCAGTTCTAAGTCGTTGATTTTACTTAACTTGTTGATTTTCAACGACAAAGATTATGTAAGGTGACGGACCTTGACCCCGGCACTGGCTCGACAGTTAGGGCTGCTTGGTTCCCCATCTGACCCGGTTGGCCGCTTCACCATGCGGGAAGGCCCGTCATGCATATTGTACGAGACCTCTCGATGACCTTGTCAGTAGGCCGGCATCTTCGGCGAATTTACGGCATGAGAATGTTGGCCTCTGAATTTAGGGCTTTCCATGCAACATTCGAACCCGACGCGGCGCCATGGGCTTGGCGCTTACCTTGCCTTTTTTTTTCTCAATCTCGTCCATCGTACTGACGCTGATCCTGCTTGGCGTGATCGAAGTGACGTTAAACGGCATTTACGACGTGATGTAGGCACCAACCTTTCTGAGGTCGCGCGCCAGATATCCAACCCGCTGGCGGCCATCTCGCGCGATATTCACCACAAATCCGTCACGCTTAAACATGAACTGCAGCAGGTAACAAATATGCTCGTCATCCTCAACAACGAGAACGGACGCAGGGATATTTCAATGAATCATTGGAACGTTATAAGCAGCTCACCTTGAATTGGATTTGAATCGCCCCGGGTTTAGTGGAGGCCCGTTGGGTTAAGTCAGGCAGATACCGCGGCCTGACTGGCTAATTGCCGATAGTAGTTTTCTTCAGCTTCGGCAGGGGGAATATATCCAATCGGTTCGAGCAGCCTGTGGTGGTTAAACCAGGACACCCATTCCAGGGTACCCTCCATGCAGCAGCATGTACGGGGCATGTACGACGCGCGGCAAGAGCTGATTGCCAATGGCGTGCTGGTGCCCGAATCTGGAAATGCCGGTAGCCCGTACCGACTTACTCAGGACTACGTATTCAGTTCCCCCAGCACGGCTGCTGCGGTGTTGCTGGGCCGCAGCGCCAACGGTGGCATTGAGTGGAAAGACTCAATCGGCCGCACATTAAAAGAGTTGCAGGCGCTGGAAGCCGGGATGTGACTCCGTTTTACTATCAAAAACGTAGCTGCTTACGCAATGAATACGTGGACTGGAGCCCAGTTTGACAGTGAGAATCCAGATAAAAGAGAACCCCTGTTGAGGCGGGCTGCGCAAGAGATTGATGGGAATTTACTAGTAAAAATACAGTCCCAAGCCAAAATTCTGTGAATCTTGAGGGCTATTCACTATCCCGCACCGCAGTAATTTGTTAAGCTATAACTAAACATTCTGTGTATTTCCTCACCGAGCTGAATCCTGATGACTTTTTACCTGACTCAGATGCGTCTGCTTCTGCGCCAGCGCCTCTTGATGCCAGGCGGTGCAGAGTGTCGTCGCGTTGTGCGACCAAGGATCGCGATTCAGCACTCGTATGGGAGCAGATTCAGGCACTCAAGGGTAACGATCAGGAACCCGCTTTCAAAAGCCTTGCGTACTTTGTCCAGATTGCTCAAAACGGGCCGCCACTCACCCAGCACCTGGATAAAAAGCAGGTTCATGAAGCACACGAGTTTGTCAGCCCTGCCTCGGGGAAAACAGAGAAAGTTTGGCGATACAGGAGAGGTGACATCCGCATCCTGTTTTATTACGGCCACGATGGCATCTTGTTGTTGGCAGACTTGGTGGCCAAAAGATCAGACAAGCTGGAGAAAGCTGTATTGAATCGGGCTGAACAGGCCGTAAATGAGTATTTGAGCGCTGCCAAATCCAATCAGGTTTTGTCAGCCGGGTAAGTGAAAAAACTACTGGAGAAAGCCATGTCTCGCAAAGCGTTGCTGGCAGGATTGATTAAGGAAAACCGCGGGCTTCCCGGGGAACTGGCTAAAGTGTCCGTGGCTGCAGATTTGGCGGTATTGGTTGCTGAGTCGGGCATCACTCGCAGCGATCTGGCCAAAAAGCTGGGCTGGAGCCGTGCGCGTGTTTCGCAGGTGCTGTCCGGCGAGAGCAATCTCACCATTGAGACCATCTACGCAGTTGCAAAAGCGGCAGGCTTTGCTTTTGATGTGGTTTTTAGAAAACCTGCGGCTGTACGGGCACCGCAAATATGGGAGCGCGCCCGGACTGTTCATGTACTGGCTGATTCAGACCTGTATGGGGACATGCCCGTCAGTATTCGGTCGCAACTCAAGGCTGAGAACATTGGAGCGATGGAATTTCGCGTAGCGCAATCGTCGTTGCGCAATATGCCCACACCCAAAAATCATCATCATACGGAGCTTGCAGATGCAGCTTAGTCCACTGCAGTTGCTGGAATACGCGTTTGAAGCTGTCTCGGTAGCACCCGACACGGGGTACGCCAACAAAGACAGAAATCCATCGTTTGTTCTGCCGCCGTCGGTGTTGAATATAGCGGCGGAATCGGGTATCTCCCTCATTGCAGAGAAGCCCGAATATTCGGACTATGGCCTGAAACTGGTTCTCAGCGTGAAACCTAAGGAGCTTGGTGGCGCGCCCTATTCGGCGACAGTGGCTGTACAAGGTGCGGTGCGTATGCATCAAACAGCCGATACCCGGGATATGAGGGATCGGGAACAGCGTGCCTTGGTCAATGGCATTTCTTTGCTGTACGGTTTGGTTCGAGATATGGTTGGCAACATTACAAGCCGGGCCATACACGGGCAACTGCTTTTGCCCACGCTGAATTTTTCTGACTTGGCAAACCGCAAGCCCGACGAATCGATTCCAGGGTCGGTGGCGGCCTTGGAGCCAACAAAGTCCAAGTCGCGGAAAAGCTCTGTGCTTAAGGCCAAAGTAAAGGCTTGAAATGGGCTGGTGCCAGTTCAATCGGACTGGCATCGAGACGAAGCGTTTCAATGAACAAATCAAGCGAAACTCCAAACGCTTTCCTCCTGACTTCATGCTTCTGCTGATCGAGGAGGTTTGAAAGGGCTGCTCGGTGCAGTCGGCGGTGCATGAGGCTTTTACCCTGGGCTGAAACGGAGCAATAACACCATGCGCAAAGCAGCAAGCAGCCCCCAGCCAGGCGCCGGGGGTGATTCCCCCTCGCAACGCATAGACGCCAAGATCAAAAGCCTGGACGACTGGCGCGGCAAGACGCTGGCTCTTGTTCGCGCGCTGATCAAACAGGCGGAGCCGGCGGTGGTTGAAGAGTGGAAGTGGAACATCCCGGTCTGGTCCCAGGGCGGCATCCTCTGCACCGGCGAGACCTACAAGGGCAAGGTGAAGCTGACCTTTGCCAAAGGCGCTGCGCTGGCTGACCCTGCAGGCTTGTTCAATTCCAGCCTGGACGGCAAGGTCAGGCGCGCAATGGATCTGCATGAGGGTGACGACATCGACGAGGCGGCCTTCAAGGCGCTGATACGCGCCGCTGCGGCTTTCAACAAGGCTTAGTGCGGAGGTTTAGACGCTAGCATTTTGATAGCTGCTCACGCACGTGGGATAAGGGCCAGGGCCTTGATTTATCCACGAAATCAATTGCAGATTAAGATAAATCCATTTTGGGTATTAAAATGCCCAAAATGGGTAAATCAGAATTTTCAGACCTCCCACCAGCACCTTCCGGCTTTGCCGCTGCCTTGTTTACCGGCACCCAGCAGCGCGTGCTGGGTTTGTTGTTCGGGCAGCCGGATCGAAGCTTTTATGCGAACGAGATCATTGCGCTGGCTGGGGTTGGGTCGGGTGCTGTGCAACGCGAACTGGCGCGGCTTGCGCAAAGCGGCCTGGTCACGCTACGGCCTGTGGGCAACCAGAAACATTATTAGGCCAACCCTGACTCACCCATCTTTCATGAGTTGTGCGGCATAACGCGCAAGACGGTGGGTTTGGCAGAACCCTTGCGTCTGGCACTTGCGCCACTGGCTGCGTGCATCCATGCGGCATTTGTCTAGGGCTCCATCGCCAAAAAGCAGGACTCTGCCCGCAGCGATATTGATCTGATGCTGGTCAGCGACACCCTGACGTTTGGGGATACTTACCTGGCGCTGGCTGAAGCGGCCAAGCACCTTGGGCGGGAAGTCAATCCAACCATCCTCACCCCGCTGGACTTTGCCAGGCGCCGGCAGGGAGGAGGGCTCATTCGTGGCGCGGGTCATGACGCAACCCAGGGTTTGGCTGATAGGAGGAGAAGATGACATCGCCGTTTGAAAACCTGGCCGGGGCCGGCAAGCCCTTGCGGGCCGAACCGCCCGACGCCAGGGAGTTCGCCGGTTTGCAGCAACTGGGACTGGCGCGACTCAAGGATGCACAAACCGCCAGCCTGGCGCTGGAAAGCCGGTTCGACCTGGCTTGCAACGCTGCGCATGCCCTGTGCTTGGCGGCCCTGCGCTGGCATGGTTACCGCTCTAGCAACCGCTTCATTGTGATTCAGCTGCTTGCCCCACACCCTGGGCTTGGGTCCCGAGGTGTGGCGGGTGCTTTCCAAATGCCACGATGCGCGCAACCTGGGTGAATACGAAGGCATGCTGGAGGTGGACTCCCGCCTCGTCACCGACTTGATAGACGCATGCAAACACGTAGCCGGCAAGCTGGGCGAGCTGCCGCCACCCAAGCAAGCTTGAAGCTACTACGGCCCTTGAAGCTGCCTCGATGCAATCCCTCCCCATCCGCCTGAACCCCGGCGACGACCTGCGCGCTGCCATCGAGGCGTCGATGCGCGGCGCGGATTGCCGTGCGGCGTTTGTGGTCGCTGGCATTGGCAGCCTGTCGAGCGCAGGCCTGCGGTTTGCGGGTGCGCAGCAGCCGCGGCGCTTCACCGGCGACATTGAAATCCTGAGTCTGGCCGGCAGCGTCAATTTTGACGGCGCGCACGGCAGCTCACACCTTCATATGGCGCTGTCCACCGCCAGCGGCGAAGTCTTTGGCGGCCATGTGGCGCCAAGCTGCATCGTGCGGACCACGGCGGAAGTGCTGCTGGCGCTGCTGCCGGAATGGGACTTCTCGCGTGCGCCGGATGTGTTGACGGGGTATCTGGAACTTGAAATCACAAAACGTGACATTAAGCCTGGTGAGGGTCAGCTTTGATGCTATGTAATCAATAGCTGCTTGCCCATGTCTGAAATGGGCTAGAGCGCGATTTTGCATAAAAAAGCCGCTGGCAAACACCGGCGACGTTTTTCATCACCCCATCGTCTGCAGGTCCGCCCGGCGGATGTTCAGAACAGCTTGACCCACCACAGGCGCAGGCGCATGCCCATCTCGGTGGTGTAGCCCGCGCTGGCACTGCGCAGCTGGCCCTGGCCGTCGATCACTACAAAAGAGGGCACAGACTGGAAGCCGAAGGTACGCGTCAACTCGCCGCGCGTATCGATGACGGTCTGCCAGGGCAACTGGCGCTGTTGCTGCACCTGGCTGACTTTTGCGGCGGGGCCCGACTGCATGGCCACCGTCAGGACCGGCCAGTCCTGCGCCAGCCGGGTGACGCTGTTCTCCTCGGCCCGGCAGATCGGGCACCACTCGGCCCAGAAGTGCAGGGCGACCGGCTGGCCGGGGTAGGCCTGCCGCCACTGGGCCAGCGTGGTGCTGCGCGTCGTGCCGTCGGGCTGCAGCACGGTGATGGCCAGGTCGGGCGCCGGCCCGGCCGGCACATGCCGCGTCTGCCAGGCCTGAACCGCGACCACGATGACGACCAGCAGCGCAAGCTGGGTGAGATAACTTTTCCAGTTTTTACGCAGGTGCGCCGCGCAGCGGGGGAGCAGGGTGTTCGGCATGAGCCCTGAGTGTCGTTCGGGCGCTGAGGGTTGGTACAGACTGCGCGCTAAGCCTTGGAAGCGGAAGGTGTAAGGGCGCCGCTGTGGCTGTCGGCAGGTGTTCCGGCAGGACTTTGCTATGTAATTAATAGCTGCTTGCGCATGTCCGACATGGGCTAGAGACCGATTTGGCATGAAAAAGCCGCTGGCAAACACCTGCGGCTTTTGTTGTGCGGAAATAACCTTCAGGGCGATCGGGTGAATCTTCTTAATTAAATAATTTCAATATGCATATTGCATACGACGTTGATTTTGTTATTGAATTTAATATTTAACCATGGCATATTCAGTATGCATATTGAATAATGGAGTATTCATGAGTTCATCCGGAATCAAGTCTCGCCTTGGGCATGCACAGTGGTCGCTGAAGCCGCAAGACCTGGCCATGGCGTTCAAGCTGGTGAGTCTGGCCGGGCAAAAGCTGCCCTACACAGCGCTGGCCCAGGCCATGCACATGTCACAGTTTGAAGCCCACGCCTGCATGGCGCGGCTGGGTGGAGCGCGCTTGTTGGCTGAGGTAAAAGACGTTCCCGCGCTGGTGCTGGCGGCTTTCCGGCCCATGGTGTTGCATGGCGCCCCGTACTTTTTCCCTGCGGTAAGAGGGGAGATCACCATGGGCTTTCCTACTGCTTATGGCGTGAAGCCGCTTAAATCCAAAGTGCTGTTTGCCGATGAGACGCCGCCCGTGTGGCCCCATGCAGACGGTCCGGTGCGCGGCAGTGCGCTGTTGCCGCTTTACCCCAAGTTGCCCTTGGCCGCCGCGCAGGACCTGGCTTTGTACGAGTTGCTGGCCTTGTTTGATGCGCTGCGCATAGGTCAGGCGCGCGAACGCGAAATGGCCCGCAAGCTGCTGGAAGAAAGGTTGAGTTGATGGCAGCATTCACAACCCCAATCTTGCCATTCTGGAGCTGGTGGCACAGGCCCTGGGCCCCCGTATGTGAGCGTGATCTTTGTGGGCGGTTGCGCCACGGGCCTGCTGTTGACGCAAGAGTGGCCCGACCGCATCCGCATCATTGAAGATGTTGACATTGTTGCGCAAGCGTTGACGGTGCATGACTACCACGCGATAGAGAAGCAAGTCCGCGCTCGGGGCTTCAACAACGACATGCGGCCGAATGCACCCATTTGCCGGTGGGTTTATAAAAACGTGACGCTTGACTTGATGCCCACGGTAAAAGACATCCTGGGCTTTGCCAACAGCTGGTATCCGTTGGCCTTGCAGACTGCAGAACGGGTCACATTGCCAGGCGGCATGAGCATTCGCCTCATTCGCGCCCCGGTTTTCATTGGCACCAAGTTAGAGGCGTTTAAAGACCGCGGCAAAGACGCCGATGGCAGGCCGGATTTTCTGGGTAGTCATGATCTGGAAGACATCATCACCGTGGCAGACCGGCGGCCCGAACTGCTGGACGAGTGCCGTGCCGCAGCGCCTGAGCTACGCGCCTACCTGGCGGCAGAATTCACAACGCTGTTTGCCAATCCCGAGTTCGAACAAGCCCTGTCCGGCCATTTGCCGGGCGACGCTTTCAGCCAGCAGCGTGCCAGATCGCTTGCAAATACATTACGTGAACTGTCCACGGTTTCAACATGAGCTCCCCGGATTGCTGACCCAATCGGGGCTGACAAGAGTGGCGAGCTGCTCATGATTTGATAGCTGCTTGCGCCCACCCGCCATGGGCTGGAGTCCGATTGCGCATAAAAAAAGCCGCTGGCAGTCACCAGCGGCTTTTTTGTTCAGGCCGCAGTCTGCAGCCGATCAGGCCGAACCCCAAACCTCCTGCGCCGTCTCGATCACCAGGCGCAGCTTGGTGCGCTGGGCTTCGACGGCGATATCGTTGCCGTGTACGGTGCTGCTGAAGCCGCACTGCGGTGACAGCGCCAGTTGCTCCAGCGGCGCAAACTTGGCGGCCTGTTCGATGCGGCGCTTCAGTTCGTCCTTGTCTTCCAGCGTGCCGAACTTGGTGGTGACCAGGCCCAGCACCACGGTTTTGCCCTTGGGCAGGAAGCGCAGCGGCTTGAAGTCGCCGCTGCGGATGTCGTCGTACTCCATGAAGTAAGCGTCAAGGTTCATTTCCTTGAGCAGCGCTTCGGCGACCGGCTCGTAGTTGCCGCTGGCGGCGTGCGTGCTCTTGAAGTTGCCGCGGCACAAATGCATGGCCAGCGTCATGCCGGCGGGTTTTTGCGCAACCACCAGGTTGATGAACTTGGCGTAGCGGTGCGGCAGCTCGTTGGGGTCGTCACCGCGCTGGCGGGCGGCTTCGCGCATTTTCTCGTCGCAGAGGTAGGCGAGGTTGGTGTCGTCCATCTGCACATAGGTGCAGCCGGCGGCGGCCAGGCTGCGCAGCTCATCGCCGTAGGCATTGGCCACGTCCTGGTAGAACTCGGGCTCAAGTTCGGGGTAATGCTCGCGGCTGATGCCGGCGCGGCCGCCGCGGAAGTGCAGCATGGTCGGCGAGGGGATGGTCACCTTGGGCGTGTTGCCGGCCGAGACCTGGCTTTTCAGGTACTGGAAGTCGGCGAGCTGGATGTCTTTCACGTGGCGCACCTTGTCGACCACTTTCATCACGGGCGGGGCCAGCTCTTGCGTGCCGTCGGGGCGCTCGATGGTGATGGGAATGCCCACCTCGACGCCGCCGATTTGCGCCAGAAAATCGGTGTGGAAGTAGGTGCGGCGGAACTCGCCATCGGTGATGCTTTTCAAGCCCACGTCTTCCTGGAACTTGACGATCTCGGTGATGGCCTGGTCTTCGACCTTGCGCAGTTGCTCGGGCGTGATCTGGCCTTTGGCTTTTTGCTCACGGGCTTCCAACAGGTACTTGGGGCGCAGAAAACTGCCGACGTGGTCGTAGCGGGCGGGCAATTGCGGGGTGGCGGTGCTCATGAAGGTCTCCTGGGGAATTTCTTGAAAGAAACTGCCATGTTAAAGCATGAATTCGAAGATCTTATGAATACAAAAATATGACTAATTTACTAAAAATAGGCGTTTTCGCTTGATTTCAGATGATTAATGTATACAGTGAGTATCCATGAAAGCCGAAAAAGCCCTGTTCCCGCTCAACGCCTGGTATGCCGCTGCCTATGACGTGGAGGTGGTCAAAGCGCTGCTGCCGCGCACCATCTGCAACCAGAAAATCGTGATGTTCCGCAAGACCGACGGCACGGTGGCGGCTCTGGAAGACGCCTGCTGGCACCGGTTGCTGCCGCTGTCCATGGGCCGGCTCGACGGCGACGAGGTGACCTGCGGCTACCACGGTCTGGTCTACAACGCCCAAGGCCGCTGCACCCACATGCCCAGCCAAGAAACACTGAACCCCTCGGCCTGCGTGCGCAGCTTTCCGGTCTTTGAAAAACACCGATTTGTCTGGATCTGGCCCGGTGACCCCGTCCAGGCCGACCCGGCGCTGGTGCCCGACATGCACTGGAATGACGATCCGGCCTGGGCCGGCGACGGCAAACTCATTACCGTGAAATGCGACTACCGCCTGGTGGTCGACAACCTGATGGACCTGACACACGAGGCCTTTGTGCACGGCTCCAGCATCGGCAACCGGGAAGTGGCCGAGGCGCCGTTTGTCGCGACGCACGGCGACCGCACCGCCACCGTCACACGCTGGATGGAAGGCATCGAGGCGCCGCCATTCTGGGCCGGGCAGATCCGCCATGCGCGCGACTACACGGGTCCGGTGGATCGCTGGCAGGTGATTCGTTTCGAGGCGCCGTGCACCGTGACCATCGACGTCGGTGTGGCCGAGGCCGGCAGCGGCGCCATGCCGAAGGACGGCCAGCCGGGCGACCGCAGCAAGGGCGTCAACGGTTTTGTGCTTAACACCATCACGCCCGAGACCAACGGCACCTGCCACTACTTCTGGGCTTTTGCGCGCAACTACTGCCTGGGTGAACAGGCGCTGACGCACAAGCTGCGCGAAGGCGTGGCAACCATTTTCCGCGAGGATGAACATGTGCTGGAGGCGCAGCAGGTCGCTATGGACGAACACCCGGACCACCAGTTCTACAACCTCAACATTGACGCCGGCTCGATGTGGGCGCGCCGGCTGATCGACAAGCTGGTGGCGAAGGAGACCTCACCTGCGCCGGTGATACCGATCCGGCGGGCGGCATGAATTTGTCTGTCATTGCGGACCTGATCCGCAATCCATGCCGCGCAGGCCTGACGGGTCTCGCGGGCCGGGCAGTCTGGATGCCGGATCAGGTCCGGCATGACAAGGCGGGGGGTGAGGCAACGACCAATTCTGTCATTGCGGACCTGATCCGCAATCCATGCCGCGCAGGCTGCTTCTACCCGGACAAGCCCTCATGAATACTATAAAAAAGATAGCTACAAGCACAGATGCGACAGGGGCTGAAGGCCAAAATGGCACTGAAAGTGCGCAGGTGCGGGCGCTGCTGCGTCTGCGTGAACTGATCCTCTCGGGCGAGCTGGCCGGCGGCACGCGTATTGCCGAGCTGGCGATTGTCGAGCGCATCGGCGTCTCGCGCACACCGATACGCGCCGCGCTGATGCGGCTGGAGCAGGAGGGCCTGCTGGAGGCGCTGCCCAACGGTGGTTACGCGGTCAAGGCGTTTTCGGAGCGCGATATTGCCGACGCGATCGAGCTGCGCGGCACGCTCGAAGGCCTGCTGGTGCGGTTGGCAGCAGAGCGCGGCGCACCGGCCGTGGTGCTGGCCGAGGCGCGCGACTGCCTGCGCCAGGTCGATGCGGTGTTGGCCGACCCGGCGCTGACGGACGAGGCTTTTTCGGCCTATGTGGACATCAACGAACGATTTCATGCGCTGCTGTACGAGATGGCTGACAGCCCGGTTACCGTGCGCCAGCTTGAACGGGTGGTGAGCCTGCCGTTTGCATCGGCCTCGGCCTTTGTGGTGGTGCAGTCCAACTCGCCGCAGGCGCGCGACATGCTGGTGGTGGCGCAGGACCAGCATTGGCAGGTGCTGGACGCGATCGAGCGCGGCGAGGGCACACGCGCCGAGGCGCTGATGCGCGAACACTCGCGCCTGGCGCAGCGCAACTTGCGCCACGCTCTGTCTGGCCAGGCTGGCGTACACATGCCGGAGTCGCTCAAGGCCATGAAGCTGATACGCCGCCGCGGCTGAACACATATTGCCGTTCGCCCTGAGCCTGTCGAAGGGGCATTCGGCAAGCTTCGACAGGATCAGCCCGAACGGTGGGGGCATGAACTAACCGTTTTTGAACAACTGATGCCATCATGAAAAGCAATACAACTTTGTACCCCGCCACTGTCGTCGCGCTGCGCGATTTGACGCCCACGGTGCGTGAGTTCGAGATCCAGCCCTCAGCGGGCAGCGCCGCCACCTGGCAGGCTGGCGCGCACCTGCAGATGGAGGTGATGGTCAACGGCCGGGCGCAGATCCGCAGCTACTCCTTGGTGGGTTTGCCTTCTGCCGGTCATGGCCAGCGTTACAGCATCGCCGTCAAACGCATGGACGATGGCCGCGGCGGCTCGCAGGCGATGTGGCGGCTGGCCGTCGGCGACACGCTGGCCGTCAGCCAACCGCAAAACCATTTCCCGCTGGACCTGTCGGCGCAGCACTACCTGCTGGTGGCCGGTGGCATCGGCATCACGCCGCTGGTGATGATGGCGCAGCAGTTGCAGGCCCATGCGCTGAAGACCGGTGCGACCTTGCGCATGCTTTACGGCGTGCGCACGCAGGACGAACTGGCCTTGTTGCCGCTGCTGCGCGAGACGCTGGGCGATGCGCTGCAGACCTTTGTCGGCGAGCGCAACGAAACCATGGACCTGGCCGCCGAAATCGCGGCGCTGCCCGCAGGCGCGCAGCTGTACACCTGCGGGCCGGTGCCCCTGCTCGAAGCCATCAAAAAAACCTGGACAGCCGCCGGACGCGCGCTGGCCGACCTGCGTTTTGAAACCTTTGGCAGCAGCGGCCGCTTTCCTGCGCAGGCCTTTCGCGTGTGTGTGCCGCGGCATCAGATCGACATCATGGTGCCGGCCGACACCACCTTGCTCGACGCGCTGGAGCAAGCCGGCGTAGAAGCGATTGCCGATTGCCGGCGCGGCGAATGCGGCCTGTGCACAATGGATGTGCTGGCGCTGGAGGGTGAGGCCGACCACCGCGATGTCTTTCTGAGCGAGCACGAGAAGCAGGAGAGCCGGCGAATCTGTCCCTGCGTGTCGCGGGTGGTAGGTTCGCTCACGCTGGATTCGGCTTACCGGCCCGAGCCTCAGGGCTAAATTCGGCGGTAAACAGCTGGTTGGCCGATCAGTTATTCCATATTGCTATAACTAGCAGTCTGAAATTGCTATTGCCGCGGGGCGGGTTTGCCGTCACAGTAAGCGCCGCAACAGCGGTAAAACCCAGGCTGTAGACATCAGCAGTTCCTAGCAGTATCCGAATCGATTCGATAATTCTTCAGGAGACATGACATGAAAAAACGAAGCTTCCTTCAGGCCACGGCCCTGGCCACCATGACGCTTGCCAGCGCGCAGGTGTTTGCCCAGGCCAATACCTTCAAGATCGGCCTGATCCTGCCAATGACCGGCCAGCAGGCGTCTACCGGACGCCAGATCGAGGCCGCCGCGCGCCTGTACATGGCGCAAAACGGTGACACCGTGGCCGGCAAAAAAATCGAGCTGATCCTCAAGGACGACACCGGCGTGCCCGATGTGACAAAACGCCTGGCGCAAGAGTTGGTGGTGAGCGACAAGGTCAACGTGCTGGCCGGCTTCGGCATCACGCCTTCAGCCCTGGCCACCGCGCCTATCGCCACGCAGTCCAAGACCCCCCAGGTGGTGATGGCTGCCGCCACGTCCAGCATCACGCAAGCCTCGCCCTACATTGTTCGCACCAGCTTCACCCTGCCGCAGGCTTCTGTGGCGCTGGCCGATTGGGCCCCCAAGAACGGCATCAAGAAAGTGGTCACGCTGGTCAGTGACTACGGCCCCGGCATCGACGCTGAAAAATTCTTCAAGGAACGCCTGACTTTCAACGGCGGGCAGGTCACCGAGTCGCTGCGCGTGCCGCTGCGCAATCCGGACTTTGCGCCTTTCCTGCAGAAGGTCAGAGACCTGAAGCCCGACGCGCTGTTTGTGTTTGTGCCCTCGGGCGCTGGCGCTGCGGTGATGAAGCAGTTTCTCGAGCGCGGCATGGACAAGGCCGGCATCAAGCTGATTGGTACCGGCGACGTGACCGACGACGATCAGCTCAACGACATGGGCGACGGCGCACTGGGCGTGGTCACCTCGCACCATTATTCGGCTCACCACCCGTCGGCCATGAACAAGAAGTTTGTCGAAGCTTTCGGCAAGGCCAACAAGGGCATGCGCCCGAACTTCATGGCCGTCGGTGGTTATGACGGCATGCGCGTCATCTACGAAGCGCTGCGCGCCACCAAAGGCCAGGGCGGCGGCGATGCTTTGCTCGAAGCCATGAAGGGCCAGATTTTCGAGAGCCCGCGCGGCCCGATGTTCATCGACGCGCAAACCCGCGACGTGGTGCACAACATCTATCTGCGCAAGGTGGAACGCAAGGACGGACAGTTGCACAACGTCGAGTTTGACGTGATCAAGGACGTCAAGGACCCGGGCAAAACCAAGTAACACGGATTGTGGTCTGCGCGGCCCGAGTTGCTCCACAGTCGCGTGTGCCCCAGCACGGATGCCGGGTCAGGCCCGGCATGACAGCTTTCTGTCATTGCGGACCTGATCCGCAATCCATGACTCCGTTTCCTGACCGGCTTCATGCCCCTGCTTTTTCCCGCCTTCCGTTTCACCTGAACCCTTATGCTCACCATCCTTTTTGACGGCATCGCCTACGGCATGCTGCTCTTCATTCTGGCCGTGGGGCTGGCCGTGACCATGGGCTTGATGAACTTCATCAACCTGGCGCATGGCGCGTTTGCCATGGTGGGCGGCTACATCACCGTGCTGCTGATGCAGAAGGCGGGCGTCCCCTTTCTGGTATGCCTGCCGCTGGCTTTTCTCGGCTCGGCGCTGCTGGGCGGCATTCTGGAACGCACGCTGTACCGGCCGCTGTACCACAAGCCGCATCTGGACCAGGTGCTGTTTTCCATCGGCCTGACCTTCATGGCCGTGGCCGCGGCGGACTACTTCATCGGCTCGACGCAGCAGATTGTGCAACTGCCGGAATGGCTCAAGGGCCGCACCGAGATCGGTGAAGGTGCCTGGATGCTGGGCATGGGGCACTACCGCCTGTTCATCATTGCGGTCTGCGCCGCGCTGACCGTGGGCCTGCAATACGTGCTGGCCAAAACCCGCTTCGGCAGCCGCCTGCGCGCCTCGGTGGACGACCAGCGTGTGGCGGCTGGCCTGGGCGTCAACGTCAACATTGTTTTCCTGACCACCTTTGCCATGGGCTCCGGCCTGGCCGGCCTGGGCGGCGCGCTGGGCGCCGAGGTGCTGGGGCTGGACCCGACCTTTCCGCTGAAATTCATGATTTACTTTTTGATCGTGGTCGCCGTCGGCGGCACGTCGTCTATCACCGGGCCGCTGCTGGCTGCGCTGCTGCTGGGCATTGCCGACGTGGCCGGCAAGTACTACATCCCCAAACTCGGCGCCTTCATTGTTTACGCGCTGATGATTGCCATCCTGATCTGGCGCCCGCAAGGCCTGTTTGTGCGCCAGGGCGGAAAGTCATGATGAACACCACACGCGACATCCTCAACATCGGCGGCCGCTGGAGGCCATGGGAAGTGGCGATCTGGCTGCTGGCCCTGGCATCACCGCTGCTGCTGTCCAGTCACGCGCTGATCATCAATGAGATTGCCATCGTGGCGCTGTTTGCGGTGTCGCTGGATTTGATCCTCGGCTATACCGGCATCGTCTCGCTCGGGCATGCGGCCTTCTTCGGCATGGGGGCCTATGCGGCAGCCCTGTTTTCCAAACACGTGATGCCCGACCCGCTGGTCGGCCTGGCCTTCGCGATTGCGGTATCGACTTTGCTCGGCGCCGTGTGCAGCCTGACCATCATGCGCGGCAGCGACCTGACCCGGCTGATGGTGACCCTGGGCGTGGGCCTGATCCTGATGGAGCTGGCCAACAAGCTGGACTGGCTGACCGGCGGCGCCGATGGCCTGCAGGGCGTGGTCATGGGCCCGTTGTTGGGGCGGTTTGAGTTTGACCTGTATGGGCGCACCTCGGCCCTGTATTCGCTGGTGGTGCTGCTGGTATTTTTTGTGCTGGCACGCCGCCTCGTAAATTCACCCTTCGGCGGCACACTCAAGGCGATTCGCGATAACCGGCTGCGTGCCATGGCGATCGGCATTCCGGTGACGGCACGGCTGGCGGTGGTGTACACCGTGGCGGCCGGTATCGCCGGCGCCGCTGGCGCACTGCTGGCGCAGACCACCGGCTTCGCCTCGCTGGACGTGTTTGCCTTTGACCGCTCGGCCGACGTGATGCTGATCCTGGTGATTGGCGGCACCGGCTGGCTGTATGGCGGCGTGACGGGCGCGATTGCCTTCAAGCTGATGCAGGACGTGATTTCGAGCATCACTCCGCAGTACTGGACCTTCTGGATCGGCCTGTTCCTGGTGGTGCTGGTGCTGGTGGGCCGTGAGCGGCTGATCCGGCCCTGGACCTGGTTCAGGAAGGCCAGGCAATGAACACTCCCACTCATGGACATGACGCTGAGAGCGTTCTGGTGGCCCGCGGTCTCGTCAAACGTTTCGGCGGTATCACCGCCACCGACAATGTCACGCTGGATCTGAAAAAGGGCGCGCGCCACGCGCTGATCGGCCCCAACGGCGCCGGCAAAACCACGCTGATCAACCTGTTGACGGGCGTGCTGGAGCCCACCGAGGGACGCATCACGCTTGAAGGCCAAGACATCACCGCGCTGGCACCGCATCAGCGCGTCAAGCGCGGCATGGTGCGCACCTTCCAGATCAACCAGCTGTTTGACACCTTGACGCCTCTTGAAACACTGGCGCTGACGGTGTCGCAGCACCGGGGGCTGGGCCGCAAGTGGTGGCAGGCGCTGGGCAGCAGCAAGGCTGTGACCGAGCGCTGCGAACAGTTGCTTGAGCAGTTTCATCTGACCGAGGTCATGAACCAGAAAACCAATGTGCTGGCTTACGGCAAACGCCGCTTGCTCGAGATTGCGATTGCGCTGGCTTGTGAACCACGCGTGTTGCTGCTGGACGAACCGGTCGCCGGCGTGCCCGCCGGCGAACGCGAAGAGTTGCTGCAGACCGTGGCGGCGTTGCCGGCCGACGTGTCGGTGCTGCTGATCGAACACGACATGGACCTGGTGTTCAGCTTCGCCACGCGCATGACGGTGCTGGTCAACGGCGCGGTGCTGACCGAGGGCGATCCGGAACAAATTGCCAATGACCCGCAGGTCAAGGCGGTGTACCTGGGCCATGGCGCTGAAGCCGGGGAGCACGCGTGATGGAACTGCTGAGAATCGAGAATCTTAGCGCCGGATATGGCGAAGCCGTGGTGCTGCAGGGCGTGTCGCTGGCGCTGGACCCCGGCAAAACCATGGCGCTGCTGGGGCGCAACGGCACCGGCAAAACCACGCTGATCAACACCCTGGCCGGCGCCACGCGCCAGCATGGCGGCAGTATCACCCTGGCCGGCAAGGCCCTGCACAAGCTGCCGTCGCATGAACGTGCGGCCGCCGGCATCGGCTGGGTGCCGCAGGAGCGCAACATCTTCAAGTCGCTGACGGTGCATGAAAACCTGACCGCGGTGGCACGCCCCGGCAAGTGGACGTCCGACGGCGTCTACACCATGTTTCCGCGCCTCGCCGAACGCAAAGGCAACCTGGGCACGCAGCTCTCGGGCGGCGAGCAGCAGATGCTGGCTGTGGGCCGGGCGCTGGTACTTAATCCGAAATTGTTGCTGCTCGACGAACCGCTCGAAGGCCTGGCGCCCATCATCGTGGAAGAGCTGCTGCGCGCGATCCGCCGCATCACGCGTGAAGAAGGCCTGTCGGCCATCATCGTCGAGCAGCATCCACAGGCCATCCTGGCGATTTCGGACAGCGCCGTGGTGCTGGACCGCGGCACCGTGGTGCATGCCGGTACGGCGCAGCAACTGCGCGACCAGCCGCACTTACTGGAGCAGCACCTGGGCGTGGCGCGCTGACGCCGCCTCCATGCCGCCGCTGAAGTTCAATGCCAAGGCGCTATTGAGTTGCCAGCTGCTTTGCGCCCATGACATCAAGCACCAAGCGGTGCCAGGCTGGCCGTCGGGGCGCGTGCGATGATTGCCAGGTACAACGATAATCGGCACACGCAGGTCGCTCGCGGTCTGCAGGTTTTTCCCTCATTGCTGCCCTGTTTCGCCGTGAAGGCGAAGAGGGCAGTTTTACGCTTATAGGGTGATGAATTGAAGTTGCTTTCCCTGTTGGCCGGAGCCTGCGCGGTTCTGGCGGGTGTGATCCTGACGGTTATCACGCTGATTACCTGCATCAGCCTGATCGGGCGCAACACCATTGGCACCACGCTGGTTGGCGACTATGAGCTGACCGCTGCCGCTGCCGGCGCTGCGGTAGCGTTGTTTCTGCCGCTGTGCCAGCTCAGGCGTGAAAACATCATCGTGGATTTCTTCACCGCTCGCCTGTCCGCTGCCGCCAACAGCCGGCTGGATCGCCTGGGCAGTGCGCTGCTGGGTGTGGTGCTGCTGGTGCTGGCCTGGCGTACCGTGGTGGGCGGCATCAGCGCCTTCACGTCCAACTCCTCCACCATGATGCTGGGCTTTCCCGAGTGGATCGTCTACGCCTTCATGGTGCCTCCTATGGTGCTGACCGGCCTGATCGCCGTGACCCAAACCTTGCATGGCGATTTTCCGGAGCAGGCCAAATGAGTTCCTTGATGTTGGCAGGCCTTATTTTTGCCTGCATGTTGGGCCTGATGGCGATTCGTGTGCCCATCGCCATTTCCATGTTTGTCGCGGGTGTGTTTGGCTACCTTTACCAGGTCGGACTGGCGCCGTTTCTTAACAACCTCAACGGGCTGGCCTACGCGCGTTTCGCCAGCTACGACCTGTCGGTGATTCCGCTGTTCATCCTGATGGGCAACTTCGCCACCCAGGGCGGCATCTCCAAGGCCTTGTTCCAGTTTGCCAGCGTGGTCATGGCCGGTTTCCGCGGCGGCCTGGCTATGGCAGCGGTGATGGCCAGCGCGGCTTTCGGCGCCATTTGCGGCTCGTCCATCGCCACGGCGGCCACCATCACCTCGGTGGCCCTGCCCGAGATGAAACGCCACGGCTATTCCGGGCGCCTCGCCACCGGCACGCTGGCGGCAGGCGGCACGCTGGGCATACTGATTCCACCGTCGGTCCCACTGGTGATTTACGCCATCCTGACCGAGCAGAACATTGCCAAGTTGTTTGCAGCGGCCACCATCCCCGGCATCATTGCCATGTTCGGGTACATGATTGCCATCGCGGTGTATGTGCGTCTGTTCCCCGGCCATGCGCCCGAGCATGACGAGGACCGCCCGCGCATGACGCTGGCCGGTGTGCTGGCGGTGGCGCCGATTGCGATCATTTTCGCCATCGTGTTTGGCGGCATCTACGGCGGGCTGTTCACGCCCACTGAAGGTGCGGGCGTGGGCGCGGCGGCGACCTTTGTCGCAGCTCTGCTCAGGCGGGAGCTGACGCTGCACAAGATCAAGCTGTGCTTTTATTCCACGGCGGGTGCCAGTGCGATGATCTTCATGATCTTCATCGGCGCGGACATGATGAACACCGCGCTGGCCTTGACCCAGGTGCCAGCCCAGCTGGCCAGCGTGATCCAGGGCTGGGGCGTTGCACCGGTGCTGGTGGTGTCTGGCATTTTGCTGTTCTACGTGGTGCTGGGCGCGGTGATGGACGAGTTGTCCATGATCCTGCTGACCATCCCGATCTTTTTCCCGGTGGTGATGGGCCTGGACTTCGGCATGCCCAAGGAATCCGTAGCCATCTGGTTCGGCATCATGGTGCTGATGACGGTGGGCTTTGGCCTGCTGGCGCCGCCAGTGGGGCTGAACGTCTACGTGGTCAACGGCATGGCCAAGGACGTGCCGATCTCGGAAAGCTACAAGGGCGTGATGCCTTTCCTGGTCAGCGACGTTCTCCGCACTATCTTGTTGCTGATGTTTCCCCCCATATCGCTTTGGCTGGTCAAGTTCGTCGGGTGACGCGCGCAGGCGCTGCTGTTTTTTTTTGACGTGTTATTGAATTGATAGCTGGCTGCGCCCAACTGCCATGGGGCAGGGCTCATTTTTTTCATGGCCTTCCGAAGGAATACTGAAAGCGTGGTTCCTGGCGGGAGGGCCTTTATGCATGGGTCAGCATGCGTTATGCATTTTTGTTCTGGCTGCTAGAGGGCTGCAAGGCTTTCGGCCTGGCGAGGTATCGGTCAGAATTTGACAATCACCATAGGAAACCATTCCATGACATTCCAACGTTTTGCCTGCAGTTTGCTGGCGTCCATGACCTTCGCTTCATTGGCCATGGCACAAACCTTTCCGAGCAAACCCATCAGAATCGTTGTGCCTTTTGGCGCGGGCGGTGTGGCGGACTTGACCGCGCGCAACGTGGCGAGCAAGCTCAGCGAGTCGCTGGGCCAGGCTGTGATCATCGACAACAAGCCGGGCGCCGGCGGTGTGGTGGCGGGTGACGCGGTGGCCAAGGCCGAGCCGGACGGCCACACGCTGTTGCTGATGTCCAATGGCACGGCCGTGAGTGCGGGCCTGTTCAAGTCGCTGCCGTTTGATACCGTGCGCGATTTCGCGCCGGTTTCCACCATGGGTTTCTTTGACATTGCCATCATCACGCCGGCTGATTCAAAGTTCAAGACACTGGGTGAGTTGGTGGCTTTCGCCAAGGCCAACCCTGGCAAGCTCAACCTTGGAACCATCAACATTGGCAGCACACAAAACCTGACGGCCGAGCTGTTCAAGAGCACATCAGGAGCAGACATGCAAATTGTTCCCTTCAACGGTACGCCTGCGGTGATCACCGCCTTGCGCGGCGGGCAGATTGATGCCGCCGTGGAAATTCTGGGGCCGGTGCTGCCACAGATCAATGCCAAGGCGCTGCGTGCCCTGGCTGTTACCGGCGAAAAACGTGCCGCGGTGTTGCCCGCGGTGCCCACCGCGAAAGAAAGCGGCCTGCCGACCTTTGTCGCCTCCAGCTGGAATGCCCTTGCCGCGCCTGGCAAAACCCCGAAAGCCGTGATCGCCCGCCTGAACAAGGCGATAGTGGCTGCAGTCAATTCGCCCGACGTCAAGAAAAAGCTGAAAGAACTCAATGTGGAAGCGCGCTCCAGCTCACCCGAGCAGGCCGCCGAATTGCTGGCCAGCGAAACGAAGCGTTGGGGCGATGTGATCGTCCGCGCAAAAATTCCGACGCAATAAAATCTGCGCTTTGCAGCGCGGAGGTGCACATCGTGAAGTTTCAGCACATCGGCATGGTCGGCTATGGCGAAGTAGGCAGGATTTTTACTGCGGGTCTCAAGCAGCAAGTGAGCGCGGTGAGCGCCTGGGACCTCAAGTTTCCCGCCAATCCTTCCTGCCGTGAACAGGCCGTGCAGGCCGGCCTTACAGCCTGCGACGCCATGGCCGCGCTGTGCGCGCAGGCCGACTTGGTGATTTCAGCCGTCACTGCATCCAACACACTGGCGGTGGCGCAGGCCGCCGCGCCGCATATCCGCCACGGCGCGGTTTTTCTGGACCTCAATTCCGCATCCCCAGGCACCAAGCAGCAGGCCGCGCAACTCATTGAGGCGGCTGGTGCACGCTATGTCGAGGCTGGCGTGATGACCTCGGTGCCGCCTTATGGCATACGTGTGCCCATGCTGCTGGGCGGCACATCGGCAGCTGAGCTGGCGGGGGTGCTTAATGCCTGGGGCATGGATGCCAAGGCGGTCAGCGACCAGCTTGGCGTGGCGAGCGCCATCAAAATGTGCCGCAGCGTGATGATCAAGGGCCTGGAGGCCTTGGTGATCGAGAGTTACAACACGGCGCGGGCCTACGGTGTGGAAGACCATGTGTTGCCTACGCTGGCCGAAACCTTTCCCAGCATCGATTGGGAAAAGCAGGGTGCCTACTTTTTCAGCCGGGTGGTGCAACACGGGCAGCGCCGCGCAGAGGAAATGCGCGAAGCAGCCAACACGGTGCGCGAGGCGGGCTTTGAGCCCTTCATGGCTACTGCGATTGCCGACAAGCAGCAGTGGGTGGCTGACCAGGCTGGGGCCGGCGTGTTTGCCGGCGTAGGTAAAGACGCCCGCTGGCAGGACTACGCCGACAAACTGCTGGCAGGCAAGCCACTATAAAGTTAATAGCGTATTCTCGCCGTCGATTAAGGGCGAAAGGCTAATTCGTTCCAAAGTGCGCGTGAGCAGACTCCCGGGGTGAGCAGATTTTCCCAATGAAATCTCTGCCGTTCGCCCCTTATCCCCGGGTCTGGTGCGCCATCAAAAACGCGGTAGCCAGAGATTCAAGCCGCACCGAAGCCGAACAGCCGCAGGGGCGTGCTCCAAAGTATCTTGTGCCGGTCCTCTGCATCAGGCACCGATTGCACAAGAAGCTGCATCAGCGGGCCATAGTCCAGACGCCGTGAGGCTTTGAGAAATGGCCAGTCTGACGCCCAGACGCAATGCTCTGGTCCGAAGGCCTGTAACAGGGCGCCAGTAAAAGCCGCGGTGTCTGCAAATGGAAAGTCCTGAGCGGAAAATTTGGCAAAGCCCGACAGCTTGACCGTGGCGCGCTGGCTGTTCGCGAGGGCCAGCAGGGCCGCAAAGCCGTCGCCTTTGACACCGCGCGCCAGATCGGGTCGTCCGCAATGGTCGATCAGAATTTTTGCGCCCGCGTCGAGCAGCAAGGGCGAGAGCGAGGAAAGCTGGCTACCTTCCACCTGAATCTGCACAAACATGCCCAGCTCCCCCAGCCTGGCCAGCAAAGGCGCAGCCGTGCGGTAGTGGTCCAGCCCGTGCAGTGAAAAATTGAAGGCGGCGCCCACGATGCCCTGCGCTTTGAGCTCCTGCAGATAAGACCTTGGCGCGTCGTTCGGAACAACGGCAATGCCTTTGAAGCGGCCGTTGCTGCGCGCGATGGCGCTTAGCATGCAGCGGTTGTCCGTGCCATAGCCGGAGTTGGGCCCGACCAGCAGGGCGTGCTTCACGCCGTAAGCATCCAGCACCTGCAAAAAGTAATCGGCCGAACCCGTTTCCTGGCCCGCAGGCCGGTAGGCCACGTCCGTTGCGTAGGCAAAACCCTCGGGGTTCAGCACATGACAGTGGCAGTCGACCTTGGGTGCGCTGTAAATCGACGCATCCACTGTCATGGGTGACATGCCCAGGACGCCACTTTCACAGAGTGGCTTCGATGGAGCGCCGCAGTTCAGGCGTGATCTCGGGCATCACTCCGAACCAGGCGTGGAAGGCTGGACGCGCCTGATTAAGCAGCATGCCCAGGCCGTTGACGGTGGTGTTGCCACGTTGGCGCGCAGCGGCCAGCAGGGGAGTTTCCAGCGGGACGTAAATCACGTCAGAAACCAGCGCATGGCGCGGTAAGGCGTCCAGCGACAGCTCCAGCGGCGGGTTGCCGTGCATGCCCTGGTTGGTGGTGTTGACCAGCAGCGCCACATCGGCGAGCGCCGCATGCCGCTCGCTCCAGGGCATGGCCTTGACGGGGGCGCCAAATTCCGCAGCCAGTGCCTGGGCCTTGGCGTCGGTGCGGTTGAGCAGCCGGATCTCTTTGGCACCACGGTCGGCCAGGCTGAGCACAACTGCCCGCGCCGCGCCGCCTGCGCCCAGCACGGTGACAGGGCCGGCGTCTGCGCGCCAGTCGGGCTGCGCGTCCAACAGGCTCTGGATGTAGCCAAAGCCGTCGTTGTTGAAGCCCTTAAGCGATCCGTCGGGCTGAACCACGATGGTGTTGAGCGCGCCCATGCGTTTGGCGTTGGGGTCCACCTCATGGACCAGCGCCAGGGCGTCCACCTTGTGGGGAATGGTGATGTTGCAACCGCGAAAGCCCAGCGCCGCCAGACCGGGCAGAGCCACGTCCAGCTTGCCGGGCGCCACCGGCAGTTGCACATAGGCGCCAAGCAGACCGTACTTTTCAAGCCAGTGGGTGTGAAGCTTGGGAGAACGCGAATGCGCGACGGGCCAGCCCATGACACCGGCCAGGCCGAAGGGAAGTGAACTCATTTTTGCGGGATTCCTTATTTGCGGCCGACGGGTGGCAGGACGCTGCTGATCACCTGCTTGCCGTTTTCGACTTTGGTCATGTAGCTCTCGCGGTCCAGGTCGCCATTGGCGTCATAGCTCACGTCCAGCAGGATGCCCGGATGGTCCTTGACAGACAATGACACGCCTTTCATGGCTGCGGCGAACGCCTTGGAGTCGAACTTGCCCAGTTTTTCTGTCACCGCCTTGACGATGTACATGCCGCTGTAGCCCTTGAGGCCATTGTGGTCGGACTTGACCTTGTATTCGGCCTGGAAGGCGTCGCCGAATTTTCGAATCAGCGGCTGTGGTGCGTCGGCCGTCAGGCCCACGTGCGCTACCGCACCGTTGGCCGCATCGCCGGCCAGCTCGATCACCTTCTGGCTGGTCAGCACGGTTTCGCCAATCATGGGTTTGTCGTAGCCCTGTTTGCGCAGCTCGCGCAAGGCGCGGGCGGACTCTTCTTCGTTGCTGTAGATGAAGACCGCGTCGCTGCCCGACTGCTTGGTCCGCAGCACAGGCGCGCTGAAGTCAATCTGCCCAGGCTCGGTCGAAATGGCGTTGACGACCTTGACGCCGCGCGCTTCGAGCTCTTTCCTGATTGCGTCCAGCCCGCCCTTGCCGAAGTCGTTGTTGACGTAGATGACGTCCACCGATTTGGCCTTGACCGTGGTCTGGATGTAGCTGGCGATCTTGGGCATGGCCGTTGACTGCGTGAACGAGGTGCGGAAGACGTAGGGGTTGCCTTGCTGGGTGATGGCCGCCGCCTCACCGCCGGTGAAATTGGGAATCTCGGCGCGCCGCGTCTCGGCCATGCTGACCATGATGGAGCCCGAAAACACCGGCCCCATCACCACATAGGCGGACTGGTCTACCGCCTTTTGCGCCAGGGCCTTGGCCACGCCTGGGTTGGACTGCGTGTCCAAGGACAAGTAGCTGATTCTGCGACCCAGAATACCGCCCGCGGCGTTGATTTCCTTGACGGCGAGCTTGACCCCGTTGTCGAAATTACTGCCCGATGTGGCGCCCGTGCCGCTGAGCTCGACGAGGCCAAAAATGGGCACAGTTTGCTGGGCACATGTGACGCTGGCCGCGGCAAGGACCAGCCCGCCCAACAGGGATTTCAAGGTAAAAGGGGCTTGCATGTTGTCTCCGGTTTGAATTAAATGACTTTGCTGTTGCTTCATTGAAATAGAGCGGCAGGCTAGTACGCCTTACCCTTCCCGATTGGATCACCGGCTTCCAGCGCGCGATTTTGCGCACGACGGGACATCAGGCTGCTCATTCTCGCGAAATGCCATCCATACCGTCAACTTCCGACTCAACGCACCGCAGCGCCATGGGCGGGTCTTCCTCATAGCCGACTGGGCAAGCTCCTCGGCAAAGTTCCGTTTCATGGAGGGCCTCGTCTTCTGTTGGCGCTTTCAGTCAGGGGTGATGCTCCCCGCCTTGATCACTCGCGCCCAACGGGGGATCTCCGCCGCGATGAGTTGCGCGAACACCTGCGGCGTAGCCGGCGTCGCCTCGGCGCCTTCGGCGGCGAGGCGCGCGCGGACCTCTTCCGATGCCAAGGCCTTGTTGGCGTTCTGGTTCAGGAGCGACACCACATTGGCCGGGGTACCGACAGGAGCCACCAGGCCGTACCACTGGTCCGCCTCGAAGCCTTTGGTGCCGGGCACGCCGCTCTCGGCCACGGTGGGGACGTCCGGAAGCAGCGCGAGGCGCTTGGGGCTCGACACTGCAAGAGCGCGCAGTTTGCCGGACTTGATGTGGGGAAGCAGCGCCGGAATGCCCGTAAAGAGCACGTGGATCTGGCCGCCCAGCAGGTCAGTCACCGAAGGCGCCGTTCCCCGGTAGGGAATGTGCAGGAAAGAACTGCCGGTCTGCATCTTCAGGTATTCCATGGTGGTGTGCGCGGCGCTGCCGTTGCCACCGGAGCCGTACGAGAGATGGCCGGGCCGCGCCTTCGCCAACGCGATCAGCTCCTTGAGGCTGTGCGCGGGCATCGAAGCGTTCACCACCAGCACGTTTGGAACGCGGGCTACCCACGCCACCGGCGTGAAGCTGCGCTGCGGATCGTATGAAAGCTTCGGGTATAGGGACGGGTTGATCGCTAGCGTACCGATGTGGCCCATCAACAGGGTGTAGCCGTCGGCAACGGACTTCGATGCGCGCTCCGCGCCGAGCGAACCGCCCGCGCCCGGCAGGTTCTCGATCACGACCGGCTGGCCGAGCGCCTTGCCGAGTTCGAGCCCCATCGCGCGGGCGAGCACGTCGGTCGAGCCGCCCGGCGGGAACGGCACAATGATGCGCATCGGCTTGGAGGGAAAAGCCTGGGCGCGGGTCGGCAGGGCCAGCGACAGGGCGCCGCCTGCGCCGGCCAGGATGGCTGCGCGTCGAGTGGAGAGAAATTTCATCATGGGATTACGCATTCAGTTGGGTTTGATCTGTGCTTCGCGGAAGGCCGATGGCCAAGGTGACAAGACGGAGCGGGGTAAGGCTCTTCATGGGCATGTGTAAAATTTTCAAAATGTTGCCTTCTCACCAGGCTTGAGCGGCAGGACGCGGGTGCTGGTGGTGCCCAAGGCCTGAATGAATTCCTCCGGCGTACCTTTGCCCAGAGGATTAGCACCGTAGTGCATGGGTATGGCCGTGCCTGGTTTGAGCCACTCGCGCGTGGCATAGGCTGCATCGACCGGGCCCATGGTGAAGTTGCCGCCTATGGGGATCAGCAGCACATCGGGTTTGTAGTATTCGCCAATGAACTTCATGTCACCGAACAAACCGGTGTCGCCCATGTGGTAAATCTTCAGGCCGTTTTCCAATTCGATGATGAAACCCACCGGCTCGCCGCCCACATGGGTTTCGTCCTGGTTGCTGGCCGGGTTCTTCCAGACATACAGCGACGAATGCTCGGCCCTGACTGCCGTGATGCGTATGCCGGGCACATCGGCAAAGGGTGTCACCGTGCCGCCTTTGTTCAGGCGCGGTGCGAGTTCGGGCGGCAGCACTTTCAGCACGGTCAGGGTCTGGTTCAAATCGCCCGGCGCGTAGACGCGCGCCTTGTGCATCAGTGCCAGTGCAGGCGCATCGGCAATATGATCGAAGTGGCCGTGAGTGACCAAAATCAAGTCCACCTTGCCCAGTTTTTCAAGCTCTTTGTACTCCGGCGGCGTACGCGGATTCGAACGCAACCAGGGGTCGATGACGATGACCTTGCCCGAGGGGGTGGTGAGCCTGAAGGCCGCTTGCCCCAACCACAGTAGTTCGATTTTTCCGGTTTGGGCTCCTGCGGGAATACCCCAGGCCAGCAGCAGGGCGGTAGCCAGCGAGACCAGCCAACGGTGGGGTGTGCTGCGGGTTGCTTGCGCTGGCCTGATGGCCCGGCAGTACCGCAGCAGAAAGATTTGGAAAGGATGGTTCATGCAGGTCTTTTGTTGTGAAAGGACTAGGAGTCTGCGCGGCAGAGGCGTCGAAGTTTTGCAGCCGACGCCCCTTCTGCCGCGCAGACTTTTGACCTTGGCTGTATTGTGGGAAGCTGGCCCCCTCCTGATAAGCGCGGCGGAGCACTATCAGCTATAGCGCTTTGATCTAACCGAGTCTTGGCTATCCAAAATCATGTTCATGCACCACGGGCTGTCAAGCTGCGAAAAAATGCCGCGTGCAGGTGCAGGTGCAGGTGCAGGTGCTGGTGTAGGTGCTGGGATGTATGTGGCCTATTGAGGGCAGCCATGGCGCGGTTTCGGCCATTTGGTGGCTTGTTCGCCGCTTTCAGATGTAAGGCTTGATGGCGTCGAGTACCACCGACTTGACCACTTCGATCGCCATTTTCTGGGTATCCGTACTGGCGCGACGCGATGAGCGCACCAGCATCAGCTCGCTCATGATGCGCGGCGATCGGATGCTGCGCAAGGTGAAGATCGCAGTGTCTTCGACGTTGCTAAGCGTGTAGCTGGGCAGCACGGCGTGGCCCATGCCCTCACGGACCAGGCTCAGGATGGCGTTCAGGCCGTCTACCTCCAGCGTGACTTGCGGCTTGCAGCCAATCGTGATCATTTCGCCTTCAATCAGGATGCGAAAGGCGTTCGGACGGCTGGGCAGAATCAGGGGAAGGGTGGCGACTTCGGCCAGGTTTATCGGCTGCCGCTTGTCCGAGCCCCTCTTTTTGGCGGCACCTGCCTTGACGCTGGCCTTGCGCGAAATCAGCACCAGCTCTTCCGAGTGCAGCGTGGTGGTTTCCAGCTCGGGAGAGCGATCGGAGTTGTAGAGCACCGCCATGTCCAGATTGCCAACACGTAGGCCCTCCAGCATCAGGATGGAAAACCCTTCGGTCAGGGTCAGCTGTGCATGCGGCAGTTGCTGCCGGAAGGCCCGGGACAATGGAACGGTGATGAGTTTGGACAGGCTGGGCGGCAGGCCGATGGAGACCCGGCCGGCCAGGCCGCCGCGCGCCGCGCCCAGCTCCTCGCGCGCCACCTCCACCTGATGCAGGATGCCGCGCCCGTGTTTGAGCAACAGCTTGCCGGCTTCCGTGGGAATGGCGCCACGCCCGGTGCGCGTGAGCAGGTTCTGACGCAACTCGACTTCCAGCAGACGGATCTGGCGGCTGAGGGCCGGCTGGGCGATGTCCAGCGCGATGGAAGCGCGGGTGAAGCTACCCAGTTCGGCCACGCGCACGAAATATTCGAGTTGCTTGAGATCCATGACGTTGTTTTTGAATAACCTTTGGTGAATTATGCCCAAATGGTATACCTGCTAGTCGGGGCAAGGCCTTTTCCTGCGCCGCAGAACCCAACAGAATGGGGCCATGCAAACTGCCGCTTTCGTGCTCAAGGGTATTTCGTCCATGGCCACCCGGCAGGTGCTGGCCGAGCTGGTTTCCGCGTTCGAACGGCAGTCGGGTTGCGCGGTCACGATGGAGGCGGTGGGCGGGGTCGATGCCGCCAAACGTGTGCAGGCCGGTGAAATTTTCGACGTGGTGGTGCTGGCCTCTGACGCCATCGACAAACTCACAACTGTTGGCCATCTTCAGGCGGGCAGCAAAGTCGATCTGGTCCGATCCGGCGTTGCCGTGGCGGTCCGCGCGGGTGAGCCGTTGCCAGACCTCGCCTCTGAAGAGGCGGTGAAACGCGCCGTGCTGGCCGCGCGCAGCATCAGCTACTCGACCGGGCCCAGTGGTGTGGCGCTGGTCAAACTGTTTGAGCGCTGGGGCATTGCTGGTGAGATTGCTGGCCGCGTGGTGCAGGCGCCGCCGGGTGTTCCCGTCGGCACGCTGGTGGCGCGTGGCGAGGTCGAGCTGGGTTTCCAGCAACTGAGCGAGCTGCTGCACGTCGAGGGCATCAGCGTGGTGGGCCCGCTGCCGCCGGCCATCCAGATCACCACCACTTTTTCCGCTGGCGTTCACGTCAGCGTGACAGCCGGTTCAGCACAAGCCGGGCGCGTGCACGCCCTGCTGGACTACATGCGCTCGCCGCAGGCCGCAGAAACGAAACAGCGCCAGGGCATGGACCCGGCCTGAACCAAATAACAACTCAACGCGAACACAACACGAACACAGGAAAACAGATGAGCCTCATCATTGACTGCCACGGCCACTACACCACCGCGCCCAAGGCGCTGGAGGCCTGGCGCAACCAGCAGATCGCCAGCATCAAGGACCCTTCGGTCAAGCCGCGCGTGGCCGACCTGAAGATCAGCGACGACGAGCTGCGCGAGTCCATAGCGACCAACCAGCTGCGCCTGATGAAAGAGCGCGGCAGCGACATCACGCTGTTCTCGCCGCGCGCCAGCTTCATGGCGCACCACATCGGCGACTTTGAGGTGTCCAGCACCTGGGCGGCCATTTGCAATGAGCTCTGCTTTCGTGTCAGCCAGCTGTTTCCCGAGCATTTTATGCCGGTGGCCATGCTGCCGCAGTCACCCGGCGTGGACCCAAAAACCTGCATCCCCGAGCTGGAAAAATGTGTGAAAGAGTATGGCAACGTCGGCATCAACCTCAACCCGGACCCTTCCGGCGGCCACTGGACCAGCCCGCCGCTGACCGACAAGCTCTGGTACCCCATCTACGAAAAGATGGTCGAGTACGACCTGCCGGCGATGATCCATGTGTCCACTTCCTGCAACCCGGCCTTTCACACCACCGGCGCGCATTACCTCAATGCTGACACCACGGCTTTCATGCAGCTGATCCAGGGCGATCTGTTCAAGGACTTCCCGACACTGCGTTTTTTGATTCCGCACGGCGGCGGCGCCGTGCCTTACCACTGGGGACGCTTTCGTGGCCTGGCGCAGGAGATGAAGCGTCCGCTGCTCAAAGACCATCTGCTTAACAACGTCTTCTTTGACACCTGCGTCTACCACCAGCCGGGCATCAACCTGCTCAACACCGTGATCCCGGTCAAAAACGTGTTGTTCGCCTCGGAGATGATTGGTGCGGTACGCGGCATCGATCCGGAGACCGGCAACTATTACGACGACACCAGGCGCTACATCGAAGCCTCCACGATCCTGAGCGCCGACGACAAGCACCAGATCTACGAAGCCAACACGCGCCGCGTGTTCCCGCGCCTCGACGCGCTGCTCAAACAACAGGGGAAATGAACATGTTCGAACTTGGCGTTGTTTATCGCAACATCACACGGGCCGACCGCGCTGCGGCCGACCGCATGGCGAAGTACGGTTCGGCCACGGTGCACGAGGCCATGGGCCGCGTGGGCCTGATGAAAACTTATATGCGCCCGATCTACCCCGGTGCGCAGATTTCGGGCACGGCGGTGACCGTGTTGCTGCAGCCCGGTGACAACTGGATGATGCATGTGGCGGCCGAGCAGATTCAGCCCGGTGACATTGTGGTGGCGGCCTGCACCACCGACAACACCGATGGGTTTTTTGGCGACCTGTTGGCAACAAGCTTTATGGCGCGCGGTGCGCGCGGCCTGATCATCGACGGGGGTTGCCGCGATGTGAAGACGCTGCAGGAAATGGGTTTTCCGGTGTGGAGCCGTGCCATCAGTTCCAAGGGTACGGTGAAGGCCACGCTGGGGTCGGTCAATATCCCCGTGGTTTGCGCCGGCATGGCTGTCCATCCAGGCGACGTGATTGTGGCCGATGACGACGGTGTGGTGGTGGTGCCCGCCGCGCTGGCGGCCGCGACCGCCGACGCCGCCGCTGCACGCGAAGCCAACGAGGGCGAAAAGCGCGCCAAGCTGGCTTCCGACATTCTGGGCCTGGACATGTACAGCATGCGCGGGCCGCTGGAAAAAGCCGGCCTGCGTTACATCGATTGAGTCGACAGTGGTCATTGCGGACTTGATCCGCAATCCATGGTGGCGTGCCAGTACATTGCCATGGATGCCGGATCGTCCGGCATGACAAACCTTTGAAGGATTCCGGTGACACTTCCAAATTTCTCCCGCCGACTCGGCCTTTCTCTGCTTCTGTCGACGGCAGCGCTGCTGGCCGCCTGCGCCGGGCTCACGCCGCCGGCTGATCCTGCGGCACGCCAGGCCTTGGCGCCCACCGGCGTGTTGCGCGTCGGAGTCTACGCCGGAAGCCCCACCTCGCTGGTGCGTGACCCCAAGACCGGCAAAAGTGCCGGTGTGGCGCTGGAACTTGGACAGGCACTGGGCCAGCAGCTTGGCGTGCCGGTGCAAGTGGTCGAGTTCAGCCGTCTCGCGCTGGTGCTGGATGGCATCAAGGCGGGGACGGTGGATTTCACGTTCACGAATGCCACCGAGGTCCGCGCCCGGGACATGGACTTCACGGAGCCACTGATCCGGCTCGAACTCGGCTACCTGGTGCCGCCACCGTCCACTCTGGTCGTCAATGAAATGGACCGCAGTGGCGTGCGTGTCGGTGTGGCCCAGGGCAGTTCGTCCCAAGGCGCGCTGGGGCGCCTGTACAAAAACGCGACCGTGGTGCCGGCCGCTTCGCTGGAGATGGCGCAGCAGATGTTGCGGCAGGGCCAGCTGGATGCTTTTGCCACCAACAAGGGCATCCTGTTCGAGATGTCGGACCAACTGCCCGGTTACCGGGTGCTCGACGGCCGCTGGGGCCTGGAGAGTCTGGCAATTGCGATTCCCAAAGGCCGCGAAGCCGGCATGCCTTATCTTCGCCAGTTTGCGCGTGACGCGCAATCCAGCGGCCGCCTGTCGGCCATCGTGGCTGTGGCCGGATTGCGCGGCTTGGCGCGTGTTGACTGACCTTCCTTCCTTTATTTCAAACGGACGCCATCATGAACACATCGATTCTTCGCACCGGCCTTTCCGGACTCTTCGGGTTGCTGGCCGTCACCGCCGCGGTGTTGCCGTTGCAGGCGGCTGCGCAGGCTTATCCCACCAAACCCGTGAAAATTGTGGTCGGCTACTCGGCTGGCGGCGCGGTGGACATCGTGGCCCGGACCCTGGGCCAAAGCCTGAGCGGCAGCCTGGGCCAGCCCTTCATCATTGAAAACAAACCCGGCGCAGGCACCAACATCGCGGTCAAACAGGTCATCGATGCCCCTGCCGACGGCTACACCCTGATGCTGGCGGCCAATGCCCTGGCCGCCAACATGTCGCTGTACCAGCCGGCGCCGTTTGACGCCGAACGCGAGATGGTCGCGATTTCCCTGGTGGGTCGCGTGCCCGTCGTGATCGCGGCCAACGTCAATGCGCCTTACGCCAACATCGCCAAGTTGATTGAGGCAGCCAAGGCCAAACCGGGCTCGATTGCGTTTGCCAGTCCCGGCAATGGCTCCACACCGCACATGGCGGGCGAGCTGTTCGCGCGTGCGTCCGGCATGGATCTGCAGCACATTCCCTACCGCGGCGGCTCGCAGGCCATCACCGACGTGATTGGTGGCCAGGTGCCGCTGCTGGCCATGAATGCGCTTGAGGTCAGCCCGCATGTCAAAAGCGGCAAGCTCAAGGTGCTGGCCGTGCTGAGTCCGAATCGATCGGCGATCTTCCCTGATGTGCCGACGATTGCCGAATCCGGTTTTCCCGGTTTCGAGGCGTCTGTCTGGTACGCGCTGATGGCGCCAGCCGCCACGCCCAAGCCCATCGTCACCCAGTTGCACGCTGAAGTGCAGAAGGCGCTGAAAACGCCCGAGGTGCAGCAGCGCATGACGGCCGTCGGCGGCGAGGTGTTGCCCGGCAGCATGGCCATGGTCGCAAGCCTGATCAGCAGCGAACGGCAGCGCTACGCAAAACTGGTGCGTGAAGCCAACATCAAACCCGATTGAAAACGATGGAATTCACCAAAACGCCTGGTTGGCTCGACTGGTACACCGGCCCCAGCAAGCCGCAATTCAAATTGCCACCGGGCAGCGTCGATGCGCACTGCCATGTGTTCGGCCCGGGTGCGCAGTTTCCCTATTCACCGGAGCGCAAGTACACGCCGTGTGACGCGTCGAAAGATCAGTTGTTCGCGCTGCGCGACCAACTGGGATTCGACAAAAACGTGATTGTGCAGGCCACCTGCCACGGCAGCGACAACCGCGCGTTGGTGGATGCCCTCAGGCATTCGGACAACAAGGCGCGCGGCGTGGCCACGGTCAAACGCGATGTATCCGACGCCGAGCTCCAGGACATGCATGGCGCCGGCGTGCGCGGCACGCGTTTCAACTTCGTCAAACGCCTGGCCGACTTCACGCCGCCCGAAGTGCTGCTCGAAATTGCCCAGCGCATTGCGCCGCTCGGCTGGCATGTGGTGGTGTACTTCGAGGCGCAGGACCTGCCTGAGCTGTACGACTTTTTCACCGCACTGCCGACCACGGTGGTGGTAGACCACATGGGCAGGCCCGATGTCAACAAGCCGGTGGAGGGCCCTCAATTTGCACTGTTTGTAAAGATGATGCGCGAGCACGAGAACATCTGGAGCAAAGTGAGTTGCCCCGAGCGCTTGAGCGTGTCCGGTCCGCCAGCCCTGAACGGTGAGCAAAACGCCTACCGTGATGTGGTGCCTTTTGCGCGGCACGTGGTGGAAACCTTTCCTGACCGTGTGCTCTGGGGCACCGACTGGCCGCACCCCAACCTGAAGGACCACATGCCTGACGACGGCCTGCTGGTGGACTTCATCCCGCACATTGCAAGGACTGCCGAACTGCAACGCAAGCTGCTGGTGGACAACCCCACCAGGCTGTACTGGAACTGAGCCCACTACAAAAGCAGGAGACAAACCATGAACGTGTATGCCCCCCATCTTCGACTGACATGCGCCTCCGTGGCAACGGCCGCGCTGCTCTCTGCCTGCAGCACCACGGGCCCGGCGTTCGCACCGGTGAGCCTGGGGACAGACCCTGCCGCGGCCTGCGCGCGCCTGGGCACCCCCATTCCTGCCAGCCTTATTGGCCTGCCCAGCGGTGCGGCCAGCATTGACTCGACCCGCCTGACGCAGCCGGTGGCCTTGAGCGTGGCCGATCGCGGTCCCACGCCGGCGGCGCGCATCACGCCAGCCACCCCTGCGCATTGCCAGGTGCTGGGCCGCATTGCCCCGCTTGATCCAAAGGCTCCGCCCATCCTGTTTCAGGTCAATCTGCCGCTGCAGTGGAACGGCCGTAGCGTGCAGTACGGTGGTGGCGGTTTCAATGGGACTTTGATCAACGCCCTGGGGCTGATTCCCGCCGCGCGCTTTGACCAACCCACGCCGCTTGCGCAAGGCTTCGTGACCTATGGCACCGACTCCGGCCACCAGAATGCGCCGGGCGTGCCGCCGCAGGCTTTTGCGGCGAATGACGAGGCGCTGGTCAACTTCGCCCATGCTTCCTACAAAAAGGTGCGTGACGTGGCTGTGGCCCTGATGCAGCAGGCCTATGGCCGCAGCCCGGCGAAGCTGTATTTTGTCGGGAGCTCAGAGGGTGGGCGTGAAGGCCTGACCATGGCCCAGCGTTATCCAAATGATTTCGACGGCATCTTCAGCCGCGTACCGGTGATCAACTGGACGGCGCTGCAGTTCGCTGGCACCCGCAACGGCCTGGCGACGATGGACGGGGGCTGGATGCGGCCTGCGCAGGTGCAGCTTGTCCATGACGCCGTGCTGGCTTCGTGCGACGCGGCAGACGGCCTGGCCGACGGTGTTGTTTCCGACTTTGCGGGCTGCCGCACGCGCTTCGACGTGATGAAGCTGCGCTGCGCCGCCGGCCAGGGCGGTGATGTCTGCTTGAGCGACGCCCAAGTGCGCGCTGTGCAGACATTGCATTCGCCCTACCGCATGCCGTTTGCGTTGACCAATGGCGTGACGGAATATCCCGGCTGGGGTGTTTCGGGCGAGGCAACACCCGCTTTCGGCCCCACCGGTGGCTGGAATGCCTGGTGGCTGGGCACAAGCGCACCGGCGCAACCGCCGCAGCCTACCAACGGTATCGCATGGTTTTATGGCAGCGGCGCGGTCCAGCATTTTTACGCCCGTGATCCCGCCTTCGACGTGCGCAACTTCAAGCCCGAGAACTTCGCCGCGCGGATAGGCCAGGTCTCTGCATTGATGGACGCCACCGACCCCGACCTGACCGCTTTCAGCGCGCGCGGCGGGAAACTGATGCTGCTGGAGAACATGGCCGACTATGCACAGAGCCCTTACGTTGGCATCCGTTATTACGAATCTGTGGTGGCACGGATGGGGCAGGGCAGCGTGGACCGCTTCTTCAAGCTCTACACTGCACCGGGTGTGGACCACGTGGGCAGCGGTGCACCGGCCAATGCGGACATCCTGCCTGCGCTGGTCGCCTGGGTCGAGCGCGGCCAGGCGCCGGCCGGGCTGCAACTGTTTGAGCAGCCGGTGGTGCCACCGTTCGCGGCCGCCCGCTCCCGTCCGCTGTGTGAATGGCCGCTGTGGCCGCGCTACCGCGCTGGCGATGCGGCCCAGGCCGCAAGTTTTGAATGCATCAAATGACAGGAGGCAACCATGCCGCTCGATAAACCTTACCTTGATGTTCCGGGTACCACCATTTTTGATGCCGAGCAATCGCGCCTGGGTTATCACCTGAACCAGTTCTGCATGTCGCTGATGAAGGCTGCCAACCGCGAGCGTTTCAAGGCCGATGAACGCGCCTACCTTGACGAATGGGCGATGACCGAAGAGCAGAAACAGGCGGTGCTGGCGCGTGACCTGAACCGATGCATCAAGGCCGGCGGCAACATCTACTTCCTGGCCAAAATAGGCGCCACCGACGGCAAGAGCTTCCAGCAGATGGCAGGCAGCATGACCGGCATGACCGAAGAGGAATACCGCGACATGATGATAGGCGGAGGCCGCTCTGCCGAGGGCAACCGCGTGCTCGGCGAGGACGGCACAGCGCAGGCCCACCGCCAGCCACAGGGCCGAGCCGGCCAGAAAACCACTTCCTGATGACCATGGCAAAAATTACCGCATCCGTCTACACCTCCCACGTGCCTGCCATTGGCGCGGCGCTTGACCTCGGCAAAAGCGGCGAGCCCTACTGGCAGCCCGTGTTCAAGGGTTACGAATTCTCGAAACACTGGATGGCGGAGAACAAGCCTGACGTGATTTTCCTGGTCTACAACGACCATGCCACGGCCTTCAGCCTTGACATGATTCCGACCTTTGCGATTGGCTGCGCCGATTCCTTCACACCGGCCGATGAAGGCTGGGGCCCGCGTCCTGTGCCTGTGGTGCAGGGGCACCCGGAACTGGCGGCGCATATTGCGCAGTCGGTGATCCAGCAGGACTTTGACCTGACCATCGTCAACAAGATGGACGTGGACCACGGCCTGACCGTGCCGCTGTCGCTGATGTGCGGCCAGCCACAGGCCTGGCCTTGTCCGGTGATTCCGTTTGCCGTCAATGTGGTGCAATACCCGGTGCCCTCGGGTCGGCGCTGTTTCGAACTCGGCAAGGCCATCCGCAAGGCGATTGAAAGTTTTGACAAACCCCTGAATGTCCAGATCTGGGGCACGGGCGGCATGAGCCACCAGCTGCAGGGTCCGCGCGCCGGCCTGATCAACAAGGAATTCGACAACGCCTTCCTGGACCAGCTGATTGACGACCCCGAGGGCCTTGCGTCCAAGCCGCACATCGACTATGTGCGCGAGGCCGGTTCGGAGGGCATCGAACTTGTGATGTGGCTGATCGCCCGCGGCGCCATGGCCGATGTGGCCGGTGGACCCGTGCCCACGGTGGCACACCGTTTTTACCATGTGCCCGCCAGCAATACCGCGGTGGGTCATTTGATTCTGGAGAACAAGTAATGCCCCCACGTTCATATCCATTCACTGCCCCACTAGGGGGCGTTCGCCTCCTTGAGGCGGCTCAGCGGAGTCTCCAATGACCAAAACCATTAAAGTCGCGCTCGCCGGCGCCGGTGCCTTCGGCATCAAACACCTGGACGGCATCAAGAACATAGCTGGCGTTGAAGTCGTCTCGCTGATCAGCCGCGACCTGGACAAGACCAAAGAAATTGCCGCCAAGTACGGCATCGCCCATGTCAGCACCGATCTGGCCGACAGCCTGGCGCTCAAGGAAGTCGATGCCGTCATTTTGTGCACGCCGACGCAGATGCACGCGGAGCAGTCGATTGCCTGCATGAAGGCCGGTAAACATGTGCAGGTCGAAATTCCACTGGCCGATACCCTCAAGGGCGCGCAGGAGGTGGTGGCGCTGCAGAAGCAGACCGGGCTGGTCGCCATGTGTGGCCACACCCGCCGCTTCAATCCCAGTCACCAGTATGTGCACAAGGAAATCGAGGCCGGCCGCTTCAACATACAGCAGATGGACGTGCAGACCTATTTCTTCCGCCGCAGCAACATGAACGCACTGGGCCAGCCGCGCAGCTGGACCGATCACCTGCTGTGGCACCACGCGGCGCACACGGTCGATTTGTTTGCCTACCAATGCGGCAGCCCCATCGTGAAGGCCAACGCCATCCAGGGGCCGATTCACCCGGCGTTGGGCATTGCGATGGACATGAGCATCCAGCTCAAGGCGGCCAATGGCGCGATCTGCACGCTGTCGTTGAGCTTCAACAACGACGGACCGCTCGGAACCTTTTTCCGCTACATCGGCGACACGGCCACTTATCTGGCCCGTTATGACGATCTGTTCAATGGGAAAGAGGAAAAGATCGACGTGAGCAAGGTGGATGTGTCGATGAACGGCATCGAGCTGCAGGACCGCGAATTTTTTGCCGCCATCCGCGAAGAGCGTGAACCGAACAGCAGCGTCGCCCAGGTGTTGGCTTGCTACGAAGTGCTGCACGAGCTGGAGCAGCAACTGGCCTGAGCGCGGTCTTGATGGCCTGCTATCAAAGCCGGTCGGCTTCGGCGCGCAACGCGTCGCCGTGCTGGTCCAGCGCTGGCGCGGCCATCGGTGTCGGCCCCGGTGTCCGGCCAAATTTCCATGCTCGGGTGAAACCGCGGTAGCGGCCCGCGACGGGGTGCTCATAGGTCTGGATCATGTCCTCTTCCAGTGCCTGGGGAAAATCAAACATGTCCTCGACGGAGCGCGCCGCGGCGCAGGGCACCTCTTCCCCAAACAGCGCCTCCCACTCCAGCGCGCTGTGTAGCGCCAGCGCAACGTGCAGGAGCGGCACAATTTCTGCATGATGCTGGGCGCGCTTGCGAACCGTGTCGTAACGCTCGTCCAGCAATTCTGGCAGGCCCGTCCTCTCGCACAGTGCCCGCCAGAAATGCGGCGTGTTGGCCGAAATGTACAAATAGCCTTCCTGGGTAGGATGGATGCCGGTGATTCCACCTGAGCGCATGTCCCGGCCAACTTCACGCGGCTCGCTGTCCGCCCACACCAGACGGGCAGACTGCATGGCGAGCGCCGAACGCAAAAGCGAGACACCGACATATTGGCCTTCGCCACTTTTCTCGCGCTCGTACAGAGCCGAAGAAACGCCGCCAGAGACAAGCGCAGCTGCGTAGTAGTCAACGACCGAGCCGTACAGGATTTCGGGCGGCTCGCCGCGTTTACCCTGGAGCGTGCACATGCCCGTCATCGTTTGCAGCACCTGGTCGTAGCCGGCCTTGTCTTTCAGCGGCCCTGTATCGCCATAACCGGTAACTGCGCAATAGACGAGGCGCGGATTGATGTCCTTGAGCTGCTCATAGGCGATCCCCAGGCGAGCCGGTACATTGGGCCGGAAGTTATGTACCAGCACGTCCGCGCTCCGCACCAGCGCCAGCAGGCGATCGTGGTCGCGCGCATCCTTGAGGTCCAGCACCACACCGAGTTTGCCCCGGTTGACTCCCAGGAAAGCGCGGCTCTCAGATTCCAGGGTGGAGGGGTATTTGCGCAGATTGTCTCCGGCCGGCGGCTCGACCTTGATGACCTCGGCGCCCTGGTCGGCTAGCAAAGAGCAACCATAAGGCCCAGCGATGTAAGCGCTGAGGTCGAGGACGCGTACGCCCGCAAGCGGGCCGCTTCTGTTCCCAGTCAAGCTCATGATTGATGGCTTCTGGCGTGTGAAATCAGTCTGCGACGATGTTTTGTTGCCGGGCCAGTTTTTTCCAGCGCTCAACGTCGCTAGCCACCACACTGGCGAACTGTGCCGGAGTGATGGGCCTGGCTTCGGCACCTTCACGCAGGAACTGCGCCTTGACTTCTGGCTTGGCCAGAATCTGATTGATTGCGGCGTTGAGCTTGCTGATCACGGGTGTTGGCGTGCCGGCAGGCGCGAGAAGGCCCCACCACAGCGAGAACTCGTAGCCCGGCACGGCCGTTGAAAAGGGCACCAGGTCGGGCGCGATGGCGCTCGGCGTGGCGCTGGTGATACCAATGGCGCGTACCTTGCCTGCGCGCACCATCGGCAACAGGCTGGGTCCGCTCGCCATCAGGACCTGGGTTTGTCCCCCGGCCAGGTCTGTGACGGCCGGGCCCATGCCGCGATAGGGAATGTGTGTGATGAACAGATTGCCAGCCTGGGCCTTGAGCAACTCGGTGCCGAACTGGTTGACGCTGCCCGTGCCCGAGGAGGCATAGTTGTAGGCGCCCGGCTTGGCGCGGATCGCGGCAATCAATTCCTTGGGAGATTTGGCGGCGAACTCATTGTTCACCGCGACGATGAAGGGACCTTCCGCAAACATCGCCACCGCTGCCAGCCCCTTGACAGGGTCGAACGGCATTTTTGGCTGGATCGCCGCGTTGGTCGTCATGCTGGAAGACACGGCGACCAGCGTATAACCGTCTGCCGTCGCGCGCACGACCGCTGCGGTTCCGGTCGTGCCGCTGGCACCGGGACGGTTGTCCACGATCACCGGCTGCTTCAGCGCATCACCCAATTCCCGGGCGATGACGCGCGCAAACACATCGTTCGAGCCGCCGGGTGGGTAAGGTACGACGATGGTGATGGGTTTGCTCGGATACGCGTCCTGCGCCTGAGCCACAGCGCCCGCAAAGGCGACCAGGGCCAAGGCGACCAAGGCGGCGAGGGAAGGGCGGCGCAGGGCGCGCCGTGTCAATGCTTGCATGATTGTCTCCTGGTGGTTGTTGTGATCATCCTGTGGGCAGCAGGCCCATGCGGCGCGCGCTCTCGACGACAGCTTCTGCACGGCGGACAAATGGCGCATCGACCATCCTGCCTTCGACCATGTAGGCGCCCATGCCGCGGGTGTGTGCATCGGCTGCGGCCTGCATCACCTTCAGCGCATGGGCAATCTGGGCATCACTCGGCCGGAAAGCCTGGTTGGCCAAGGCGATCTGGCTGGGGTGAATGCAACTTTTTCCCGAGAATCCTAAGCGCCGGGCGAGTTGCGCCTCGGCGAGATAAGCCTCGGGATTGCTGACGTCAGCGAATGCGCCATCGAAAGCGTCCACGCCTGCCTCGGCCGCCGCCATGCGGACTGCGAACAGCACCTGCCCAACGCAAGCCATGTCGCAACGGTCTATGCCCAGCGGTTCGAACAGGTCTCCCAGTCCGACCTGTAATCCCATCACCCGCGGATCGGCCGCGGCAAGGTCTGCAGCCTCGCGCAGTGCACGCGGGGCCTCGATATTGAGCAGCAACCGCACCGGGATGGACACACCGTTTGCACGTTCGGCGCGCGCAATGGCGGCCACCGCAGCACGGACCGCATCGACGCTCTCAGGCTTGGGCAGGTTCAGCACGTCCAGGCCGGGTTGAACCACGGCGGTCACGTCGGCGTCGAAGTGCGGCGTATCCATGGCATTCACACGCACGATCACCAGTTTGCGATCTGCTCCCGGGATGCGGGAGCGCAACCACTTTGTCACCGTTGCCCGTGCCTCGGACTTGCGGGTTTCCACCACCGCGTCTTCCAGGTCGATTGAAATGCCATCGGCGTCGCTGGCCAGGGCTTTGGCGAACAGTTCCGGCCTGGAACCCGGCACAAAGAGTTTGCTTCTCATGCCGGGAAGTCTCCGGGTTTTGGGCCTTCCGGTAAACCCGCAGCCGCTTGTTTAAAAAGATAGAAAATCTATTCTTTCAACTTCGCAACCATCTATGGAAACAGCATTCCTGCAGACCTTCGTGCTGGCCGCCGAGACCGGCTCGATGGCCGAAGCAGCACGTCGCCTGGGGCTGACGCCCGCAGCGGTCGCCTTGCAAGTACGCACTCTCGAACGTGATCTGGGCGTGCCCTTGATGGTTCGCTCGGGTCGCACCGTCTTGCCGACGCCTGCCGGTCACCGGCTGCTGGTGCGCGCCGGTGAACTGCTGCGCGACTTTGGCACGCTGCGCGCCGTGGTGCTGGAAGACGTTGTCGCCGGTGAGTTGCGACTTGGCACCATCAACACCGCATTGCATACGGTGCTTCCCGGCATCCTGGGCCGACTTGCCCGCGCGCACCCCGATGTGACCGTGTTCATTCAGTCTGGCCTCTCGCAACAGGTGGTCGAAGCCGTGCGCCGCGACGAGCTGGACGCGGCCGTCTGCCTGCACCCGGAGTTTGCCCTGGACAAGGCCACGGCCTGGGAATTGCTGCGCGATGAGCAGATGGTGGTGCTGGCGCCACCCGAATTTGCCGACCAGGATGCACTCCAGCTGTTGCGCACTCAACCGCTGCTGCGTTATGACCGCAGTCTGGGATTTGGCAAGCGCGCCGACGCTTACCTGCGTGATCACGGTATTGTTCCTCGCGAAAGGTTCGAGCTGAGCTCGCTGCTGGCGATCTCAATGATGGTGAGCGAGGGCTTGGGCGTTTCTCTGGTGCCTGACATTGCCTCACCGCTCACTCGGGGCCTGGACATTGCCCGGATCCAGCTGCCGGATCCTGTCACGCCTCGCCAGTTCGGCGTGTTGTGGCGGCGCGGTACCGCCCGAGCCCGCCTGGTGACGGCGTTTCTTGAGCAGGCGCGCGTGTCGGGCCCGGTCTGAAGCACCGCGGCGAATGCACAGTGCGGACGACGCAAGCCATGCAAACCACGCAAGTGCGACAGCTTCCGGTTTGGCTTAAGCTCACGCCATGCAACAACGAACCATCGCATCTTTCACTGTCTCGGCCATCGGCCTGGGCTGCATGAACCTGAGCCACGCCTACGGCACGCCGCCCTCTGCGGAGCAGAGCGAACGTGTGTTGCTGGCCGCGCTGGACGCCGGCGTCACGCTGTTTGACACAGCGGCGCTGTATGGCTTTGGCGCCAACGAAACCCTGGTCGGCAAGGTGCTGTCCAAACACCGCAGCAGCTTCACGCTGGCCAGCAAGGGCGGCATGTCGGGTGTGCATTTTGATGACGGTGTCAAACGTGTCATCGACGGCCGGCCCGAGGCCATCCGGAAAAATTGCGAAGACAGCCTGCAGCGCCTGCAGACCGACGTGATCGACCTGTATTACCTGCACCGCTGGGACAAGAAGGTGCCGATCGAAGACAGCGTAGGTGCCATGGCCGAGCTGGTGCGCGTGGGCAAAGTGCGGGCAATCGGCCTGTCCGAGGTCTCGGCCACAACGCTGCGCAAGGCTCACGCCGTGCACCCGATTGCCGCCGTGCAGACCGAATATTCGCTGTGGACGCGCAATCCGGAGATCGCGGTGCTGGAGGCTTGCCGTGAGTTGGGCGCGGCCTTTGTGGCCTTCAGCCCGGTGGCGCGCGGTTTTTTGTGCGATGCGCTGCACGATGTCGGCACGCTCGTGCCCAAGGATATTCGCGCTGCGATGCCGCGTTTTTCGCCCGACAACTACGCGGCCAACCTGAAGTTGCTCCCACCTTACAAGGCGCTGGCCGAAGAGGCCGGCTGCACGCCGGCCCAGCTAGCGCTGGCCTGGTTGCTGCACAAGGCGCCGCATATCATCCCGATTCCGGGCACAAGCAGCGTGGCGCATCTGCAGGAGGACCTGGCTGCGATGGATGTACGGCTGGACGCCGGCCTGCTGACCAGACTCGATGCACTGATCAGTCAGGGCACCGTGACCGGCCCGCGTTACAGCGCGCAGAGTGCCAGCGAAGTGGATACTGAGGAGTTTGGCGTCAGTGTTTGATCCTGATCGCTAAAAAAGGGCAGTCGTCGTACTGATGGCAAATCGCGCGTGACCAAGTATCAGGTGCAGATGTTGTCTTGCCTCAGTGCCAAAGCGCCACTGTTTACACTCCTGCGTCTTCCCGGTTAAAGGCAGAACTGAGCGCCATCACATGATCACCGTCCTGGTGGTAACATCATGTAACTACATTTGGGAGAGACTATGAAAACCTTGATTTTTGGGTCCTTGCTTGCGCTAAGTAGCCTGCCAGTACTTGCTCAATCCAATGTCGGTGATTTGCTGGATAAAGGCGCAAGAAAGCTCACGAAGGCGGACTACACCGCGATGGTTCCACTTCGCATCAAGTATGTCTGGCCAATCGGTGGAGGAGAGGGCGATCTTTTGTTTCAAGCCGACGGCACGCTGTCTGGCTCGGAGTATCACTATGGCAGTCGCAGCGAAAGCCCCGCCACGGGGGTCTGGTCGGCCGACGAGGATGGCAAGTGGTGTTCGAAGAAACACATGCCGGTCTGGAATTCACGTACCGACATGTGCTACTACACCTATCAGGTCGGTGAAGAGTTTTACGGCGCATTAAAGGATGAACGCAGCGCCCGGTTCTTCAAAATTAAATCCGTTACAAAGCAGCCATAACCTGCTTTCGTTCGATCGGGCGGCGGCCCCAAACTGACGTCCATCGAAAAAGGCCGGTGCCCGTGAAACGGGGACCGGCCTTTTTGATTTTCCGCGCCTACAGCGTGTCGATAAAGCTGCGCAGCTTGTCCGAACGTGAAGGGTGCTTGAGCTTGCGCAGCGCCTTGGCTTCGATCTGGCGGATGCGTTCACGCGTCACGTCGAACTGCTTGCCGACTTCTTCCAGCGTGTGGTCGGTGCTCATCTCGATGCCGAAACGCATGCGCAGCACCTTGGCTTCGCGCGGTGTCAGGCTGTCGAGGATGTCTTTGACCACATCGCGCAGGCCGGCTTGCATCGCGGCTTCCAGCGGTGCGGTGTTGGCGCTGTCCTCGATGAAGTCGCCAAGGTGCGAATCATCGTCGTCGCCGATCGGTGTTTCCATCGAGATCGGCTCTTTGGCGATCTTCATGATCTTGCGGATCTTGTCTTCCGGAATCTCCATCTTGGCGGCCAGGATGCTGGCGTCCGGCTCGAAGCCGAACTCCTGCAGATGCTGGCGCGACAGGCGGTTCATCTTGTTGATGGTCTCGATCATGTGCACCGGAATGCGGATGGTGCGGGCTTGGTCGGCGATGGAGCGCGTGATCGCCTGGCGAATCCACCAAGTGGCGTAGGTCGAGAACTTGTAGCCGCGGCGGTATTCAAACTTGTCCACGGCTTTCATCAGGCCGATGTTGCCTTCCTGGATTAAGTCCAGGAATTGCAAGCCGCGATTCGTGTACTTTTTAGCGATCGAGATCACCAGGCGCAAGTTGGCCTCGATCATCTCTTTCTTGGCGTCGCGCGAGTTGGTCTCGCCTTCGTTCATGCGCTTGTTGATGTCCTTGAGCTGACCCAAAGGCACGACCACACGCGCCTGCAACTCACCAAGCTTGGTCTGCAATTCCTGGATAGGCGGGATGTTGCGCGCCATGATGATGGACCACGACTTGTTGGCGGCTACCTGTTTTTCGACCCATTTGAGGTTCAGCAGATTCGGCGGAAAGTCCTTGATGAAGACTTCCTGCGGCATGCCGCATTTCTCGACGATGATGCGGCGCAGCTCGCGCTCTTTCTTGCGCACATCCAGCACCTGGCCGCGCAGCAGGTCACAGAGCTTTTCAATCGTCTTGGCGGTAAAACGCACCGTCATGAGCTCGTCGCTGAGGGCTTTCTGCGCTTTCACGTAGGCCGGCGTGCCGTAACCTTCCTTGTCGTAAGTCTTGTGGACTTTCTCGAACAGCGAGGCGATGGTCTCGATACGTACCAGCGCTTCCTTTTTCAGCTCTTCAAGCTTTTTGGTCAGCGCCTTGGAGCCGCCCTTGCCGTCGTCGTCGTCTTCCTCATCGAACTCGTCAAAGTCCTCTTCGGCCACATAGTCGTCGGCTTCGTTGGGGTTGGAAAAGCCATCCACCACGGTGGAAATAACAATCTTGCCTTCGCGGATGTCTTCACCGAGGCGCAGAATTTCAGCAATGGTGGCCGGACTTTCAGAGATGGCTTCCATCATCTTCATCAGGCCGCCCTCGATGCGTTTGGCGATCTCGATTTCGCCTTCGCGCGTCAGCAACTCGACCGTTCCCATCTCACGCATGTACATGCGGACCGGGTCGGTGGTGCGGCCGAATTCACTGTCCACGGTGGACAGGGCGGCTTCGGCGGCTTCTTCAGCCTCTTCTTCGGTGGCGCCGGCCGGTGCGTTGGCAGTGATCAGCAGGGTCTCTGCGTCAGGCGTCTGCTCGTACACGGCAACGCCCAGATCGTTCAAGGTGACGATCACCGCGTCCAGCGTTTCAGCGTCGATCAGCTTATCGGGCAGGTGGTCGGAAATTTCGCCATGCGTCAGGTAACCGCGGGTCTTGCCGAGTTTGATCAGGGCTTTCAGGCGCGCGCGGCGCTTGGCCATGTCTTCTTCAGATAACACGGTTTCGTCCAGGCCAAACTCTTTCATCAAGGCGCGTTCTTTCGCCTTGCTGATTTTCATACGCAGTGGCTTGACCTTTTCGGTGGTCTCGGCCACCGGTTCACCGACGAGGTCGTCTTCGATGTCGGACATGTCCTCATCACCCTCGGCCTTGCCGGCCACCTTGGGTTTGCGGCCGCGCTTGGCACCGCCGGCTTCTACGGCCGCATCCGGGTTTTTCGGCGGGCGGCCAGGTTTCTTCTTGACCGGCACGTCAACGGCGGCTGCGACCGGGGCGGCCTTCAGCGGAGTTTCTTTTTTGGCAAGGGGTTTGGCAAGGGAGACGGGAGACTTGGTCGGCACAGGGAGGGCTTTCTTGACGGACTTTTCGGATTTCGGAGGCGCTTTAGGCGCTGCGGCTTTTTTGCCGGGAACTGGTTTGGATATGGCGGTTTTTGCGGGTTTTTCAAGCTTGCTGGCGGCCTTCTTGACGGGCGGTCGGGCGGCAGTTTTTACGGCGGCTTTGGACTTGGGCACGGCTTTGGCGGACTTGCTGGGCTTTTGAGCAGGCATGGCGAACTCCCGGTATGAAACTTCCTTCAACAGACTGGGTTCCCGGCACCGGCAAGGCCGGGCACAGGCACAAAAAATGCCCGGAGCCGGAGGGCTGGGCATTCAGGGGCTTTGAGAAGCCCCCAGGCAAGTTGTTTGGGCGAACATTTGGTGTGCAGTCCTTGCGGATAAATTGCCCTCAACCAGTGCGGTCCCGTTCTTGCGGGGGGCGGTTGCCGGAGGTGCTGCTGTCGCGCTTGCCGTAGCGGAAAGTCGGATTATACCCGGATGCCTCATTTTTGGGCATTAAAATCAGGCCTAAATCGGCTTTTTTTTAGGACGCAGCGCGGGTTTTTGTCCGGGCCATCAAAAATGCCAGACGCTGCCTTTTGACAGGGTCCAGGAGCGTTTCGGTACCGCCTTCGCTCAATTCCTTCTGCTCCTGATTCAGCTTGGCCGCGAGCAGCCGGTCAAGAATGGCGCGAGCTTCATTCCAATCGCATTCAATGCCTTCCGGAATCTCGGATATCTGGTCAACCGCGTATTTTTCCTGGGGGTGCTCACGCAGACCCTCGCGCAATGCCGCCCAGGGCTGGGGGCCGTGTTCATGCAACTGGCTTTCAAGCCACACAAACAGCGGGCCCTGCGGCGCCGGCAGCTCACACAGCAGCACGTGCTCTTCGCCGCTGAGTTTGTCCCAGCTTTGCGGGTCAGTCAGCATCAAACGAAGCAAGCGATCCTGGGGACTTGCTGACAAGCGTCGTCCTGCAACCCGCCGGCCAGGCCGGTTGCCGCTTGACGACCGGGCGCTGTGGCCGGACGCGCCGGCATTCATGGGCAGTGAGGCAGCGTAGGCGCCGTCGTCGTGCAGGTCGGCAAAATTACCGGCAAACTCCCCTAAATGCGACGCACTGGCCGATATTTCAGATATTTTAGACCGCTGGCCCTTACCGGGCGTGCGTGTGGTGCTATTGTTTTTATAGCCCCCTGAACCCTGGGCCGGCTGCCAGATCTGAAGCAGCTCGCGGCTATCGATCAGCACCTGGTCGGCGATTTCAGCCAGCAACTGGCGTTTCAGCGTGCCGTCGGGCAACAGGCTCCAGAGCGGCCGCGCATTGCTGGCCATGTGGGCCCGGCCTTCGGCGGTGTCAAGTTCGCAGCCCTCGGCAGCGGCTTCGAGCATGAACTTGCTGAGCGGCACGGCCTTGGCCACGGCGGCGGCAAAACCGTCCTGGCCGTTGGCGCGGATGAAGCTGTCGGGGTCGTGTTCTTCGGGCAAGAACAAAAACTTGACGGTGCGCACGTCGGTCGCAAAGGGCAGGGCGGCGTCCAGCGCCTTGCGCGCGGCGCGGCGGCCAGCGCCGTCGCCGTCAAAGCTGAAAACCACAGAATCCGTGAAACGAAAGAGCTTTTGCACATGGTCGGCGGTACAGGCCGTGCCCAGGGTGGCGACGGCATTTGCAAAACCGAGCTGGGCCAGCGCCACCACGTCCATGTAACCCTCTGTGACCAGCGCGTAGCCGTGTTCGCGCAAGGCGGTGCGCGCCTCGAACAGGCCATAGAGCTCACGGCCTTTGCTGAAGACCGGGGTTTCCGGCGAGTTCAGGTACTTGGGTTTTTCGTCGCCCAGCACGCGCCCGCCAAAACCTATGCATTCGCCCTTGACGTTGCGGATCGGAAACATCACGCGGTCGCGGAAGCGGTCGTAGCGTTTGGCCTCACCCTGCGAATTTTCTTCACCGGGCTCGCTGGTGATGACCAGGCCACTTTCGACCAGCAAGGGGTCGTTGTAATCGGGGAACACGCTGGCCAGTGCCCGCCAGCCCTCGGGCGCATACCCGAGGCCGAAAGTCTTGGCGATCTCTCCCGACAGGCCGCGGCCCTTGAAGTAGTCGATGGCGCGTGGCGAGCTGCGCAAATGCTTGATATAGGCGATGCCGGCTTTTTCTAGCACGCTGCTCAAGGTCGCCTGCTGCTCGCGGGCCAGGGCAGCGCGGGCACGCTCCTGCGGCGAGACGTCGTCCTCCGGCACCTGGAGGCCGTATTGCTGAGCCAGATCCTTTACGGCCTCAATAAACGTCATACCGCCGTACTCGGTCATGAACTTGATCGCGTCGCCGCTGACGCCGCAGCCGAAGCAGTGGTAGAACTGCTTGGACGGGCTGACAGAAAAAGAAGGGGATTTTTCTCCATGAAAGGGACACAGCCCCATGAAGTTGGCCCCGCCCTTCTTGAGCTGGACATGGCGGCCAACGATATCGACGATATCGGCACGCGCCAGCAGTTCCTGAATGAATGATGAGGGAATGGCCACGCCTGTATTGTGCCTTCACGACCCCGTGGCCGCGTCGGTCCGGGCGGCAAGTGCCACCTTCTGCGGCTACCATGTGCCATGCAAATCCTCAGCCACCAGGCCGCCCACGTGCTGGCTCACCCCGCCGCTTTTGCCTGGCGCGTGCTCATGGGCTTTCGCGCCAACCAGGGCCTGTTGCTGGCTGGCGCGGTGGCGTATTACGCGCTGTTGTCGATTGTTCCGCTGCTGATCCTGGTGATCATCGCGCTGTCGCATGTGATCGACCAGGCCGAGCTGCTGCAGACCCTGGGCCGCTACCTCGAGTGGCTGATGCCGGTGCAGTCGCGCGCGGTGGTGGCCGAACTCGCGACCTTCCTGGCCCACCGCGACGTGATCGGCTGGGTGCTGCTCGGCACCATGCTGTTTTTCAGCTCGCTGGCCTTCACCGTGCTGGAAAACGCCATGTCGGTGATTTTTCTGCACCGGATTGCGGTGCGGCGCCGGCGCTTTATCGTCTCGGCGCTGCTGCCTTACTGTTACATCATCAGCCTGGGCGCCGGGCTGCTGGTGGTCACGCTGGTATCGGGCGGGCTGCGCGCCATGGGTGAGGAAAGCGTCGATGTGCTGGGCCGAGAATGGTCGCTCAGCGGTGTGTCCGGCCTGCTGCTCTACCTGCTGGGGCTGACCGGGGAGATTTTCCTGCTGACCTCGGTCTACATGGTGATGCCGGTCGGCAAGCTGTCGTGGCGCCATGCGCTGATCGGCGGCGTGACGGCGGCCCTGCTGTGGGAAATCACGCGGCACCTGCTGGTCTGGTACTTCGGCACGCTGTCGCAGGTCAACGTGGTTTACGGCTCGCTCACCACCGCCATCGTGGTGCTGCTGAGCCTGGAGATCGCGGCGACCCTGCTGCTGCTGGGCGCCCAGGTGATCTCCGAGTACGAACGCATCGACAAGCCGCCAGAGCCGCCGCCGGCCAACCCCCTGAAGGTGGAAGGCACTGTTCCCGAAGCCGGGACGCTATCGAAATAATAGCGATCAGCCGTTTCCAGTCATGGGCTGGATGCCTTTTTGATACTAGAGCTGGCGCTCAATCACCCATCACCACACCCTCGCGGCGCGGGTCGGCGCCGCCCAGCCACAACTGCGTGCCGTGTGCCTCCCCGCGGGTGATGGCTTGTAGGCCGCTGGTCATGGTCATCTCGCGCACTTCGGCGCCGCGGGCTTTCAGGGCTTCGATGGTGGCGGGTGCAAAGCGCTTTTCCTCCAGCAGACTGGGGCCGTTGAACGAGGCGAAATTGGGCAGATTAATGGCCTGTTGCGGCATCAGGCCCAGGTTCAGCACGCCATACAGCGTTTTGGTGATGTCGTGAATGATCAGCGCACCGCCCGAGCTGCCGCCGCTCATCACCAGCTGGCCGCTGGCCTTGTCAAACACCAGCGTAGGTGCCATGGACGAACGCGGCCGCTTGCCCGGCTGCAAACGGTTGGCCACCGGCTTGCCGTCGGCATCTGCCGGTGCAAAGCTGAAATCGGTCAGCTCGCTGTTCAGCAAAAAGCCCCTGACCATCTGGCGCGAGCCAAAGGCGCCTTCAATCGTGGTCGTCATGGCGACCGCATTGCCGAAAGCGTCCACGATGCTGATGTGTGAGGTGCCGTATTCCGGTTGGTCGGCCATGGGTGCGTAGGCCATGCGCGCACCGGTGGGCACGCCAGGCGGCGCCACTTTCATGCTCTGGCCGCCGGGCTGCTGCGCGATCAGTTTGGCGCGATCAGCCAAATAGGCGGGGGCGAGCAGGCTCATCCAGCTGCCAGCCGGGGCCTGCACGAAGTCGGGGTCGCCCAGGTACTGAGCGCGGTCGGCAAAGGCCAGGCGCGAGGCCTCGGTGTAAAGGTGCAGCCAGTCGGCCGACGGCGTTGGGGCCACGGTACCGGCGACGCCGCCGATGCCGGTCACCAGCGGCAGCGTCGCTGCGTTGGTGTTGTTCAGGATGCCCAGGATTTGCCCGACTGCAATCCCAGCCGAGCTGGGTGGTGGCATGCCGCAAATGCGGTAGTCCCTGGCCTGGGCGCGGTAATCGTGGCAGATCGGTTCGCGTTTTTTGGCCTGGTAGCCGGCCATGTCGGCCAGGCTCAGTTTGCCGGGGTTGCTTGGGTGTTGCTGCACCTTGCTGACAACGGCCTGGGCGACGTCGCCTTCCAGCAGCCCTTTGGACCCGCCGGCTGCGATCTTTTTCAGCACATCAGCCAGTGGCTGGTTGCGCAGCAGGGCGCCGGCGGCCAGGGCTTCACCGTTGACCGGGTAAAAATAGGCGGCAGCCACCGGATCTTTTTTCAGGTGCTGATCGGCCTTGAGCAGGCTGGCCAGACGTGGGCTGACCTTGAAGCCGTTTTCGGCCAGCGCGATGGCCGGCACAAACAATTGCGCCCAAGGTAGCTTGCCGTGTTGCCTGTGCGCCATTTCCAGCATGCGCACGGTGCCCGGTACCCCGACAGAGCGGCCACCGACCACGCCGTCGTCGAACGCCATGGGCTTGCCGTCGGCGCTGAGAAAAAGCTTTTCGTCGGCTGCGGCTGGCGCAGTTTCGCGGCCATCAAACGCCTCGACCGTGCTGCCGCTGGCATGCAGCAAAAAAGCGCCGCCGCCCAGGCCACTGGACTGGGGCTCCACCAGCGCGAGCACCATCTGCACAGCAACCGCCGCATCAATTGCCGTGCCGCCAGCCTTCAGAACCTGGTAGCCAGCGTCGGCGGCCAGCGGGTTCGCCGCAGCGACGGCAAATTTGGAGCTGGCCCAGCCTGGTTTTTCGGTATAGCCGGAAGCGATCTCTGGCTGCGGCGGCAGGTCATAAGCAAAAGGCGGCGCCGACACACAGCCCGCCAGCAGCAGGCTGGCGACCAGTGCGGCGGCAAGAGCCGGGCAAACAGTGCGCGGGCGCGCGGAGGTGTTGTTTTTCATGGCTTGTCCTGTGGGTGAGCGGCCATGGTAAACCCAAGCCCCCGGAGGCGCAGCTGAAACTTGTCCGTGCCGACGGTTGATTTGTGTCAGCAGCAAAAAAAAGCCGATCCGACTTTGTTTGAGGTCGAATCAGCCTTCAGCCCTTGCGAGATATGCGCAAGCAGCTATCAATCCGATAGCGGATTTGGGCCAGGCAGGTTATCGCGGCGCCAGGCGGATCGCGCCGTCGAGGCGAATCACTTCGCCGTTGAGCATGTCGTTTTCAAAGATGTGCTGCGCCAGTTTGGCGTAGTCCTGCGGCGTGCCCAGGCGGCTCGGGAAGGGCACCGATGCTGCCAGTGAGTCCTGCACTTCCTGGGGCATGCCAAACATCATGGGCGTGCCAAAAATGCCCGGTGCGATCGTCATGTTGCGGATGCCGTTGCGTGCCAGGTCGCGCGCGATCGGCAAGGTCATGCCGACAATGCCGCCCTTGGAAGCGCTGTAGGCGGCCTGGCCGATCTGGCCGTCGTAGGCCGCGACCGAGGCGGTGGAGATCATGACCCCGCGCTCGCCGGTGGCTTCGGGTTCGTTTTTGCACATGGCGTCGGCGGCCAGACGAATCATGTTGAAGCTGCCGACCAGATTGACCATGATGGTTTTGCTGAAGACGCCCAGGTTGTGCGCGCCGTTTTTGCCTACGGTTTTTTCAGCCGGTGCGATACCGGCGCAGTTGACCAGACCCATCAGTTTGCCCATGGACACGGCTTTGGCGACAACCGCCTGGCCGTCGGCCTCCTGGCTGACGTCGCATTTGACAAAGGCGCCGCCTATGTCTTTAGCAATCGCCTCTCCTTTTTCAACCTGCATGTCGGCGATCACGACCTTGCCGCCTTTGGCCGCCAGCATGCGTGCCGTGCCCTCGCCCAGACCGGATGCGCCGCCGGTGACGATGAATACTTTGCCTGCGATGTCCATGAGAATTCCTTGGGAAGATGAAGAGAGGGAAGGTGGGGTTCGGAGTTGACGTGAACGTCAATGTCAGGCGGAATTATCGGGCAAAAAAAAGCCCGGCGGACCGGGCTTTTCATCGTCATGCGTGGCTCTCTTTTCAAGCAGGGGCCGCGGGTCCGGCTCTGCCGGTCCGCAGCTGTAGCGCCCCTTTATTCCGTGCAAGGGGCAGGGAGCCGCCGCAGGCTCGAAGCGAGCGAACGTGGGGGCCTTATTTGTACCCAACCCGGTCCAGCATCTGCTGCACCTTGACCTGGTTTTTGGCGACCACGCCAAGCGGGATGCTCTCAGCCTTGAAGCTGGCGCCGCCCATGGCCACAATTGCCGGGTTGATCACGGTAACGCCCTTCGTGGCCGGGAACTCGTTGTTGCCGTTGGCAAAGTAGTCCTGGGCAAACGCGCTGGACAGGAACTCCATGAACTTGACGGCGTTGGCCTGGTTCTTGGCATGTTTGGCAACCGCCGCACCGGCGATATTCACATGGGTGCCGGAGGTGGCCTGGTTCGGGAACATGACCTTGACCTTTTGCATTACGGCTTTTTCATCGGCCTTGTCGGACTTGATCAGGCGCGCGACGTAATACGTGTTGGTCACGGCCACGCCGCATTCGCCGGAGGCCACGGCCTTGATCTGGTCGGTGTCGCCGCCCTTGGGTGCGCGCGCCATGTTGTCGACCACGCCCTTGAGCCAGGCTTCACCTTTGGCGTCGCCCAGGCGCTCGACCACGGTGCTGAACAGCGACAGGTTGTAGGGGTGTGAGCCCGAGCGGGTGCAGACCAGGCCCTTGAGTTTGGGGTCGGCAAGTTTTTCGTAGCTGTCTACGTCGCTGGCTTGAACACGGGCCGGGTCGTAAACAATGACGCGGGCGCGGGTTGAAAAACCGGTCCAGGTCACGCCATCGGCGGTGGGAGTCGCGCGCAGGTTGGCCGGAATGGCCGCGTCCAGTACCTTGGACTTGATCGGCTGGAACAGGCCTTGTGCATCGGCTGAGGCCAGGCGGGCGGCGTCCACCAGCAGGATCACGTCAGCCGGAGAGGCGGCGCCTTCGGCTTTCAGGCGCGCCAGAATGCCAGCGTCATCGGCGTCCACGCGGTTGATTTTGATGCCCGTGGTGCGGGTAAAGGCCTCGTACATGCCTTCATCGCTTTGGTAGTGGCGTGCAGAATATAGGTTGACGACCTGCTGCTGCGCAAGCGCGGCGCTCGTTGCGCTGAACAGGGTGGCGACTGCCAGGGTGATGGTGGCCAGGGAGGATGCGGTATTAAACATAGGTCAATCGATGAAGTGGGCAGATAAGAAGATGTTAATACAAACAAGAATTAATCTCAATCACAAAGTCAGCCATGTCGCAGGGACATGGGCGCTGGCCGTGGCGGTGTGTCGTCCGGCGGTGGTGGCGCTAGGGTGCGCTGTGACGCTTGTGCTGGCCGGCTGCGCCGTGCCCGGCTTGGTGGCGCCAGGCGTTCAGGTTCCCGCGGGCAAGCCGGTCAGGATCGGCCTGGCGCTGGGCGGTGGCGCAGCACGCGGTTTTGCCCATGTCGGCGTGATTGCCGCTCTGGAAGAGGCTGGCTTCAAGCCCTCGCTGGTGGTCGGCACCTCGGCTGGCAGCCTGGTCGCGGCGCTCTACGCCAGCGGAAAAACCAGCGCCCAGTTGCAGCAGACCGCACTGAGCCTGGAGGAGGTCGCCATCACCGACTGGATGCTGCCGCTGTTCGGGCGCGGCATGTTTCGCGGCGAGGCCTTGGGCCGTTATGTGAACGATCTGGTGTCGGGCCGCTTGATTGAAAACATGGCGATCCCGCTCGGCATCGTGGCGACCGACCTGAACAGCGGCCAGGCCGTGCTGTTTCAGCGTGGCGATACGGGTACGGCGGTGCGGGCATCAAGCGCGGTACCGGCAGTGTTTGTACCGGTCAAGATCAACGGGCGCGAATATGTGGACGGTGGCCTGGTCTCGCCGGTGCCAGTACGTTTTGCACGGCAGATGGGCGCCGATCTGGTAATTGCGGTGGACATTTCCAGCCCACCCGAGGCCAACCCGGCTGAGGGAACGCTGCAGATCCTGCTGCAAACCTTTGCCATCATGGGTAAAAGCATTAATCAATACGAGCTCAAGGACGCCGATGTGCTGGTACAGCCCGCGCAGGCCGGCCTCAAAAGCGCGGACTTTTCGGCGCGCCAGCGCGCCATCGACGCCGGACGCGCTGCGATGCAGGCGGCGTTGCCCGCCTTGCGTGCCAGACTGGCGCTTTTACAGGCCCGATGATGCTCCTGATTTGATAGCGGGCTAAGCTCATTCAATATGGACTGGGGCCGAAACGGGCAAAAAAAAGCCTGATTTTGCAATCAGGCTTTAAGGGGTCCGTGAAACTGGATTTCTGGAAGGACCCGAGGAGACAACTGGTAAGGGGCCCTGCCTTCAGTGAGGCAAACACCTGAATGAATCAACTGGCGTTGCCGCCCGCTAATTCAAGCCCCGGAAAATCAACGCTTTTTCGAAGCAGTCTTGGAAGCGTTCACAGCGGTGTTGGTCGCGGCGGTGAAATTGGCTTCGGCCATGTCGGTGGCTTGTTTGACGGCTTTTTGCATGGATTCGACAGCGTTGTTGGCAGCAGCCACGGCGCTTTTCATCACGGCAACAGCGGTCTCGGAACCGGCCGGTGCATTCTTGGCGGCGCTGTCAACCAGGCCCATGAATTTGGCTTGAGCTTCAGCAGCCTGGCCTTCAAAAGACTTGCCGACTTCCGCGCCGGTGGCGGTAGCGATGTCGTACAGGTGACGGCTGTAGGCAGCGGTCTTTTCAGCCAGCGGCTGGAACAAGCCGGCTTGCAGGGCCAGCAGCTCTTGTGCGTCTTTGACGCCCATGAGGGATTGGGTGTGGTTGGCGGACTCGGCCAGGGCGGCCTTGGAAGCCTGGACATTGAGTTCAACCAGTTTCTCAACGCCTTCGAAAGCCTTGCTGGTCAGACCAAACAGGGTTTCGATGTTTGCTTTGTGGGAAGCCATGATTTGTTCAGCGGTCAACATATTTAAATCTCCAATATAGGTGGTTAACGATTTCAACTAGTTGCGCTGCTGGACAATCTGCTGGTTTGCTTTTGTCGATTGCTGCACTGCAACATAACTCAAGTATAGGGATTGCCCGGTCGATTGCAAGTGGTTTTTGCTGCACTGCAGCATTTTAGGGATGGGGCTCTATCTGGTAATTGTTGACGCTGCCATCAGGCAGTGCCGACTCGCGCTGCCCTGCAGAGAACCCCTGCTTGCGGCCACAATCCCCATGCCATTTCGCCGCGTTTCGAATGCTCTGACCTCATGCAAGCCTTTTATGCCGACCATTTTGTGTTGCCGTTACCGGATGGGCACCGTTTCCCCATGGGCAAGTATGAGCGCCTGCGCAGCCGCGTTGCGCTTGAGCTGGCGCAGGTGCGGCCAGGTGTGGCGCTGCCCGTCAGCGACGGCGAACTGGCGCTGGCGCATGACCCGGCCTATATCCAGGCGGTGGTGGACGGCAGCCTGAGCCCTGCCGCGATGCGCGAAATCGGTTTCCCATGGAGTCCCGCGATGGTGGAGCGCTCGCGCCGCTCGGCCGGCGCCACCGTTGCGGCCGCACGTGTTGCCATGGGCCTGGGCGGACAGCCGGCCGAAGGCATTGCCGCCAATATGGCCGGCGGCACCCACCATGCGTCGGCGGACAAGGGCAGCGGATTTTGCGTGTTCAATGATGCGGCCATTGCGGCGCGGCTGATGCAGGCCGAACATGCGCGCTTGCGGCGCGGCGAGCGCCATCCGCTGCAGGTTGCCATCATCGATCTGGACGTCCATCAGGGCAACGGCACGGCCAATATTTTCAGCCGCGACCCCACCGTCTTCACGCTGTCCATGCATGGCCAGAAAAACTTTCCCTTCCGCAAGGAAACCAGCGACCTGGACGTGGAGTTGCCCGACGGCTGCCGGGACGACGCCTACCTGCATGCGCTGGAACTGGCGCTGGACGAACTGGACCGGCGTTTCTCACCGGGCCTGGTGATTTATCTCGCGGGTGCGGATCCGCACGAGGGCGACCGGCTGGGGCGCTTGAAGCTGAGCTGGGACGGGCTGGAGGCGCGAGACCGCCGGGTCTTTGACTGGGCTTTCAACCGGCGCATTCCGCTGGCACTGGCGATGGCCGGCGGCTATGGCGTGAATATCGAGGACACGGTCCAGGTGCAGATCAATACCTTCCGGGCAGCGCTTGGCTACTGGGAACGCTGGCGGGCGCTGTCCTGAGCCCAGGGCGGGGCGCTGGCAGAATACCTGTATGAATTCCAGTCCTCGACCCCAAGCCGAGCCCCGCAGCGCCTACAAAGTCTTTCGCCCCATCGGCACGCGCTGGATGGACAACGATATATATGGTCATGTCAACAACGTCGTTTATTACAGCTGGTTCGACACCGCCGTCAACGGCTACCTGATCGAATCTGGCGCGATCGACATTCATGGGGGCGCGGTGATCGGCCTGGTGGTTGAAACCCAGTGCAATTATTTTGCGCCGCTGGCCTTTCCCGACCCGGTGCTCGCGGGCATTCGTGTGGCGCAGGTGGGGGCGTCCAGCGTGCGTTATGAGGTGGGCCTGTTCTCCGGTAAACCTGGCGATCCGGCTGCCGAACTGAGCGCCGCCAAGGGGCATTTCATCCATGTCTACGTCGACAAGCAGACACGTCGGCCCGTGCCCTTGCCTCCCCAACTCCTGTCAGTACTGGAAAAACTCAAGTGACCGAAACCCTGAACGCCGTCGATGCCGCCATCGACGGCCGCATGTCCACCCGTGCCTTTTTGCCCACGCCCGTGCCACGGGAAACGCTGGAGCACCTGCTGGCCCTGGCCAGCCGCGCGCCGTCGGGTACCAATACCCAGCCCTGGAAGGTGTATGTACTGCAGGGCGCAAGCCGTGATGGGCTGGTCGCCAAGGTCTGCCGCGCCCATGACGCCATTCGCGCCAACCCCGAGCTGGCGGCGCAGTACCAGGAGGAGTACGCCTACTACCCGGAAAAATGGGTGTCGCCGTATATCGACCGTCGCCGTGAAAACGGCTGGGGCCTGTATGGCCTGCTGGGCATCGGCAAAGGCGACAAGGACAAGATGCATGCGCAGCATCAGCGCAATTTCAAGTTTTTCGACGCGCCGGTCGGGCTGATGTTCACGCTCGACAGGGTGATGGGGCGCGGCAGCCTGGTGGACCATGGCATGTTCATGCAGAACCTCATGGTGGCCGCGCGCGGCCATGGCCTTCACACCTGTCCGCAGGCGGCCTGGAACGGCTTTGCCAGCATCATCCTGCCGCACATAGGTGCTGGTGCCGACGAGATGCTGGTGTGCGGCATGTCGCTGGGTTACGCCGATGAGTCGGCGCTGGTCAACACTTTCCGCACGCCGCGCGTCAGCCCGCAGGATTTCTCCACCTGGCTGGACTGACCGGCTCTGCGCCGCGCTGGCGCTTGCGGGTAAAGTCAGGGGTTGATGCAAGCGCGCTTTTCCATTTTTAAGGATTCTTAATGGCACTCACCACCACTTCCTCCGGCCTTCAGTATGAAGACACGGTGCTCGGCACCGGCGCCATCGCCAAGGCTGGCCAAAACGTCCGCGTGCATTACACCGGCTGGCTTTACAACGACGGCGTGCAGGGTGCCAAGTTCGATTCGAGCAAGGACCGTGGCGATCCGTTCCAGTTTTCACTGGGTGCCGGCCAGGTCATCAAGGGCTGGGACGAAGGCGTTCAGGGCATGTCGGTCGGCGGCACGCGTCGCCTGGTGATCCCCGCCGAACTCGGTTACGGTGCGCGCGGCGCCGGCGGCGTGATTCCACCGAATGCCACCCTGTTGTTCGAAGTAGATTTTCTGGGTTGAATTTGTAAATTGTGTTTGCACGCGGCCCGGGCATTTCCAGAAATTCAGTTTTTTGGGATGAAGTGCAAGGCGCGCGGCGCGCAGGACACCGGAATGCACTTGTGTGCATGAGGATTCCGAGCACCGCGCAACGCCGCAATTCGCCCACAAAATGGATTTATGGGAATGCCCAACGATGATCATTAGCAGTCTGCTGGATACCGACCTCTACAAGTTCACCATGATGCAGGTGGTGCTGCATCAGTTTCCAGGGGCGCAGGTCGAGTACCGTTTCAAGTGCCGCAATGCCGGCGCGGCCGGCATCGGCGATCTGGCGCCATACGTCCGTGAAATCCGCGAAGAGATAGGTCTGCTGTGCAGCCTGCAGTTTCAGGATGCCGAACTCGCCTACCTGCGCGCGATGCGTTTCATCAAAAGCGATTTCGTTGATTTTCTGGGGCTGTTCCGCCTCAATGAAAAATACGTCAGCGTCACGGCGCTGCCCTCTGGCGAAATCGAGGTGGTGATCGAGGGCCCCTGGCTGCACACTATCCTGTTCGAGATCCCGGTGCTGGCGATCATCAACGAGGTGTATTTCCGCAACACGCAAAAACTTGCCGACGTGACGCAGGGACGCAAACGCCTGGATACCAAGATCGGGCAGTTGCAGGCCAATGGCTTGGCTGAGTTGAAAATTGCCGACTACGGCACGCGCCGCCGCTTTGGCAAGACCTGGCACGAGGAAGTGCTGCGGGCCCTCAGTGCACGGCTGGGCACGGGTGTCACCGGCCAATTTGCCGGTACCAGCAATGTGCTGTTTGCGATGAAGCTCGGGCTGACCCCGTTGGGCACCATGGCCCACGAGTATTTGCAGGCCTGCCAGGCCTTGGGTCCACGGCTGCGCGACAGTCAGGTGTTCGGCTTCGAGTCCTGGGCGAAGGAGTACCGGGGCGACCTCGGTATTGCGCTGAGTGACGTTTACGGCATGAGTGCCTTCCTGCGCGACTTCGACATGTATTTTTGCAAGTTGTTCGACGGCGCGCGCCATGACAGCGGCGACCCGTTCGAGTGGGGCGAGCGCATGCTGGCGCATTACGCAAAAAACCGGGTTGATCCCAAAACCAAGACGCTGATCTTCAGCGACGGCCTGACCGTGCCGCGCACCATCGAGCTGTATTCGCAGTTCAAGGGGCGATGCCAACTGGCTTTCGGCATCGGCACCAACCTGACCAACGACCTTGGCTACGAGCCACTGCAAATTGTCATCAAGATGGTGCGCTGCAATGGTCAACCGGTGGCCAAGCTGTCGGACACGCCATCGAAAAACATGTGCGACGACGAAAAATACCTTGCTTACCTGCGTCAGGTTTTTGACATCGCCTCACCGGGATAATTGTGGAGGTGGATGCCTTTCATCCTTCGTCCAACAACTATGGAGACACCATGAAAAGCTCACGATGGGCCGCCGTTGCGGCTTTGTTGTTTGTCTGGCCCGGTTTGGCCCAGGCGGCAGACTTTGACGGCAGCCAGCTATCGCCGCTGTGGGGCGTGCCTTTCGCCGGCTTGTTGCTGTCCATCGCACTGATGCCCTTGCTGGTGCCTGCGTTCTGGCACCACCATTTTGGGAAGGTTTCGGCGGCCTGGATACTGGCGTTTTTTATTCCCTTTGCGGCGATGTTCGGGCCTTCATTGGCAGGCATCAGCCTGGTGCATGCGCTGGTGGCAGAGTACATCCCCTTCATCATCCTGCTGACGGCGCTGTTCACGGTGGCCGGCGGCATTTTCATTCGTGGCAATTTGCACGGCAGTCCCGGGCTTAACGCTGGCCTGTTGCTGATCGGTGCCGTGCTGGCAAGTTTCATGGGTACCACCGGCGCCTCGATGCTGATGATCCGGCCGCTGATCCGCGCCAACGACAACCGTAAACACAGCACACACATCGTGGTGTTTTTCATTTTCATCGTGTCCAATGCCGGCGGCTCGCTGACGCCGCTGGGCGACCCCCCGCTGTTCCTCGGATTTTTGAAGGGGGTGGATTTTTTCTGGACGCTCAAGCACATCTTTCCGGAAACGCTGTTCCTGATCGGCAGCCTGCTGGTGATCTTTTACCTGCTTGACAGCTGGTATTACCGCAAGGAAGGTGTCCAGTCGGTGGACCCGACGCCGGACACCCAGCGGCTGGGCTTTGACGGTGCCTTCAACTTCGGGCTGCTGGTAGCGATTGCCGGCCTGGTGCTGCTCAGCGGTTTCTGGAAGTCGCCGCTGGTGTTTGATCTCTTCGGTACCGACGTCGGCCTGCCTGGCCTGGTGCGCGACGCGGGCCTGATTGCCATCGCGCTGCTCTCGCTCAAGCTCACTGCAGCGAAGGTGCATGAGGACAACCAGTTTTCCTGGGGGCCCATGGCCGAGGTGGCCAAGCTTTTCGCCGGGATTTTTCTGACCATCATCCCGGTGATTGCGATGCTCAAGGCAGGTGTCAGTGGGCCTTTCGGCGCCGTGGTATCTGCCGTGACGCAGTCTGACGGCCAGCCCGATCCGGCGATGTATTTCTGGGCCACCGGTGTCCTGAGTTCGTTCCTCGACAATGCACCGACCTATCTGGTGTTCTTCAATACAGCCGGCGGCGACCCTCAGGTCCTGATGACCACGCTGGCCCCGACATTGGCGGCGATTTCAGCCGGTGCGGTGTTCATGGGCGCCAATACCTATATCGGCAATGCGCCCAATCTGATGGTCAAGGCGATCGCCGAGGACCGGGGTGTCAAGATGCCCAGCTTCTTCGGCTACGTGGTCTGGTCGGGTGCGGTGCTGATCCCGCTGTTCATCCTGATGACCTTCATCTGGTTCCGATAATCCCACCCTCCTTCTTTTCAACCAAGAGACATCTTCATGAGCAAACCCAAAATCCTCGTCGCCCGCGCGATTTTTCCGGAAATTATCAGCCGGCTGGAGCAGCACTTCGAGGTGGAAACCAACCAGTCGGATGCCATCTGGTCCAAGGCCGAGCTGGCCGACAAACTCAAAGACAAGGACGGCGCCTTCACCACTGGAGGTGACCGCATTGATGTCGAGGTGCTGGCGGCCTGCCCGCGCCTGAAGATCTGCGCCAACATGGCCGTGGGTTACAACAACTTTGACCTTGACGCGATGACGGCGGCTGGTGTGTTGGCCACCAACGCGCCAGACGTGCTGACCGAAACTACGGCCGATTTCGGCTTTGCATTGCTCATGGCAACCGCGCGCCGCGTCACCGAGAGCGAGCATTTCCTGCGCGCGGGCAAGTGGAATAAATGGAGTTTCGACATGTTCGCCGGTTCCGACATCCACGGCAGCACGCTGGGCGTGCTGGGTATGGGCCGCATCGGGCAGGGCATTGCCAAGCGCGGCGCGCACGGCTTCGGCATGAAAGTTATTTACCATAATCGCTCCCGTCTGGACGCCGCGATGGAAGTCGAATGCAAGGCCAGCTACGTGAGCAAGGAAGAGCTCTTGAGAACCGCCGACCATGTGGTGCTGGTGCTGCCGTATTCGCCAGCTTCCCACCACACGATCGGTGCGGCCGAACTGGCGATGATGAAACCCACGGCGACGCTGGTGAACATCGCGCGCGGCGGCATTGTGGACGATGCGGCGCTGGCCAAAGCCCTGCGAGATAAAACCATTGCGGCCGCCGGCCTGGACGTGTTCGAAGGCGAGCCCAAGGTACACCCCGACCTGCTGACCGTGCCCAACGTGGTGCTGACGCCGCACATCGCCAGCGCCACCGTGCCCACGCGTATGGCGATGGCGAATCTAGCGGTGGACAACCTGATCGGGTTCTTCAAGGACGGCAAGCCGCTGACACCGCTGAACCCTGCGGTGTTGGCCACCTAAGGACCTGACTTGATCGAACTGTGGATACTCATTGCCCTGGCGCTGACCATCCTGGTCGCCGTCATCGTGCTGCTTGTGCGCAAGCCGGCGGTGCAGGACAGTGGCCGCGCCGAGTTGCTGGCCGCCAGCGAGCGGCTGGAGCGCGAGCTGCGGCGCGAGATCAGCGAATCCTCGCGCGGCGCACGCCAGGAGATGACGCACAGCCTGGCGACCTTCCAGGAGACGTTGATCAAACAGGCGGCCGAAGCGACGCGGACCCAGAACACGCAGATTGACGCCTTTGCCCAGCAGCTCACGCTGTTGCAGAAAACCCTGTCCGACACCCTGAGCACCCAGTTGCAGTCGGTCAGTGAATCGAATGCCAGGCGCATGGTGGAAGTGCGCGAGACGCTGGAGCAGCAACTGGCCCAGTTGCAGCAAACCAACTCGGCCAAGCTCGACGAGATGCGCAAGACGGTGGATGAAAAGTTGCAGACCACGCTGGAGACACGCTTGGGCGAAAGTTTCAAGCAGGTCGCCGACCGGCTCGAACAGGTGCACAAGGGCCTGGGCGAGATGCAGTCGCTGGCGGTCGGCGTGGGCAACCTGCAGCGTGTGCTGACCAACGTGAAGACCCGCGGCATGTTCGGCGAGGTCCAGCTCGAGGCCCTGCTTGAGCAGGTGCTGACCACCGACCAGTACGCCAAGCAGGTCGAGACCAAGCCGCGCAGTGGCCAGCGCGTGGACTTCGCCATTCGTTTTCCGGGCCGAGGTGATGACGGCTCGCCGGTGTGGCTGCCGATCGATGCGAAATTTCCGCGCGATGACTATGAGCGCCTGCTCGACGCGCATGAACGCGTGGACCCGGCCGCAGTAGAGCAGGCCGGCAAGGCGCTGGAGGCGCGCATCCGCAGCGAGGCCAAATCGATTGCCGAGAACTACCTGGCCGCGCCGCACACCACCGACTTCGCCATCCTGTTCCTGCCGGTCGAAAGCCTGTATGCCGAGGTGCTGCGCCGCCCCGGCCTGATGGACGCTATCCAGCGCCAGCACCGCGTGACACTCGCCGGGCCGACCACCTTGCTCGCCATGCTTAACAGCCTGCACATGGGTTTTCGCACATTGGCGCTGGAGCAGCAGGCGTCCGAGGTCTGGAAGGTGCTCGGCGCGGTCAAAACCGAGTTTGAGCGTTATGGCGAATGGGTGGCACGCATCAAGGAACAGGTGGCGAAAGCCTCGGACACGCTGGACAAAGCCGACACTCGCGCCAAGCAAATGCGGCTGGCCCTGCGCAAGGTCGAGGCTTTGCCCGACGCTGAATCCCAGGTGCTGCTGCCACCGGTGGCCGACACCGACGCCCTGGACGATTGACCTCCATTCCGTGATTTGCTACTGATTTGATAGCTACTTACGCAATATGGATATGGGCTAGAGACCGATTGTTTCTTCATGACGCCTGAACTGGCCCGCCTGATCCTCGCGCAGGTCTGCTTGCACGCCTGCATGGCTGGCACCCGCATGGCGGCACCGCTGCTGGCGCTGCGCGAGGGTTACAGCCCGGCGGCCGTCGGTGTGCTGCTCGCTATGTTTGCCCTGACCCAGGTATTTCTGGCGCTGCCGGCCGGCCGTTTTGCCGACCGCCATGGCCTGAAGCGGCCCATCGGTTACAGCGTGATGGCCGCCGTGCTGGGGGCCGGCTTGGCCGTCGCCTTCCCGGTGTTTCCGATGCTGTGCCTGGCGGCGTTGTTGACGGGCGGTGCCACTGGCGTGGCGGTGATTTCGCTGCAGCGCCATGTCGGGCGCGCTGCGGCGGGGGCGCTGCAACTGCGGCGCGTGTTCAGTTGGCTGTCGATAGGGCCGGCCGTCTCCAACTTCATCGGCCCCTTCACGGCGGGCCTGCTGATTGACCATGCGGGCGCCTTGCCCAACAGCACCACCGGATATCGTGCGGCTTTCCTGCTGATGGCGGTGTTGCCGCTGGCCAGCTGGTTGCTGGTACGGCCCACACGCGAACTCCCGCCGGTGGTGGTCGAGCCAGGCAGCACGCCGGCCAGTGCCTGGGACCTGCTGCGCGACCCGGCCTTTCGCCGGCTGATGCTGGTCAACTGGTTTTTGTCGTCCTGCTGGGACGTGCACACCTTTGTGGTGCCGGTGCTAGGTTTTGAAAAAGGCATCAGCGCCTCGGTCATCGGTTCCATCCTGGGCGCCTTTGCCGTGGCCGCCGCCGTCATCCGCATGGTTATGCCGCTGCTGGCCGCGCACCTGCGCGAATGGCGCGTGATGGTGGGCGCGATGCTGATGACCGCGGTGCTGTTCGGCGTCTATCCCTTCATGGGCACGGCGCTGGGCATGGGCGTGTGTTCGGTGCTGCTGGGGTTCGCGCTGGGCACGGTCCAGCCCATGATCATGAGCATGCTGCACCAGATCACGCCCGAGGCCAGGCATGGCGAGGCGCTGGGCCTGCGCCTGATGGCCATCAATGCCTCGAGTGTGCTGATGCCCATGTTGTTCGGAACGATGGGCGCGGTGATCGGTATTGCCGGCGTGTTCTGGGCCACCGGTGCGGTGGTCGGCGCCGGCGCGCGCGCGGCCTGGCTGCTCAAAAACGACTAGAGCTGATAAAAGGTCTTGATCGCGTCCCACGCGACCTGCGGGTCGTCGACATATTCGAAGAGCTTCAAGTCTTCCGGCGAAATTGCACCTTCCTCGATCAGCACATCAAAGTTGAGCAGGCGTTTCCAATAGTCGGAGCCGAACAGGATGATGGGCACCGGCTTGGCCTTGCGGGTTTGCACCAGCGTGATGACTTCGAACAGCTCGTCAAGCGTGCCGAAACCACCGGGAAAGGCCACCAGCGCCTTGGCCCGCATCATGAAATGCATCTTGCGCAGCGCGAAGTAATGGAACTTGAAGCTCAGCGAGGGCGTGACGTAGGGGTTGGAGCTTTGCTCATGCGGCAGGGCGATGTTCAAGCCCACGGTAGGCACACCCATCTCATGCGCGCCGCGGTTGGCCGCTTCCATGATGCCGGGCCCGCCGCCAGTGCAGATGAACAGCTGCTCGGCCGGTGGCCGGTGTTTGCTGTGGGTCGCCACCATACGGCCGAACAGCCGCGCCTGCTCGTAATAAGCTGCATTGCGCACATGGCGCTCTGCCAGCGCCATGGCCTGCGCATCGCCGCTGTCACGAGCCAGCTTCAGGGCTTGTTGGGCCTGTTCAGGGGCCGGGAAACGCGCGCTGCCGAACACCACAATGGTGTTTTCAATGCCCTGGGCCACCTGCTCCATGTCCGGTTTGAGCATCTCGAGCTGGAAACGGATGCCGCGCGTTTCGCGGCGCAGCAAAAACTCTGGATCCGCAAACGCGAGGCGGTAGGCGTCGGCCTGCAGCGGGTTGCCCTGGTCGGCATGCGACTGCAGCTCGGCCCAGGCATCGGCGAGACGGTTTTCGTTCAGGTCTTGTGTGTTTTCCATGATCGCATTGTGTATGAAGGTCGGAAGGCGGCGCTGCGTGCACGGTACCCAAACAAAAAGGCTCCACGGGGGAGCCTTGTTGCAGGGGGCAAAGTCGCTGTTTAAACGCGCTTGCGGTATTCGCCGGTGCGGGTGTCGATCTCGACGACATCGCCCTGGGCCACAAAGATGGGCACGCCGATTTCAAAACCGGTTGCTAACTTGGCGGGCTTGAGCACCTTGCCGGAGGTGTCTCCCTTGACGGCGGGCTCGGTCCAGGTGATCTCGCGCTGAACGCTGGTGGGCACTTCGACCGAAATCGCCTTGCCGTCATAAAAAACGACTTCGAGCTCCATGCCGTCTTGCAGGTAGTTCAGCGCGTCGCCCATGTTTTCGGATTCGACTTCGTACTGGTTGTATTCGGCGTCCATGCAGATGTACATCGGGTCGGCAAAGTAGGAGTAAGTGCAGTCCTTCTTGTCGAGGATGACCTGGTCCACCTTGTCGTCGGCCTTGAAGACCTGCTCGGTGCCGAAGCTGCCGATCAGGCTTTTGAGCTTCATGCGTACGGTGGCAGAGTTGCGCCCGCCGCGGCTGTATTCGGTCTTCAGCACAACCATCGGGTCCTTGCCGTGCATGATCACGTTACCGGCGCGTATTTCTTGAGCGATTTTCATAACAGTTCTTACTTGAGGCTGGGCCGCTGGACGGTGGTGAAGGAGGCTGGTCCTGCGGCAGGTTGTGCGGCCGGCCCGATCGGGACTCTGTCGCAAAGCCCCTGATTTTAGCTTTTTTTTGCCACAAATTCGAGCAGCTGGCTGCCAAGGTCCGCCTGACCCAGCAGACGCTGCCTGACCGCGCTGCTGCATTCAATCCAGCCCGAACGGTCAACGGCGGGTAGATCCCGCCCAGGGCCATTCCAGGCCCGATGGAAGGCGCGTAGCGAGGGCGGCGCGTCCAGCATGCCCAGGAAAGCCTGCAATTTGGCCTGGTGGGCCTGGTCGTCTTGCGGGTAAATCTGCCAGACAAAGGGCTTGCCGGCCCATAACCCTCGCACTACAGAGTCTTCGCCGCGCACGAAGTTGAGGTCGCAGGCCCACAGCAGGTGGTCAAAATCAGTCTGGCTCAAGAGTGGCAGGTATGAAATTGATAGCAGTCCAAGTCCATCCGACATGGGCCGTAGCCATTTTCGATCACTAAACACCGCGTGGACCGCGCTTGCTGCGCGTCCAGCGGCCACCAGAAGTCGCACCGGCTCGCCGGCCAGTCCCGCGTGCGCAAACTCATGCAGCAGGGTTGCCAGGGCAGGGGGTTCGTAGCAGAACAGGCTCACCAGTTTTTCGCCGGCCCAGGCGATGTGCTGCGCGGCCAGCCAGGCGACCCGGTCGAAATCCGCCTGCCGCTGCTGCAGGCCGGGCTCGCGCAGCAGGCCACCTGTGGCCGTCGTGAAACCAGGGTAAAAAAACCACTTGGTCCAGCCCGCTGCAGGGCCGTGCTGCACCGGCGAGGGCAGCGCGTGGCTACGTTCCACATACGACTCGGCGGACAGGTATTCGACGTTGATCCACACAGGTTTTGGTGCTCCAATCTTCTGCTGATCTGCGCACGCCGCTATGAATTCAGGGGCAATCTCGCAGCCGAAAGACTCCATCAGCACTTCGCAAGGCGCGCTGCCCAGGCGCAGGACGTTCAGCCCCAGCGGTTCCAGCCAGGGCAGCACCGTGACGCCAGGGTGTCCAGCGGGTGCCATCCATTCCAGCGCCGAGGCATCATCGACCCACAGCCGCACCTGCTGGCCACGCGCGGCCAGGTCGGCGCTGAGTCGCCAGCAGACACCGATGTCTCCATGGTTGTCGATGACTTTGCAAAATATGTCCCACTGCCGGCTGCGATTCATCTCCGGATTGTCCACAATACGGGTACCTTCACGCTCACCATGACCGCTCCCCACGAATTCGATCCCCAACTGCTCAGCGAAGTTGCGGCCCTGCCGGCGATGCCCGGCGTCTACCGTTATTTCGATGCGGAAGGCGGTGTGCTGTATGTCGGCAAGGCGCGTGACCTGAAAAAACGCGTTTCCACTTATTTCCAGAAAAACCACGGCGGCACGCGCATCGGCCACATGGTGACGAAAATTGCGCGCATGGAGACCACGGTCGTGCGCTCCGAGGCTGAAGCCTTGCTGCTGGAAAACAACCTGATCAAGTCGCTGAACCCGAAGTTCAACATCCTGTTCCGCGACGACAAGAGTTACCCCTACCTGAAGCTGGCGTCCCACAGCTTCCCGCGCGTGGCCTATTACCGCGGCGCAGTGGAGAAAAAACACCGCTATTTCGGGCCCTATCCGAGCGCCTGGGCGGTCAAAGAAACCATTTTGCTGCTGCAAAAGGTGTTCAAGCTGCGTACCTGCGAAGACACGGTGTTCAACAACCGCACCCGGCCCTGCTTGCTGTACCAGATCAAGCGCTGCTCGGCGCCCTGTGTCGGTCATGTGACGCCGGAGCAGTACGCGCTGGATGTCGCCAACGCCGAGCGTTTTTTGCAGGGCCAGGCCGAAGAGATATTGACCGAGCTCGAAAAGCAGATGCGCGGCCATGCGGAAAAACTGGAGTTCGAGCAGGCCGCCGAGCTGCGCAACCAGATGTCGGCGCTATCCAAGGTGTTGCATCAGCAGTCCATGGAAACCGGCGGCGACAAGGATGTGGACATCCTTGCCGTCAAGGTGCACGGCGGCAAGGCCTGCGTGAACCTGGCCATGGTGCGCGGTGGCCGGCACCTCGGCGACCGACCGTACTTCCCGACCCATGTAGAGCACGCCGCCGACCTGGCCGGGCTGGATGGCGACAGTCCGCAGCCCGCTGGGGCCGAAGCGGCGGGCAAGATAAAAAGCCTGGAGGCGCTTGTGCTGGAGGCCTTTGTCGCCCAGCATTACATTGACGTGCCGGTGCCGCCGGTGCTGGTGTGCAGCCAGCCGGTGGACAAGGAATTGATCGCCGCGCTCATCATGCAGACCGGCAACAAGGTCACGGCGATCCACCAGCCGCGCGAACAGCGCCGCATCTGGCTGGAGATGGCGCAAAAAAACGCCGACCTGCAACTGGCCCGCCTGCTGGCCGAGCAGGGCTCGCAGCAGGCCCGAACACGCGCGCTGGCCGAGGCGCTGGAGTTGGCCCTGGACAACCTTGACGCGCTGCGCATCGAATGCTTTGACATTTCACACACGGCCGGCGAATCGACCCAGGCCTCATGCGTGGTGTTTCACGGCCACAAGATGCAAAGCGCCGAATACCGGCGCTACAACATCGACGGCATCACGCCGGGCGATGACTACGCCGCCATGCGCCAGGTGCTGATGCGCCGCTACAGCAAACTTGCCGAAGCGGCGCGCAACAACACCGCCCGCTTGCCGGATCTGGTGCTGATCGACGGCGGCAAGGGCCAGGTCTCGATGGCGCGCCAGGTGTTCGAGGAGCTCGGTCTGGATCTGGGCCTGATCGCCGGCGTGGAGAAGGGCGAGGGCCGCAAGGTCGGGCTCGAGGAACTGGTGTTTGCCGACGGTCGCGAAAAGGTTTACCTAGGACGCGATTCCGCCGCGCTGATGCTGATTGCCCAGATCCGCGACGAGGCGCACCGTTTTGCCATCACCGGCATGCGCGCCAAACGCGCCAAGGTGCGGGTGGGCGCCAGCCGGCTCGAAGACATCGCCGGCATAGGCCCGAAACGGCGCGCCAACCTGCTGCAGCGTTTTGGCGGTATACGCGGCGTGACGTCTGCAAGCGCAGAGGACATTGCAACGGTAGAAGGCATCTCACGCGAACTGGCTGAAGAGATTTACCGCGTCCTGCATTAGCTGCCCATCGGCTTTTGACCACGAAACCAGGTGAAAGGCGCGGTAATTGAGGGGCGCTGCAGACCCCGTCAGCCGACCTTCTCCGGCTCATGCCAAAATCGGGAGATGTTCCTGACCATACCCACGTTGATGACCTGGACCCGCATTGTTGCGATTCCGTTGATTGTGGGGATTTTCTACATCGACATCGCACCGGAAAAGGCCAACCTGATCGCCACCGTGATGTTCGTGGTGTTTGCTGCGACCGACTGGCTGGACGGCTATCTGGCCCGCAAACTCAACCAGACCTCGTCCTTTGGTGCTTTTCTTGATCCGGTGGCAGACAAATTCCTGGTGTGCGCCTCACTGCTGGTACTGGTCCACCTGGACCGCATCGACGTGTTTGTGGCGCTCATCATCATTGGCCGTGAGATCGCGATTTCCGCGCTGCGTGAGTGGATGGCGCTGATAGGCGCGACCAAAAGTGTGGCAGTCCACATGCTCGGCAAAATAAAAACCACGGTGCAGATGGTGGCCATTCCTTTCCTGCTCTACGACGGGGATTTGTTTGAGGTCATCGACACCAACCTCTGGGGCACCTGGCTGATCTGGCTGTCGGCCATCCTGACCGTCTGGTCCATGATTTATTACCTGAAAAAAGCCATCCCGGAAATCCGCGCCCGCGCCAAATGACGAGGCCTGCATCGAATGACGCCCTGATCCGGGCGATGCCTGCCGTCTTTGTGCTGATCTGGAGCACCGGTTTTATCGTCGCCAAATACGGCCTGCCTTATGCGCCGCCGCTCAGCTTCCTGGCGATACGTTATGCGTTGTCGCTGCTGTGTTTCATTGCCTGGATTGTCATCTCGCGTGTTGCCTGGCCCGCCAGCCGTGTGCAGTGGCTGCACCTCGCCGTCACTGGCATCCTGATCCACGCGGGTTATTTGAGCGGGGTCTGGTCGGCCATCAAGGGTGGCATGGGTTCGGGCCTGTCGGCTTTGGTGGTCGGCCTGCAGCCGGTGCTGACGGCGGTCTGGGTCTCGCGGATGGGTGATTCCAGCCAGGCTGAAAGCCGGGTCAGCGCACGCCAGTGGCTGGGCCTGGTGCTGGGCCTGGCCGGTTTGCTGCTGGTGGTCTCGCGCAAATTCGGCGCCGGCAATGAAGCCACGCCTTACACCCTGGGTTTTGCTGTGTTCGCGCTGCTGTGCATCACGGCCGGCACCCTGTACCAGAAGCGTTTTGTCCGGTCTGCCGATGTGCGCAGCGCCAATGCCATCCAGCTCGGCGCAGCCTTGCTGGTGACCCTGCCTTTTGCGCTGCTGGAGACCGAGCCGGTGCAGTGGACCGGCGGCTTTGTCGGTGCGCTGGCCTGGTCGGTACTGGGCTTGACGCTCGGAGGCAGTTCCCTGCTGTACATGCTGATTCAGCGCGGCGCGGCAACGGCCGTGACCAGCCTGCTCTATCTGGTGCCGCCAACCACCGCGCTGATGGCCTGGCTGCTGTTTAGCGAAGCCATCACGGTGGTCACGGTGGCCGGCACGGCGCTCACGGCGCTGGGCGTGAGCCTCGTGGTGCGGCCCGCAAAGACGCCGTCGTAGCCTTCCACGGCGCGCTCTGGAACTGCGCCAGCAGATGGTCGATCAGCAAACGGATGCGCCGCGGTGAGTCTGCGCGGTAGGGTGCCAGCCAGTGGATGTCGGCATCTGGCATCGCATAAGCCGGCAGCACGCGCACCAGCGCGCCGCTGGCCAGTTGTGACGCAATATCCCAGAGGCTGCGCAGCATGATGCCGTGTCCCGCGACACACCAGTCGCGTACCAGTTCGCCTGAATTGCTGGCCAGCGGCCCGTGCACGCGCACCCGCACCGGTATTTTGTCGCGTTCTTTTTGCAGGGGCCAGACATCGAAGCGCTGACCGCTTGCACTGCCGTTTTCGCGAACGATCAGGCAGGCATGGTTTTGCAGGTCTTCCAGACTGACCGGCGCGCCGTGCTGGCGGATGTAACGCGGCGCGGCCACCAGCACACGCTGGTTGCGCGCCAGCCGGCGTGACACCCACTGGGCAGCTTGCCGCCCCTCAACTTGCCATAGCCAGACAGCGCCATCGAAGCCCTCTGCGGCCAGGTCCGGCAACTGTTCAGTCAGCTGCAACTGGATGCTTATGCGCGGGTAACGCTCCTGAAAGCTCGCCAGTGCCGGCCCCAGCCATAGCCTGCCAAAGCCCAGGGTGGCGGCCAGCCGGATCAAACCGGTCGGTTCAGCCTTGCGTTCCTGCAGTTCCGCCTCGAGTTCGATAAAGCCGCGCAGCAGCACCAGCGCGCGTTCGCACACCGTCTCGCCTTCAGCGGTCGGACTGACGCGCCGGGTGGTTCGCTGAAACAGGCGCTGGCCCAGGCGCGCTTCCAGCGCGGCGAGCCGCTTGGTGACGACTGGGGGTGCCACATCCAGGCTGAGGGCAGCCGCGCTCAAGCTGCCATGTTCGCGCACGGCCAGTACCAGTTCCAGATCGCTACGCTCCATTCATGCCTTTATGGAAACAATCAATTGCCTGATTATTGCTTGAATTGACCTCTGCAATTGCGCAGAATCAGTCCACGCATGAAAACTCCAGAGACACGCATCATCGCCACGGGGGCAGCCTGTGTTTAAAGGGTTTGTTTCGCAGGACGTCACGGGCCCGGCCGGCGTGTTGCGTACGCTGCGTAGCGGGCAGGGCGCGCCGCTGCTGCTGATTCATGGTCATCCGCAGACCCATGTGATGTGGCACCGTGTGGCAAACGATCTCGCCAGTCACTTCACGGTCGTGTTGATGGACTTGCGCGGTTACGGTGATTCAGCACGACCCGCCGCGGACCCCGAGCACGCCACTTATTCCAAACGCGCGATGGCGCTCGATGCGCTGGCCGTGATGCGCCATCACGGTTTCGAGCGTTTCCAGGTGCTGGCGCATGACCGCGGCGCGCGGGTGGCACACCGCCTCGCGGCTGACCATCCTGCGGCGGTGCAGCGCATGCTGCTGCTGGACATCGCGCCCACGCTGGCCATGTACAGCAATACCACCGAAGGCTTTGCGCGCGCCTACTGGCACTGGTTTTTCCTGATCCAGCCGCCGCCCCTGCCTGAAGCGCTGATAGGGACAGACCCGGTGCGCTACCTCCACAGCGTGATGGGCAAGCGCCACGCCGGCCTGGCTGCGTTTGCTCCCGAAGCTCTGGCCGAATACGAGCGTTGCGTGCAAATTCCGGGCAGTGCTGAAAGCATCTGCGAGGACTACCGTGCCTCCGCCGGTATCGACCTGGCGCACGACCGTGACGACGTGGCCGCGGGTCGCAAGCTGGCAATGCCGCTGCGTGTGCTCTGGGGCGAACACGGCGCGGTGGGTCAATGTTTTGACGTGCTGGCCTTGTGGCGCGAGCGCGCCCTCGACGTCTCGGGACAGCCGCTGCCTTGCGGTCACTATATTGCGGAAGAAGCGCCGGCCCATCTGCTGGACCAAGCCCTGAATTTTTTCACCACTTGAACCCAAGGAAACACCATGAGCAAGAACACCGGCAAGAAAAGAATAGCGGTCATCGCCGGCGATGGCATCGGCAAGGAAACCATGCCCGAGGGCATTCGTGTGATGGAAGCGGCTGCCTCGAAGTTCAACATCGACCTGCAGTTCGATCACTTCGATTTTTCGAGCTGGGACTACTACGAGAAGCACGGCCAGATGATGCCGGACAACTGGAAGGACCAGATCGGCGGGCACGATGCCATTTATTTCGGCGCCGTGGGATGGCCCGAAAAAATTGCAGACCATGTGTCGCTGTGGGGTTCGCTGCTGCTGTTTCGCCGTGAATTTGACCAGTACATCAACCTGCGGCCCGCGCGCCTGATGCCCGGCATCATCGCGCCAGTGGTGCGCCGCGATGGAAGCGCGCGACTGCCAGGCGAGATCGACATGTACATCGTGCGTGAAAACACCGAAGGCGAATATTCCAGCATAGGCGGGCGCATGTACGCTGGCACCGAACGTGAAATCGTCATGCAGGAAAGCGTCTTTTCACGCATTGGTGTGGACCGCGTGCTCAAGTTCGCGTTCGAGCTGGCGCAATCGCGGCCTAAAAAACACCTGACCAGTGCAACCAAGTCCAACGGCATTGCAATCACCATGCCTTACTGGGATGAACGCGTGGTCGAGATGGCCAAAAACTACCCTGACCTCAAGCTCGACAAGTTTCACATTGACATCCTGACCGCGCACTTTGTGCAGCGACCGGACTTCTTTGATGTAGTGGTGGCCAGCAACCTGTTTGGCGACATTCTCAGTGACCTGGGCCCGGCGTGTACCGGCACCATCGGCATTGCTCCCAGTGCTAATCTGAATCCGGAGCGCAAGTTCCCGTCGCTGTTCGAACCCGTGCATGGATCGGCGCCCGACATTGCGGGTCGCAACATCGCGAACCCGATCGGGCAGATCTGGTGCGGCGCGATGATGCTGGAATTCCTGGGTCACAAGGAGGCGCATGACGCCGTGCTCGCCGCGATTGAAAAAGTGCTCAGTCCCCAGAGCGGTGCGCCGCGCACACCGGACCTCGGTGGCAAGGCGAGCGGCACCGACCTCGGCAAGGCCATCGCGCAGGCGCTTGCCTGAAGCAAAATGGCTTGTCTCGCGACATCCCTGAATACTGGGTGTGCATATGAATATGCGGAGAAAGCGCAAAAAAAAAGACTAGAATCCGCCACCGCACGTTGTAAAAATCTGATGTTGTATTGACACGGTTGGAGTCCATGGCTCTAATTGGAATCAGCAGACGATCTGCACATGCCGCTCCCGCTGGTATCTTTTTACAGGTATTCGGGGGAGATATTCAAGAGACAACCAGATTAACTTCATCAACGAGGGGCTCCTTGTGAACAAGACTGAACTGATCGAGCACATTGCCAAACATGCTGATATTTCCAAAGCGGCTGCGACGCGCGCACTGGAGTCAACCATTGGCGCTGTCAAGTCAACCCTGAAAAAAGGAGGCTCCGTGTCTCTGGTGGGTTTTGGCACTTTTGCAGTGGGCAAACGTGCTGCCCGTACCGGCCGTAACCCGCGTACCGGCGATGCGATTAAAATCAAGGCAGCCAAAGTGCCCAAGTTCCGTCCAGGCAAAGCGCTTAAGGACGCCCTGAACTGATGCAGATGAAGTAAAAGTTGAGGTGGGGTGCTTAGCTCAGTTGGTAGAGCAGCGCCCTTACACGGCGTAGGTCGGCGGTTCGAGCCCGTCAGCACCCACCAGAAACTGAACAAAGGCGAACAGATGGTTCGCCTTTTTTTATGGATGGCTGGCGTAAAAATTTGTTAGCAATGCCGGTTGACGGCCGCACAGGAAATTCGAGATGTTTGATTTCATTCGCAAGCACACCAAGGTCACCATGGGCTTGCTGTTTTTGCTGATTGTTCCGTCCTTTGTGCTGTTTGGCCTGGACGGCTACAACCGGTCGGAGCAAAACACTGCCGTGGTCGCACGCGTTGATGGTCGGGACATATCGCAGACCGATTGGGACCTTGCGCACCGGAACGAGGTCAACCGCCTGCGCGCTTCCATGCCTACCATCGATGCCAAGTTGCTGGATTCTCCGGAAGCCAAATACGGCACGCTGGAGCGCCTGGTACGCGACCGCGTGTTTGCTGCGGCGGCTGCCCAGAGTGGCCTGGTGGTGCCCGACCAGAAGCTGCAGCGCTTGTATGCCGAAGACAAAGCGATTGCCGCTTTCAGGTTGCCCGACGGCAAATTTGATCGCGCCGGTTTCTTGTCGCAGACCGGCATGACGCCCGAGGCCTACGAATCCGGCCTGCGTTCCGAGCTCGCAACTCGGCAGGTGATGCTGGGCGTTGCCGGCAGCGGTTTCGCCGCCAAGGGTGCTGCTGCCGTGTCGCTCAATGCTTTTTTTGAAAAGCGTGAGGTGCAGGTTGCACGGTTCAATACCCTCGAATACGCGGCCAGGGTGAACCCGAGCGAGGCCGAACTTGAGCAGTTCTACAAAAACAACTTGCCCCTGTTCCAGGCGCCGGAGCAGGCAGACATCGAATACGCCGTGCTCAACATGGATGCCGTGACGAAAGGCATCACGCTCAATGAGCAAGACCTGAAGACCTACTACGAGAAAAACACGGCCCAGCTCGCGGCCAATGAAGAGCGCCGTGCCAGCCATATCCTGATCGAGTCGCCGGCTTCTGCGGCGGCAGCGGATCGCCAGAAAGCCAGGGAAAAAGCCGATCAACTGCTGGCCGCCGTGAAAAAAGCACCGGACTCGTTTGCCGATCTGGCCCGTAAAAATTCCAGCGACACCGGCTCCGCTGCCAATGGTGGCGACCTTGATTTCTTTTCGCGCAAGGCCATGGTCAAGCCGTTTGCCGACGCAGCTTTCGCGATGAAAAAAGGCGACGTCAGCGATGTGGTGGAAACCGAGTTCGGCTATCACATCATCAAGCTTACCGACATCAGGATGCCCAAACAAAAGACATTTGAAGAGATGAGGCCTGCGTTAGAAACCGAATTGCGGCAGCAGCAGGCACAGAAAAAATTTGCCGAGTCGGCTGAGGCCTTCAGCAATGCGGTGTACGAACAGTCAGACAGCTTGCGTCCGATTGCCGAACGCCTGAAGCTCGAAATCAGAACCGCCAGCAAGCTGACCCGTACACCGGTCGCCGGCGCCACTGGCGCATTGGCCAACCCCAAGTTTCTCGAAGCGCTGTTCTCACCGGATGCGGTGGAGAGAAAGCGCAACACCGAAGCGCTGGATCTTGGCGGTAGCCAGTTGGTGTCGGGCCGCATCACGCAACACACCCCGGCGCGGGCTTTGCCTTTGGCCGAAGTGAAAGACCGCGTGCGCGAGCGCCTGCAGCAGCAACGCGGTGCCGAGATGGCGCGCAAGGACGGTGCCGAAAAGCTCGCTGTCTGGAAGGCCAACCCTGCCGCCGCCGCCTTTCCCGCTGCCGTGGTGATCTCGCGTGAGCAGGCGCAGCAGTTGCCCATTGCAGCGCTGAAGGCTGCACTCAGCGCCGATACCACGGCCTTGCCGACGCTGACAGGTGTGGACCTGGGTGCCCAGGGTTATGCGGTGGTCAAGGTGCTCAAAGTGTTGCCGCGCGCGGCCCCTGCGCCGGCGCTGGCCCAGCAGGAGCAGACCCAGTACACCCAGTGGTGGACCTCGGCGGAGAGTCTGGCTTACTACAACATCCTGAAAGAACGCTTCAAGGCCGACATCACGGTGCCGCGGCCCGCCGAGCAGAAGCTTGGCGCTTAAAGCCGTACGCGAAGCGGATAAAGCGCACAGTTCTCGTTATAATTTGAGGTTCCGGTGGCTGTAGCTCAGTTGGTAGAGTCCAGGATTGTGATTCCTGTTGTCGTGGGTTCGAGCCCCATCAGCCACCCCAATCACCCCAAGAGTTTTTGTAAGTCGTTGATTTCCTTGTAAATCAATCACTTACGGCCAGATATAAAGTCTGGTTGTTACACGGCCTGTCACACAACTACGTGGAGCAGGACCTTGAAAGCACTCTCAGAAAATCTATACGAACGCGGTAAAAACGGCACCAAATACTGCCGTCTCCGTATCCCAGCTGCGCTATTGGCGGCGTATCCTCCCAAAAAAACGCACATCACTCGCAGTCTGCATACGTCCGACCTGCGTGAGGCCAAAAAGCGCCTCAATGTCGAAATCAACCAGATAGATTCCGAATTCGCCCTGCATCGGAATGCATTGAAGGAAAAGCAGGTCCTCTACGCCAGGAAAAAGCTTGACGCCTTGTCCGAGGAGCAGCTCAAAGCGTTGGCGGAGCACTGGGTTCGCCAAGTACTGCTGAGTGACGAGCGACTGCGTAGCGAGGAACTGGACGACGCAGAGTTCGACGAATTGGGGGAGAAACTGGAGCAGCAGCGCGCTGAACTCGGGCGAATGCTCGCCACGGGTCGTTCCGACAGGATTTTGCCGGCCATGCACGGTTTTATTCACCTTTGCGGACTTGACGTCGAGTTGTCTCCGGAGGAGTCCAGGCGGGCCGGGGCTGCTTTTCTGCGTGCCGTTGTGACCTCATTGGACTATCAACGAGCCCGGCAGAGTGGCCAGGTCGTGAATACCAATGACGTTGCACCTGTCACCCCAACGCCCATGGAGCTCGCCGCCAGTGACGCTGCCAAGTCGTCAGAGCAAGGACCCAGTTGGGATTCAATATTCGCTGTGTGGCGACTATGTTAAAAAGCGGCCCAAAGGCACCACTATTGCGACTCAAACGCCATGGCGTGAACTGCAGAAATTGGCCGCAGAAAATGGTGTGGGCCACCCAGGCGACGTCACTCCCGAACTGATGCGAAAGTTTGTGGATGAGATGGCCGTTCGGGTGTGCTGGTCAAGTTATTTCGCACAAGCCGATAGGTAGTTTGAATGCCGATTGTTGCTCGAACGTATTGGGTGGCAAGTTGCCCAGTTTTGAGTGCAGACGTACGCTGTTGTAAAAGCTGACGATGTAGTTGGCGATGTCACTCGTGGCCTCAGCATGATTGGCATAGTCGCGCTGCCAGACGCGCTCCATCTTTAGGTTCAGGAAGAAGCGCTCCATCACCGCGTTGTCCCAGCAGTTGCCCTTGCGGCTCATGCTACCGACCAGGCCATGCTTGGCCAGCAGCGCTTGGTTTGCGGCGCTTGCGTACTGGCTACCTCGGTCTGAATGCACGATCAAGCCCGCCGCCGGCTGGCGTTGCACGATGGCCTGTTGCAGTGCCCGGCACACCAGAGCCGCCTGCATGCCCGGGGCCATCGCCCAGTGTTTGCTATCGGTCGCGTGCACAAATTTGCGCCTCCACGTCGAGCGTAGACCGTGCTGGCGCATCAAACGGCGCAAGCGGTAGATGCCCATCACAACGCCTCTGGACGCCACTGCCGTGCGCAAGCGCCGACTGCCGTAAGCGCCTTCACTGGCGGCAAACGCCGCCTTCAAATGAACGCTGGCTTTGCACACCGCAGCTTGAGATTGGCTGCGTTTGCGGGCCGCGTAATAGCCAGACCGGCTGACCTCCAGCACGCGACACATCTGCTCCACCGCCACGGCCCTCTGTTGCAACTGGCGCACAAGCTCAAAGCTCATCGCAGTTGCCGGGCAAAGAAGGCCGATGCTTTTTTTAGGATATCGACGTCGCCTCGCAGACGCCGGTTCTCGGCTTCGAGCTGGCGTATACGCTGCTGCTCAGCGGTCAATGGTTTGCCGATACCAAGCTGCCCTAGCTGTTCAGCATCGACCTGTGCCAGCCAGCGTCTCACCGCCGTCTCGCCCAGCTTCATGTCCCCACAAACCTCGCCAATACTCAGTCCTTGGGCACGGATCATCTGCACCACTTGCAACTTGAAGCTCGCGTCAAATACTCTTCGTTTCGTTTTCGTCACTTTTATTATCCAGGTGATTTACACCTATCTATGTGTACGAATTCATTAGACCAGGACACACATCCAAACAGACGTTTGCGCAGAAGGTTTCACTTCTAACTACGGACAACTACCCAGAGAAATACAACTCCATCCCGGCAATCAAGCATCTCAACAGTCTTCGGAACAAGTTCAGTCACAACATCGACTTCAAGATCACTGAAGCGGGCCTTCTTCCTCTCTCCCAATATCTGAAGAAGTGCTGTGACCCATATCCCGAGCTACCGACCGAGCCGAAGGAAATACTGGATCTCTTCACCTCAATGGTGTGCGTATGGTTTGCGTCAGGAATAAGCACGACCGCTCAACAAACGCGGCATAGCAGGGGATAAGCGCCTATGGCGCCGGAGATATAACAGTCAATGCCACTGACTGCTTTCGGCGCGCACCTACCTTCAAAGTTTTCCAGCTTCGCCAAGCTCGCGACCCGCCTGACGCGAACACCGGTCAAAGCGAATCCTCCAGCATCCCCGCATACTCCTCTGCCGTCGCAATCCGCGGATTGGTCTTGTGGCAGTGGTCGGCCATCGCGCCCTTGATGATGTCGGGAAACTGATCGCGGCTCACGCCCATGGCCGCCAGGCCGGTGGGCAGGCCGAGGCGGGCATTCATGTCGCGCACCGCGTCGGCGACATCGCTGCCGGCCGAGAGGCCCATGGCGTGGGCCATGCGCTCCAGGCGTTTTTCTTTTTGAATCGATTCAGCGCCGGCATTGAAACGAATCACCGCCGGCAGGAACATCGCGTTGAGTGAACCGTGGTGCAGGCGCGGATCAACGCCGCCCAGGCTATGACTTAAAGAGTGCACGCAGCCCAGGCCTTTCTGGAAGGCCATCGCGCCCTGCATCGAAGCGCTCATCATGTTGAGGCGCGCCTCGCGGTCGCTGCCGTCGCGGGTGGCGCGTTCGATGTTCGCCCAGCCGCGTTGCAGGCCATCCAGACCAATGCCGTCGGCCGGCGGGTTAAAGGCGGGTGCCATGAAGGTTTCCATGCAGTGCGCAATCGCGTCCATGCCTGTGGCAGCCGTCAGTTTGGCGGGCAGGCCCAGCGTCAGTTCGGGGTCGCAGATCGCGGTTTTGGGGACGATGTGCCAGGAGTGAAAACCCAGCTTGCGGTGGTCGTCCAAGATGATGATGGCGCCACGCGCTACTTCGCTGCCGGTGCCGCTGGTGGTCGGCACCGCGATCAGCGGCACGGCCCGGTCCGTGATTTTGAGCGAGCCCCCTTCGATGGTGGCGTAAGTCTTGAGCGGGCCTTGGTGGGCGGCGGCAATCGCCACGCCTTTGGCGCAGTCAATCGCCGAGCCACCGCCGACGGCGATCAGGCCATCACAGCCGCTGGCGTGGTACACGGCCACGGCGGCACGCACCGCGGCTTCGGTCGGATTGGAAGGGGTCTGGTCAAACACCGCCACCGTTATTCCGGGCAGGGCGTCAAGTGCTTTTTGCAACACACCGGCGGCTTTGACACCGGCATCGGTGACGATCAGCGGTTTGGTGATGCCGACGCGTTCACATTCCTGCTTCAGCAGCTTGACCGCACCGTAGTCGAACTGGATTTGGGTGACGTAATAAATGAAGGCCATGGGGTGTTGTCTCTTTGTGGCGTTGTACGATTCGATGACTTTACTTTAATGGCTGAAGTTGGCTAGACCCACCAGCAAACCCTGATTGCCGTCACCTTGGCGATAGCGCTGCCGCCCCCAGAAACATTGAACGAATGACACAACCCGCCGAGCCCAAAGACCTGCTGACCCCTGCCATGCGCGACGTGCTGGTACGCATGGCGCGCGCGGCGCGTCCGCCGCTGCACACGCTGAACCCGCAAGAGGCGCGCGCAGCGTATGAGGCAGGCGCGGGTGTGCTGGAGATTCCGCCGGCGCCACTGGCGCGTATCGAGGACTTCAGCATCCCGGCGCGCGACGGTTTTGCGTTGTCCTTGCGGCTGTATGCACCTTCGCACGACAAGCTGCCGGTGCTGATGTATTTCCACGGCGGCGGTTTCACGATTGGCAGTGTGGCCTCGCACGACATCCTGTGCCGCCAGCTCAGCCACCTGGCCGGCTGCGCGGTGATTTCGGTGGATTACCGGCTGGCGCCCGAGTACAAGTTTCCGACGGCCGCCAACGATGCGTGGGACGCGCTGGCCTGGCTGTCCTTCCATGCCGATGACAAGGGCCTGGACGGTACCCGTCTCGCGGTCGGTGGTGACAGCGCCGGTGGCACGCTGGCGGCGGCGTGCGCCATCCAGGCACGCGACATGGCCATGCCGCTGGAGTTGCAACTGCTGATTTACCCCGGCTGCGCGCCGCGACAGGATTCTGATTCACACCGCCGCTTCGCCGAAGGTTTTGTGCTGGAGGCCTCGCACATCGACTTCTTTTTCAACCAGTACCTGCGCAGTCCGGCAGACCGGGATGACTGGCGCTTCTCGCCGCTAATCGCACCCGATGTCGATGGCGTGGCGCCCGCCTGGATGGGCCTGGCCGAGTGCGACCCGCTGGTCGACGAGGGCGTGGCTTACGCCGATAAACTGCGCATGGCCGGGGTCACGGTGGACCTCGAAATTTACCGCGGCGTGACCCACGAGTTCATCAAGATGGGCCGCGTCATTGTCGAAGCCAGGCAGGCCCATGCCCATATGGCACATGCCCTGCGCCATGCATTTTCAAAATAAGTGAGAGACATGAAACGACAGGACTTCCGATTTTTCCACCGCCTGCGCGTGCGCTGGGCCGAGGTGGACATGCAGAAAATCGTCTTCAACGCGCATTACCTGATGTATGTCGACACCGCCGTGGCCGACTACTGGCGCGCGCTGGCTTTGCCCTACGAAGAAGCCATGCACGAGTTGGGCGGCGATCTGTATGTCAAAAAGGCCTCGGTCGAATACCACGGCTCGGCGCGTTACGACGACCAGCTCGACATCGGCCTCAAATGCGCGCGCATCGGCAACTCGTCGATGGTTTTCACGGGTACGATCTTCCGCGGCGATGCACTGCTGATCACCTGTGAGCTGATTTATGTGTTTGCCGACCCTGCCACCCAGACCTCGCGGCCTGTGCCCGAAGGCCTGCGCAAAATCCTGACCGGCTTCGAGGCCGGCGAGCCCATGGTCACGGTCAAGACTGGCGCATGGTCAGAGCTGGGCGAACACGCTGGCGCGATCCGCACCGCCGTGTTTGTCGAGGAACAGGGCATTCCGCTGGAGATGGAATGGGACGAGGCTGACAAGACCGCCGTGCACGCAGTGGCTTACAACGGCCTGGGCCAGGCCATAGGCACGGGGCGCCTGCTGCAACATGCGCCGGGCAGCGGAAAAATCGGCCGTATGGCGGTGAACCGCGTCCTGCGCGGTTCCAGCCTGGGGCGCGAACTGCTGAGCGCGCTGGTGGCGCGAGCTGAACAGCGCGGCGACACCGAGGTGCTGCTGCATGCCCAGCGCAGCGCCGAAGGTTTTTACGCCCGCCTGGGGTTTGCGCCGCGCGGCGAGCCGTTTGATGAGGTCGAGATTCCTCACATCGAGATGGTGCGGTCGCTGGGTGGGAAACGCTAGCGGGAATTTTTCTGTCACTGCGGGCTAGTCCCGCAATCCATGTCACGCGTACCAACAGCCTGGATGCCGGGTCAAGCCCGGCATGACAAACAAAGAAGACGACTAGGTCTGCCAGCGCAGCCGTACATTTTGCGCGCCGGGCACATCGCCCGTGCGGTGCGAATGCGTGACTTCCTGCAACGCGATATCCCAGCCCTCTTGACCGGCGGACGCCACCAGCACCGTGCTGCAGCGCGTGCCGTAACCGTGTTCGGGAAAATCCACAAAGGCGCTCGACAGCGCTTCTTCGAGCGCCAGCGGCACACCGGTGCTGGGCAGGTCTTCGCGGTCGGCGCGCCGCCTGTCCCTGAGCGCCGCCATCAACTCTTGCTCGACCGCGTTCTCGCTGGACGCAGTCAGCGCCGAATCCAGTGCCCTTTTCAGGCCCAGGGTTTTCGGCCAAGGCGTATCGAGTGCGCCGTTGGACAAACCATAAACACCGGGCTGCAATGCGCGTGATTCCAGCCCCGGTCCCGGCTTGTTGCTGAGCCAGTGCAAGACGCTGCTGTTGAAGTCACCGAGCACGAGGTTGAAGCCGCCGTAGGCTGCGGGCTCCATCTGCGCCATGAAACTGGCTGCGTCGCCATCGCTGTCAAGCCAGCGTGTGATCAGCTCACCGCGCGATTTCTCGCCGGTCAGCGAGGCCGGGCCGCGCACATTGGTCAACATGGCGATCCGCCCCGCCGCAGTCAGGCCCATCCAGGTGCCGCCTGCGCGCAGGTCGCGGCCCGAGATGATCTCGGTGCCGGCTTCACTCTTCCAGCGGGCCAGGGGCAGGGTGGGGCGGTCCAGGAACTCGTCGCGGTTCGCGGCAATGAGCAGCGGCCAGCGCGCCGAGGCGCCGATGGCGAAAGCGATCAGACACATGTCAGAACAAGCTCAAATATCTTCGAGCAAGGGATAGGGCAAAGGCAGCAAAACCAACGCCGGCCCGGTCACGCTGCCCAGGGTCAGCCGCCCGCCTTCGGCATCGGCCGCCGCCGAGGTCTGCATCGACACGATGGCATCGAAACCGCTGTCGAGCCGCGGCGCGCAGGCGGCGACCAAGCCGCACGGTTGTTCTGCGTCCAGTGCGTGAAACACCTCCTGGCCGACGGCAGGCCCGGCCTCGGTGTGGGCCAGGTAAGCCCGGCGTTTGAGCGTGCCGCGGAACTGGCTGCGCGCCACAATTTCCTGACCGGGGTAACAGCCTTTTTTAAAATTCACGCCGCCTACTGATTCGTAGTTGAGCATCTGCGGCACAAAGGCTTCAAAAATCGGCTGGGTGATCATGGCGATGCCCGACCGAACCTCCAGCCACTGCCATTGTTCGAGCGGCAGCGCGTCACCTGCCGGGACCGGGGTGCCGACCGGCGCGCACCACAAAGCACGGGGTTGTCCGTTGCCGGGATAGAGGAACACAATATTTGCAGAATTAATATCTGCCTTGGCCCATACTGGATGGGCGCCAGCAGCTATGGATTCGATAGCACTTCCGGCCAGCCCGAAGAGTGCATAGTCAGCCGTGGCATCGCTGAGTTTGGCCTTCGCGCGCATCACAAACATCGACAAGCGCTTGAGCGTGGCGACCAGGATGTCCTGGCTGCAAACCATCAGAATCTCGTCATGGCTGCGTTTGAAAACAATAAAGCTGGCCTGCATGCGGCCTTTGGCATTGCAAAAAGCCGCCAGCCGCGCGTCAGACAAGCCGAGCAGCGCCACGTCCTGCGTCAATTGGCCTTGCAGAAACTTGGCGGCCTCTTCGCCGGCCACGCGGATCACGCCCAGATGGCTCAATCCGGCGACCCCGGACAAGGTGGAAACAACAGGCAAATCAGTGGGAGATGTCAACATAAGCTGAATTATCATGGACCCATCGTTTTCAGGAAGGCAACAGGGTTGTGCGTCGTTTTTTAATGAGTGTGCTGGTGTTGATGTTTCTCGCCGGCCTGTTGGTGTTTGGTGCTGTCGGCTGGTGGCTCTACGAGCCCCTGACGTTAAAGCCGCAGCCCGGCAACACGGTTGTTGATCTCGAAATCGAGCCCGGCACACCGGCCCAGCGAGTGGCAAATACCGTGGCCGCCAGCGGCGTCGCCGTCGAGCCGACCTTGCTGTACGCCTGGTTCCGGCTGTCCGGCCAGGCGCGCCAGATCAAGGCCGGCAGTTATGAAATCACCCCCGGGACCACACCGCGCTCGCTGCTGAGCATGCTGGTGCGCGGCGAGGAAAGCCTCAAAAGTGTGGTTTTCGTCGAAGGCTGGAATTTCCGTCAGATGCGTGCGGCGCTGCAAAAGGCCGAGGCGCTCAAACCCGACAGCATGGGCCTGAGCACGGACGCCATCATGGCGCAGCTTGGCAAACCGGGTGTACACCCCGAGGGCCGCTTTTTCCCGGACACCTATACCTATGCCAAAGGCTCCAGCGACATCGCTGTGCTCAAACGCGCGGCGCGGGCCATGGACCGGCGCCTGGAAGCCGCCTGGGCGCTGCGCGATGCGAACACGCCGCTGAAAACGCCGGACCAAGCGCTGGTGCTTGCCAGCATCATCGAAAAGGAAACCGGCAAACCCACGGACCGGCCCGAAATCGGCGGCGTGTTTGTCAACCGCCTGCGCATCGGCATGTTGTTGCAGACCGACCCGACCGTGATCTACGGCCTGGGCGAGCAGTTCGACGGCAACCTGCGCCGGCGCGACCTGCAGACCGACACGCCTTACAACACCTACACCCGCGGCGGCCTGCCGCCCACGCCGATCGCCATGCCCGGCAAAGAGTCGCTGCTGGCCGCCGTCAAGCCGGCCCCCACCAAGGCCCTGTATTTTGTGGCGCGCGGCGACGGCAGCAGCCAGTTCAGCAGCAGCCTGGATGAGCACAACCGGGCGGTCAACAAATACCAGCGCGGACAGTGATGGCCCCCACACTCCGCACTGACGTGTCGTCGCTGCCCCCCGGGGGGGCTAATTTTCCTTGGGGCGGCCCAGCGGAAAATTCAATGGCCCCCACGCTCCGCACTGACGTGTCGTCGCTGCCCCCCGGGGGGGCTAATTTTCCTTGGGGCGGCCCGGCGGAAAATTCAATGGCCCCCACACTCCGCACTGACGTGTCGTCGCTGCCCCCCGAGGTGGCGCTGCGCCTGCGGCCCGGCAAAACCGGTTCCGCGGTCCTGGCTGAAAAAGAAGAGGTGGTCCTGTGAATGTTGCTCCTGGCCTGTTCATCAGCTTCGAAGGCATAGACGGCGCGGGCAAATCCACCCATATCGCTGCGCTGGCCGACGCCTTCAAGGCGCAGGGCAGGGCAGTCACCCTGAGCCGCGAGCCAGGCGGCACACCGCTGGCCGAGAAGCTGCGTACTCTGATTCTCAACGATGTGATGGACCCGCTGACCGAAGCGCTGCTGATTTTTGCGGCGCGGCGCGACCATTTGACGACCGTCATCGCACCGGCGCTGGCGCGCGGCGACGTGGTTTTGTGTGATCGTTTCACCGACGCCACCTTTGCCTACCAGGGCGGCGGGCGCGGCTTCGACCTCGAAGTGTTATCAAAACTGGAGCTGTGGGCGCAGGCGGCGCAAGGGCTGGGGCGCGATTTTGTTCATGAACTGGGCCGCAAGGGCGCGGCGCCGGCGATTGTCCAGCCGGACCTCACGGTCTGGTTCGACCTGGCGCCCGAGGAAGCCGCGCAGCGGCTGGCCGGCGCCCGGGTGCCGGACAAGTTTGAGATCCAGCCGGTCGAATTTTTTCGCCGCGTGGCCCGGGGATATGCCGACCGGATGGCGCAGGACCCGGCGCGTTTTGCCCGCATTGACGCTGCGCGCGCACGTGAGAACGTCTGGCATGCGGTGTACCAGGTCTTCGCCGAAAAGGGCTGGCTGCCATGAGCGAGGAAGCCCTGAACCCGAACCCGCTGCTGGCACCCTGGCTGCAAACCCAGCTGCGCGCCCTGCTGGCGCAACGCGGCCATGCCTGGCTGCTCAGCGGGCCATCCGGCCTGGGTCAGTTCGACCTGGCGCTGGCGCTTGCCCGAGCCTGGCTGTGCGAGCAGCCGACGGCTGACGGAGCTTGCGGCGTCTGCGGCAGTTGCCATGCGGTCGCCGTCCACACCCATGCCGACCTTTGCGTGCTGATGCCCGAGACCCTGTCGCTCGCGCTGGGCTGGCCGCTGGACGAAAAAACCCAAGACGACCTGGACGCCAAAAAACGCAAGCCCAGCAAGGAAATCAAGGTCGATGCCGCGCGCGAGGCAGTCAGTTTCACCCAGTTCACACGTTCACGCGGCACAACCAAGGTGGTGCTGGTCTACCCGGCCGAACGCATGAACACGATCACCGCCAATACCTTGCTCAAAACCCTGGAAGAGCCGCCCGGCGCAGTGCAGTTCATCCTCGCGACCGAAGCCTCTCACCAGTTGCTGCCCACCATACGCAGCCGCTGCCAGGGCCACACCATGCACTGGCCGTCACATGACGCGGCGCTGGCCTGGCTGGCGGAACAGGCGCCCGGCGAGGGCAAGGCCGCAGCCCGACCCACGCCCGCTGACCTGCTCACCCTGCTGGCTGCTGCTGGCGGCCGTCCCGCCGACGCACTCGAACGCCTGCGCGACGGACCCAGCAGCGCCAGCGCCCAGCACTGGCAGGCCCTGCCCAAAGCCATGGCGCGCGGCGATGTCACTGCGCTTTCCGACATGGCGCCGGCACAGGCGGTCGATGCGCTGCAAAAGCTCTGTCACGACGTGCTGGCGGTCAGAGCCGGTGCCCAACCCCGGTTTTTTAAGGCGTCGGACCTGCCGGGCGGCAAAGCCGGAGGCTCGGGCTTTATGGCACTGGGTGCCTGGTCCAAAGAGCTGGCTACCACCGCGCGCACCGTCGAACACCCCTACAACCCCGGCCTGATGCTGGAAACCCTGGCGAGCCGGGCGCGCCAAGCGCTGGCTGCCAAATAAGCGCGGTTTCTTGCTGGCAGCGCGACACCCAAGCCTATAAACTAGCCTCATGAGTACCTTGCCACCCGCCAGTACCCCCGGCGCCAGCGCGCGGCCAAGCGTCATCCAGTTGGCCATCCGCGAAAAGGCGGCACTGTACGCAGCTTACATCCCGCTGTTCACCGAAGGCGGCCTGTTCATCCCCTCGGCCCGCGACTACAAACTCGGCGACGACATTTATGTGCTGCTAACCCTGCCGGACGATATCCAGCGCTACCCGGTGGCGGGCAAGGTGGCTTGGGTGACGCCGGCGCGTGCGTCCGGCAACCGCACCCAGGGCGTGGGTGTGCGGTTCCCGAACGACGAAAAATCGCGCCTGCTCAAGATCAAGATCGAGGAAATCCTCGGCGCGCACCTGGCGTCTGACCGCCCGACCCAAACCATCTAGGCTCCTGCCAGGTCGGGTCGCTATTTTTTTGATAGCAGCTTGCACCCACCGGATATGGGCTGGAGCCCGATTTCAATCATAAATACTGGCTTTTTTGATGTTCACCGATTCCCATTGCCATCTGAGTTTTCCCGAGCTCCAGGCCCAGTTGCCACAGATACGCGAAGCCATGGTCCAGGCGCAGGTCGACCGCGCCCTGTGCATCTGCACCACGCTCGAGGAGTTCGAGACGGTTCACGCGCTGGCCACGGGCTATGACAATTTCTGGTGCAGCGTCGGCGTGCATCCGGACAACGAAGGCGTGACCGAGCCCAGCCTGGACGATTTGGTGAAGCGCGCGGCGCTGCCCAAAGTGGTGGCCATCGGCGAGACCGGGCTGGACTACTATCGGCTCGGCGAGCGCACGGTGGCCGACATGGAGTGGCAGCGCGAGCGCTACCGGACCCACATCCGCGCTGCCCGCCAGACCGGCAAGCCGCTGGTGATCCATACCCGCAGCGCATCAAACGACACCCTGGCGATATTGAAGGAGGAGGGTGAAAACGCCGATGGAGCAGGGCGAGCCGGCGGGGTGTTTCACTGCTTCACTGAAACCGCGGAGGTAGCACGTGCCGCACTTGATCTCGGTTTTTACATCTCGTTTTCTGGCATCCTGACCTTCAAGAATGCCGCTGACCTGCGTGAAGTCGCCCGTTTTGTGCCGCTGGACCGGACCCTGATCGAGACCGACAGCCCCTACCTGGCGCCCATGCCTTACCGCGGTAAAACCAACAATCCGTCTTACGTGCCTTATGTGGCCAAACAGGTGGCCGAGCTCAAGCAGCTGCCGGTGGAAACCATCGCCGAGGCCACCAGCCGCAACTTCGAGCGCCTGTTTTCAGGGGTCATGGCATGAAAAATTACTTCACAAATTACATTAAAAATGCGGTTTATCTAATTGTTTTTTCTGCATATATTTCCGCCTTTGCAGGATCTTACGAAGACTTCTTCGTGGCCATCAAGCGGGACGATGCCGCACAAGTCCGACAACTGTTGGGGCGTGGCTTCGACCCCAACACCATCGACTCCAAAGGTCAGAACGGCCTCTACCTGGCTTTGCAGGAACCGTCACCCAAAGTGGCCCAGGTTCTAGCGGAATGGCCAAAAACCAATGTCAACATGCTCAACGCCCAAGGCGAAAGCGTGCTGATGATCGCAGCGCTCAAGGACAACATCGGTGCGGCCACCAGCCTGATCAAACGCGATGCCGACGTCAACAAGACCGGTTGGGCGCCACTGCATTACGCCGCCACCAGTGGTAGCCTGGCTATCTTGAGCCTGTTGCTGGACAACCATGCCTATATTGACGCCGAGTCGCCAAACGGATCGACGCCGTTGATGATGGCAGCAATGTATGGCACGCCGCAGGCCGTCAAGCTGCTGGTTGACGCCGGGGCCGACCCATTACTGAAAAACCAGCAAGGCCTGACCGCCATCGACTTTGCCCGCCGCATCAGCCGTACGGAATCCGTCGATCTGCTGACGGCGGCCATCCGGAGCAAGCAAGCCACGGGCAAGTGGTAGCCGTTTTCGACCCGGTTGGCTTTCTTTGCGTGGCATTGGTCGAGGGTCCTGGATCGCCGACCTGAATTCATTATAAAAGTTCTACGATGTATAGCCGCGTAAGGTGTTGATTTCATTGGAAATTCTTTCAATCTGTAGTAAATTTTTTGAGCCGGTGGGGAAGATGCGTTCCTGCGGAGCCGCTCAACGCGGGGAGGCCGTTTCCTTGAAACGTCCAGGAAGCGGGGTCAGGCTTTTCATGGCGCGCAGCATCCGCCCGTGGTCGGTTTGAGCCAGCATCCCGCGAGTTGGGCCAGCCCTGCGGGACTGGCTGAGGTGTGCCAGCAGCTCCATGCGGGGTCAGCTTCGCTTCGCTTATATGGGGTTTCACCCCATGCCCCGGGGCCGTCATGCCAGCCTCCGCGCATAAACCGAACCGAGCCAGCAGGCCAGCCGCAGCGGCACCCCGCGCAGCACCTGAGGCATCCAGCCCGGCCCGTGGTTGGCCAGCTTGACCGACCATCGGGCGGCAGCAGGAAACCAGCGCGGCAGGGCGGCCAGCAGTTCCCGGACCTCAGCAGGCGAAACCTGGCGACTCACGGCCGCACCCCCTGATTCCCACCATATGAAATATTGGTCTTGTAACTTAGCAGGACGTTGTTTGCCAGTTTCTCCAATGGCAGACCGCCTTTCTCCCAGTGCTTTTTCCCAAAGTGTTCTAGTAATAAATTAGGGCGGGGCGCCTCCGGCGCCCGCCCGACTGCGTCGGACGGGACGGCCCGGACGCTCCCGCTCTGTGGACGCTCACGCATCCACGGCGCGGGCGCGTCAGACCTCCCACCCGCCAAGAGGAGCTTTTCGAGTTTGCGGTTCCTGTCGTATAGCTCAGAGAACATGGCCGCTTTTCGCACCAGCAGACCCCACCAGTTCGAGTCATGCGGGTCAAATCCGTGACCCTCCGGGCTCCAGAGCCTGCCGCTGTGCATATGCCAGCCAGCCCAAGCCGCGCCAGGCAGCTCGTATCGGGCCAAGATGCGCAGCAGCTTGTTCGATGCGTACGGCACAGCAGTTTTGCCGGCAAACCAGTAGCGGACTGTGCGCGGCGTGACGTGAAGAAGTTTCCCCACCGCCTCGACGTTCAGGCCAGCATCCATGCACAGCACTTTGAACCGAGCGTTAAGCTGGGCGCGGGTTTTCGGGGTGTTGCGGTCCTGCTTCACCCCTCCAGTGTATGTTCCACGATGTATATTATGTTAAATATAGTCAGCATCTTCTCCCCAACGACCCCAAGCATCTGTCGGAACAAGTTGAACCTGCTAACCAACCTCGTTGAGCCTGCTAACCTTTCCAAGCTAAGTTTGCTAACCGGAACGGTCTGGAAATTGAAGTTGCAGCTGAGCTGAGCTTACTCGGTCGCTCAACAGCTATCTGATTGGGATTCCAGCCAAAGCGTCGTCCATGACGACACAGACTGATCTTGCCCCCGAAAAACGTACTCCATAGCTGATGTGAAAATTCAGTAATTGGAGATGAGAAATGA
>NZ_BMIG01000010.1 GCF_014641715.1 Polaromonas eurypsychrophila | reverse complement strand
GTACACAGCGCAGTGTTGGGTCTCTTTGCTGTGCAGCATGGCGCCTGTATCCCGAGGGGGCAATCTGCCAGACCTTGCAGATTGGCTCGACCCCGTGGGCATCGCGATGCTTGTCCACAAAGTCATTCAATACTTGAGTCGGCGGTCGAGCTCCGCCTGGGCAAAAAAAACACTCGCCAGCTTCAGAATTTCGTTGGCCCGGCGCAGTTCCTTGACCTCGCGCTCCAGCTCCTTCACTCGCTGCGCCTCCGCGGTAGTAACGCCGTCGCGCACGCCGGTATCGACCTCTACGCGCTTGACCCATTCATTGAGCGTTTGCGGCACGCAGCCAATCTTGGGTGCGATGGATTCAATGGCCGCCCACAGCGAGGGATACTCGCCTCGGTGCTCCTGCACCATGCGCACTGCGCGTTCCCGAACCTCGGGTGAAAACTTGTTTGACTTCTTCATGGCTCAATCCTCTCAGAGATTTGAGCCTCCTCAAAATACGGGGCGATTCACACTGCTTTGGTAGTTGATTGCTGGTTGATTGACGCAGACCCAGTACCAAATTCCAGGAAGTCAAGTAATGGGGTGAATTCTTGAGACAGATATGTGCGCCGCTCTGCATAGGTCGGGAACTTGGGTTGAATAAAGCCCCAGAACGACGACAGATTTCGATTGGTTCGAACGAATAACGGCATGAGCGGAGCAACCTGCGGATCAGACAGGAGCTCTTGGCGTAGCGCTTCGTATTCGGACGACTCTGCGGAGCCACCAGTTGCATGGGTAACCAGCAAGTTAACGAGGTAGTTCGCTTTTTCGAAGCTGTTCTGCAGAAAGTCGAGGTTTATGTCTGCAGTTTAATCTGAGCCCACCGGGCGTTTTAATTTGAGTTCTAGTAGACCAAGCAGCACCTGAGGCGAGCACGCGCTTAGCGTTCTTTGCTTTTCGGTGTCACCAGTTGAGACCCAGAGACCTTCTGGTGTGCATCGATGTTAAGTTCCACACGTCACACATTTTGAACACCTCTGGGGCGTCTGGCCGTCGCGACATCGCAGGAAAAGCTGCGGTGAAGCTTGCTTGAGCGCGCGGTTTCACCCCCCCAACAGCGTCAGCTCGTCCTCATCAAACCCGGCAGCGCGGCGCGCGTCCAGGTTGAACGGCCCCTTCAGCCGGGGCGCGCCGTAGGCTGCAGCTAATGCGGCATATGTAGCAACCGGGTCCAGCCCGCGCTCGCCGCACACATGCCGGTACCACTGGTTGCCGATGGCGACGTGGCCGATTTCATCGCGCAGGATGATGTCGAGGATGTCGACGGCCGCCAGTGCATCCGGCGTACCGACCTTGCGCAGCTTGGCCTGCATCGCAGGTGTGGCGTCCAGGCCGCGGGCTTCCAGGGTGCGCGGCACCAGCGCCATGCGTGCCAGCACGTCATCGGCGGTTTTGTGGGTCATGTCCCAGAGTCCGGTGTGTGCGGGAAAGTCGCCGTAGTCATGGCCCATGGTCTGTAGTTGCGCGCGCAGCAGGCTGAAGTGATGCGCTTCCTCGGCCGCCACGCGTAGCCAGTCGAGGTAGTAAGCGCGCGGCATGCCATCAAAGCGCCATGCCGCGTCCAGCGCCAGATTGATGGCGTTGAACTCGATGTGGGTCACGGCATGGAGCAGGGCGGCGAGGCCGGCGGGCGTGTACGGTGAGCGCTTGGGCACGTCCAGGTGCGAGCGCAGCTCGGGCCGCGCGGGGCAGCCGGGCAGGCCGGCAGGTGGATCTATCTGTAGCCGATCTGCTATCGAAAACATAGCTGCTTGCGCATGCAGGGTATGGGCTAGCAACACTTTTTTCTGTGGATCGGGCTGCAGCAGTGCCGCCAGGGCCTGCTGGCGCAGTTCGGGCGGGGAGGCGGACAGGGTCATGAGCGGATTGTCCGCCAAAGGCGGGGTGGCTCTTTACAATGGAACTATCCCCGAGACACAGGCCCAACAAGGAAAAATACGATGGCGATTTACCAACTCGATGAGCTGGCCCCGAAGATGCATGAGACGGCCTGGGTGGCTGACAGCGCGCAGGTGATTGGCGATGTGGAACTGGCCGAAGGCGTGAGTGTCTGGTTCGGCAGCGTGATACGCGGCGACTCCGGGACGCTGCGCATAGGCCGCGGCTCCAACATTCAGGACGCCTGCGTGTTACACGCCGACCCTGGTGTGCCTCTCACTATTGGCGAAAACGTGTCTGTTGGCCACCAGGTCATGCTGCACGGCTGCACTGTCGGTGACGGTTCGCTGATCGGCATAGGCGCGGTGGTACTGAATCGCGCGCGCATCGGCAAAAACTGCCTGGTCGGCGCGGGTTCGCTAGTGACCGAGGGCAAGGAGTTCCCCGACGGCTCCATGATCCTGGGCAGCCCGGCCAAAGCGGTGCGACAGTTGTCCCCGGAGCAGATCGAGGGTTTAAAAATGATCGCCCATCACTATGTAGAGAATGCCCGGCGCTACAAAGCCGGCTTCAAAAAGATTGATTGATGTCCGAACTCCATAAATTTATTTTCGATGGCCTGCCGGTGCGTGGCATGCTGGTGCGCCTGACCGGCGCTTGGCAGGAAATCCTCAAGCGCCGCGAGGCTGGCGGCGGTTACCCGCCTGAAGTCCTGCAACTGCTGGGCGAAATGACGGCGGCCGGCGCGTTGATGCAAAGCAGTATCAGCTTCGATGGCGCGCTCGTGCTGCAGATCTTTGGCGACGGACCCGTCAAGCTGGCTGTGGCCGAGGTGCAGCCCGACCTGAGCTTGCGCGCCACCGCCACCGTGACCGGCGAGGTGCTGCCCGGCGCCACCTTGAGCCGTCTTGTCAACGTCAACAACCAGGGGCGCTGCGCCATCACGCTGGACCCGAAAGACAAGCTGACGGGCCGCCAGCCCTACCAGGGCGTGGTGCCGCTGTTTGGCGACCAGCATGAAAAAATCGAGAACCTGGCCGAGGTGCTGGAGCACTACATGCTGCAGAGTGAGCAGCTCGACACCCGGCTGATCCTGGCCGCCGATGGCAATGTGGCCGCGGGTTTACTGATCCAGCGCCTGCCGGTCAAGGGCGAAGGTAACCTGGAAAGCCAGCGCGACCGGGATGCCGACGAGGACCAGATCGGCCGCAACGAAGACTACAAACGCATCGCCATGCTGGCCGGCACGCTCAAGCGCGAGGAGTTACTGACGCTGGATGCCGACACCATCCTGCACCGCCTGTTCTGGGAGGAAAAGCTCACGCGTTTTGTGCCCACCACGCCGAGCTTTGCCTGCAGTTGCTCGCAGGAGCGCGTCAGCAGCATGTTGCGCAGTCTGGGCACGGCCGAGGTAGAGGGCATCATCGCCGAGCAGGGGCGCATTGACGTGGGTTGCGAGTTCTGTGGCGCGCAGTATGGGTTCGATCCGGTCGATGCTGCGCAGATTTTCACCAGTCCGGCGGGGCAGTTGCCGCCGGCGCCGACGGTGCAGTGATCAGGGCGCGGTGCGAGCCGCTACCAGGTCGCTGAGCAGGCGGCGCTCGCACTGCGGGTCGCTGCAGTTGTCGCAAACCCAGACCCAGCGCGCGCGGCTGGAACCTCCTTTTTCCGCTTTGCTGGCGCCAGGCAATCCCACCTGTAGCGCAGACAGGGCGCTGCGCAACCGCTGCTCATCCAGTCCGTACACCACCTGATAGTTGACACCGGATTGCGCGAGCTCGTTGCGCAGTGCGCGGTCGGCGGCTTGTTGCACGGCCGCTAACGCATCAGGCGCCGGAAGATCCAGGCCCATCAGCAGCGTGGCGCAGGCAGAGGGGGCCTGGTGGGGCAGTGCTGGGGCGTCGTCGATGGTAAACCCAGGCTCAGCGTGATGCCCAGCGGACAAGGTCGCTGCCAGCTCCGCCGCCAGTTGTGTCTTGCCGGTGCCAGGCGCGCCCAGTAGGCGGATGTGTATCCGCGTGCCATCTTCACGTTTCAATGAAATAGGCCTCCAGCCCATGTCTGACGACCGTGAACAGCTATTAAAACCATAGCAAATTCAAAACACCCAGATCAGTGCAGCCGGGGCAGGTTCAGCGTGTGACCTGCACAAAAATTTCATTGGGCTTGACCATGCCCAACTCCTCGCGCGCTTTTTCCTCGACCATCTCCAGGCCTTCGCGCAGGTCCTTGACCTCGGCCGCCAGGCGCGCATTGTCGGCCTCGGCCTTGGCGTTGAGCGCGGCCTGCTCGCTGAGCCGACGCTGCATCTCGTTGACGCTGGGAAGGCTGCCCCGGCCTATCCACAGTTGTGCATGCACGATGATGAGCAGCACAATCAGGAGGACGGGTACGACGCGGCTTCCCACGATCAACTGTGCTGGTTAGCGCAGGTTATAGAAAGCAGCGCGGCCGGGATAGGTCGCGATGTCGCCCAGGTCTTCTTCAATGCGCAGCAGCTGGTTGTACTTGGCCATGCGGTCAGAGCGGCTCAGCGAGCCAGTCTTGATCTGGCCGGCGTTGGTGCCGACGGCGATGTCGGCGATGGTGTTGTCTTCAGTCTCACCCGAGCGGTGCGAAATCACGGCGGTGTAGCCAGCGCGTTTGGCCATCTCGATCGCGGCAAAGGTCTCGGTCAGGGTGCCGATCTGGTTGATCTTGATCAGGATGGAATTGGCGATGTTCTTGTCGATGCCTTCCTTGAGGATCTTGGTGTTGGTGACGAACAGGTCGTCGCCGACCAGCTGCACTTTTTTGCCCAGGCGCTCGGTCAGGATCTTCCAGCCATCCCAGTCGCCCTCGTGCATGCCGTCCTCGATGCTGATGATGGGGTACTTGTCGCACCAGGTGGCCAGCATGTCAGTCCATTGCTGCGCGTTCAGGCGCAGGCCGCCTTCGCCTTCAAGCACGTACTCGCCGTCCTTGTAAAACTCGCTGGCCGCGCAGTCCAGCGCCAGGGCGATCTGCTCCCCGGCGGTGTAGCCGGCCTTGTCGATGGCTTCCAGGATCAACGCAATCGCCGCTTCATGGCTTTCAACGCTGGGCGCGAAGCCACCTTCGTCGCCAACAGCGGTGCTGATGCCCCGGTCGTGCAGGATCTTCTTGAGCGCGTGAAAGACTTCTGCGCCCCAGCGCAGGGCTTCGCGGAAGCTCGGTGCGCCGACCGGCACGATCATGAACTCCTGCAAATCCAGGCTGTTGTTGGCATGTGCGCCGCCGTTGATCACGTTCATCATGGGCACCGGCATCTGCATCGCGCCCATGCCGCCGAAGTATCGGTACAGTGGCAGGCCGGCTTCCTCTGCGGCGGCACGTGCCACCGCCATGCTGACGGCCAGCATCGCGTTGGCGCCCAGGCGCGCCTTGTTCTCGGTGCCGTCCAGGTCGATCAGCGTGCGGTCCAGAAAGGCCTGTTCACTGGCGTCCAGGCCCAACACGGCTTCGGAGATTTCGGTGTTGATGTATTCGACCGCCTTGAGCACGCCCTTGCCGAGGTAACGGCCGGCGTCGCCGTCGCGCAGCTCGATCGCTTCGCGCGAGCCGGTGGATGCGCCCGAGGGAACGGCGGCGCGGCCCATGACGCCGGATTCCAGCAACACGTCGCATTCGACGGTGGGGTTGCCCCGGCTGTCCAGGATTTCGCGGCCGACGATATCAACAATTGCGCTCATTAGGTTCCTTCTTTTCTGTGGAGGGGGCGATCAGACCGGGGCGGCAACACCTTCGACCAGCACCATATTAAAAAACTCGGTGGTGCCTGCACGCTTTGCGCGCGCGGCACGGTACATCTCGTCGTCGTAGAAGATCTTGGCCTTGCCATAACTGGGAAATCGCAGCATCGCGACCCGTGCGGGCTGCCAGTTGCCTTCCAGCGCCTCAAACTTGCCGCCACGCACCAGGTATTCACCGCCGGCGGCCGCCACTGCCGCCGGCGCCGCCGCCATGTACTGTTTGTACTGCTCGGGGTCGGAGACCTTCATGTCAACGATGATGTAGGCGGGTGTCATGGGTCGTCCCTGCATGTGGGTGATGGCAGGCCAGGTCAGGCGCTGAAATTGTTTTCAAGGTAGCCGTTTTTCTTGGTCACGCGGTCAAGTTCGAGCAGCGTTTCCAGCAAGGCTTTCATGTGTTTGAGCGGCACGGCGTTGGGGCCGTCGCTCATGGCATTGGCCGGGTCCGGATGGGTTTCCATGAACAGGCCGGCAATGCCGACCGCGACCGCTGCACGGGCCAGCACCGGCACCATCTCGCGCATGCCGCCGCTGCTGGTGCCGTTGCCGCCCGGCAGTTGCACCGAATGCGTGGCATCAAACACCACCGGAGCACGCGTTTCCCGCATGATGGCCAGGCTGCGCATGTCGGAGACCAGGTTGTTGTAGCCAAAACTCGCGCCGCGTTCGCAGGCCATGAAGCTGTCTTCGTTCAGACCTTTTTCACGCGCGGCGGCACGCGCCTTGTCGATGACGTTTTTCATGTCGCCGGGCGCGAGGAACTGGCCCTTCTTGATGTTCACCGGCTTGCCCGACTGCGCCACCGCATGGATGAAGTCGGTCTGGCGGCACAGAAAGGCCGGTGTCTGCAACACGTCCACCACCGAGGCCACTGTGGTGATCTCGGTCTCTGAATGCACATCGGTCAGGATATGCAAACCCAGTTCACGCTTGACCTTGGCCAGGATTTCCAGGCCCTTGTCCATACCGGGGCCGCGAAAGCTGGTGCCGCTGGAGCGATTGGCCTTGTCGTAACTTGACTTGAAAATGAAGGGAATGCCCAGCGAGGCGGTGATTTCCTTGAGCGCGCCGGCGGTGTCCATCTGCAACTGTTCGGACTCCACGACGCAGGGGCCAGCGATCAGGAAAAAGGACCGGTCGAGACCGATATCAAATCCACATAATTTCATCTCAGGCCACTACTTTCAGTGCTTTACCGGCCACTTGGTGGTCCAGAGTGGCCTTGATGTAGGCGTTGAACAGCGGGTGCCCGGCCCACGGTGTGGACTTGAACTCGGGATGGAACTGCACACCGATGAACCAGGGGTGCACATCACGCGGCAGCTCGATAATCTCGGTGAGTTGCTCGCGCTGGGTCAGCGCGGAAATGACCAGTCCCGAGGTGCGCAACTGATCGAGGTAATTGACATTGGCCTCATAACGATGGCGATGCCGTTCGGTGACGACGTCGCCGTAAATGCCGTGGGCCAGCGTGCCCTTGGTGACATCGGAGCTTTGCGCGCCCAGGCGCATGGTGCCACCGAGGTCGGACTTCGCGTCGCGCGTCTTGATGGTGCCGTCGGCGTCTTTCCACTCGGTGATCAGGGCGATGACCGGGTGCGGCGTGTTGGGCTCGAACTCGGTGCTGTTGGCGTCTTTCAGGCCGGCCACATGGCGAGCAAACTCAATCGTCGCGACCTGCATGCCCAAGCAGATGCCCAGGTAGGGCAACTTGTTCTCGCGGGCATAACGCGCCGCGCAGATCTTGCCTTCCACCCCGCGTATGCCGAAACCGCCAGGCACCAGGATGCCGTCGAACTTGGCCAGGCGCGACACATTGTCAGGTGTGATGCTCTCGGAGTCGACGTATTCGATCACGACTTTGGCGTGGTTTTTCATGCCGGCGTGGCGCAGCGCTTCGTTGAGCGACTTGTAGCTGTCTGACAGGTCCACGTACTTGCCGACCATCGCGATACTGACCTGCTTTTGCGGATGTTCGGTTTCATACACCAGCTCGTCCCAACGCTTGAGGTTGGCCGGTGGCGTGTTCAGGCGCAGCTTGTCGCAGATCAGGCCGTCCAGGCCCTGTTCGTGCAGCATGCGCGGCACCTTGTAGATGGTATCCACGTCCCACATCGAGATCACACCCCACTCGGGCACGTTGGAGAACAGCGAAATCTTGGCGCGCTCCTCGGCGGGAATCGGGCGATCGGCGCGGCACAGCAATACGTCAGCCTGGATGCCGATTTCGCGCAGTTGCTTGGCTGTGTGCTGGGTTGGTTTGGTTTTCAGTTCGCCGGCTGCGGCGATCCAGGGCACGTAACTCAGGTGAACAAAAGCCGTGTTGTTGGCGCCCAAGCGCAAACTCATCTGGCGAACCGCTTCGAGAAAGGGCAGGGACTCAATGTCGCCCACCGTGCCGCCGATTTCAACGATGGCCACATCAACGGCATCAGGCGTTTCGAAGCCGGCGCCGCGCTTGACGAACTCCTGAATTTCATTGGTGACGTGCGGGATCACCTGCACCGTTTTTCCAAGGTAGTCACCGCGACGCTCTTTTTCGAGCACGCTTTTGTAGATCTGGCCGGTTGTGAAGTTATTGGCCTTGCGCATGCGCGTTTCGATGAAACGCTCATAGTGGCCCAGGTCGAGGTCGGTCTCGGCGCCATCGTCAGTGACAAAAACTTCGCCGTGCTGGAAGGGGGACATGGTGCCCGGATCCACGTTGAGGTAGGGATCGAGCTTGATTAAAGTGACTTTGAGGCCTCGCGATTCAAGGATCGCTGCAAGGGAGGCTGAGGCGATTCCCTTGCCCAGGGAAGACACCACACCGCCGGTGACGAAGACAAATTTGGTCATGTCAGGTACGAACCGCAAGTTCGCGTAGGTGGTAAACGAGGATTATACGGGGCGCTTCGCGCGGTCTGCCGAGCCGGGGCGGAAATCAGCGCCTGTTGGCCGCAGACGCGCAAAAAAAAGCCCCGTGGTTCGGGGGGCTTTTTTGAGGCGGGCGTCGCTTAAAGTGCAGCGATCTGCACTTTGCGCCACTTGATGACGCCGCCGGGTGCACCTTGGGGGCCGTTGGCAAACTGCAGGGCAAAGGGGCCGCTGGCGAATTTGCTGTCCTGTATGTTGACGGTCTGGACACCGTTCATTTCGACGATCAGGTTCGTGCCTTTGGCCGTGATCAGGAAGGTGTTCCATTTGCCGCCCGCCTTGGGCATCGGTGAGACCTTGGCGAAATCGACAATGGCGCCCGTTCCGTAGCTGGGGTCAGGGCGCTGGTCGAATATGTTGACTTCATACGAGTTCGTGGCAGCAACCTTTTTGGGATCGGCGACCCGCATGAAAATACCGCTGTTGGTGGTGTGGTCTGCCCAGAACTCTGCCCTGATCTGAAAGTCCTTGTACGAGTTTTTGGTCACCAGGTAGCTGGCCACGGAAGCCTTGTCGGCGACCAACATGCCGTCCTCCAGGCGCCAATTGGCATCACCCAATCGGTCCCAGTTCTGCAGGGTGTCCGGGCCTCCCACCAGCGTGGTCCAACCCGCATCTTCGCGCATATGGGAACAGCCAGCGAAGCTCACTGCGATAACAAGCAGGGCAAGGCTTCTGGCGAAAAAACGGGTCATGGTGTCTCCTCTGTTTGAATAAAAATTGATGATTGCAAGGCCGGATACTGCACCGTTTGTCCGACCTGTCAATCCAGACTCACCCTTCGGCCGGGTCTGAGCGCGGACCAGGCCCCGGGCTCCTGCTACATTGCGGGACATGACGAAGCAAGCAAACGACGAGACCAGCGTGAGCGGTGGCGATCTGGCCGGCAAACACATCGTGCTGGGTTTGTCGGGCGGTATCGCCTGCTACAAGGCGGCGGAATTGTGCCGTGCCCTGATCAAGCAGGGCGCCAGCGTGCAGGTGGTGATGACCGAAGCCGCAGAGCAATTCATCACCGCCGTGACGCTGCAGGCGCTCAGCGGCCGGCCGGTGTTCACCAGCCAGTGGGACAGCCGTCCGGCGGCCGGTATCGACAACAGCATGGCGCACATCAACCTGAGTCGCGAGGCCGATGCCATCCTGATCGCGCCCTGTAGCGCCGACTTCATGGCCAAACTGCTGCATGGCCGCGCCGATGACCTGCTCAGCCTGATGTGCCTGGCGCGGCCGTTGGCCACGGTGCCGCTGCTGATAGCCCCGGCCATGAACCGCGAGATGTGGGCGCACCCGGCGACCCAGCGCAACATGGCGCAGCTGTCCGCGGATGGCGCAACCATCCTGGGTGTGGGCTCGGGCTTTCAGGCCTGCGGTGAAACCGGCGATGGCCGCATGCTGGAGCCGCCCGAGCTGCTGGATGACGTCATCGCTTTCTTCCAGCCCAAGCTGCTGGCCGGTCAGAAGTTGCTGGTGACGGCCGGGCCGACCTACGAAGCGCTGGACCCGGTACGCGGCATCACCAATCTGTCGAGCGGAAAGATGGGCTTTGCCATCGCCCGCGCTGCCCACGAGGCGGGTGCCGAGGTCACCTTGGTTGCCGGTCCGGTGAACCTGCCGACGCCGCGCGGCGTCAAGCGCATTGACGTGCGCTCAGCACAAAATATGCTGGAAGCCGTTTTGCAGCAGGCGCCAGAAGCTACTGTTTTCATCGCAACGGCGGCGGTGGCCGACTGGCGCCCGGCCAGCAGCTCCGAGCGCAAGATCAAGAAAGACGGCTCGGGCCAGCCGCCGCAGTTGGCGTTTACCGAGAACACCGACATCCTGGCGACAGTGGCGCAATCGCCGCGCGCCCAGTCGGGTGAGCTGTTCTGCGTCGGTTTTGCCGCCGAAAGTCACGACCTGGAAGACAATGCGCAGGCCAAGCGCAAACGCAAGGGTGTGCCGCTGCTGGTGGGCAACATCGGCCCTGCCACCTTTGGCCGTGACGACAATGCCCTGTTGCTGGTCGATGCCCAGGGTAGCCGCGAACTGGCGCGTGCTTCCAAGCTGTCGCTGGCGCGTGAACTGGTTGCGGATATTGCCGCCCGCTTGTCCTGAAAGCCCGTACAACCATGGACCGGATACCTGACACCCCGCCGGACGGCGACTTTGCGCGCTACGTCGAGCAACTGGGTTCCAAATCTGCTGCTGTCGCCGGGGCGCGCGAGGCCGGTGCGGTGTTCCCTTCGGGCAAGTTTGAGGGCAAGGCGGCCGCGAGTGCGCCGCTGTCCTCCGGGGAAGGGGAGATGGCCAGGGGGTTGTCGGTTTGGTCCATGGTGCGGTGGGCGCTGATGGCCTGGATTGCCTTGCAGGTCGTCGAAGTGTTTTTCCCGCGCGCCGGCATGTTGAGCTTGCCCCTGTTCCTGCTTGTGGCGGTCTGGGTGCTGTATCGGTTCAAACGGGCGTCGCCCGGAACGGCGGGTGATTCCCTGCGTCGCCTGGTCGAGAGCGCCGCAAAAGAATTCAATCAACGGAAATAGAGTGATGAAAATCGACGTCAGGATTCTCGATGACAGGCTGCGCGATAACTTGCCGGCCTATGCCACACCCGGAAGTGCCGGGCTTGACCTGCGCGCCTGCCTGGACGCACCGCTGACCCTGCAGCCCAACGCTTGGCAACTTGTGCCCACAGGCATCGCCGTTTACCTGCAGAACCCCGGCTATGCCGCGTTGCTTCTGCCGCGCTCTGGCCTGGGACACAAACATGGCATTGTGCTGGGCAACCTTGTGGGGCTGATTGACAGTGACTACCAGGGGCAACTGATGGTGAGCGCCTGGAACCGTAGCGATGTGGCCTTTACCATTGAGGCGATGGAGCGTATCGCGCAACTGGTGATTGTTCCGGTGATGCAAGCCGAATTCAATGTGGTGGAAGTTTTTGCTGCCAGCGAACGCGGCGAAGGCGGCTACGGCTCGACCGGCAAAGTCTGACAAGGCAGCCTTGCGGCGTGCGTCAGGCTTTTCCTACAGTGCCGGATAGTGCCTTCCCACGCCTTTACAGCCTCGCCCCCCACCCCGGTCGCGCTGCAACAAGCCTGTAATAAGTCTTGTACCGAACAAGGATGCGCTGTTTGCGGACAGACTTCCTTCTGCGGTTCTGGCAATTTTTAAATTACAGGAGATTTCCTCATGAACACACCCCGTTTCTTCAAGCTCACCTCCGCTGTGGTGCTGGTCGCTGGTCTTGCCGCCTGCGCGGCGCCCATGAGCCAGCAACCCGTCTCGACTTATCCCCAGCAGACGCAGACTTATCCGACGCAGGCGCCACAGGGCAACTACGTCGAGTACGGCCGTGTCAACAATGTTGAAGTACTCCGTACCCAGGAACAGGCCAGGACCGGCGGTCTGGGCGCGGTTCTCGGCGGTGTTGCCGGCGCGGTCGTGGGTCGCCAGATTGGTGGCGGAAGCGGACGGGATATCGCCACGGTGGCTGGTGCCGTCGGTGGCGCGGTTGCTGGAAATGCGATCGAGAAAAACCGCAACGCCGCCAATGCCCCGACCAATCAAACCTACCGAGTTTCGGTCCAGATGGACAATGGCACCATGCGTGCCTATGACGTCCCTTCGTTCGGCGAATTGCGTATCGGTGATCGCGTGAAAGTCGAGAACAACCAGCTTTACCGCATCATGTAATCAAGGGCGTCATTAAAAAACCGGCAGCCGCAAGGCCTGCCGGTTTTTTTACGCCTGACGTTTTCAATGCAGGGTGTTGTCGCCGTGGTCGCCAGGCGCCATCGGCTCCAGTTTGAAGAAGCCGGTCCCCATCGAGCCCTGACCAATTTCGTCTTCGCTGGCTTCGCGCACGGATTCGACCTTCAGGCTCAGGCGGATCGCGATGCCTGCCAGTGGGTGGTTGCCGTCAAGCACCACATGTTCCGGATAAAGTTCGGTGACCGTGTAGATAAGCTCAGGCTTGATGTCGGGGCTGCAGCCGGCGGGCAGGGCAGAACCGTCAAATGTCATGCCTTCTTCCAGTTCTGCGGGAAACAGCTTGCGTGGCTCCAGGAAAACGCGGTTTTCATCGTAGTCGCCAAAAGCGTCCTCGGGTTCCAGATGCAGATCCAGCGCGTCTCCTGCGTCATGGCCCTGCAGGCGCTCTTCAATTTTTACCAGCAGATCGTCGCCACCCAGCAGGAACTCCACCGGCTCATCGAGTTCGTCAAGTATTTCGCCCAATGTATCTTTCAGCGTCCAAGTCAGGGCAACAACGCATTGCGGGGTGATTTTCATCCGACAATTGTCCCATGGATGTCACTTTAGCCCTTCCCCTGCTCGGCGGTCTCTCACCGCAGCAATTCATGCGCCGCCACTGGCAAAAAAAGCCCTTGCTGGTGCGTCAGGCCATCCCCGGATTCCGGCCGGTGCTCGACCGCGCGTCGCTGTTCAGGCTGGCCGGACAGGCGCAGGTGGAGTCGCGTTTGGTGCAGCAGCAGGCCAAAGGCTGGCGCATGAAACAGGGGCCGTTCGGGCCGCGCGCCCTGCCGGCGCTGACGGCACCCGGCTGGACGCTGCTGGTCCAGGGTGTGGACCAGCATGATGCGCGCGCGCATGCGCTGCTGCAAAACTTCCGTTTTATTCCCGATGCCCGGCTCGATGACCTGATGATTTCCTTTGCCACGCCAGGCGGGGGCGTGGGCCCACACTTCGACAGCTACGACGTTTTTTTGCTGCAGGCCAGTGGTCGGCGCCGCTGGAAGATCGGCAGGCAGAAAGACCTGAGCCTGCAGGATGGGGTGCCGCTGAAAATCCTGCAGAACTTCGATTCGGAAGAGGAGTTTGTACTGGAGGCTGGTGACATGCTGTACCTGCCGCCGCTCTACGCGCACGATGGTTTGGCCGAACCCTGCGTCGGCGCGGATGGCAAGGCGCAGGACTGCATGACCTACTCCATTGGGTTTCGTGCGCCAGGCCGTAGCGAACTGGCGGGGGAACTTCTGCAGCGGCTCGCCGATTTTGACGATGATGCTCAAGCCGGTGTTGCTCCGCATCTGTACACGGACCGCGCCCAGGCTGCAACCGCCACACCGGCGGCCTTGCCGCCAGGCATGCTTGAATTTGCGCAGCAGGCTTTGCACGATGCGTTGAAAGATCCGTTGGCGCTGGCCTGTGTATTGGGCGAGTACCTGACCGAGCCCAAGGCATCGGTGTGGTTTGATGAGCCGGTCCGCCCTTGGGATGCGGTTCATCCAGGGGGGCTCTGCCTGGATCCGCGCAGCCGCATGCTGTACGACACCCACCATGTGTTCCTCAACGGTGAGAGTTACCGGGCAAGGGGCGCCGATGCCGCGCTGATGCGTCGTCTCGCAGACCAGCGCAGTCTGTCGGTTGGCGACTTGCGCAAAGCCAGCGAGTCTGCGATGGCCTTGCTGGCGGACTGGCATGAGGCCGGCTGGTTGGCTCAGGCGCCCGCCTGAAAACGACCGGAACATGTAAATGTGACAACACCAATCGGAGGGCAAGCTATGGACAGCGATCAATTTCCGGTGCCGCCTTCGCCGCTTTTACAGGGGCGCTTCGAAGGCCGTTCCGAATTTGCTGAATTGGTTCGCCAGACCTTTGTAGTCGCGGCCGAGCAGGGGTGGCGTGAAATCATTCTTTGCGACGCTAATTTTGAAGACTGGCCGCTGGGGGAGCGTATCGTGGCGCAAGCGCTCAATGACTGGTCGGCATCGGGCCGCAAGCTGACCATGCTGGCCCAGAACTACGATGAGGTCATCCGGCGGCATGCACGTTTTGTCACCTGGCGCCGCACCTGGTCGCACATCGTTGATTGCCGGGGCCATGCGGCAGGCGACCTGCCCAGCGTGCTCTGGAGCCCCGGCTGGGCGTTTGAACGGCTGGATCTGGTTCGCAGCACCGGTGTTGCAGGCTCGGAGGCCGGCCGGCGGGTTGCACTGAAGGAGCGGCTGGCCGAGAAACTGCTGCGCAGCAGCCCGGCTTTTGCGGCGACCACGCTCGGCATTTAGGCGGCATGTTGTACCGGCGATTTGTCGCGGGCTGTGTCAATTCCGGGTTTTTACGAGCGTGAAAACCCGCATATAATGTCGGTCTGGGAAGAAAGAGCTCGAGTCCTTTCACCCGGTCAACCAAAACTCGGATCATTTTGATTTGAGTTTTTTTTTGACGATTTCCGGAAATTGCTCTCTTACTCATCAAGGATCATTCAAATGAACAAGTCTCTCGTTTTGGCAGCCATCGTTGCCGCTGTTGCCCTGGCTGCCTGCGGTAAAAAAGAAGAAGCTGTTGCTCCCGCTCCCGTCGTGGTAACGCCCGCACCGGTGGTGGTTGCTCCCGCTCCAGCCGCTGACGCTTCTGCACCTGCACCTGCTGCTGCTTCCGCACCTATTTCCGGCACCACTGCTGCTCCTATCGATGCTGGCGCGGGCGCTGGCACCGCAACCAGCGGCACTGGCGAGAAGAAGTAATCTTCCACCCGGTTTTTTCCGGTTAAAAAGCCGCCTTTGGGCGGCTTTTTTCATGGGCGGTGCATGTAGAGAGGGGGGAGGATTACAGCGCGAGCCAGGGTGTGCCGCTACCAGCATCGGCCACCACAATATCGGTGCTGGGGCACCCCAAGGCTTGGGACAACAGTTCTTGCGCCAAGGCCGGCCGGTTGTTTTGCTGGCTCAGATGCGCGGCCACCAAGTGTTTCAGGCCGGCATGGCACACGCTGCGGGCAATTTGCGCGGCTGCTTCGTTCGACAAATGACCAAACTGGCCGCTGACACGCTGTTTGAGGAAAAACGGGTAAGTTGACGCCTCCAGCATCGCGCTGTCGTGGTTGGACTCGAGAATCAGCGCGTCGCACAACTGAAGGTGACCCAGTACATGGGCGGTGGCATGGCCAAGGTCGGTCAGGATGCCCAGCTTTCCTTCGCCGTCCGTACACGTCAACTGCAAAGGCTCGCGCGCGTCATGCGGAACCGTGAACGGCGTGATCTGCAGGCCGCCCAGATCGATTGCGACGCCGTCCTGGGCAATCCGCAGCCAGCCGTCAAAATCAGGTTTGTCCAGCGCGCTGTAGGTGCCCATGCTCATCCACACCGGTACACCATGACGCAGCGCGAACTGCCGCGCACAACCAATATGGTCGCTGTGTTCGTGGGTGATGAAAATGGCGTTGATGTCACTGTCGGCGAGGCCGGCTTCGGCCAGTCGCAGCGACAGCTGCCGGATGCCCAGACCGCAATCGACCAACACGCGAAACGCGGGTCGGCCGGCCGCCTCGATCAGCGTGGCGTTGCCGGTGCTGCCGCTGCCCAGGCTTTTAAACCGCAACATTTAGTACTGCAACCCGAAAATATCGAAATATGAAAGCGCGTCTTCGCACCCATGGCGGCGTTGCCATTCTTGCCCTGGGGGCGAAGCCATCACTTCGTTTGGTTCCGCTACTTCCGGGCTGCAGTACGAGAACTTATCTCATGTCGTCTGCAATCACCTGCACAATGCGCTTGGCGTTGGCCGACGCATCAGCTGCGCCTTGCTCGTTAAGTACGGATACGGTGGTTGCCTCGGCCTGGCTGCGCACGGCAATCCGGTATTTCAGCGGAGCAATGGCGGATGGCGAGCTAAATATCTTGGCGAAGAAACCCGGCTCCTTTTTGTCTGCAGTGGGTTCGACGTAACGCACGAAATAAGTGCCTTGCGCGCGGTCGCGGTCCTCGACGGTGAAGCCGGTGCGGTCCAATGCCAGACCGACCCTGCGCCAGGCGCGCTCGAAACCTTCATCAATCTGGACGACCGGCACGTTGTTGACATTGGCGACGCGCGCCGTTGGGCGACTTGTGCCGCTGGCGACCAGGGCTTTGGATTGTTCCTGTGTCACACCCAGTTTGACCATCAATCGGCGCAGGAATTCCGCTTCAAGTTCGGGGTCGGCTGGACGCGGTTGCCAGATGGTGCCTTCACCAGACTTCACCGGACCTGTGGTGCGGCTTTCCTGAACGGTTTCCACCATGCCGCGGTGGCTGATGTAAATTTCAGTGCCGCCCGTGGGCGTACGTTCCAGGCGGGTGCGGAACTTGTCGCGTTCGCCGGTGGAGTACATGCTGTCCAGCAGCTTGCCAAGCGTGGCTCTTATAAAGTCCTGAGGCAGCTTGGCGCGATTTTCCGCATAGTCGGTTTCCATGATGCCCAGGTTCTCCTGGTCCAGGGTCATCAGAAAGCCGCTTTCCTGCCAGAACTCGCGCACCGGGCCCCACAGCTTGTCGGCAGGGCGGTTGACCACCAGCCAGCGTTGGGTGCCTGCGCGTTCGACCCGTACATCGCCGACGGTGGTCGCCGCCGTGGGCACGGACTGCGTGGTCTGGCCGACCTGGTAGCCGCTGGCGGTGACGGCCGTGCCGGGCACGACGTAACGCGTCTCTCGTGACAATTGGGTCAGATCCGGCGGCACGTCCAGCGAAGCGCCTTTGGTGGCGGATTTGTAATCGACCTTGTCGCCCTGCAATGCCTCGCCGATCGACGAGCAACCGGACAGGATGAGGGCGCCAGCAAGCACCATCAATGGCATCGGGGTAAATGCCTGGCGGGAGGCGGTAGGCATGGGTGATGTCTTCTTCACTGGTTTTCCCTTAAAAATTAGATCAGGCCACAAACGTGTAGTGCGTTTTCAACCGTGGCTTCGTTGGCAGTTTCAAGCGGTGTCATGGGCAGGCGCAAGGTGCCGCCGCACAGGCCCATGCGGGCCATGGCCCATTTGACCGGGATCGGGTTGGCTTCGACAAACAAGTGTTTGTGCAAAGGCAGGAGCTGGAGCTGAATCTTCATTGCGGCGCGGGTGTCGCCGGCAATCGCAGCGACACACAACTCGTGCATCAGGCGCGGCGCCACATTGGCCGTCACGCTGATGTTGCCCTGGCCGCCACAAAGCATCAGCGCCACAGCCGTCGGGTCATCACCCGAGTACACGGCAAAACCGGCCGGCACTTCCTTGATCAGCCACTGCGCGCGCTCGATGTTGCCCGTAGCTTCCTTGATGCCGACAATGCCAGGCACCTGCGCCAGCCGCAAAACTGTGGGATGCAGCATGTCGCCCACAGTGCGGCCGGGGACGTTGTACAGCACCATCGGCAGTTCCACCGCCTCGGCTATCGCCGTGAAATGGCGGTATTGACCTTCTTGGGTCGGCTTGTTGTAGTAAGGCACGACCTGCAACTGGCAGTCGGCGCCGACTTTTTTGGCAAAGCGGGCAAGCTCAATCGCTTCCGATGTCGAGTTGGCGCCGCAGCCGGCCATCACGGGAACACGGCCTTTGGCCTGCTCGACCGAGACGCGGATGATCTCGCAATGTTCTTCCACATTGACAGTCGGCGACTCGCCCGTGGTACCGACCACACCAATGCAGTCGGTGCCCTCGGCGATGTGCCAGTCCACCAGCTTGCGCAAAGTCGGGTAGTCAACGCTGCCGTCTTCATGCAGGGGGGTGGCCAGTGCAACGATGCTGCCGGTAATGGTATTCATGTCTGTGTGTCAGGTTGAGGGGCCCGGCTTGCCGGTATCACACGGGGAAATCGGGCTGATTGCGCATTCTACTCAGTGCGCAGCGAAGGGTTTATCCCGACAGGGGGCTGCTGTCGTCGATGCTGGCCAGCAGGCGCTGGCGTCCCGACAGCACATGGCGCTCCGCCGCTGTTCGGGCCTTGACTTTGGCACCCTTGACGATGGCCTCAAAAATAGACTTGTGTTCGATGTTGGAGCGTCGCATGTTACCCGGCGAGTTGAAATATCGCCGTCGGAACAGGTGCAGCTCCTTGACATACTCGTCATAGGTTTCGTGGGCGCGGTGGTTGTTCGACAGGCGCAGGATCATCGCGTGGAACTGCAGATTCAGGTCGTAATAACGGTCGGCGTCCTCGGCCTCGCAGGCCTCATCCATCTGTGCCAACAGGTGCTCGAACAGCTGCTTGTGCTCCTCACCGATGTGCTCGGTGGCGCGTTCAGCAGCAAAACCGAACACCAGCGCGCGCAGGTCATAAATTTCCAGCATTTCGCGCATCGAGATCTGGCGCACAAACACGCCGCGGTTGACGACGGCTTTCACGATGCCCAGACCGGTGAGCATGCGGATGGCCTCGCGAATGGGGCCGCGGCTGGTGCCCATGCGCAGCGCCAGCGCCGCCTCGTTGAGGCGTTCGCCGGGTTTGAGCGCCCCTGTATAGATCAGGTGCTTGAGCTCATCGGCAATAAAGATCGGCAGTCCCTGCTCTGGCTTTTCTTTGGGTGATGACATGGGCTTGAGGGCCGGTAGGACGCTTTGCGGGCGCGTGACAAGAGTGTCCCTATGGTAGCGAACAAGCGCAGTTTGAAAAGTGAAATTCGATAAAAGTGTTCTCTTTTTCATAAAAAGTGTTGACACTTTGCGACTTGAACGATGACACTTGCCGTTTTGTTTTTGAGTTTTTTCCGGATTTCTACATGCCACACATGCCTGCTTCTTCCGCGCTTGCGCGCTTTCGGGTGGTGGACCTTACCCAGGTCCGTGCCGGACCCACCGCCTGCCGCCAGCTTGCCGACTGGGGGGCTGACGTGATCCAGGTGCAAATGCCCGAACACATGCGCGGCGACGACACCCTGGGCGGCCAGGAAGGCTCGGACTACCAGTACACCCACCGCAATAAACGTTCGATCACGCTCAACCTCAAGGAGCCTGAGGGCATCAGTGTGCTCAAACGCCTGATTGCCGGCGCTGACGTGGTGGTGGAGAACTTCCGGCCTGACGTCAAGTTTCGGCTGGGGATTGACTATGAAACCCTGGCCGTGGACAACCCGGGCCTGGTGTACGCCAGCATCTCGGGCTTCGGCCAGACCGGCCCGCTGGCAACGCGCCCCGGCTTTGACCAGATTGCCCAGGGCATGGGCGGGCTGATGTCGGTGACCGGTATGGTCGAGCAGGGCCCCATGCGCGTGGGCATCCCGATCGCCGACCTGTGCGCCGGCATTTTTGCGGCCCAGGGCATCCTGGTGGCGCTGCTCGAGCGCGCGGCTTCGGGCAAGGGCCAGTGGTTGCACACCTCGCTGCTTGAATCCATGGTCTACATGATGGATTTCCAGACCTCGCGCTGGCTGATCGACGGTGAAGTCGCCGCGCAAGCCGGCAACTTCCACCCGACCAGTATTCCGACCGGCGTCTACAAGGCGCGCGACGGCTACATGAACATCGCAGTGTTCGGCTCCAAGATATGGGAGCGCTTTTGCGACATTCTGGGCGCGCCGCAATGGGTCGGCGACGAGCGTTACAAGGACAAACGTGGCCGCTCCATCAACCGCGACGCGCTCAACGCCGAAATCAACCGGCTGCTGGCGGCGCAGGATAGGGATTACTGGATAGAACGCCTGAACGCCGGCGGCGTCGCCTGCGGTCACATCAACACCATGGCGGAGGTGTTTGAAGAGCCGCAGATCCAGCATTTGGCCATGGTCAAGGAGGTGGTGTCCACGCACCTGGGTGCGCAGCGCCTGGTCGGCCAACCGGTGCAGCTTGAACGTACGCCCAGCAGCATCGTTCGCGCGGCGCCGCGGCGCGGCGAGCATACAGAGGAAATCCTGGCCGAACTGGGCTGGGGCGCCGACGACCTGGCGCGCATGAAATCAACCGGAGTGTATTGATGCCTGACCTGACTTATGAATCTCCCACCGAACGGGTGTTGACCTGGCTGGATGCTTGCACGCTGCACATCCGTTTCAACAACCCGGCGCGCCACAACGCGCTGTCGGTGGACATGTGGGAGGCGGTGCCGCCGCTGCTGAGTCTGGCGGAAACCGATGACCGTGTGCGGTTGGTGGTGTTTTCGGGGGCCGGCGAAAAAGCCTTTGTGTCCGGCGCCGACATCTCCCAGTTTGAGGACATGCGGGCCGCGAAAGAGGCAGTCACGCGTTATGAACACATGGCAGAAAACGCGCTGATGAGCATCCTCAACTTCAGCAAGCCCACGCTGTCGTGCATACGCGGCTACTGCATAGGCGGCGGTGTGAACGTGGCGATCAGCTGCGACATCCGCATTGCCGCAAGCGATTCGGTGTTTTCGATCCCGGCGGCACGGCTAGGCCTGGGTTACCGCTACTCGGCCATGAAAAACCTGGTCGATCTGATCGGCCCCGGCGCGGCGAAGGACCTGTTTTTCACGGCCCGCAAGATAGATGCGGCCGAAGCACACGCGTTGGGCCTGGTGTTGCGCGTCTGCGAGCCGGCGCAACTGCCGGCGCTGCTGGCGGAATACACGGCGGCCATGGCTGCCAATGCACCGCTGACCATACGCGCGGCCAAGGCCATTACTGCTGAAATCCTCAAGCCTTCGCCCGAACTGGACCTGGCGATGTGCCAGCAACTGATACGCGGCTGTTTTGACAGTGCGGACTACGCCGAAGGCCGCAAGGCCTTCATGGAAAAACGCAAACCGGTGTTTACCGGGAAATAAAAAAGACTGCCCACCGCGCGCTCGCATCAATCCACACACAGGAAAACCAAGCCATGCAGTCTTACTGGATGAAGACCCTCGACAACGAATCCACGCTTGAGTTGCGCGACGTCGCGCGGCCCGAGCCGGGAACCCGGCAACTGCTGGTTCGCCTTCACGCTGCCGGCATGAACCGCGGCGAACTGCTCACCGGATTGAGTGCGGCCGGCAAGGCGGTAGGCATGGAGGGCGCCGGTGAGGTGGTTAAGCTTGGCGCGGACATCAGCGGCTTCCAGCCCGGCGATCGTGTCATGGGCCGCTGTACCGCAGCCTTTTCGGAATACGTTCTTATGGACCTGCACGAGGTAATGCGCATGCCAGCCGCGCTGTCCTGGGAAGAGGCCGCCAGTGTGCCGCTGACCTTCATGGTGGTCTATGACATGCTGGTCGAGCAGGGACGGCTGGTCGCCAGCGAGTGGCTGCTGGTCAATGGGATCTCATCCGGCGTCGGCGTGGCCGCGCTGCAGACGGCGAAGGCCCTCGGTGCGCGCGTGATCGGCACCTCCGGTTCGGCGGAAAAGCTGGCCCGCCTGCAGCCGCTCGGGCTTGACATTGGCCTGTGCACGCGCAAGGCCGATTTTTTCGAGGCCGTCATGCAGGCCACAGTCAACAAGGGCGTGAACCTGGTTGTCAATGCAGTCGGTGGCTCGGTGTTCGCGGAAGGGCTGCGCTGCCTGGCTTTTGAGGGCCGGCACGCCACCGTCGGTTATGTCGATGGCGAGCTGCAGGCCGAGCTGGATCTCGAAACCCTGCACATGAAACGCCTCCACCTGTTTGGCGTGTCGAACAAGTTGCGCACGCGCGAGCAGCGCGCCCGCAGCGTGGCGGGCTTTATCACCGACGTGTTGCCGGCGCTGGCGGACGGGCGTATTCGGCCGCTGGTGGACAAGGTGTTTGCCTTCGGCGAACTGGCTGCGGCCAAAGCCTGCATGGACGCCAACCAGCATCTCGGAAAAATTGTTCTCGCCATGCCCGGCGAGCGTTAGCCCTCACCATCCACAAGGAGACAACACCATGACAACAACAAAATTCTTATCCGCATTTCTGCTTGGCAGCCTGAGCTTTGGCGCCATGGCCCAGGCACCGGCCTACCCCGCCAAACCGATTCGCATGCTGGTCGGCTTCGCACCGGGCGGTGCCGCCGACTATGTGGCCCGTGCCATGAGCGAGGCGCTCGGCAAGGCCATGGGTCAGCCCATCGTGATCGAAAATCGCGCCGGCGCCGGCTCCAGCATTGCAGCTGAGGCAGCGGCCAAGGCTGCGCCGGACGGCTACACCATCCTTATCGCGAGCCCCAGCAGTATTTCAGTGAATCCGGCGCTCAACCCCAAGCTGGGCTACACCGCCCGCGACCTGATGCCCATCACCAAGGTCACCACCTCGCCGCTGGTGATCGCTGCCAATCCGGCCCAGGGCATTACGTCCGTCAAGGACCTTATCGACAAAGCCAAAAAGGCGCCAGGTACGCTCAACTACGCGACCTCGGGCAACGGCTCGGCCCCACACCTGGGCGCCGCGCTGTTCCTGCAGATCACCGGCGTGCAGATGACGCACATCCCGTTTCGTGGTGGTGGCCCGGCCGTCCAGTCAGTGATCGCAGGTGACACTCAGCTAACCTTCGGCACGCCGCCTTCAGTTCTGCCCATGGTGCAAGCCGGCCGCCTGCGCGGACTGGCGGTCAGCACGCGCGAACGCTCAGCGCTGGTTCCCGGTGTACCGGGCATGGCCGAAGCCGGCCTGCCGGAGTACAGCATCGAGTTCTGGTACGGCTTTTTTGTGCCAGTGGGTACACCGCCGGCCATCGTCAAGAAAATTTTCGATGCGACCACCGCGGCGCTGCAGCAGCCGTCCGTCAAGGCTGCGCTGGCGCGTGAAGGCACGGATGTGGCGCTGTCGTCCTCGCCGGAGCAGTTTGCGACCTTCCTCAATGAAGACGCCAAATTCTGGGTCAAGCTGGTCAAGGACGCAGGCGTCAAACTCGACTGAGTCTGGTAGCTACAGCGTGTAGCGCGGCACGCTGGCGCCCGGCGCGGTTTCCCGGACCGCCGCGATGCGCTGCACGAAGCGGGGCGGGGCGTCCCGGTAGCCATCTTCGAAGGCGACGATGCGCAGGTCGCGGCATACCTCCAGCAATTCGCCGGGACGCAGCAGGAAGTCGGGCCGCGAGGGCTTGCCGACAGTTTCGTTTCCCTGCGCAAAGGTTTCGTAAATCAGCACGCCGCCGGGTGCCAGACTGCTGATCAGCGTCGGCATCAAAGCCCGCCACAGGTAGTTGGTCACCACTACCGCGTCAAACTGCCGGCCGGCAAAGGGCCAAGGCCCGGCTTCAATGTCAGCAACCACCTTTTCGCAGGCATCTGGCGGAATTGCTATCGAATCAATAGCTGCTTGCGACCTGTCTACAAGGGCTAGAGGGTGTTTTTTCTTATAGAACCACCCGGCATGCCGGCCCTGGCCGCAGGCCACGTCCAACACCGTGCCGCCAGGCTGGACCAGGTGCGACCAGCGCTGCACCCACTCCGAGGGGGTTTCGCTGCCGTGGGGATTTATGGCCAGGCGATCAGCACTCACTTTGGTTTGGCCTCGTCCTTCAATGCTGCCAGCGCCATGTTTTCAACGGCGCCGGGTGCCAGCAGCTTGAGCCAGCGGCCGATCTTGCCCTTTGCCGACATCACCACCTCGCGCTCGCGGCGGTCCATGCCGCCCAGGATCAGGCGCGCGCATTCTTCCACGCTCATGGCGCCGTCTTCCTTGAGCCCGCTGCTGCCGGCCGGCGCACCGGCGGCGTTGAAGCCGCGGTGCCGGATCTGCGTGGCCACCACGCCCGGGTAGGCGGTGGTGACACTGACACCAACGTTTTTCATTTCTGCGCGCAGCGCTTCAAAAAATCCGGTCATCGCAAACTTTGTGGCGCTGTAGGCGGTGCGGCCGGGCACACCGACCAGGCCGGCCAGGCTGGACACCGCAACGATGCGACCGCGGCTTTGTTTGAGCGCGGGCAAGGCCGCATGGGTGCACCAGACGCTGCCCCAGAGGTTGATTTTCATGAGCTGTTCGTACCAGCCGAGGTCCTCCGCCCTGACCTCGGCGAACAGCGCCTGCGCCGACATGCCGGCGTTGTTGATCAGCGCGTCGATGCGGCCGAAGCGGTTCAAGGTCGCTGCTATCAGCGCGCTGCACTGGGACTGCTCGGACACATCGGTGCGAACCGCCAGCGTGGCGGCGCCACTGGCCTGGCACTGTGCGGCGACCGCCTGCAATGCCTGTTCATTGCGCGCGGCCAGCACCAGCGACAGCTGCGCGCCATGGCGCTGTGCGAGCTGGCGCGCCATTTCTGCGCCTATTCCTTCGGAGGCGCCTGTGATCACCATGGTTTTCATGCCGTTGTCTCCCCTTCTTTCTGGAGACGCAAGCCTACCACCCCGGCTTGCGGCGAAGCCTAGAAGCAGGCCCAGATCTGGTCGGCCAGAGTCCGCAGGAACTCCGGCCGGGTGTATAGCGCAAACACGCCGACAGTGGCCGCGACAGCCAGCGCATAGAGGGCGAGTTGGCGGGCCATCTCAGGCGCCTTGCGGGAGGGTGGCCGGACGTGGCCGCTGGATGGCGCTTTCGCGCACGGGCAGATTGACCAATGCCGCGAACACGCCGAGTGCGATGGCGATGTACCAGACGATGTCGTAGCTGCCTGTGCGGTCATACAGGTAGCCGCCCAGCCAGACGCCCAGGAAGGAGCCGATCTGGTGGCTGAAAAACACGAAGCCGCTGAGCATGGACAGATGCTGGATGCCGAAAATCTGCGCGACCACTGCATTGGTCGGCGGGATGGTGGACAGCCACAGCAGCCCCATCACACTGGCGAAGATGTAGACGCTGAGCGGGCTCAGCGGCGCAGCCAGGAACACCGCAATCACCACGGCCCGTGCCAAGTAGATGAAGGCCAGGATATTTTTCTTGGACAGGCGCTGGCCCAAGGCGCCGGCCGCGTAAGTGCCGAACACATTGAACAGACCGATCAGCGCCAGCGCGTAACTGGCGACTTCCGGCGACAGCCCCTTGTCGCGCAGATAGCTGGGCATGTGCACGCCAATGAACACGACCTGGAAGCCGCAAACAAAATAGCCAGCCATCAAGAGCTGAAAACTCGGGTATTTGAAGGCTTCCTTCAATGCCTGGAAGATGGTCTGCTCGCGTGGTGGCGCCTGGCCGGGGCCGAAGCGGGTTTCACGCAAGCCGAAAGCCAGCGGCGCAATCAGCAGCACAGCGGCGCTGAGAACCAGCAGGGCTTCCTTCCAGCCCAGGCCGCTGATCAAAAAACCTTCCACCGGCACCATCAGGAACTGCCCGAAAGAGCCCGCCGCGGCCGCCACACCCATGGCCCAGGAGCGCTTCTCGGCCGGGATGTTGCGCCCGATCACGCCGTAGATCACGGCGTAGGTGGTGCCGGCCTGGGCCGCACCGATCAAAATGCCGGCGGTCAGCGTGAACATCAGGCCGGTCGTGGACAGCGCCATGCCGACCAGGCCCAGCGCATAGAGCATGGCGCCGCCAATGATGACGCGGAAGGCGCCAAAGCGGTCAGCCAGCATGCCGGCAAAAATCCCGAAAATGCCCCAGGACAGGTTTTGCACCGCAATCGCCAGTGCGAATGTCTGCCGGGTCCAGCCCTGCTCCTGGGTAATTGGCAGTAGCCAAAGACCAAAGCCGTGGCGTATACCCATGGACAGGGTGACGATGGCTGCGCCGCAGAGCAGCACCTGCGCCATGGAAAGATTTCGACCGGGAGATTGCATGCCATGAATGTAACCAAACGGGCACTTTCCCGCATTCCGAAGTTGTCACGGCATTGATGAGGTTTACGCATCAATGCACCGCAAGTACGAAAGGGCTGTGTATTTATCCAGTCGTAAAATCCTGCCGGTCTACAATCAGCGCTTCCATGGCGACCAAACTACCCAACGACTATTCTGAAGGCTCGATCCGCGTGCTCAAGGGCCTTGAGCCCGTCAAGCAGCGGCCGGGCATGTACACGCGCACCGACAACCCGCTGCACATCATCCAGGAAGTGCTGGACAACTCGGCCGACGAAGCGCTTGCCGGCCACGGCAAGAAGATCAAAGTCTCGCTGCACACCGACGGCTCGGTCAGCATCGAAGACGATGGCCGCGGCATTCCCTATGGCCTGCACCCCGAGGAAAAAGCGCCCGTGATCGAGCTGGTATTCACGCGCCTGCATGCCGGCGGCAAGTTCGACAAGGGCAAGGGCGGCGCCTACAGCTTTTCCGGTGGCCTGCACGGCGTCGGTGTCAGCGTGACCAATGCCCTGTCCAAACGGCTGGAGGCGACCTCTTACCGCGACGGTATGGTGGCCAAGCTGGTGTTCGAGGCCGGCGACGTGACCGAGAAGCTGCACCTGCGCAAGGCCGGCGAGGGCGACCGCAAGTCCGGCACCACGGTGCGGGCCTGGCCCGATGCCAAATATTTTGAGGTTGCGGCGTTGCCGATGGCCGAACTCACGCATTTGTTGCGCAGCAAGGCCGTGCTGATGCCCGGCGTCACTGTGACCCTGCTGGTTGAGAAGACTAAAGAGACGCAAACCTGGCTGTACAAGGGCGGCCTGCGCGACTACCTGATGCAAACCTTGCCGGCCGACCCGGTGATTCCGCTGTTTGAAAATGAAGGTTTTGCGGATGCGGCGCACGACAGTTATGCTGAAGGCGAGGGCGCTCAGTGGTGCCTGGCCTTCACCGAAGACGGCCAGCCGGTGCGTGAGAGTTATGTCAACCTGATCCCGACCAGTGCCGGCGGCACGCATGAAAGCGGCCTGCGTGACGGCGTGTTCCAGGCGGTCAAGAGTTTTGTGGACCTGCATTCGCTGCTGCCCAAGGGGGTCAAGCTGCTGCCCGAAGACGTGTTTGCGCGCGCCAGCTACGTGCTCAGCGCCAAAGTGCTGGACCCGCAGTTCCAGGGCCAGATCAAAGAGCGCCTCAATTCGCGCGACGCGGTGCGGCTGGTGTCCAGCTTTGTGCGCCCAACGCTCGAACTCTGGCTGAACCAGCATGTCGATTACGGCAAAAAATTGGCCGAACTCGCCATCAAGGCCGCCCAAAGCCGGCAGAAAGCCGGGCAGAAGGTCGAAAAGCGCAAGGGCTCCGGCGTCGCCGTGTTGCCCGGCAAGCTGACCGATTGTGAAAGCAAGGACCTGGCGCACAACGAGGTCTTCCTGGTCGAGGGCGATTCGGCCGGCGGCAGTGCCAAGATGGGCCGCGACAAGGAAAGCCAGGCCATCCTGCCGCTGCGCGGCAAGGTGCTCAACACCTGGGAAGTCGAGCGCGACCGGCTGTTTGCCAACGCCGAGATCCATGACATCGCGGTGGCCATCGGCGTTGATCCGCACGGGCCCAACGACACGCCCGACCTCAGCGGCTTGCGTTACGGCAAGGTCTGCATACTGTCGGACGCCGATGTGGATGGCTCGCACATCCAGGTGTTGCTGCTGACCTTGTTCTTTCGGCACTTCCCCAAATTGATAGAAACCGGCCATGTGTTTGTGGCGCGGCCGCCGCTGTTCCGGGTCGATGCGCCAGCACGCGGCAAAAAACCTGCGTCCAAGGCCTATGCGCTTGATGCGGGGGAATTGACTGCGATTCTCGACAAATTGCGCAAGGAAGGCGTGCGCGAAGGCGCCTGGGCAATCAGCCGCTTCAAGGGCCTGGGCGAAATGAATGCGGAACAATTGTGGGAAACCACACTCAATCCTGACACTCGTCGCCTGTTGCCGGTGCAACTGGGTAATATGGATTTCGCACAGACCGAGTCTCTGGTCACCAAACTGATGGGTAAGGGCGAGGCCGCTGCGCGGCGCGAACTGATGGAACTCCACGGCGATGCCGTGGAAATCGACATTTAAGGTAGCGACATATGAAAGCGATGCAACTGCACCGGCATGGCCATGTTCATGCATAAAAAGTGGATTCAGCCCATATCAGACGGGCGCAAGCTGCTATCTTTTTTGATGATTGCGGCGGCATTGCTGGTCACCGTGCCGGCTCGCGCTGACGTCTGGGGTTATGTTGACAAGGCGGGGGTGGCGCATTTCTCGACCGAGCGCCTGGACGAGCGTTACCAGCTGTTTTTCCGCGGCGGCGAAAGTTTCGACACCAGCCGAGGGGCGCGCGGCGTGCCTGACTACAGTTCCGGTGCGCCTGGTGCACCGCCCAAGCTGCTGGCTTTTTTCGATGTGTCGCCGAATTACAAGGCGGTCAAACATTTGCTGCGTGAAGCCTCGGTGACTCACGACATCGACTATGAGTTGCTGCAGGCCCTGATTGCCACCGAGTCGGGCTTCAACACCCATGCGGTGTCGCCCAAAGGGGCGGTTGGCCTGATGCAGCTGATGCCGCCGACGGCTCAGCGCTACGGCGTTCGATCCGACAATAAATCGCCTATCGAGAAAAAATTGACCGATCCCAAAACCAATATCCGGGCCGGCTCGCGTTATTTGCGGGATTTGATCGACATGTTCCCGGGCCAGCTCGAACTGGCGGTGGCCGCTTACAACGCTGGCGAGGGCGCGGTCCAGCGCGCTGGCAACAAGATCCCCAATTACACGGAGACGAAAAATTACGTCAAAACCGTGATGCAACTGTATGCCCACCTGAAACCGCCCAGCGTGGTCGGTGATGCGCGCCGATCCGGCCGTGTCAGATTGGAGATGATGGGCGGCAACAGTGGTCGGCTAGCGGGCGGGGCGGCCGGGCGCAGCAATCAGCTTCCCCCGTTGCAGGGGCAAACGCCAGTCGCGCCAGAATTCAAGATCGAACGGGAGTAGGCCTTAAGTGAACCCTGCTTTCACCCCTGATATTTTTGCCCTGGGCGTGGCCACCGGTGTGCTTGGCCTGGTGATGCTGTTCAGTCTGATCATTGCCTATGCCTACGACGAGCCCACCCTGTTCGCCTTGGGCGGGTATGTGCTGGTCGTTACCCTGGCCTTGCTTGCAGGTCGCCAGACAGGATTGCCGCTTCCCGAACTCGAATCTGTTGTGTTGATCCTGGGCCCGACGATGGTCGCCGGCCTGCATGCCTGGCTGCTGCGCAAGCGCCAGGTCAGCGCGGGTGACAAGCTTGTGATAGCCGCCACCGTGCTGTTGGCGCTGGCAGTGGCCGGGCTTCGGATGGTGGACAACTCACCGCTGAGCATCCTGGCCGGCAGCTACGGCCTGGGGCTACTGCTGGTGTTTTCGTGGCTGTATTTGTGCCTGCCTGCCTGGCGTATTTCTGGCCCCTGGAAATGGTGGCTGGTATTGGGCCACCTGGGGGGGCTGGTTGTCGCCATGCTTTTTCTGCTGGGTACCGTGGATTCCAAGGCCAGCTACTGGCCGGTGGCCCTGATGCTGCTGCTGCAACTGCCCTGCACCTATCTGGCGCTGGTCTGGCGCAGCCGCCTGCTCAATGAAGGCCGGCTGCGCGGGCTGGCCGCCAAGGTCACCGATCCGCTGACCGGCCTGTCCAGTCTGGCGGTGTTGATTGACCGGCTGCGGCCGGCCATCAGCCGTGCCCAGAATCTCAAACACGGGGGAGCGCTCTACCTGATTGAGGTCAATAACCTGTCTGGGCTGGTCAATGAACTGGGCGCGGACTCCAAAGAAAAAATTATTCTCGAAGCGGCCAACCGCATCCGGCGTGCCATCAGCGACAGCGACACGGCGGCCCGGATCACGGAACAATTGTTTGCCGTGGTTGCCCAGGATTTGCAGGACGACGGACAAGTCGATTCCCTGGCGACCCGTTTGCTGGTCAGCGGCTTGCGAATCGAGAGTGAGTTCCTGCCCGGTGTATCTTTGCAGTTTCGCGTCATCGCCACAGATCTGAAAGTGCGGGTCCTGCCCGACACAGCCGCCGCGCAGGCTTGGCTGCGCGGTTTGGTCAATCATTTCCTGACCTGGCCCGATACCCATCGCTCGCGCAACATTTTGCTGTTTTCCAATGGGCAGATGCGCCGGCCGCAAAGCGCCGCGACTAACAGCAGTTTCTGAGCGGCACGGCCGCTGTTGCCCGGCATTCTTCCCCCACCTGTTTCCTGACCTGCGCAACTTCCGACCCCCATGGACGATCTTTTCACACCTCCCCCGCCCGCAGCCCCCGAACTGCCCGACCAGGAGTCGTTGGCTGCCTATGCCCAGCGCGCCTACCTTGAATATGCACTGAGCGTCGTCAAAGGGCGTGCCTTGCCCGATGTCTGCGACGGCCAGAAACCGGTGCAGCGCCGCATCATGTTCGCCATGGCGCGCATGGGCCTGGGTTTTTCCGGCAACAGCGGCGCCAAGCCAGTCAAAAGCGCGCGTGTGGTGGGCGATGTGCTGGGCAAATACCACCCGCACGGTGACCAGGCGGCGTATGACGCGATGGTGCGCATGGCGCAGGACTTCAGCCAGCGTTACCCGCTGATTGACGGCCAGGGCAACTTCGGATCCAGAGACGGCGACGGCGCGGCTGCCATGCGTTATACCGAGGCACGGCTGGCAAAAATCACGACCCTGTTGCTCGACGAACTTGACGAAGGCACGGTCGACTTTGTACCGAACTACGATGGTTCTTTTGAGGAGCCGCGCCAACTCCCGGCGCGTCTGCCCTTCACGCTGCTCAATGGCGCCAGCGGCATCGCCGTCGGACTGGCCACCGAGATCCCCAGTCACAACCTGCGTGAGGTGGCCGATGCCTGCATCGCACTGATCAAGACGCCCAAACTTTCTGATGACGAGCTGTACACGCTGATCGCCGGACCGGATTACCCAGGCGGCGGCCAGATCATTTCGACGGCCGCCGACATCGCAGCGGCCTACAGCAGCGGACGCGGTTCGCTCAAGGTTCGCGCGCGCTGGAAGATCGAAGACCTGGCGCGCGGCCAGTGGCAACTGGTGATGCAGGAGTTGCCGCCCGGCGTCAGCACGCAGCGCGTGCTGGAAGAAATTGAAGAGATCACCAATCCGAAAATCAAGGCTGGCAAAAAGGCGCTGAGCCTGGACCAGGTGCAGCTCAAGCAAACCATGCTGGCCGTGCTTGATGTGGTGCGCGACGAGTCCAGCAAGGACGCCGCCGTGCGCTTGGTGTTCGAGCCCAAGACCGGCCGTATCAGCCAGATCGAACTGATAACCACCTTGCTGGCCCACACCAGCCTCGAAAGCTCGTCCAGCATTAACCTGACCATGATCGGGCTGGACGGCCGGCCGACGCAGAAGAACCTGCGGCAGATGCTGGGTGAGTGGATCAGCTTCCGCCAGACCACCATCCAGCGGCGTTCGCAGCACCGTCTGGACAAGGTGCTGGACCGCATCCATATCCTCGAGGGCCGGCAGCTTGTGCTGCTCAACATCGACGAGGTGATCGCCATCATCCGCCAGGCCGAGGAGCCCAAGGTGGCGCTGATTGCGCGCTTCAATCTGAGCGACCGGCAAGCTGAAGACATCCTCGAAATCCGTCTGCGCCAGCTCGCGCGACTCGAAGCCATCAAGATCGAGCAGGAGCTCAAAAATCTGCGTGAAGAGCAAGGCAGACTCGAAGAAATCCTCGGCAGCCCGCCCGCTTTGCGCCGCCTGATGATCAAGGAAATCGAGCTGGATGCCAAACAGTTTGCCGACCCGCGCCGCACCCTGATCCAGGCCGAGAAAAAAGCCGTGCTTGAAGTCAAGGTGCTGGACGAACCGGTGACCGTTGTGGTCAGCGCCAAGGGCTGGGTGCGCGCGCGCAGCGGCCACGGCCATGACCCAGCCACGTTTGCCTTCAAGTCCGGCGATGGCCTGTACAGCACCTTTGAATGCCGTACCGTGGACAGCCTGCTGGTGTTCGGCACGGTGGCCAAAGGCACGGGCCGCGTTTATTCGATTCCCGTCGCCATGTTGCCTGGCGCGCGCGGTGACGGGCAGCCAGTCACCACACTGATAGAACTGGAAACCGGCACGCATCCCGCGCATTATTTCGCCGGCCCATCCAGCGCCACGCTGCTGCTCAGCAGCAGTGGCGGCTACGGTTTTCTGGCGACGGTCGAGAACATGGCCACGCGCCTCAAGGCCGGCAAGGCATTCATCAGTTGCGCCGAGGGTGAAGCGGTCTGCAAACCATCCCACGTCTCCGGCAGCAGCGGCGCGGCGCCCCTTCATCCCGCCACCCACGTCGCCTGCGCATCGACAGCTGGCCGCATCCTGACCTTTGAAATCAGCGAACTCAAGACTCAACCTGGCGGCGGCCGGGGTTTGATGTTGATCGACCTGGATACCAAGGACACCCTCGCCGGTGCGGCGGCCTACACCCGCAGCGTGAAGATTGAAGGCATTGGCCGGGGCGGCAAGGTTCGCGAAGAAACGCTGGAGATTCGCAGCCTGAACAATGCACGGGCGGCGCGTGCGCGCAAGGGCAAGGCGGCTGATTTGGGTTTCAAGCCATCTTCGATTTCGCGCCTGGAGTAGTGCCGTGTTTTGGCGCTGCTTTAATCACTTTCGCATTTGCACGTTCAGTGCGCACAAACTCTAGGCCCATGATTCGTTGGATGCTGGTGATTTTCCTGGCACTGATCCTGATCAGCTGGTTCACGCCTTTGCTGCAAAAATTGGGCTTCGGAAAACTTCCGGGCGACTTCCGCTTCAAGTTGTTTGGCCGCGAATGGTTTATTCCGCTGACCACCACCATCCTCCTGAGCGTGCTGGCGAGCCTGATCAGCAAACTGATTTGAACCCGGAGACCGGATGCCGACCGACCCAGCCAAAGCACAAGCCATGAGCGCACACGACGAGGCGCCGGATGTGCGCCTGCCCGCCGGTGCAGCGCCGGTGGCCTGCGTGGACATCGGTGGCACCAAGGTCGCTGTCAGCGTGCTTGACCCGCAGGGTATTCGGGGTCGGCTGGTCGAGCCCACGGCCAAGCAAGGTGCCTCTGACGCGCTGGCGCAGCAGGTGCTTCGCATGCTGGACACCAGTTGCGCAACAGCTCAGGTCCGCCGGGGCGACCTTGCCGCCGTCGGCGTTGCATCTTGCGGACCGTTTGTCCTGAAGCAGGGATTGATCGAGCTGGCGGCACCCAACATCTGCGGTGGTCTGGCCGGCGAGGCGCGGGGTTTGCCCAACACCTGGACGACGGCTGTGCTGGAGGCACCGCTGCGTGCTGTCTTCCGCCGGCTACGGATTGAAAATGACGGTATTGCCGCCCTGGAAGCCGAGCGTCGCTGGGGCGCGCTGCAGGGCCTGGACCATTGCGCTTATGTGACCTGGAGCACCGGCATCGGCGTTGGCCTGTGCGTCGATGGTCGCCCGCTGCACGGTAAAAACGGCAACGCCGGCCATGCAGGCCATATGTTTGTCAGCGACAACCAGGACGCCTTGTGCGGTTGCGGCAACATCGGCGACCTCGAAGCGCTGGTAGCCGGCAACGCCATTCCGCGGCGTTTTGCGGTGCTTGGTTACCCGGATGCCGCTGGCTTGCTGGCCGACGCGCGCGCGGGCGAGATGCAGGCTGTGACGCTGGTGGACGATCTCTGCCAGGTGATGGGGCGCGCGCTCTACAACCTAGTGGTGACACTGGACCTGCAGCGCATCAGCATAGGCGGGAGCGTGTTCTGGCACCACCGAGATTACCTGCTGCCGAGGCTGCAGGCGCAGCTCACTGGCAGGCTGCCCGCCTTGACCGATGGCGTTGAACTGGTACCCGCCGGGCTAAAGGACAGGGTGGGTGACTACGCGGCGCTGGCATTGGTGGCCTGACGCCTGTCCAGCCCGGCTCAGGGCATCGCCTTCCCCTCATGGCTGCATTTGCGGCACTTCACCAGCACCTGGCAGTTGTGGCGGTCTTCTTCCACCACGCTCAGGCGGCCGTCTCGGTGCACTGCGGGCAATTGGCCTGGTCAGCCACAGTTTCTGCGTGTGAAAGCAGGTAAAGGTAGCGGCGCAATGCCCAGAGCGCGATCACACCGCTGAGGATGAACAAGCCGGCGTTGACCAGTTTGTTACCCACGGAGCCGCCATGAAACAACTCCAGGGTGGCCATCAGCGCAATCGTACTGAGCAGTGCCAGCAACATGTGGGCATCGCTGGACAGCAGCTCACGCTCATACCACTTGCGAAAACCAATGGTACGTGTGCCCTCGGCAAGCGGATGGTTGAGGTAGTTGCGTCGGGTCATGGCCGTTCAGAATAGATACGGAACAGTTACACACTTCCTGTTTTTCTGCCGGCGCCTGGCAAAGGCTTTCAGTCGCTGCTCAGAATCAGCTTCAGCCAGGCGCCATGTCGGTGAGCGTCTGCAAAAAGGTCTTTCGCCACCAATGTACGTCCTGCTGCCGAATGCGTTCCAACAGCTTCTGGTGGCGCTTCTGACGTTCGGCCAGCGGCATCTGCAGTGCGACCTGGATGCTTTCGGCCGTGCCGTGGGTGTCGTAGGGGTTGACCAGCAGGGCTTCCTTGAGTTGCTCGGCCGCGCCGGCAAAACGTGAGAGCACCAGCACACCGGGGTCGGCCGGGTCCTGCGCCGCAATAAACTCCTTGGCCACCAGGTTCATGCCGTCGCGCAGCGGCGTGACCAGGGCCACGCTGGCCACGCGGTAAAGCCCCGGCAGGCGTTTGCGCGCGACGTTGCGGTGGATGTAGCGCACCGGCATCCAGTCAAGCTCGCCGTAGTCGCCATTGATCGATCCGCACAGGCTTTCGAGCTCCTGGCGCAAGCCGGAGTAGGTGTCGAGTGCCTCGCGGCTCGGCGAGGCGATCTGGATCAGCGTGGCGCTGCCCAGGTTTTCCGGGTATTGCTGTAGCAAATGGCGAAACGCGCGCAGGCGTTGCGGCAGGCCTTTGGAATAGTCGAGCCGCTCCACACCCAGCAACAGGCGGCGCCGTGAATACTCGTCCTTCATGCTGTCGAACATCTCGCGTGCATCCTTTCCGTGGGTCAGCGCGGCAAATTCATCGACGTCGATGCCGATCGGAAAGGCCTGGGCATGGACGGTGCGCCCGAAGGCGCGGAACTGGTGTTTGTCCAGCGTTTCGGCGCCGGCTTCCTGGCCGACATACCGCGAGAAGTGGTCCACGTCGGCCTGGCTCTGCAAGCCGACCAGGTCATACGCGAACAGGGAGCGGATCAGCCACTCGTGCTGCGGGATCGCCGCCAGGATCAGCGGCGGCGGCAATGGAATGTGCAAAAAGAAACCGATCCGGTTTCGGCAGCCCATGGCCCGCAATTCGGCGGCCATCGGGATCAGGTGATAGTCATGCACCCAGATGATGTCGTCGGGCCGGAGCAGTGGCATCAGCTTGCGCGCCATCATCTGGTTGACGCGCCGGTAACCGCCGATGAAGCCGGCGTCGAAGTCGGCCAGGTCCAGCCGGTAGTGAAACACCGGCCACAACACACCGTTGCTGTAACCCAGGTAATAACTGTCGTAGTCCTCCCTGCACAGGTCCACCGTGCTCAGGGTGACGTTGCCGGCCTGTTGGGTCTGCATATCGCCTTCACCGGGCGTGCCCCCTTCGACAATCGTGCCGCTCCAGCCGAACCACAGGCCGCCATTGGTCGACAGCGCATCACCGAGCGCCACGGCCAGCCCGCCGGCCGCGGTCTTGCGCGGATCGGCCACCCGGTTGGAGACAACAACGAGGCGACTCATGCCAGGCCATCTTCAAAAAACAGGCAGAGAAAGTTGCCAACACAAGCGGGGGCCGCGGAACCGGCTTCGCCGGGCCGCAGGCGCCTGCCCCCTGCAAGGGGGGAAGGGGCTACACGCAGTGAGCCTCCGACGGGGGTGTTCATACAGCGCTGTCCCAGGGCGCCGACAGGCGCACCGCCGCATTGATGATGCCGACCATCGAATAGGTCTGCGGGAAGTTGCCCCACATCTCACCGGTGACCGGGTGTGTGTCTTCCGACAACAGGCCGACGTGGTTGCGCGCGGCCAGCATGGTTTCGAAAATTTCGCGCGCCTGATCCTTGCGGCCGATGCGGGCCAGCGCATCGATGCGCCAGAAGGTGCAGATATTGAAAGCAGTTTCGGGTTTTCCGAAGTCGTCGGGCGCTTCGTAACGCCGCATGTAGGGGCCGTCGCACAGGTGTTTTTCCAGCGCATCGACGGTGGCAACGAAGCGCGGGTCTTTCGGGTCGATGAAGCCGACCTCGATCATCAGCAGCACGCTGGCGTCGAGATCGCGGCCGCCGAAACTTTCGGCGAAGGCCTGGCGCTCGTCGCTCCAGGATTCGCGCAGGATGCGCTCGCGCATGGTGTGGGCATGACCGTGCCAGTAAATGGCGCGGTCCGGCTGCTGCAGGGTGACCGCGATCTTGCCGAGGCGGTCGCAGGCTGCCCAGCACATCAGCGCCGACGAGGTGTGTACGCGGGCCCGCGTGCGCAACTCCCACATGCCGGCATCGGGCTGGTCGTATTTGCGCACCGCCTGCTCGCCGACCGCTTCCAGCCGCAAAAATTCGGCCTCGCCGGCGCGGTGCAGCAGGCGGTGGTCGTGAAAGGCCTGGGCTGCACCCAGCACCACATTGCCGTAAACGTCGTGCTGGAAATGTTCCTGTGCCTGGTTGCCGACGCGCACCGGTCCCATGTTGCGGTAGCCGCCCAGGTGGTCGTAGGTGGCTTCGGGCAGTTCGCGCTCCAGGCCGATGCCGTACAGCGGCTGGATGTGGCCGCCGCCGGCCTGCACCACCACGTTGCTGAGCCAGCGCAAGTAGTCTTCCATGGTGCCGACTTCGGACAGGCTGTTGAGTGCGCGCACCACAAAAAATGCGTCGCGCAACCAGCAGAAACGGTAGTCCCAGGTTCGCCCGCTGTTGGGCGCTTCCGGGATGCTGGTGGTCATGGCCGCGACAATGGCGCCGGTGTCTTCGAATAGTGAGAGCTTGAGTGTGATGGCCGCGCGTATCACCGCTTCCTGCCACTCCAGCGGCAGGTGCAGGCGCTGGCTCCACTTGCGCCAGTAACTCAGGGTTTCTTCCTCGAACAGGCGCGCGGTGTCGGCAATGCCGTCGGCCAGCGACTCGTCAGCGCCCAGCAGGAAGTTGTGCTCGCGCGTCAGCACAAAAGGCTGGCGCGACAGCAGATGGGCAATCGGTGCGTCGGTGTTCAGGCGCAGGGTCAGCGCGTCGCCGACGAAGCGCAGGTGGTTGCTGCCCTGGGTCACCGCGGGCCGGGTGCGGCCCCAGTCGTACCGGATGTCCAGCGCCACACGGATGCGCGGCGCGCCGTGGATGGGCCGCACACGCCGCACCAGCGTCATCGGCCGGAAGAAGCGCGAACGCCGGTAAAAACGCGGCGCAAAGTCGGTGATCTCAATCGCCTGGCCACTGGTGTCGAACAACTGGGTGCGCAGCACCGCGGTGTTGTGGTCGTACCATTGTTTGCTGTGCGAAAAGTTTTCGATCTCGATGGCAAAGGCGCCGCCGTTGTCGCTCGGGTCCAGCAGGGCGTTGAAGACCGGATCGCCGTCGAAACGCGGCAGGCAGCACCAGACAATGCGCGCGCGTGCATCGACCAGCGCGCTGAAGGCGCAGTTGCCGATCACACCCAATGACAGGGAGGGCGGCGCCGGCGCTGCAAAGGTGCTGGCACCATCGAATGCGGTGGATGTGGAGGGGGACGAAAAGCTGGAAACACTCATGAGGGCAGACTTTCGGCGCGTGAAGCCAGGGACGGAACCAGCGCCGCCTGCAGCCAGTCGGCCATCGCAGGCACCCCGGCACAGCGGTACAGCGCGCTGGTGGCGCCGGCACCGACCTTGACGGCGTGCCCGCCCATGCGCTGGACTTCCTCGAAGCCGTCTTCATCGGTCACGTCGTCGCCGGCAAACACCGGGACTCGCCCGACAAAAGGTGCCTCGGCCATGAAAGCGGCTATCGCTGTGCCTTTGCTGACGCCCGTGGGCTTGAGATCGATCACGCATTTGCCCTGCATCAACTGCAGGCCGCTGCTGTTGGCCACCGCTGTCTGCATCACCTGCAGGCACAGCGCCTCAAGTTCGGGCGCATGACGGTAATGCAGACTGAGCGCCAGATTTTTGTGTTCGAGCTGCAGGTCGGGATACTGCTGGATCAGGCCCTCGGCAGCGGCGAGCACGTGGCGTAAATCCGTGGCTGGTGCGCTGATCATCTGGCCCTGGACGTTGCGGCGCTGGGCGCCGTGCTCGACGGCGGCTGGCAGTTGCAGCGGCGCGAGAAAACCATCCAGATCGAGCAGACGACGACCCGAAACCAGCGCCAGTGCGCCACCGAGCTGGCCATACAGGGCGGCCAGATTGCTGGTCAGTGTAGGCGGAATAATCACCGCGTCAGGCCGGGAGGCAATCTCCACCAGGGTTCCGTCGAAGTCGAGAAAAAGCGCCGTGCGGGCGGTGATGCGGGGAAGCATTTCGTGAGGCTTGTGCATTGAAAGCTACCTTAGCAGAAAGCCTGCCCGCGACGTGTAGGTCGGCACCGTGTCTGGGCCGTCAGCGCTCAGTCCGCGCCGGGTTCCAGCCCCTGCTGGACCGCGCGCACACGGGCAGTGTGAATCATCTCGCCGATTTTTGTGCCCGCCAAGCCGGCTGCCTGTGCAGCCTGGGCTACCGGCTCGGTGGCGACCGACTGCGCCGCCTGCAGGACCCGGCCCAGGCGCTCGCGCTGTGGGTAGGCCGACTCCTCCAGCCCGAGCCGGCCGCGCGCGTCGCATTCGCAAGCCAGCAGGACTTCTGCGAAACGCTGTGGCTTGCGGAAGGCGTCGCAGCGTTCGAGCAGCCGCACCAGTGCAGCCGCACTGAACCCGGCACTGCGGTGGATGTTGCCGTGTTCGCGTGCCACCACCTCGGCCAGTTCGCGGCAGTCGGTGGGCACACGCAGCCGCTCGCACACACCCTTGAGCAGGCGCACACCGCGTTCTTCATGGCCGATGTGACGCGGCAACATTTCGGCCGGCGTTGTGCCCTTGCCAAGGTCGTGGCCCAGACAGGCAAAACGCACGGCCAGCCCGGTATGCAGACGGGCCGCCATGTCCAGCACCATCATCAGGTGGATGCCGGTATCAACTTCGGGGTGGTACTCGGCACCTTGCGGCACGCCCCACAGCCGGTCAACTTCGGGCAGCAGCTTCTTCAGTGCACCGCAGGCGCGCAGCACCTCGAACATGCGGGACGGCGTGTCCTCCATCAGGCCACGCGCCAGCTCCTGCCAGACCCGTTCGGCCACCAGCGCATCGGCCTCGCCGTCCTTGACCATTTCGCGCATCAGCGCCAGGGTTTCCGGCGCCACCGTGAAGTCTGCAAAACGCGCAGCAAAACGTGCGATTCGCAGGACGCGCACCGGGTCCTCGCGGAAGGCCCCGGTGACATGGCGCAACACTTTTTCCTGCAAATCGCCGTGCCCGCCCCAGGGATCAATCAGGACCTCATTTTTTATATCAAATTGGCCCTCAGCCCATACCGGACGTGCGTGAATAGCTATTGAATTGATAGTAAGGTCACGCCGTGCCAGGTCTTCTTCGAGCGTCACACCGGGGGCCGCGTGAATCTCAAAACCGCGGTAGCCGCGTGCGGTTTTGCGCTCGGTGCGTGCCAGCGCGTATTCCTCCCTTGTTTGGGGATGAAGAAAGACCGGAAAGTCCTTGCCGACCGGCAGAAAACCTTGGGCCACCAGTTCTTCAGGCGTTGCACCGACCACCACCCAATCACGGTCCTGCACTGGCAAGCCAAGCAAGGCATCCCGTACCGCACCGCCGACCATGTAGATGTCCATGGCGCAAGTGTAGGCGCAGCGCTTGCTCGGAAGCCTGACGGGCTCCTAGACCGCAGCCCAAAAAACCGCAAACCAGTCCTTCGGATCGGTCCAGTAGTTGATCTGCGTGAAACCGGCTCGCCGCAGCAGGGCGGACATGGACGCCAGCGTGTATTTGTAGGAGTTTTCGGTGTGGATACGCTCGCCACCGCGAAAAAATCGCTCTCCGCCAGGCCAGCGCACGCTCAGGTTTTTCTGTGCCTGCAGGTGCATCTCGATACGTGATTCGGCTTCGTTGAAGAGCGCCAGATGGCGCCACTGGCGCATATCAAAATCGGAACCAAGCAGGCGGTTGATGCGGCGAAGCAGGTTCTTATTGAAGGCGGCCGTCACGCCAAGCGCATCGTCATAAGCGGCTTCCAGCGTGGCCTGGTCCTTGACCAGGTCAATGCCAAGCAGCAGCCCGCGTGCGGCGCCCTGGGCCGGGTCCACAATGCGCTGCAAAAATGCCAGAGCCTGATCCGGCGAGAAATTGCCCAGGCTGGAGCCGGGATAAAAAAACACCCGATCGTTTTGTTGCACCTCGGCCGGAAGCACCATTCCCGCTGAAAAATCCATGCCGACACCGACGATGTCCAGGGCTGGAAACGTACTTTGTACCTGCTCGGCCGCATCGCGTAAAAAATCGACTGAAATGTCTACCGGGGCATATTGCTGCGGCTGCAGGTGCGGGATCAGCCGGCTGGCCTTGGCGCAGTTGCCCGCGCCCAGGTCAATCAGGCAGCAGTGGCCGATGCCGGCATCGGTAAGGGCACTGGCCATGGACCTGTGTGCGGCGTCGAAGATGCTGGCCTCGGTGCGCGTCGGGTAGTACTCGTCAAGTTCGGTGATGGCCTCAAACAGTTTGGAGCCCAGTGCGTCGTAAAAGTACTTGGGCGAGACACTGGCCGCCGCGGCGTTCAGGCCCGCGGTCAGTTCGCCGACCAGGTTGGACGGCTGGCCGCCGGAAGTCTCGTTGTAACGGTTGATGAACTGCGGAGAGGCTGCTGGCAAAGCCAGGGAGGGGAGCTTGAGCGGTAAGTTCAAAATGGATTTTTTAAATAGAGTGAAAGGACTTTAAAAGAAGTCGGACGACTGCCTTTGTAGGACTGTTTCGCTTTGCATGCAAGCGGGGGATTGCGGGTTGATTGTTCGCGGCATGAGGCCCTGCAGCCTGCTCTGATACCCCGACCCTGATACGCTTGGTCGTCAACATGACCCCAGACTTACCTTTCATTGAATCCCGGCGACGGATATTACAGGCCGCACTGCTGGCAGGCGGCGCCTGTATGCTGTGGCGCGACGCGATGGCGGCGGGCGAGGCCAGTTACACCGTTTCGCCGTGGCAAGGGGCAACGCCGGTTTTTGAAACGCTTGATACCACCGGTAAAACCTGGCGTCTGGCTGATTTGAAGGGCCGCGCGGTGCTGATTAACTTCTGGGCCAGTTGGTGTGAGCCCTGTCGTGCTGAAATGCCGACCTTGCAGCAAATCGCCGACCTGTATGGTCCCGACAAGCTGCTGGTGCTGGCGCTAAACTACAAGGAGCATCCGAGACGCGCCATCCAGTTTGCGGCGACAACCGGTTTGAGCTTGCCCGTGCTGCTGGACTCGCAGGGCCAGACCGCCGGCGCCTGGGGTGTCAAGGTGTTTCCGACCACGGTGCTGATCGACCGCCAGGGCCGGCCGCGCCAGCGTGTGCAGGGCGAGGTGGACTGGACCGGTGCTCCGGCCGCGCAGCTGATAGCCGCGCTGCTCGCCTACTGAATGTGGCCTGAAGTCGGGGGAAGCACGATGTCCGTGGTTGCGGGGTGTACCCAGCGCGCAAACTCGCGCGTGGTGTCCAGACAACCGCCGTCCACGTAGATGCCGCGCGGCTCGCGGTAGCGCTGCATCAGGGCCAGGATGCGTTCGACCTCGGCGGGGTCTTGCTGTGCGGTGGCCACCAGTTTGTCCACCTTTGTTTCGTCGACGCGCTCATGCCCGTCGGCGTCGATGTAAAGTGCATGGCGCCAGTGGTAAATTTCCAGGCACTTGTCGGCCAGCGTGTAGGGCTGATGCCACTTCCAGAAATTGCTGAACAGGCCCGCGCCCAGGTAGATGACCCAGGAGCCTTCGTAGCCCGAGGCTTCCGAGGACGCTTCGTCAGGATTGCGAAACCACACCCGGTCTCCCGGCACGTAATAACGTGGCGGCAGTGGCGCCTCCATGGTGCCCTGTTCCCGCAAAAAAACCTCGTGGAACTCACCCGACATGACGGGTCGCACCGCCCAAAAGCTTTGCAAGCGCCGGAAAAGATCCGGATGGCAATGCGCCAGTTCCTGCGCGATACCCAGCAAAATCACGTACTCGGTGGCGCGATAGCAGGAAAACGAATACAGCCTGCCCGACACCTCCGGCTGCGTGGCCTTGGCCAGCGCAACTGTGAGCGAAACACCGGGCAAGATGACAAAGCCGCAGTCTTCCTTGTAGGTCCAGCAGTCCTCGGGTCGCTCGGCCTGGCTGGTATGAAAAGCCAGCGTGGTTTTGCGGGCGGCCTGCACGATGTTGCGCCGGATATGCACGGCGGATACCAGTTCGTCCGCGCTCGGAAACTCCACCGCAACAGGCGCCATGAGCAGAGACAGCACGATTTCGCGCGTGAGGTCTGCCAACTCCTCTTGCGGGTCGAGTTGCAGGCTGGCGGACAAGGCCAAGGTGTCGTGACCGGTCGCCCAGGCGGCGTGGCCTGCGTCCAGGCTGAGCCGTATAAAACTGCTGCGGGCGTCGGCGCCTGCGTCGGCCAGAACGAGGTGCGCAAGATCCAGCGCCTCAAGCCGTGTCAGCACGGTCTGCCGCACCCATGCAGCGCCATCAGTGCCCACCTGCCTGATCAGCACCCCTCCCGGCGGCTTTGTTGGCTTGCCCGATTCGTTCATGCTCTCGGCCTCCTCTGGCCGGTTGTCCCGTTGTTGTTGCAGGCAGCCAGGGCCCTGATTTTTTTGTTTGCCGAATAAATATAACCCAGGCTTTTTTTCTAGGGACTAACCCGCGTCATGAAGGGCGTGTATGGCCAGACGCGCTAGCCACGAGGTACGCTGACTCCGGCCATAATTGCGCTGACATTCCGGCGCATCTTCACTTGCCCGGTCACGTCGCACAACCACCATCCCGGAGATCCTTTCATGACCACCGTTCGCCGTACCTTCCTCAAAAATACGGCTGCAGCCGCGATGGCTGCCGCATTGCCCGCCGTCAACTTCGCGCAGGCGCCAGCACCTGCCCGCAGCAACTTTGCGCCACAAAGCGGCGCCTGGCGCACCTTCGAGGTCACGACGCGCGTGGACATCCTCAAGCCCCAGGGCGTGAGCAAGGTCTGGTTGCCGATTCCTTCGGTCAACAGCGACTACCAGCGCTCGCAGGGCAGCAGTTTTTCCAGCAACGGCAAAACCGACTTGACCGACGACGGGGTGGACGGCGCCAAGATGCTGTATGCCGAATTTCCTGCCGGCCAGCCTCAGCCCTTTGTCGAGTTGACCAGCCGCGTGCAGACCCAGGGCCGCGCCGTCGACTGGTCGAAAAAAACCGCCGTGCGTGAAGACGCCGACACGCTGCGTTTTTTCACCCGACCGACAAAATTTTTACCCACTGACGGCATCGTGCGAACAACAGCACAGCAAGCCATCGGCAATGCCAGAACCGATGTTGAAAAAACGCAAAAAATTTATGACTGGATTGTCGCCAATACCTATCGCGACCCCAAGGTGCGCGGCTGCGGCGAAGGCGACATCAAGACCATGCTGGAGACCGGCAACCTTGGCGGAAAATGCGCCGACCTGAACGCGCTGTTTGTTGGTCTGTGCCGCTCAGTCGGCATCCCGGCGCGCGATGTTTATGGCATTCGCCTGGTGCCCTCTGCTTTCGGCTACAAGGAACTCAGCGGCAACCCGGCCAGCCTCAAGGGCGCGCAGCATTGCCGCTCGGAAGTGTTCCTCAAGGGCTATGGCTGGGTGGCGATGGACCCGGCCGACGTGGCCAAGGTGATGCGCCTGGAAACCGCCGACTGGATCAAGAACACCACCAACCCGGTGGTCGCACCGGTCAACAAGGCGCTGTTCGGTGGCTGGGAAGGCAACTGGATGGCCTACAACACGGCGCACGATCTAGCGCTTCCGAATTCGAAACTCGAAAAACTGGGCTTCTTCATGTACCCCGTGGCCGAAGACGCGGGCGGTCGCTTTGACTCTTACGCGCCTGACGATTTCAAATACCAGATCACAGCTAAGGAAGTCCGGATTTAAGGTTCCGGAAAATCCAGTTTTCGCCGGCTGCTGAACTGCCGGCGCTCGCTAGTGAACGGGTCGTCAAAGCTGATGGCCTGCGCGAGCAATTGCAGCGGGAAGCGATAGTCGTCCTCGGGCGTCGGGTCCAGCGGCGGGTAGACGCGGTCGTTGACAATGGGCAGGCCCAGCGCATACATGTGCACGCGCAACTGGTGTTTTTTGCCGGTGACCGGGCTCAGGCTGTAACGCGCCAGCGTGCCGCGCGTCTCCAGCAGCTCGATCAGGGTTTCGCTGTTGGGCGGCCCGTCCACCTCGGCCTGGCGGAAAAACGGCTGACCTTCGACGATGCGGCTGCGGCTCACGCGCGGAAAGCTGATGTCGGTGCGCCAGGGCGCAATCGCTTCATACAACTTGTCGACGGTGCGCTGGCGGAACAGATCCTGGTAGGCGGCGCGCTCCTGCGGCTTCACTGAAAACAGCACGATGCCTGCGGTTTCCCGGTCGATGCGGTGAATCGGGCTCAGGCCGTTCAGGCCCAGCCGGTTTTTCAGGCGCACCAGCAAGGTCTCCTGCAGGTAGTGGCCTGAAGGCGTGACTGGCAAAAAATGCGGCTTGTCGACCACCACCAGATGCTCGTCCTGAAACAGCAGATTTTCGTCGAAGGGGATACGGGTTTCTGGCGGCAAGGCGCGGTAGTAATACAGCCGCATGTGGCCACGATAGGCGCGCTGCGGCGTGACGGCTTGCCCGAACTCATCGACAACTTCAGCAGCCGCCATGCGCTGCAGCCAAACTTCGCGCGAAATTTCGGGGAAACGCTGGACCAGAAAATCAGTAAAGGTGGACCAGTCGCCACTGGGCAGGCTGACACAGCTCGGGCTCACCCCATCGCGTGTTGGCAAGCCGCCGAATTTATGAGCCTCCACGCTTGTCGCGTCGCGAACTGCGCGAGGCCTTGCAGGCCGCCGCTCGCCAGAGGCTTCGCTTCTGCCGCCTGTCCAAACCTGCGCAGGCAGGTTTGGAGCCGCAGGCTCCAGCCCCTCGGGGGCGCTGCGCCTGCGCACTGGCAAAGCCAGATCCGCGGCCCCTGCTGGTGGAGAAAGAGCCCCCGCGGCCGTACGGTCCTGGGCTTCTACAGTTTTAAGGGGCTTGGACACGCGTAAACACCAGGTCCCAGACGCCGTGCCCGAGCTTGATGCCGCGGTTTTCAAACTTGGTGAGCGGACGGTAATGCGGTTTGGACGCGTAGCCGTCGCCGGATGTGCCGGCGGTATTTTTGAGCAGCGGCTCGGCACTGAGTACTTCCAGAATCTGCTCGGCATAGGGTTGCCAGTCGGTCGCGCAGTGAAGGTAGCCGCCGGGTTTGAGCCGGGTCACCAGTTGCGCAATCAGCGGCGGCTGGATCAGGCGGCGTTTGTTGTGTTTTTTCTTGTGCCAGGGATCGGGGAAAAAGATGTGCACACCATCCAGACTCAGCGGCGCCAGCATGTGCTGCAACACTTCCACGGCGTCGTGCTGGACGATGCGGATGTTGCTCAGGCCCTGCTCGCTGATGCGTTTGAGCAGCGCGCCCACGCCCGGTGTGTGGACCTCGCAGCACAGAAAGTTTGTCGAAGGCATCAGCGCGGCGATGTGGGCCGTGGCCTCGCCCATGCCAAAGCCGATTTCGAGGATGGTGGGCGCCGTGCGTCCATACACTGCCGTAAAGTGCATGGCCTCGGGCGCGTAGGGCAACAGGTAGGCTGGTCCCACGTCCTCAAAGGCTTTGGCCTGTCCGATGGTGGTGCGCCCGGTGCGGCGTACAAAGCTGCGGATGCTGCGGTGGTGGGCGACATCCGTTGCATCTGTCGCTGGAGGGGATGTGTCGCCGGGGCGTGTTGTTTCAGTCACAGGTGTGATTTTAAGGGCGCGTGCTGACCGACGGCGGGTACAGGGCCGCCCATTGCAGCACCGCCTGAGCCAGCCAGTCCGCCAGCTCGCCTTCAGCGGCCACCTGCAGGCCCAGTACCTGCGCTGCAGCAACCAGGCTGGCCAGCGGTTTGCTGGTGTCCAGCGGCTGTGCGCCATTTTGCTTGGAGAGTTTTTCGCCGTCGACCGCCATCACCAGCGGTACATGCAGGTAGCGCGGTGTCGGCAATCCCAGCGCGCGTTGCAGCAGGATCTGGCGCGCGGTGTTATCAAGCAGGTCCTGGCCGCGCACCACGTCGCTGATGCCTTGCGCGCCATCGTCCACCACAACGGCGAGCTGGTAGGCCCACAGACGGTCGGCGCGCTGCAGCACGAAATCGCCAACCGCGCGGGCCACGTCCTGCTGCTGCGACCCGAGACGCCGGTCTTGCCAACCCATGCCGTCATTTGCTACAAAATCGATAGCTTTTTCCCCATGTCTGATATGGGCTGAGGACTTATTTGATACGTTATTTCCTGTAAAAAATCGCCAGGCACGTGTCGGGCGGCCCCGCAATCCCTGCCGGCAGGTGCCGGGGTAAACCAGTTCGCCATGGCGGGATTTGGGCTGTCCGGCGTCGGCCAGCGCCTGCGCAATGTCCTGCCGCGTGCAGCCGCAGGGATAGGCGCGTTGCCTGGCAATCAGTCCATCGATTGCGGCTTGGTAGACCGCGCCGCGCCGCGACTGGTACAGCGGCGGGGCATCGGACAACAGCCCGCAGGCGGCCAGTTGTTTCAGGATCAGGGCATCCGCACCGGCTACGCAGCGCGGTGTGTCGATGTCCTCGATGCGTACCAGCCACTGACCGCCGTGGGCGCGCGCGTCCAGCCAGCTCGCGAGTGCCGCGACCAGCGAGCCGGCATGCAGCGGCCCGGTGGGGGAGGGGGCAAACCGACCGACGTATTGAGCTCCCACGCTCCCCACTTCGTGTGGTTCACTGCCCCCCGAGGGGGCGCTGCGCCTGCGGCCCGGCGAAGCCGGTTCCGCGGCCCCGACTGGTGAAGAGGGAGCCTCCACGCTCGTCAATTCCTTCCCCTCAGCTTGGCTAGCAGATGTTCAAGGCCATTTCCAGTCCCGAGACAAAACCGTCTTCAACCCGGTGGCCAGTACACCAGTCGCCGCAGGCACCGATGCGGGATTTGGCGTCCCACAAAAAGGGCTTGCCCAGCACCTCGGTGGTCTGGGCGTAACGCCAGCGGTGCACGGCGGCATGCGGCGGTTGTGCGCGTATGCCGGTGACTTCGGTGAAGGCCTTGAGCAGTTTGGCCTTGACGCGTTCGTCGTCATCCTCGAGGTGGCGTTCGGACCACTCGGGGCTGGCCTGAACGGTCCAGCGTTCGATCGCACTGCGGCCGGGCTTGGACGACTCCCGTGCCAGCCAGGCAATGCGGTGATGCGTGCTGCGCGCGGCGTTCCACTGCGGGCCCAGGTGCGGCAGCGTCGGCTGCAGAGCTTGCGGAAAAGCCAGCATCAGGGTCCAGCAGGGGGCGATGCTGACGTCCGCGAGCGCCGGCATCAGGGCCTTGCCCTGTTGCGAGCTCAACAGCAGTGCATGCGCCTGCGGCGAGGGTAGAGCCAGGATCACCGCATCGAAACCCGAATACACCAGGGGGCGCGCGCCGGGGCCTTCGGTCTGCAGTTGCCAGCGCTCCGGATGCAGCTTGTCTACTTCCATGCGGATCACATGGGTTTCCAGAACCAGCGCGTCGGCGGCCGCCAGCGGCTGGGCCCATTGTTTGACCAGCGCGTTCATGCCAGGCGTTGGCACCCAGTGCGCCTCCTTGGGCGGCAGCGAGGACGCCACCACGCGGCCGGCCTCATCGAGAATGCGCACGGTGTTGGCGCTCCAGGGCCGTACCAGACCGGCACTGGTGGCCAGGGCTTTTTCGAAACGCGCATCGCGCACTGTGAAGTACTGCGTGCCATGGTCGAAGTCGCCGAACTCGGTGTGGCGGGTCGCCATGCGCCCGCCGGGGCTGCGACTTTTTTCAAACACCGTGACGCGGTGACCGGCCTGCATCAGCGTGCGTGCGCAACTGATGCCGGCGATGCCGGCGCCCACCACGGCATAGTGCCGGGGGGCGGACGAGGCCGCGGGAGGTTTGGAGGGTTTTTTGCCGGGTTTTGTTTTGACTGTCATGGCTGAACTCTACACGCTGTGGTGGCGCTCCAGCAATGCCAGTTGCGTCGTCGGCCTGGCCAGCTGCTCCAGCCACCAGTTCAAGGCGCGGCCATTGGCCGCCGCCGGTGCGGGCTGGGTGCCAATTTTTGCGCCTTTTTTTGCAGGCATGGTTGCGGCTGTAGCGCTGTGGCCGCGCCAGGCGTAACTCATGGCCATAGCGCGGCGCGGCCGGTCTACCGTCTTGGCCACCAGGCGACCGGTACTCAGGTAAGGCCGGGCCAGGCATTCCGGCAAAAAGCCACAACCGATGCCGCGCAGCTGAGCTTCGAGCTTGTATTGCATGGTGGGCACGGTCAGCACGTCCTGGCCACCCAGCAGGCCGACGCTGATGCCGGCGCCGCGCAAGGTGGTGTCAGCCACAGCCACTGCGCGGTGCTGCTGAAGCTGGGCATCGCTGATGCTGCCGCTTTCGCCGGCCAGCGGGTGATGCGGTGCCACGGCAAACACAAAGGGCAGCTCGCCCATGGGCCGGTTCAGGATACCGCGCGACTGCGTGACTTCCACGATGCAGCCAATGGCGAGATCGGCCTGGCCCGCCACCAGCGTTTCCCAGGTGCCTGACAGCGTTTCAGAACGGATGCGCAGCCGGGTCGGTGGGTTCAAGGCGTAAAAAGCCTCGCAGAGTTCAAACAGCGTGGTGCTTGAAATGACGCCGTCGGCGGTGATCGTCAGTTGCGGCTCCCAGCCGGTCGCCACCCGTTTCACCCGGTGCGCCACGGCGTCAAGCTCGATCAGCAAGCGGTTGCCTTCGCGCAGCAACTCGTGGCCGGCTTCGGTCAGCCGGGCCTGCCGCGAGGAGCGATCAAACAGCAACACATCGAGTGCGTCTTCCATTTGCCGCACGCGGTAGGTGAGCGCGCTGGGCACCACGCCGAGCTCGCGCGCGGCGGCGGCCAGACTACCCGTTCGGTGCACGGCCTCGATCAAGCCGAGGGCTTCAGGGGTCAGGACATCGCGGACGCTGTGCATGATTTGGACGGACCGACTGCCGAAGGTCGATAATTCAAATAATTTGAATGATGCCATCAAACATCGACAATTATCAAGGGGGCAAGCCCACCTACATTGGAGTCAAGGAATCCACCACCCCTCCCGAAAGGACTGCCACATGCTTACCTTGCGAAAATCTGCCGAACGCGGTTATGCCGACCACGGCTGGCTCAAGTCGTACCACTCGTTTTCCTTTGCCGGTTATTACGATCCGGCCCATATGGGCTTCGGCAACCTGCGCGTGATCAACGAAGACCGCATCGCACCGGGATTCGGTTTCGGCACGCATGGGCACCAGAACATGGAAATCATCAGTTATGTCATGAGCGGCGCCATCGGACACAAGGACAGCATCGGCAACGGCGCCTCCATCCCGCCCGGCGACGTACAGCGCATGAGTGCTGGGCGCGGCATCCAGCACAGCGAGTTCAACCATGCCCAGGACGCCACCACGCATTTTCTGCAGATCTGGATTGAGCCCAATGTCACCGGCATTGCGCCCGGTTACGAGCAAAAGACCTTTGCTGCCAATGAAAAACGCGGCGCACTGAGGCTGGTGGCGTCGAACAACGGTGCTGAAGGCTCGGTGACGGTACACGCCGATGCCAAGCTGTACGCCGGCCTGTTCGACGGTGATGAGCGCACGGAATTGGCGCTTGATCCCCGGCGTAAGGCCTATGTGCAACTGGTGCGCGGCGAGTTGCAGGTCAACGGCCAGAAGCTGGCGGCTGGCGATGCCGCGAAGCTGGAGGGCGAAGGCCTTCTGCAGCTCTCCGGCGGTAAAGACGCGGAGGTGCTGGTGTTCGATTTGGCGCCGTAGGGCTCCCTGGTCGCGCAGAACGTTTTTTGACGTGGCGCACACTGACTTGCGCGCCGAGGCGCTTAGGTTCATTATTTTTGTTTCTTCATAACTTTTTTAAAAGGGCTCGCCATGCTTAACTCACTGCAAAATCCGTTTTCCCTGCTCGGTCGCGCACTTATTGCACTGCTGTTCATTCCGGCAGGCTTCGGAAAAATCGCGGGTTTTGCCGGTACCGCTGGCTACATCGCCTCCAAGGGCGTGCCCATGCCCGAAGTCGCAGCGGCGATTGCGATTGCGGTTGAACTCGGTCTTGGTCTGCTGCTGCTGGTGGGCTTTCAGACCCGATGGGCAGCGCTCGGCATTGCCATCTTTACCGCCGTCATCACCTTTATCTTCCATGCCTACTGGAGTGTTCCGGTTGAGCAGGTCATGATGCAAAAGCAGGCCTTTTTCAAGAACATCGCCGTGGTCGGCGGTTTGCTGACCATCGTTGCCTGGGGTGCTGGCGCCTGGAGCGTGGACGCCAAGTTCAAGGGTTGATACCGACGTTCGTCCGTTTTTTCGCGCAGGCCAGCCTACCCGGTTGACCTGTCTTTTTTGCCTGCCTAGGACAAGACAATGACAACAGTTGTGGTGCTTTACCACTCCGGCTACGGCCATACCCAGCGCATGGCGCAGGCGGTGGCGGATGGCGCCGGCGCCGACCTGCTGGCCATCGATGCAGACGGCAATTTGCCGGAAGGCGGCTGGGACACGCTGACTGCTGCAGGCGCCATCATCATGGGCTCACCCACCTACATGGGCAGCGTGAGCTGGCAGTTCAAGAAGTTTGCCGATGCGTCATCAAAGATTTGGTACACCCAGGCCTGGAAGGACAAGCTGTTTGCGGGCTTTACTCACAGTGCGGCCATAAACGGCGACAAGTCCTCGACCCTGAACTATCTGTTCACGCTGGCCATGCAACATGGCGGCCTGTGGGTCAGCCAGGGCGTGATGCCTAGCAACAGCAAAGCGGCGCAGCGCAACGATCCGAACTACCTGGGCTCCTACAGCGGCGCCATCGGCCAGGCCCCGTCAGACGCTGGTGCCGGCGACATGCCGCCCGGTGACCTGGCGTCGGCACGCGCTTTCGGCGAGCGTGTAGCTGCGGTCAGTGCACGTTTCAAATCCTGAGAGGTGCTACGCCTGTCCAGATCTGCTTTCTCGTTCAAGGAGTCCCCATGTCTGTAGAACTCAAACGCGATAAAACCCATGCACTCGCACAAACTGTCGCGATCAACCGGCATTCGCTGAGCGCCGATGTGAGTCCGAAGGAGGGCGGCGACGACGCTGGCCCCAGCCCGCATGACCTGTACGACGCCGCGCTGGGCGCCTGCAAGGCCATCACAGTCATGTGGTACGCCCGCAAGAAGGGCCTCCCGGTGGAAGATGTGAACACGGTGGTCACGCGGGACGATTCCGGGGAGCGCGCCGGCATTTACAAGCTGACCGCGACCTTGCAAATCCGTGGCGAGCTCAGCGACGCCCAACTTCTGGAGCTTGAAGCCGTCGCCAAAAAATGCCCGGTGCATAAGCTCATGGCCACCGTCACCACCGAGATCGACACGCATGTGCAGAGGTTGCAATGAGTATGCTGATGGCGCTGGGAGGGCCGCGGCATGGTGCATTCGGAGCGCGGGCCGCAGAGGCCCAGGCCATGGGGCCAGGTGCCCGGCGACGCCGAGCTGATTCTGATGTCTGAGCGCCGCTGCTTTATCGCGGATTGAGTTTCGGGCTCAGGCGATATCGCGCGCCAGGCGCAAACCACTGAACTGCCACTGCGCGTCGGGCGGGAAGAAGTTGCGGTAACTCGCGCGGATGTGGCTGTGCGGCGTGGCACACGAACCGCCGCGCAGCACAAACTGGTTGCACATGAACTTGCCGTTGTACTCACCGACCAGACCTTCCCAGGGCTTGTAGCCGGGGTAGGGGTTGTAGTTGGACTGTGTCCACTCCCAGACATCACCGAACATCTGCGCCGGGCTGCCGGGACTTTGCTGCTGCAGCGGGATCGGGTGGTAGGCGGCACCCTCGACAAAATTGCCTTGTGTGGCTTGCTGGGCCGGTACGCTGCGTGCTGCCAGTTCCCATTCAAATTCGGTCGGCAGACGCGCACCTGCCCAACGCGCGTAGGCATCCGCTTCAAAATAACTGAGGTGGCACACCGGTGTATGGGCGTCCACCTCCACCAGACCCTGCAAGGTGAAGTTCTGGTAGCCGCAACCGTGGTCACTGGCCTGCCAGTACAGCGGCATCGCCGCATGGTTTGTTTGCGCCCAGTCCCAGCCCATGGACAGCCACAACTCGGGCCGGCGGTAGCCGCCGTCTTCGATGAAGGCCATCATTTCACCGTTGGTGACCAGCCTGCTGCCGATGTCAAAGGGTGCGATGTAGACCTTGTGGCGCGGCGTTTCATTGTCGAAGGCAAAGTCGCCGTCACTGCGGGGATCGAAGCCAAGTTCCAGCAAACCGCCCTCAAAACCGATCCAGCGCAGCGGCTGCGGGCTGATACCGGCCAGCGGCCACTGGCGCGCATAGGCTGGCCGGGCCGGGTTGAAGGACAAGGCGTGTTTGATGTCGGTCAGCAGCAACTCCTGGTGTTGCTGCTCGTGGTGCAGGCCCAGCGTGACCAGCTTGGCCAGTTCTGCATCGTCCGGATGCTGTGTCAGCACAGCCAGGATTCGCTCATCAACCTCCGACCGATAGTCCAGCACCTGCTCCAAGGTCGGACGGCTGATCATTCCGCGCTGCGGGCGCGGGTACTTGTCGCCGACGCCGTTGTAATAGCTGTTGAACAGCACCCTGAAGCTGGCGTCAAAAGGTTTGAAATTTGTCTCGAAACGCTCGAGGATGAAGGTTTCAAAAAACCAGGTCAGGTGCGCCAGGTGCCACTTGGCGGGGCTCGCATCGGGCATGGACTGCAATTGACAGTCCTCGGCGCTGAGAGGTCGGATCAGTGCCACCGACTGCGCGCGAACCTGCTGGAAGCGCCGGACCATGCTGGAGGCCGCAGCTTCTGCCGGCAGGCCAAGTTGAACAGGTTGGGGAGAAAGCATGGCGTCCACCAGTCGGAGTCAAACGAGCTGACAGCTTTTCACGGTTTGTACCGGGCGGATGTCAGACAAGGCGCCGACATCGACCTTTGGGGTCAGCGCCGCATTCACTGCCCGGCGCGCGTCGAATACGAAACACTCGCCATCGAAGTGTGCAAGGCCCACGTCTCCGAAATATTTCAAGATTCCGCCATCGAGCTGAACCACATTCTCGACACCGGCTTCGTGCATAAAAATCGCTGCCTTTTCACAGCGTATGCCGCCGGTGCAAAAACTCACCACGGTCTTGCCCCGTAGTTCATCGCGGTGCTTCAGCAAGGCTTGCGGAAACTCGGTGAATTTGGTGATGCGCCAGTCGATCGCTCCCCGGAAGGTGCCCACATCGACTTCAAAATCATTGCGCGTATCCAGAGTCACCACCGGCCGGCCGCTGTCATCGAGCCCGGTGTCCAGCCAGCGCTTCAGGGTCGTGGCATCCACCGAGGGTGCGCGGCCGGCCGCGGGACGGATGGCCGGATGGTCCATGCGTATGATTTCGGGTTTGATCTTGACCAGCAGTTTGCGAAAAGGCTGGGCCGTGGACCAGCTTTCTTTGACCTCCAGGTCCTGAAAGCGGGCATCCAGGCGCAGCCATGCCAGAAAATCATGAATGTCGCTGCTACCGCCCGCCAGGAACAGGTTGATGCCTTCTTCGGCCAGCAGCACCGTGCCGCGCAGGGCGCGGCTTTGAGCGGTATCACGCAACGCGGCCTGCAGCGCCGGCCGGTCGTCCAGGGCGATGAATTTGTAGGCTGCGATGTTCAGAATCTGCATGATGCAGGTCATTGTAGGCAGGGCCTGGGCAGCAAGCAGCACACTGATACAAAAGCCCCGGCGGGCTCACCTCTAAAATGAGGCCATGTTTGTTCATTTACGCCTTCATACCGAGTTTTCCGTCGTTGACGGCACCAACCGCATCGATGAAATCGTGCAGGCCGCAGCTTCCGACGGCCAGCCGGCGTTGGCGATCACCGACCTGGGCAACCTGTTCGGCACGGTGAAGTTTTACAAGGAAAGCCGTGGCGCCGGCGTCAAGCCGCTGATAGGCGCGGACGTGTGGGTGCAGGTACCCGGCAAGGACGCCACAGCGCCACCCGCGCGCTTGTTGTTGCTGGTGCAGAGCCGCCAGGGCTACCTCAATCTGTCGGAGCTGCTGACACGCGCCTGGACCCGTGGCGTGGTGCGCGACCAGGCCGTCATCAGTCTGGAGTGGCTGCAGGAGCTTGGCGAAGGCCTGATTGCACTGTCGGGCGCACAGGGCGGCGCTGTGGGACAGGCGCTGGTGCAGGGCGACGGCCCGCGCGCGCTCGAATGTGCGCTGTATTTTGCGGGGCTTTTCCCGCACCGTTTTTACATTGAGTTGCAGCGCGCGCAACGCGCGGACGACGAGCAGCATGTGTCGGCGGCCGTACAGCTTGCGGCCCGGCTCAAGCTGCCGGTGGTGGCCACCCATCCGGTGCAGTTCCTGGGTTATGACGATTACGAAGCCCACGAAGCACGGGTCTGTATCGCCGGTGGAGAGATTCTGGGCAATGCACGGCGCCTGCGCAAGTTCACGCGCGAGCAGTATTTCAAGTCCTCGGCGCAGATGACTGAGCTGTTTGCCGATCTGCCGTCGGCGCTGGCTAACACGCTGGAGATTGCCAAGCGCTGCAACCTCAAGCTGGAACTCGGCAAGGCCATGCTGCCCGAGTACCCAACGCCCGAGGTCAATGGCGTGCGCATGCCGCCGGACGAATATTTTCGTCATGCCTCGTTTGAAGGGCTGGAGCAGCGGCTGGCGCACCTGTACCCGAATGAGGCGGTCCGCAATGACAAGCGGCCGGAGTACGTCGAGCGGCTGGAGTTCGAGATCAACACCATCCTGAAGATGGGTTTTCCCGGTTATTTCCTGATCGTCGGGGACTTTATCAACTGGGCCAAGAACAACGGTTGTCCGGTGGGGCCGGGACGCGGTTCCGGCGCCGGCTCGCTGGTGGCCTACTCGCTGAAGATCACCGACCTGGACCCGCTGCAGTACAACCTGCTGTTCGAGCGTTTCCTCAATCCGGAGCGGGTGTCCATGCCCGACTTCGACATCGACTTCTGCCAGACCAACCGCGACCGCGTCATCGACTATGTGAAAGACAAGTACGGCCACGCCGCGGTCAGCCAGATCGTGACTTTCGGAACCATGGCGGCGCGCGCAGCGATTCGCGACGTCGGCCGCGTGCTCGATTTTTCCTATGGTTTTTGCGACGGTATCTCCAAGCTGATCCCGAACAAGCCCGGCCAGGCCGTCACCCTGCAACTGGTGCCTGCCGACCGCAAGAAAAACGACAAGATGGTCTACGCGCTGGAGGCCGAACCGGTGCTGGCTGAACGCGAAGCCAAGGAAGAGGATGTGCGCACCTTGCTTGAGCTTGCGCGCAAGCTCGAAGGCCTGACGCGCAATGTCGGCATGCATGCCGGCGGCGTGCTGATCGCGCCGGGCAAACTCACCGACTTCTGTCCGCTCTACCTGCAGCCCGGCAGCACCTCGGCTGTCAGCCAGTTCGACAAGAACGACGTCGAGGCCATCGGCCTGGTCAAGTTTGACTTTTTGGGTCTGGCCACGCTGACCATTCTGGAGCTGGCACGCGAGTTCATCGTCCAGCGGCATCCGGCGCAAAAGGACTTCAAGTTTGAAAACCTGCCGCTCGATGACGCACGGGTCTACGCGCTGTTTGCCGAGGGCAAGACCGAAGCCGTGTTCCAGTTTGAAAGTATCGGCATGCAGCGCATGTTGCGCGACGCCAGGCCCAACCGCCTGGAAGACCTGATCGCGATGAACGCGCTGTACCGTCCGGGCCCGATGGACCTGATCCCGACCTACATCGCGCGCAAGCAGGGCAAGGAAACACCCGAATACCCGGACCCGCGCGTCAAGCCCATCCTCGAAGAGACCTACGGCATCATGGTCTACCAGGAGCAGGTGATGCAGACGGCGCAGATCCTTGGCGGCTATTCGCTGGGCGGCGCCGACATGCTGCGCCGTGCCATGGGCAAGAAGGACGAGAAGGAGATGGCCTCGCAGCGGGAAGTCTTCCGCAAGGGCGCCGGTGTCAATGGCCTGTCGCAGGAGAAGGCTGACGAGGTTTTTGATTTGATGGAGAAGTTCGCCGGCTACGGCTTCAACAAGTCGCACTCGGCGGCCTACGCGCTGCTGGCCTATCACACCGCCTGGCTCAAACGTCACTACACGGCCGAGTTCTTCTGCGCCAACATGACCGTGGAGATGGGTGACACCGACAAGTTGCGGATTCTTTTTGGCGACGCGCAGAAGATGGGCATCAGCTTCGAGTCGCCCGACGTGAACCGCGGCCATTACCGTTTCGAGCCGATCAGCAACACCAGCATCCGCTACGGTCTGGGCGCGGTCAAGGGCACCGGCCAGCAGGCGATTGCCGCCATCGTCACCGCGCGCGAGGCCGGCGGTGCGTTCACCTCACTGTTCGACTTCTGCCTGCGCGTCGACAAGACCAAAATGAACAAACGCACGGTCGAGGCATTGATCAAGGCTGGTGCCTTCGACAACCTGCAGTTGAACCGCGCATCCCTGCTCGCCTCGGTGGACCGGGCGTTTGAATTCGCCGCGCAGGCCGAAGCCAACGTCAACCAGGGCGGGTTGTTCGACATGGACTCTCATGCGGCGAGTACGCAGGAGCCACCCCTGGTCGAAGCCGTTCCTTTCGGCATCAAGGCGCGGCTGGTGCAGGAGAAAACCGCGATCGGCTTTTACCTGTCCGGCCACCTGTTCGACGAGGTCGAGACCGAGGTGAGGCAGTTCGTCAAACGCAAGATCGACGACCTGATCGACTCGCGGGATCAGACCCTGCTGGCGGCCATCGTCAGTGACCTGCGCGTGATTAACGGCAACCGCGGCAAGCTGATCATTTTCAAACTCGACGACAAAACCGACACGCTGGAAGCCTCGGTGGACGAGGCCACCTTCAATGCCAACCGCAACCTGCTGAAGGACGATGAACTCGTGATTGTGCAAGGCACCCTGCAGCCAGCGTCCGAGCGTTTTGGCCGCCGCTTCAAGGTGACGCAGGTCTGGAGCCTGGAGTCGGCGCGTTGCCGCTTCGGCAAGTACCTGCGTGTGGCGGTCAACGGCTCAGCGCCGGACGTGCAGCGCATCGTGCGCGATTTCCCACCGCGCAAGGAAATGTCGGAACAGGGCGAAGTCAGCCGCGGCCTGCCGGTGCGCCTGAGCCTCAAACGCAGCAGTGTTGTTGCTGAATTGCAGCTCGGTGAAGCCGCGAAGTTCTTCCCCACCGATGCCGCACTGGCGAGCTGGATGGCCCAGGCCGACCAGGGTCTGGCAAAAATAGTTTATGAGTGAAATCGGACTCTAGCCCATACAAGATGGGCGAGAGCAGCTATTAAATGTATAGCGAATTGGTTGCCATTTTGGGCTTGGAATAAACCTGCTTTCACGGGCGTCATTGCGGGCTTGACCCGCAATCCATGCTGAATCATCCGGGCCGCTGGTTCATGCTGCGTGGATCCCGGATCGAGTCCGGGATGACAGTCAGGGACGCTCAGTCCTTGGGCCGAAACTCCAGAATCATGGGCGTCGGCACTCGGCCATCCACGTCTTTCGGCATGGTCTCTGTGCGAATGATGGCCTTGATCACGGCATCGTCCCAGGCTTTGTTGCCACTGGGTTTGATCAGGCGCTGGCTGAGGATGGTGCCGTCCGGCCCGGTGCGCACCTCGACTTCGGAAGTCGGGTTGCCGGCAATGTCTTCGGTGAAGACAATGTTGGGCTTGACTTTGGCGCGCACCTTGCCGCCGTAGCTGGCTGAAGGCCCGCTGGCTTTTTGCGCCGTGCCTTTGGCGTCGGCTCCACCGGTAGCGCCGGCCAGACCCATGGCGCGTTTGATGTTGTCCTGGCGCAGCTTTTCCGCCGCAGCGTCCGCCAGCTTTTTCTTCTCCGCATCTTTCGCGTCAGTTTTTTTGTCTTCGGCCTTTTTGGCTTCCAGCTTCTTGGCTTCCTCGGCCTTGCGTTTGGCGAGGTCTTCCTTGGCCTTCTGCTCTTTGTCCTTTTTGGCCTGAAGCTCTTTCAGTTTGTCCTGCTCGGCTTTGGCCTTTACCAGCTCAGCCTCTTTTTTCTTCAGTTCCAGCTTGCGTTTTTTCTCGCGCTCAAGCGCAATGTCCGCGTCAGGCGCGGGTGGCGGTGGCAGCGCTTTGACCACGGGCTCGGGTGGCGCAGGGGGAGGAGGAGGCGCTGGCGGAGGCTCCACCAGCTTGGGCGCCGCTTCCTGCGGCAGGCTGGACCACAGTTCGGCTTCAAACGACAGATCCGGGTCGCTGTGTTTCCAGTTGATGCCCCAGGTCAGCGCAGCTATCAGCAGCGCATGCACCAGCAGCGCCAGGCCCAAGGACCGCAGCGCACCGGGATCGGGTTGCGGTGCAAGGTCGAGGCGGTCAGCGGCGCTGGGCATTGATGGAGGGCACCTCGGTCAGTTGCCGGTTTGCACCGACAGGCCGACGCGCGCGACACCGGCCTTTTGCAGCGCGTCCATGACCTTGACCACGGTTTCATACTTGATGGATTTGTCGGCGCTGATCACCACCGGTGTCACCTGATCGCCAGCCGGTACCGATGGCTGCAAACGCTTGACGGCCGCGCCGATCTCCGTCAGCCGTGCCGGAACCGACTTGCCTTCCGACTTGATCTGGATGACTTCGTCCTTGCTGATCTCGATCTGGATAGGTTTCGGCGGCTGGCCCGGCGCCTTGCCGACCTTGGGCAGCGCAATCATGCTGGGCGTGATCAGCGGCGCCGTCACCATGAAGATGATGAGCAGCACCAGCATCACGTCGATGAAGGGCACCATGTTGATTTCGCTGATGGTGCGGCGGCCGCGACCGCGGGATGAAACTGTTGGCATGTGTTTTTCCTAGGCCGGCCGCCGCGCCGGGCCGCCCCAAGCAAGGCCAGCCCCCTCGGGGGGCAGCGTATTACACGAAGTGATAAGCGTGGGGGTCCACATGTCTAGTGACCGGAAGGCGAGGTGGCGCCCAGGTTGCGCTGCAGGATGTTGGAGAACTCCTCGATGAAGGTCTCCAGCTTGTTGGCGACGCGGTCGATGTCGTGCGCAAAACGGTTGTAGGCGACCACGGCCGGGATGGCGGCGAACAGGCCGATGGCGGTAGCCACCAGCGCTTCGGCGATGCCGGGTGCCACCGAGGATAGCGTCACTTGCTCAAGTGCTGCCAGGCCTGTGAAGGCGTGCATGATGCCCCAGACCGTGCCGAACAGGCCGACGTAGGGCGAGACAGAACCCACAGTGGCCAGAAAAGACAGGTTGGCCTCGACCGCATCAACCTCGCGCTGGTAACTGGCGCGCATGGCGCGGCGGGCGCCGTCCAGCAGGGTGCTGGGGTCGGCCATGCGCCGCTCGCGCAACTTCTGGAACTCGCGCATGCCGCTGGCAAAAATACGCTCCATGGGGCCGCTGGTTTTGGCGTTTTGCGTGGCCGCAGCGTACAGGTCATTCAGGCTGGTGCCGGACCAGAACTCGCGGTCAAACTCGTCGTTGAGCGACTGCACGCGTTTGAGCGAGATGATTTTGCGGAAAATCGCCGCCCAGCTCGCAATCGACACGCCGACCAGCAATGCCACCACGCCCTGGACCACCCAGCTGGCGTTGAGGAGGAGGTTGACGATGGATAGATCCTGATTCATGTTGTGGTTTCCAGACGGTCAAGGAGGTCAGCGGGAATTCGTGCAGGTTTCAGGCCAGCGGCATCGACCCAGCCAATGCGTATCGTGCCTTCACACAGCAGAACGGGCCCATGCTCTGATTTTAATAGCGCCTGTTGCCCGATTATCAAGGACGCGCGGCCTTTTTCAATCAGGCCCGCGGTAACAATCAGTTCATCATCGAGTCGCGCTGGCCGGTGGTAACGCACGCTGGTCTCAATCACGACAAACATCCCGCCTGTGCTCTCGCGCAGCGCGTGTTGTTCAATCCCCAGTGATCTGAGCCATTCGGTGCGTGAGCGCTCAAAAAATTTCAGGTAGTTGGCATAAAACACAATGCCGCCGGCATCGGTGTCTTCCCAGTACACGCGCAGCGGCCATTGAAACGTGACCCCCACGCTTTTTACTTCGTGTGCCTGCGGCGGTGCGCTGCCCCTTGCACGAAGAAGAGGGGCCGCTGCGCCTGCGCTCTGGCGAAGCCAGTCCCGCGGCCCCTGCTTGAAAGGATTGCCAGGGCTAGCCAATGACTTTCTCCAGCCGCGCGACGGCTTCCTGCAATTGCGCCATCGAGTTGGCCGTGGAAAAGCGGATGTAGCGTTCGGGCGCCATGGTTCCGAAATCGCGACCTGGTGTCACCGCCAGATGGGCACGCTGCATGAGTTCAAAAGCGAAGTCCCAACTGCCTGACACCCCCAGCCGTTTCGCAGCATCCGTGCAGTCGGCATAGGCGTAAAAAGCTCCGTCCGGCATCACCGGCACCTTCAGGCCGAGACGGTTGAGTTCGGGAATGAAGTAGTCGCGCCTGGCTTTGAACTCGGCACGGCGGCGTTCGTATTCGGCCAGGCTCTCAGGCTCAAAGCAGGCCAGCGCCGCGTGCTGCGCCACGGTGCTGGGGCAGATGAACAGGTTTTGCGCGATGCGCTCGATCACCGGCGCAAGTTCCTCGGGGACCACCAGCCAGCCCAGGCGCCAGCCGGTCATGTTGAAGTATTTGCTGAAGCTGTTGATGCTGATGATGTTTTGGCCCAGGCCATCGGCCATGGCCAGCGCCGTGTGCCCGAAGTTTTCTTCGTAGCTCAGGCCCAGGTAGATCTCGTCGATCAGCGTGATGCCGCCACGGCTGTGCACAAACGCGTGGATGCGGCGCAGTTCGTCCGGTGCGATCGAGGTGCCGGTCGGATTCGACGGGGAGGCCAGCAGCACGCCACGGGTACGCTCGGTCCAGGCAGCCTGCACCTTGGCGCTGCTGAGCTGGAAGCGTTCTGCAGCGCTGGTCGGCACCAGCACCGCGTTGCCTTCGGCGGCGCTGACAAAATGCCGGTTGCAGGGATAACTCGGGTCCGGCATCAGGATGTCGTCGCCGGCTTCTATCAGCGCCAGGCAGGCCAGTTGCAGCGCCGCCGATGCGCCTGCGGTGATGATGATGCGGGCCGGTGCCACATCGGCCTGAAAGCGCGAGGCATACCAGCCGCTGATGCGTTCACGCAGGCTTTGCAGACCGGTAGCCTGGGTGTATTGGGTGTTGCCGTCGTGGATGGCGCGGGCCGCGGCTTGCTGAACCAGCGGCGGCGCGGTGAAGTCCGGCTCGCCAATGTTGAGGAAGATCATGGGCCGGGACGTGTGCGCTACCTCCCTGGCAAGGGTGGCCGCCGCCTTGGCAACTTCCATCACGTAGAAAGGCTCAATGCGCTGGGCGCGCCGGGCGATTCGCAGGGGCGTCATGCTGCGTATCAGGTTTTTTTGTCGGCAGCGACTTCGGCTGCCCGGAAGTTGGGAGCCAGCTTGTGCAACACACCGTTGACGTATTTGTGGCCATCGGTGCCGCCAAAGGCCTTGGCCAGCTCGATACATTCGTTGATGACCACGCGGTAGGGCACATCCAGGCAGTGCTTGAACTCATAGGCGCCTATCCAAAGCACCGCGTGCTCGACCGGCGAGATTTCCACCATCTTGCGGTCCAGCAAGGGTGTGAAGCTCTCGTCCAGCGCGGCGGCCTCGCTGATGCAGCCGTGCAGCAGGGCGTCGTAGTGTGCGGAGTCCGCCTTGTGAAAGCCGACCAGGTCCCGCGTGAAGGCATCGATGGACTCCGCTTGGTTGCGTCCCACCAGATGCTGGTACAGCGCCTGAAGGGCAAACTCGCGCGCGCGCGTGCGCGCCGATTTGTCCGCGGCTTTTTTGACGCCGGTGTCGGTCAGGCCGGTGCGGGTCTGCGGCGGGCGTTTGGGTTTGGTGGGGGGGGTGTCGGACATGCGCGCCTGGTGAATGTGTTGCGGTGTGTTCAGGAAAGTTCGTTCAGCAGATTGGCCATTTCCACGGCAACCCGCGCCGCATCGCGGCCCTTGTCTACCTGTCGGGCTTCGGCCTGGGCGACGTTTTCCACGGTCAGGATGGCGTTGGCGATAGGCAACTGGTAGTCCAGCGCCAGCCGACTGACCGAGGCGCCGCTTTCATTGGCAACGAGTTCAAAGTGGTAGGTTTCGCCGCGGATGATGCAGCCCAGTGCAATCAGCGCGTCGTACTGGTCACGCTCGGCCAGCGCTTGCAGCGCCGACGGAATTTCTAGCGCACCCGGTACCTTGACGTGGTGGATGTTTTTTTCTTCAACGCCAAGCGCCAGCAACTCCTGCCAGCAAGCCTGAGCCAGGGCATTCGTGATACTTTCGTTGAAACGCGCCTGAACGATGCCTACCGAGAGTTTTTTGCCGTTCAGATGATCGGCTGAGCCTTTTTCTGCACCAAACACGTTTTATTCCTTTTTGTTGGCGATATAGCCGGTGATCTCAAGGCCGTAACCCGTCATGCTGGGCATTCGGCGCGGGTTGCCCATCAGTTCCATCTTGTGCACGCCGCACTCGCGCAGGATCTGCGCACCCACGCCGTAGGTACGCAAGTCCATGCGGCCGCGCTCTGGCGCCTGGCTGGCGCGCGCCGTGCCCTCGAACTGCGCAAGCAACTGGGCTGCGCTTTCGCCGCAATTGAGCAGCACCGCGACACCTTTGCCTGCCTTGGCCAGATGCGTCAGGCTCTGGTCCAGGCTCCAGGAATGCATGGACCGACCGGTTTCCAGGGCGTCCAGCACCGACAGCGGCTCGTGCACGCGCGCGGCCACGGCTTCGTCTGCGCCCCATTGGCCCTTGACAAGCGCGAGGTGCAGGCCTTGGCTGGGCTGGTCCTTGAAAGCATGCACGGTGAATTCACCGAAGGCTGTCTGAATGATGCGCTCGCCGATTTTTTCAATCAGCGAATCATGGCGGCTGCGGTGCGCAATCAGGTCGGCAATCGTGCCGATTTTCAACCCATGTTCGGCAGCAAAGACCTGCAGGTCTGGCAGGCGTGCCATGGTGCCGTCGTCCTTCATGATCTCGCAGATCACGGCCGACGGGGAGCAGCCGGCCATACCGGCCAGGTCGCAGCCGGCTTCTGTATGGCCTGCACGCATCAGCACGCCGCCGTCAACGGCCTGCAGCGGAAAGATATGGCCGGGCTGGACCAGGTCGCTGACTTTTGCGTCCCTTGCCACTGCAGCCTGCACCGTCCGGGCCCGGTCTGCCGCAGAAATACCCGTGGTCACACCTTCGGCAGCCTCGATGGACACGGTAAACGCCGTGCCCATTTTGGTTCCATTGCGCGCCACCATGGGTGGCAACTGCAGCCTTTCACAGCGTTCACGCGTGAGTGTCAGGCAGATCAGGCCGCGGCCGTAACGCGCCATGAAGTTGATGGCCTCAGCGCTGACGTGGTCGGCGGCCAGCACCAGATCGCCTTCGTTTTCGCGGTCTTCTTCGTCGACCAAAATCACCATGCGACCGGCGCGCATGTCGGCCACGATGTCTTCAACAGGGGAGATGGCGATTGTCATGGGTTCAGGTGTTCTTTCCGCTTTGGAGCATGCGTTCGACATAACGTGCGATGAGGTCGATTTCGAGGTTGACCTGTGATTGGGGTCGCAGGTGGCCCAGTGCCGTGTTTTGCACCGTGTGGTCGATCAGGTTGATGCTGATCTCACAGCCGGGCGCTGCGCCGTTCAGGTCGACCACCCGGTTGACCGTCAGACTCACGCCATTGACGGTGATCGAGCCCTTGTAAGCCAGATATTTGGCCAGTTCACGGGGCGCCAGAACTCGTAATTCCCAACTTTCCCCGACCTGCGCAAAATGCGTGACCGTGCCGACGCCGTCGACATGGCCGGCGACGATGTGGCCGCCGAGGCGGTCATGGGCGCGCAAGGCTTTTTCAAGATTGATAGGGCCGGGTTCGCTCAAGCCGCGGGTTTTGTCGAGTGATTCAGCGGAAATTTCGATGGAAAACTGCTTGTTTTCGGGTGCCAGCGTCGTGACCGTCATGCAGGCACCGTTCAGGGCGATGCTGTCACCCAGGCCCACGTCGTCAAGGTAACCCGCAGGCGCCTCGATCTCGAGGCGCTTGCCGTGGTCCAAAGAGCTGCCCAGGCGATGGACAGCGACGATGCGCCCCACGCCGGTAATGATTCCGGTAAACATGGACGTATTTTCGCAGAGATTGCCGTGGCGTATGGCGCGGCCCCGGAATTAGGGCTTGAGGAAGCGCCGAACAAGCCCCCTGCGGCGCGCGATCATCCGGGCTCAGGCGGCCTGCTGCGTTGAATTTCTTGCCAATAGCCAGCTATTGACTGCGAAATCCGCCTTGCATCCCATCCCGATCCGTCTGCCGCACATCCGCAAGGACTTATTCAACGCTTCCTTAAAAGGTGTCGCGCCCGCGAACCCTGGCCACAATACGCAGGTCAGGGCCGAGTTGTTCGGCGGACCGGAATTCGAGCTCTACTGCCTGTGACAGCGCGGTGATGGGGCCGAAATTGGCCATGCCGCTGCCTTGGCCTATCAATTTGGGGGCGAGGTAAACCAGAAACTCATCGACCAGACCCTCGCGAATCAGCGACCCATTGAGTTTGTGCCCGGCTTCCACATGCAGCTCATTGACCTCGCGATGCGCCAGGTCGTGCAACATGGCGGGCAGATCAACCTTGCCGCAGATACCGGGCAGATAAATGACGGTGGCGCCGCGCGCTTCCAGTGACGCCTTCTTTTCGGCGTTTTGCTCGGCTGTATAGATGTAAAGGGTACGGCCGGGGATAAAAAGATTCGCGTCCAGTGGTGTGTCCAGGCGGCTGTCCACCACCACCAGGTGCGGCTGGCGCGGCGTGTCCACCAGCCGCACGTCCAGCCGCGGGTTGTCCTGCAGCACAGTGCCTATGCCGGTAAGGACGGCAGAGGCGCGCGCGCGCCAGGCATGGCCGTCCGCGCGGGCGGTGTCCGAGGTGATCCACTGGCTGGCGCCGTTGTCAAGCGCAGTCTTGCCGTCCAGCGAGGCAGCGACTTTCATGCGCACCCAGGGTGTCTTACGGACCATGCGGCTGAAAAAACCGATGTTGAGTTCGCGCGACTCGGCAGCGCCGGGGCCGACCTCCACCTCCACGCCCGCAGCCCGCAGCCGCGCAAAGCCCTGTCCTGCGACCAGCGGGTTGGGGTCTGCGATGGACGCCACCACCTTCTTGATGCCAGCGGCGATCAGCGCGTCGCAGCAGGGGCCGGTGCGGCCGTGGTGCGAGCAGGGCTCGAGCGTGACGTACGCGGTCGCGCCAGCCACCGAATGGCCCTGCGCGGCCGCGTCGCGCAAGGCCATAATTTCTGCGTGCGGGCCACCGGCGTGTTGGGTGTGACCTTCTCCCAGCACGGTTACTGATGGAGAGATAATCGAGCAGCCCACAGTGGGATTGGGTGGTGGCAAACTCTTGTTTTCCGATGCCAGCCGCAACGCATTCATCATGGGCGCTGCGAGATGATTTGCAGGGATGCTCTTGTTGTTTGTCATGGTTTCACCGTCCGTCCAGTGGGTACATCCCCGTTGTCATTTTAGGTGGACGCCCAAGGGACGTTTATATTTGTGCATGTTGGTCTCCCCGTGTTTCGTTTTTGCCGTGCATGGGCAAAGCTTCGTATGTTTCCTGTTGGAGGAGGCGTGAGCGCAGGGGAAGGAATAGAAACTGCTGGGCAAGAGCCGGCTATGCAGGAGCCGAAGATACCGAACCTGCTGCTTGCGCTGGGCTTGGCCTCGCTCGCCCATATCCTGCTTTTATTTGCATTGACGGCAAACCCGGATGTCAGGCGCGGTGTCGAAGCGACGGTCGAACAGGCGCCTGGGTGGCCAGGAATCCGGGCGCAGATCATGGCCGAGCGAGCCCCTGCTGTCGCGGCGCAGATCAGTCCTGTTCCGTTGGAAGACACGGCTTCTGACGCAGCCCTGTCCATCGAACAAAAAATGCCTGTGCAAAAAAAAGTCGTGGAGCTGGAGCGCCAGGTGCTTGAACAGCCGCAGCAGCGTGAACAGGCGCAAGAGGAGCAGCGTGAGCAAAATCAAGGCTGTCTCGGACCTGAAGAAATGGCGAGGCTCGCACAGCCGCCGGGCGGAGAGTCGGGCGCGCTTGGCAATGGTCAGGCCATTGGGGTTGGCATCCCATGCGTGGAGGGATAGTCCCGGGGAAAATATTGGAATGCCGCAGCGAATCCGCGCTCGACGACCCCCCTGCGTGTTTCGCGTACCGTCCGGCGGGCTCCCCTGACCACACATCGGGGAGCGCTGTCGTGCCAAAAGCGCTCCAAGTAAGCTTCAGCCCATGAAACCTCGCCAATCGGGCTTTACCTTGATTGAACTGCTGGTCACGCTCACTGTGGTCGCGGTTCTGGCCGCGCTGGCGGTGCCAAGCTTCAGGGCCCTGTTCGTCAAACGCTCGGTTTCTGCCGCTGCGGATGCTTTCGTAGTGGACATGCGGTATGCGCGCTCTGAGGCCATCAAGCGTTCGGCGGGCGTCACCATCTGCAGTTCCTCCACCGGAACGACTTGTGCAGGGACCGCAGGTGCGTGGAAGGATGGTTGGATAGTGTTTGTTGATATTCTGGCCAATGGGACTCTGGATGTGGCGGACGGAGACGAGATAGTGCGCGTGCAGCAGGCCTTGCCGACGATTTCTTTGATGCAGGGGACTGCGGGCACTAGCCCAGCTAACGACTTGCGCAAATTTACTTTTCAACCGGCGGGATGGGCAAGGGCTTCTTCCCAGACTTTTGTTCTGACCCCGACCGGAAGCGATGGTGCGTCGTTTACGCGTCTGATCTGCGTCTCCAATCAGGGCAGGGCCGCCCTGAGGCCGGAAGGAGTTACATCATGCAGCTAGACGGGACTCAGTCTGCTCAGCCCGGGGAACGATGTGCACGGCGTGCCCGGCAAATGGGCGGCTCACTCATTGAGGTGTTGATCTCGATAGTGATTGCGTCAGTGGCTTTGCTGGCTCTCGCAGGCGTCAATGCCTCCTCGATTCGCTACACCAAGATGTCCCAATACAGGGCGACCGCTGCGCAACTTGCTGCCGACATCGGTGAGCGCATGCGTGCCAGCAAAGGCACGGCAACCACCGGATTTTTGGCTGGCAATTACGACTACACGGCAACTTTCGCCGGTCAGGCCACCAAGGCAACCTTACCGGCAGCCTTGTGCAATTTGCCCACCGATACCTGCACCCCTGCCCAGATTGCTGCACTTGATTTGGCTCAGTGGCGTATTTTTGTCCGCGACCAACTGCCCGAAGGCTCGGTTTTTATCCTTCGGCAGTCGGGCCAGGTGGCTGCAGATGTCTGGGTTGCCTGGCGCGACCCGGCGGTTGCAAATACCGATGAGGCACCCGCACTGACGCTGGAATGCCCCGACGCGATGAGCACCGAAAGCGATTTGAGCATCCGCTGCAGCTTTTTCCGGATCAACTTATGAGGCAGTCTGCGTCCATGATTTCAAGATCACGCGTTCGTGGGGTATCCCTGATTGAAGTGATGATCTCAATGGTGATTGGCATCGTGGTCGTTGGCGCCGTGCTGATCAGTTATATCGGGTCAGGGCAGACCAACAAGCGCCAGGCCGCGTATGGGGAGATGAATGAGAACGCGCAAATTGCCCTGTCAATCCTGCGCTCCGATCTGCTGCTTGCTGGGTATGCCCAAAGCACCTCGGTGGTCAATACAGGCGGCGTGAAAACCTTGGGCAAAACATTCTCGACCAAGCCTATTTTGGGTTGTGGGCTGGGTTTTGTCTCAGCCAATACGACGGGCGTCGCTGCGTGTAAAACCACTGGAACAGAGACGCCGGCGATTGAAATAAGCTACGAAGCGGACCTGACCAACAGCATTCCCACCAGCAGCAACTTTCCTTCCGATTGCATTGGTAACTCCCTTCAATACGTCGCCCAGACAGTGGCTGTTGGCGGGCAAAATATCACGTTCTACGAGACTCACAATCGATACTACCTTGCCACCACGGGGACTGGGGTTGGGGCCCGCACGGAGCTGCATTGCGCCAGTGCGGCAAAGACATCAGGCGGCGCCGCGATCGGCGGTCAGCCACTTGTGGATAACGTCGACGTCATGCAGATCTGGTACGGCGAAGCCGGGGCTGCCGGTTCACGCCAGATCGTGCGGTACGTCGCAGCCGGTCCGGCCGTTGTCATCGACTGGCAGAACATCATCAGCGTTCGGGTGTGCCTGCTGATGCGCAGTTCAGATCGGGTGCTCTCCGGCGAAGACACAGCGTTGGGCTTGGCCGGTTATCTCGATTGCAATTCCGCGGCCCAGACGTCGGCTGACGGCTATCTGCGCCGCGCGTATTTTCTGACCACAACCCTACGCAACAAAATGACCTTCTAAGGGCATCATGCGCACTCCTCGACACCCTTCTGGACGCCTGGTGCGTCATCACCGCCAGTCCGGCATTTCGCTGATCGTGGTGATGATCATGGTGGTGATCATCGGATTGACGTCGGCGGCAGCCATTCGTAACGCCACCTCTGGTGAACGTGCAACCAACAACATCCGGCTTCAAAGCCAGGCCCAGCAGTACGCTGAGGCGGCGTTGCGCTATTGCGAGAGTGAAGTCACGAAGGCGAATGACACCCGCGTAGCGACTTTGCGCAACGCCAACATTGTTCAGACGGCTTTTGGCGCACCCCAAGCGGGATGGGAGGACCCGGCTACCTGGACCGGGGCTGGCCTCGCGTCGGCGTCCAGAACAACGCTGCCGATTGCCCAGATCAAGTCGGACGACAGTTCTGTGACGCCCGCGACTCGCCCGCAGTGCGTGGCCGAGCGCCAGATTCTGGCCGACGGCGGACTCGTGATGGTGATTACTGCCCGGGGCTTCAGCCCCGGCTACACGGCCAATGCCAACGGAATCACGACGGGCGGATCGGTCGTCTGGCTGCAATCAATTTCGTATCTGGAATAAAGGGATTCAACTATGTCCATCCTCAACAACCATGGTATTGCGGATGCTCGCAAGCCATTGGCGGCAACCTCACTTCTGCTGATGGCGGCCATGCTGCTGGTTGCCGGCATGGCATGGTCCCAGCCATCCCAGTCGCCTTTGCTCAGCCGCAGCGGCGGGGGCGTGGCACCCAACGTGATGCTGGATCTGGACGATTCGGGTTCCATGCTTTACCAGTTCATGCCGGAAGGCGACTTTGTCGTTGGCGGCAAGACCGTCAAAATTGGCGGGGACCGGGGGATCGTGACACATCCGTCCGATCCTCGTCAATTCACCAACAACAGGGGCATATTTTCTGCCGATACAGCGGCTACCGGCGAGGAGTTGAGCTATCAGCAACGGGCGAGGTCCTCTGACGTCAATACACTCCACTACAACCCCGAAACCACATACAGGCCCTGGATTCGGAGCGATGGGACACGTTTTCCCGCAGCTGTGTTGACCGCAGCCCAGTTTAATCCACAGGTCGCCTCTGCGTCGATCACGTTCATGGGCGCCGGCAACGCTGCCACCGCCGGCAGTGGCAACGTGACCCCCGCCCTTCCTGGGAGCAGGGTGGCCAATGATTTGTTGATTTGCCTGGCACAATCGTTCGATCTGGTCAGCCACACCACCGCATCGGCGGGCTGGACCATGATCTACAACCTTAAAGGTAGCGACACCAGTGCGTCGGCTTTTTACAAAATAGCAGGCGCGTCCGACGCTAACCCGGTGATCACCCACACCGGTGGCGCGGCGATTGTGGCGAGGTGTTTTGCCTATCGCGGCGTTGACACCGCCCAGCCCTTTGACGTTGCATATGCTGCGCCAGCCGGCGCAACTTCCAGCAGCACCTCCGATTCGACCATCGGAACCGGTTCGGTGACGACCGTCACGGCCGACACCCTGATCTTGATGGCCTCCCACCAGGCCAACAATTTCAACAATCTTGGTGTTACCACCGCAGGCGGCTTGACCTGGTCTCAAGCGGGTCTGGCTGACTTCAATGGATCAGGCAGCGGTAACACCAATGACGTTGGCATCGGCTTGCATCACGCGACGAAGTCGGCCGTAGGCGCGGTCGGTCCCCTCGTTGCCACGAGCAACACCTCCGAACGCAACACCGGCGTTTTGCTGGTTCTCCGCAAGGGCCCCTCGGCCCCGGTCATCGCCGGCACTAGCGTCGACCTGATGGCGGCAGCGAGCAACATAAGTGCGCGTTGGTGTGTCAAATCGTTGCATGTTGACGCTAACGGCGCCGAGTTGGCGTGCCCGCCAGCGACCCGGAGTTACACGCCGATGCTTTTTTACAGATTGAAAAAATCAGGCGGTGTCTACATGGACCCCACGGTGACTGCCAATTTTGACAGTTATAACCTGACCAATAACACCAAAAACGGTGCCGCGGGTGCAGCGCCGCAGACTTACGCCACACGCACCGACTGCACAAACAACGTCTGTAGTCTGGCCCAGGAAAGGCAAAACTATGCCAACTGGTATGTCTACCACCGCTCCCGCCTGCTGGTGGCGCAGGGCGCCATCGCGGAGTCCTTCTGGAACATGGATGAAAACAAGTTGCGTGTGGGTTGGGGTTCGATTCACAAGGACTACTCCACCATTGATGGCGACAGCGTGGCCACGGTCGTCGCCGGTGTGAGGAAGTTCACCCCCGCTCGCAAGGACGCCATGTTTGATTTTGTGCGCAACATTGCCGTGGAGTCGGGTACGCCTCTGCGTAGCGCGCTCTGGGGAGTGGGGGAGTACTACACCAAGGAAAGTCCGTGGGCCGATGACCCGGGCAATCTATCCTTTAAAGACCCGGTTGGCAGTTTCCCTAAAAACTGCCGCCGGGCGTACCACTTGTTGATTACCGACGGTTTGTGGAACACGGCCGGAGCGCCTTTCAACAAGACAGTCGGAAACTTCGATGGCGGCGCCCCTTCGGGTGATGCCAATGCGTTTGCAACGGGCTATCCGAAAATAACGACATCGGGCAACGAATACCAGTACGCGCCCACTGCGCCTTTCAAGGATTCCAATAGCGACACACTGGCTGATTTTGCGAGTTATTTCTTTAACCAAGATTTGCGACCGACGCTGGATAACAATGCGCAACCGACGCCGCCCAACAAGCAGTTCTGGCAAGGCATGGTCAACTACACCGTGGGTATCGGCCTGAAAGGTACGCTGGACCCCGCCACCGACTTGCCAGCCCTGACGAAGGGCGATAAAACTTGGGGCACGGACAAGGTGGATGACCTGTGGCATGCAGCAGTCAACAGCGAGGGCCAATACTTCAGCGCAAAGAATTCCTCGGAGCTGGCGGAGGCTTTGACGTCTGCGCTGACCACCACCACCCAAAGCGAGTTGCGCGAAGCCGGCGTTGCGACCGCTTCCAGTGTGTTGGAAGACGGCAATCGCAAATACATTCCGTTTTACAAGTCAGGCGCGTGGACCGGCGATGTCCGGGCCTTCGAGCTGGATGCCAAGGGTCTGACGAAAGTAGGCTCGGGCCCGAATGGCGAACTGTGGTCTGCTGGCAGCAAGCTGCCAGCATGGAGTTTGCGCAATATCCTCACCTGGAATTCGTCCACCGGCGCGCCGAGCGCCTTTACCTGGGCGGACATGGGTGCGATCAACCAGGCCGCGATCGGTCCCATCGCCGGCAGCAGTGCACTGGTGGACTATTTGCGCGGAGACGCAAGCAATGAAGAGACATCCGCCGTGCCGACCAATCCCTACCGAGCACGTGGGACACGCCTTGGGGATTTCATCAACTCCAACCCGGTACTCGTCAAAGGGGGCATTGATCTGGGCTACCAAACCTTGACGGACGGCGGCTCAGCTTACAGCACCTACCGTACCACTGTGAAGGCAGTGCGGCCGGGCGTGCTGTTTGTGGGGGCGAACGACGGTATGGTGCATGCCTTCAAAGACACTCAGGGCGCAGTGGCTGCCGATGATGGCAAGGAAATTTTTGCTTATGTGCCGCGAGAGGTGTATCCCAACCTGTCAAAACTGAGTGACAAGGATTACGGCTTGACGACGCTTTACCACCAGTTTTTTGTGGATGGTGCCTTCAGCGAAACCGATGCCTATGTCAAGGCGACGTCTGCTGCTGCGACGGCATCCTGGCGCAACTACCTGGTCGGATCCTTGGGCTCAGGCGGCCGTGCGGTGATGGCCTTTGATGTCACCGACATGAGCTCACCGGGGGCCGCCAACATCAAATGGGAGTTTTCGCAGGCCAACGACGGTGATCTTGGGTATGTATCGGCGCCAGTCGAGGTCGGTGTGTTGCCCAACGGCACCTGGGTGGCGGTTTTTGGCAACGGACCTTTCAGCACCGATGGCAAGGCCGTGCTGTTTGTCCTCAACCTGGAAACCGGCGCGGCGACCAAGCTGGTTGTGGATGCCCTTACTCCCGCCAACGGCCTGGGCGGCGTGGGTGTGCAACGCGACGCCAGTGGCTACATTACCAACCTGTTCGCTGGTGACTTGAACGGTAGTCTGTGGAAGTTTAATTACGACGCTGGTGCGGCTTCCAAGTTTGTCGTGTCCGGCACGCAGCCCCTTTTCCGTGCCACATCACCCCTGGTTGCAGTGCAACCGATTACCCAGGCGCCGCTTGTGTACGACCACAGCCTGGGGGGCAAGCTGGTTGTCTTTGCAACTGGCAAGCTGCTGGTGGAGGCTGACCGCGACACCACAGGGGTTCAGTCAATGTACGCCGTGTGGGACAAGCCGGCCGATACCGTGACGCGCCCCATGAGCCGCGCCTCCCTGGCGGCCCGTGCGCTTTCCAAGGTGACCGGTGCCAGCGGATCCGTCTTCTACTCCTTGTCGGGTACGTCGGTGAACTACAGCAGCCTGGAGCGCGGCTGGGTCATAGATCTTTCCGTGATCGAGGGCGCAAAGAACCTGTTGTCGGGTCAGCGCGTCATATATCCACCCCAGAAGGTCAGCCTGAAGTTGGCGCTGCTCAGTACCATTGCGCCGGCTGAACAAGCCGCCGTATGCACCGCGGCAACCGGCTTGGGCGCCAACTACCTGATTCCCGTGCAGGACGGCTTGAACCCGTCTTACAAATTGTTTGACACCAACGGTGATGGCTTTTTTAATTCGTCTGATACGGCGGTGACAGGTTATGCCACAAACGTCGACGGCATTGATTCGGTGGTCAAAGGGCTTGCGCCACCCGCTGCGCCCGGTGAGTGCCAGAAAATAAGCTTGCAAAATACCACTGGGCAGGTCACGGCCTGCGAGGAAGTCGAGTTGCCGCCGGTAGGCAGCACCACAACAATCAGGGACCGCACTTGGCGTCGTATCATCAACCCGCCAATCCGCTGAACACAATGACAAGGACAGCCATGATGCAGCGTGATCAACTTCGCCGCTTTGGACCGAGAAAAAATTCGGGTTTCACCCTCATCGAGCTGATGATTGTTGTCGCGATCATCGGCATTCTGGCGGCCGTTGCGTTGCCGAGCTACACCGAATATGTGCGGCGTGGCGACAGGGCAGCGGCCCGCGCCGCGCTTCTGGAGGCGCAGCAATTCATGGAGCGCTACTATGCGGCCAACAGTCGCTACACCACCACCGATGCGGGCACGATCAGCCCGACATTGCCTGCAACACTGCAAGCAGTGCCGGTCAATTCACCAAAGTACGATCTGGTTCTGGGTGCGCCCGCAGTGAACTCGTATACCTTGACCGCCACACCTCGGATTGCAGATACCAAGTGCGGAAACCTGACCCTCACCAACACGGGCGTCAAGGGGAAAAGCACCACGGGACAGACCGCTCAGGATATCCAGGCGTGCTGGCGATAAACCGGGCGGGCGGGGTTCACCGGCTCAGCGCCGCACCTCGTCAACCAAGGTCTTGAACTCGTCAATATCTTCAAAACTCCGGTAAACACTGGCAAAACGCACGTAGGCTACCTTGTCGAGCTTTTTCAGCTCGCGCATGACAAGCTCCCCGAGCCGGGAGGAGGGCACTTCGCGCAGGCCAAGGTTCAGCAACTTTTCCTCGATCCGCTCAATCGCCGAGTCCACCTGTTCAGTGCTGACCGGGCGTTTGCGCAGGGCGAGGTTCATCGATCCCAGAATCTTGCTGCGTTTGTACTCGATGCGGCGGCCGTCTTTTTTGACAATCGCCGGGAAGTTGACGTCGGGACGCTCGTAGGTGGTGAAGCGTTTTTCACAGGCGCCGCACTGGCGGCGGCGACGTATGAAGTCTGCGTCTTCCGAGACGCGGGTTTCGACCACCTGGGTTTCCAGGTTGCCGCAAAACGGGCACTTCACGGCGTGCTGCCAGGAATTAAAGACAAAATTGGCCTCCAGCCCATACCGGGCGGACGCAAGCAGCTATAAAAAAGATAGCTACTGCGCCGTACATGGTTTAGCGGTAAACCGGGAACCGGCTGGTCAGCGCATTGACCTTGGCGCGCACCGCCTCAATGTTCGCCGCGTCGCGCGGCTTGTCGAGCACGTCGGCGATCAGGTTGGCGGTCAGGCGCGCTTCTTCGTCCTTGAAGCCGCGCGTCGTCATCGCCGGGGTGCCAATGCGCACGCCGCTGGTGACCATCGGTTTTTCCGGGTCGTTGGGAATCGCGTTCTTGTTGATCGTCATGTGGGCGCTTCCCAGCACCGCTTCGGCTTCCTTGCCGGTGATGCCCTTGGCGCGCAGATCCACCAGCATCAAATGGCTTTCAGTGCGGCCGCTGACGATGCGCAGGCCGCGTTGCATGAGGGTCTCCGCCACGATCTGCGCGTTTTTCAGCACCTGTTGCTGATAGCACTTGAACTCGGGGGCCAGTGCTTCCTTGAAAGCCACGGCTTTTGCCGCGATCACGTGCATCAGCGGGCCGCCTTGCAGGCCGGGAAAAATCGCGCTGTTGATGGCTTTTTCATGCTCGGCCTTCATCAGGATGATGCCGCCGCGCGGGCCACGCAGGCTTTTGTGTGTGGTCGATGTCACCACGTCGGCATGCGGCACCGGATTGGGGTAGACGCCCGCGGCCACCAGGCCGGCGTAGTGGGCGATGTCCACCATGAAGATGGCGCCGACGGCCTTGGCCACTTTGGCAAAGCGTTCGAAGTCGATGCGCAGGCTGTAGGCCGAGGCACCGGCGATGATCAGCTTGGGTTTTGATTCGTGGGCCTTGCGCTCCATCGCGTCGTAATCGATTTCTTCCTTGTCGTTCAGGCCGTAGCTGACGACGTTGAACCACTTGCCGCTCATGTTGAGCGCCATGCCGTGGGTCAGGTGCCCGCCTTCGGCCAGGCTCATGCCCATGATGGTGTCTCCTGGCTTGAGGAAGGCCAGAAATACTGCTTCATTGGCCGAGGCGCCGCAATGCGGCTGCACGTTGGCGGCCTCGGCGCCGAAGATCTGCTTGATGCGATCAATGGCGAGTTGTTCGGCCACGTCCACATGTTCACAGCCACCGTAGTAGCGACGGCCGGGGTAGCCTTCGGCGTATTTGTTGGTGAGCTGCGAGCCCTGTGCGGCCATCACGGCCGGCGAGGCGTAGTTTTCGCTGGCGATCAGCTCGATGTGGTGCTCCTGGCGCGCATTTTCAGCGACGATGGCAGCCCACAGTTCGGGGTCGGTTTGTTCGACGAGAATATTTCGGTTGTACACGGCAGTCCTTCAAGACGTGGTCCCTGTCCTGGCACGAGGTCCATGAAACAAGGGCTGCCCAGGCGAACGGCTAAACGCCGCTGTCACCGATGACAGCCGGCGGTGCGCTTCCCAGTGGTATCCCACGTCGGCCTTGCCCCTTGATAGGGGCCAGCCTATCGCCAGTCGCGCACGCCCTAGTGTAACGGAGTCAATGCCTGCCTCTGTGCAAGCCCGCTGCCCAGGATCATCAGGATACGGACAGGCTGGCGACTTTTTCGCTGGCTTTGGGGCCTGACAATTCCGGACTGTCGGAATTGATTGGCATAGAGGCCGGGATGGCCAGTGGCGGTCGCACCGGGGAATAGGCCGGTGCGCGGCCATTGGCCACTGCCTGCAGGCGGCCATGTTCGGCCATGACCTTGGCGGCATAACCGCCGTCGGTTTCATGATTGGCCGCACCGACGTAATACTTCAAACCGGCTTCGATCGAGCCGGCGCGGGCGATGCACTCCTGCAGCACCTTGACGCCAACGCGCAGATTGGTCACCGGGTCAAAGGCGGCCAGCTTGCCACCGAAATTTTCATATTTGTCATGGTGAATCTTGGTCATGACCTGCATCAGGCCCTGCGCGCCCACCGGGCTTTGGGCGAACGGGTTGAAGCCCGATTCGATGGCCATGATGGCCAGGATCAGTGTGGGGTCGAGTTTGGCTTTCTGGCCAATCTCGAAGGCTTCGGCCACCAGCACGCTCAGCGGTTCGGGCGCGATGCCGTATTTGCGGCTCAGCCAGAAGGCCACTGCGGCTTGCTGCTTGGGCAGGTCCTTGGGGTTGGCCGCCGTGGCGCGATCAATCGCGTCAGGCTCGGTAAAGCCGATGGCTGCTTCCTGGCGCTCCTGCAGCAAGGTCATCAGACGCGATTCACCGGCCTGACGCAGATCCGGGCGGGCGGTGAGAGTGATCACGGCAAACACCACGGCCAGGCCGACCAGGGCAAAGCTGTTGTGCGTGATTTCGAAAAACCCCTGGGCAATGTCGTCTGCGATGCTGGCAAGACTGTTACCCACATTTTTCTGGATGGCCCGCAAGGTGGCTGCGGGGCTTGATTGTCCTAGCGCTGTCATAGCACTCCTTTCTATGCGCGGCGGCTTTTAGAGCTCTCACGCTTTGATTGGGTCGCCATCAAACCAAGGCCGTGCCTCGGGGTGTTGACCCTTGTCTGACTTTGCCGGATTCGGCAGCGGGTTCGGGTTGTCCCTTGGTTTCTCCGGGACGGCGAATTCTATGGGCCGTCTAAATAACTTGTCAATGATATCAATCATGATTGATATATAAAATTAAGGATTAAATAAGGAAATCCAAAGCAAAGACCTTCTGTATCGGCCGTTTTGGCGGTTTTTGGAGCAATTGCTCTAGTGGGGTCGGTTTTTGCAAATTCTGGAAGTTAGCTGTACGTGTTTCCAGTAAATCCAAGTAGCTCAAGGCCTTGCGGCGTGTTTGCAGAAACTGCTGGAGCATGCAATCAAGTCGAAAAAAGCTGAACACGGTGGCTCCTCCTGTCTGCCTGTAGGACAAATTCCCGAGATGTAAAGCTGCCAAGAAAATCCCAATCGCCCGGCATTTTTTGATTACAAATATTGACTTGCCCGGAGCGCGGGTGAGGTTTAACCTGCAATTGCTTGAGTACCTCAAGCATTCGCTGGGTAACCAATCCCGGTAAACCTGAGAGCAATCACTTGCTTTCATCGCACTGAAGACGAACTTCTCTTCTTTGCGAAGCCCGACGGCATGAGCATCATGTTCGCCGTCAACCCCGGTCGGCCTAGCTGCCCGGGGTTTTTCATTTGTGGCGCCTGCATGGGGTCGCCGAAAAATCATTGACCTTTGAGCACCGGCACGAAAGACTCGTCGCCTATGACAAGCAATGTTTTGAAAAGCCGGGCCACAGATTTATGGCTCGTCGTGTCGGCGCGCGTGCTTGGCGTTGCCCGGTCGCCGCGTTGGCACCGTCGCGCCGCTTGGGCCTAGGTGGGCTTGTTGCTGTTGTGGGCCCTGGCCTGGGCGGCCGTGCCTGCTGTCCTGAAGTCCCAGCTTGAGAGAGGCGCGTCTGAAAAGCTCGGGCGGCAGGTCACGGTGGGGGCGATTGACTTCAAGCCCTGGTCGCTTGAACTCACATTGAGCGACCTCGCCGTCGCCAAAGCGGGCGCTGCGGCAGTATCCTCTTCGCAATCACCTTCAGAGCCATCTACGCAGTCGCCTGCACCGCCGCTGCTTCAGGCGTCTCCCCAGCAAATCCCTCAGCTAACCATCAAGCGCCTCTATATAGATGGCGAGCTGCAGTCCCTGCTAAGGCTGGCGCCCGTGGTTGACGCCATCGAGGTCGGTGAACCGCTGCTGTCGCTGACGCACCTGGGGCAAGGGCGCTACGACATCGACGACATCCTGGAGCGCCTCAAACCCGCCACCGATGAGCCGGCCGGCAAGCCGCAGCGTTTTGCGCTATACAACCTGGTGCTCAGCGACGGCAGGGCGGACTTCAAGGACCTGGCCGTGGGCAAGCGCCACGAGCTGCGGGACCTGAAGCTGCCCGTGCCTTTTTTGAGCAATCTGCGCTCCCAGCGCGATATCAAGACCGCGCCGCACCTGACCTTCACGCTCAACGGCAGCCGCTTTGACACCGCCGCCGAGGGCACGCCTTTTGCCCAGACCCGAAAAACCGACGCCACTTTCCAGCTCAGCGCGCTGGACCTGCGGCCTTACCTCGGCTACCTGCCGGCCAGCCTGCCGCTGCGGCTGCAAAGCGGGGTACTCCATGCCGACCTCAAAGTGGCTTTTGAGCAGACGCCCGAACCCGTGGTCAAGCTTTCCGGCACCGTGACGGCCGATCAGGTTCGGCTGCTCAGCGCTGCCGACGGGCCCGCGCCCGTCCCGGAATTGCTGGCGTTTGAGCGCCTGCAGGTGGTGATGGACGATGTGCGGCCGCTGGCGCAAGTCATCAAGCTGTCGTCAATCGTGCTCACGTCGCCCGTGCTCAGCATCACGCGCGACCGCGCCGGGCAATTGAACCTGCTGCCGGCCAGTGCACAATTTGCTACGAAAAGCATAGCTGTCGGAAACCGTCCGGAAAGGGCTGGAGGCCAAAACGATGCCCCTTCTCCGGCGCCCGCTGCGCCTGCAAGCGCGGCCCGCCCCGCGCCCGCCTTGGCATCAGCCAAGCCCTGGAAAGTTCAGGTGGTCAGCCTCGCGGTGCGCGGCGGCTCCGTCAACTGGTTGGATCAACGCCTGGCCTCGCCCGCACAGATCCGGTTGAACGGCTTGGTGCTCGACGCCTCCGCGATTGCTTTTCCATTTGCGGCCGGCGCACCGCTGCAGTTCAAGGGGTCCATCGGTCTGGACGCCGCTGCCGTGGCTGCCACCGCACCGCAAGCCGCGGGCTGGAAGAAGGCTGTCCACGCTGGACTGGTCCCATCGGCGCCGGCAGCCAAGCCCGCATTGCTGAGCTTCAGCGGGAGCGCGACCGACCAGATGGCCCGGGTCAATGCCACCTTGACGGCCTGGCCGCTGAACATGGCCGCCAAATACATCGGCCAGTTTCTGCTGCCGGCCCTGAACGGCCAGCTCGACGCCGGGTTGGGCATCAACTGGCAGGCGGCCCGTGGCGACAAGGCGCAGGTCTTGCAACTCACCGCGCCCAAACTGTCCGTGCGCGAGATCCTGCTGGCCGAAGGCAAAACCTCGCTGGTGTCGGTGCAGCGGGTGGATGTCACCGGCATGGACATCGACGTGGCTGCCCAATCCTTCAAGGCCGCCAAGATGCAGCTGAACCAGCCCAAGGCACGGGTGTACCGCGATGCCGACAAGCGCTGGATGTATGAGCGCCGGATGGCCAGCCATGGCCTGGGGCCACAGTCAGGCGCAGCGCCTGACAACAAAACCACCACTCCCACAGCCCCCACCACTTCGGCCTGGCGTGTCGCCATCAGCGATGTGTCGCTGGACGGCGGCGCCCTGTCGTTTTCGGACAAGGCTGGCGCCAAACCGGTGGACTTCGAAGTCATGGGCGTCAAGGCGCAACTGCAGGGGCTGCTGCTCGACGACAGGCCGTCGGCCCGAGCCCATGCCGCCAAACCCATGCCGTTGAGTGCGTCGCTGCAGTTGGCAAGCGGGCGCTTGGCACCCGGCAAGCTGGAGTTGAAGGGCAGCCTGGGGCTGGCCCCCATGCAGGCGCAGGGCCAGCTCGTGTTGCAGCGCCTGCCGCTGCAGGCCTTCAAGCCTTATTTCGGCGACCAACTCAATGTGGATTTGCTGCGTGCCGACGCGAGCTTTCGTGGCCGCATCGCATGGCGCCAGACGCCGGCCGGCCCGCAGGCGCAACTGGCCGGTGATGTGGCGCTCGAAGAGTTCCAAGCCAACACGCTGGCGCCCAGCGAGGGGCTGCTGGCGTGGAAGGCGCTGAACCTGCGCGGACTGGCGGTGGCGCTGGACCCGGCCCAGGCCGCGCGCGTGGATGTGCGCGAGACCGTGCTAAGCGACTTTTTTGCACGCGTGATCATCACGCCAGAGGGCCGCATCAACCTGCAGGACCTGCTAAAGCCGCAGCTCGGCGCCGTAGGTGCTATTAAAACAAGAGCTATCGATGACCGTCCAGCAAGGGCTGAAGGCCCAAACAATGCCCAGACCGAGGGCCGGACGGGGGGGCGCACCGGTCATCAACGTCGGCCCGATTACGCTGGTCAACGGCCAGGTGCTGTTTTTCGACCGTTTTGTGAAACCCAACTACTCGGCCAACCTCAGCGAACTCAGCGGCAAGCTCAGCGCGTTTTCTTCGGTGGCCGTGGCCGGCGCCCCCGCCATGGCCGACCTGGAATTGCGCAGCCGGGCGGAGGGTACAGCCTCGCTGGAAATCGTTGGCAAACTCAACCCCCTGGCGCAGCCGTTGGCGCTCGACATCCAGGGCAAGGTGCGCGACCTGGAGTTGCCGCCACTGTCGCCCGATGCCATCAAGTATTCGGGTTACGGTATAAACCGCTGCAAGCTCAGCGTGGACGTCAACTATGTGGTGCGGCCCGACGGCCAGCTCACTGCCCGCAACAAGGTGGTATCTGAGTCAGCTCAGCATCGGCGACAAGGTCGAGGGCGCCACCGCCAGCCTGCCGGTGAAGCTGGCGGTGGCCCTGCTGGCTGACCGCAACGGCGTGATCGATATCGATTTGCCGATCAGCGGCTCGCTCAACGATCCGCAGTTCAGCCTCGGGCCGATCATCGTAAAGGTGATTCTCAATGTCATCGTCAAGGCCATCACCGCGCCCTTCAGCCTGCTGGCCGGCGCTTTTGGGGGTGGCGGGGAAGAGATGGCCAGTGTCAGTTTTGCGGTCGGCAGTGCCCGTCTTGCGCCCGAAGCCAGGGCTGGGCTCGACAAGGTGGCGAAAGCGCTGACGGACCGTCCTGCGCTGCAACTGACCGTTGTCGGCACCAGCGGCCTGGAAGCCGAGCGAGAGGGTTTCAAGCGCGAGCGGCTAGACCAGTTGCTGCGTGCCGAGAAACGCCGCAGCTTGTTGACGCAGGGCGACACGGTCGCAGCCGTGGTCACGGTCAGCCCCACTGAAGTGCCGGTGCTGCTCAAGGAAGTTTACAAACGCGCCGACATGCCCAAGCCGCGCAACCTGGTCGGGCTGGCCAAAGACCTGCCTGCGTCTGAGTTGGAAAAGCTGCTGCTGGCCGACATGGCGGTCAGCGAGGACGCGATGCGTGAGCTGGCGGTCAGGCGTGGCGTGGCTGTCAAAGACTACCTGGTGAGCCGGGATCTGGCGCCGGCGCGGCTCTTCCTCGGGGCCACCAAAACGCTGCCACACGACCCCCAACGGACCCCGCGCGCGGAGCTTAATTTGGCGATGCCGTAAAAACAGCGAAAATACCCGCAGTGCTTTAGTTTTTAAAGCGTGGGCGTGTTCAGGCCTTGCGAGCCGTGATCCGTATTTTTTCCGCTGACCGTTCACTCTCTCTATCCCTTCCTGGCCGCGTGTGGTGGCCTTCCGCCCGCACGGTTGACCCGACCGGCTGTTATTAATTTTTATGCTGCGTTTCCCCATGTCCAAACCTTCCAAACCCGAAACCTCCGCCGTGAAAACGCCTTCCTCCAAGAGTGCTGACAGCCATCCGCTGGACGGCCTGACCGGCGGCGCCTTCTCGGCACCGACCTCCGGCGAGCGCACGACCCGTATCCGCGAGTGGCTGGCCACCGAACCCAGCGCTGAGCAGATGGCCGAGGTCTACAAAGACCTGGCCAATCGCGACAAGGGCGCCGCGAAGCCACTCAAGGAAAAGCTCGACGAAGCCAAACGCGCAAAAAACCAGGAAGCGGTTGCGGCCGAGTGGGCTGAAAAAGGCCAGGCCCTGCTGGCCCTGAAAAAACTTAATCTCGCCGACGCGCTGGCCTGGCAGCGCGATGCCGCCAAAGCCGGTGCGCCGCTGTCGCGCGAACCGCTGGCCGGCCTGAAAGGCCAACTTGCTGACCGCGTCAAGACGATTGAAGACCTGCAGCACCGCACCCAGGTGCAGAGGGAAGCCGCTGTGCTGATTGCGCAGCGCATTGAAGTGTTGTCGACCAAATCATGGCGCGATGCCCAGTCCGCCTGGGACGCGCTGCGTGCCGACGTGACGCACTGGCAGACCCAGGCCGACGAGATCGCGAAGGACGCCAACTGGGCCAGCGTGGACCCCAAATTCCCGCCGCTGCTCGAAGCCTCGCGCGGCCAGTTGCTTGCCGTGTGGGAAGCCTTCCAGGGCGCTCTCTCGCTGGCCGTGGCCGCCGCCGAGGACACGGCCGCGCCGCTGCCGGCCGTGCCGGTCTGGGCCGACGAATTGCGCGGTGCCCGCGGCCTGCCGCGGGCAGCCGTTGGTGCTGCGGGTGAGCAGCCAGCGCGCGCCCCCAAGGCAAAAATCGACCCCGCTGTGCTCAAGGACATGCGTGAAAAATCGGCTGCCACCGTGCAGGCCGCGCTGACCAGGCTGGAGCACGAAGTGACCGAAGGCCACGGAAAGGCAACGCCCAAGGTGGCGGCTGAGCTGCGCCAGGCGCTCAAGGACAACATCCGCAACATCGACAGCGCGCTGGAAACCGCGGCGCATGCAGCGCTGACCTCCGCCGGCGAGCTGGAAGGCTGGCAGCGCTGGCGTGCCGATCAGATTCGTGAAGAGCTGGTCGCCAAGGCCGAAGCCTTGGTGGCCAAACCCCTGGGCGGTCGCAAGCAGCAGGAAGCCTTGCGCGCGATGCGCGAACTCTGGAAAACCAGTGACCAGGGCGGCACGCCCAACCACGCCATGTGGAAGCGTTTTGACGATGCCTGCAACGAAGCCCACAAGATTGTCGAAGCCTGGCTTGACAAGGTCAAGGAGCAAAGCGAAGCCGTCAAGGCAGAGCGCCGCATGCTGATCGACGAGGTGCTGGCCTGGGCCGAAGCCAACAAGGGCAACACCGACTGGAAGCACCAGATCCGCAGCCTCAACGGTTTTGTCGAGAAGTGGACGGCAGCCGGGCACCTGAGCGAAAAAGCCTTCGCCGAGATCCAGCCGCAATGGAAAGCCGCGATGGACCAGGCCGATACCGCGCTGAAAGCCGCACGTGCCGACAGCTTGGCGCGCCGCAAGGCCATGATCGAGGAAGCCCAGGTGCTGGGCGCTGAGCCGCAATTGCACATCGACGCCGTCAAACACCTGCAGCAGCGCTGGCAGCACGAGGCGCAAGGCGTGCCGATCGAGCGCAAGCAGGAGCAAAAACTCTGGGACGCCTTCCGCAAGCCGATCGACGACGCCTTCCAGCGCAAGACGGTCGAGCGCGAAAAAGCTGCGTCCACGCTGGGCGAACACGACCGCATGGTGGTGGTGCTGTCCAAGGCGCTGGATGCCGCCAATGCCAGCGGCGATGTGCAGAAAATCCGCACCGCGATGGCCGACCTGGAAGCCGGGCTGCGCGGTCAGTACGTGCCTCCCGCGGCTGTGGCTGCCGCTGCGCCGGCGGTGGGCGATGAAACACCTGCTGCTTCAGTTGAAGGCGCTGATGCTGCCTCCACTTCAGAAGAAAATCAGGCGACAGCCCTTGACGAGCCTGCACAAGAAGCTCCTGAAACGATAGCAGATGCAGAGCCCGCAACGGCGCCCGCTGCAGATGAATCTGCTGAAGTTGCCGAAGCGTCCGCAGAAGCACCTGCAGAAGAAACTGCTGAAGAAACTGAAGAAGAAACTGCACCGGCGCCTGCTGCACCCCCGCCCAAACCCGCTAAACCGGTGGTGGCAATGCGCGGCGACGACCGCCCCGGCATGCGCAAGGCCGAGGCTGTGCCCGCAGGCCGTGGCGGCAAGTTTGGCGACCGCAAGGATGCACGTCCCGGTGGCGGCAAGCCCGATGGGCGCGGTGGCCGGCCGGCCGACAACAAGTTCGAGCCTTACCGCCCGGAGCGCGAAAGCCGTTTCAGCGACAGGCCAGCTTACGAAGAGCGCGGCCCCCGTCTGGGCGACGCGGCTTTCCGCGCGCAGCGTGAAGCGTTCGAGCATGCCCAGCAGGCGCTGCGCAAGCTGTCCGAGCAAGCGCATGGCGAGGTGCTGACCCACCTGCTGACTGCCTGGGAAAAGCGCGACCCGGCGCTGGTGCCCGATGCCTCGGCCCTTGGCAAGCTGGTTACGCCGGCCACGCGAAGCGGCTGGACGCAGGCGCTGTCGTCCTCACCCAAAGGGGATGCTGCCGACACGCTGCTGCGCCTGGAAATTGCCGCCGAGCTGCCAACCCCAGCTGAACATCTGAGTGCTCGACGCATGCTGCAACTGGTGCTGCTGACCAAACGCAACGACCCGACACCCGCGCAGACCTGGGGCGAAGACACGGCCAAGGTGCTGGCTGCGCCGCATGACGCGGCGCATGTTCGGCGCTTGCAGAATGTGCTGAAGGCGCTGCTCAAGCGCTGAGCCTTTTGCTCCTCCGTCCTGGGCGCCTGAGCGGCGTCTGGACGGCGTGCGGTGGTGATGAAAGCGCTATGAAATCAATAGCTTCGCACGCTCGTCAATCAAGGGCTGGAGCTTGATTTGGTGCAAAAAATCAGGCGGAAGGCGCCCGAATCGCCGATTTCGGCCTGAAGGCCTTGCAGACGGCTTCGTCGGTTTCCAGATAGGGCCCGCCTATCAGGTCGATGCAGTAGGGCACGGCGGAAAAAATGCCGGCCACCGCCTGCGAACCATCGGCGTTTTTCAGGCCCTCCAGCGTCTCGGCAATCGACTTGGGCTGGCCCGGCAGGTTCATGATCAGGGCCTGGTCGCGGATCACAGCGCACTGGCGTGACAGGATGGCCGTCGGCACGAATTTCAGGCTGATCTGGCGCATCTGCTCACCAAAACCCGGCATCTCCTTGTGGCCCACGGCCAGCGTCGCTTCGGGCGTCACGTCGCGCAGGGCCGGGCCGGTGCCGCCGGTGGTCAGCACCAGCGAGCAGCCGGCGTCCACCAGTTCGATCAGTGTGGCGCTGATGCGCTCTTTTTCATCGGGAATCAGGCGTTCTTCAAAACGGATAGTGTTGCGCAGCGCGCGGCCCAGCCATTCCTTGAGCGCCGGCAGGCCCTTGTCTTCGTAGACGCCACTGGAGGCACGGTCGCTGACCGAGACGATGCCTATCGTCACTGCGTCTTGGTTGGCGCTCACGTGTCCTCCCGCGCCAGCGTTTCACGCACCAGCTGGAAAATTTCGCGGTAAGACTTGGCGTGGCGTGGCGCCTCGCCCGGTTTTTCGGGTTTGGCGTCCTTGCGGGCCTGGCGGATCAGCGCGCGCAATTGCTGGGAATCGGTGTCGGGATGTTCGGTCAGCCAGTCGCTGAGTGCGTCGTCGGAGGTAATCAGCTTGTCGCGCCACTGCTCGGCCAGGTGCAGCGCGAGTGTCAGTTGCGCCGAACCATTTTTCTGTTCGTCGATGGCGGCGCTTATCGGTTCGGTGTCCAGGGGGCGCATGAGTTTGCCGATGAACTGCATCTGGCGGCGCCGGCCCTCGAAATTGGTGATTTTTTTGGCCTGGGCAATCGCGTCCAGCAGTTTTTCGGGCAGGTCGAGTTTGGCCATCAGGTCGGCGCGCAGCGTCAGCAGCGCTTCGCCGAGGGCCTGTTTTTCATCGGCCTCGGCCTTGAGCTGGGTCTTGCTCGGTGGGCCGACTTCTTCCAGCGCAATTTCCTCGGGTTTCACGAAGCGTCCGTTGGACCAGTAGCCCTTGATGGCCTTGGGAGTCTTGTTGTTCATAGCAGTCAGTATCATAGCTACCCATATGACCCCAAAGACCCCCAAGACAACATCCGCCGCTTCCCGCCCCGAATCGGGCTTCAGTTATCACCGCGATTTCTTCGAAGGCCTGGTGGACAGCGCGCTGGCCCACGCCAAAAAAATCGGCGCCACCGATGCCGCTGCGGAGGCCTCCGAAGGCTGCGGCCTGAGTGTCAGCGTGCGCAAGGGCGAGCTTGAAAACGTCGAGCGGAACCGCGACAAATCGCTCGGCATCACGGTTTACGTTGGCCAGAAACGCGGCAACGCCGCCACCAGCGATTTTTCAAAAACTGCGATAGAGCAAACCGTCAAGGCGGCCTACGACATTGCGCGTTTCACTGCCGAGGACAAGACCTCCGGCCTGCCGGCCGACCGCGACATCGCGCGGGTGCACCGCGAACTCGATCTGTTCCATCCCTGGGCGATTGATTCCGCCGGCGCCGCTGCCCTGGCGCTTGAGTGCGAAGCCGCAGTCTTCGACACCAGCAAGCTGATCACCAACAGCGAAGGCGCGGGCGTGTCGGCCCAGCAAAGCCATTTTTTCAGCGCCCACACGCGCGGCTTTCGCGGTGGGTATGCGAGTTCGCGCCACAGCATCTCGGCCGCGGCGATTGCCGGCAAGGGCAGCCAAATGCAGCGTGATGCATGGTACAGCTCCATGCGCGACGCCAGCGAGCTGGCCAGCGCGCAGGCCGTGGGCCGCTACGCCGCCGAACGCACACTGGCGCGCTTGAAAAGCCGCAAGATCAAGACAACGCAATGCCCGGTGCTGTTTGAGTCGCCGCTGGCCGCCGGCCTTCTGGGCGGCTTTGTGCAGGCTATCAGCGGCGGCGCGCTCTACCGCAAAAGCACGTTTTTGCTGAACAGCCTGGGCAAGCCGGCGTTTCCGGCGCACATCGACATCACGGAAGACCCGTTTGTCAAAAAAGGCAAGGGCAGTTCGCCGTTTGATGAAGAAGGTGTCAAGGCCCGCGCACGCACGGTGGTGGACGCCGGCATTGTGCGTGGCTACTTCCTGAGCACTTACTCGGCACGCAAGTTGGGCATGCGCACCACCGGCAACGCTGGCGGTTCACACAACCTCGTCATGAGCAGCCGTCGGACCAAAGCCGGCGACGACCTTGATGCCATGCTCAAAAAGCTGGGCACCGGCCTGTTTGTGACCGAGCTGATGGGGCAGGGCGTGAACTACGTGACCGGCGATTATTCGCGCGGCGCCTCAGGCTTCTGGGTCGAGAAAGGGCAGATTGCCTTCCCGGTCGAAGAGATCACGATTGCCGGCAACCTCAAGGACATGCTGATGGGCATTCAGGCCGTGGGCGCCGATGTCTACAACTACGGCGCCAAAAGCGTCGGATCCATCCTGATCAACAGGATGAAAGTGGCTGGGTCTTAGAGCCCCCACGTTCGCTCGCTTCGCGTAGCTCTCTGCCCCCCGAGGGGGCGCTGCGCCTGCGGCCCGGCAGAGCCGGTTCCGCGGCCCCTGTTTGATGAAAGAGTCCTACTCAAGGGTGCCGCTGGATTTAGCCCGCCAGCGCCGCCTTCACCGCTGCCGAGGACTTGGCCCACCGCCGGGCAGCCGCTTGCCAGCGATTTCACTGAATCAGCCTACTAGGCGAGCCAGGGGTTGGTCAGCGGCAAGCCGGTGATTTTTAAAAAATCCGAGGTATTTCGTGTTGCCAGATTCTTCTGATTCGCCAGGCTGATCGCCGCTATTTGCGCGTCTTCAACAGAAATGGGCAAACCTTGGCGGGTGCGTGACGCAACAAGGTCTGCATAAAGGGGAGCGCAGCGCCCGTCAAATGGCAGGCATCGGCCTGCAAAATCTTCATCAAACATGGCCTGGGCCTGAACTGCCAGAGAGGTGCGGCGTTTGCCTTGGGGCAAGAGTGTTATGCCGAGCTCAATCTCGGCACGGGTAATGGCGCAGATAAACAATTCCTGGCCAGCTTGCGCATCCATCCATGCAAGCAAGGCGGGCGAGGGCGCGGCGCGCATCAACTCCGACAACACGTTGGTATCGAGCAAGTACATAGGGCCTCGCGCTTGTCTGGCTAAAAGGTCGGGGCTGGTCTTGTTTTTTGGCGAGCAGGCAAGTCCAGCCCGCCGATCGATTTGAAGCGCTCATGAATGCGGCTGCCAAGTTTGAGTTCAGGCAGTTGGCCCTGCGTGGCCTGCGTCAGGATGCGTCTGACTTCTTCTTCCATGGCCCAACCGTGTTGTGCGGCCTGAACGCGAAGCATGGTTTTGACAGATTCGTCGAGATTGCGAATGGTCAGCATGGCCACATCGTTTTCCTTCTAAGTTGCAACGACTTCATTGTATGCAATGCATGCAATGAAGTCAATTGAGGCGTTCAACCCGCCAAAGCCGCTTTCACCGCAGCCGAGACCTGGCCCATGTCGGCCTTGCCGGCGAGTTTGGCTTTAACTGCGCCCATGACCTTGCCCATGTCGCCGGGACCTGTGGCGCCAAGTTCGGTGACGATGGCCTTGACCTCGGCGGCGACTTCTTCGGCACTCAGGCGGGCCGGCAGGTAGGCCTGCAGCACCACCAGTTCGGCGGCTTCCTTGTCGGCCAAATCCTTACGTTCGGCTTTCTGGAAGGCTTCGATCGAATCCTTGCGCTGCTTGATCAGCTTGTCGACGATGGCGACCACGGCAGCATCATCGAGCACCACGCGTTCATCGACCTCTTTTTGCTTGAGCGCGGCCAGCAGCAGGCGGATGGTGCCCAGGCGCTCGCTGTCCTTGGCGCGCATGGCAGTTTTCATGTCTTCGGTGATCTGGTCTTTGAGGGACATGGCGGTCTCCAGGAAAGGGGATGGAAGGTCAAAAGGGAGTCAGAAACACAAAAGCCCGCAGAGCGTCCTCGTGCGGGCTTTTGGTTTGCCGTGAGGCGTGTACTTTTAGTACAGCTTTTTAGGCAGCTGCATGGAGCGGATGCGCTTGTAGTTGCGCTTGACGGCGGCAGCCTTCTTGCGCTTGCGCTCGGCGGTGGGCTTTTCGTAAAACTCTCTAGCGCGCAGGTCGGTCAGCAGGCCGAGTTTTTCGATGGTGCGCTTGAAACGGCGCAGAGCCACGTCGAAGGGCTCGTTATCTTTTACACGAATGGTCGTCATTGATGAAGGGGTCCAAAAATATGCATCTTGTTTAGCCGTCAGATTTGATCAGAATCAGGCCAGATGCGGGTTTGCTAGCAAAGCCTTGGATTATATACCAGTGCCCATGGCCCCCACGCTTGTCACTGCGTGTACTGCGCTGACCCACGAGGGGGCCGCTGCGCTTGCGGACTGGCGAAGCCAGATCCGCGGCCGTGGCTGGCCGGCCCCCACGTTCGCTCACTTCGTGTAGCTCTCTGCCCCCGGCAGGGGGCGCTGCGCCTGCGGCCCAGCAAAGCCGGATCCGCGGCCCCGGCTGGTCAAAGCGGTACCAGGGACGGATCAGCTGTGGCTTTTGCTGTCAGGGCCTCGGCACAGGCATGGCCGCTGGCCCAGGCCCACTGGAAGTTGTAACCGCCCAGCCAGCCGGTCACGTCCACCACCTCGCCGATGAAATACAGGCCGGGCTGTTTGGATTCCATGGTCTGGGACGACAGGTCGCGGGCGTCCACGCCACCCAGCGTGACCTCGGCTTTTTTGTAGCCCTCGGTGCCGTTGGGGGTCAGTTGCCAGTCGGCCAGCCGGTCCGCCAGTGTGTTCAGGGCCTTGTCGGTGGCCTCGCTGACGGGTTTTTGCCAGGCCGGGTCACTGCTGGCCCATGCGTCGGCGAGACGGCTTGGCACCAGCGCCGCCAGTTCGTTGGCGATCAGCTTTCTGGAGCTGGCCTTGGCGCGCATTAAAAGGGTGGACAGGTCCACGCCGGGTGCGAGATTGATGCGTACCGGCTGGCCATCGCGCCAGAAGCTGGAAATCTGCAACACCGCCGGCCCGCTCAGGCCGCGATGGGTGAACAACAGGTCTTCAGCGAAGACCACGGCTTTTTTGCGTTGTTTGGGGCTTGCGTCAGGTGAGCCGGTTTCGATTAGCACCGGCAGCGCCAGACCGGAAAGCTGGGCGTAGGGCGCCCAGGCCTCGCCGTCGAAGGTAAGCGGCACCAGACCAGCACGCGGCTCGACCAGGCGCAGGCCGAACTGCTTGGCGATGCGGTAACCAAAATCGGTCGCACCGATCTTGGGGATCGACAGGCCGCCGGTGGCGATGACCAGTTGCGGCGTTTCGATCAAACCCCGGTCGCTCTCGATTTGATAGCTGCCTGCGCTTGTTCCGTATAGGCTGGCGGCATGCTTGATGCCCGAGACATGGCAGGGCTGCCAGCGCGTGACGCCGCCGGCATCACATTCGGCCAGCAGCATGTTGATCACGTCTTCGGCCGAGCGGTCGCAAAACAGCTGGCCCTTGTGTTTTTCGTGGAAAGCGATGTTGTAGCGCTGCAGCAGCGCGATAAAGTCCTGCGGCGTGTAGCGTGACAGGGCAGAGCGGCAGAAATGCGGGTTCTCGCCGACGAAGTTGGCCGGCGTGGTGTCACGGTTGGTGAAGTTGCAGCGGCCGCCGCCGGAGATGCGGATCTTCTCGGCCACTTTCTCGCTGTGGTCCAGCAGCAGCACCTTGAGGCCGCGCTGGCCGGCCAGGCCGGCGCAGAACAGGCCGGCGGCGCCAGCCCCCACCACCACCACATCAAATTTTTCAGTCAAATCGGCCTCCAGCCCATAATTGGCGGGCGTGAGAAGCTATCAAAAGCAGAGCAAATCAGCACGTCGGGACGAGGAAGTGTAGCTGGTGTACTACGGAGGTAACGTGGGTGCAACTGGTGCAGCATATGCTCACTAGAAGTCTTCCGATGGGATTTTTTTGGTTGTCATGTTTCCATCACGAACCTTGTAAAGGGTAACGGTGACGTTTGAGAAGCGACGTCCACTTTCTGTTGCGGTTTCGCTCAACAGAAATGGCTTATCCGCTTCAAATGTGTCGTCGCTCCCGACGAAGCGGTAGCGCATTGCATAAGTTCCAGGCGTTAAAGATTTTGCGGTGAATTTTTCCCCGAATTTGACGTAGAAATTTCTGGCAGCGGGTTTTTTACCACTGAGATAAAGCCGAACTATCGCATCGCGTTCACCGCTGGCGTTGTCAACTGTGAACGTTGATAGCCCACCTGAGGCGGCATTTTTCGTCCCGACAAGATAGCCGGTTTTTGCTTGCTGTTCTGAATCGCGCTGTACTGGCGGATCGAGCTTGTCACTAAATGGAACCAGTTTCCCCGATGGCTGCGCTTGGGCGACTTCAACAAACGGCTTGTTCGAGCGAATTGCCTCAGCAACGAGGGCGGCAGTTCGATGGATTTTTGACGAACTGACTAAAGGCTTCAAGTGTTCCGTTCCTAAATTCACTTGCATAGCTTTAATGGCTTCCGGCATCGAGCCTTCCAGCTCCCCGTGCGCCAAAAGCGCTATTGCGAAATTTTTTCGGGAATGATTTTGTGCTTTTACTAATACCTTTTGCATTCGACTAATGAGAAGGAGCACCTCGTCGAAGGAGGTGAAAGCGCTTGGATAGTCAGACTTTTGTTCTTCTTTGAGTGCGGCCCGCATGATCTTGACGCCGGACGCGACTGCATCAAGATCAGCTCCGGAAAGAGCTTTGAGTACGCCGTATTGGTAGTTGTCGGCGTTTGAGCGTTCTGTGCCTGCTGCCTCAAACCACTGAGTTGCGATTTCAACGTTTCCTTGCTCAGAGAGTAACGTGTTGGCGTAGTCGGCCATGGCGGGTTTATGTCCGGCTACGGCCGCGTCTTTGATCCAAGGCGTTCGACAAGCATTGCGGCGCTTTATGGCCTCATCAAGCCCGAGATCCGCCTTCTGGGGATCAAGGACTATTTCGTGTAGTCGATCACAGCTTGCCACGCCAATCCTGAATGCCGAAGGGTCCCCAGCAGCAACCAATCGTTTCGCCATTCGCCCCGCCCATTCAGGATCTTTTCCGTTTTTGAAGACGCCTGATCCCCAAAGTGCCTGGTTGGCAATCTCTTTAAGTAGTGATCCAGCAATACCTTCACCCGCACGTCTCGCTGCTGCTGCTGCTGCCTCAAGGTCCAGACTGACCCCAAGACCCTCCGAAAGCATGAGTGCGTGCAGGTAAAGGGAGTGCGGATCTCCTGCTCTTACGCCAGGGGCGCTGCTGTCGCGGACGCGATCAAACTCGCGAAGAGCCGCCACACTGTCTTTTGGTCCAAAGCTGCCATCGCGAAGTGCTTTACCGAGCATAAGCCTTGCCTGATCGCTACCTTCGGTAACTGCCATATCCAGTGCCGCGCGTGCGCCATTGATTCGCAATGTCTCGTCTAAGTCTTTGCTTGGAGCGCTCAAAGAGTCGAAAGCGGCTAAAAACATCTGCTCACGGGGCAAAGCCATGGTTCTGCTGACTTCTTTGTGCAAATCTTCACCGGCGGCAGCAAGGGCCTGGAGAGCTACATTCACCCGATGCTCGTCCAATCGGGGTTTGCCGTACCAAAGATAGGCGGTCCATATGCACGCCGATGTGATGGTCACTACTGCCAAGGCGAAGGTGAGCTTTCTCCTTCTTTGACGTGAGCTCACGCCGGATACATCGATGATGTCTTCAGCATGTGCACCATCCTTGATTCCCATTTTTGTCTCCCTTGTTCCCTTCCCAGCATATCAATGAACTGAGAATAGAGGAATACGCATATAGGAGCATCGACCGCTTCGGGGTGTGATTTCAGGGCTGCCAGCGCCCCCCTCGGGTTCAGGCCGCGCGAAACAGTGCCGGGTTTTCGGCTGCCGCGGCGATGCCGCTGACCACGTCGCCGACCACGATCACCGAGGGGCTGGCCAGCCCGGACTCGACGATGGCTGTGGCCAATTGGCTCAGCGTGGTGGTGATGTGGCGCTGCGTTTGCAGCGTGGCGTTCTGGATCACCGCCACCGGCGTGGTGGCGGGCAGGCCTGTCAGCAGTTCGTCCTGGATGCGGCCGGCGCCACTGACACCCATGTAGATCACCAGCGTGAGTTTGGCCTTGCAGGCGGTGTCGGCCAGTACGCGCCAGTCCGTGCCCGCGTCACCCGGTTTGGCGTGGCCGGTGACAAACACCACGCCGTGCGCGTGCTGGCGGTGCGTCAGCGGCACACCCAGCGAGGTCACTGCGGCCAGGCCGGCGGTGATGCCGTTGATGACCGTCACCGCGATACCGGCGGCGCGCAGGTGTTCGACCTCTTCGCCACCGCGGCCGAAGATGAAAGGATCGCCGCCCTTGAGGCGCACCACGCTTTCGCCTTCTCGCACCGCCATGATCATCAGTTTTTCGATGAACTCCTGTGGCGTGGATTTGCAGCCGCCGCGTTTGCCGACGTGCACGATGCGTGCATCGGGCTGCGCATAGGCCACGATCTCGTCACTGACCAGATCGTCAACCAGCAGCACGGTGGCGGCCTGGATGGCCTTGAGTGCCTTGAGCGTGAGCAGTTCAGGGTCGCCGGGACCCGCGCCCACCAGCGTGCAGTGGCCGTTTGAAGAAGTTGTGTGTTTGCCGCTGGTCATAGTTGGGAAGTCAACTGCAAGATATGTTCCACCTGCCGCGATATCGACGCTGGCACGGCGTGGGAGCCCGACATCACGGCGCGGATATAGGTGGCGGTGCTGTCGCCGTCGATGGCAGTGGGCAGGTCCGGCACACTGGCCAGCGTGCCGGGCTGGAAGGCCTGCAACAGCGTGCGTTTTCCGCCAATGAATGCTTCCATCTGCGGTGTGCGGCGCGCGTCGGCCACCACCTCGCCTTCGGTGCCGCGCAGCAGCAAGGCGTTGGCCTGGATCAGCTCAAAAGTCTGGCCCATGGACAGGGCGTATTCGGGATGTGTGTAGCTGCTGACCACCAGCGCCTTGCCCAAGCAGGGGTTCATGATCTTGACCAGGCTGTGCGCCGGGTTGCGCAGTCCGACCGCGCGCCGCACGTCCAGCAGGCGTTTGAGGCCCGGGCACAGCAATTCTGTAGGGGCAAACACCACCTCGCCATTTGCTATCTTTCCAATAGCTACCTGCGCAGGTATACCAAGGGCTGCAAGCACATTTGACGTGAAAATCCGGCTGGATTCCGTGGCCGTGCCATGCACTAGCACCGGCAGACCTTCACGTGCCAGCAGCAGCGCCAGCAGAGGCGTGAGTACCGGCAGCTTGCGGGCGCCGTTGTAGCTGGGCAGCACCACGGTGGGCTTGTCGCTGGCCGGAAAACGTTGCATGCGCTCGTAGGTGGCGTCCAGAAAGCCCGCCATCTCCACCGGGGTTTCGCCCTTGATACGCATGGCCAGGCAGAAGCCGCCAATTTCGAGGTCGGTCACGCTACCGTCCAGCACCTGGCCGAACAGGTCGGCCGCCTGTTCACGCGTGAGCGGCCGCGCGCCGTCTTTACCGCGGCCGATGACCTTGATGTACTGGGCGATGGACATGCCTCGATTGTCCGCGAAGGTGGATAACTTCCGGTTATGAGCTTATGGCGCTCATTCAGGCGACGACCCTGATCGGGATCACCGTGCGACCGGCAGCGGACGAATCGGACGAATCGGGCGTGGCGAGTCGGGTGTCGGTGGCGGTCCGGATGAAACGTTTGATCTCCGGCACGCAAGAGCCGCAGTTGGTGCCGCACTTGAGCTTGTCCTGCAGCAACAGGAGGCGGTCGGCGTCGCTGGCCAGGTAACCGGCGCCGCCCACCGCGCTGGTGATCTCGTTCAGGCAGTCGCCGATGTCGGTATCGCTGACACTAAAGCAACTGCACACAGGTTTGCCGCGCGATTGCAGCGCCACAGGTGCCTTGGCCCCGGGCAGCAGCAGCAAGCGGCCATAAGCTTGCGCCGGCAGCTCGTCCTGCAACAGGGTCTTGATCCAGGCTTGGGCGCTGACATCACCGGCCAGCATAAATCCGGCCAGTTCGGCCTCATCGTGTTGTTGGCCCTTGCGCACCAGCCGTGCCGTGCGGTGCTGGCCCTTCTTTTTGTCCACGTAGCGCAGTGCGTTCGTGCCATCCAGACCAAGGATGGTTTCGATTTTTCCCAGCAGACCGGCTTCCGGTGCCTCGAAACCGGCTGCACGAAAGAGCACTCCCGTGCGCTGGCGGTTTGTATCGCCAAGCGGAACTTCGTTGGAAAACGGCACACAACTGCTGAAGGCAAAGCTGGCCATTAGGGGTTTGAGCTGCTCGCGCGCTGCCAGCACTTTGTCATCGGGCACCCAGGCCATGGCCAGTAGCGACCAGGGCATTTCCGCTTTGAGGATTTTTACGGCAGCATGTTTAAGCTCGGGCTGTTTGGAGCTGGGGCAGTAGGCCGATGTGGTCAATGCGTTGACACCTGCCAGCCGCTCACCCTGGCTGGACAGGCCGCTCAAATAGTCGTCGCCCCAGTGCATGGCCATGAAGGCCTGGCTCACCGCGACCTCGGGTGAGGCCTGCAGCGGCACCACGATGGAGCCGCGTTTGGAGGTGACGTGCACCAGGTCGCCATCTTTGAGCAGGCGGCGCGCCATGTCCTGGGCATTCATCTGGATAGACGGTTCCGCCACATGGCCAAAAAGACGGCCCAGGGTGCCGGTGCGGCTCATGCCGTGCCACTGGTCGCGCAGGCGGCCGGTGGTCAGCGAGAAGGGGTATCGTGATTCCCGCGGCTCGGCCACCGGTTTGTAGACGGTGTTAACGAAGCGTGCCCTGCCGTCTTCGGTTGGGAAGATGCCGTCCTCGTAAAGCCGCACTTTGCCGGTGGTTTCACCCTCTTTGAGGGGCCACTGCTGCGGCGCTGCGTCCAGCATGGCGTAACTCATGCCGGTGATGTCGAGGTCGCGCCCGCGCGTCGATTCGCGGTGTTCATTCCAGATGCTTTCCACCGCGGCTGTCTCGCCGCCCGTGGACCACGGAAACAGGGTGCTGATTTTCTGCACTGGCAGCAATTTTTCCAGCCGCTGGGCAAAGGCCATGGCAATCGCCCAGTCGTGGCGGGCCTCACTAGGCGCTGGCACCGCTGGCCGCACGCGGCTGATGCGCCGCTCGCTGTTGGTCACTGTTCCGGTTTTTTCGCCCCAGGTGGTGGCCGGCAGCAGCAGGTCGGCGTAGTCGCAGGTCGATGGTGTGGCAAAAGCCTCCTGCACCACCACCAGCTCGGCGCGCTCGAGTGCCCGTCTGACAGTGGCCTGGTCCGGCATGGATTGGGCCGGATTCGTGCAGGCTATCCACAAGGCTTTGATCTCGCCATCGGCCGTAGCCTGGAACATCTCGACCGCGGTCTTGCCCGGCTTTTCCGGTACCGAAAGCACGCCCCACAACGCTGCGACTTCGGCGCGGTGCTGCGGGTTGGCCAGATCGCGGTGCGCGCTCAGTAGGTTTGCCAGGCCGCCGACCTCGCGGCCACCCATGGCATTGGGCTGGCCGGTCAGCGAAAACGGTCCGGCGCCCGGTTTGCCGATTTGTGCGGTGGCCAGGTGCAGGTTGATCAGCGCCGCGTTTTTGGCGGTGCCGCTGCTTGACTGGTTCAGGCCCTGGCAATACAGGCTCAACGTCGCCGCGGAGGTGGCAAACAGTCTGGCGGCTGTGAACAGGTCTTCCTTCTTGATGTCGCAGGTGTCAGCCACCAGGTCGGGCGTGTAGTCGCGCACCGTGGCTTTCAGGGTCTCGAAGCCACTGGTATGTTCAGCGATGTAAGCCGGCTGGGTCCAGCCTTCCCACAGCATGATGTGCAGCAGGCCGTTGAACAGCGATACATCGGTGCCAGGCTGGATCGGCAGGTACAAATCGGCAATGCCTGCGGTGTCGGTACGGCGCGGGTCGCAGAAGATGATTTTCAGCGCCGGGTTGGCGGCTTTGGCGTCCTCAATCCGCCGGAAAAGAATCGGGTGTGCATAAGAGGTGTTGCTGCCGACGATAAAGATGCATTGCGCATGGTTCACATCGTCGTAGCAGCAAGGCGGCGCATCGGCGCCCAGGGTCTGCTTGTAACCCGCGACAGCGCTGCTCATGCACAGACGCGAGTTGGTGTCCACGTTGTTGGTGCCGATCAGGCCCTTGGCAAGTTTGTTGAAGACGTAGTAGTCCTCGGTCAGCAACTGGCCCGATATGTAAAAGCCAACGGCATCCGGGCCGTGGTCCCGGATGACTTGCGCGAACTTGTCACTGGCGAAGTCCAGCGCGCTGTCCCAACTGATGCGCTGCGGCGTTGCGCCTCGTTGCGCGCGTTGCATGGGATGCAGCAGCCGGGTCTGGCGCGTGACGGCATGGGAGGCAGTCAGGTGCAGGGTCGAGCCCTTGGTGCAGAGCCGGCCGAAGTTGGCTGGATGATCCGGATCGCCGCGTACACCCGTGATCTCGTCGCCGGTTGACTCGATGATCACCCCACAGCCCACCCCACAGTAGGGGCAGGTTGACCTGGTTTCCTTGGGCATCACGCGGTGTGCGGTGCCTGCACGTCAAAGGTCTGGTCGCCCAGCGCGCCTGTCGATGCGCAGGGGCCAGCACGCGGTGCCGCCAGGTCCAGAGCCAGCGTGGCCAGCTCAGCCGGATCCAGCAGCACTTGCCCAGCATCCACCTTGCACGCAAACTTCGGTGTGCAGCCTTCGTCCGCGCCCTGGGCGCAACCGTCGGCCAGGCTTATGGTCCAGTTGTGCAGCGGGCAGGCCACGCTGCTCCCAAACACAATACCCTGCGACAGTGGCCCCCCCTTGTGCGGGCATCGGTCCAGCAGGGCAAACACGTGGTCTTCAGAGTTACGGAAGACGGCGATGTCCAGACCTTTTGGCCTGCCCACGCGGCGCGAGCCGAGCACGGGAATGTCTTCCACCCGGCAAATCACGGTCCATTTATTCGCCTTCATGCCGCCTGCCCCGCGCTTTCCAGTTTGGTGAACTGCCGGGTATCAACCGACGCCTCTTTCAGTTCAAACCAGGGGTCGGGCTCGCCGTCGAGCGCAAACTGCAGCTGCTCCCAGAGCTTCTTGCGGCCTTCGTGGTCTTCGAGGATTTTTTTCTTCACATAGTCGAGACCGACACGGTTCACGTAGTGCACCGTGCGCTCCAGATACCAGCCTTCCTGGCGGTAGAGCTCGCAGAAGGCGCCGGTGTACTCAAGCACCTCTGCGGCGGTCTTGAGCTTGGTGAAAAAGTGCGCGACTTCGGTCTTGATGCCGCCGTTGCCGGCGATGTACATCTCCCAGCCGGAGTCAACGCCGATGATGCCGACGTCCTTGATGCCGGATTCGGCGCAGTTGCGCGGGCAACCGCTGACCGCAAACTTGACCTTGTGCGGCGCATACATGCGCCACATTGCGCGCTCCAGGTCCTTGCCCATCTGTGTGCTGTCCTGCGTGCCCATGCGGCACCACTCGCTGCCGACGCAGGTTTTCACCGTGCGCAGGGCCTTGGCATAGGCGTGGCCGGAAGGCATGCCGATGTCTTTCCAGACGTTTTGCAAATCTTCCTTCTTCACGCCCAGCAAATCGATGCGCTGGCCTCCGGTGACCTTGACTGTCGGGATCTTGTACTTGTCCACCGCGTCGGCAATGCGGCGCAACTCGCTGGCCGTGGTCTCGCCGCCCCACATGCGCGGGATCACGCTGTAGGTACCGTCTTTCTGGATGTTGGCATGGCTGCGTTCGTTGATGTAACGGCTTTGCGGGTCGTCCTTTGCCTCTTTGGGCCAGGTGCTGATCAGGTAGTAGTTGACGGCCGGGCGGCAGCTCGCGCAACCATTCGGCGTCTTCCAGTCCATGAATTTGAAAGTATCAGCAATCGTCATCAGCTTGTTGTTGCGAATCGCATCGCGCACCGCCTGATGCCCATGGTCGGTGCAGCTGCACATGGCTTTGAGCTTGGGTGTGGCCGAGTAGTCGCCGCCGGCGGTGAACATCAGGATCTGCTCGACCAGGCCGGTGCAGGAGCCGCAGGATGCGCTGGCCTTGGTGTGTTTGCGCACCTCGTCGAGCGTGAACAGGCCTTTTTCCTTGATGGCCTTGCAAATTGTGCCTTTGGTCACGCCATTGCAGCCGCAAACCTCGGCCTCGTCGGGCATGGCCGCGGCCTTGCTGTGGCCTTCGTGGCCAGCGTCACCAATGTTCGATTCGCCGAACATGAGGCGGTCCCGGATGTCGCCTACGCTGCGGCCGTCGCGCAGCAGCTTGAAGTAGTAGGAACCGTCGACGGTGTCGCCGTACAGGCAGGCACCGATCAGCTTGTCATCCTTGATGACCAGCTTCTTGTAAACGCCGCCGAAAGGATCGCTCATGACAATTTCTTCGGTGCCTTCGCCGCCCATGAACTCGCCGGCAGAAAACAGGTCGATGCCGGTGACCTTGAGTTTGGTCGAGGTCAGCGAGCCGGTGTAGCGGCCAATGCCGAACTGCGCGAGGTGGTTGGCTGCGACCTTGGCCTGCTCGAACAGCGGCGCCACCAGGCCGTAGGCGATGCCGCGGTGCGCCGCGCATTCACCGACGGAGTAGATGCGGGCGTCGGTGACGGTCTGCATGGTGTCGTTGACGACAATTCCCTTGTTGCAATACAGGCGCATTTTTTCGGCGAGTTCGGTGTTCGGACGTATGCCCACCGCCATCACCACCAGGTCGGTGGCCAGCTCGGTGCCGTCCTTGAACTTGATGGCCGTCACGCGGCCCGGCTCGCCATCAATACCAGTGCCGCCTACCAGCTCCTGCGTCTGCGCGCCCATCAGAAATTTCAGCCCGCGGTCTTCCAGTGACTTCTGCAGCAGCTTGCCGGCCACGCTGTCGAGTTGGCGTTCCATCAAGGTCGGCATGACGTGCACCACGCTGACATCCATGCCGCGCAGCATCAGGCCGTTGGCGGCCTCCAGGCCCAGCAGGCCACCGCCGATGACCACGGCTTTTTTGTACTTCACCGAAGCGTCAATCATGGCGTTGGTGTCGGCAATGTCGCGGTAAGCAATCACACCTTGCAGGTCCTTGCCGGGAATCGGCAGGATGAAGGGGTTGGAGCCGGTGCACATCAGCAGGCGGTCGTATTCTTCTTCTGTGACGCCGCCGTCTGCAGCGACCGCACGCACGATGCGTTTGACGCGGTCCACCTCAACCACCTTCTTGCCTGCGTGCAGCGTGATGTGGTTGTCGGTGTACCAGTCCCAGCTGTTGAGCACGATCTCGTCCAGCGTCTGTTCGCCGGCCAGCACCGGGCTCAGCAGGATGCGGTTGTAGTTGGGGTGCGGTTCGGCGCCGAAGACGGTGATGTCGTACAGCTCGGGCGCGACCTTGAGCAATTCCTCGATGGTGCGGACGCCGGCCATGCCGTTGCCGACCATCACCAATTTTGACTTTTTCATGCGCTCACTCCAGTTTGATTCAGGGGGTTGATCGCAAGCGCCATGCCACGGCGGCAGGCTGCAGCGTGAGCCGGTACACGTACGGCAGGGCAAGCACTGGCGCTATGGCGCACCAGCGAATTTGCCTGCGGCTTGAACCGCAGGAGCGTGGAAATTGAGGTAAAAATCATGATGCTCTCTCCCGTTGAACAGGGACCCGGTCGTCTGACCGGTGTGAGGCACACCATTACGCACGTCGTTATGCGCAGAACCCGCAGTGCTTTCGCTAAGGTTGGCCGCTCCGTTACGCCCGAACAGGACTACGCAAAACTTGTGCCATATCATGGTGCAAGCCTGTGGGGTGTTATCGTCCCGGCCTCAGACATGGCGCGCGACTTGCGTCCCTGCAGGCACGTTTCCCCTCTCAAAACCTGATTTTTATGACGTCCGCGCTGGTAATTCTGAATGGCCCCGACGGCCCGCATCCGCTGGCGGCTGACCTGGAAGCGGTGGGCATCCAGGTGCTGGCAACCGTGCGCGGATGCAGCAAACTGGTGCAGGAGGTGCTGCGCCAGCAGCCCGATCTGGTGATCTGCGACAGCCCGGTTCCCGACCAGGAGTTTTTCAAGGCGCTGAAGATTGTCGGTGATACCTCGCCCCGGCCGCTGATTGTGTTCACCACCGATGCCGATGCCGGCAGGATAACCCGCGCCACCGAGGCCGGCATTCACGCCTATGTGGTCAATGGTTACGGCCAGCAGCGCTTGCGGCCACTGGTTCACCTGGCGCAGGCGCGCTTCACACGGGAGCAGGCGCTGCGCGAGGAACTGCGCGATGTCGCCAGCCGGCTGGAGGAGCGCAAGGTGGTAGACCGCGCCAAGGGTATCCTGATGCGGGCCAGAGAGGTGTCCGACGACGATGCTTTCAAGATGCTGCGCACGGCGTCCATGCACAGCAACCAGCGACTTGGCCAGGTGTCGGAGCACATTATTCATTCGGCGCGTTTTGCGGAAGATGTGAACCGCTCCGGCCAGTTGCGCATGTTGTCCCGGCGGCTGGTCAAGCTGGTGTTGCTGCAACTGGCGGGCGTGTATTCCGCGCAGGTGCAGCCGTGGCTCAAAGACTCGGTCATGCGCATCGACGTCAATCTGGCAGCGCTGGGGAAGAGCCTCTCCCAGCCGACCTTTGGTGACCTGCTGGCACAGATTCAGCGCACCTGGCTTGAGCTCAAGCCAATGCTGCAGAACACACCCGCAGCCGGCCAGATGCCGCAACTGGACGCACTGGCCGAGCAGTTGCTGCAGGAGGCCGAGCGCCTGACGGGCAGCCTGGAAAGCGCAGGTGCCATGCCGCCACTGCAGGTGCTCAACCTGGCTGGGCGCCAGCGCATGCTGAGCCAGCGCTTTGCGAAGTATGCGCTGGTCGGCATGCTAGGCGCGCAAGCCGGCATGGCGCCGGCCGCGCGGGGCCTGGCGCAGGCCCATGCCGCCTTTGAGGAGGCGCTGGCTTACCTGAACACCATCCCGCTGAGCAGCAAGGAAATTCGCGCTTTGCTCGAAGCCGCCGCCGTGAGCTGGACGCAGATGCTCGCCGGCAGTGCGCCCGCAGGCCGGGCAGAGGCGCCTGACCTGGAGCGTGTGGCCACAGCCAGTGAAGAGCTGCTCGACATCTTCGACAAGTTGTCGGCGCACTACGGACGCAGCATGCAAATGCTGGTGGGCTAATGAAGTCCCTCACGATTTGCTGCAGCGCACCAAATTTGGGTGCGAAACTTGCCTGCTTTGGTGCATGGCCTTTGACATAGACATTGGGTTCGCAACACTCGCCGGCCGCAAGGACGTCAATGAGGACTTCTGCGCCGCCATGCTGCCGAAGCCGGGCCAGCAGGGCATGGGCTCCATCGTGGCGATTGCCGACGGCGTCAGTACCGGCGGCATGGGCCAGGAAGCCGCACAAACCACCGTGACCAGCCTGGTACGCGACTATTACGGCACGCCCGAAACCTGGGACACCACCGTCGCGCTGGACCGCATCATTGGCGCGCAGAACGCCTGGCTGGCCGGATTGAACCGGCGCCGCCACCCGGCCCTTGGGCTGACCACGCTGACAGCGCTGGTGTTGCGCGGCCAGTCGTACGCGTTGGCGCATGTGGGCGACACCCGCGCCTACCTGTTGCGTGAAGGCCGCATGACGCAACTGACCACCGACCACGTGATGGACCATCCGGACCTGCGGCACCAGTTGCTGCGTTGCGTGGGGGCGGAAGACCGCCTGGTGATGGACTACACGCAGGGTGACTTGCAGCTTGGCGATGTATTTGTGCTGTTGTCGGACGGCGTGCACAACGTCATGTCGGACAAAAAACTCCAGGCCCTGGCCAGCGCGGACGCGCCGCCGAACGTGGAAGGCCAGGCGCAGCGCATCAGCCGCCAGATGGTAGATGCCGCAATTGCAGCGGGTACGCCGGACAACGCCACCGCGCTGGTGGTCCGCGTGCTGGGCTTGCTCGATGCCACGCTGGACGATGAAAACCGGCGCGCGCTGACCTTGCCGGTGCCGGGCAAGCTCAGGGTTGGTGACAGCCTGGACGGCTTGACCGTGACCGCGCCGGTGGCCGACAACGGCGTTAACGTGCTTTTATCAAGTCAGGTGGAATGCCCCCGGCCCGAACGCCGCTGAGGCTGCGCCGGCCACCAGCGGCAAGCTGTATGCCCTGAAAACCCTGCACCCTGCGCGCGCACATGACCCGCAGGAGCGCGCCATGCTGGCGCACGAAGCCTGGCTGGCCAGGCGCATGGGTTCATCCAGCGTGGCAGACCACCTGGTGCACCTGCATGACCGGCTGCCCGGTGGCGGTGAGCCGGGCGCGTTTTACCTGCTGTATGACTGGCATGCCGGTGAAACCCTGCAGCAGATGCTGGACCGCAAACACCGCTTCAGCCTGCCCCAAGTGCTGGCGCTGGCCACCCAGGCGGTCACGGCGCTGGGCCTGCTTCATCGCCAGCATGTCATTCACCGCGACATCAAGCCCGCCAACCTGCACCAGGGTGAAGACGGCGTGTTGCGGGTGCTGGACCTGGGCGTGGCGCTGACCGGGCGCGAGCCCGAGGCCATGCGCAAGCTGCACGCCGGCACGCCGAGCTACATCAACCCGGAGCAGTGGGGTTTCAGCAGCCGGGCCGCGGCGGCGGGCAAAGACGGCCCGGAAGAAATGCCCGACGCGCAGAGTGACCTGTTTGCGCTGGGCGTGAGTCTCTACCAGTTGTTGACCGGCAAGTTGCCCTACGGTGAGGTGCTGCCATACCAGGCGGGCCGTTATTACCGCGACCCCACTGCGCCCAGCCGGCACAACCCGGAAGTGCCGATCTGGCTCGACCATGTGGTGCTCAAGGCCGTGGCGCGCGACAAGCGTCAGCGTTTTGAAACGGCCGAGGAACTGCTGCTTGCGATTGAGCGCGGCGCCTCGCGCTCTCTGACGGCACTTGCTGCAACGCCGCTGATCCAGCGCGATCCGGTGGCCCTGTGGAAGATCGGCCTGGCCCTGTCGGTGCTGCTCAACCTGCTGCTGGTGGTTTGGCTGCTGTTTTTGCCCACCTAGGCGAAGCAGTCGGGCTGGCGACGATTGAGGGCATTTTTGGCCTCCAGCCCATACGGAGTGGGCGCATGCAGCTATTTATTTTGTAGCAAATTGCTAGCTCGCCAGGCCCAGCAGCTCGATGCCGTCGAGCGCACTGCTGCGCTCCGGCAGGGAAAAACGCTTGCGCCGGCCAATCTTCACTGCGCCAGCCACCTCGCGCAGCAAGGTGGCGCTGGCGGCGATCTTCCAGCCCGCCTTGTTGGCCTCCTTTTGCAGCAGCATGCTGGCGCTGACGGTGTCGCCCACGGGCAGGATCTGGGACTTGCCGCGCAGCGCGTCCTGCAGTTTGGCCAGCGTCACGGCCCCGCTGTTCAGGCCCACGCTGACCTCGAAACGCGGCAGCGAGCGACCGGGGAAATGGCTGGCCAGAAAGCCCTGCACGCGCTGGGCCGATGTGATCAGGCCCAAAGCCGCTTTGGTGGCGCGCAGGCCGTTGTTGACGGTGTCAGTGTCCGTGCTGTCAACAAACACCGCCAGCAGGCCCTCGCCGACAAACTGCATGTGGTAGGCGCCAAACAGGTAAACCGTGTCGCCGGCGTTGTTGTAGAACTCGCGCACCACCTCGCTGAGTTCGGTGCTCGACAGCTTCTCCGCCAGCGCCGGGAAGTTGACGACGTCGACGAACAACACCGTGGCGTTGGCAAATTTCTGGTCTTCCACCAGCGAATCGGCGGAAGGCCATTTTTCGCTCAGTTCGGCCAGCAGTTTTTCTTCGTACAGCCGGCTCAGCCGCTTTTTTTGTTCTTGCAGGGCGGCGTCAATCGCGGTGCCGACGGCCTGTGCCTGGGCGGTCTGGCGCATCAGGTGTTTGTTGAGCTGGGTAGCGACGGCATCGCGCAGCTCATCAAAAACCAGCGGCTTGGTCAGGTAGTCGTCGGCCCCGCTGGACATGCCGCTGCGCATGTGTTCACGCTCTTGCAGCGAGGTCAGTAAAATGACAGGTGTCGCCTGAATGGAGGGATCCGCGCGCAGGGTCTGCAGCATGGAAAAGCCGTCCATCACCGGCATGTTGACATCGCTGACGACCAGGTCCGGCCGGTAGTCCCGCACCAGCGCCAGTCCAGCGGCGCCGTCTTCCGCCTCCATCACTTCATAGCCCTCGAAGCGCAGTGCCGCAGCAATCAGCGCGCGGATCGTTTCGTCGTCGTCAATTGCCACAATCATGGCCATCTTTTTATTCCATTGAACAGTGGATGCAGGTTTTGAGCTTACCAGTGCTTTGTGCCTGTTCCTGGATCAGCCCTGGCCTTGCACCGCTTGATCCGCTCAAATTCGAAAGCAGGGGCCTATTTGCTATCAAGTTAATAGCTGCTTGCGCCCGCTGGATAGGGGCGACATGCCTAAAACATACTGAATCCTGCCGATCATGGACTGCGTGCGGGGTTGCCCTTTTTGTTTCGGCTCGCTGCGCCTAACTTTTCTTCGAAAAGTTAGCCTGCACTGAAAAGTTGGCCAAGCGCCGCCAGCGCTTATTAACTGCGCTGATCACGCACTGCGTGCGCGGCACGGGGACCCTTTTAGCTTCGGCCCCGCTGCGCTTAACTTTTCTTCGAAAAGTTAGCCTGCGCTGAAAGGGTGGGCAAAAGCGCGATGCGCTTTTCCTTGGCTACGCTCAGTGATCGCTACGCGCCCGCCCACCCTTTTCAGCCCAGGTGCGGGTCCAGCGGATTTGCATCACCCGGAGCATCACCAGCATGCCCACGGACAGTGCAGCAAAGAAGAAAAATCCCCACATGTAGCTGCCGGCATATTGTTTGGACAGGCCCATGGCGTTGGGCACCAGGCCGCCGCCGAGGGCGCCTATCTCGCCAATCATGGAGCCGGCCACCGCCGTGGCCAGCGGCCAGCGCAGCGGAACCAACTGAAACAAGGCGCCGTTGCCGGCGCCCAGCGCCGCAAAACACAGCATCACCAGCAGCGTCGTGCCCACCAGCGAACTGCCTGCCAGGCCGCACAGCACCAGCGTGACGGCGATGGTCAGCAGCACCACGCTCAGTGTGTTCACGCCGCCCCAGCGGTCCGAGATCCAGCCGCCAAAAATCCGCAACGCGGCGCCCATGAAAGCTGCCAGCATGGACAACTGCCCGGCCTGCACCTTGCTCACGCCAAACTGGTCGTAGTAGTAGGAGGGTAGAAAGGTCGCCAGGCCGATGAAACCACAAAAAGTCACGGCGTAAATCAGGCTGAAAGCCCAGCCGTCTTTTTCGAACAGGCAAGCGACGTGTTCGCGCAGCGTGGCGTGGCTGTCCACGTCGTCGGGTTCTTTCGCGAAGAGGATCATGGCGATCAGCGGCAGCAGCATCGCCACGGCCGCGATGCCGTAGACCGACTGCCAGCCGAAACGCTGCGCCAGCGCAGGCGCGATCAGGACCGAAACGGCGGTGCCGACGTTGCCGGCACCGACCAGGCCCATGGCCAGCCCTTTGTAGCGGGCCGGGAAAGAGCCCGAGCCCAGACTGAGCGCCACGCCAAAGCTGGCGCCGGCAATGCCCAGCAGCACACCCATCGCCAGCAGGCTGTTGTAGGAGTCAACAAAGAAATAACCGAACAGCAAGGCCACCATGATCAGGCCCATTTCGACCAGGGTGGCGTTTTTTCGCCCTATGTACTGGGCCAGTACCCCGAGCGGAAAACGCATCAGAGCGCCGGCAAAAATCGGCACTGACAGCATCACGCCCTTTTGGGTCGGTGAGAGGTTGTAGATTTCTGAAATAAAAGGCGCCATCGCCCCATTCATGACCCAGATGCAGCAGGAAAATGCGAAGTAAAAGAACGCCGCACCCAGTGTGGGCGCGTGGCCAGCTTTCAGGAAATGACGGAACCCGGACATGGTGCAAACTCTTTCTGTGAAAATCGTTATTCACAGAATCAGTGCGAGAAACGTGCCACCTTGGGGCGCCGGAAAATTCACTTTTGCGGCGCAATCGAGCGCTGGAGGCTGTTCATTTTGATGCGTCGCCCGATTTGCGGGCGTTTTGCGGTCATCTGTGCCTGCAGATGTGCCGGGTCGGAGCGCCGGATTGTGTTGGTCGCCGTCCTGCCCTGTTTTTTCCGGACGTGGGCGCTGGCATGCGCCGGTGGCTCACCGGCGCGTAGTCCGCACGGGGCGCGACCGTTCAGGCCGTCAGTTTTTCCACGTGGGCCTGGCGGGTGTAGAGGAAGTCGATCACAGCTTTGCGGTAACCGACATAACGGATGTCCTCGGCCAGCGCCACACGCGAACGAGGCCGCGGGAGATCGACCTGCAGGATCTCGCCGATAGTGGCTGAGGGACCATTGGTCATCATCACAATCCGGTCGGACAGCAGCACCGCCTCGTCCACGTCGTGCGTCACCATGACCACCGTGCTCTGCGTGGTAGCCACGATCTGCAGCAGTTCGTCCTGCAGCTTGGCGCGGGTCAGCGCGTCAAGTGCGCCGAAAGGTTCATCGAGCAGCAACACTTTGGGTTCCATGCACAGCGCGCGTGCAATGCCAACCCGCTGCTTCATACCGCCTGAAATTTCGCCGGGGCGTTTTTGCGCGGCCGGGCTCAAACCGACCATCGCGAGTGCGGCGTCGGTGCGCGCCTTGAGCTGGGCTCTGCTCTCGGTCGCTGCAAAAACCCGCTCGACGGCGAGGTAGACATTTTCGAAACAGGTGAGCCAGGGCAGCAAGGAATGGTTCTGGAACACCACTGCGCGCTCCGGTCCCGGGCCGGCGATTTCACGGTTGGCGCAAAGCAGGCTGCCTTCGGTTGGCGTGGTCAGGCCGGCAATCAGGTTGAGCAAGGTCGACTTGCCGCATCCAGAGTGGCCAATCAGCGCAACGAACTCGCCCTTGGCCACCGCCAGGTTGATGTCCTGCAGGGCGCAGAACGGTCCCTTCTTGGTTTTGAAGGTTTGCGCAACGCCCTGGACTTCGATGTATTTGGTGGTGAAAGATTCGCTCATGTGCTACTCCTTGCGTGGTAAGACCTAATTTTTGACGTCTTCAAAGGTAAACGCAGTGGCCAGCTTGATCAGTGCGAACTCGAGCAGCAGGCCCACGATGCCGATGACAAAAATCGCGATGATGATGTTTTTGACGTTGAGGTTGTTCCACTCGTCCCAGACCCAGAAGCCGATGCCGACGCCACCGGTCAGCATCTCGGCCGCCACAATCACCAGCCAGGCGGTGCCGACGGCCAGACGCACGCCAGTGAGCATGTAGGGCAGCACGGCGGGGAAGAGAATTTTGGTGAGGATTTTCCACTCGCTGAGATTGAGCACCCGCGCCACGTTCATGTAGTCCTGCGGTACGCGCTGCACACCGACCGCGGTGTTGATGATCATGGGCCAGATTGAGCAGATAAAAATGGTCCAGATCGCGGCCGGATTTGCGCCCTTGAATACCAGCAGGCCGATGGGCAGCCAGGCCAGTGGCGACACCGGCCGCAGCAGGCTGATAAGCGGGTTGAACATGGTGCTTAGAAATTTGAAGCGCCCAATCATGAAGCCTACCGGGATGCCCACGACGGCGGCCAGGCCAAAACCCAGGGCCACGCGCTTGAGCGATGACAACACGTTCCAGCCTATGCCCTGGTCGTTGGGCCCTTTGCTGTAGAAAGGGTCGCTGAAAAGACTGAGCGCCTGGGTAAACGTATCCGCTGGCGTTGGAATGCTCCCCTTGGTGGTGATGGATATTGCCATCCACAGCAGCACCAGGAGGCCAAAGCCCAAGACGGGCGGCATGATGACCAACCATAAAAATGAGATATCACGGGATGGCTTGACTGCAAGCGGAGTTCCCCGAACGGTTTCAATTGCCATGGCTTGCGGGGCGGGTGCCCCCGATTTGTGGGCTGAGGTTGCTACTGAATGTGTAGCGGACGAAGCCTTCTCAGCGACGTCGATTTCATGAAAAACAGCGGCGACCATGGCGTTCTCCTTGGGCTGTGTTGAATCAGGCTTTGATTTTGAAGCTGTCGGCGTACTTGGTCGGGTCTTTGCCGTCCCAGACCACGCCATCCATCAACTTGCTGGACCGCATGGCGTCCTTGGGCAGGCTCACCTTGGCTGCTGTGGCGGCTTGTTTGTAGATGTCGATCTGGCTGATCTGTTTGGCGACAGCCAGGTAGTCCGGGTGGTCCTTGATCAGTCCCCAGCGCTTGTGCTGCGTCAGGAACCACATGCCGTCAGACAGGTAGGGAAAATTCACGAAACCATCGCCTGAAAACTTCATGAAGTTCGGGTCATCCCAGGTTTTTCCCAAGCCGTTCTGGTAACGACCCAGAATGCGCTGGTTGATGGCATCGACGCTGGTGTTCACATAGCTTTTGTCGGCAATGGTTTCAGCCATTTTTGTCTTGTTGCTCAGGCTGGCATCTATCCACTTGCCGGCTTCGAGGATCGCTGCGGTGACAGCGCGGCAGGTGTTGGGGTTCTTTTTGGCGAAGTCGCCCGTGGTGGCGAGCACCTTTTCCGGGTGGTCTTTCCAGATGTCCTGCGTGGTTTGCGCTGTGATGCCAATGCCGTCAATGATGGCGCGGTGATTCCAGGGCTCGCCGACGCAGTAACCGTCCATGTTGCCGACCCGCATGTTGGCCACCATCTGGGGTGGCGGCACGGTGATGACTTTTGCATCTTTCATGGGGTTGATGCCGTTGGCCGCCAGCCAGTAGTAAAGCCACATGGCGTGTGTGCCGGTGGGGAAGGTTTGCGCAAAGGTGTAGTCACGTTTGTCCGTGGTCATGAGCTTGGCAAGAGAAGGGCCATCCACTGCGCCTTTATCGGCCAGTTTTTTGCTCAGGGTGATGGCCTGGCCGTTGTGGTTCAGTGTCATCAGCACGGCCATGTCTTTTTTCGCGCCGCCTGCACCCAGATGGACGCCGTAGGCCTGACCCAGCAGCATGTGGGTGAAGTCGTTTTCACCGGCGATGACCTTGTCACGGATGCTGGCCCAGCTGGCTTCCTTGCTCGGAACAATGGTGACGCCGTATTTTTTGTCAATGCCCAGGACCGAGGCCATCACAATGCTGGCGCAGTCGGTCAGCGGGATGAATCCGATCTTGACCTCTTTCTTTTCCGGGGCGTCGGAACCCTGGGCATACACCACGGCACGCAGCGCCGGGCTGATTCCTGTGGCGCCGATAGCGGCGGCCTGCAAAACAGTGCGGCGCGTCAGCGAAGATTTCAGCAGTTCGGTCATGGTCAGCACTCCAGAAGTGAAAACAAAAAACAAAAAAGGCGCTCGACCCGGGCAAACACAAGAGATGTGAATGCAGGGTGCGAACGCCTTTGTTCATGGAGGCAAACCGCTTCGCCGTTGAAGTGGAATACCTGATGCCTAAGCACTAAGCAAAACCTGTGCCAGTGTGTTCTTTTAACAATCCCCTTTCGATGACATGAATGGAATCGGTCTGTAGCCCATATTCTGAGGGCGTAAGCAGCTATTGAATTAATAGCAACTCAGGGTGCGACCCGGACGGATGGACGAACACTGCTGGCTTGCACTGTAATTGTGCGCTGCACCATTTCGGAGTAATGCGTGTGACTTCTAGCCGAGTAGGTCGGCGGCGTCCAGCATGCGCTGCGCGACCTCGCCCAGGCGCAAGCCCTTGTCCATGGCGGCCTTCCGCAGCTTGTCGTAAGCCGCCTTTTCCGTGAGATCTTGACGTTGCATCAACATGCTTTTGGCGCGGTCGATGATTTTCCGGTCCTGCAGCTCGATCCTCACGTCGGCGAGCTCGCGCCGCAAGCCCTGCTCGTGCTCGAAACGAGCCATCGCCACGTCCAGAATCGGGCGTATGCGTTCGGGCGACAAGCCGGCCACGATGTAAGCAGATACTCCGGCTGCGACAGCATCCTTCACATGGCTGGTGTCGTTGTCGTTGGTAAACAGCACAATCGGACGCCGCGCGTCGCGGGTTGCCATCACCACATGTTCGAGCGAATCGCGCGCCTCGCTTTCAGCGTCCACGATGATCATGTCCGGTTGTAGCTGGGCCAGGCGCTCATAGAGAAAGGTGTCTGCGGGCAGCACGGCCACGATGTTGTAGCCGTTTTCCAGCAGGCCGATGCGTAACTGCCGGGAGCGCTCGGCCTGGGCTCTGGCATGGCTGTCCGTGGCTATGCCTTCCAACAAATCCGGAGCAATGATGACCAAGCGCAGGGACTGTGATGGCGTCATACCTGACTTGCTGCAAGATTTGAGCCAAACCGTACACTCGGAACATGATTGTTTTGGGATTTGAGTCCAGTTGTGATGAAACCGGCGTTGCGCTGGTGGACAGCTCTGGCGCGGGTGTGCCGCGCTTGCTCTCGCACGCTTTGCACAGCCAGATTGCCATGCACCAGGCTTATGGCGGCGTGGTCCCGGAACTGGCCAGCCGTGACCATATTCGCCGCGTGTTGCCATTGACCGAGCAGGTGTTGGCTGATGCAGGACGCACATTGAAGGATGTTGATGTGGTGGCCTTCACGCGCGGGCCGGGTCTTGCCGGCGCGCTGCTGGTGGGCGCGGGTGTGGCGTGTTCGCTGGCTGCGGCACTCGGAAAGCCGGTGATGGGTGTGCACCATCTGGAGGGACATCTGCTGTCACCATTCCTCAGTCAGGATCCGCCCGAATTTGCGTTTGTCGCCTTGCTGGTCTCGGGCGGCCATACCCAGTTGATGCAGGTGGACCGTGTCGGCAGCTATGAAGTGCTGGGAGAGACGATTGACGATGCGGCCGGCGAAGCCTTTGACAAATCCGCGAAATTGCTGGGCCTGCCTTATCCTGGAGGCCCGGCCCTGGCTAAACTGGCTGCGCAGGGCAACCCGCTGGCCTTCAAGCTGCCGCGGCCGCTGCTGCACAGCGGCGATCTCGATTTTTCCTTCTCGGGCCTGAAAACCGCCGTGCTGACGCAGTCCAAAAAGCTAGGCGCGGTCATCAGCGAGAAGGACAAGGCTGATCTGGCCGCCTCAACGCAGGCGGCGATTGTCGAAGTACTGCTCAAAAAATCGCTGAAGGCGCTGGAGCAAACTGGCCTCAAGCGTCTGGTCGTTGCCGGCGGCGTGGGGGCCAACACCCTGCTGCGCGAACAGCTCAATGCGGCATGCAGCAAACGCGGGATCCGGGTGCACTACCCCGAGTTGCATCTGTGCACTGACAATGGCGCCATGATTGCCATGGCCGCTGCCATGCGCTTGCAGGCAGGTGTCGAGATGGTCAACACCGCTTACTCCTTTGACGTGATGCCACGCTGGTCGCTCGGCAAGTCTGCCGTGGGAGTGGCGGCCAAGGTCACTGCCGTGCGGCGCGACTTCCTGCCCACTTCAGGCCCGTGATGATGGTGTTCAGGCGGGCGCTCATGAAGGCAGGGCGGACCGTGTCCTGATTGCCGATATCCAGCACGACGCCACGACCCCGGTTGTCCTGCGGCCACGCGACCTTCCCCTCAGGTTTCCCAGTGGACGCAAACGCGACCCAGCGGTCCCCCATCCTGTCTTCCACAGCCAGATCAAACGGCGTTGGCGGCTGCCCGAGGCACTGGCATTGACTGGTGGTTCCCATCACATACGGAACCTCTGCGCCATGGCCCGCGCCGGTCGATCCCGCGCCCACGCCGGTATGACTGAAGTAATAGCGCCAGGTGGGTGCTTTCTGGCTGTGCAGGTAGGCGATGCGACGCGCAAAGGCGGTAAAGCCGACGTCACGCCCCATGGCCAGGCCCAGCTGCCTTTCGTCTTTGACCTCGGGGTAAAAGGCTTTGACCAGGACGCGGGCCTTGCCCAGTTTTTGCACCGCCTGCGCCGGGTCAATGCCGAAGGCCAGCACCACGCTGGCATCGTCGCTGTTACTGCCGATAACCAGCGGCACCGCAGCCTCCCGGCCTTGTTGAAACACTTCAAGAAGCGGCAGGGGGACGGCGGCGTCGCCGGTGATGAAAGAGGAGGTGAGTGACACTTCATTGCCGTCAAGTGCCGACAAACGTTCGGCTGGAATCCGCCGCAACGCATCCATGCTCGCACGCGCACCGGGCAGGCCGACCGCATCGGCAATCGCGGCACCCGTTGCGGCAGCCTTGGCACGTGTATGGCCGGGAAAGGCATACGGACTCTCGGCGATTGCGCCATGGAAGAGGCCGGCGGCGAGGGGGGAAGCCATCAGCGCCAATACGCTTTGCGCGCCCGCCGACTGCCCAAACACCGTCACTTTGGACGCATCCCCACCGAATGCCCCGATGTTTTGCTGCACCCATTGCAAGGCTGCAATCTGGTCAAACAGCCCAAAATTAACCGGGCCGCCCGGGCGCTCCTGCTCCAGCGCCGGATGGGTGAAAAACCCCATCCGCCCGAGTCGGTAGTTCAAAGTGACCACCACCGCACCGCGCCGCGCCAGCGCACTGCCGTCGTAAAGCGGCAACCCCCCGCCGCCAAAGATCAGGGCCCCGCCATGAATCCACACCATCACCGGCAACTTTGCGCCGGGTTCTGCGCGCGGCGTGAAGACGTTCAGGTAAAGGCAGTCCTCATTGAGCGTGCCGGGGTCACCGCCGCCCTCCAGCGACAGGCCGCGCTTTTGCGGACACGACGCACCCACAGTACTTGCCTGCCGCACGGACGACCAGGGCTGCACCGGCTGCGGTTCGCGCCAGCGCTGCTCACCCACCGGCGGTGCGGCGAACGGCAGCCCGCGGAATACGGCGATGTCGTTTTCGATAGCGCCTTGTACCGGGCCCGATGCGGTGCCGATAACCGGCGATTGCGCCCAGACCGCCAGCGGCCATGCTGCGAGGCAGCACAACCAGAAAATGCTGGAGCGGCAGAAACGATAAATCATGGTGCACCTTTAGAAGTGCTGTGGGGGGAACAGGCGATATCGCCTTCCGGACATGACGCGAGACGCGCCAGCGCCGCAGTTCGCTCCCTTGTCATTCGGGCCGCACATTGCCACTGCACCATGGGCCTTGCGCTGCCTCCTTCAACGGCGTTGCTTTCGAACTGGCAGCTCTGCGTCCTGAACGTCAGCCAAGCTTTTTGCACATCGCGCCACGCGGTCCGCTTGGGCGGTGTCAAGGTCGATTCGATTTGTCGCAGCCGTGGGCTCATCGCTGCCGACGCCGCGAGAAAGCTCTCATAAGCGCATTCGTTCAAAGCTGCCTGCGTGCTGGCGCTGGCGCAGGGGTCTGCTGTCGCCGCGACGCTGCGCAGCTGTAATACGGGTGCTGGTGTGAACGCCGGCAGTACCGTGTCGGTGGTCATCCATAAGCCCGCCAGCGTTTCAATCCTGGCACGCAACACCGGTCGAGCTGGCGCGGCAGTCATGCGCTCGTCGTATTCGAGCCGCCAGCGATAGGGCGGCCCGGCGGCAAGGCGTATCCGGACCGACCCCAGCTCGGTAGCCGGGGCATCGGCGCGCGCCGTATCCTGAAGACTGACGACCAGAACCGCATTGGGGGGCGGCATGATGCGTTCGCGGTAGACGGCCTCACCTTCCAGAAAAGCTGCGGACGCGGGGAGCGCCTGCATGACGCAGGCAAGTGCGAGATAGCCGCTCCAGCGGCTGATCGTCCGATGATGCGTCCGTACATTTGTCAGGAGTGGATTGATCAATTGATGTGCCATTCGATGAAGTTGCTTAGCTAGCGATTGCCCGACAGAGGATACCGCTTTGTGATGGCGGATCGACCTCAACACGCAACAGGTATACAAAGATTACTAAGACGGGACCACACAGTGAGCAGTACGAAGTAGCCAGCTAGAGTAAAGGGCTCCCGGGGCGTGGTGAATACCCGCTCCGGCGCAAGGCGGTCGCCTACCTTTCCTGGAGTTTTCCCGGGCCTCATCGTTTTGATTTGTCATCTGGCCTACTTCCTGCATGGGTATAACGGTATCCACTAGCAAAGAAAAGGTATTCATATGAGGACACAGTTACCGCAACTCAATGCAATGCTCGGCAAGCCTGTCGTTGGCGAGTCACTAAATTACTTTTCGAGCGGATTTATGGAGTGGTCGAAGCCGCAGGTGCTGGATGTGCGGGACATATGGGTGGCCTACCAGCGCCGCTCCCTGACGGACAGGGAAATGTTGTTGGCATTGACAAAGCGTATTGAGAATCTCAACTCGGTAACCGTAGCCAGAAAATCGACTTTGGTTGTAACCACCATGCTTGCGAAATGCGAGTGTCTAACCCGGCTTGAGACAGCTGACGCGATTGACGCATTTTTAAACTGGGCTGACGATCACGCGATCACGATTATCGACAGGGACAACTGATAGCTCGTGACACAGCAACCAGATTTCCTCGTAACCGGCAGTGCGCGCGGGCGCAAACACGTCGACATCCAACCGGCCCACGACGCTGAAATTGTCGCAGTAGCCCATGTGCGCATCCATCAGCAACACATCGGCTGCGATGCGCCGTTCGCGTACCTGCCGGGCAGAAAAATCAGCAATGTTTTGGCTGGGGCGCTACGGGTGGCGCGATCAAGCTGCGTGGCCATCGACACGGTGGCGGTGAGAACTACACTGCAGCCGCCAAGTAGCAGAGTTGCGAAGACCAGGGCCACGGTTGACAGGGGAATTTTTTTGGCTGCCATGCCGATATTGTTCGCTGCGGACAACGGGAACGAGGCCGCCATCCGCCTGCTCCGGGGTCAGGGATATTCCCGAGAGCTTGGGCGGTGCTTGGCCGGCAGCGCACTGTCCATGCGTTGCCGGCTCGAAGGTCTTGGACTACCGCTACGACAAAAGCTGACGGCCCGATCAGTTGATTGCAAGTGAGGCGACATTGCTGACCGGCACTTTTTTCCCCAGTGTGAGGGTCAGCACGCCGTTCTCAAGTTTGGCTAAGCTGTTCGCGGTGTCGATCTCCACCGGGAAACGGTAGGCGGCCTTGACGGTTCGCGCGGCGTCGGCCTTGCTTGTGATGCGGACCACATCGCCTTCGATACCGATGTCCAGCTGCTCCTTGCCCAGGCCGGGAACATCAAGCTGCAGCGAGTAGGCTTTTTCGCCGTCTTCCACCGTGGCGGCTGGGGTGCCATACGTGCCGGACAGGGAGCCCAGCGTGTCGTCCAGGAATCTGTCGAGGGCGCCGTTGTTGGTCAACGCCGGGTTGCGGCGCTGGAAGCGGGAAGCGGGACGGGAAGCGAGTGAGTAGAACATGAGAACTCCAAAGGTTGGATGGGGTAAATTTCCCCTACACTTCGCGGCTCTCAACCGTGATTGCCGCATGCACAGCAAGTAGGCGTGGCCGGGTGTATTTCAAGGAAATTGTTGAATGTATTTTTTTGTGCCTCCCCTCTTGAAACGTATCGTGCTGACCCTATCAGCCTGCGCCTGTTTGTCATCGCCGGCTTTGTGGGCCCAGTCTGCGCCGACGGCTCAGCCGCCTGTGCGCGTGGCTTTGATTGAAAGCCTGTCCGGGCCTTTCGCCAACACCGGCGAGGCGGTGTTTCGCAACCTGACATGGGCGGCTGAGCGGGTCAATGCGCGCGGTGGCATCAAGCTGTCCGGCGGCAACCGTGCGCTGGTTTTCGAGCGCTACGACAGCAAGGGACAAAACGAGGAAGCCCTGTCGGCACTGCGTTCGGCCATGGACGATGGCATCACCCTGGTGACCCAGGGCAATTCATCGTCAACCGCTGCGGCGCTGATTGATGCGATCAACAAGCACAATGAACGCGAGCCGGGCAAGCGCCTGCTGTTCATGAACTATTCAGCGGTGGACCCGGTGCTCACCAACGACAAATGCAGCTACTGGCATTTCCGTTTCGATGCCCATGCCGACATGCGCATGGCGGCCTTGATGGATGTTCTCAAGGACGACAAGGCGCTCAAGAGCGTCTACCTGATCGGTCAGGACTACAGTTTTGGCCAGGCGGTGGGGCGGGAAGCGCGCAAACAGTTGGGCATTCAGCGTCCGGACATTCAAATCGTCGGTGACGAACTGCACCCCATCGGCCGGGTCAAGGACTTTCTGCCCTATGTGGCCAAGATCAAGGCCAGTGGCGCGCAGGCTGTAATGACCGGCAACTGGGGCAATGACCTGACCTTGCTGGTCAAGGCCGCCAGGGAAGTGGGCTTTGAAGGAAAGTTTTACACCTTTTACGGCAATGCCCTCGGTGTGCCGGCAGCCCTCGGCGATGCCGGTGTTGGCAAGGTGATCGCGGTGGCGGACTGGTTTCCCAACGCGACCAGCGCCCAATCCGAAGTTTTCTACCAATCGTTTCGCCAGCGTTTTCCCAAGCCGCAGGACGACTATGTCCACATGCGCATGCAACTGATGGTGGAAGCGCTGGTACAGAGCATCGAGAAAGCCGGTAGCGTCGAATCGGCCGCAGTTGCTGCACAACTTGAAAAGGCGACGGTGCTGGTTGCGGGCCACCAGGGTGTGATGCGCAGTGCTGACCATCAGTTTCAACAGCCTTTGCTGGTGGCTGTGATGGACAAGCAGGGCGCGCCAGGCGTCAAGTTTGATGTTGAAGGCTCGGGTTATGGTTTTCGCGTGATCAAGACCATTGCGGCGGCGCGAGCCGAGCAAGCGCACAGCTGCAAGATGGTTCGTCCCTGAGAGGTCTCCATGCGACAAGTTGTTCTTGATCTTGAAGAGTCGCTGATTCGCCAGGTCGCCAATGCCGGCATGGGTCGCAGCGATGTGCTCAAGTTCTGGTTTGGCGAGAGTGATGAAGTCACCCCGGCCTTTATCCGGGAGGCCGCTGCGCGTTCGCTCAGCGAAGGCGAGACCTTCTATGCGCACAACCTCGGGCTGGCCGAATTGCGTGAAGCCATCGCTGCCTATTGCAGCAACTTGCGCTGCGCTGGGGCGACGCCTGTAGGTGCCGACAGAATTGCCATCACGTCGGGTGGTGTCAATGCGCTGATGCTCGCGGTGCAGGCGGTGGTGGACGCCGGCGATGAGGTAGTGGCAGTCACACCGGTCTGGCCCAATCTGACCGCGCAGCCGGTCATCATGGGTGCCCAGGTGCGCTGCGTGAGTCTCAAACCGGTTGCGGGCCGATGGCAACTCGACATGAACGAGTTGCTGGCGGCCGTGACCGTCCGCACCAAACTGCTGATCGTCAATTCGCCCAACAACCCGACCGGCTGGACTTTAAGCCGCGGCGAACAGGAGTTGCTGCTGGCGCATTGCCGCAAGACGGGCACCTGGATTCTGGCCGACGAAGTCTACGAGCGCCTGTATTACGAAAGCAGCCCCAATGGTTGCGCGCCCAGTTTCCTGGACATCGCCTTGCCAGACGACCGGCTGATGGTGGCCCACAGTTTTTCAAAAAGCTTTCTGATGACCGGCTGGCGCCTGGGCTGGCTGGTATTGCCGGCGTCAGCCACGACGCACATGGGCAAGCTGATCGAGTTCAACACCTCCTGCGCACCGGTCTTCATCCAACGCGCCGGCGTGGTCGCCCTGCAGCGCACGGACGAGGTCACGCCCCAGGTGGTGGCGCACCTCAAAAACTGCCGCGACACGCTGGTGCCCCTGCTCCAGGCCGTGCCGGGGGTCGAGCTGTCTCCCGCACCGGGCGGCATGTATGCCTTTTTCCGGTTGGCCGGGCAGGGCGATGCGTTTGAGACGGCCAAACGGCTGGTGGTCGAGGCCGGTCTGGGGCTGGCGCCGGGCGATGCCTTCAGTGCCGACCGTTCGCCTGCGATGCAGGGCTGGCTGCGCTGGTGTTTTGCCAGCCAGGACCTGGCGCGGCTGGAGGAGGGCGTAAACCGCCTGAGCAGCTGGCTGGCTCGGGCCTGACGGGAATATCGCGTTTCCTGGGCTATAATCCGAGGCTCTGCATAAAAAGCGGGCGTCTCGCATGAGGCACACGCTGCAGAACACGACGGCCCCGGTCAACTCCCACTTCGGGAACACTGTGCCGCTCGCAAGTTACACAAGGAAAACCCATGATTGCAAAATCTGTGAAGGCTGAGATCGTTCAGTCCAACGCACGCGCTGCCAACGACACCGGTAGCCCGGAAGTTCAGGTCGGTCTGTTGACTGGCCGCATCAATGAGCTGATGCCCCATTTTAAAACCCATGCCAAGGATCACCACGGTCGCCGTGGCCTGCTGCGCATGGTGAGCCGCCGCCGCAAGCTGCTGGACTACCTGAAGTCCAAGGACGCGGCCCGTTACGTTGCGCTGATCGCCAAACTTGGCCTGCGTAAATAATCGTTAAAACGACTGCAAGACGCCTGAGTTAGTTCACTAGCTCAGGCGTTTTTTACTTCGGAGCAAGGCAAAACGATCACGCGCTGTGTCATTCCACAAGAAAAGTCCTGAAACTGCAGGCATTTTGTGGAATGGCATCGTGTTCTGCCAGCCGCCACTCCGGGCCTCCGGCGCTGCCTCAAGCGCCTGAATCTAGTGGAGAAAAAGACATGAGCATTTTCAACAAAGTCACCAAATCCTTCCAGTGGGGCCAGCACAAGGTCACGATGGAAACCGGCGAGATCGCGCGCCAGTCCGGCGGCGCTGTTTTGGTCGATATGGACGGCACCGTGGTGCTGGCCACCGTGGTTGCCAAGGCCGATGCCAAGCCCGGCCAGGACTTTTTCCCGCTGACGGTTGATTACCTCGAAAAGACCTACGCCGCCGGCCGCATTCCCGGCAGCTTCTTCAAGCGTGAAGGCCGTCCCAGCGAATTCGAAACGCTGACATCGCGCCTGATAGACCGCCCGATCCGTCCACTGTTCCCGGAAGGCTTCTTCAACGAAGTGCAGGTCGTGATCCACGTGTTGTCGCTGAACCCCGAAGTCGAAGGCGACATTCCCGCGCTGATCGCTTCCAGCGCAGCGCTGGCGATTTCCGGCATCCCGTTCAACGGCCCCATTGGCGCTGCGCGCGTGGCCTACATCGACGGCCAGTATGTTCTGAACCCTGGCAAGACCCAGCTCAAGGACTCCGTCATGGACCTGGTCGTGGCCGGCACCGAAGCCGCCGTGTTGATGGTCGAGTCCGAAGCCAAGCAACTGTCCGAAGAAATCATGCTCGGCGCCATCGTGTTTGGCCATGAGCAGGGCAACATCGCCATCAATGCAATCCACGAACTGGTTCGTGACGCCGGCAAACCGGTCTGGGCCTGGCAGGCGCCTGCCAAGGACGAGCCGCTGATCGCCAAGGTCAACGCGCTGGCCGCCGCCAAGCTGGAGGCCGCTTACCAGATTCGTGCCAAACAAGCCCGTACCCAGGCTTGCCGCGTTGTGACTTCCGAAGTCATGGCTGCGCTCAAGGCCGACGGCACGGCATTCGACGGCGTGGCCGTTGAAGGCATGTTGTTCGACATCGAAGCCAAAATTGTCCGCAGCCAGATCCTGGCCGGTGAGCCGCGTATCGACGGCCGCGACACGCGTACCGTGCGCGCGATTGAAATCCGCAACAGCGTGCTGCCGCGCACCCACGGTTCGGCCCTGTTCACGCGTGGCGAAACCCAGGCGCTGGTGGTGACCACGCTGGGTACCGAGCGCGACGCGCAGCGTATCGACGCACTGTCGGGCGACTACGAAGACCGCTTCATGCTGCACTACAACATGCCTCCGTTCGCCACCGGCGAAACCGGCCGTGTCGGCAGCCCGAAACGCCGCGAAATCGGTCACGGCCGTCTGGCCAAGCGCGCGCTGATCGCCGTGCTGCCGTCGAAGGAAGAGTTCCCGTACACCATGCGTGTGGTCAGCGAGATCACCGAGTCCAACGGCTCTTCGTCGATGGCTTCGGTCTGCGGCGGCTGCCTCTCGCTGATGGACGCCGGCGTGCCGATGAAAGCCCATGTGGCCGGCATCGCCATGGGCCTGATCAAGGAAGACAACCGCTTTGCCGTGCTGACCGACATTCTGGGTGACGAAGATCATCTGGGCGACATGGACTTCAAGGTCGCGGGTACCACCGCCGGCATCACCGCGCTGCAGATGGACATCAAGATCCAGGGCATCACCAAAGAAATCATGCAGGTCGCATTGGCCCAGGCCAAGGAAGCCCGCATGCACATCCTGGGCAAGATGCAGGAAGCCATGGGCGAGGCCAAGACCGAAGTCTCCGACTTCGCACCGCGCCTGTATGTCATGAAGATCAACCCCGAGAAAATTCGTGACGTGATCGGCAAGGGCGGCGCTGTCATTCGCGCGCTGACCGAGGAAACCGGCACGCAGATCAATATCGAGGAAGACGGCACCATCACCATTGCGTCGAACGACAGCGCCAAGGCCGATGAAGCCAAGCGCCGCATCGCCGAGATCACCGCCGAAGTCGAAATCGGCAAGGTGTACGAAGGCGCGATCACCAAGATCCTGGATTTCGGTGCGTTGGTCAACCTGATGCCCGGCAAGGACGGCCTGCTGCACATCAGCCAGATCGCCCACGAACGTGTCGAACGCGTCACCGACTATCTGAGCGAAGGCCAGATCGTCAAGGTCAAGGTGCTTGAGACCGATGAAAAGGGCCGCGTCAAGCTCTCCATGAAGGTGCTGCTGGACCGCCCTGCGCAAGGGCAGGACCAAAGCTAATTTGCTATTGATTTTGTAGCTGCTAGCGCCCGTCAGACGGGGGCTGCAGCCATAAAACACTAAAATTCCCATGAAAGCTGTTGAAATTACCTCCTATGGAGCGCCTGACGTTCTGCGCCTGGGTGAGCGGCCCGACCCGGTGGCGGGTGCAGGGGAGTTGCTGATTCGCGTGGCCGCCTCCGGTGTGAACCGGCCTGATGTGCTGCAGCGCACCGGCAACTACCCGGTTCCGCCGGGCGCTTCTGATATTCCAGGGCTTGAAGTTGCCGGCGTCATCGTCTCTGGCGACGCCGCAGCGATGGCGCAGGCAAATCTGAAGGTCGGTGATCGCATCTGCGCGCTGGTGGCCGGCGGCGGTTATGCCGAGCTATGCGTTGCGCCGGTTGGCCAGTGCCTGCCGGTGCCGGAGGGGTTCAGCGACATCGAGGCTGCTTCCCTGCCGGAAACTTTCTTCACGGTCTGGAGCAATGTTTTTGACCGGGCCCGGCTGCAGAAGGGTGAAACGCTGCTGATTCAGGGCGGCTCCAGCGGCATCGGCGTCACTGCGATCCAGATTGCCAAGGCCATGGGCGCGACCGTGATCGTGACAGCCGGCAGCGACGAGAAATGCGCTGCCTGCCTGAAGCTCGGTGCCGACCACGCCATCAACTACAAGACCGCTGATTTTGCGGAAGAGGTCAAGACGATAACCGCAGGCAAAGGCGTGAACGTGATTCTGGACATGGTCGCCGGCAGTTACGTGGCGCGTGAAATCGGCTGCCTGGCCGAGGACGGCCGCCTGGTGTTTATTGCGGTGCAGGGCGGCACCAAGGCCGAATTCAATGCTGGCCTGGTGCTGCGCAAACGCCTGACAATCACCGGCTCCACCTTGCGTCCGCGGTCTGTCGAATTCAAGACGGCGATTGCGCAGGCGCTCAGGGACAAGGTCTGGCCCTTGCTGGCCAAAGGCAGAATCAAGCCGGTGATCCACAGCACCTTCGCGGCGGCTGAAGCGGCTCAGGCGCATGCGCTGATGGAGTCCAACCAGCACATCGGCAAAATCGTGTTGACCTGGTAAGGCACAGTAAGTCATGAAAAAACTGATTGCAGGAAACTGGAAAATGAATGGCAGCCTGGCTGCCAACGAGGCTTTGCTGCGCGAGATCGCGGCTGGCCTGTCCGGGCAGCCAGCATGCGCGATCGCGGTTTGTGTGCCTGCGCCTTATTTGGCACAGGTCCACGCTCTGATTATGGCCACGCCGGCCCTGTCGGCGATTGATCTGGGTGCGCAGGATGTATCCAGCCAGGCATCCGGTGCATTCACTGCCGAAGTCAGTGCATCCATGCTTAAGGAGTTCGCTTGTCGTTACGTGATTGTGGGTCACTCCGAGCGCCGCCAGTTCCACGGTGAAAGCGATGCGCTGGTGGCTGAAAAGGCCAAAGCCGCGTTGGCTGCCGGTGTCACGCCGATTGTGTGTGTGGGTGAAACGCTGGCTGAACGCGAAGCAGGGCAGACAGAACAAGTGGTCAAGCGCCAGCTGGCAGCCGTGATCCACACCAATGGCCATTGCATCAGCGAAATTGTTGTCGCTTACGAGCCGGTTTGGGCCATTGGCACTGGCAAGACTGCGACGCCAGAGGAGGCGCAGGCCGTCCATGCCGTGCTGCGCACACAGCTCAAGGCGGCGACCGACCACGCGGACCGCGTGAAAATTTTGTACGGCGGCAGCATGAATGCCGCCAATGCCGCGTCCTTGCTGGGCCAGACTGACATCGATGGCGGCCTGATTGGCGGAGCGTCGCTCAAGGCCCCGGATTTTTTGAAAATTATTGCTGCAGTCCCCGTTTGACGGGAAGCGTGCGCTATTAAATTAGGAGTTGATATGAATGTTTTGCTGACTGTTGTTCTGGTGGCCCAAATGCTTTCTGCGCTGGGCATGATTGGCCTGATTCTGGTCCAGCATGGCAAGGGCGCCGACATGGGCGCCGCGTTCGGCAGTGGCGGCTCCGGCAGCCTGTTCGGTGCCAGCGGCAGCGCCAACTTCCTGTCGCGTACAACGGCAGTGCTGGCTGCGGTGTTTTTTGTCTGTACCCTGGCGCTGGCCTATTTCGGCAATGCCCGTCCGCAGACCGGCTCCAGCGTGCTTGAAGGCTCCACGCTGACGGCCCCCGCACCCGCAACACCGGCTTCGGGCGCCGCGCAAATTCCGGGCACTGCAGTGCCTGTGCCAGCGCCAGCCAGGACTTCCGTGCCAGCCGCGCCGGGTGTTCCTGACTCAGGTCAAATTCCGACGAAATAGAGTGACGAACGCGTCGCTTTCCAAAGGGAGCGGCGCAATTTCAGGGTAAACTCTGAGACTGCTCGGAAAGCCAAAACCGCAAGGTTCCTCATGCCATCCGGGCGCTTAAAAACCGCGGACGTGGTGAAATTGGTAGACACGCTATCTTGAGGGGGTAGTGGCGAAAGCTGTGCGAGTTCGAGTCTCGCCGTCCGCACCACTTACAGGCAATGATCAGCACTGCGCCGGCCAGGCTGACCACCTTGAACAGCATACTGGCACAAGGCAAAGCAGCTTCCAGAAGTTGAATTGACGATGAACCTCGACCAATACCTTCCCGTCCTGTTGTTTGTTCTGGTCGGCGTTGCTGTCGGCGTGGTGCCCCAGGTGCTGGGTCGGCTGCTCGGCCCGAACAAGCCTGACAGCGAAAAAAATTCCCCTTATGAGTGTGGCTTCGAGGCATTCGAAGATGCCCGCATGAAATTCGATGTGCGCTACTACCTGGTCGCCATCCTGTTCATTCTTTTCGACCTTGAAATTGCCTTCCTGTTCCCGTGGGCCGTGGCGCTCAAGGAAATTGGTGCGGTGGGTTTCTGGTCGATGATGATTTTTCTGGGCATTCTGGTCGTGGGCTTTGCCTACGAGTGGAAAAAGGGCGCCCTGGACTGGGAATAAAAAAGATTCCGAGGATCTGTCGCGACGGGTTCGCAGCGCTCCACGAATAAGGCACGGCTATGTCACTTGAAGGTGTTTTCAACGAAGGCTTCATGACCACGAGTTACGACTCGGTGGTCAACTGGGCCAAAACCGGCTCGCTTTGGCCCATGACCTTTGGTCTGGCCTGCTGCGCAGTCGAGATGATGCATGCGGGTGCCGCGCGTTACGACATCGACCGTTTCGGCATGTTGTTCCGTCCCAGCCCGCGCCAGTCCGACCTGATGATCGTCGCCGGCACCCTGTGCAACAAGATGGGCCCGGCCCTGCGCAAGGTGTACGACCAGATGTCCGAGCCGCGCTGGGTGCTGTCCATGGGATCATGCGCCAACGGCGGTGGCTACTACCACTACAGTTACTCGGTCGTGCGCGGCTGCGACCGCATTGTGCCGGTGGATGTGTATGTGCCAGGCTGCCCGCCGACAGCCGAAGCCTTGATGTACGGCATCATCCAGCTGCAGCAGAAAATCCGCCGCACCAACACCATAGCGAGGGCTTGATGGGTCCCTTGCATCCCGCTACTGCCGAGCAGCTCGCAGACACTGTCACTGCTGCCCTGGCTGAAAAAGCCAAACGCGTCACTGTCGCCTTTGGCGAAGTCACAGTTGTTGTGGCTGCCTCCGACTACCCCGCTGCCGCCCTGATCCTGCGCGATGCCAAAGGTTGCCAGTTTGAGCAGCTGATCGATCTGTGCGGTCTCGATTATTCCGAATACGCGGACGGCCGTTACGATGGCCGGCGCTTTTGCGTCGCCACCCATTTGTTGTCCATCAGCCTGAACCAGCGCGTGCGCCTCAAGGTGTTTTGCGATGATGACGATTTTCCGGTTGTGGCCTCACTCAACGATGTGTGGAATGCGGCCAACTGGTTCGAGCGCGAAGCCTTTGACCTGTTTGGCATCATTTTTGAAGGCCACAACGATCTGCGCCGCATCCTGACCGACTATGGTTTCATCGGCCATCCTTTCCGTAAGGATTTCCCGACCACGGGTTACGTCGAGATGCGTTACGACCCCGAGCAGAAACGTGTGATCTACCAGCCGGTCACCATCGAGCCGCGTGAAATCACGCCGCGTGTTATTCGTGAAGATAACTATGGGGGGTTGCAGTAGTCATTTGTCATTGAGGGCTTGACCCGCAATCCACGGTGGCGTGTCCACCAGCATGGATGCCGAATCGAGTCCGGCATGACAAAGCAAAGGCAAAACCAAACATGGCTGAAATAAAAAACTACACGCTCAATTTCGGGCCCCAGCACCCGGCTGCCCACGGTGTGCTGCGCCTGGTGCTCGAGCTCGACGGCGAGGTCATCCAGCGCGCCGATCCGCACATCGGGCTGCTGCACCGCGCCACCGAAAAGCTGGCCGAAAGCAAGACCTATATCCAGTCTCTGCCCTACATGGACCGGCTCGACTATGTGTCGATGATGTCCAACGAGCACGCCTACTGCCTTGCCATCGAAAAGCTGATCGGCGTGGATGTGCCGGTGCGTGCCCAGTACATCCGCGTGATGTTTTCGGAGATCACGCGCCTGCTCAACCACCTGCTGTGGCTGGGTGCGCACGGTTTCGACTGCGGCGCGATGAACATCCTGATTTACTGCTTCCGCGAGCGTGAGGCGTTGTTCGACATGTACGAAGCCGTCTCTGGCGCGCGCATGCATGCGGCCTACTTTCGTCCGGGCGGCGTCTACCGCGACCTGCCTGAAACCATGTCGCAGTACAAGGTCAGCAAGATCAAGAACGCCAAGGCCATCGAAGCCCTCAATGAAAATCGCCAGGGTTCGCTGCTGGACTTCATCGAGGACTTCACCGCCAAGTTCCCGAAGCTGGTCGATGAATACGAAACCCTGCTGACCGATAACCGCATCTGGAAGCAGCGAACCGTGGGTGTTGGCGTGGTGTCGCCGGAACGCGCGCTCAACCTTGGCTTCACTGGCCCCATGCTGCGCGGCTCGGGCTTTGCCTGGGACTTGCGCAAACAGCAGCCCTATGACGTCTACAGCCAGATGGACTTCGATGTGCCCATTGGCAAAACCGGCGACTGCTACGACCGCTACCTGGTGCGTATCGAGGAGATGCGCCAATCCAACCGCATCATCAAACAGTGTATTGACTGGCTGCGCGTGAATCCCGGCCCGGTGATCACCAGCAACCACAAGGTCGCCGCGCCTGACCGCGAGTCCATGAAGTCCAACATGGAAGAGCTGATCCATCACTTCAAGCTGTTCACCGAAGGCTTCCATGTGCCCGAGGGTGAAGCGTATGCCGCAGTGGAGCATCCCAAAGGCGAGTTTGGCATCTACATCGTCAGTGATGGCGCCAACAAGCCCTACCGCCTGAAGATCCGCCCGCCGGGCTTTCCACACCTGGCCGCCATGGATGAAATGTCGCGCGGGCACATGATTGCCGATGCGGTTGCCGTGATCGGCACCATGGACATTGTGTTCGGCGAGATTGACCGCTAAAACCGCATGAGTTCCACCATGATTCCAGTACACACACCGGCGCCCGCGGCTTCGTTGTCCGAGCAGGCTTTCGTGCGCTTTGCACGTGAAGTTGCCAAATTCCCGGCAGACGGCAAACAGTCGGCGGTGATGGCCTGCCTGACCATCGTTCAGGAAGAACTCGGTTTTGTCAGCGCCGAGAGCGAAAAAATCGTGGCTGATTACCTGGGCATGGCGCCGATTGCCGTGCATGAGGTCACCACCTTCTACAACATGTACAACCAGCGACCGGTGGGCAAGTACAAGCTCAATGTCTGCACCAACCTGCCATGCCAGTTGCGCGATGGCGCCAAGGCGCTCAAACACCTCGAACACAAGCTCGGCATTTCCATGGGTGAGAGCACGGCCGACGGCCTGTTCACGCTGCAGCAGTCCGAGTGCCTGGGCGCCTGCGCGGACTCCCCGGTGATGCTGGTCAACGACCTGACCATGTGCAGCTTCATGAGCAATGACAAGCTCGACCAGTTGATCGACGGTCTCACATCTGCCGAGGCGAAATGACCATGACGCTTTCCGCCCATTCAAACAATCCTGCCGCGCAAAACGTGCTGTCGCAGTTCGCCGCCACCGGTGTCCAGACCTGTTTTCACGGCCGCCACATCAATCCCCAAATCCTGGCCGATCTCGACGGCAACAACTGGCGCCTGAAAGACTACGAAGCGCGGGGCGGCTACCAGGCCTTGCGCAAGATTCTGGCGCAGGGTGATGGTCAGGGCATGACGCCTGACCAGGTGATTGCCGAAGTCAAGGCCGGCAGCCTGCGCGGACGCGGCGGCGCCGGTTTCCCGACTGGCCTGAAGTGGAGCTTCATGCCGCGCCAGTTTCCCGGCCAGAAGTACCTGGTCTGTAATTCGGACGAAGGCGAGCCTGGCACCTGCAAAGACCGCGACATCATGCAGTACAACCCCCACAGCGTGATCGAAGGCATGGCGATTGCCGCCTACGCCATGGGCATCAGCGTTGGCTACAACTACATTCACGGCGAAATCTTCGCGACCTACCAGCGTTTTGAAGAAGCGCTGGATGAAGCCCGCGCCGCCGGCCTGCTCGGCGACAAAATTCTCGGAAGCGCCTTCACCTTCCAGTTGCATGCCTCGCATGGATTCGGCGCCTACATCTGCGGCGAAGAGACCGCCTTGCTGGAGTCGCTGGAGGGTAAAAAAGGCCAGCCCCGCTTCAAGCCGCCTTTCCCGGCGAGTTTTGGCCTGTACGGCAAGCCGACCACCATCAATAACACTGAAACTTTTGCGGCCGTGCCCTGGATCATTCGCAACGGCGGCCAGGCCTACCTCGAATGCGGCAAGCCCAACAACGGCGGCACCAAGATCTATTCGGTGTCCGGCGATGTCGAGCTGCCCGGCAACTACGAAGTGCCCATGGGTACACCCTTCAGCACGCTGCTCGAGCTTGCGGGCGGCGTGCGCAAGGGCCGCACGCTCAAGGCGGTGATTCCTGGCGGTTCGTCCGCGCCGGTCCTGCCAGCTTCCATCATGATGGAGTGCACCATGGACTACGACTCGATCGCCAAGGCCGGCTCCATGCTGGGCTCGGGCGCCGTGATTGTCATGGACGACAGCCGCTGCATGGTCGAGTCGCTCAAGCGCCTGTCCTACTTCTACATGCACGAATCCTGCGGCCAGTGCACGCCGTGCCGCGAGGGCACCGGATGGCTGTGGCGCATGGTGGACCGCATTCACAAAGGGCAAGGCCGTCAGACCGACCTGGACCTGCTCAATTCGGTGGCTGACAACATTCAGGGCCGCACCATTTGTGCGCTCGGTGATGCCGCAGCCATGCCAGTGCGCGCCATGATCAAGCATTTTCGCCACGAGTTTGAGGCCATGATCAAGCCAAAAACGCTTTCAGCTTCCCCCGCCCCGGTTCAGGCTTCCCTGCAAGCTTGATTGCGGAAAGAAATACATATGGTTGAAATAGAACTCGACGGCCGGAAAGTGGAAGTGCTCGAAGGCAGCACGGTGATGCATGCCGCCGAAAAGGCCGGCACCTACATTCCGCATTTCTGTTATCACAAGAAACTCAGCATCGCCGCCAACTGCCGCATGTGCCTGGTCGATGTGGAGAAGGCGCCCAAGCCCATGCCGGCCTGCGCCACGCCTGTGACGCAGGGCATGATCGTGCACACCAAGAGCGACAAAGCCATCAAGGCCCAGAAGGGCGTGATGGAGTTTCTGCTGATCAACCATCCGCTCGATTGCCCGATCTGCGATCAGGGCGGCGAATGCCAGCTGCAGGATCTGGCTGTCGGTTACGGCGGCAGCGGCTCGCGCTACGAAGAAGAAAAGCGCGTGGTGTTCCACAAGAATGTCGGTCCGCTGATCTCCATGCAGGAGATGAGCCGATGCATCCACTGCACGCGCTGCGTGCGTTTTGGCCAGGAAGTGGCCGGTGTGATGGAGCTCGGCATGTCGCATCGCGGCGAACACGCCGAGATCGAGACTTTTGTCGGCATGTCAGTCGACTCCGAGCTGTCGGGCAACATGATCGACATCTGCCCGGTCGGTGCGCTGACCAGCAAACCTTTCCGCTACAGCGCCCGTACTTGGGAGCTGTCGCGCCGCAAATCGGTGAGCCCGCACGACTCCACCGGCGCCAACCTGATCGTTCAGGTCAAGAACAACCAGGTCATGCGTGTTGTGCCGCTGGAAAACGAAGACATCAACGAGTGCTGGATTGCTGACCGGGACCGCTTCTCTTACGAAGCGCTGGGCAGCGACGAGCGCCTGAAAACGCCCATGATCAAGCAGGGCGGCGAGTGGAAAGCCGTCGACTGGCAGACCGCGCTCGAATATGTGGCCAACGGCCTGAAGCAGATCAAGGCAGACCACGGCGCCGCCAGCATTGGCACGCTGGCCAGCCCGCACAGCACGCTCGAAGAGCTGTATCTGGCGGCATCGCTGATGCGCGGTCTGGGCAGCGACAACATTGATTTCCGCCTGCGCAACGCCGAATTTGCCCCACAGGCCGGCGTGCGCTGGCTCGGCACCTCGATCGCTTCCCTGTCGCAACTGCAGCGGGTACTGGTAGTGGGCGCCAATCTGCGCAAGGATCATCCGCTGTTTGCACAGCGAATTCGCCAATCCGTCCGCAAGGGCTGTGGCTTGAACGTGATCAATTCCTCAGCCGAACTGGCCTCTGCTGGTGCCTGGGCCATGCCCATCACCAACAGCGTGCTGACCGAACCTGCAGCCTGGGCGCAGGCCCTGGCCGATGTGGCCGCCGCGATTGCCACAGTCAAGGGTGTGGCCGCTCCCATTGCCGGCCAGGCGACAGACGCCGCCAAAGCCATCGCCAAGTCCTTGATGGGGGGTGAACGCAAGGCCATTCTGCTGGGCAATGCCGCCGCACATCACGCCAATGCAAGCAGCCTCTTGGGCCTGGCCAACTGGATTGCCGCGCAAACCGGCGCCAGCATCGGTTACCTGACCGAAGCGGCCAACACCGTAGGCGCGCAACTCGCGGGTGCCTTGCCATCCGGCGATGGCATGGACGCCGGTCGCATGCTGGCGGGCAAGCTCAAGGCGGTGCTGCTGCTCAATACTGAGCCAGAATTCGATTCGGCGGCCGGTGCCACGGCCAAGGCGTCGCTCAATGCCGCGCAAATGGTGGTGACCCTGAGCCCGTTCAAGGCCAACTTGGACTTCAGCGACGTGTTGCTGCCGATCTCGCCGTTCACCGAAACACCGGGCACTTTCGTGAATGCCGAAGGCCGGATCCAAAGTTTCCACGCCGTGGTCAAGCCCTTGGGCGAGACACGTCCGGCCTGGAAGGTGCTGCGCGTGCTGGCCAACTTGCTTGAACTGCCCGGTTTTGATTTCGAGTCTTCGCAGGATGTGCTCAAGCAGGTCCCCGGCGCGCAAGCAGCGCAGGTTCCTGCGGGTAACCTGGACAACAGCACCACGTCGGCCATTCAAATGGCCGCAGGCCAGGGCGCTCCGGTCGTCGCCAGCATCTACCAGCTTGACAGCCTGGTGCGGCGTGCAACGTCGCTGCAGTTGACTGCCGACGCACGGAGCGTCGCTGCTGAAGGAGTCGCCGCATGATTGACACCCTCTTCAACGCTGGACAGGGATTGATGGGCGGCATCTGGCCCGGCACGGTCTGGCCAGTCATCTGGACCCTGATCAAGATCGTCTGTGTGGTGGCGCCCCTCATGGGTTGCGTGGCCTACCTGACCCTGTGGGAGCGCAAAGCGATTGGTTTTACCCAAATTCGGTTGGGCCCCAACCGCGTCGGGCCCTTTGGCCTGTTGCAGCCGATTGCCGATGCGCTCAAGCTGTTGACCAAGGAAATCATCATCCCGACAGCGGCCAGCAAGGGCCTGTTTGTGCTGGGCCCCATCATGACCATCATGCCCGCGCTGGTGGCATGGGTGGTGATTCCCTTCGGTCCGGATGTGGCGCTTGCGAACATCAATGCCGGCCTGCTGTTCCTGATGGCGGTCACCTCGCTGGAGGTCTATGGCGTGATCATCGCGGGCTGGGCCTCGAATTCCAAGTACGCCTTCCTGGGCGCGATGCGTGCGTCGGCCCAGATGGTCAGCTACGAGATCGCCATGGGTTTCTGCCTGGTCGTTGTCCTGATGGTCTCCGCCAGCCTGAACATGACCGACATCGTGATGAGCCAGGCCAAGGGCATGGGCGTGGGTTACGGCATGAATTTCCTGTCCTGGAACTGGTTGCCGCTGCTGCCGATTTTTGTCGTGTATTTCATCTCCGGCCTGGCTGAGACCAACCGCCACCCGTTCGACGTGGTGGAGGGCGAGTCGGAAATCGTCGCGGGCCACATGGTCGAGTACTCAGGCATGTCGTTTGCCATGTTTTTCCTGGCCGAATACGCCAACATGTGGCTGGTCGCCATCCTGGCGGTCATTCTGTTCCTCGGCGGTTGGTTGCCTCCGTTCGAGTTCCTGTCCTTCATTCCGGGCTGGATCTGGCTGGGTGCCAAGACCTTTGTTGTCGTGACGATGTTTCTCTGGGTGCGCGCTACCTTCCCGCGTTTCCGTTACGACCAGATCATGCGTTTGGGCTGGAAGATTTTCATTCCCGTAACGCTTGTCTGGCTGGTCGTCGTCGGCGCCTGGATGCAGACCTCGTACAACATCTGGAACTAGTTATGAGCCCCCACGTTCGCGCACTTCGTGTCGCTCTCTGCCCCCCGAGGGGGCCGCTGCGCCTGCGGCCCGGCAAAGCCGGTTCCGCGGCCCCTGCTTGCATGAATGCATCGCCGGCAAGCGCCACTCCCGCAGGAAATTGATATGTCTACCGTCGCCTCCGTCAAAGACTTCGTCTCCAGCTTCATGTTGACCGAGCTGTTCAAGGGCATGGCCCTGACCGGCAAATACATGTTCAAGCGCAAGATCACGATCCAGTTCCCTGAAGAGAAAACACCGCTGAGCCCGCGCTTTCGCGGTCTGCATGCACTGCGTCGTTATGACAACGGCGAGGAGCGCTGCATCGCCTGCAAACTCTGCGAAGCCGTGTGTCCGGCCATGGCCATCACCATTGAGTCCGATGTGCGTGAAGACGGCAGCCGCCGCACCTCGCGTTATGACATCGATCTGACCAAGTGCATTTTTTGCGGCTTCTGCGAAGAGAGCTGCCCGGTGGACTCCATCGTTGAAACACATATTTTTGAATACCACGGCGAAAAGCGCGGTGACCTGTACTTCACCAAGGACATGCTGCTGGCTGTCGGTGACCGTTACGAAAAAGAAATTGCAGCCAACCGCGCTGTGGATGCCAAGTACCGCTGAAAAACCCAGACTGATGCTGGCTCAAGAAAGATTTGCAGAACATGGACGCTAGAACAGGTCTCTTTTATGTCTTCGCTTTGGTGCTGCTGTTCGCCGCATTCAAGGTGATTACTGCGCGCAACCCGGTGCATGCCGCCTTGTACCTGGTGCTGGCTTTTTTCCAGGCCGCAGCCGTCTGGATTTTGCTGAAGGCCGAGTTCCTGGCGATCACGCTGGTGCTGGTGTATGTTGGCGCAGTGATGGTGCTTTTCCTGTTCGTCGTGATGATGCTCGATGTCAACATGGACGGTATCCGGAAGAATTTCTGGAAGCACTTTCCGCTGGCCGCTACCGTCGGGACGCTGATCGCGCTTGAAATGGCGGCTGTCCTGATCGGCGGCTTTCGCCCGAGCCAGGAGCCCAAAGCGGTGCTTGCCGTGGCCGGCCAGGCGGTGGAGCAGTTCTCCAACACCAAAGAGCTTGGCAAGGTGCTGTATTCCGAATATCTCTACCCGCTTGAAATCGCGGCGGTGATCCTGCTGGTGGCCATCATTGCGGCGATTGCGCTGACCCTGCGCGAGCGCAAGGACTCCAAGTACATCAATCCGGCAGACCAGATTCGCGTCAAGCGCGCTGACCGCGTCAGCCTTGTGAAAATCCAGCCAACGGTGGCTGCACCGGTGGTCACAGCCACAGAGGACAAACCATGATGGTCACGCTGGGACACTTCCTGACCCTGGGCGCTATCCTGTTCGCCCTGTCGGTGATCGGCATTTTCCTGAATCGGAAAAACCTGATTGTGTTGTTGATGGCCATTGAGCTGATGCTGCTGGCCGTCAACATGAACTTCGTGGCCTTCTCCTATTACCTCAACGACATGGCCGGCCAGATTTTCGTGTTTTTCATCCTGACCGTGGCGGCTGCCGAATCCGCGATTGGCCTGGCCATCCTCGTGCTGCTGTTCCGAAACAAGTCCAGCATCAACGTCGACGAACTCAACACGCTCAAAGGGTAAGACATGAGCCCCCACGCTTCTCACTTTGTGTATACGCTTCCCCCCGCGGGGGCGCAACCCGCCCTTGGGGCGGCCCTGCGGGCGGTTAAGCCATGAGCCAAACCCTTTCGGCGGCCACGCTGCTGGCCGTTCCCCTGGCGCCCCTGGCGGGCGCCTTGCTGGCCGGCATTTTCGGCACCACCTTCGGCGGCAACTGGATAGGACGCCGCCTCTCGCACACCCTGACCATTCTCGGCGTGTTGGTGGCTTTTGTGATCTCCGCGATGACGCTCAAAAGCGTGGCGATCGACGGCGCTCGTTTCAACGAGACGCTTTACACCTGGATGGTGGTCGGCGGCCTGAAGATGGAGATCGGCTTCCTGGTTGATGGCCTGACCGCGATGATGATGTGTGTCGTGACTTTTGTGTCACTGATGGTGCACATCTACACCATTGGCTACATGGAGGAAGACGAAGGTTACAACCGCTTCTTTGCCTACATCTCGCTGTTCACCTTCTCGATGCTGATGCTGGTGATGAGCAACAACATGCTGCAGCTGTTTTTCGGCTGGGAAGCGGTGGGTCTGGTGTCATATCTGCTGATCGGCTTCTGGTTCAACAAGCCGACCGCCATCTTTGCCAACATGAAGGCCTTCCTGGTCAACCGCGTTGGCGACTTTGGCTTCATTCTCGGCATCGGTTTGCTCGCCGCTTACGCCGGCACGCTCAACTACACCGAAGTGTTTGCCAAGTCGGGCGAAATTGCAGCGCTCAATCTTCCCGGCACCGACTGGATGCTGATCACCGTGATCTGCATCTGCCTGTTCATCGGCGCCATGGGCAAGTCGGCGCAGTTTCCGCTGCACGTCTGGTTGCCGGATTCAATGGAAGGCCCGACGCCGATTTCCGCGCTGATCCACGCCGCCACCATGGTGACTGCCGGCATCTTCATGGTGGCGCGCATGTCACCGCTGTTCGAGCTGAGCGATACCGCCCTGAGTTTCATCATGGTGATAGGCGCGATCACCGCGCTGTTCATGGGATTCCTCGGCATCATCCAGAACGACATTAAACGGGTCGTCGCCTACTCGACGCTGTCGCAGCTCGGCTACATGACGGTCGCACTGGGCGCTTCCGCCTACTCGGTCGCCGTCTTCCACCTGATGACGCACGCGTTCTTCAAGGCGCTGCTGTTTCTGGCGGCGGGCTCGGTCATCATGGGCGTGCACCATAACCAGGACATCCGCTGGATGGGCGGGTTGCGCAAGTACATGCCGATTACCTGGATCACCGCCTTGCTCGGATCGCTGGCGTTGATTGGCACGCCCCTGTTCGCAGGCTTTTATTCCAAGGACAGCATCATCGAGGCCGTGCATTTCAGCAACCTGCCGGGCGCTGGTTTTGCCTACTTCGCGGTGCTTGCCGGCGTCTTCGTTACGGCCTTTTATTCCTTCCGCATGTACTTCCTGGTGTTTCATGGCAAGGAGCGGTTTGATCAAAATCCCGATGCCCACCACGATGACCACGGACACGGCCACCATGACGAGCACCATGCGCCGCATGAGTCACCCTGGGTGGTAACCGCTCCGCTGGTCTTGCTGGCGATTCCTTCGGTGGTGATTGGCTTCATGAGCATCGATGCCATGCTGTTTGGTGACTTCCTGAAAGACGCGATCATCGTCAACGCTGACAAACACCCGGCCATGGCCGAGCTGGCCAAAATATTCCATGGTCCGGCGCAAATGGCGCTGCACGGCCTGATGACGGCGCCGTTCTGGTTGGCACTCGCCGGCGTAGCCTCGGCGTATTACATGTACATGGTCAACCCGGCCCTGCCGGCCGCCATCAAGCGCCGGGTCGAACCGCTCTACACATTGCTCGAGAACAAGTACTACATGGACTGGTTCAATGAAAACGTGCTGGCCCGCGGTGCACGCGGGCTCGGCATCGGCCTCTGGAAGGGCGGCGACGAGAAGATGATCGACGGCGCGCTGGTCAATGGCTCGTGGAAGCTGGTGGGCTGGGTCTCCAGCGTGGTGCGCAAGGTCCAGACCGGTTACATCTACCACTACGCACTGGCCATGATCATGGGCATCTTTATCCTGATCAGCTATTTCGCGACCTGGCCGATGATCAAAGAACTGCTCAACAAATAAGCCAATAGGAATAACAAAAATGGGATTGTTGAGTCTTGCCATCTGGACACCGATTTTTTTCGGTGTCGTGCTGCTGGCGCTCGGACGTGACGAACAGGCACAAAGCGTGCGCTGGATTGCGCTGATCGGTGCCCTTGTCAGTTTTCTGGTGACCCTGCCGCTGTACAGCGGGTTTGAATTGGGCACGGCCGCGATGCAATTTGTAGAAAAGGCCGCGTGGATTGACCGTTTCGACATGAACTACCACCTCGGCGTGGATGGCATTTCCCTGTGGTTTGTGCTGCTGACAGCATTTATCAACGTGGTTGTCATCATCGCGAGTTGGGAGTCCATCACCAACCGCGTGAATCAGTACATGGCGGCTTTCCTGATCCTCAGCGGGCTGATGATCGGCGTGTTCGTCGCACTCGACGGCATGTTGTTCTATGTATTTTTCGAGGCGACGCTGATCCCGATGTATCTGATTATCGGTATCTGGGGCGGACCGAAGAAGATTTACGCCGCCTTCAAGTTTTTCCTCTATACGCTGTTGGGTTCCTTGCTGATGCTGATCGCGCTGATCTTCCTGTACGTCAAGTCCGGCGGCAGTTTTGACCTGGCGACCTGGTACACCTTGTCGCTAAGCGGTACGGCGCAGACTTTCCTGTTCTTTGCCTTTTTTGCCGCTTTTGCAGTCAAGGTGCCGATGTGGCCGGTGCACACCTGGTTGCCCGACGTCCACGTGGAAGCGCCCACCGGTGGCTCCGCCGTGCTGGCAGCCATCATGCTCAAGCTGGGCGCCTATGGCTTCCTGCGCTTTTCGATGCCGATTGCACCCGATGCCGCGCGCGAATGGGCTTGGCTGATGATTGCGCTGTCACTGATCGCCGTGATTTATGTGGGTCTGGTCGCCATGGTCCAGCAGGACATGAAAAAACTGGTGGCCTATTCGTCGGTGGCCCATATGGGGTTTGTCACGCTCGGCTTTTTCATCTTCAACGACCTCGGCGTGTCCGGCGGCATCGTGCAGATGATTGCGCATGGCTTTGTCTCCGGCGCCATGTTTCTGTGTATCGGCGTGTTGTACGACCGTGTGCACTCGCGCGAAATCGCGAGTTACGGCGGCGTCGTCAACACCATGCCCAAGTTCACCGCCTTTGCGCTGCTGTTTGCCATGGCCAACTGCGGCCTGCCGGCCACGGCCGGTTTTGTCGGCGAGTGGATGGTCATCCTGGGTGCCATCAAGTTCAATTTCTGGATCGGGCTGGCGGCATCGACCGCCCTGATTTTCGGCGCCGCCTACACCCTGTGGATGTTCAAGCGGGTGTACCTCGGGCCTGTCACCAATGACGATGTCAAGGGCCTGACCGACATCAACAGCCGCGAGTTCCTGATGCTGTCCCTGCTGGCGATAGCCGTGATGGTCATGGGCATTTATCCCAAGCCCTTCACCGATGTGATGGACAGCTCGGTGGCCGGCCTGCTCAAGCATGTCGCTGTCTCCAAGCTCCCCTAAGCAACCCTTGCAAAAGAATTCAGATGATTGACAAACTCAGTTGGATCGCGGTTTACCCGGAGATCGTTTTATTGACGATGGCATGTGTCATCTTGCTGGTGGACCTGGGCGTCAAAAGCCCGCAGCGCACGCTGACCTATGTGTTGACGCTGCTTACACTGGCCGTGGTGGCTGCGCTGACGGCGGCGTACGCCATCGGCGGCAACACGGTGTACGGCTTCGGCAACATGGTCGTGAGCGACCCCATGGCCAACTGGCTCAAGTGTTTCGCATCGATTGCCATGATGGTCACCCTGGTCTATGCGCGACCCTATGCCGCAGACCGGCAGATGCTGCGCGGCGGCGAGATGTTCACGCTGGCCATGTTTGCGCTGCTGGGTATTTTCGTGATGATTTCGGGCCACAACTTCCTGGTGATCTACATGGGCCTGGAGTTGATGACGCTGTGCAGTTACGCGCTGGTGGCGCTGCGCCGCGACAACGCGACCGCCACTGAGGCGGCGATGAAGTATTTTGTGCTTGGTGCGCTGGCATCGGGCTTCCTGCTGTATGGCCTGTCGATGATGTATGGCGCCACCGGGTCCCTCGACGTGGGTGAGGTTTACAAGGCCATTGCCAGCCGCCAGGTGAAACACTCGGTGCTGGTGTTCGGTCTGGTCTTCATCGTGGCCGGCCTGGCCTTCAAGCTGGGTGCCGTGCCTTTCCACATGTGGCTGCCCGACGTCTATCAGGGTGCGCCCACTGCCATCACCTTGCTGATTGGCGCAGCGCCCCAGCTCGCGGCCTTCGCCATCTGTATCCGTCTGCTGGTGCAGGGCATGCTTCCGCTGGCCATCGACTGGCAGCAGATGCTTGCCATCCTTGCGATAGGCTCACTGTTCGTGGGCAACCTGGCGGCCATTGCGCAGTCCAACCTCAAGCGCATGCTGGCGTTTTCGACCATCTCGCAAATGGGATTCCTGCTGCTGGCGCTGCTGGCGGGCGTCGTTAACGGCAACAAGCTCAATGCCGAATTCGCCTATGGCGCGGCCATGTTTTACGTCATCACCTATGTGCTGACCACCCTCGGAGTCTTCGGCATTATTTTGCTGCTTGCGCGCGCCGGCCATGAGTCCGAAGAAATCACCGATCTGGCTGGCCTGAATCAGCGCAGTCCGCTGTTTGCCGGTGTCATGGCCGTCTGTATGTTCTCGCTGGCCGGTGTGCCGCCGGTGGTTGGCTTCTATGCCAAGCTCGGTGTCCTGCAGGCGCTGGTGTCCTCGCAGCAAACCCTGTACGTTGTGCTCGCCGTTTTTGCCGTGATGATGTCGCTGGTCGGCGCCTTCTATTACCTGCGTGTGGTCAAGGTGATGTATTTCGATGCCCCCAACCCCGGCATGCCGACCGCCATCGATGCACCGACAGACGCCCGCGTCGTGTTGTCCATCAATGGTGCGCTGGTGCTGCTGCTCGGTCTGATGCCCGGCGGACTCATGACCTTGTGCACCCAGGCGATTGCCAGCGTTGTGAAGTCCCTGGGGACATGACCCAGACGACCTCGGTGTGGCTGGTGGTGGCGCTGGCCCTGCTGGCTGCCAATCTTCCTTTTATCAGCAACCGACTGCTTGCGGTATTTCCCCTGGCCGGCCCCAAGATGCTCGCGGTGCGGCTCGGGGAGATGGTGTTTTGGTATTTCGTGGTCGGCGGCATCGGCCTGTTTCTGGAACAACGGGCAGGGCAGATCGCGCCGCAGGGCTGGGAGTTTTATGCGATCACTGCCACGCTCTTCATCACCTTTGCCTTTCCGGGCTTTGTGTACCGCTACCTGTTCAAGCACCGCTAGGGACCCTCTGCATAACTCCCGCCATGCGCGTTCGGATCCACAACGGGATGATTTGCTCGCCAACACCACGCAGCGTGTGCTGAAGCACACGCAAGGGGTTTGGAGGGCAAAGCGCCCGTTTTGGTCCGAACCCGAAGGGGCGTGGTTTTGCGGGCACGCACGGCTAAGGCCGTGCCTGCCAATGAGGGCTCAAAGGGCTGCAACCGCGACCGCGGTTGCCAGCGCTTCGTTACAAAACCAAGTAAGGCAGAAAGCCTTGCCTTGGGTTTTGCGCCTCACGGCTCATCCCGCAAAAGCCTCGCCGCGCGCGGCGCGAGTTATGCAGAGGGCCCCTAGCCATGGCGCTAGCTGACCCGCCCTCAGCGCCTTTCGGCAAAGCGGACGATGCTCACCTAAAGGAGCACACGCTCACCAGCCACGAACTGCTCAAGGGACATTTTCTGCATGCCTTTCGCGACATCGTGCGTTTGCCGGACGGCAGCGAAGCTTCCCGCGAGTATGTGCGCCATCCGGGTGCCGTGATGATCATCGCCCAGCTCGATGACGGCCGACTGGTGCTCGAGCGCCAGTACCGCTACCCGGTGCATGCCGTGATGGTCGAATTCCCCGCCGGCAAGCTCGATGCCGGCGAAGGTTCGCTCGTGTGCGCGCAACGTGAGTTGCTGGAAGAAACCGGCTACACCGCACGCCGCTGGGCTCGCGCCGGTGTGATGCACCCGGTGATTTCCTACTCCACCGAGTTCATCGACATCTGGTTTGCCAAAGACCTGACTTCTGGCGAGCGCCAGCTCGATGCCGGCGAATTTCTCGATGTCTTCACCGCCAGCCCGGCCGAGCTGCTGCAGTGGTGCAGCGATGGCCGTGTCACCGACGGCAAGACCCTGACGGGCGCGCTCTGGCTGCAAAACGTCTTGTCCGGCGCATGGGTTCTCGACTGGCAGGACAGCGCAGGCCCGGACACAGACCGATAATCAGGGCATGAAAGTCCTCAACCTCCAGTGTTCGCACCAGCACGCCTTTGAAGGCTGGTTTGCATCGGAAGACGATTTTCAGAGCCAACACGCACGAGGGCTGGTGACCTGCCCCCTGTGCGAAGACCCGGTTATCCAGAAAATGCCGAGCGCGCCCCGCCTCAATTTTGGTGCAGCGGCTGATGCATCGCCAGTAACCTCCGCCTCGCGTGAGATGTCGCTACCCCCGGCAAATGCTGCCGTCAGTTCTGCGCAGAACGTCACTCCGGTCGCCGACGGCCAGGTCCGGCAGGCGGAATTTCTGCACGCCTTGCGCCGGGTCATGGCCAACACCGAAGACGTGGGCGAACGCTTTGCCGACGAGGCGCGTGCCATGCATTACGGCGATGTCGAGCAGCGCAGCATACGTGGCCAGGCCAGCCGGGCTGAGGCGATGGACCTGATCGAAGAGGGCATTGAGGTGATGCCCTTGCCGCTGCCAGCGGCGGTCAAGGAAACGCTTCAGTAGCCGTGGCCCTGACAGCACGGTGGCTGTCTGTCATCCCGGACTTGTTCCGGGATCCATGTGGGCACACCAACACCGTTTGGGCTGAGCTTGCGAAGCCTTCTTCGCTTCGACCGTTCGTTGCGTGCACCCATCCGTTGGCCGGGGGTTGCCCGGCGGCAACTCACTTTTCTTTGTCTCGCCAAAGAAAAGTAAGGGCGGTCTCAAACCCCAAGTGCAACACTGTCAGGGAATCGTGCATTGTGGTCCAGGCAAT
>NZ_BMIG01000009.1 GCF_014641715.1 Polaromonas eurypsychrophila | reverse complement strand
CAATCAGTTAATCTTGCAACCCACGGACTTCTGGAATTTAGATTGGTACGAGGATTGGGGGCAGGTCAGCGGGGCAAGATATTTGGACGGTACAACACCCGTTTTGCTTGCAAGGGCAAACTCCATTGAACGTGCTCGCTTGCTAATGCTCACAGTCGGACGTGCAAGGGAAAAGACATACTTGGAATGGTCGAGGGCTTCGATGATTGTTGAGGCTGTCGAACACGTGATATCACCGCTTGACCACTTCGTGACGTACTGTCGATCTAACGGCGTTCCTATTAACGAACTCAGATTAATTCGCAATGTTATCGCGCATACCAATAGAGACGCGAAAACCCGTTACTGCGTTGACGTAGTTCGTCCTAAGTACGGATCTGATGCCTATATCCGTCCCGGAATCTATCTTCTTACTCAGCGGTTCGTGCGTCCCCCGATCGAAGATATTTTTTCTCGAAGCGAAATCCTGATTAGAAAATTGATCAAGGATTCCTAACGATCAAGAGTGCTACGTGCTTTGGTCGCAAGCTTGGCTTGGCTTGTCATCCCAGACCTGACCCGGGATCCATGCAGTGTGGACCTGCTGCTTGGGGCTGCCGGGATGGATTGCGGGTCAGGCCCGCAATGACAACAGGGGTGTTGGCCAGGTAAAACGTCAAAGTCAAATCGGCTTCCAGCCCTTATGCGACGAGCGTGAGCAGCTATTGATTCGATAGCGTGTGCAGCGGAATGTCTTTCTCCCTCGCCAGTTTGTCGAGCTGCCCGCAAGTCTGCGTGAGCAGGAAGGCGGCAACGGCTTCGTGCGTGGAAGGCGCGAACATGGTTTTCATGTCTTTCATCGCCACACCTGACGCGGCGCAAAGGCTGGCCGCGAAATGTGGCTCCAGCGCCGCGACTGCCACGCGGCCGTCCTTGCACGGGTAGACGCAGTAACCGGCGTGACCGCCGCCGACGGCGGAGCCGGGTTTGGTCAGACCCCAAGCGCGCGGCAGGCCGAGGTAACTGGCGGCTTCGGACAGCGCGACTTCCAGAAACACGCCTTGCGGATGCGAATCACCGGTGCCAGCATAAGGCTCGCGCTGGCGCAGCACGGCCTGCAGCACGGCTTCGCTGGCCATCAGCGAGCCGCCCATGTCGGCGTAGAGCGTGGGCGGCAGTTCCAGACCGGTCACCAAATCGTTGTCAGCCATGTAGGTCAGGTCATGGCCGGGTGCTTCACCTAGCGCGCCAAGCGCGCCGACGATGGCGACGTGCGACAACGCGGGGTGCAGCGTGTGGAGCTTCTTCCAGCCCAGGCCGAGCTTTTCGACGGCCGACGGGCGAAACGAGGTCAGCAGCACGTCGGTCTTCGCCAGTTCGCGGTGCAGCACTTTTTGCCCCCCGTCGGTTTTCAGGTCGGCAGTCATGACCTTCACGCCTTCATGCAGTTGTGCGTAGGCCGGCTTGTTGTACGAGCCCATGGGGTCGCCCGCTGGCGGCTCCAGCTTGATGCAGGTCGCGCCCATGCGGCGGCAACGCATCAGCGCCGCCGGACCGGGCAGATTGAGTGCCAGGCTCAGGATACGCACGCCCTGCAGGGGCTGGAAAGAGGGGCTCGGGGCTAGCATGGGGGAAGTCTCCTGCGTTTGGCAGGCAAGGGTGCTCCGCCGTGGTTTTAAGCTGACCTTACCAGAAGTCGCCGGCATCGAAATGCCTGCAGCGGTTCAGGCTGGTCTGAGCGCAAACAGATCAGATATTTCAATTAATTTATGTTTTACAGTAATTAATTATTGTCTTACAGAAAATAATGTGACATGCTGGGCGCTTCATCACAAAAAGTGCGTTATGAAAACTACATTGACTGCCAGCACGCTGTCGGGGCCGGAAGTGCAGCGCCTGAACAGCGCTTTTGCCTGGGTTTGCGCTTTGCTGTCTGTGGCCCTGCCGCTGGCGGTGCTGTACCAGCTGATGACCACGCCGACAGAAGGCTTGCTGCTGCGCGCCGGTGCCAGTCTGTCGGCGGTGCAGGTCGCGATGCTGGATGTGGAGCTATGGCAACGCTTGCTGGCGGTGGGCCTGGGCATGGTGCCGGTGTGTTGCGCGTCTTACGGTCTGGTCTGCGCGATGCGTTGTTTCTCTGGCTTCTCCCAGGCCGAGTATTTCAGCCTGCGTACCGTGCGTTATCTGCGCGGTTTTGCCGCCGGCATTTTTGCGTCAGTGGTGGCGGGATTTTTCGTGTCCATGGCCATCAGTGTCGTCCTGACACTGGGTGCGCCTGCCGGCCAGCGCGCACTGGCCGTGGGTCTGGGCAGCAACGAGTTGATCACCCTGTTGTTTGCCGGCATGGTCTGGCAAATTGCCGCCGTGATGGCCAAGGCGGTGGCGCTTGCTGAAGAGAACGCGCAGTTTGTCTAGTTAATCGCGCACTGTGTCCATCGTCGTCAAACTCGATGTGATGCTCTCCCAGCGCAAGGCCAGGTCCAAGGATCTGGCGGCGTATGTCGGCATCACGGAAGCCAACCTGTCGCTGCTCAAGCAGGGCAAGGTCAAGGGCGTGCGCTTTGACACACTGATGAAGATCTGCGAGTTTCTCGATTGCCAGCCGGGGGATTTGCTGGTGAATGAACGTGAGGACGGCGTTCAGGGGTGACACCCATCCGGTTGGCGGCTCAGCTCCCGAAATCGAGCGGCAGGCCGACGTAGTTTTCAGCGACGGAGCGCGCACCGGCTTCCGAATGCACGAGGTAGTCCAGTTCGGCGTCCTGCAGCTTCTGGCCGATGGGGCCGTTTTCCGGGAAGTTGTGCATCAGGCTGGTGAACCACCACGAGAACCGCTCGGCACGCCAGACGCGCCTGAGACAGCGCTCGGAATAGGTGTCGATGCCGGCTTCGCTCTTTTCGGCGTAGAACTCGATCAGCGCGCTGGACAAATATTTCACGTCGCTGGCGGCGAGGTTCAGTCCCTTGGCGCCGGTGGGTGGCACGATGTGTGCGGCATCCCCCGCCAGGAACATGCGCCCAAAACGCATGGGTTCGGCGACAAAACTGCGCAAGGGCGCCACGCTTTTCTCGATAGCCGGGCCGGTGACGAGGTGTTCGCGGCCGCCCGCGTCCAGGCGCAGGCGCAGCTCGTTCCAGAAGGCATCGTCCGACCAGGCTTCGACCTTGTCGGTCAGCGGCACCTGCAGGTAGTAGCGGCTGCGTGTGGCGCTGCGTTGCGAGCACAGCGCAAAGCCGCGTGTGCTGTTGACGTAAATCAGTTCATGGTGCACCGGCGGTGTGTCGGCGAGCACCCCCAGCCAGCCGAAGGGGTAGACCTTTTCGTACTCGGTGATGGCGCTCTCGGGCACGCTGGCGCGGCATACGCCGTGAAAGCCGTCACAACCGGCGATGAAGTCGCACTCGATCTCATGCGCCTGCCCGTCCTTCTCGTAGCGCACACGCGGCTTCTTGGTGTCGAAGCCGTGCACTGACACGTTGCCGGCTTCATAAATGGTGGTGAGGCCTGCCGCCTGCCGGGCATCCATCAGGTCGCGGGTGACTTCAGTCTGGCCGTACACCATGACGTTTTTGCCGCCGGTCAGGCCATTCAGGTCGATGCGGTGGCGCTCGCCCTTGAACAACATGTCGAAACCGCCATGCACCATGCCCTCCTGGTGCATGCGCTGGCCGACCCCGGCTTCGTCCAGCAGGTCGATGGTGACCTGCTCGAGCACGCCGGCGCGAATCCGGCCGAGCACGTAGTCGCCGCTCTGGCGCTCGATGATCACGGCGTCTATGCCGGCTTTGTGCAGCAACTGTCCGAGGAGCAGGCCGGAGGGGCCCGCACCGATGATGGCAACCTGGGTGCGCATGATTTTTGTCTCCACTTGTCGACTTGCATAGCTGATTTGCTAGCGTAGGCGGTCCGCCGCGCGATGACCAGTCGGCGGGGCAGGACAAGCTGCCCCTTTGCACGATCAACAGGCAACTTGTGCGATGATCGCGCAATGAGCACGGTTACTACCCCGCCCAGCCGGTCCGCCGGCGAACTGCAGAGCCATCGGCCGATTGCGAAGGCCGACATGATTGAAGGCATGGCCAAGGGTATGGCGGTGCTGGAAAGTTTTGACACGCAGCGCCAGCGCCTCAACGCCACGCTGGCCGCCGAACGTGCCGGCATCACGCGCGCTGCCGCGCGCCGGCACCTGCTGACTTTGGCGCATCTGGGCTATCTGGAAACCGACGGCAGCTACTTTTGGCTGGCTGCCAAAGTGTTGCGTTTTTCGGGCAGCTATCTGGCCTCGGCCCGTTTGCCGCGCGCCATCCAGCCGACACTGAACCGGCTGGCCGCGCAGACCCAGGAGTCGTTTTCTGCAGGCGTGCTTGACGGCGACGAGGTGGTGATCGTGGGGCGCAGCGGCTATGAGTGGAAAAGCGCCTCGTCCGGCGCGGTGCGTGTGCTGGCCTACGGCTTGCACCTGGGCGCGCGGCTGCCGGCCCATGCAACCTCTACCGGTCGTGTGCTGCTGGCGGCTCAGGGCAAAACCGCCTTCACGCAATGGCTCAAGGGACGCTTGCTGCCGCGCCTGACGCCGTGCACCGTGATCGACCCCAAGTTGTTTCGGGCAGTGATTGAACAGGTGCGCGCGGATGACTTCAGCCTGGCGGTTGAGGAGCACGAACTAGGCGTGCATGCGCTGGCCGTGCCGCTGCGCAACATGCAGGGCAAGACGGTTGCCGCGCTCAATGTGGTGGCCTCGCCGCAGCGCCTGACGGTGCAGGCGATGCAGCGCGATCTGCTGCCCTTGCTGTTTGATGCGGCCAGGGAACTGCGACCGCTGATGTAGCGATGCCGCCTTTACGACGGCACGGGCAAGGTAAAGAAGAAAGTCGCGCCCTGGTCTGGCGCGGCTGCGGCCCAGATGCGCCCACCATGGCGGGCGATCACGCGGCTTACCGTCGCCAGGCCGATGCCGGTGCCAGCGAACTCGGTGATGCCGTGCAGCCGCTCAAAGGTGCCAAAGAGTTTGGCCGCATAGGCCATGTCGAAGCCGGCGCCGTTGTCGCGCACAAAAAAGGCCGCCTGCCCGGCTGACCACCCCACCTCAATCTGTGTGTGTTCGCGTCGCTCGCTGAACTTCCAGGCATTGCCGATCAGGTTTTCCATGACCGAACGCAGCAGCCGCATGTCGCCGTGCGCGGCCAGTCCTGACGCGACGACGGCATTGACGTCACGGGCCGGTGCGTGGATACGCAGGCTGTCGAGCACTTCACGGGAAATTGCGCTCAGGTCCACGGGCTGATAACGCAGTTCGAGGCGGGTGACATGCGCGAGCGACAGCAAGCCTTCGATCAATTGGCCCATCTGGCTGACGCTTGACTGGATGCGCGTCAGGTAGTGCTGGGTCCTCGCGCCCTGCGAAGCACCCAGTTCCTTGAACAGCAGGCGGCTGAATCCATCGATGGTGTTCAGCGGAGACCGCAGATCGTGCGATACCGAATAGGAAAACGCCTCCAGCTCCGAGTTGGACATGCGCAAAGCGGTTTCAATCGCCTTGATCTCCGTGATGTCCACGTCGATACCAACCCAGAACATCACACGGTCACGGTCATTGAGAACCGGCGAAACGCTGTAAGACATGATGCGGTAGCTGCCGTCCCGCGCACGCAGGCGCCGCGTGCCGGTGTACGGCGTGCGCGTTTTGCGGTGCGTCAGCCAGCTGTCGTTCAGACCGGCGACGTCGTCCGGGTGGATCAGGTCCATCCAGCCCTGTCCCTGCCAGTCGGGCGGCTTGCCACCGAAAAGCTGGTACCAGGCCCGGCTGATGAAGGTCGCACCCCCGCGCGGATCGATGGTCCAGATGGGATGAGGGGCCTGCTCGGCGAGTGCCCTGAACAGCGCCTCCTGGCGTGCAAGTTCGCGCGTGCGCACCGCAATTTTTTCCTCCAGGCCGGTGTTGAGCTCCTGCACCTGGGCCAGCAGTTTGACGTTGTCGATGGCGATCTGCGTCAACTCGGCCAATTCGGTGGCGATGTATTCGTCCTGCTGGGTGAACTCGCCTTCGAGCTTGTCCGAGAGTTGCAGCACGCCAATGTTGGTGCCATCACGCCCGGTAAGCGGAACAGCGAGCCAGCCCCGCATGGCCGGGTGTTTGTCGGCGTAGGTGCCAAAACCGCGCCAGCGCGGATGGACCTCCAACTCGGCCTGGGTCAGGCGTTGTGGACGGTTGGTTTCACAGACCACGGCGTAAATGCCGCTGCCGTCGGGCGGCTCCATCAGGTGCCGAAAGGCCGCATATTTGTCGGACAGCGAGAGCGCGGTGATGCTTTGTGCCCAGCCGCTGTTTTGCGTCAAGCTGATGATCGCCTGGTGCGCACCGACGATGGTACGAGCCTGGTCCGCCACCTCCTGCATCATGGCGTCCAGACTGCGGTGCTGGGTGATGGCCTGGGCCGCTTCGGCGGCGCGTTGCAGAGTTTGCAGATGGGCCTGCACTTCCTGCTCGGCCTGCACCCGCGCGGTCACATCTTGCAGCGCGCCCTGCATACGCACCATGTTGCCCTTGCCATCGCGAACAGCTTGCCCCAGCGAGCGCACCCAGATGAGCCGTCCCGTGCCGGTCACCATCTCCACCTGGACGTCGAAAGGCGTGCCGTTTTCCAGACACTCCAAGGTCACCCGGCCGGCAAGTGCCTGCGACTGTGGCGCGCACAGGCCGATCGCAGTCTCCAGACCGGTGTGCTGCCCGGCGGCAGCTCCAGCACCAGGGAGGCTTCGTCAGACCATATGAAGCGCATGGTGGGCAACTCCAGTGCCCAGCCGCCCATGCGCGACAGTTGGCCTCCCATGCTCAGCAGGTTGGCCTGGGCATTGGTTGCTGCCTCCGCTTGCTTCAGGTCGTCGATGTCGGTGGAGGTGCCGTACCAGGAAACGATGCGTCCACTTTGATCGCGGTTGGGCAGAACGCGCGCCAGTTGCCAGCGGTAGGTTCCGTCGAGACACAGCAGGCGATGCTCGTTGTGCATGCTCTGCCCGGTATCGATGGCGTTGCGAAAATCTTCCATGGTTTGCGCCAGATCGTCCGGATGGACCCGCTTGAACCAGCCGCCGTTCAGGGACGCTTCCACGGGCTGCCCGGTGACATGGCTCCATTGGTCGTTGATGAAAACCATTAAGCCACTGGCGTTGGTGATGAACACGATTTGCGGCATGGCCTGAGCCAGCTGGCGAAAACGCACCTCCGTACGTTCGCGCTGCTGCGCATAGCGGAAGAGAAGCACCGACAGCAGGGTGACAGTGACAGCTGCGGCGAACCAGAGCAGCCAGGTCAGTGTTGCAAAACGCTTCCACGCAGCCAGCACATTGTCATAGGGTGAACCCACCAGAACAATGAGTTCCGGGTAGGGGGGCAGCCCGCGATAGGCGACCATGCGAACACGGGCGTCAAATGCGCTGGTGGTGGTGAAGATACCTTGCGGATTTTTGGCGAACTCGGGAAACAGCGGAAGGTCAGGGAAAGCCTTTCCCATGGCGCTTTCCTCCATGGGGCTACGCATCATCAGCACGCCATCCTTGCGAAACAGCGCAATCGCACCCCCTTCACCCAGATTGATCCCGCTCCAGAGTTTGTCGAAGTAGCGCGGCTCGACGGCGGCCACAATCACCCCCAAAAATGCCCCGCTGCTGGTCTGTATCGGCCTGGACGCACTGATCAGCCAGGTGCCGGTTGAGCGGCTGCGCACGGGGGAACTGAGATGAAATTGCGTGGCCGGGTTTTGTTTGTAAATTTGAAAATATTCGCGGTCGGCCAGCGAGATACCCATATTGCCGGTATCCGAGTCAAACCGGATGCGGCCTTCAGCGTCCAGCACCCAGATGGCGCGCACAAAGGGCAGCGCTTTCAGTTGCTCACGCAGCATGATCCGGGCCGAGTTCTCGTCCAGTCGTTTTTCGATTTGCAGCGCCTGCAGCTGGCTGGCAGTCAACTGCAGGCGTTGATCCACCGTCTGAAAGGTGCGGCTGGTCTGCTCTTCAATCACCTGAACCAGGGACTGGGTCAGTACTTCACCCGAACGCAGGGCTTCGCCGCGAAGGTAATAAAGCGCGATTGCCACGGCGCAGGCAGATACGATGAACAGCCCGGCCACCAGCCAGGCGATGGGCCGGACGATGGAAGGCTGAGGGGAGCCCGAGGGACGTTGGGAGGGCGCGGAGGCTGCATCTACTAACCAGGGCCAGCGCATGAATGTAGCCTTTCAGTTCGACGCGGGCACCCGTGTGTCCCGGTCCACCAGGCAGTGCACTGGTGAGGTCATGATGCCATGCAAGGCGGGCTTTGTCGATTCACTCCCGGGCGAGGCGCCCCTCTAGACACCCAGGTATTGCGTCAAAAGCTCTGGTTGTGCGCGCAACTCGGCAGAGCTGCCGGCAAACACCACCTCACCCTTGACCAGGATGATGTTGCGGTCGGTGATTTGCGTGACGTGTTTCCAGTTCTTGTCGACAATCACGCTGCTGATGCCGGTTTCCCGCACGAGCTGGCAAATGCGCCAGATTTCGCGCGCGATCAGCGGCGCCAGGCCTTCTGTCGCCTCGTCGAGGATCAGCACATCGGGGTTGGTCATCAGCGCGCGGCCTATGGTCAGCATCTGCTGTTCGCCGCCGCTGAGCTGCTGGCCGCCATGGCCCAATCGCTCTTTCAGGCGCGGGAAGGTCTCGAGCACGCGTTCGTAAGTCCAGTCGCGTTGGCCGCAGGTGCCGGGCCGCGCGGCCATCTTCAGGTTTTCGACCACGCTGAGGTTGCCGAAGATACCCCGGCCCTCGGGTACGTAAGCAATGCCGAGTTGAGAAATTTCGTAAGGGGCACGGCCCAACATCGGCTTGCCGACGATGGTCATGCTGCCCGAGCGCGGTTTGACCAGGCCCATGATGCTTTTGAGCAGCGTGCTTTTGCCCATGCCGTTGCGACCCATCAGGCCGATGGTTTCGCCGCGCGCCACGGAAAAGTCGATGCCGCGCAGGATGTGGCTGGCGTCGTAGTAGGTGTGGATGCCTTTGGCATCGATGAGAAGTTCGTTCGTCATTTGTTTGTGCGGCCGCCGCCCCGGGCCGCCCCAAGCAAGGCCAGCCTCTTTACACAAGGAGTGAGGCAGCGCGCCGCAGGCGCTCGAAGTAAAAAGCGTGGGGGCATCAATGTTCCCCTAGGTAGGCGGCTTGTACGTCGGCGTCCGCGCGAATCTGCGCTGGCGTACCACTGGCGATCACCTTGCCATCCACCATCACGGTCAGTTTGTCGGCCAAGGTGAAAACCGCGTCCATGTCGTGTTCGACCAGCAGGATGCCATGGTCCTTTTTTAGGGACAGCAGCAGCGCGACCATGCGTTCAGCCTCAGCCACACCCATGCCGGCCAGGGGTTCGTCGAGCAACAACACCTGCGGCCCGGTTGCCAGCGTCATGGCAATCTCCAACTGGCGCTGCTCGCCGTGGCTGATGGCGCCAGCCATCGCATTCTTCCGATTTTCAAGGCCGGAAAGCTCGATGGCCCTGGTCGCACGGTCATTGATTGCTACAAAATCATTAGCACGCCTGAACCAACGGGCGGCGTGTGGCTGGCGCGACTGGGCCGCCAGTCGTACGTTGTCCCAGACTGTGAAGGGCAGGAAAATATTGGTCTTCTGGTAGCTGCGGCCCAGGCCCTGTCGCGAAATTTTTTCGGGGTTCCAGCCAGTCACGTCTTGCCCGACTAGCTGCACCGAACCCGAGGTAGGCGGAAGGTCGCCAGAGAGCAGGTTGGTCAACGTGGATTTGCCGGCGCCGTTCGGTCCGATCACCGCGTGAATATGGTTGCGCTGCAGATCAACCGATACGTCGTTCACGGCAGCAAGTCCGCCGAAGCGTTTGGTCAGGTTTTTTGCACTGAGCAGGATTTCACTCATCGCCGGCCTTCCGCGATTTTCCGAAGCGCTCAACAAGACCCAGGATGCCGCGCGGCGCAAAAGTCACCAGCAACACGATGAACAGGCCCATCCAGAGTTGCCAATGTTTGCCGAGGTTGACGCTGCCGATACGCGGAAGGTCCTTGAACACATGCAGCAGGTATTCAAAAGCAAAAGCGCCGACGATGGCACCGGCGAAGTTGCCCATGCCGCCGAGGATCACCATCATGATGCCGTGCGCGCTCATGTGAAAGCCCATGAGTTCGGGGTTGATGTAGCCGGTCTGTGTACCCCACAAATAACCAGCCAGGCCCGCCAATGCGCCGGCCAGCGTGAAGGCTGTGAGCTTGTAGCGAAAGGTGCCGAAACCCATGGCGCGCATGCGGTGCTCGTTGACACGGATGCCGGCCAGTGCGCGACCGAACGGGCTCCAGAGCAGGCGGCGCAGGAAGGCATAGACCACCAGCAGCACGGCCAGGGTGAAGTAGTACAGCGTGTGTTTGTTGTCCAGATCCCACCAAGCGAAGGGCGTCCAGCCGAACAGCGCAATCGTCGGCTTGAAGTTGATGTACAGGCCATCAGAGCCGCCCAGCAACTTGTTGTCGAAAAACAGGAAGAAGACCATTTGCGCAAAGGCCATCGTCACCATGATGAAGTAGATGCCATGCGTGCGGACGACGAAGAAACCAATGATCAGCGCACCCAGTCCCGAGGCCAATACCGCCAGCGGCAGGGTCCACCAAAGGCTGACCGCTTCGCCCTGCGGCATCAAAAAGGCCAGCGCATAACCGGCCAGGCCGAAGTAGGCTGCATGGCCCAGCGACACCAGACCGGAGACGCCCTGCAGCAAGTCCAGGCTCATCGCAAAGATCGCCATGATCATCATGCGCGTGACCATCTGCACGTAGAAGTCGGTGCCGGTGAAGGGAAAGGCGACCAGCGCAACAAGCCCCAGCGCCAGCGCCACCTGTACGCCGCGCGGCAGGACTTCGAGATTGGCTTTCATCGTGCTCATTGCTTGAACAAGCCTTCAGGCTTCCAGAGGAGTACCGCAGCCATCAGCATGTAAACCAGCATGCCGGCCACCTGCGGCAGCAGTACCTTGCCGAAGGTGTCGACGAGGCCGACCAGCAGCGCGGCAATCATGGCGCCGCGCACTGAGCCGATGCCGCCGATCACGACGACGACAAAACACATGATCAGCACCTGCGAGCCCATGTTTGGGTAGACGCTGGCTATCGGTGCGGCAATCATGCCGGCCACCGCAGCCAGCGTCACGCCGAGGGCAAACACCACGGCATGGATCAGCTTGATGTTGATGCCGAGTGCACCGGCCATGTCGCGGTTGAAGGCGCCGGCACGTATTTTCATGCCGAACCGGGTTCTGGAGATCAGAAGATAGAGCCCGACCGCCAGGGCAATACACACAGCCGACATGAAGAGGCGGTAGACCGGATAGGACAGATTGTCGGTCAGCGGAATCGAGGCACTGAGCAGGTCGGGAATCGGCACGCCGTGTACGTCGTCGCCCCAGAGAATGGAGCGCAGCTCTTCAAAGATGTAGATCAGGCCAAAGGTCAGCAATACCTGGTCGAGGTGATCCCGGTGGTAGAAGTGGCGAAACAACAGCCATTCCAGCGCCAGTCCAAAAATCGCCGACAACACGGCACCGACGAGGATGGCCAGCGTCAGGCTGCCGAACTGCGCGCTGAGCGACCAGGCGAGGTAGGCGCCCAGCATGTAGAAGCTGCCATGCGCGAGGTTGACCACACCCATGATGCCGAAGATCAGCGTCAGCCCGGCCGCCAGCATGAACAGCAACAGGCCGTACTGCACGCTGTTAAGCAACTGGATAAGAAAGTTGGCGAGATCCATGGGTGCTTGACTGTGATTCCGGGGCGTGGGTGTATTTGGCGAGGGCTCAAAAAAATGGGAGGTCCGAGAACCTCCCGCTTCTTGTCGAGAAATTGCTCATGCGGGTCTTTACCCAGCAGGGGCCGCGGGTCCGGCTCCGCCGGCCCGCAGGCCTAGCGGCTCCCTCGGGGGGCAGGGCGCTACACGCAGTGAGCAATCGTGGGGGCTATATCTTCAGGCCATCTTGCAGCCGGCGCCGGAGTCGGCGAGGGCTTTGGCGGCAATGCCCAAGACCTTGTTTTCCTTGTTCTCGACGACGCGCAGATAGATGTCCTGCACCGGGTTGTGCGACTTGCTCATGGTCCACTTTCCGCGCGGGCTGTCGATCACGGCAGACTCCAGCGCCTTGTACAGCGCTGGCTTGCTGGCCATGTCGCCCTTGACGGCGTTGGCGCCCTGGACCAGCAGCAGGCCGGTGTCGTAACCCTGCATGGCGTACACGTCAGGCTGCATCTTGAAGCGGCTTGCATAGGCGGTGCGGAAAGCCTTGTTGCGCGGCGTGTCCAGCGAGTCGCTGTAATGCATGGTGGTGATGATGCCGTCGGCAGCGGGACCGGCGGCATCAAGTACGCCTTCGGTCAGGAAGCCGGAACCATACAGCGGGATCTTGCCCTTGAGGCCGGCTGCGGCGTAGTCGCGGATGAACTTGGCGGCGCCGCCACCGGCGAAGAAGCAGGCCACGGCGTCGGGCTTGAGCGCAGCGATTTCAGTGAGCAGCGCCTGGAACTCGACGTTGGGGAAGGGCAAACCGAGTTCCTTGACGATGGTGCCGCCGGCTGCGGTGTAGCTTTCCTTGAAGCCTTCGAAGGCCTCATCGCCGGCTGCGTATTTCCAGGTGATCCAGACGGCCTTTTTGTGGCCCTTGGCGACCATGGCCTGGCCCAGAGCACGCGTCGGTTGCGAATTGGTGAATGAGGTCCGGAACACATTGGGCGCGCACAGGCCGCGCGTGGCGGCGTGCACGCCGGCGTTCGGGATAAGGCTCAGCACGCCGGAGTCGCGCGCGACTTTCTGGATGCCCATCTGCACGCCCGAGTGCACAGTGCCGACCAGCACATCGACCTTGTCGCGCTGCACCAGCTTGCTGGCATTTTCGATGCCCTTGGAAGGCTCGGATTCGTCATCGACCTTGAAGTATTCGATCTCGCGCCCGCCGAGTTTGCCGCCTTGCTGGTCAATCGCCAGGCGAAAGCCGTTTTCAATCGCCACGCCCAGCTGCGCAAATGTGCCGGTATAGGGCAGCATGAAGCCCACGCGCACCTTGTTGGACTGCGCACGCACGATTTGCGGGAGCAGCAGGCCGGTCGATGCCGCGCCGATGACGGCAGCACTCTGGCTCAAGATCAAACGGCGTGAAGAAAGACGTGAGGTCATGGAAAAACTCCTGGTTGAGGCGGAATAGAAAGCGCTGAACTGACTGGATGTTAACGGTGCAGCGGTTGAAAAACCCTAGTGAAAAACCCGAGATTGAAGATTGAATTGTTTATATATGAAGCAATTTCTCTGCCAACCCGGAAGCGCAACCCGGACTGTCAGCTTTGCGCCTGGCGCAGCTTGAAGCGCTGGATCTTTCCGGTCGCTGTTTTGGGCAGTTCGGATACAAACTCAATCCAGCGCGGATATTTGTATGGGGCAAGCTGCTGCTTCACATGGGCCTTCAGTTCTTCGGCCGTGGCGGCCTGACCGCTCTTGAGGACCACGCAGGCCTTGGGCTTGATCAACTCGTCACTGTCCGCCATGCCGATCACCGCGACTTCGAGCACGGCCGGATGTGTCATCAAACAGGCCTCCACCTCAAAAGGCGAAACATAAATGCCGCCGACCTTGAGCATGTCGTCGCTGCGGCCGCTGTAGGTGTAGTAGCCATCGGCATCGACCGTGTATTTGTCGCCGCTGCGGGTCCACTCGCCGGAAAAGGTGGCCTTGGTTTTTGCACGGCTGTTCCAGTACATCAGCGCCGAACTCGGGCCGCTGATCTGCAGCTCGCCGATCTCGCCGGTACCGCAGTCGCGGCCGTCGTCGCCAACGATGCGCAGTGCATAACCGGGCACTGCCTTGCCGGTGCTGCCGTAACGCACTTCGCCGGGGCGGTTGCTCAGGAAGATATGCAGCATTTCGGTCGAGCCGATGCCGTCGAGAATGTCGCAGCCATACTGGGCCGTCCACTTTTTACCGATCTCGGCCGGCAAGGCCTCGCCGGCACTGGTACAGACGCGCAGCTTCAGTTCCGACTTCTGCGGGCGCGCCGGGTCAGCCAGCATGGCCGCATACAGCGTGGGCACGCCATAAAAGATGGTCGGTTGATGTTTTTTGAGGATGCCGAAGACCTCGGTGGGTGTTGGTCGTGCCGGCAGCAACACGGCAGTGGCGCCCACACTCATTGGAAAGGTCAGGCCGTTGCCCAGGCCGTAGGCAAAAAACAGCTTGGCGGCCGAATAAACCACATCGGACGCCTGGATGCCCAGCACGCCGCGGCCATACAGTTCGGCAGTCTGCATCAGGTGGCTGTGAAGATGCACCGTGCCTTTGGGCGTACCGGTGGAGCCGCTCGAATAGAGCCAGAAACAGGCGTCGTCGGCGCAAGTAGTTGCTATCGTTTTTGTAGCTGTTTGCGCCCGTATCATATGGGCTAGGGCCATATTGGATGATGAATCGTCGCCGGCGGTGATGACTGTGCGCAGCGTGGGGATCTGGCCGATCAACGACTCAAAAACTGGCAGCAGGGCCTTGGAGACGATCAGGCCCTGAGCGCGCGAGTCGCGCAGCATGAAGTCGAAGTCTTTGGTGGTCAGCAGGGTGTTGGCCGCCACAGGCACCACACCGGCCAGAATGCAGCCCAGAAAAGCCACCGGCCACTCGGGCGTGTCCAGCATCGCCAGCAGGACGCGGCTTTCTGGCGCAAACCCCTGGGCCCGCAGGGCGTTGGCAAAGCGGTGCGCCTGATGGTCCAGTTCACCGTAACTGAGCGTGGCACCGCTGGAAGCATCGATGAAGGCCAGCTTGTCGGGGCGGCCGGCATTGCGCGCCAGCAAGTCATGGGCAGCGTTGTAGTCACGGGGAATGTCCAGCCGGGGTGGACTGACGCTGTGGTCGGCGCGGCTCAGGTTCATCATGGTCTCCGGATGCTCTCTTTTTTATAGCTACCTGCACCTGCTGAGCATGAGCTGGAGCCTTTTTTTACTTGAAGCTCAGGTCGCGGCTTCGGTGCTCGCCAGCACCTGCGCCAGCCATTGCCGGCACCACTCGGCGCCTTCGGTTTCGGGCAGCGTGCCGCTGCTGGCGTCATGGATCCAGAGCTCACCGATGCGCTGGGCGCCCAAGCCCTGCAGGCGTTCGTCAAACTTCTTTCCGCCGAAGGCAAAGGTTTGCTGATAGGTGCGGTCGCCGAGCGCGATCACGCCGTAGCGCACATGACCGAGAAACTTGGGCTGGCTGTCCAGTGAGTCGTACAGAACGCGGGCATTGTCGGGAATGTCGCCCTGGCCATAAGTGGAGGTGCAAATGAGATATACCGCATCTTCTTCAGCTGCGCTGTCAAACACGCTGATCTCTAAGCCGTCCATCAACTGCACCTCGATGTCGGGAACCAAGTCGGCGCAATCCATCTGGATTGCCTGCGCGACGTAGTCGGCTGTGCTGGTCATGGTGCCCACCAGAATTTTGAGTTTCATTCAAGTCCCCGAAAAAAGATGCAATAAACTGCTTGACGATGAATTTACGTGAAGTATACTGCAATCTTGATCTAGCGCAAATACTTTTCACAAAAAGTGGTGTTCCATGCAAGTCATGTCCGAAATTGAAGTGAAAGCCACCCTCGCCGAGCTGGGCGCACGGGTGCGCGCCTGGCGGGCCCGTCGCGGCATGACACGCAAGGCGCTGGCCACTGATTCCGGTCTGAGCGAGCGCTTTCTGGCTGACGTCGAAAGCGGAAAGGGCAATGTCTCCATCAACTCACTCGAAGCTGCCGCCCGCGCGCTGAACATCTCGATTCTTGATTTGATGCAGGACGCGTTGCGCCCGGCGCTGGCACGTGTGCAGGGCCTGCTGGGGCGACTCGACGACACGCAACTGGATCAGGCCTACGCGCTGCTGGGTAGCACCTTTGGCCTCAGCGAATCTTCCGGGCGCGAGGCGCGCATTGCGCTGATCGGCCTGCGCGGTGCGGGCAAATCGACGCTGGGCCTGCAACTGGCCACTGAACGCGGCGTGCCTTTTGTCGAGCTGGACCGCGAGATCGAGCGCGAGGCTGGCACCAGCATGAATGAAATTTTGTTGCTGCACGGGCAGGCCGGCTACCGCCGTTACGAGCGCCGTGCGTTGTTCCGCATCGCCGAGGACCATGCCGCCGGCGTTGTCATGACCACTGGCGGCAGCATCGTCAGCGAGCGCGAAACCTTCGACTTGCTGCAAAGCCGCTTTTACTGCGTCTGGCTCAAGGCCAGCCCGGAAGAACACATGGCACGTGTGGTGGCGCAGGGCGACATGCGGCCCTTCGACAGCACCCGCGGCGCGACCAGCGAGGCCATGGAAGACCTGCGCCGCATCCTGGCCAGTCGCGAGGCACTGTACGCCCGCGCGGATGCGGTGGTGGACACCGCGGCCCGCACGCTCAAGCAAAGCCTGAAAGACCTGGAACGCGCCGTTCCGCAGGTTGCCAGTAACTGAAAACACAGGAGACCCCGATGAATGCCATGACCGAACCGCTGTTGTTCAAGCAAGTGATTGAAGGCCAGGAGCGCGAGCTCGTGAGTTTTGCCACACACCCCACCAAGTACCAGCACTGGACCCTGAGCGTGGATGGCGATGTGGCCCGCCTCAAGCTCGACATCAATGAGGACGGCGGCATCAAGCCTGGCTACAAGCTCAAGCTCAACAGTTACGACCTGGGGGTGGACATCGAGCTGCACGATGCGATCAATCGCATCCGTTTCGAACATCCTGCCGTCAAGGTGGTGGTGTTTGAATCCGGCAAGGAAAAGATCTGGTGCTCGGGCGCCAACATCTACATGCTGGGCCTGTCCACCCACGGCTGGAAGGTCAACTTCTGCAAGTTCACCAATGAAACCCGCAACGGCCTGGAAGACTCCTCGCGCCACGACGGGCTCAAAGCCATCGCCTCCGTCACCGGCGCCTGCGCCGGCGGCGGTTACGAGCTGGCCCTGGCCTGCGACCGCATCGTGATGGTTGACGACCGCTCCAGCACCGTGAGCCTGCCCGAGGTGCCATTGCTCGGTGTCTTGCCCGGCACCGGCGGCCTTACCCGCGTGACCGATAAGCGCAAGGTGCGCCGCGACCTGGCCGACATCTTCTGCACCACCAGCGAAGGCGTGCGCGCCGACCGCGCGAAAGACTGGAAATTGATCGACGCGTTTGCCAAGCCGCAGCAGTTCGGCGCCTTGCTTGCTACTGAAATTGAAGCACTGCGTGCCCAGTCCACAAGGGCTGCAGCCTCAAAAGGTATTGAATTGACGCCACTGAAGGCGTTGATCGACGACGCCGGTTACCACTACAGCTTGGTGGATGCGCAGGTGGACCGCGCCGCACGTATCGCCACCCTCACCGTCAAGGCGCCAACCGCTGCGATCGAATCCACACCAGAAACGATTGAAGCCGCAGGCGCCAACTGGTACCCGCTCAAGCTGCAGCGCGAACTCGACGACGCCATCCTGAACCTGCGTACCAATGAGCTCGAAGTTGGCACCTGGGTCATCAAGACCACGGGCGACGCCGGGCAGGTGATTCGTATGGACGAGGTGTTGGCCAAACTCAAGGATCACTGGCTGGTGAAGGAAACCACGGGTGCGTTGCGCCGCACGCTGGCCCGCATCGACGTGACCAGCCGTTCGTTGATCGCGCTGGTCGATGCCGGCTCCTGTTATGCCGGTACGTTTTACGAGCTGGCGCTGGCCTGCGACCGTATCTACATGCTGGACCTGCCGGATTCGCCCGACGCCGCCCCCGCGCTGCAACTGAGTCCGGCCAACTTTGGCTGGTTCCCGGCCGTCAACGGCCTGACGCGCCTGCAGACGCGTTTTTATGAAGACAGCGTGACCATCAAACAACTTGAAAGTCTCGGCGACAGCAAGCTGCGTGCCGACCAAGCGCTCGAATTGGGCCTGGTGACCTTGAGCCCGGACGACATTGACTGGGATGACGAAATCCGCATCATGCTGGAAGAACGTGCATCAATGTCGCCCGACGCCATGACCGGCATGGAAGCGTCGCTGCGTTTTCCTGGCAAGGAAACCATGGAAACACGTGTGTTTGGCCGCCTCTCGGCCTGGCAGAACTGGATTTTCATCCGTCCGAATGCGGTCGGTGAAGACGGCGCCCTGAAACTTTTCGGCACTGGCAAGAAGGCCAAATTCGACTGGAAACGGATCTAAAACCCACTTTCTCTGTCATGCCGGACTCGATCCGGCATCCATGCTTCGCCAGCAAGTGAGCAGCGTGACATGGATTACGGATCAAGTTCGCAATGACAAATCTACCCAAGGAAACACCATGAGCTCCATTGACTTGCAAGCCCTGATCCCCAACAACGTCAACCTCGGCGAAAACCGCCAGTTGCAGCGTGCGCTCGAGCACTGGCAGCCGGCCTTCATGAGCTGGTGGGACGAGATGGGCCCGAGCGACTTTAACGCCAAAGAGGTTTACCTGCGCACAGCCGTTGGCGTGGACGCTTCCGGTTGGGCCAGCTATGGCTACACTCCCATGCCCGACTATCGCTGGGGCATCTTCCTGGCCGACAAGGAAGAAAACCGCAAGATCGGCTTTGGCGACCACATGGGCCAGGACGTCTGGCAGGAAGTGCCGGGCGAGTACCGGAGCGCCTTCCGCCGCCTGATCGTCACGCAGGGCGACACCGAGCCGGCCTCGGTCGAGCAGCAGCGCCTGCTGGGCCATACCGCGCCTTCGCTGTACGACCTGCGCAACCTGTTCCAGGTCAATGTTGAAGAGGGCCGGCATCTGTGGGCCATGGTTTACCTGCTGCATGCGCACTTTGGCCGCGACGGCCGCGAAGAAGCCGAAGAGCTGCTGACCCGCCACAGCGGTGACGCCGACAAGCCGCGCATCCTGGGCACTTTCAATGAACCCATGGACAACTGGCTCAGTTTCTTCATGTTCACCTATTTCACGGATCGCGACGGCAAGTTCCAGCTCAAGAGTTTTGCCGAAAGCGCGTTTGATCCGCTGGCGCGCACCACGCGCTTCATGCTGACCGAGGAAGCGCACCACATGTTTGTCGGTGAGACCGGCATTGGCCGCGTCATTAAGCGCACGCTCGAAGTGATGAAGGAGCTGGACACCGACAACGTCGACAGCCTGCGCAAGGCCGGCGTGATCGACCTGCCGACGATTCAGAAATTCATGAACTTCTGGTTCACCTCCTCGCTTGACCTGTTCGGTTCGGAGGCCTCGTCCAACGCCGCCAACTACTTCAGCAACGGCATCAAGGGTCGGCCCGACGAAGCCAAGTTCGCCGACCATGTTGAACTCGAAAGCGAGATGACCATCCAGGTGCCGGACGGCAAGGGCGGTTTGAAAAACGAGACCATTTCCACCCGCAACGGCATGAACGAGATCACGCGCCTGGAATACGTCAAGGACTGCGATGTCGGCGTGACACGCTGGAACATGGGCATCAAACGCGCCGGCGTGGATTTTGAACTGAGCCTGCCTAACACCCGTTTTCGCCGCAGCGTCGGTGCCTGGGCTGGCGTGCAAACCGACCCGCAGGGCAAGCCGATCAGCGACGCCGAGTTCGATGCCAAAAAAGACGACTGGCTGCCCAACGATAGCGACAAAACCTACATCCACAGCCTGATGCACCGCGTGACCGAGCCGGGCAAGATGGCCGGCTGGATTGCTCCGCCTGACCGCGGTATCAATGCCAATGCGGTGGAATACGAATACGTCAAACTCTGAGGACATGGCCTCCACGGTGGCCGCTGAGCAAATAAATGGGCCTTGTCGCGAGCCGGGACAACAGTTCGGGCTATAATCTTGGTCTTGTCGGAGTGTGGCGCAGTCTGGTAGCGCACCTGGTTTGGGACCAGGGGGTCCAAGGTTCGAATCCTTGTACTCCGACCAAGAATTCAATGAAAAAAGCTCACTCTGTGGGCTTTTTTCATATCTGCCCGTAGCTCAGTTGGATAGAGCATCAGCCTTCTAAGCTGAGGGTCGGGGGTTCGATCCCCTCCGGGCAGACCAGCGGGGCTGTTTTTTCTGGGTCTCTACTGCCTGGGAAGGTCGATGGAGAAAACGCAACCTGAGCCTGGCAGGTCACGAACTGTCAGAACCCCTTTGTTGGCTTCAACGCTGCGCCGGCAAATGGACAAGCCAAGACCCACACCGGATTTGTCTGCGCCATTCTGCTTGAACGGCAAGAACAGGTCTTCCGGGTTGCCCGGCGGCAGGCCCCCACAGTGATCCTGCACATCCAGGCGGATGCGATCACCCACCACCTGGACGCTCAATACACACGTGTGCCGCGCGCCGTGAATTTGAAGGCGTTTTGCAGCAGGTTACCGACGGCCGAAGACAGCAATTCCTCGTCCACTTCGACAAATAGTTGGGGGTCCACTTTCACCACGGAGAGTTCGCAACCGCGGGATTTTGCCTCTAGCGATGCGGTTGCCTGAATGCCGGCAATGAAGTCGCCCAGATTGATGCGCCTGGAGCGCGAGGGCAAACCCGCGGCCATTCGCACGTCAGCGAGCGAGTGATCAACAATACTTTTCAGGCTCAACAGGCTGCGGTCCAGTACACCGCCGGTCGCCCCAGCGAAGCCCACCGCCCCCAGCTTGATATAGCTGACGGCCAGCATGGCGGTGTTGATGTGGTTGCGTAACTCGTGAGCGACAAAGCCCAGGCGCTGGTTCAAGGCCTGGCTTTCCCGGTCGTCGCTGATCAGTTTTCGCTGGTGCGAGAACTCCGTGACAGCATCGGCAATGCCATTGTCCAGGCAGCGATTGAGCGTTCGAAACTCTTCGGTCTCAATCGGGGCATCGAGTTCGAAGGCCAGGTCGGTGATGGCCTGGCACAAATCGCCATAGTCATGAACCACCTGCTCGACGGTGAAGCCGTTCAGCGACAGTTCCCGCCCATGCTGCGTTGCTGCTTCGCCGAGTTCGGACGCATGGGAGGGTCCGCCGGCCGCGCCTGAGACCTGCATGCCTTCTCTTCCGGAAGAGTTCTGCTCCAGTTGCAGGGTTTTGATCACCTGGTCCAGAAAGAGGGGTATTCCGAATTCCATGTCTTCGTGACCGGGCAGCGGGCTGGACCTTCTGGCAGTCTTTGTCTTGCAGCTGGCAATCAGTGCGGTGCGATGCAGGGTCAGAAATTCATGGAGCATTATTTAGCCTATACCCATCCCCAAAAAACGACGGTGCGGTAGCGCACTAAAGGCTTCCTGCGCTCCCTGAGAAAGGGAAAAATTTCATAGTTTTCCGCAAAATCAGCGCTTTTTGTCGCGCGTCCTTCCATGCAGCACCCTGCCTGCCTGTCATTGATGCCGGGCGCCTTGAGGTAGTCGGTTTCTGGCGGGAGTTTACTGGTTTTGGCCGGCAGATACAGGAGGAGGGCGCTGGATTCGGACAAAGCGCTGGCTATCCGTCCGGCCCGTTCGGGCCATCAGGGTGGCCTTTGGGTGTGAGCCATGACTAAACCTTGATCTTCCGTATTTCCTTTTCAACATATGATGTTTGCTGCACTTCAAGAAAAGCCGCAACCATGTTTGATCGCCTGAAAAAGGTCTTCGCGAGAGGCGAGTCGGGCTCGCAGGACGCTCAGTCGCCCGAGGGCACGTCGGAATTGTCGTCCGTCTCGGAATGGGCGGGCACCCAGGGTTTCAATTATTTTCCCCAGGACAAGGGACTGGGTTTCTTGTTGACTGGCCAGGTGCGCGGCAAGCCCTGGAAGCTTGAATGCGGGTCGTCCTCCCGCGACTACATCCTTGGCGACGAATTGCGTGCGCGTGCGGAGCTGGGTGTCAACGGTGATGCGGCTGTGCTGATCATGAACCGCCCGCTCAAGGAATCCCTTGAAAAACGCGCTTACGCGATCTACACCGACTCGCTGCAAACCATGGCCGACCCCAGTCTGCCCGAAGAGATGCGCTGGTTGGCCATGTATGAAGAGTTTGGCTGGAGCAGCCTGGTGCCGGAGTTCTGGGAACGCTACACCGTGCTGGCCGACCAGCGCGAACACGCGCTGGCCTCGATAGACAACAACCTGGCTGAGCTACTGCTGTCCTGGCCGCAACCTGGCCCCGATGCCCAGAATCCCTTCATCCTGATGTTGCTGCGCGGCAAGGCCTATTTGCGCATGCAGTACGTACCCGGAGACATTGCGACTTTGCAGCACGCCGCCGTCACTTTCACCAGTGCCTGCGATGTGGCGCTGGCAGGCTTGGGCACCGATATTCTGTTGTAGTGGCCGTCCACTGCTTTTTACAAGAAAAAAATGGTGCCAACCCATGTCGGGTGGGCACCGTAAGCTCGCATTCTGATAGCGCGTAGAGGCGCGGCCGGATCAGCTACCGCGTGTGATCGGCATCTCGACCTCGCCGGGCATGGTCAGGTGTTTGGCCAGCTCCAGCTTGGCCAGTGAGGCACGGTGCACCTCGTCCGGGCCATCGGCCAGGCGCAGCGTGCGCTGGTGTGCATAGGCGTAGGCCAGCGGGAAGTCGTCAGACACCCCGCCGCCGCCGTGCGCCTGGATCGCCCAGTCGATGATCTGGCAGGCCATGTTGGGCGCCACCACCTTGATCATGGCGATTTCCGCCTTGGCGACCTTGTTGCCGACCGTGTCCATCATGTAAGCGGCCTTCAGCGTCAGCAGACGGGCCTGGTCAATCATGCAGCGTGCATCTGCAATACGTTCGTGCCAGACCGACTGGCGCGCCACTGGTTTGCCAAAAGCCACGCGCGTGTTCAGGCGCTTGCACATCAGCTCCAGCGCACGTTCGGCAATGCCGATGCTGCGCATGCAGTGGTGAATGCGTCCGGGGCCAAGGCGGCCCTGGGCGATTTCAAAACCGCGGCCTTCGCCCAGCAGCATGTTGCCCACGGGCACACGCACATTGGTCAAGCGCACTTCCATGTGGCCGTGCGGCGCGTCGTCGTAGCCAAACACACTCAGCGGGCGTATCACTTCGATGCCCGGCGTGTTGGCCGGCACCAGAATCATGGACTGCTGCTCGTGGCGACCCGCATCGGGGTTGGTCTTGCCCATGACGATGTAAATCGCGCAGCGCGGGTCACCGGCGCCGGATGACCACCATTTCAAGCCGTTGAGCACGTAGTCGTCGCCATCGCGCTCGATACGGCATTGGATATTGGTTGCGTCGGACGAAGCCACTTCGGGCTCGGTCATCAGGAAGGCCGAGCGGATCTCGCCCTTGAGCAGCGGCTCCAGCCAGCGGTCCTTGTTGGCCTCGGAGCCGTAACGCGCAATGGTCTCCATGTTGCCGGTGTCGGGCGCCGAGCAGTTGAAAATTTCCGGCGCAAAGGGCACGCGACCCATGATTTCGCACAGCGGGGCATATTCGAGGTTGGACAGACCCTCAGGCGCGCGCGGCGAGTGCGGCAAAAACAGATTCCAGAGGCCGGCGGCACGGGCCTTGGGTTTGAGCTCTTCAATAATGGCCGTCGGAATCCAGGCGTTGCCCTTGGCGCGGTTTTCGGCAATTTCTTGGAAAAATCGTGCCTCATTGGGATACACATGCTGGTCCATGAAGGCCAGCAAGCGGGCCTGCATGTCCTGAACCTTGGGGGTGAAGTTGAAATCCATACTTTTATCTCCTGGAGTGATCGTTAGGTTTGAGAGGTCTGGCCGGCCTGGCTTTTTTGCGCAAAATCCCACGCCATGCGCGCCAGTGCCGGCGCGCCTTTGGCCGAGGCGACGGCCTGGGCGCTGGCGGCGGTACCGGCTTCGACCCGTTTGGCAATGCCCTGCAAAATTGCGGCGAGGCGGAACAGGTTGTAGGCGAGGTAAAAATTCCAGTCGGCCTTGATCAACCTGGGGCTGGCAAAACCGGTGCGCTCGCAATACAGGCGGATGTATTCGGCTTCCGTCGGAATGCCCAGGCTGGCGACATCCAGCCCGCCGATGCCACGGAAAGCGCCGGGCGGGATGTGCCAGGCCATGCAGTGGTAGCTGAAGTCGGCCAGCGGGTGCCCCAGCGTGGACAACTCCCAATCAAGCACCGCGAGCACGCGCGGCTCGGTCGGGTGGAACATCAAGTTGTCGAGCCGGAAGTCGCCGTGCACGATGCTCACCATGGCCTCATCGCGCGCACTGGCCGGGATGTTGGCCGGCAACCAGGCCATCAACTGGTCCATTTCGGGGATGGGCTGCGTGATGGAGGCGGCGTATTGCTTGCTCCAGCGGCCGATCTGGCGCTCGAAATAATTGCCGGGTTTGCCGTAGTCGGCCAGCCCGCGCTCGGCAAACTTCACCTTGTGCAGCGCGGCGATCACGCGGTTCATCTCGGTATAAATTTCGGCGCGCTGGGCATTGGTCATACCAGGCAGCGACTGGTCCCAGAGTACGCGGCCCTCGACAAACTCCATCACATAGAAGGCACGCCCGATCACGGCCTCGTCCTCACACAGGCAATACATCTTCGCCACCGGCACATCGGTGCCCTGCAGGCCGCTCATGACCTTGAACTCGCGCTCGACGGCATGCGCTGACGGCAGCAACTTGGCCACCGGGCCCGGCTTGGCGCGCATCACGTAGGCGCGGGACGGTGTGATCAGCTTGTAAGTCGGGTTGGACTGGCCGCCCTTGAACATCTCGACACTCAGCGGGCCTTCAAAGCCGTCGAGGTTTTTATCAAGGTAAGCGCCGAGCGCGGCGATATCAAAGGCATGCTGGCCCGAGACCTCGCGCGTACCCAGGAAATGGTCGAAGTTGCTCATGCTTTATCTTTCCAGATCGGCTTCAGAAATACGCAGCAAGGCTTCGCGGTTGCGCACCACCAAACCGCCCGGCTCGATACGGATCGCATCCTCGCGTTCCATGGCCTTGAGTTCCTGGTTCACGCGCTGGCGTGAGGCGCCCAGCAGTTGTGCCAGCTCTTCCTGCGCCAGCTGCAGGCCGATGCGCACCTCGCGTCCGTCGCTGAGGCTGCTGACGCCGTAGCTGCGCACCAGGTGCAGCAACTGTTTGGCCAGCCGTGCGCGCAAGGGCAGGGTGTTGAGATCCTCGACCAGGCCGTAAAGCTGGCGAATCCGGCGCGCATGCAGGCGCAACATCGCCTCGTATAGCTCCACATGCATGGCCAGGATTTTTTTGAAATCCGCTTTGGCCACGCACAGGATGGTGGTTTCGCCATGAGCATAGGCGTCGTGGGTGCGCCGGTCGCCGTCGAAGATCGCCACATCGCCGAACCAGATGCCCGGCTCCACATAGGTCAGCGTGATTTGTTTGCCCGAGATCGAGGTCGAACTGACACGCACCGCACCTTTGGCGCAGGCAATCCACTGCTCTGGCGGGTCGCCGCGGGCGGCGATCAGTTCGCCATCCTTGAATCGTTGGACGTAAGCGCATCGAAGTATGTCGTGCCTGAGTGAGGGGGAGAGGGATGAAAACCAGCGGCCGCCGTTGATGGCTTCTCGTTCATCTATCGTAAGAATGGGATCGTCCATGGCCTGTCTTTTGGGTGACTCACAAGCGGCCTATTGTCGCGCCAGAGACGGCGTTGCTGGTGCCCAGCTGTCGCCTCGGTGTCCGCCCAGCCACGCGCTGCTGGCTCAGTCGTAAAGGGGCCTGCGTTTTTCCAGGAAGGCCGAGATGCCTTCGCCGCCGTTGGGGTGGTGCAGGTTGCGCACAAAATGCGCCCGCTCGGCATCCAGCTGCTGGCCCAGGGTGCTGCCCGGGGCGTCGTTGATCAGTTCCTTGATGCTCGCAAGTACATTGGGCGCGCGGGTATTAAGTGTGTCGGCCAGCTTGAGGGCTTCACTCAGTGCATCGCCGGGGGTCACACAACGATTGACCAGCCCGAGCGCTTGTAGCCGCGGCGCACCGATACGGTCCCCACACATCAGCAATTCGGTCACCACCTGGCGCGGCAGGGCGCGGCTCAATGCCCAACTGCCGCCACCATCTGGCGACAGCGCGACGCTGCTGTACGCCATGACAAACACGGCATTGTCCGCGGCGACCACCAAGTCACAGGCCAGCGCGAGCGAAAAGCCCGCACCGGCCGCCGCGCCCTCTACCGCTGCAATAACGGGTTTGGGAAAGGTGCGTATCGAATCGATCCAGCTGTGCAGGCCGTTGATGCTTTGCGCCTGCACCTCCTGCGGCTGTTCACGGTTGGCCAGCAGGCGCTGCAGGTTGCCGCCCGCGCAGAAGGTGCTGCCTTCGCCGGTGATCACCACGCTGCGGATCTCCGGGTTGTTTTCGGCAGCGTTGAGTGCCTCGACACCGGCGGCATAAATCTCCGGGCTCAGGGCGTTCCTGAACTCGGGGTTGCTCAAAGTCAGCACCAGGGTGGCGCCGTCGCTGGTGCTTTTGAGTGCGCCTGCCATATCAGTTGTTCCAATCCAGCGAGATGAGGAGGAGATGCGGAACTCGGCCCCATACACGGCACCCTTCAAGCGGGGGCCGCGGAACTGGCTTCGCCAGGCCGCAGGCGCCGCCCCCTAGAGGGGGAAAGGTGCTACACGAAGTGAGCATCCGAAGGGGGGGTGTCATGATTCCTGGTGCATCAGGCTCAGGCCGATGGCGCCGCGCCGGCGCAGCCACGGGGAAGGGCGGTAACGCGGATCGCCGTACACGGTCTGCATGTTGAACAGCACTTCCAGGATATTGGTCGGACCGTAGCGGTCGCCCATGGCCAGTGGACCCAGCGGATAACCGAGGCCGAGCGTGACGGCGGTTTCCAGGTCTTTCGGGGTGCAGATGCCCTGCTGGCAGATGTCACTGGCGATGTTGACGATGGTGGCCACCACGCGCTGCGTCACGAAGCCGCCGCTGTCGCGGATCACGCTGACGGCCTTGCCATCGCGCGCAAACAGGGCGTGCGCGGCATCGCGCATGTCGCTGCGGGTGGCGGGGTTGGTGGCCAGCACGCGGCGTTTGGTTGCTGCATCGTAGATCAGCATGTCGATGCCTATGGTTCGGGCCGGGTCCAGCCGCTCGACCACCGCCACGGTGGTGATGTCAAAGCCGAGTGGCGCCACCAGCACCAGCGCGTTCATTGACGGCGAGGCGCCGGTTTCTATGCTGGCGCCGAGGTTCTTCAGCAACTGCAGCAACTCCGAACGGCGCGCTGCGCGCGGCGAGACCCAGACTGGCGGCATCTCGGCGACAGTCGGAGCCGGTGCTTCAGGAGTGACCTGGGCGGCACCGTCCACATAACGGTAAAAACCTTCGCCCGTCTTACGGCCCAGCATGCCCCCGGCCAGGCGTTGCGCGGTGATCACGCTGGGGCGGTAACGCGGCTCGTCGTAATACTGCTGGTAGACCGACTCCATGACCGGGTGTGACACATCCAGCGCGGTCAGATCCATCAGCTCGAACGGGCCGAGCTTGAAGCCGACCTGGTCCTTCAGGATGCGGTCAATGGTGGCGAAATCGGCAATGCCTTCGCTGACCACGCGCAAGGCCTCTGTGCCATAGCCGCGCCCGGCATGGTTGACGATGAAGCCTGGCGTGTCCTGGGCCTGCACCGGCGTGTGGCCCATCTGGCGCGCGTAGGCGGCAAGGCCCTCACAGGTGACTGCGCTCGTCTTCAGCCCGGCAATCACCTCCACCACCTTCATCAGTGGAACGGGGTTGAAAAAGTGGTAGCCAGCAAAGCGTTCAGGATGCTTCAGTCCTGCGGCGATGGCCGTGACGGACAGCGAAGATGTGTTGGTGGCGAGAACAGCGTGCGGAGAAACAACATTTTCCAAAGCTAAAAACAGTGATTTCTTCACATCCAAATGTTCTACCACGGCTTCGACAACCAGATCGCAATCGGACAGGATTTCCAGTCCGGCGGCCGGCAGCAGACGGGCCTTGTAGGTGGTCGCCAATGCTTGGTCCAGCCGGCCTTTGTCGACCAGCTTGTCCCACTGGACGAACAATGCGTCGCGCGCCTTGCCGGCGGCCTCGGTTTGTGCATCAAACAACCTGACCAGGCTGCCGGCCTGCGCTGCCAGTTGGGCGATGCCTCGGCCCATGGCACCCGTGCCAACAATGCCGACCGTTTTATAAAGTGGGTTCATGGAAAAGTATTATCACGCAGCCCTTGAGGGAACTTGTGGACCGAATCGCAGTGCATTTTTGCCCTGAGATATAGTTTTGCCGCAACCCCGCAAGGGGTAAACTTGTTCGAAGCGTTACGGCTCCTTACAGCTGGAGGTGTTCCATGGTATTTCATGAAACGCCCGGTCCATTTTTTTCAGGCATGTCTGTTTTTGAATCTGCGCACCTTGCATGCGCGTTCTTTCGTCAAGTGGGCTATGCCAGAATCAGCCAAGTGATTATTTTTTTACATTTGCTCAAAAAGCGCGGTCTTCTTGCTGCTGGCTTGGGCATCTGCGCAGCGGCGGGAGCCTTGGCCATCACGCTGGGGCCGAATACCCGCTCGGCGGTGCTGGGTCAGCCACTGGATATCTCCGTGCAGATGATGCTCGAATCAGGCGATGACCAACAGGCCTTGTGTCTGGAGGCGAGTGTTTTTTATGTGGACAGGCAACTGGACAAATCACAGGTTCAGGTGTCGCTGGAAAAATCCGCCAATGCCCAGCAGACATTGATACGTATTCGTGCCGCCTCACCTGTTGAGGGGCCGGTGGTTACGGTTCATCTGCGCGCCGGATGCGCGCAAAAAACCATGCGTCGCTATGTGGTGCTTGCAGCTGCGAAACCGCGTTCCGTGGCTCAGGGCAGTGACGCCTCAACGCAGGCGGCTGGCACCCCCCTGTTGGGGGCAACTCTGGAAAACCCGCAAGGCATTGAAAAGATCCAAACCCTGGAGGGCGAATTGCGCCAGTTGCGTGGCGAGCTGCAGAAAACCCAGTCGGCGTTGGGCGCAAGCACTGAGCAGCTTCAACAGGTCCAGAGCCAGCGTCACGACAGGCCATGGGTGTATGGCCTGGGTGGCCTGCTGTTATTGACCCTGGCTGGCTTGCTTTTTCTCTTTTTGCGCCGCCCCCCTCGCCAGCCGCTGCAAGGCTCGCTGTCGGGCAGCTTGCCTGACACGCCCGTGACCGGCGGTGTGGACCTTGACATTGATGAATCATTGTTTGACGACTTGAAGCGTCGTCCGGCGCCTTCCCCCCGCCCCCCGCAAGACTCTATACCGCCTTTGGCGCGGCGAGATCGTGCCAAATTCTCGGTCAGCGTGCCATTTGTGCCGCGCACCGTCAAGGTGCCGGAAATTTTTGACTTGCAGCAACAGGTGGAATTTTTCAGCTCGCTGGGGCAGCAGGACAAAGCCATTGCCCTGCTTCGCAAGCACCTTGTCAACAATGTCAAGACCAGCGCCCTTGTTTATCTGGATCTGCTGGACTTGTACCATCAGACAGGCAACCGGGAGGACTACGAAGTCCTTCGCATCGACTTCAACCGGGTGTTCAATACGCGGATAGCGCCTTTTGACAGCTACACCGCCATCGGCCCCAATGCTGCTGCTTACACAGCGGTCATTGGCCGGATTGAAGCGGCCTGGCCGAAGCGGCAAGTGTTTGACATCATCGACAACGCGCTTTTCCGTGAGCCCGGCAACCCACTTGAAGTGTTGGACCTGGAGGCCTACCGTGAGCTGCTGCTGTTGCATGCGGTGGCTCGCGAAATTATCGACCTCCAGGCAGACCCCACCGATAGCACGATGGACACGCACTGGCCCGATGTCGTCATGCAGCCGAGGTCTTCGCCGCGTTTGGGTCTGGACATCGACCTGAGCACATTCGCACCCGGAGATCACGCTGTCAGCGTTTCCTCTTCGCGAACCCGCGCACCGGTGGCATCCACTTCAGCCCGTCCGGACGATGAACCCACGGTGTTCGACTCCCTCGTTGATTTCGACGACTACGACACCGGCTTTCGTCCGGATGGCATGGAGAAATCCTAGGCCATCGGCATCTCGCGGGAGGCGCTTCGGCGCGACACCGCAGCGTAAAACTTCACGCATTTGTGCATCGTTTGACCCTTTGACGGCGGGACACGCGGCTGGCGTGTCAAAATGTAAACTTGTTTTTTACCAGTTGTAGCGCTTGAAAATCCGGCTTTTTATCCTTGCATCGGTGCTGTTTGGCGCGGTATCGGGCAGCATGGCCGTATCGCTTGGGCGCAGCAGTGGTGCGGTCCTGTTGGGGCGGCCGCTGGATACCACCGTGCAGGTTGAGCCGGGCCCTGCAGACGCTGGTGCCTCGTCCTGTGTCGAGGCCGATGTGTTTTATGCCGACGAACGCATCGCCGCATCCCGCGTGCAGGTCAGCCTGGAAAAAGCGGCTTCGGCGCAGGATGCGCGGATTCGCATCCGTGTTGCCAGGCCGGTCGATGAGCCAATGGTGACCCTGTATGTGCGGGCCGGCTGTATACAGCGGACTGAAAAGCGTTATGTGTTGCTCGCTGATTTGGTCACAGAGCAGGCTTCGGCGTCCAGGGCGCCGGATCCTGCGGCCAGGCCGGCTGCAGAGGCGCGTTCGCTCGCCGATACGTCGTCTGGCGCGGCTGCATCCCGGCGCCCGTCTGCTCCCGTTCGACCCCAAGCCGCGGCAAGCGGCAATCTGGATCGATCGGTGGAACAGGTACCGCGTGCCCGTCGTTCAGTGCCGCCTCAGGCACCCGCCCGGGCCTCACCCAGACTCAGGCTTGAACCCATCGACCTGAGCGTCGAAACATTTCCCCAGCTTCGGGCGTCGACCGAAATGCTGAGCCTTCCGGCGACCAACCCGGAGCAGCGGACCCAGGCGGCGGCCCTGTGGAAAGCGCTGTCGACCGAGCCCGAAGATGTGCTGGAAGCGGCGGCCAAGGTTGCAGCCATTGAATCGGCCGTGCGTGCTTTGCAGGTCGAAACCCGGAAAAACCAGGCGGCGCTGACCGAATTCAGCGCCGCCTTGCAAACCGCCAGACAAGAGCGATATGCCAACGGACTGGTCTACGGCCTGCTCGCAGCGCTGGCCCTCGCCCTGGCCGGTCTGGTTTATGCCTGGCAGCGTTGGCGCAACCCATCTGCAGCGGTTAACAAGCCCTGGTGGCGCCGCCGGACGCCAGTGGACACGGGCTGGCACAGCGAACTCGGTCCGCTCCCCTCCGGTTACAACTTGCATGACGGTCTCGACCTGTCCCTTCCCGCAGCTTCAGGCGACAAGCCGGTACAGGTGAGCGCGGATACGGGCGCGCGCAGCGTCGACCCGCCTCGCGTCGCGCCCTCGCGTGCCATGCCTCTGTCGCGGCGAGACCAGACGGATTTCGGATTGAGCATGCCGCACACTCCGCGGGCCGCAAAAGCCGAAGAACTGTTTGATGTCCAACACCAGGCCGAGTTTTTTGTCTCCATTGGCAAGGAAGATCAGGCCATCTCGGTCCTGCTCGACCATATGGGCGATGATGTCCAGGTCAGCGCGCTGATTTACCTGGACCTGTTCCATCTGTACCACAAGGCCAAGCGCAAAGAGGATTACGAGGAACTGGCCGAGTCGTTCAACCGCATGTTCAATGCCCGGATTCCTGCCTTTGATGCCTACACCAGCACCGGCCGGGGGCTGGAGTCCTACACCTCGACACTTGCGCAGATCCGCACCGCCTGGCCACGGCCTGCCGTGGTGTCATTCATGGAATCGCTGATTTTCCTGCGGCCAGGAGAGCAGCGCGAGCCTTTCGATCCCGAGGCTTTCCGCGAGTTGCTGATTCTTTACGGCATCGCGCGTGAAATCGTCGAAGCGCAAATCCCTCTGTCCGACAACCTGCTGGACTTCGACCTACCCGTTGCCGCAGGCGACGCTGCCCCCACGGCCGGTCTGCCCCTGACGGCGGTGGATGCGCTGCCGGTGATCGAGGATCCGGTTGTTGTGCCAAGCGAGTCCAGAGCGGGGTTGGACATTGACCTGAACAGGCTTGGTGACAAGGGGAGGCCGACGACCGCAGGATCCCCTTTGACCGCGCCTGTGGCTGAGCAGTCCAGTGAGCTCCCGCCGTTAGCCGGGGGCAATCTCATCGATTTCGAGGCATTGACGCCGGGTTCGCCGCCCGCCGCGATCATCAAGGGCGACGCCGCTTTTCGGTATTGACGGCGGTCGCTGACAGTGGGCTGGCAGGCCGCGCCCCTGGCTAGCGTCGGACCTGCAGGGCGCCGGGATTGACGATATTGGTCGGCGTGCCCTTGATGAAGTTCACCACGTTGTCAAACGCTGAACCGAAATACATCTCGTAGCTTTCCTGTTCTACATAACCGATGTGCGGTGTGCAGATGCAGTTTTCCAGGCGCAGCAGCGCATGCCCCTGCAAAATAGGCTCAGATTCGAACACGTCCACGGCCGCCAGCCCGGGGCGACCGCGATTGAGTCCAGCGATTAGCGCCTCCGGCTCGATCAGCTCGGCGCGCGAGGTGTTGACCAGCACGGACGAGGGTTTCATGCGCGTCAGGTCTTCGAGCGTGACCGCGCCGCGGGTGTCGTCGGCCAGGCGCAGGTGCAAGGTGAGCACGTCGCTTTCCTGGAAAAACTCGGCTTTGGACGAGGCGACTTCAAAGCCGTCGGCTTGGGCGCGTGCGCGCGAGGCCTGGCTGCCCCAGACCAGCACCCGCATGCCGAAGGCGCGGCCGTACCCGGCGACGATCTGGCCGACCTTGCCGTAGCTCCAGATGCCGAGCACCTTGCCCTTGAGCACCGAGCCGACGCCGAAATTGGCCGGCATGAAGGCGTTTTTCAAGCCGGCCTGCTGCCAGGCACCGTGTTTGAGGTGGGACACGTAATGGGGAATGCGACGCATTGCGGCCATGATGAGGGCCCAGGTCAGCTCGGCTGGCGCCGTCGGTGAACCGACGCCTTCGGCAACCACGATGCCGCGCTCGGTGCAGGCACCGACATCGACGTGGCTACCCACGCGGCCGGTCTGCGCAATCATCTTGAGTTTGGGAAGTTTTTCGATCAACTGGCGGTGCAGATGGGTGCGCTCCCGGATTAACACGACCACATCGGCATCTTTGAGACGCACAGAAAGCTGGCCTATGCCTTTCACAGTGTTGGTGTAGACCTTGGCCTGGTAGGCGTCGAGTTTGGTTGCGCAGGCGAGTTTGCGCACGGCATCCTGATAGTCGTCGAGGATCACAATATTCATGCCGATATTGTGCCTGCAAGTTCTGTCGCCACCAGGAGGCGGCCCCAAAACGTGTAGCAGAACGCAATCGTTTAGTAGGTGCGCTTGCGCAAAGGCATGAGCCGCTTTACGCGCTTGTCTGATTGCTCTTCGCCGGGGTCCTGCGCGGCGCATCGCCAACGCGGTGCCTTGCGGAAACGATCCGGCACCGGGCCTCAGGCGGCCTGGGCTTGCGCGGTTTCCCGCTGGGACATGCGGTCCAGCTCGGCGCACACATCGGCCATGCGGCCTGAAATCACCATGCGGCCGGCGCAGGACGGGCTGATGCCGGCTTCAAACTCGCGAATAACTTTGAGGCGACGCGGGGCCGTGGCCTTTGCCATCGTCTGGCAAGGTTTTGGACCTGCAGCCCATGTATTTCGGGCGCCGCCAGCTATGAGTTTTGTAGCAGAAGAATCATTGGCGGCAAAGCGCTTGAAGGCCGGGACCGGGCTGCAGGCCGCTGCGGCAGCCGATGGCTGAGCCGGCACCCACAAGGAGGCCAGCGCCTGCAGCGGCGCGAGCAGGACAGACAGCAGTGGTGAACGTGAAAAACTGGCGATTCCCATGAGAACTCCTGAGAGAGGTAAACACAGACAGGATTCAAGACACATCCGCTGCAGCAGGGTGTTGGCCAACCATCTGGCCAAACGCCCGCCACCTGCTGCACGGAAAGAAAGTGCGAATGGCCATAAAGCCGGGCCGTCCGCCACACCCGCTGGCTACATCAGCATGGTGTTGCGGATCAGGCCGACCGCCAGGCCCTCCAGCTCGAAAGGCTCGCCGGGCTCGATCACAATGGTTTTGAAATCGGGATTTTCAGGCAGCAACTCGATCAGGTGCTTGTTGCGGCGAAAGCGTTTGACCGTGACTTCGTCGCCCAAGCGGGCTACGACGATCTGCCCGTTCTTCGCCTCCTTGGTCTGCTGCACGGCCAGCAGGTCGCCGTCCATGATGCCGGCATCACGCATGCTCATGCCGCGCACCTTGAGCAGGTAATCGGGTTTGCGCTGGAACAGGCTGCTTTCGAAATAGTAGGTGTGGTCCACATGCTCCTGCGCGAGAATGGGGCTGCCAGCAGCAACCCGCCCCACCAGAGGCAGGGCGAGTTGGGCCAGGCTTTGCAAGGGCAGGGAAAACTGTTTGATGCGGGATTCGTTGATGGAGCGCAAGGCGTCACTGCGCAGGCGGATACCGCGCGAGGTGCCGCTGACCAGCTCAATCACGCCCTTGCGGGCCAGCGCCTGCAAGTGCTCCTCGGCGGCGTTGGCGGACTTGAAGCCGAGTTCATTGGCGATCTCGGCGCGTGTCGGCGGCGCGCCAGAGCGTGCAATGGCACTCTGGATCAGTTCCAGAATCTGTTGCTGGCGTGCAGTGAGTTTGGGCATTTCCGAAAAATCAGTGAGGCTCATGGCGTAGGCTCCTTGGTAAACAGTGACCACGGGGGAATTGGCCAAAGCTGTTTTAATATCCAGTAGCTGTATTTTCATCCAGTTTTTTAAGGAATGCAAGTGTCAGGCGAAACGAACAAAAAAAAGATCGTGATTCTCGGCACTGGCGGAACGATTGCCGGCACTGCGGCCCAGGCCAGCGACAACCTTGGCTACACCGCGGCGCAGGTCGGTATTGGCCAGCTTGTTGCTGCACTGTCTGCGCTGGTGAACAGCCCCTTTGAACTTCTCAGCGAGCAGGTGGCGCAGGTTGACAGTAAAGACATGGACTTTGGTATCTGGCGTGCGCTGGCGCAGCGGGTGGCGTACTGGCTGGCGCAGGACGAGGTGCAAGGCATGGTTATCACGCACGGCACTGATACGCTGGAGGAAACCGCGTTTTTTCTGCAGACGGTGCTGGATCCCCAAAAACCGGTGGTCCTGACCTGCGCGATGCGTCCGGCCACGTCGCTGGCGCCCGATGGGCCGCAAAACATGCTGGACGCCGTGGCTGTCGCGTCGCACGCTGGGGCGCGCGGTGTGGTGGCGGTCTGCGCCGGTGCCATCCACAGCGCTTTCGATGTGCAAAAGGTCCATACCTACCGACTGGATGCCTTCAGTTCCGGCGATGCCGGCCCTCTCGGCTACGTCGAGGAGGGCCGCTTGCGTTTATTGAGAAATTGGCCTGCAGCATCTACAAAGTGGGCGCAGGCAGCTACAAAAATCACGAATGAGAACAGCGATCTGACTTGGCCGCGTGTGGAGATCGTCATGAACTACGCCGGCGCCGACGGCCGCGCCGTGCGCGCGCTTGTGGCCGATGGGGCGCAGGGACTGGTGGTGGCGGGCACCGGCAACGGCACGCTGCACCATGCGCTGGAGGCTGCCTTGCTGGAGGCGCAGGCGTGCGGCGTGCGCGTGGTCCGGGCGACGCGCTGCCTCGAAGGGCGGGTGATTCCAAAACCGCATGATCGGATCGCCGACTCGCTGGGCCTTACCCCGGTCAAGGCGCGCGTGGCGTTGATGCTGGCGTTCATGGTCCCCGCCTGAGATGTTCGAGTCGCTGCGTTCCCATGTCTGGGCCTATCCGGCGCTGGAGGTGGTGCACATCATCGGCATCGCGCTGCTGCTGGGCAATCTGGTGCTGCTGGAGCTGCGGGTGTTCGGTCTCGGCGCCGACTTGCCGGTGAAGGCCTTGTCGCGGCTGAGCCTGGGCATCGCCCTGGCCGGCTTTTCGGTGGTGGCCGCGTCCGGCCTTCTGATGTTTGCCTCGCAGCCGGCCGAGTTGCTGGCCAACCGGGCTTTCACCCTGAAGATGCTGCTGTTATTGGCGGCGGGTTGTAATGCAGCCTGGTTTCATGGTCGCGGCTCGCTGGACAAACTCGATGGCTTGGCGCGGGCACAGATGGCGGTGTCCACGCTGATCTGGCTGGCGGTGGTTGCCTGTGGCCGATGGATTGCGTATGTGTAAATTGAACCGACGAAGGAGATAAAGATGAAGCGACGTGATCTGCTGAAAGTCTCCCTGGCCCTACCCGTGGCGGGCACCGCCTCCTGGGCCCAAGCTCACCACGGCTGGAGCAGTTTTGACCAGGACCGACCAATTTATCTCGAAGGCAGGGTGATCAAGTCGATGTGGCGCAATCCGCATGCCGAACTCGAGCTCGAGGTCTCGCCCAATCTCAAACTGCCCGCAGATCTGGCGCAGCGGGTCCTGCCCGCGCAGAGCGCGCCGGTGGACGGCAAGGCTCTGCTGGCCAAAGCCGTGGTGCCCATGCGTAAGGACAAACGCTGGGAGATCGAGCTGGCGCCGTTGACACGCATGCAGGCCTGGAATGTGGCCGAGATCAAGGCTGGCGCGCAGGTTGCGCTTTTGGGTTTTACCTTTACCGGCGAGAAGGGTGAAGCCATCCTGCGCGTTGAATACCTGTTTGCCGACGGCAAGGTCTACGGGTTGCGCTCCAGTCCGGCCTGAAGGCGCGGCAGCAGCTAGCATTAAAAAAGGCCGTCAGTTGACGGCCTTTTTTTTGCAGAAGTGAACGCTCAGGTGGACAGCGCCTTGAACGCGCGGGCGGTGATTTCATCAACGCCGCCCATGCCGCTGATGGCGCGGTACTGCGGCGCAGCGGCGGGCTCAACCTGGGCCCAGTTTGAGTAGTAGTCCACCAGCGGGCGCGTTTGCGCGCTGTAAACCTCAAGACGCTTGCGCACGGTTTCTTCCTTGTCGTCGTCGCGCTGGATCAGCGGTTCGCCGGTGAGGTCGTCCTTGCCATCGGTTTTTGGCGGGTTGAACTTCACGTGGTAGGTGCGGCCGGATACCGGGTGCGAGCGGCGTCCGCTCATGCGTTCGATGATGGCATCGAAAGGAACGTCGATTTCCAGTACGTAGTCGAGCTTGACGCCGGCGGCCTTCATCGCGTCGGCCTGCGGAAGCGTACGCGGAAATCCGTCGAAAAGAAACCCCTTGGCGCAATCGGCCTGGGCGATCCGGTCCTTGACCAGGTTGATGATCAGGTCGTCGCTGACCAGACCGCCCGCGTCCATCACTTTTTTGGCCTCGATGCCCAGCGGTGTGCCGGCCTTGACCGCTGCGCGCAACATGTCGCCGGTGGAAATCTGGGGGATGCCGTATTTCTGGCAGATGAAGGTCGCCTGTGTCCCTTTGCCCGCGCCCGGTGCGCCCAACAAAATCAGTCTCATGGATGTCCTCGGATTTTTATGAATCTGTCTGTGAGCGCAGGCCCTGTGAAGGGCGCCGGCGTCACGTTTTTCTTGTTCTCAAGGATAGCATGCGTGCCGTGCCACAGGCTTACATAAACAGCCGACGCACGCGCTCCAGATCCTCGGGCGTGTCCACGCCGGGGCCGGGCATTTGGGCGCTGATGTGCACCGCGATGCGGTGGCCGTGCCAAAGCGCGCGCAACTGTTCCAGCGCCTCAAGCTGCTCCAGCGGCGCTTGCGGCAGTTTCGGAAACTGGCGCAGGAAGCCAGTGCGGTAGGCGTAAATGCCGACATGGCGCAGCGGTGGCGGTAGCGCGCCGCCTGCGTCCCACCAAGTCTGGCCGTTGGCATCGCGGGCGGCGGGAATCGGCGAGCGGCTGAAGTAGAGCGCGGTGTTGCGTGCGTCGAGCACTACCTTGACCACATTCGGGTTGTGCAGGTCCGCCAGCGTGTTGATCGCGTGTGCGGCCGTACTCATGGCGCAGTCGGGCCGGTCGGCGAGCAGGCCAGCCACCGCATCAATCAGGTCGGGATCAATCAGCGGTTCGTCACCCTGCACATTGACGACAACCTCGTCATCGCCGAGTTGCAGCAGATCGCAGGCTTCGGCCAGGCGGTCGCTGCCGCTGGGGTGGTCGGCGCGGGTCAAAACCGCGGGCACCTGGAAGGCCGCGCAGGCTTCGGCAATGCGCGGGCTGTCCGTGGCCACCACGACACGGGCGGCCGCGCTCAGGAGGGCACGCTGCGCTACGCGCACAACCATCGGAATGCCGGCGATGTCGGCCAGTGGCTTGTCGGGCAGTCGGGTGGAGGCAAGGCGGGCGGGGATGAGGACGGTAAAACTCATACCGCGACGATCAAAGCCCGAGTTCCTCGTCAGTCAGCACGCGGGCCTGGTTTTCCAGCATCACCGGCAGGCCGTCGCGTATCGGGTAAGCCAGGCGCGCACTGCGCGAGACGAGTTCCTGTTTTTCACGGTTGTAATCAAGCGGGCCCTTGGTCACAGGGCAGACCAGCAGTTCAAGCAGTTTGGTGTCCATGGGACGATGGTAATGGAGAAAGCCGGTGCGCCAGCAAGGCGTCGAAGGCTGCAAAAAAAGCCGGCTCAGGTTCAAACACCAGCGGCACAGCCAAGGCGTCGGTTTGCCGGGAAAACAGCTTGACGCCGTCTTTTTCGGTACAAATAAGCGTGTAGCCCATGTCGGACGGTCGTGGATAGCTATCAAAATCATAGTGATCGGGAAGCGACCGCGTCTCCGCCAAGTTCAAGCCTTGGGCCTGGAGCATGCCAAAAAAGGCCTGGGGTCTGGCAATGCCGGCCAGCGCAATCAGTGCGGTTCCGGCCAGGCTGTCCAAGGCTACACGGCTGCCGTCGGCGCGCAGTGCATGGTCGGCCAGCCGCCGGGTGGAGCGGAAGCCGCCGAAGGCAGGCACGGCGCCGGTGTGCAGCACCAGGTCGATGCCGTGCCCGTCCGGGCCAACACCCCGCTGCAGGCGTTCCGGCCAGGGTTCGCGCAGCGGGCCAGCCGGCAGCAGCCAGCCGTTGCCGGCGCCGCGTTCGTCAAAGACGGCAATCTCGATGTCGCGCTGCAGCGCGTAATGTTGCAAGCCGTCGTCGCAGACGATCACCTGTGTGGACGGATGGGCGGCCAGCAGGGCGCGAGCGGCATCAACGCGGCGCGCAGCCACGAACACCGGGGCCTGCGTGGCGCGCCGGATCAGCGCGGGTTCATCGCCCGAGTGTTGCGGCGAGGTCTCCGGCAACACCTCCAGGCAGTCATCGCTGCTGCGCCCATAGCCGCGCGAGACCACGCCGGCACGCAGGCCGGCCGCCTGCAAATGCTGTACCAACGCGATCACCGTGGGCGTCTTGCCAGCGCCGCCGGCCACCACATTGCCGACCACCACGACGGGAACAGGCATTTTGTCGGAGTGCAAAAGGTTTGCCTGGTACAGGGCGCGGCGCAGGCGCACCAGCACGCCGAACAGCAGCGCCACCGGCCACAGCAGGCGGGCCGCGGGACCGCGCCGCAGCCAGGTCCGCTGCAGCAGCGTTTCCACGTTTATTTCGCGCCGGCCTGGGCCGCGCTCTGGGTTGCAAAGGTGATCTGGGTCAGACCACTGCGCCGGGCCGCTTCCATCACCGTGATCACCGACTGGTGGCTGGCGCTGGCATCGGCGCTGATGATGATCACGCTGTCTTTGCCTGCTTTTGCCGCCGCGGTCAGGGCAGCGCTCAATGCCTCGATGCTGCGGCCATCCACCGGCAGCTTGCTGACCATGTAACGGCCGTCACTGCTGACGGCGACGATCACTTCCTTAAGGTAATCGCGCTGCTGGTCGGCGTCGGCCACCGGCAGCTTGATCTGCAGCTCGGTGAACTTGCTGTAGGTGGTCGACAGCATCAGGAAAATCAGCACGACCAGCAGCACGTCGATGAAGGGAATCAGGTTGATCTCCGGCTCATCCCGGGAGCTTCTGCGGAAGTTCATGACGGCCTCCCCGTGGGGAACGGGGTTTTATCGCCTGGCCGCCCCAAGAAAAAATGCGCCCCCTCGGGGGGCAGCGATGTACGCGAAGCGACAAGCGTGGGGGCCATTATTTGCGCAGGGTGTTGAGATGCCGCACAAAACGCTCGGAGGCAATTTCCATGGTCAGCAGGTAGCCATCCACACGGGCCCGGAAATAGCGCCAGAAGATCAGCGCAGGAATAGCGACGATCAGTCCAAAGGCCGTGTTGTACAGCGCAATCGAAATGCCTTGCGCCAGTTGCGCCGGGTTGCCGCTGCTGGCGTTGGCCACGCCGCCGCCGCCGGCCTGCGAGCCAAAAATCTCGATCATGCCGATCACGGTGCCCAGCAGGCCCAGCAGCGGCGCTGCCGAGGCAATTGTGGCGAGTGCCGCCAGGTAACGCTCCAGCGTGTGGGCGGCGCGCCGGCCGGCACCTTCCAGCGTCGAGCGCAAGTCCTCTTCGCTGATGCGCGGGTTGGTGTTGAGAGCCCGGAAACCGCTGGCGAGTACCTCGCCAAGCAGGGAGTTTTGTTCCAGGTGCGCCACCACGTCGGTGGCGGGTACGCCGCCGCGTGACACGGTGATGGCTTCCTCCAGCAACTTGGGCGGTGCGATCCTGGCGGTTTTCAGGCTGCTAAAACGCTCGATAACCAGCGCCAGCGCCAAAATCGAGCAGGCGATCAGGGGCCAGATCGGCCAGCCTGCGGCTTGTATGATCGAAAACAAGGGCAAATCTCCAAGCTGATAATTGCTGTGGATTATGGCCCACCCCGCTCGACGTGCCCGGCCCGACGTTGTGCTTCTGTTGGCTGGGGATCTGCCGCCGACTCGTAGGACCTAACCCACAGAAGTTGTGGATAACTTTGTGAGCAAGTGGCCGGCGATACGCCGCAAGGCCGCGCCAAATGGTGCATGTGACAGAACGATGAAAAAATGAGCAGAATAAAGTTGTTCAAAATCAATGGCTTACACCAAGTTATTTGAATCTCCCCAGCAAACCACGGGTTTTGTCTTCTGCCGGTGGGCCTCTGTGGAGTATTACCCGCATGGAATCAGGGGGTTTGCCGGTGTCTGAGTTTTTCTCCGACGCTGAAAGACCTGTTGGGGGACGTGCTGGTGTGCGTGTCTGGCCCGTCGGTTCGCTGCTGCGCGCCATTGCCGACAGCCTGGAAGCGCGTTTCAACCCGGTTGCCGTGCAAGGCGAGCTCAGCGGGTTTTCGCGTGCGGCCAGTGGTCATTGCTATTTTTCGCTGAAGGACAAGAAAGGCCAGATACGCTGCGCCATGTTCCGGCGCGCTGCCGGCTTGCTGGAGTTTTTGCCACGCGACGGGCAGTTGGTCGAAGTGCGCGGGCGGCTCGGTGTTTATGAGCCGCGCGGCGAGCTGCAACTGGTGGTTGAGTCCATGCAGCAGGCCGGAGAAGGCAATCTGTTCGAGCGATTTGTGCAGCTCAAGAACAAGCTCGAAGCCGAAGGTTTGTTCAATGCCGGTCGCAAGCGGGAGCTGCCCCTGCTGCCCAAAGCCATCGGCGTGGTGACTTCTCTGGGCGCGGCGGCCCTGCACGACGTGGTGACAGCACTGCAACGCCGCGCGCCGCATGTCCCTGTCGTGATTTACCCGGCCAGTGTGCAGGGCGCGCAGGCGCCCGAAACCTTGCGCCAGGCCTTGCGCAAGGCCTATGAACGGGCCGAAGTCGATGTGCTGCTGCTGGTGCGCGGCGGCGGCGCCATGGAAGACCTCTTGGCCTTCAACGACGAACAACTGGCACGCCTGATCGTCGCCGCGCCTATGCCGGTGGTTTGCGGTGTCGGCCATGAGACCGACTTCACGATTGCCGATTTTTGTGCCGACCTTCGCGCGCCGACCCCCACGGCCGCCGCCGAGCTGTGTGCCCAGCCGCAAAAGGTCTGGTTGGGGGAACTGGACGATCTGCAGGATCGGCTGCATTTCGGTGTCGAGCGGCAACTTCAGGACAGCAACCAGCGGCTGGACCGGGCGGCAGCACGTCTGAGCCGGCCCTCGCACCTGGTCACGCGCCAGCATGCGCGCCTGGCGGGCCACGCGCAAGGCCTGCGCCACGCGCTGCATACCGGCGTCCAGCGCGAAAAAAATGCCTTGCAGGTCTTGGGGCTGGCGTTTCCCCAGGTCCTTGAACGAGCCCTTCAACACCAGCATCACCGGCTGGAACGCGCGCAACTGCGGCTGGCGCCGCTGAACCCGACGCTGGTGCTGCAACGCGGTTATGCCTGGCTCACCGACATGCAGGGCCAGGCGGTGACCCATGCCGCCGACACCGCGCCCGGCCAGGCCCTGCGCGCTACCCTTGCTGACGGCGAGGTCGATTTGACCGTTTCGGCAGCGCGGCTGATTTAGTTTTTTACAATGGTTCGGACCGCCACCCTTATCATCGAAACATCATCACAACACCCACAAGGAAAAAACAATGGAACATAAACTGCCCCCGCTGCCTTACGCGAACGACGCCCTGGCGCCGGATTACAGCCAGGAAGCCTTTGAGTACCACCACGGCAAGCACCACAACGCCTATGTGGTAAACCTCAACAACCTGCAAAAAGGCACGGAATTCGAAGCCATGACGCTCGAAGAGATCGTCAAAAAATCCAGCGGCGGCGTGTACAACAATGCCGCCCAGATCTGGAACCACACTTTTTTCTGGAGCTGCATGAAGCCTGCCGGCGGTGGCGAACCCTCTGGCGCGCTGGCTGCGGCCATCAACGCCAAGTTCGGCTCCTATGCCGCGTTCAAGGAAGCCTTTATCAAGTCGGCCGTGGGCAACTTCGGTTCAGGCTGGACCTGGCTGGTGAAAAAGGCTGACGGCAGCGTGGACATTGTCAACACCGGCCCGGCTGGCACACCGCTGACCACTGCCGACAAGGCGCTGATGACCGTGGACGTCTGGGAACACGCCTACTACATCGACTACCGCAACATGCGTCCGAAGTTTGTTGAGACTTTTCTCGACAAGCTGGTGAATTGGGACTTCGCGGCGGCCAACTTCGCCTGAGTCTGCCCGGCGCTTCCGCTGCGCCGCCGCCTCAAAAAAAGCCCGAAATTTTATTCGGGTTTTTTTTTGCCCGAATAAAAAATAAAGTTCATCGCAAGCGAGGTAATTTCGTATCGTGGCATTGCGTTGCATAAAATGCGTGACAGGGCAGGTCCCATTCCCTCAAGGAATCAGGCACCATCCGATCATGTCAGCCGGTCTGAGACCCAGCCGGTGACGTTCCCATAACAGTTCTGGAGATAAGCGATGAGTACCGAGCAACCCACCATCATTTACACGCTGACCGACGAAGCCCCCTTGCTGGCGACGAGCGCTTTCCTGCCCATCGTCCGCACATTTACAGCACCTGCGGGCATCAAGGTCGAAACCGCCGATATTTCGGTGGCTGGCCGGATTCTGGGGCAATTTCCGGAATGCCTGAGCGAGGAACAACGGGTTGCCGACACTCTGACGGAACTGGGAAAACTGACACTCAAGCCGCAAGCCAACATCATCAAGTTGCCTAACATCAGCGCATCGGTAGCCCAGCTCAAGGACGCGATCAAGGAACTGCAGGGCAAGGGTTACAAGATCCCCGATTACCCTGAAGCCCCCAAGACTGATGAGGAAAAAGACATACGCACGCGCTACAACAAGTGCACCGGCAGCGCCGTGAACCCTGTCCTGCGGGAAGGCAATTCGGATCGCCGCGCGCCCAAAGCCGTCAAGGAGTACGCGCGAAAGAACCCGCATAGCATGGCCGACTGGAGCCAGGCCTCGCGCTCGCACGTGTCACACATGCACGCCGGCGACTTCTACCACGGCGAAAAGTCGATCACGCTGGACCGCGCCCGTGAAGTCAAGATGGAGCTGATCGCCAAGAGCGGCAAGACCATCGTCCTCAAGCCCAAGGTCGCGCTGCTGGACCGCGAGATTATCGACTCGATGTTCATGAGTAAAAAGGCACTGGTGGAGTTTTACGAGAAGGAGATCGAGGACGCGCACAACACCGGTGTGATGTTCTCGCTGCACGTGAAGGCGACCATGATGAAGGTATCGCACCCCATCGTGTTCGGCCATTGCGTGAAGATTTTCTACAAGGAAGCGTTCGAGAAGCACGCCAAGCTGTTCGAGGAACTGGGCGTCAACGTCAACAACGGCATGGTCGATCTGTACAACAAGATCGGCACCTTGCCCCAAAGCAAGCAGGACGAGATCAAGCGCGACCTGCACGCCTGCCACGAAGGCCGGCCTGAACTGGCCATGGTGGACTCGGCCAAGGGCATCACCAACTTTCATTCGCCCAACGACATCATCGTGGACGCCTCCATGCCCGCAGCCATCCGCAACGGCGGCAAGATGTGGGGTGCCGACGGCCGTCTGAAGGACGTCAAGGCCGTGATGCCTGAATCGACCTTTGCCCGCATCTATCAGGAGATCATCAACTTCTGCAAATGGCACGGCGCGTTCGATCCCAAGACCATGGGCACGGTGCCCAATGTGGGCCTGATGGCCCAGCAGGCCGAGGAATACGGTTCGCACGACAAAACCTTCGAGATCGCAGAAGACGGCGTGGCGAACATCACTGACCTGTCCACCGGCGAGGTGCTGCTGAGCCAGAATGTAGAAGCTGGCGACATCTGGCGCATGTGCCAGGTCAAGGACGCCGCGATTCGGGACTGGGTCAAGCTGGCTGTGACCCGCGCGCGCAACTCCGGTATGCCGGTGGTGTTCTGGCTGGATGCCTACCGCCCGCATGAAGCGCAGATGATCACCAAGGTCAAGATGTACCTGCACGAACACGACACGGCTGGTCTGGACATACAGATCATGAGCCAGGTGCGTGCCATGCGTTACACGCTGGAGCGCGTTGTGCGCGGGCTCGACACCATCAGCGCCACCGGAAACATCTTGCGTGACTACCTGACCGACCTGTTCCCCATCATGGAGCTGGGGACCAGCGCCAAGATGTTGTCCATCGTGCCCCTGATGGCCGGCGGCGGCATGTATGAAACCGGTGCCGGTGGCTCCGCCCCCAAGCACGTTCAGCAACTGGTTGAGGAGAACCACCTGCGCTGGGACTCACTGGGCGAATTCCTGGCGCTGGCTGTGTCGCTGGAAGACCTCGGCATCAAGACCGGCAATACCCAGGCGAAGATTCTGGCCCAAACGCTGGATGGCGCCACCGGCAAGCTTCTCGACAACAACAAAAATCCGTCGCCGAAGACCGGTCAATTGGACAACCGTGGCAGCCAGTTTTACCTGGCCATGTACTGGGCTCAGGAACTGGCCGCACAGACCGAGGACACCGCCCTGGCTGCGCGGTTCGCGCCGCTGGCCAAGCAATTGACGACGAACGAGCAAGCCATCGTCGCCGAACTCCAGGCCGTGCAGGGCAAGGCGGTGGACATTGGCGGTTACTACCAGCCCGACCTGGCCAAGCTGGACATCGTGATGCGTCCGAGCAAGACCTTGAACGCGACACTGGCGGCTTTCACCGCTTAAAACCAGCGCACCACCTGAGGCGACCTGCCGGCAGGTGCTTCAAAAGCGCTTCAAAGGCGATCCGCAGCAGTGCGGATCGCCTTTATTGCTTTTGGCTGGTCGCTCCCTGGTTTCGTGTCAGCTTATTTGCTCGCCTGGAATACCTGCCCGCGCAAGCGGCTCCCGGCCTTGATGCCTTTTTTGGCAAACCAGCCCACATTCATTTCCAGTACATAACGTACCGGCTTTTTCGAGCAGTGCGAGTCCGTCGTCTGCGGTTTCATGTCGGCCAGATTCACGATGGTTCCATCGTCGGCCACAAAAGCGGCGGTCAGCGGCAGCAAGGTGTTTTTCATCCAGAAGCATTGCTGGACGGGTTCCTCGAAGATGAACAACATACCTTCACCCTGCGGCATCTCCTTGCGGAACATCAGGCCGGTCTGTCGCTGCGCGGGGGTCACTGCCAGTTGCGCGTCGATCTGGTGCATGCCGGCGGACAGCGTGCTGCGCTGCAGGTTCATCTGTGGCGCGTCCTGAGCTGCAGCTGTGAGCGCGCTTGCTGCCAGCAAAACGGCAGAGACCATGGTGCGAAGGCGAGCTGCAACGGAAGAAGTGTGAGGCATGAAATCACCTGCGGTTGGTCGGGCGCCCAGCATAAACGAGCGCCATGAAAAATGCCCGCAACGCGGGCATTCCGGGGTTGCGGCTAAAGAATTACTTCTTGGCAGCAGCAGCTTTGTCTTCCTTGGCTTTCTTGGCGGCGGCGGCTTTTTCAGCTTTGGCGGCTTTGGCGGCAGCAGCTTTGTCTTCCTTGGCTTTCTTGGCAGCGGCGGCTTTTTCAGCTTTGGCGGCTTTGGCAGCAGCAGCTTTGTCCGCTTTGGTTTCAACTTTGGCCGCTGGCATAGCAGGGGTGGCGGGGGTAGCAGGCGTTGCCGGCGTTGCAGGCGTAGCTGGCATTGCCGGCATCGCTGGCTTGGCCGGCTGAGCTGGTTGGGCAGGAGTCTGAGCAAACACACCAACGGCGAAAAGGCTGGCGATCAGGGCAGCAAGAATCTTGTTCATTTGGAATTTTCCTAAAAAGTTTTTGAACCAGGTCCCCCGAAAAAAGCTCGTGGACCCGACTGTAACGAGGCCCGTTTGCAAACGGTTGACACGCCGGTTCCGGAAACCTGTCCATCCATCGTTTGCGGCTAGAATTTGCGGGTTATCACCTAAGCTGGAGCGCAAATTTCATTGCTGAGCCAGCACACAACGGAGACTGTCGTACATGTACGAGCACATCAAGGTGCCTGCCCAAGGTCAAAAAATCACCGTCAATGCTGACAACTCGCTGAATGTTCCGGACGAGCCGGTCATTGCATTCATTGAAGGCGACGGCACGGGCGCCGACATTACGCCGGTCATGCTCAAGGTGGTGGATGCGGCGGTTGCCAAAGCGTATGGCGGCAAGAAAAAGATCCACTGGATGGAGGTGTATGCCGGCGAGAAGTCGACCAAGGTCTACGGCCCCGACGTCTGGTTGCCGGAAGAAACCCTGGCGGCGGTCAAGGACTATGTGGTGTCCATCAAGGGCCCGCTGACCACGCCTGTCGGCGGCGGCATCCGCTCGCTCAACGTGGCGCTGCGCCAGGAGCTGGACCTCTACGTTTGCCTGCGCCCGATTCAATACTTTGCCGGCGTGCCCTCGCCGGTGAAAGAGCCGCACAAGACCAACATGGTGATCTTCCGCGAGAACTCGGAGGACATCTATGCCGGCATCGAGTTTGAAGCCGGGTCTGACAAGGCCAAAAAACTCATCAAGTTCCTGCAGGACGAGATGGGCGTCAAGAAGATCCGCTTTCCCAACACCTCCGGCATCGGCATCAAGCCGGTGTCCAGCGAAGGCACTGAGCGCCTCGTGCGCAAGGCGCTCCAATACGCCATCGACAATGACAAGCCCAGCGTGACCATCGTGCACAAGGGCAACATCATGAAATTCACAGAAGGCGCTTTCCGCGACTGGGCCTATGCCCTGGCGAAAAAGGAGTTCGGTGCGGTGGAAGTCGATGGCGGTCCCTGGATGAAGTTCAAGAACACCAAAACCGGCAAGGACATCGTCGTCAAGGACAGCATTGCCGACGCCTTCCTGCAGCAAATCCTGCTGCGTCCGGCCGAATATTCGGTCATTGCGACCTTGAACCTCAACGGCGACTACGTGTCGGACGCGCTGGCCGCACAGGTCGGCGGCATTGGCATTGCCCCCGGCGCCAACCTCAGCGACACCATCGCCATGTTTGAAGCCACCCACGGGACGGCGCCGAAGTACGCTGGCAAGGATTATGTGAATCCCGGTTCTGAAATCCTGTCGGCTGAAATGATGCTGCGGCACATGGGCTGGACCGAGGCGGCTGACCTGATCATCAGCGCGATGGAAAAATCCATCGCGTCGAAAAAGGTTACCTACGACTTCGCCCGCCTGATGGATGGCGCGACCCAGGTCAGCTGTTCCGGTTTCGGCCAGGTGATGATCGACCACATGTAAAGACTTCGGCCCTACAGCAAAACCGCTCCTGGCGCAGGCCGAAGCGGTTTTTTATGGGTCCAACAAAAGTCAATCGCCCAGCCTTGAATGTCGCGTTCCTGCCACCAATTGACCTATGCGCTGCACCGGGCAATTTCGCTCGCTAGAATGAATTCCATGGCAACCCACCCCCCCAAGCCTCCCGCACCGCCCAAGGCCCCGGCCATCAAGCCTGATGGCGCCAATGGAGGGGAATCTGTAGTGCTGGAGCGGCGTCCGCAGAAGACCAAGCCGCCGCAGATGTTCCAGGTCGTGCTACTCAACGACGACTACACCCCGATGGAGTTTGTGGTCGAGGTGATCCAGGAGTTTTTCAACAAGGACCGGGAAACCGCCACGCAGATCATGCTGAAGATCCACCTTGATGGCAAAGGCGTGTGCGGTGTGTTTTCCAAGGATGTGGCGTCCACCAAGGTCGACCAGGTGACCGAAGCCGCGCGGAAAAATGGCCATCCGCTGCAGTGTGTTTGCGAGCCCATTGAATAATCGCCGAATCAGCCCATATTTTTGATATCAGCCGCACCCCGATACCTGTCCCAGATACCCCAGCAGCAAGCCGAAAGGAAACGCAATGATTGCCCAGGAACTAGAAGTCAGCTTGCACATGGCCTTTGTCGAGGCCCGTCAACAGCGCCACGAGTTCATCACCGTGGAACATCTGTTGCTCGCTTTGCTCGACAACCCGAGCGCCGCCGAGGTGCTGCGCGCGTGCTCCGCGAACATTGATGACCTGCGCAAGTCGCTGGCCAACTTCATCAAGGACAACACGCCGCAGGTCGCCGGCAACGATGACGTGGACACGCAACCCACGCTCGGCTTTCAGCGTGTGATCCAGCGCGCCATCATGCATGTGCAGTCCACCGGCAACGGCAAGAAGGAAGTCACTGGTGCCAACGTACTTGTGGCCATCTTCGGCGAGAAGGACTCGCACGCCGTGTACTACCTGCATCAGCAGGGCGTCACGCGCCTGGATGTGGTGAATTTTATCGCGCACGGCATCAAGAAAAGTGATCCGCCCGAGCCGACCAAGGCCGGCGAGACCGCCGCCGAGAACGAAGAGGGTGGTGAGAAGAACGAAAAAGCTTCGCCACTTGAGCAGTACACGCAGAACCTGAACCAGCTCGCCAAAGAGGGCAAGATCGACCCGTTGATCGGCCGTCATTACGAAGTCGAGCGCGTGATCCAGATCCTGTGCCGCCGCCGCAAGAACAATCCGTTGCTCGTCGGCGAAGCCGGCGTGGGCAAGACGGCCATTGCCGAGGGCCTGGCCTGGCGCATCACGCAAAAAGACGTGCCTGAGATTCTGGGCGAAGCGCAGGTCTACTCGCTCGACATGGGCGCACTGCTGGCAGGCACCAAGTACCGCGGTGACTTCGAGCAACGCCTCAAGGGCGTGCTCAAGGCGCTGAAAGACAAGCCCAACGGCATTTTGTTCATCGACGAGATCCACACCCTGATCGGGGCCGGTGCGGCCTCGGGCGGCACGCTGGACGCATCCAACCTGCTCAAGCCTGCGCTGAGCTCGGGTCAGCTCAAGTGCATTGGCGCGACGACGTTTACCGAGTATCGCGGCATCTTCGAGAAGGATGCGGCCCTGTCACGCCGCTTCCAGAAGGTCGATGTGGTCGAGCCCACCGTGCAGGAGACGGTGGACATCCTCAAGGGCCTGAAATCGCGTTTTGAAGAACACCACAGTGTCAAATATGCCGTGGCCGCCCTGCAGGCTGCGGCCGAGCTCAGCGCCAAATATATCAACGACCGTCATCTGCCCGACAAGGCGATCGACGTGATTGACGAGGCCGGCGCGGCCCAGCGTATCCTGCCCGCGAACAAGCGCAAAAAAATCATCACCAAGACCGAGGTCGAGGAGATCGTCGCCAAGATCGCGCGCATTCCGCCCGCCAATGTGTCCAACGACGACCGCGGCAAGCTCAAGACACTTGAGCGCGATCTGAAAAGCGTGGTGTTCGGCCAGGACAAGGCGCTCGACGTGCTGGCATCCGCCGTCAAGATGGCACGCTCCGGCTTGGGCAAGGACGACAAGCCGATCGGCTCCTTCCTGTTCTCCGGCCCCACCGGCGTTGGCAAGACCGAAGCGGCCAAGCAACTGGCCTACATCATGGGCATTGAGCTGATCCGCTTTGACATGTCCGAATACATGGAGCGCCATGCGGTGAGCCGGCTGATCGGTGCGCCTCCAGGCTATGTCGGTTTCGACCAGGGCGGGCTGCTGACCGAGGCTGTCACCAAGAAGCCGCATTGCGTGCTCTTGCTCGACGAGATCGAAAAGGCGCACCCGGACATCTTCAACGTGTTGCTGCAGGTCATGGACCACGGCACCCTGACGGACAACAACGGACGCAAGGCCGACTTCCGCAACGTGATCATTGTCATGACGACCAATGCGGGCGCCGAGACCATGAACAAGGCGACCATCGGTTTCACGAACCCGCGTGAGGCGGGCGACGAGATGGCCGACATCAAGCGCCTGTTCACGCCCGAGTTCCGCAACCGCCTGGACGCGACTGTGAGCTTCAAGGCGCTGGATGAAACCGTGATCCTGCGTGTGGTCGACAAGTTCCTGCTCCAGCTGGAAACGCAACTGGCCGAGAAGAAGGTCGATGTTACCTTCACCGACACGCTGCGCAAGTACCTTGGCAAGAAGGGTTTTGATCCGCTGATGGGTGCACGTCCGATGCAGCGCCTGATTCAGGACACGATTCGCCGCGCGCTCGCCGACGAGCTGCTGTTCGGACGCCTGATCGACGGCGGTCGCCTGACGGTGGACATGAAAGTCACGACCGACGAGAAGGGCGTCGAGACCGGCGAAGTCGAACTCGACATCCAGCCGCTGCCCAAGAAAGAAGGCAAGGCCAAGCCCGAGGCGGAGCAGGCCGAAACCAGCTAATCTGCTGGCGCAGGATCAAAAGGCCGGTAGCATGGCGCTACTGGCCTTTTTCATTTGCTCCTGAAATCATAGCTGCTTGTGCCCGAATGGTATGGGCTAGACGCCTTTTTGATGCATAAATCTGGTTGATAAACGAGGAACGATGGCGACACACACCTTTCTCTGGCACGACTACGAAACCTTCGGCCTTAACACCCGGCGCGACCGGCCGGCCCAGTTTGCCGGTATTCGCACCGACGCGGAGCTCAATGAGATCGGCGAGCCGCTGATGATTTATTGCCAGCCAGCGCGCGACTACCTGCCGGACCCGGCCTCGTGCCTGATCACTGGCATCACGCCGCAGCTCTGTCTGGAGCGCGGCCTGCCCGAGCATGAATTTGCCGCGCGCATCGAAGCCGTGCTGGCGCAGCCGGGCACCATAGGCGTGGGCTACAACACCATCCGTTTCGACGACGAAGTCACGCGCCACCTGTTCTGGCGCAACCTGATCGACCCCTATGCGCGCGAGTGGCAAAACGACTGCGGCCGCTGGGACCTGCTCGACGTGGTGCGCATGGCTTATGCCTTGCGGCCCGAAGGCATGCAATGGCCAACGAAGCCGGACGAGCGACGTCCCGATGAGCCAGGGGCCTTGCGCCCCAGCTTCAAGCTCGAAGACCTGGCGCGCGCCAATGGCCTGATCCACGAATCGGCGCACGACGCACTGTCCGACGTGCGCGCAACGGTTGCACTGGCGCGGCTGATACGCACGGCCCAACCCAGGCTGTTCGACTTCTGCCTGTCGCTGCACAAGAAAGACCGCGTGGTGGCCGAGCTGGGCCTGCCCACCAGCCCGCAGACGGCCCAGCCGTTTTTGCATGTGACGGGCATGTTCGCACCCGAGAAAGGTTGTCTGGCCGTCATGTGGCCGCTGGCCATGCATCCGTCGAACAAGAACGAACTGCTGGCGTGGGACCTGGCCCATGACCCTGCCGAGCTGCCGCTGCTCGATGTGACCACCTTGCGCCAGCGCCTGTTCAGCAAAAGCGCCGACCTGCCCGAAGGCGTGACACGTCTGCCGATCAAGTCGGTGCACCTGAACAAGTCGCCGATGGTGGTGCGCAAGCTGGCGACGCTCAGCGATGCGATGGCGGCGAAGTGGGGCGTGGACATCGAAGCTGCGCTGCGCCACGCTGAAAAGGCCGCTGGACTGCCCGACATGAGCGCGGTCTGGCCCGAGGTGTTTGCACGGCCCAAAGGGGGTGTGCCCGATGTGGACGAAGACCTGTACGGCGGTTTCATCAACAACGACGACAGGCGCCGGCTCAACAAGCTGCGCGCCTTGCCGCCGGCCGAACTCGCGCACAGCCGCACCGGCTTCGACGACGAGCGGCTGGAAGAACTGGTGTTTCGCTACCGCGCGCGCAACTTCGAGGCCACGCTGTCACCGGACCATGCCGAACGCTGGGAAGTACACCGCGCGGCGCGCCTGCTCGAAGGCGAGGGTGGGGCGCGCAATGTGGATGCGTTTCTGGCTGAGCTCGATGTGTTGTCGGAGACGGCGGACGAGCGCGGCGAAGCCGTGCTGTCGGCACTTTACGAGTATGCGGAGATGGTGGCGCCCGAAGTGTGACCGTGAAGATCAACAGAGGCCCGGCGGGGCGTCATTTGCTATTTTTTTGATAGCTACTCACGCAGGTGCGGCGTGGGCTGACGGTCGATTTTATGCAGAAAACTCCATGACAACCGGAAAACGCGTTGCAGCAGTCATTACGGTTGTCATCCCGGACTTGATCCGGGATCCATGGGCGCGCGCTGGCGGCGCAGAGTTTACTGGGAGCGCGGCATGGATTGCGGGTCAAGTCCGCAATGACAGTCCGCCCGCAGGTGGTTGCCACGGTGCATGTTTCTGCATCACGCCTCCATACCAATCGCTTGCCTCGAAACCCGTCAGCCAAGCTCGCAGGCGCGGCCAGGGCTGCGCGGCGAACCAGTCGGCGTCGGTGTGCGCAAACTGCCGGATGAAAGGCAGGATGGCCATGTCGGCCAGGCAGGCCTTCGCGCCGAGGAGCCAGCCGTCGCCGAGGCGCGCATTGAGCTGCACCAGCCAGAGCGCCGCTTCGCTGCGGTGCTTCAGCGCAAAGCCAGCCGCGTCACCGCTGGATTCGCCAGCGTAGCGGTTCGGGTATTTGTAGCGGTCCAGATGCTGTTTGAACTCGCCGTCGCTGGCGGCGATCAGCGTGTCCATCGCTTCGGGTGAAGCGCCTGACGGCGACAGCCATTGCGCTGGATCGTTGCGCATCAGCGCCCAGCGCATGATGTTCAGGCTCTCGTCAATCACTTCGCCGCCGGGCAGCACCAGCACCGGCACCGTGCCCTTGGGCGACACGGCAAGCATCTCGGCAGGCTTGTTTCTGAGAACGACCTCGCGCAGCTCGTGCGCCTGGCCGCCGGCGCTGAGCGCCAGCCGCGCACGCATCGCATAGGGACAGCGGCGAAACGAATACAGAACGGGCAGAGCGCCCATCAGGCTTGATCTTCCCCATCGTTGCTGCCAGCGCTCGATGAAGTCAGCTTCGCACCAATGTGCGGCTGACGCCGGCGGTTCGCATAGTCGACCTGGCGCTGGCGTTCGATGAAGCCGCGTTTTTGTTCATCGGTTTTCTTGTCATGGCAGCCGGGGCAACTGACGCCCGGCACGTACAGCGTTGATGCCTTGTCGGCTGCGCTGATCGGGTCGCGGCAGGCGCGGCACAAGTCGTAGTGGCCGGTGGCCAGACCGTGCACGACGGAGACACGCTCGTCGAAGACAAAACATTCGCCTTGCCAGAGGCTGTCGGTCTCGGGCACGGTTTCCAGATACTTGAGGATGCCGCCTTCGAGGTGGTAGACCTCGTCAAAGCCCTGGGTGCGCATGAAGGCGGTGGATTTTTCGCAGCGGATACCGCCGGTGCAGAACATCGCGACTTTCGGTTTCTTGCCGTCTTTTTCTGCCAAGAGGCCGCCGGGCGCTGACTGCGCCGCCACCCAGGCCGGCAGTTCCGAAAAACTTTGGGTGTGCGGATCGACCGCGCCTTCAAAAGTACCGATGCCGACTTCATAGTTGTTGCGCGTGTCTACCACCACCACACCGGCTTCGCTGATCAGCGCATTCCAGTCCTGTGGCTTCATGTACTGGCCGGCCATCTGGTTCGGGTTGATGCCGGGCACGCCGAGGGTGACGATCTCGCGCTTGAGCCGCACCTTCATGCGGTAAAACGGCAACTTGTGCGACCACGACTCCTTGTGCGCCAGCTCGGCCAGACGCGGGTCGCTGCGCAGATGCGCCAGCACGGCGCGTACGCCGTCTTCAGGTCCGGCAATCGTGCCGTTGATGCCTTCTTCAGCCAGCAGCAGCGTGCCGCGCACATCGTTGGCCTCGCAAAACGCCTGCAGCGGCGCCTGCAGCGCGGCGAAGTCGGTCAATGTGACAAATTTATAAAGAGCGGCGGTCAGAAAGCTGGGCATGGCAAAGGACAGATGGCGAAAAAGCGTTCAAAAACAATGCCGCAGGTGTCGCGGGTTTTCCCATCGTAACAAGCGGCTCGTTGCCAAGGCTTGATGGGCGTCAGCGTACTGACAGATACGCGGCGCGCCGGACCACACAAAGCGGGGCGGCAAGCGTGGACGATTTTGCTGCAATGCAGCAAAATGGACGCATGCTTACCAATTCAGGTCAATTCGGCCACGCCAAGGTCTTATGCCCAAAAGCATGACCAGCCTCTGGCTCAAAAGTGTGCGCCGCATGAGCCGGGCCCAGCAGGCGCAAGGTCGCCGGTTGCTGCAAAGCCTGGTGCCGAAGCCGCCGCGTGCGCCGGCCGCGCGAAAAGCCAAACCTTCGAAGGTGGCGAAAGCCCGGCCTGCTGCCGTCGTGCGCAAAAGCGCGGCCTCGCCTGCGCGTCCACTCACCGGCCTGCCGGGACACTGGCAAAAGTCCTGGTTCTCGGTGCCGGCCGTTGGGCAGGTGGCTTCAGCGCGGCGCATGTTGTACTGGCTCTACCTGCCGTCGGTGGCAGCCACTGCGCCGCTGCCGCTGGTAGTCATGTTGCATGGCTGCCAGCAAACCGCCACTGACTTTGCGCTGTCCACCCGCATGAACGCGCTGGCCGAACGCAAGGGTTTTGCGGTGTTATACCCGCAGCAGTCGGCCGCAGCCGATGCACACCGCTGCTGGCATTGGTACAAGCGCTCGACCCAGGAGGGCCTGGGTGACGTGCGCCTGATTGCCGACATGGTGGCGCAAGTGCAGGCCAGACATGGTCTGGACCGCTCCCGGACCTATGTCGCAGGTCTGTCGGCGGGCGCCGGGCTGGCCAACATCCTGGCGCTGCATTACCCCGCCATGGTGGCTGCCGTGGGCCTGCATTCTGCGCCGGTGTTTGGCACCACAGATTCGCCGATGAGCGCTTACCGCGCGATGCAGCATGGCTCGGGCGCAGTGCACCGCGAGAGCGTGCAGGCTTTCGGCCGCGCGGAGCAGGCCTTTCCCGGCATGCCGGCCATCCTGCTTCACGGCGCGCGCGACAGCGTGGTTCGGCGCATCAACATGACGCAACTGACCGAGCAGTTCGCCATCCTCAATGCCGGCTTCATTACGCGGGAGGAGCCCGTGGTTAGGCGATACCCGGCGCGAAGCACCGGCCGCCACCCGCGCCACGCCTATGAAAGTGCCTCCTGGTATGCCGGCCGCAAGCCACAACTGGTGGCCTGCGAGATTGACCACCTGGGTCATGCATGGAGCGGCGGTGATGGCAGTGTGGAGTTCAGCGCGCCGGAAGGCCCCGACGCCACTCTGATGATGTGGACGTTTTTTGCGCAGCACCGGCGGCTGGCGACTCCCGCTCCCGGCGTTTCTACAATGGAGGCATGAGTTTTTCACCTTTCACCGTGGCCGTCATGGGCGCTGGCGCCGTTGGATGTTATTTCGGCGGCATGCTGGCGCGTCATGGCCACCGGGTGACGCTGATTGCGCGGCCGCAGCATGTGGCGGCTATGGACATCAGCGGACTGCGCATGCAGACCACGCAATTTGATGAACACGTGCCCCTGGCAGCCAGCAGCCAGGCCAGTGCGGTGCAGGGCGCGCAGCTGGTGCTGTTCTGTGTCAAGTCGCTGGATACCGAGGCCGCTGGCGCCTTGATTCGCCCCCACCTGCATCCCGATGCGCTGGTGTTGTGCCTGCAAAACGGCGTGGACAACACCGGGCGGCTGCGCGGCGTGCTGCCGCAGCATGCGGTGGCCGCCGCCGTGGTTTACGTGGCCACCGAGATGGCCGGTCCCGGCCACGTCAGGCACCATGGCCGGGGCGACTTGGTGATGGAGCCGTCCAGAAACAGTGACGCCGTGGCACAGGCCTTTGTTGCCGCAGGCGTGCCCACGGAAGTTTCGCCCAACTTGACTGGTGCGCTCTGGGCCAAGCTCATCCTCAATTGCGCCTACAACGCCGTCTCGGCCATCAGCCAGTTGCCCTATGGCAAAACGGTGGCGGGTGAGGGCGTGCGGGACCTGATGCGCGACGTGGTCTCCGAATGCCTGGCCGTGGCGCATGCCGAAGGTGTGCACCTGGCAGGTGATGTCCATGCTGCGGTAGACCAGCTTGCCGGCAGCATGCCCAGCCAGTTTTCATCGACCGCGCAAGACCTGGCGCGCGGCAAAGTCACGGAGATTGACCATCTCAACGGCCTGATCGTCAGGCGCGGCGAGGCGCTGGGGATTGCGACGCCGGCCAACCGGGCGCTGTGGGCCATGGTCAAGCTGCTGGAGAGCAAGGTTTCGGACTGAAGCGCCGGACCTTGGCCCGAACAGAAAGACACGCATGCCCAGCCCTGATCTTGAAGACCTGCACGACGTAGCGGCGGCCACACAAGGCTGGATTCAGGCCTTTAATGCGGGCGAGGTGGCCAGCGTCTGCGCGCTGTATCACCCTGAGGCCGTGTTGTGGGGAATCACCGCGCCCTCGTTGATCACCACGCCGCAAGGCTTGCGCGCGTATTTTGAAGGCCACTGCGCAGCTGTACCGCCGCCCAGCATCCGCCTGGGTGCGCAGCGGGTCAGGGTGTATGCAGGCGCGGCCATCAACACCGGCAGCTACACCCTGCACACGCGTACAGAAGGGCAACAGCGCGCACTTCCCGCACGTTTCAGCTTCACTTATTGCAAGATCGGCAGCGACTGGTTGATCGTTGATCACCACTCGTCGTTCGTCCCGGCATAAGGCCAGCACCTCAAGCGTTGCTGCCTTGCTATTGAATCAATAGCTGCTTGCGTTTGTCGGGTCTGGGCTGGCGGCTGATTTGGCTTAAAAACACAAACCAGCGACCCAGTTCACGGTTTGGCGTCGCGCCAGACCAGGAAGGGGTTGATCGGCGTGCCGCGCCACCATTGTTTCTCGGGGCCGAGTTTGTAAATCGCGAAATGCAAGTGCGGTGCGTCCGGTGATCCGTTCCCGGTGCTGCCGACGTAGCCGATGACCTGGCCCTTGCGCACCTTGCCGCCTTCGGCGATGCCGTCGGCGTAGCCGTCGAGGTGGGCATAGTAATAGGCGAACTCGCCGCTGGGGTCGAACTGGTACAGCGTGATGCCGCCGGGCTTGCTCAAAAACAGCTTGGCGATCGGTCCATCCTCGACTGCCAGCACCGGCGTGCCGCGTGGCGCCATGATGTCCAGCGCCTCATGCAGCGCACCGCCGGCGCGCCCCTGGGTGTAGTTGTCGCTGAGCTGGGGAGCGCTGAAGCCTTTGACCGGAATGTCCAGGCCGCGCGCGCGCAGGCGGGACAGCTCGGAGGCATCTGCCGGCCCGGCGAGCACCGCGGGGGTGGCATCGGTGTTGGGAGCGGGTTCGGCGACTGCCGCACCGGGCGGGGTCTCAAGCACCGCCGCAGGCGCGGCGACACCGGTGGGCGCAACTGCCACGGCGGCCGGAATGGTTGCCGCCGGCGGCGCTTGTGTGGTGGCGGCAGGCCGGAACCAGGTACCGATCACCACACCCGCGAGCACGGCCAGCGCCGCGCCCATCATCAAGGCCTTGCGCCAGCGGCGCGGGCGGCAGGTTGGGGTCACAGCTTGACGTCAACCTTGAACCCAGCCTTGACCAGGGTGGACAGCCGTTCGGCATCCCAGTTGGTCAGGTGAATGCAGCCATTGGTTTCGGAGTGGCCGACGTTCGACGGATTCGAGGTGCCGTGAATGCCCCAGTGCGGCTTGGTCAGGCCCAGCCAGATGCTGCCGACCGGGTTGTTGGGGCCTGGTGCCACGTCAACCTTTTGCGCATCTTTCGGTGCGTTCTTGAGGAGTTTGGGGTTGTAGGTGAAGCCGGGGTTTTTGACTTCGTTCTTGATCGCCATCATGCCCACCGGCAGGGGATCGTTTTTCTCGTTGCCTATGCTGATCGGGAATGCCGCGACCGGTCGCTTCTCGGCATCCAGCACATACAAGACGCGCTGGGACTTGTCGATCTCAATCGAGGCCGCCTTGACGGGCGCTGTGGCGCTGCCCACGTTGGGCACCACGATGTCCTTGCCGGCATCGACCTTGCGACCGCCGTTGAGCTGCTTGAGGTAGGCGATGCTGGTGTGGAATTTTTCGGCCAGCGCTTCGTCCGCCGACTCGAACACCAACGCTTTCATTTTCGCGCGTTCGGCCATGTCGGCCGGTGTTTTCTCGAACGGGCCGGCCGTGTCTTTTTCGGTCACCGTATAAGTGGCGAGCAACGGCGCGCTGTCTTCACGCAGCGATTTCCAGGTCTCGGCGGTGACCGTGCCGGTGACTTTTAAGCCACGCGCGGTCTGGAAAGCCTTGACCATGCGCTGCATGTTGGCGGCATAACGGCCGTCGATTTCGCCGCAGGAAAACCAGGCGCGATCCATCAGGATTTGTGCACGTGCCACGGCCGGGCCCTTGCTGCCGCTCTTGAGCAGCGGGCTGTCGCTGGCATTGTTGAAGGCGTCCATGTCGAAACCGGCGGTGGCCGATGTTTTGGCGCCGGCCTTGGCTGTTTGTGCCAGTGCTGCACCGCCGGCCAGACCGAGCGCGGTGCAGCACAGGCTGATGGCCAGCAGGCGGGAGACAAGCGAGGGGCGAGAAGAAAGGAGAAACATGACCATTAAAAAACTTTCAGCAGTTGTGGACTAAGCTTTGCCGAAAACGCGCATACAAACTGTAGGAAGCCGCGCTTGCTACGGGTCAGGTTCGGGCGGTTTGTGTGGTGAAGCGCAGCATCTCCGTGCAGCGTCAGTGCCTCTGATCCGCTATCTAATCAATAGCTGCTAACGCTCGCTGTTTATGGGCTGAAGCACTATTTGGCTTTAACAATGGCCTTCCAGTGCGGCGCCTCAACCGGGGTGATGGACAGGCGGTTGCCCTTCTTGAGCACCAGCATGTCGGCCAGTTCGGGCCGCTCGCGCAGTGTGGGCAGGGTGATGTTCGAAATCTTTTTCAGGACCTGTACGTCCACCAGCAGCCAGCGCGGCTCTTCGCGCTTCGACTTGGCGTCGTAGTAGGGTGAGGTCGGGTCGAACTGCGTCGGGTCCGGGTAGGCGCCGGACGCCACACGTGCAATAGCGACGATGCCCGGCTCGGCGCAGCTGGAGTGGTAGAATAACACCCCATCACCCACCTGCATGCCGTCACGCATGAAGTTGCGCGCCTGGTAGTTGCGCACTCCGACCCAAGGCACGGTGGCGTCGGGCGCAGCCAGCACATCATCAACCGAACATTCTTCGGGCTCGGATTTCATCAGCCAGTAGTTCATCGTGTACTTCCTTGACGCTCAGGGTTTGAGGATCTGCAGCACAGCCGGAACAATCAGCCCGGCGCCGGTGAGCAGCAGCAGGGCGCATACCAGCCTGAGCACGGCCGCCCGCGACCAGCCCGGCGGGTGCCGCTCCAGCCACCAGCTGAGCCCGAATACCAGCGGCGCCGCCAGCAGGCTTAGCTTGAGCGCGTTGCCGCTGAACTGGCCGGTCGGCAGCACCATCAGCAGCCGCAACAGCGAACTGGCGGCCAGCGTGGCCACCAGCGTGTCGCGCACGGTTTTCAGCGCCATCGGCTGGCGGTAAAAGTGATACACCAGCGGCGGCCCACCGGTGGCAAACAGGCCAGTCAGCAGACCCGAAACCGCTCCCCACAGCCTGAACATGGGTGCCGATGACCGCTCGCGCAGCGCTGCGGTCTCCATCAGCACCACAAGGGCGCAGGCGATCACCGTCAGGCCCAGCATCACATGCAGCACCAGCGTCACGCTGCTACTGAGCCAGCTCAGCAATACCACCCCGAGAAAAATGCCAACCACGCCGCCCAGCGTGATGTCGCGAAAGGCTGGGACATCCAGCGTCCGGCCTGGGCCACGCAAGGCCACCAGCGCATTGGCCAGCCCCAGCACCGTCGCCACGTTGGCCAGATCGGCCAGCGGCGCCAGCTCCAGCAGTCCGGCCAGGCCCAGCAGGATCAGCGCAAATGCAAAACCGGTCAGGCTTTGCGCGCAGGTGGCGAGCGCCACGCAGAGCAGGAAGAGGGCGATCTGAAGAAGGGTCATTCAGCGGCGTGTATCGGCAATTGGTCAGCGGTGTTTGCCGACTTCCCAGCCCACGCCGCCGATCGCCCGCTCGGCCACCTCCACCGCCAGCGGCTCCAGCGCCGTGGCCATGGTGTCGTTCCAGCGGTTCAGGTAACCAAAAAGCGCAATCGAAGCGACGATCTCGACGATCTGCTCGTCGTTGTAATGTTTCTTGAGTTCGTCAAAGTCGGTGTGCGACGCCTCGTTGGGCACTGCGCCTGCCTTGAGGGCCAGATTGATCGCGGCGCGTTCTGCCGGGCTGAACAGCGCGCTGTTTTCAAAGTCCCACAACGCGGCGATCTTGGCGTCCGACGCCTTGTAGATGCTGGACAGGTTGGTCATGTGCGACTGGCAATACAGGCAACCGGCCGCATAACTGCTGGCCAGGCTGACCAGCATCTTGGTTTCTTCCGGCACGGTGCCTTCATACAGCACGGCCTGGTTCAGCGCCATGAAGGCGCGCACGATGTTAGGCCGCCGTACCATGGTCATGATGCTGTTCGGCGTGAAGCCACGGGTTTTTTTGTAATGCTCGAAACGCTCGCGGATGTCGTCTTCCTTGACCTCGGCGAGGGGGATTGGGGAGAGGTGTGCCACGTGGTATTCCTTCTTGTTCTGTAAAACCGCCATGGTAGCCCGCCTCATTGTGCAGTTCAACAGCTACACTTCGCGCGTCTTACTCTCTGGGGCATCCGATGCGCCTTTTTTGCGCTTGCTTTTTCAGCCTGTTGCTTGGCATCGCGTCGCTGACCCAGGCGCAGTCTGGCGTCGAGTGGCGCGGGTCGTCGCCTGCCGAGCAGGTGCTCGATGCCGCTGCGTTCAAAGGGGTGGCTGCGACCATCACCGAGCATCTGGGCGACGTCGAGAGCGTGGTGGTGGTGTTGCGTGGGCGAACAGTGTTCGAGTTCTACCGGGATGGTGCCCCGGCCGCGCTGCGCGATGTGCATTCCGTCGCTAAAAGTGCGCTGTCGGCACTGGTGGGCGTCGCCGTGGGTCAGGGACGCATTGGCAGCCTGGACCAGCCCGTGCTGGCGCTGATGCCGGAATGGGCGGCGTTGAACAGTGACCCGCGCGCGGCGTCCATCACAGTCCGCCACCTGCTCACCATGAGCGCAGGTTTCGAGGTGACTGACCCCACCGGCACTGCTGCCGCAGGCAAGCCGCAGGACGCCTGGGCGCGGCCACTGAGCAGCGCGCCAGGTGCCTCATTTGCGTATGACAACGCCCTGGTTCCCGTGCTGTCGGCCGTGCTCGAACGAGCCACCGGCATGCCTTTGGCGGAATACGCACGCCAGCAACTGGTGACACCCTTGATGTTTGCAGAGCCCTCCTACAGCCGTGGGCTAGGTCTGCGCACGCTAGACATGGCCAAACTCGGCCAGCTGTTTCTGCAGAACGGCATGTGGGGCGGCAAGCAGATCGTTCCGCAGGCCTATGTCATGGCAGCGAGCCGGCTGCAAAATGCCGGCGGCCTGCCTGTGTCCCTGCCTTACGGCTACATGTGGTGGGTGGTGCCGTCCGGGGCGCCCCGCCACGCTTTCATGGCCGCCGGCTTTGGTGGTCAGTTCATCTGGGTGTATCCGCCGCTGGACCTCGTCATTGCTGCCACGTCAACTGCGTCGTTCAACACGGCTCGGCGCGGGCAGGCTTTGCAACTGATTCGCGGCCAGCTGTTTGCCGCTGCGCAGCGACGTCTTGCGAGCGAATAACACGCTCCGGTGCGTGTGCGTGAGCGGCTGCGCGCAAGTTAGCGTTTCTTCATCCAGCCGGCCAGGGTGTCCAGCAGTTCCTCGCGTGCCTGTTCGTCATTGCGGCCCGAGCGCACCAGCACGTGAAAGGCGTGGTCGGCACCTTCGATCACATGCAGGGTTGCGCGTTTTCCAAGGCCTGCCGTGGTCTGCGTGATCAGGGCCAGGTCTGCCAGCGCATCGCGCGTGCCCTGCAGGAAAAGCAGGGGTACCTTGATGCCGGCCAGGTGGGCAACTCGCTCGGTGGAAGGTTTGCCGACTGCATGCAGCGGAAAGCCCACCAGCACGATGCCGCGAACGCCCGGCAGCGGCTCGACCGCCTGCGCCTGCGTTGTCATGCGCCCGCCGAACGATTTGCCGCCGGCGAACAGTGGCACATCAGGCAAGCGCCGCGACGCTTCAGCCACCGCAGCCCGTATCGCCGCATGCGCCACGGCCGGCGAGTCCGGGCGCTTTGAGCCTTGCTCCATGAACGGAAAGTTGAAGCGCAAGGTCGCGATGCCGCGCTCTGCCAGCCCTTGCGCCATCGCTGCCATGAAGGCGTGGTCCATGCCCGCGCCGGCGCCATGGGCGAAGACAAAACACGCCTCGGCCCTGGCCGGCGCCTGGAGCAGGCCGGAGGTGTTGCCGCCAGAGGGCAGAGCGATGGTCAGTGCTTCTGGCCGAGCGGGCATCTTGATCGGCTGTCCCGGCAGCGCCTAGCTGGCGTCGCGTTTTGCCGTGCTTGCGGCGATTTCCGGAGGCAGGCGCTTGAGCAGCCAGCGAATCGCCAGCGGCACCAGGATCAGGTCATCGGCGATTCCAAAGAAGGGCAGCATATCGGGGATGAAGTCGATGGGCGAGAACAGGTAAAGCGCAATCGCCGCCGTGCCCCACTTGAGCCAGCTTGGCGCTTGCGGGTGACGCAAGGCGAACCACAGTTGCCGGGCGTCGCCGCGCAGCAATACCCAAAGCAGGGTCAGGCGTTTGAACATGAAAGCTCTTTCGTAGAGGGCGGGGAAGGGCCGATTCGATTCGGGACGCAAAACTGCTCGTCTGTCGTCATGCCGGACCTGATCCGGCATCCATGACGCGCAGGCATGGATTGCGGGTCAAGCCCGCAATGACAATTCAACCAACAGCCATGACTCCAGATAGCGCTGTTAATCCCCGCTGCAAGAGGCTTTCACAGGGCGTTACATTCCCTGCTCAAGCCCGTTCGAAGTCGATAAAACTTTTCTCGGCATCCACCGCCACCAGACGCACCTGCAGGGTGTCGCCCACGTCCAGCCCCTCAAACCCCCGCACCATCCGGCCCTCCAGCAAGGGGCTGCTGATGCGCACAAACGTCCCCTTGGCTGCGGCGCCGGTGACGATGGCGTCGAACACATCGCCCAAACGCCCGTCCAGCAGATAAGCCGCGGCGGCCTTGAGCACCTGGCGCTCGACCTTGCTGGCGTTGTCTTCCTGCAGCGTGCAATGCTGGGCGATCGCAGTCAGCTGGTCGGCGGAATAGGGCGGCGCCTCACTGGCCAGCGCCGCCTTTAGCAGGCGCTGCGTCACCAGATCGGGAAAGCGGCGATTCGGTGCGGTCGAATGGGCATAGTCGTTGATGGCCAGGCCGAAGTGGCCGAGTCCATTTGCGCCCGCTTTTGCTGCGCCGGGGGGTAGAGCCGGCGCAGCAGCGTACTCGCCCGAGCCCAGCAGCTTCACCACCGCCAGCGACAGGTCAGCAAAGCCAGTCGGGTCGGCCAAACGTCGCGCGCTCAAAAAATGGTCAAGCGCCAGTGCGTCAGGCAAGGCTGGCAACTGCACGCCGTGGTTTAAGGCCAAGGCCACAATGCGATCCCAGCGGCGCGGTGCCTGCAGGAACCGGCGTATGGACGGAAAGCCCTGATCCACCAGAAAACGCGCTGTTGCGCCATTGGTCGCAATCATCAGGTCGGCAATCAAATCCTTGGCGCGGTTTTTCTCGTCGGGACGCAAGTCCACCAACTGGCCGTCTTTGAATACCGGCCGGGCAGCGATGGTGTTGACATTGAGCGCACCGCGCGACTGACGCCACTGCCTCAGCTTACTGGCCAGCACATCGTGCAGGCGCACCTGCGCTTCCAGCCCCGGCACGCTGGCCATTTGTGATGGTGCTGGCCCGTTGCCGTCCAGCCAAGCTGAAACAGCGTCATAAGTCAGCTTGGCGTGGTTCAACACCAGCGCGCGGTAGATGCTTGACTCGGACACTGTGCCGTCAGCGGCTACCAGCATGTCCACAACCACGGCCAGCCGCTCCTGGCCTTCGTGCAGCGAAGTGAGGTCGGTGGACAGCACCTCCGGCAGCATGGGGAAAATGCCCGCCGCTGTGTACACCGAGGTCGTGTTGGCGGCCGCATGCTTATCCACCGCACCGCCAGGCCGCACCAGCCAATCGACATCGGCCACCGCCACCAGCAGGCGCGCGGCACCCGCAGCCAGCGGCTCGGCCACGCTCAGTTGGTCCAGGTCGCGCGTGTCGTCGTTGTCAATCGAGAACCAGGTCAGGTGCCGCAGGTCGCGGATGTCTCCGCTGCGCTCGGGGTCGGCGTGGCGTGCGGCTTCGGCTTCGTGCAATGCTTGCGGAGAAAAGACCGGCAGCAGGCCGCGGGAGCGCATGGCTTCTACGGCGATTTGGTGGAGGTGGGTGGGGTTCATATGAAGCGCGTTGTATTTGATCCCATGTACCTGTTGACTCCTTCAAATATGGGAGCCTTTTTAACTGCGGACGATCTGGGGGTTAATTTCATTGTCAGCAAGTTGGTACAGGGGTGCAGTCTCTTTGTGCTGTCGGCACGTCAAACTCAAGAGCGATTGCACAGCTCGCCCCTTTCATTTATTCGATGGCGGTTCGCTGATTTCGACAAGCTGAAAGACGTTGGTTAGTAGTTGTGAAAGGCGCTGCTCTGGGTAAGGGCATCGTTCTCTCAGTCCAAGGGCCTGCTGGTCGGAGAAGTGAACGACGTCCTCTCCCAGGATGGTCGATCCTTTGCGCAGTTGAAGCGAAGCCTTGGTGAAATGAGTCGGCCCGAATGATCCCCCGGTAGCTGGATAAATCTGCTCGCTCATGGTGCTGAGCACCAGTTGATACTCAACATGGTGGCCGAACACCAATGGTGCGGGGTTCGTAGTGATGCACAGGTCCAGCGAAGGCGTGCTGGATGCCATCGCAACGTCGCGTATCTTGAGGTTGGATCTCGTTTTGCACAGGAGAAAATCGCCACGCATTAGCGCCGCGACGCTGTGAGCATCATGAATTCTTGACGTTCCTTTGTTTTGCTCCACTGAGTTCGCATAAACAAGCACTGCCGGAATCTCTACAGGTATCACCTGATGAACAAGCGGCAATGCCGGTGAGTCTGCGCAGAACTGTTCGAATGTGGCGGATCGTTGTGCGTGTTCTTCGCGCAGCGTGTTGCCGGAATGCCAACGAGCAATCTGCGTCAGTATCGACGTGAGAACGCAGCCCAATGCAAGGATACCGAGAATTCCTCTTGCTTCCCCTTTCTCGACGAAGAGACTGAATACAAAAATAGGGACAAGTGCAACGAGCCAGATGTAGCCGGTAGCGACCGAATAGAAGAATAAGAAAAACAGTAACTCCATATTGATGTTTGACTATGCGAGCGAAGGTTCACTTGAGTTTAATAAAGTAGTCAGTCGTAGACGGCCGCCTCGCCATCCGTAGCTTAGCCACCACCTCCGTAGTCTCCGCCACAAGCGTACCCTTCCTCCAAACTTTCAACCGATTCGCCCGCAACCGAATCGCCTCCACCGCATCCCGCGCCTGCAGCAGCACAAAACTCGCGTCACACCCCGGCGCGATGCCGTAGTTGTCGAGGTGCATGACCTTCGCGGCATTCACCGTCACCGCGTCAAAACAGTCACGAATGCCTTTCTGGCTGGTCATCTGCGCCACGTGCAGGCCCATATGTGCCACTTCGAGCATGTCGCCGCTACCCATGCCGTACCAGGGGTCCATCACGCAGTCGTGGCCGAAGGCGACGTTCACGCCGGCGGCCATCAGTTCGGGTACGCGGGTCATGCCGCGTGCGTGTGGGTTAGGTGTCAGGACTGCCTTGAGGGTAATGTTAATAGGGCGGGCTGCAATCAAGCGCCGAGTGAAAATCCTTCGGCATTGGGCATCACTTCCACTTCTTTCATGATGGCTTTGGCTTTTGCTTTCTCGGCAATCTTGAGGTCATACATCGTCTGCAGGTTCATCCATGACTGGGCGTCACCGCCAAAGCAACGCTCCAAGCGCAAAGCCGTCTCAGGCGTTATGCCTCGTTCTTCTTTCACGATCTCATTGATGCGTGAGGCTGTTACCCCAAGCTTTTTGGACAGCGCGTTGGCGGTCATGTTCAGGGGCACCAGGTATTCTTCCCGGAGGATTTCTCCGGGGTGGATGGGGCGCATTCCGTTCTTGATCATAAGTAGTGCCTTTCAAAAGTCATGAGCAAGGCGCTCAGTGATAGTCAACGATTTCAAACAGCCTTGGTAAATCACTCACCTTTACTTTACCTGATAAACTAGTCAGATGACCGGTCAAAAGGAGTGTTGTATGAAAGTCTGGCCCGTGCAAGACGCGAAGGCGCGTTTTAGTGAATTTCTCGATGCGTGCCTGACAACCGGGCCGCAGATGGTGACGCGGCGAGGGGCTGAGGCGGCGGTGCTTGTTCCGGCTGCGGAGTGGAAGCGGCTGCAGTCTGCGGCCAAGCCCTCGCTCAAAGAGCTGTTGCTGTCTGAAGCCGCGCGTACGGAGTTCTTGGTGCCAAAGCGCGGTGCTGCTCGCCGGCGACGCACTGAAGCTTTCAAGTAAAGCATTGAACCAAAGCGCCATGTACCTTTTGGACACCAATGTCATCTCTGAGTTGCGCCGACCCCGGCCACATGGGGCGGTGATCGCCTGGATCGAGTCGGTTGCTGACATTGATTTGCACGTTTCAGCGGTGAGTCTGGGCGAAATCCAGGCCGGGATTGAGATCACGCGGGATCAGAACGAGGCCAAGGCGCTTGAGATCGAGCAATGGGCCGATCTGATGGCGGCGTCGTACAACGTATTGCCCATGGACGCAGAGGCCTTCCGCATCTGGGCAAAGCTCATGCACCGCCGCTCTGACACCTTGTATGAGGACGCAATGATCGCAGCGACCGCAGTTCGACATCAGTTGACGGTGGTCACGCGCAACGTCGCAGATTTTTCTACTTTTGGCGTTCAGCTGCTCAACCCATTTGAGTCGCCCGTTTGAATCTGCCGTAGCTGACTTCTGTAGAGTCTGAATCGGACTTGGCAAACGCACCAAGGGTCCACACGCAGTTGTGAGTGAAGGCGATGTTGACGCCTGCGGCCATCAACTCGGGCACGCGGGTCATGCCCGCGGAGCGTGGGGTACGGATCGGGGCGAACCTTTTTATCGATTTCGTTCAGCTTTCGTTCACCCCTTCCTTCATAAGCTCTGTCTCACATCAACCAAGGAGCTCTCCATGAAACGTTCTGCCATTCTTTGCCTGACCACGCTGCTGGCAGCGGGCGCCCAGGCCCAAACCTTTAACGACACGGCTCGCGTGCGCAACGTCGCCCCACAGTACGAAAACGTCTCTGTTCCGCGCAATGAGTGCACCAACCAGTGGGTGACGGAGCAGCAACCGGCGGTGTCTTCGCGCAATTACGGCGCACTGGCGATCGGCGGTGTGGCCGGCGCGGTGCTGGGCAACCAGGTCGGCGGGGGCCGCGGCCGCCAAGCTGCTACCGCCGTTGGTGCCGTGGTCGGCGCGCTGGCTGGCGAGCACTTTGCCAACCAGAACAACTGGGGTGGTGGGGGTTACCAGCAAGCCTCCCAGCCGCAGCAGCGCCAGGTGCAGAACTGCCGCACTGTGAATGACGTTCAGTCCCGCCTTACTGGCTATCAGGTTGAGTACGAGTACCGTGGCCAGGTCTACAAAACGGTAACTCGCGAGAACCCGGGCCGCACCTTGCCGATACGCGTTTCATTTGCGCCGGCGGAGCGCGAGTACCAGGATGGACGCAACTACCAGGATGGACGCAATTACCAGGGTCGGCGCGATGACCGGGATGACCGCGACGAGCGCGAGTACTATGGCGCTTACAAGCGATGAATGTATTTGCCAAACTGCTCTGCGCCACCTTGCTGGTGGCGTCCAACCTGGCCTGGGCCAACCTGACCCGCGACGACGCGGCCGCAGTGGCCCAGCGCGCCAGTGGCGGCCGTGTGCTGTCCGTCGAGAAGTCCGAGTCCTCGAGCCAGCCGGTGTGGCGCGTCAAGGTGGTCACGGCGGCTGGTGAGGTCCGCGTGATCCAGGTGGACGTCGCGACCGGCCAGGTCCGTTAGGGCCGGCTTGCGGCAGCATTAACCTAGAAACGGCACTTGACCGCTTGTATCCCTGGGCCAGAGCGCATGAACACCGGCATTTGTCGTCTTGAAGCGCCTCACGGCTTGGATGAGAGCGCTACGCACCCGATTGAGCCGCCCTGGCGCGCGCTGACTGCGTTGCTCCGCCTAGCAGGCATTAGCCTGCGTCGTTGTCGCGCCTTGCCAGTGCACCCCACGACGGCCCACTCGGGCGCGTCCAACTGCCGTTTCTAGGTTTAAGCCTATGCGCCTGTTGCTCATTGAGGACGATGCGGCGCTGCGGCTTACGCTGGCCCGCCAGCTGGAGGCCGATGGCCACCGGGTCGATCAGGCCAAAGACGGTGAAGAGGGCCTGTTTCTGGCGCGCGAGTACCCGGTTGATCTGATCATTGTTGACCTGGGGCTGCCGAAGCTGAACGGGCTGACCATCGTGCAGCGTCTGCGCCAGGAGGGCAAAGTTCTGCCCATTCTGATCCTTACCGCGCGCGGCAGCTGGCAAGACAAGGTGGTGGGCCTGGAAGCCGGGGCCGACGACTACTTGGTCAAACCATTCGAATACCCGGAGCTGGCAGCGCGGCTCAAGGCCTTGCTGCGGCGCTCGCTCAAGACCGCATCTGACGTGCTGACACTCGGTCCCCTGAGCATCGATTTGACGGCGCAGGCGGTGCGGCTCAACGGCGCGGCGCTGGAGCTCACGGCGTACGAGTACCGTCTGCTCGAAACCCTGGTGCGCCAGCGCCCGGGTGTTGTCACCCGACAGGCGCTGTCAGACTACCTTTACCCGCACGGTGAAGACCGTGACAGCAATGTGCTGGAGGTGCTGGTAGGCCGGTTGCGGCGCAAGCTCAACCCCGACGGCGGTGTGGGTCTGATTGAGACGGTGCGTGGGCGGGGTTACCGGTTCACACTGGAATGAAGGGCGGCATCTCCATCCGTGTCCGACTGCTTCTTGGAGCCGCCCTGGTGCTGCTGGCCTTTTTGACGGGTGCTGGGCTGGCGGTTCAGCGCGCAAATGCCGAGAGCGTTCAGGCGGCCTATTTTGGCCGGTTGCAGAGCACCATTTACCTGCTGCTGGCAGCGGCTGAACTTGATGCCAGCGGTGCGCTGGTGATGCCGCAGGCTTTTGCCGAGCCACGTCTGTCGCTGCCAGGTTCGGGCCTGTATGCCGGTATCTACAACGTGCTGCGTGGGGATCGGTGGCAATCGGCCTCGGCCTTGGGCCAACAGCTGCCGTTCCGGCGCAGCCTGCAAGCTGGTCAGTGGCGTAACGAGACGCTGGACGAGGCCGGCGGGTCCTTCCTGTCGGTCAGTTATGCCGTCACCTGGAAGGCCTCTGCACGTGAGGCGCCACTGGTGCTGACGGTACTGGAAGACCGCGCCGCCTTCAACCGCGAAGTCGGCGCCTTCACTCGCACCTTGTGGCTCTGGCTGGGCGCCGCTTCCGTGCTGCTGCTGCTGGCCCAGCTGTGGCTGTTGCGCTGGGGTCTGGCGCCGCTGCGGCGCGTGGCCAGCGAGATACGGCGTATCGAAGAGGGCGAGCAATCGCGCATCGAGGGGCGATACCCTGCCGAAATTTCCGGCCTGACAGACAACCTGAACACGCTGATCCAGCAGGAGCGCGTGCGCCAGACCCGGCATCGCGACGCATTGAGTTTTCTGGCCCACAGCCTGAAGACGCCGTTGGCCGTGCTGCGCAGCGCTTTGGCCGAGCCGGCGCATCTGCCAGCCACCGTGGCCCAGCAGGTAAGCCGCATGGACGACATCGTGCAACACCAGCTGGGGCGCGCCATCGCGGGGGGCGCTGCGCGTTTTGCGCCGCCGCTTTTGCTGGCGCCTGTCGTGGAGCGCATTCGCGATGCACTCGCCAAGGTTTATGCCGAAAAAGCCCTGGACTTCAGCGTCGAGTGCCCGCCAGATTTAGCCTGGCGTATTGATGAGGGCGACCTGTTCGAGATGCTGGGCAATCTGCTGGACAACGCGGCCAAGTGGGCGCGCAGCCGGGTGGGGGTGCGGGTGTGGCGTGATGCCGGGCGCTTGTGCATCTGCATTGAGGACGATGGACCAGGATTCACCGATACCGAGTCGGTGCTGCGCCTGCACGTGCGGGGCGACGAGCGCGTGCCCGGGCATGGCGTGGGGCTGGCAGTGGTCAGTGACCTGGTGGCAAGCCATCAAGGGGAACTGAAGCTCGTGCGCAGCTTGATGGGCGGCGCGCGGGTGGACATCGTGTTGCCGGTGCCCTGAGGCGCATGCGCTTCACCTTAGAAGTCGGAAGTTTTTATTGATACTTCCATAAATCATGATGGGCGACTTACTGCCGTTCGCCCTGAGTTCGGCCTGTCCTGAGCTTGTCGAAGGATCGAAGGGCCCTTCGTCCTTGCTCAGGACAGGCTTCGACAGGCTCAGCCCGAACGGTGTGGTGTCATGAATTACGAAAACATCAATAACTTACGTTGAAGAAGGCGGTTTGGCTGGGTCGGTTGGCGACGGTCAAGCTTGCCACCACCTCTGGTGTCTGTGCCAGCAACTGCCCCTTCTTCCACACCTTCAACCGATTCGCCCGCAAGCGGATGGCCTCCACAGCATCCCGCGCCTGCAGCAGCACAAAACTTGCATCACACCCGACTTCCAGCCCATAGCCCTGAAGGTGCATCACCTTGGCGGCGTTGACTGTCACAGCATCAAAACACTGGCGTATGCCTTTCTGGTTGGTCATTTGCGCCACATGCAAACCCATGTGCGCGACTTCAAGCATGTCGCCGCTGCCCATGCTGTACCAAGGGTCCATCACGCAATCGTGGCCAAAGGCGACGTTGACGCCGGCGGCCATGAGTTCGGGCACGCGGGTCATGCCGCGGCGTTTGGGGTAGCTGTCGTGGCGGCTTTGTAGGGTGATGTTGATCAGCGGATTGGCAATCACGCTGACGCCGGATTCGGCGATCAGTGGCAGCAGCTTGCTAACGTAGTAGTTGTCCATGCTGTGCATCGATGTGCAGTGGCTGCCGGTGACGCGGCCCTGCAAGCCCAGGCGCTGGGTTTCAAAGGCCAGGGTTTCAATGTGGCGGGATAGCGGGTCGTCAGACTCGTCGCAGTGCATGTCGGTGAGCAGACCGCGCTCGGCGGCAATCTCGCACAGCAGCTTCACGCTGGCCGCCCCTTCGGCCATGGTGCGCTCGAAATGCGGGATGCCGCCGACCACGTCCACGCCTTTGTCCAGTGCGCGTTTGAGGTTCTCAACACCGCCTTTGCTGCGCAACACGCCGTCTTGCGGGAAGGCGACCAGTTGCAGATCCATGTAGGGCGCTACCTGTTTTCTGACTTCCATCAGCGCGTCCACCGCCAGCAGGCTGGCATCACTGGTGTCCACATGGCTGCGGATAGCCAGCAGGCCCTTTGCCACCGCCCAGTCGCAGTAGGCGAGGGCGCGCTCGATGATGGCCTCGGCCTTGAGCGTGGGTTTCAGTTCGCCCCATAGCGCGATGCCTTCCAGCAGCGTGCCGCTTTCATTGACACGCGGCAGTCCGTAGCTCAGCGCCGCGTCCATGTGGAAGTGCGGGTCAACAAAATGCGGGCTCAGCAGGTAGCCGCCGGCGTCCACGATCTCGGCCGCCTGCGCACCGGAGAGGGGGTCTGCCGTCACTTCGGTGATCTTGCCGTTCTGCACGGCGATGGACATGCCGGTGCGTCCGTCGGGCAGGGCGGCGTTGGTGATCAGGAGGTCGAGCATGGGTCAGCCTCGTGGTTAGATGCCGCAAACCGGCGACTAGATTGCTATCAAATTAAGAGCTGCTTACGCTTTCAGGCTATGGGCTGGAGGTCTATTTGGTTCCAAAGATGCGGTCACCGGCATCGCCCAGGCCCGGCAGGATGTAGCCGTGGTCGTTCAGCTCGCGGTCAATGGCAGCGGTGTAGATCGGCACGTCGGGGTGGGCCTTTTGCAGCGCGGCGATGCCTTCGGGGCAGGTCAGCAGGCAGACGAACTTGATGGACTTGGGATTGAGTTCCTTGAGCCGATCCACGGCCGCGATCGCCGAGTTGCCGGTGGCCAGCATCGGGTCGACGATGACGATGTCGCGTGCTTCCATGTCGTGCGGCATCTTGAAGTAGTACTCGACGGCGGTCAGGGTTTTCGGGTCGCGGTACAGGCCGACGTGGCCGACGCGCGCGCCCGGCACCACGCTGAGCATGCCTTCGAGGATGCCGTTGCCGGCACGCAGGATGGAGACAAACACCAGTTTCTTGCCGTCGATGACTTTGGACATCGTTTTTTCAAGCGGCGTTTCGATCTCGATGTCCTGCATCGGCATGTCACGCGTGACCTCATAGGCCATCAGCATGCTGAGCTCGTTGAGCAGGGTGCGGAAGGTGTTGGTGGAGGCGTCCTTGCGCCGCATCAGAGTCAGCTTGTGCTGCACCAGCGGGTGGTCGATCAGGTGGACTTTGCTTGTTGGGGTGGTCATGGTGTGTGGTGGATGGTCAAAATACGGTGCCGTCGCTGATGATGTTCAGCGGCGGCTGGCCGCCATGCAATTGCTGCGCCAGCGCGCGGCCTGCGGCCCAGGTGCCGCCTTCGAGCACACAGGCCAGTGGCATCTGCTCTGCGCTCAATCCTAACTGCTCGCGCACCAGCGGTGCCAGCTCGTCCAGCAGTGCCACCGTCAGTGCGCGCCATTCGACGATCAGCTCATCACCGGGTGCGTGCAGCCGCTCCGACAGCGCCGGGTTCTTGAGCAGCAGCACGCCTGCATCGAGAAACAGGCCGCCGTTGCGGTACTCGGGCAGGCCAGTCAACGCGTCCAGGCCTTCGACCTGCACACCGGCCCATTCAAACGGTTCGAGCAGCGAATAGGTCAGCCACTGCGAGAGTTTGTGGAAGGGCATCCAGCCACGGCTGGGGCCGTCGGCCTCGTCGCCGGCGGCAGGGTGGCGCCAGCAGTCGCCCAGCGGCTCGCCGTCAAGCGTGTTCTGCGCGGGCCAGATTGGTGCCAGGCCGGTCAGCAACAGCGTCAGCACATCATGCGCCTGCACCGTGTCGTTGCCCGCGGGCGCGAGCCGGTCGAACAGGTGGCCGGGCCGGCCGGGCTGGCCGAAAGTTGCCGGGTCGTCCTGCAGCGCCTGGCCGAGGCGGCGCAGCAGGGCGGCGCGGCCGTCCAGACCGATCAGCGGGTTGTCAGCATTGACCTGAAACGCGTCGGCGAGGCGTTCTGCCGTCACGGCCTGCAGTCCGGCGGCATCGGCCTGCAGCGGGCGCGCGAGGTCGCTGGAGAACAGCCCATCCATAAAAGCATGAAAACTCGCCACGCCCAGGCCTTCGGATCGGCTGAACTCTTGGGCCGGGTGCTCGCCGGCGGCGCCCTCGCGGTAACACCAGTCGGGCCCGGCGCCGGCGTCCAGCAGCACGCTGACCAGCGCCAGGTCGATCTGGGCGCGGGCCCGTTCGGCGAGGCTGGCAGAACCCAGCGCGGTATTGAGCTGCGCCAGCCGGTCCACACCGCCGGCCTCGAAATGCCGCCAGCGGCTGTGGTACGGAATCACCAGGTCCGGATAGCGGACTCGTGTGAACTCGGCCACCAGTGCGGCGGCGGTCAAGAGGGCGCCGTCATTGACACTGAACCAGGTCGACTCGCCACGCCGCGCCCGCGCCAGCAGGGCCTGTGCGCGGCTGCGTATCGTGGCTGTAGAGCGTAATTCGGCTGCAGCCCTTGACTGTATTGCGCCAACAGCTATTGAATTTGTAGCGTTGGCGAGGGTGGATTCAGGCATCCAGCCCCCGGCCTTTGGCTTTTTTCAGTTCTTCGGCCGTCGGTACGGCGCCGGGTGTGAAGTAGCCGGCCGCCATCTTGGCGTCCATCTCGACCTGCGCGTCGGCGGGAATCATGTGCTCGGGGATGTTGACGCGCTCGACCACCTCGATGCCAGCGGCCGTGATCGCGTCGTACTTCATGTTGCTCATGGAGACGAGCCGGTGGATCTTGCGTATGCCCAGCCAGTTCAGCACGTCGGGCATCAGCTCCTGGAAGCGCATGTCCTGCACGCCGGCCACACATTCGGTGCGGTTGAAATACTGGTCAGCCGTGTCGCCGCCGACCTGGCGTTTGCGCGCGTTGTAAACCAGGAACTTGGTGACTTCGCCGAGCGCCCGGCCCTCCTTGCGGAAGTAGGAGACCAGACCGACGCCGCCACGCTGCGCGCCCTGAATGCATTCCTCGATCGCGTGCGTCAGGTAGGGCCGGCAGGTGCAGATGTCCGAGCCGAAAACGTCCGAGCCGTTGCATTCGTCGTGCACGCGGGCAGTCAGTTCGATCTCAGGGTTCGCCAGGTCGCGCGGCTTGCCGAAGATATAGGCGGTGAGGCCACCGATGGGCGGCAAAAAAACTTCGAGGTCGCTGCGCGTCACCAGCTCGGGATACATGCCGCCGGTTTCTTCGAACAACACGCGGCGCAGGTCGGTCTCGCTGCAGTTGAACCGTTTGGCGACTTCGGGCAAAAACCAGACCGGCTCGACAGCGACTTTGGTGACCATAGCCGCGCCGCCAGCCGTCAGGTATTTGCCGTCGGCCTTGAGGCGTCCCGACTGCAGTGCCTCGATCACCTCGGGCAGGATCACATGCGCCTGGGTCACGGCAATTGTGGGGCGGATGTCGTAGCCGGCGGCCAGTTCGGTGCCAAACACATCTGCGATGGTGGCGCCCCAGGGGTCCATGGCAACGATGCGGCCGGGCTCGCTCCACTGCGGGTAAGGGCCGATGATGTCGGTCGGCGAGGTGTTGGTCAGGTCGGCCTTGTGGCTGGCCGACAGGGCGCCGGAAGCCACCGCCAGCGCACGGTACACGCTGTAGGAGCCGCTGTGGGTGCCTATGACGTTGCGATGGCTGCGGTTGGTGGTGGTGCCGACCACCGGCCCGCGTTCAGCGGCGGTGGCAGCGGCCCAGCGGATGGGGAGGGCGCCGTAACCACCGGCGTGGGAGGTCAGGCGGATATGGCGCGGCGGATTTTCCCGAGCGGGAATCGTGGGGTCTGCAGACATGGAAGGCCCTCAAAAACAACAATGTACAGAGCCGTTCTGGGACTGGCAAGCGCGGGCTGCTTTCAGCCTGACACCAGTTGTGCGAAACGCGACAGATCGATGTTGCCGCCGCTGATCAGCACGCCGACACGCGCGCCGCGCAGATCCAGGCCGCTGCTGGCGGCACCGGCCAGCGACAGGCAGCCGGTGGGTTCCACCAGCATCTTCATGCGTTCGGCGTAAAAGCGCATGCTGTCCACCAATTGGCCGTCGGTGGCGGTGAAAATATCGTCTACCTTGCTGCGAATGATCTCAAAGGTCAGATGGCCCAGCTGCTGGGTCTGGGCGCCGTCGGCCAGGGTTTGCGGCACAGCTATCTTGATGCGCTGGCCGCTGCGCAGCGACTGCTGGCCGTCGTTGCCGGCTTCGGGCTCCACGCCATACACCTTGCACCTGGGTGACAGGGCGCGGGCCGACAGCGCGCTGCCGCTGAGCAACCCGCCGCCGCCCAGACAGACAAAAAAGTGGTCCAGCTCACCCACTTCTTCAAACAGCTCCTTGGCGGCTGTGCCCTGGCCGGCGATCACGTCGGCGTGGTCAAAGGGCGGGATCAGGGTCATGCCGCGTTCTTCGGCAAGCTGGCGGCTCAAGGCTTCGCGGTCTTCCTTGAAGCGGTCAAAGGTGATGACCTCCGCGCCGTAGCCGCGCGTGGCGGCGAGTTTGGCGGCGGGTGCGTCCTGCGGCATCAAGATGACTGCCGGCATGCCCAGAATACGTGCCGATAGCGCAATCGCCTGAGCATGGTTGCCCGATGAAAAAGCCAGGGCGCCGCGTTTCTTTTGCTCTGGTGTGAAGCGGGCGAGCGCGTTGAAGCCGCCGCGAAACTTGAAAGCGCCCATGCGCTGGAAATTCTCGCATTTGAAAAAAACCTCGGCGCCCAGCATGGTGTTGGCGGTGCGGGAGCGCAGCACGGGCGTCTTGTGGGCGCGGCCGGCTATCCGTGCGGCAGCGGCTACTACGTCGTCATAAGTTGGAAGAATCATGCGTCGGTTTACCTTTTCTTGCCACCGAAGATAGTGCCCAACGCCCCGCGCAGCACTTGCCGCCCAAGGGCGCGGGCCTCTGACTTCAGCACCGACTGCACCAGTCCATCGCGCTGGCCGCCGCGTGCACCTTTCGAGCCGAAAAGCACATCGCTGATACTGCCCATCAGCCCTCCATCGGCCGCTTCCGCTGTTTTTGCTGCCTCTGCTTGCACCGCCACAGTGCGTGCCTTCAGCATCTCGAAGGCCGACTCGCGGTCCACGTGTTTTTCATAAGCGCCGGCGACCAGCGAGTTTTGTATCAGGGCCTGACGCTGCTGCGGCGTGATCGGGCCGATCTGGCTTCCGGGCGGCAATACATACACGCGCTCGGTGATGCTGGGCCGGCCCTTGCTGTCCAGAAAACTCACCAGCGCCTCGCCCACGGCCAGCTCGGTGATCGCGGTTTCGATGTCGAGCCCAGGTTTTTGCCGCATGGTCTGGGCCGTCGCCTTGACGGCCTTCTGATCGCGCGGGGTAAAGGCGCGCAGCGCGTGCTGCACCCGGTTACCGAGCTGGGCCAGCACCGAATCCGGAATGTCCAGCGGGTTCTGCGTGACGAAATAAACGCCGACGCCTTTGGAACGCACTAGCCGCACCACCAGTTCAATCCGCTCAATCAGCGCCTTGGGCGCGTCGGTAAACAACAAGTGGGCTTCGTCAAAGAAAAACACCAGCTTGGGTTTTTCTGGATCGCCGATCTCGGGCAACTGCTCAAACAGCTCGGACAACATCCAGAGCAGAAAGGTGGCGTACAGGCGCGGCGAATTCATCAGTTTGTCGGCGGCCAGGATGTTGATGACACCCTTGCCGTTGTCCGTCTGCATGAAATCGCTGATGTTGAGCATGGGCTCGCCGAAGAACTTGTCGCCGCCTTGGGTCTCGATCTGCATCAGACCGCGCTGGATGGCGCCCACGCTGGCGGCGCTGATGTTGCCGTACTCGGTGGTGAACTGGCTGCCGTTGTCGCCCACATACTGCAGCATGGCGCGCAGGTCTTTCAGGTCCAGCAGCAGCATGCCGTTGTCGTCGGCAATCTTGAACACCAGGTTGATCACGCCCGCCTGGGTCTCGTTGAGCCCGAGCATGCGACCCAGCAGCAGCGGGCCCATGTCGGATACGGTGGCGCGCACGGGGTGGCCCTGTTCGCCGAAGACGTCCCACAGCGTGGTTGGGCAGGCGAAGGGCTGCGGGGTGTCGATGCCGCGCTCTTTCAGGATGGCCGCCATTTTTTCGCCGATGCTGCCGGCCTGGCTGATGCCGGCCAGGTCACCCTTGACGTCGGCCATGAAGACCGGCACGCCAATTTTCGAGAAGTTTTCCGCGAGCGTTTGCAGCGTTACCGTCTTGCCGGTACCGGTGGCTCCGGTGATCAGACCGTGGCGGTTGGCCAGCGCCGGGAGCAGCTCACAGGTAGTTAAAGCATTCCGGGCAATCAAAAACGGCTCGGCCATGAGGTGTCCTCTGAGTGAAAAAGTAAAATACGTTTTGTAGATTAAATCAATTCCAAAGGATTTCCGTGGCTGGTCACAGTAAATGGGCGAATATTCAGCACCGCAAGGGGCGGCAGGACGAGAAACGCCAGCGTATCTGGACCCGTGTGATGCGCGAAATCATGGTTGCGGCCCGCATGGGCGGCGGCGATTTGGGCACCAATCCGCGCTTGCGGCTGGCGGTGGACAAGGCCAAGGCGTCCAACATGCCCAATGAAAACGTCAAGTACGGCATCGCCAAGGCCACCGGCAGTCTGGAAGGTGTGCATTACGAGGAAGTCCGCTACGAAGGTTACGGCATAGGCGGCGCGGCCATCATCGTGGACTGCATGACCGACAACAAGGTGCGCACCGTGGCCGAGGTGCGGCACGCCTTTTCCAAGCACGGCGGCAACATGGGCACTGAAGGCTCGGTAGCCTTCCAGTTCAAGCATTGTGGCCAGCTGATTTTTGCGCCCGGCACCAGCGAAGACAAAATCATGGAAGTGGCGCTGGAGTCCGGCGCCGACGACGTGATCACGCACGAGGACGGCGCCATCGAGGTGCTGACGCCTTACACGGGCTTTGAGGCCGTCAAGAACGCGCTGGAGGCCGCCGGCCTGAAACCTGAGCTGGCTGAAGTCACCATGCGCGCCGACAACATGATCGAGATGTCCGGCGCGGAGGGTGAAAAAATGCAGCGGCTGCTGGACATACTGGAAGACCTGGACGATACCCAGGACGTTTTTCACAATGCCGCCATTTCATGAGCCCCCACACTCCGCACTTCGTGTCGTCGCTGCCCCCCGAGGGGGCGCTGCGCCTGCGGTTCGGCGAAGCCGGTTCCGCGGCCCTGGCTGGTCAAGAGGGGGCGCGGCCGCTTGTCGCTTTGCGTACTGCGCTGCCGCCCGAGGGGCTTACGCTTGTTTGGAAATGCATATGAAAGTGCTCGCATGAAAGTTTTAGTGGTTGGCGGCGGTGGCCGTGAGCATGCGCTGGCCTGGAAGCTCGCGCAGTCCCCCAAGGTGCAGGCGGTGTATGTCGCGCCTGGCAATGGCGGGACCGCGCTGGACGCGCGCCTGGAAAACATCGCCATCACCGACGTGAAAGCGCTGCGCGAGTGGGCACTGGCTGAAAAAATCGCCCTGACCGTGGTCGGCCCCGAGCAGCCATTGGCGGCCGGCATCGTCGACGAGTTCCGCCTGCATGGCCTGCGGGTGTTCGGCCCGACCAAAGCTGCCGCACAACTAGAAAGCTCCAAGGCTTTTTCCAAGGCCTTCATGAAGCGCCATGGCATTCCGACAGCCGAGTACGAAACCTTCACCGACGCGGTGGCGGCCCACGCCTATGTCGACGAAAAAGGCGCACCGATTGTGGTTAAGGCCGACGGGCTGGCGGCCGGCAAGGGCGTGGTGGTTGCCATGAACCTGCACGAAGCGCACGAAGCGATTGAATTCATGCTGGCGCCTGACCCCAGCTTCAATCCGCTGGGCGTGACGCACAACGCCGGCGGTGCGCGCGTGGTGATCGAGGAGTTTCTGCACGGCGAGGAAGCCAGCTTCATCGTCATGTGCGACGGCAAAAATGTCGCAGCCATGGCGACCAGCCAGGACCACAAGCGTCTGCTGGATGGCGACCAGGGCCCGAACACCGGGGGCATGGGCGCTTATTCGCCCGCGCCGGTGGTCACACCCACGGTGCACGCCCGCGCCATGCGCGAGATCATCCTGCCGACCATCAAGGGGATGGAAAAAGACGGCATTCCCTTCACTGGTTTTCTCTATGCCGGTCTCATGATCACGCCCGACGGCAAGGTCAAGACTCTGGAATTCAACTGCCGCATGGGCGATCCCGAAACCCAGCCCATCATGATGCGGCTCAAGTCGGACCTGTACGACGTGATGATTGCGGCGACCTCGGGCAAGCTCGACGAGGTCGAACTCGAATGGGACCGCCGGGTCGCGCTGGGTGTGGTGATGGCCGCGCACGGCTACCCGCTGCAGCCGCGCAAGGGCGATGTGATCACCGGCCTGCCGCCAGTCAGCACCTCGGGTAGCGAGGACACGGTGGTATTTCATGCCGGTACCGCCACCGCAGGGGGTGGTGTCAAGGGCAGCGTGCTGACCTCCGGCGGGCGGGTGTTGTGTGTCACAGCGCTCGCCAGTTCGGTGAAAGAGGCGCAGCACCAAGCTTACGATGCCGCCAGGACCATCCATTTTGATGGTGCGCAGTACCGCAAGGACATTGGATTCCGGGCCATCAAGCCCTGATGGGCATGGATTTATTACCGCCGCACCCCGTGCAGTTTCAGGGGAGTGGGCTGGCCCTATGGGTGTTGCGTTTGCTTGGTTGGCGCGTTGATTTCGAAGGGCTGCCGACACGGCAGGGCGTGATTGTGGTGTATCCGCATACCTCGAACTGGGATTTTGTGATCGGCATCCTGATGAAATGGGCCGTCGGCATTTCGGTGCAGTTCTGGAGCAAGGACACCCTGTTTCGGACTCCCCTTTTTAGTGCCTGGCTGCGCTGGGTCGGCGGGGTGCCCATCAGCCGCTCGGCACCCCAGGGCACGGTCGGCCAGATGGCGGCGCTGATGCAACAAAAAAAAGCACGGGGCGAGTATTTCTGGCTCGCGCTGGCGCCTGAAGGTACACGCCGCCGCACCAAGGGTTGGCGCAGCGGCTTTTACCGGCTGGCGCTGGCGGCCGATGTCCCCGTTGGATTGGCCGGTCCCGACTATTCGCGCAAGCGCCTGGTGTTTCTGGATTTTGTGCGTCTGACGGGGGATCAAGACCATGACCTGCCACGCATGGCGCTGTCGCTGCAGGATTGCCGCGGCTGGCATCAGGAGCGCGCGGCCCCCGTGCGCTTGATCAATTCGGGCCGCCCCCAGGCCGATATCATTGTGAAATGACGACCATGGCCGATTCTTCCCGTGTCCGCAGCTACCTGCTGGCGCTGCAGCAGCGCATCACAGGCAGCATCGCCGCGATTGACGGCGGCGTATTTGCTGTTGATCCCTGGGAGAAGGCGCCCGGCGAAACGCTGCAGGGCAATGGCATCACCATGATTCTGGAAGGCGGCGAGGTGTTTGAGCGTGCGGGCTGCGGCTTCTCGCATGTGCAAGGTCCGCGCCTGCCGCCCTCGGCAACGCAGCACCGGCCGGAGCTGGCCGGCGCACCATTTGAAGCCCTGGGCGTATCGCTGGTGTTTCACCCGCGCAACCCTTATGTGCCGACGGTGCATATGAATGTGCGCATGCTGGTTGCCACACCAGCTTCGGGGCAGCCAGCCTGCTGGTTCGGCGGCGGCATGGACCTGACGCCCTATTACGGCTTTGAAGAGGATGCGCGCCACTTCCACCAGACCTGCAAGGATGCACTGACGCCATTCGGCGAGGACAAGTACCCGCGCTTCAAAACCTGGTGCGACGATTATTTTTACCTGAAACACAGGGGCGAGCAGCGCGGCATAGGCGGCGTGTTTTTTGATGACTTCCAGGAACTGGGCCTGGACGGCAGCCTGGCCATGATGCAGTCAGTTGCCAACGCCTTCCTGCCGGCCTATCTGCCAGTCGTCGAGCGCCGCAAGGCGATGGCTTATGGCGAGCGTGAGCGGGATTTCCAGCTCTATCGCCGCGGCCGCTACGTCGAGTTCAACCTGGTCTGGGACCGTGGCACCCATTTCGGCCTGCAGTCTGGTGGGCGCACGGAGTCCATCCTGATGTCCATGCCGCCGCTGGTGAGCTGGTCTTATCAACGGCCGCTGGAGGCTGGTTCGGCCGAGGAGTGCCTGTACAAAGACTTTTTGATCCGGCGGGACTGGCTTTGAGTGCAACCGCAGCCAGCGGCCCGTGCATCGGCATGTTCGGCGGTTCTTTCGACCCGCCGCACCTGGCCCATGTCGCATTGGCCGGCGCTGCCGTCGCGCAACTGCAGCTCGATGTGCTGCACATTGTTCCCACCGGGCAGGCCTGGTACAAGGAAAGGGCGCTCAGCGCGGCCGGGCACCGACTGGCCATGGCTGAGCTGGCGTTTGGCGGCCTGGAGCGGGTGCAGGTCGACGCGCGCGAGCTCCAGCGGGCCGGGCCGAGCTTCACCATCGACACGCTGGAGGCGCTGCAGGCCGAAAATCCGGGTGCCCAGCTCTACCTGATCATTGGCAAAGACCAGTTTGCGACACTGAAAAGCTGGCACCGTTGGCAGGACCTGATTCAAATAGCTATAATTTGTATAGCAGACCGTGCACATTCCGCAAGGGCTGAGGCCGGATTTGACCCTCAAATCAGGCTGCCACACCCGCTTGTGCCCCTCCAGTTGCCCCTGATGCACGTCAGCGCCACCGACATCCGGCGGCAAATCGCCTTGGGCGCCGCGACCCCGCAAGGCCTGGCCCGGCTGGTTCCCGAGCCCGTTGCGCGTTATATTGAGCGCCATCGTCTCTATATTTCACCCTGATTCGAACACTTTTTTTTATTGAAGCCCACACCGCATGACCTCCACCTCCGCCAACACCACCGCTGCCAAAAAAGACGTCCAGAAATTGCAGCGAGCCATCATCGACGGCCTGGAAGATGTGAAAGCGGTGAACATCCAGGTATTTGACACGGAACACATCACTTCCTTGTTCGAGCGCGTGATCATCGCGTCGGGCACTTCCAACCGGCAGACCAAGGCGCTGGCCGCCAGCGTGCGTGATGCGGTGCGGGATGCCGGTTTTTCGAAGCCGCGTATCGAGGGCGAAGAAAACGGCGAATGGATCATCGTGGATTGCGGCGCCGCCGTGGCCCACATCATGCAGCCCACCATACGCCAGTATTACCACCTGGAAGAACTGTGGGGCGACAAGCCGGTGAAGCTCAAGCTCGGTGCGCCGGCGCCGCTGGTCAAGGCGTCCAAACCTGAACCCGAGGAAGTGCCGAAACCCGCGAAGGGCCGCGCAACTGGCAAGCCTGCCGCCAAATCGGCGAAGGTGCCTGGAAAAGTGGCGGCCAAACCCGCTGCGAAAAAGTCCGCCCGCACCGATGATGGCACTTATGTCGGTCGGGTCGGCAAGACCAACGACTGGACCGCCAAACGCAATGCCACCGCACCGGCGACCGAGCCGGCGGCCAAACCGGTTGCGAAGAAAGCAGCGGCCAAGACACCGATCGTGAAGATTCCTGCCACCAAAAAAGTGGCGGCCAGGAAAATTGCCGCCAAGACTGCGGCCAAAACCGCAGCCAAAAAACCTGCCGCCCGGAAAACCACCACCCGGAGCCAATGAGGCTGACGATTGTCGCCGTCGGCCAGAAGGTGCCCGACTGGGCGCAGACTGCCTACGACGACTACGCCAAGCGTTTTCCGCCTGAACTCAAGGTTGAACTCAAGGCCGTCAAGACCGAGCCACGCGCGTCCAAGACCCTTGACAACCTGCTGGCCGCCGAACGCCAGCGCATTGAAGCCGTGATCCCCAGAGGCACTCGCATTGTGGCGCTGGACGAGCGCGGCACGGCCGTGACCACGGTGGCGCTGTCGGCCAGGCTCACGGGCTGGCAACTGGGCGGGGACGATGTGGCCATCGTCATCGGCGGGCCGGACGGACTGGACCCGTCCTTCAAGCAAGCGGCGCACGAGCGCCTGCGCCTGTCGGACCTGACCCTGCCGCACGCCATGGTGCGTGTGTTGCTGATCGAGCAGTTGTACCGCGCGTGGAGCATCACGGTCAATCACCCGTACCATCGCGAATGATGCCAAGTAGAGTGTCATCCCGGACTCGATCCGGGATCCATGTCCTGCACAAAGTGAGGCCTATGGAATGCAGCGATGGATCCCGGCTCGGAGGTCGGGATAACGGCTTGCTACATTGATGTCACCCATGACCGATTTCATCTATCTCGCCTCCCAAAGTCCCCGACGCCGGCAGTTGCTGGAGCAGCTCGGCGTTTCTTGCGAACTGTTGCTGGCGGACGCCAGCGAGGACAGCGAGGCGCTGGAAGCCGTGCTTGCCGGCGAGTCGCCCACCGCCTATGTGCAGCGCGTGACACAACTGAAGCTGGACGCCGCTGTGGCACGCCTGAAGAGGCGCGGGCTGCCACCGGCGCTTGTGTTGTGCTCGGACACCACGGTCGCGCTGGCCAGGCGCATTTATGGCAAACCCGACGATGGAAACGATGCCGTGCGCATGCTCGGCGAGCTGGCCGGTACTACGCATCGCGTGTTGACCGCCGTGGCGGTGCAGCATCGAAGCGAACGCCTGCAGGCCCTGAGTGTGTCGCGCGTGACCTTCGCGCCCATGAGCCCGGCGCAGATACGAACTTATGTAGCTTCGGGCGAGCCGATGGGCAAGGCCGGCGCCTACGCGGTGCAGGGCAGGGTGGCGATGTTCATCAGCCATATCAGCGGAAGTTATTCGGGCATCATGGGATTGCCCCTGCATGAAACGGCCGGGCTGCTGCGCGCAGCCGGCCTGAAAATATAGAGACAACAGCGTGCAACAAGACATCCTGATCAACTGGTCACCCCAGGAAACCCGCGTGGCGGTGGTCGAATACGGTGCTGTGCAGGAGTTGCACGTCGAGCGCACCCTGGAGCGGGGACTGGTTGGCAACGTCTACCTCGGCAAGGTAGTGCGCGTGCTGCCAGGCATGCAGTCTGCCTTTATTGACATCGGGCTGGAGCGGGCCGCATTTTTGCATGTGGCCGACCTGATGAGCAGCATCAACAGCCGCCATGCGGATGCCGATAGCGCCTCCAGTCCGGCGGCTCCACTGCCGATAGAAAAACAGTTGTTCGAGGGCCAGGCCATGATGGTGCAGGTGCTCAAGGATCCGATAGGCACCAAGGGGGCCCGTCTGACGGCGCAGATCAGCATTGCGGGCCGGCTGCTTGTGTTTTTGCCGCAGGACAACCACATCGGCGTGTCGCAGAAGATTCCCGCGGCTCAGCGCGAGGAACTGCGTCAGCGTTTGCAGGCCCTGACCGGCGATATGGGGGGTGGCTTTATCCTGCGTACCAATGGCGAGGACGCGACGGTTGCGGAGTTGGGCGAGGACATCGCCTACTTGCGCAAGACCTGGGCCCGCATCAAGGATGCGGCTCTGCGGTTGCCGCCGACGTCGGTGTTGCACCAGGACCTTAGCCTGCTGCAGCGCGTGCTGCGCGACATGGTGGTGGAGAATACCCAGAGCATACGCATCGATTCGCGCGATCAGTTCGACAAACTCAAGCTGTTTGCCACCGAGTTCATGCCGGCCACCCTGCATCGGCTGCAATTGCACAGCGGTGAGCGACCGATTTTTGATCTGTTCAACATCGATGAGGAAATCGCCAAGGCCCTGGGTCGGCGCGTGGACCTCAAATCCGGCGGCTACCTGATCATCGACCAGACTGAAGCGCTGACCACCGTGGACGTCAACACCGGCGGGTATGTCGGTGCCCGCAATTTCGACGACACCATTTTCAAAACCAATCTCGAGGCCTCGCTGGCGATTGCACGTCAGCTTCGCCTGCGTAACCTGGGCGGCATTGTGATTGTCGATTTCATCGACATGGTGCAGGCCAGCCACCGCGACGCGGTGCTGGCCGAATTCCAGAAGCAACTGGCGCGTGACCGTATCAAGACACACGTCAATGGTTTTTCGGCACTGGGTCTGCTCGAAATGACCCGCAAGCGCACCCGCGAGTCACTGGCCCACCAGTTGTGCGAACCGTGCAGCGCCTGCATGGGCAAAGGCGTGGTCAAGACGGCACGCAGCATCAGTTACGACATCCTGCGTGAAATTCTGCGTGAGGCGCGCCAGTTCAACCCCCGCGAGTTCCGGGTCATTGCATCGCCCAAGGTCATCGAGCTGTTTCTTGACGAGGAAAGCCAGCACCTGGCGGGATTGAGTGACTTCATTGGCAAGCCGATTTCCTTGCAAGCCGAAGCAGCGATGGCGCAGGAACAATACGATATCGTTTTGTTATAAATTGCCGCAAAAAACAGCGTCCCGTATGTTTGATTCCGCCAGCCCATCGCCGTCCATCGCCATCCTGGTTTATCACCAGATCAGCGAAGCGCCACCCAAAGGGGCACCGTTTCGTAGCCTGTACGTGGCGCCAGACGCATTCGCCCGGCAAATGGTCTTGCTCAAGCTGCTCGGCTACCAGGGCCTGGCCATGAGCGCACTGTTGCCGTATCTGAAGGGTGAGCGGCGTGGCAAGGTGGTTGGCATCACCTTCGACGATGGCTACCTGAACAACCTCACCCATGCGCTGCCGGTGCTGCAGCGCCATGGTTTTTCTTCGACCTGTTATGCCGTCAGCAATCTACTGGGTCAGACCAACGTCTGGGACCGCGACATCGGTATCGCGCAGGTGCCGCTGATGGATGCCGAGCAGTTGCGCCTGTGGGTCGCCGGCGGACAGGAGGTGGGTTCGCACACGCAGAACCATGCGCGTTTGCTGCAAAGTGATGCACTTACGGCGCTGGGCGAGATGACGCAGGACAGGGCCGCCCTTGAAGGTCTGCTGGCCGCGCCGGTTCAGCACTTTTGCTACCCCTATGGCGAATACGCGCCGGAACATGTCGCAATGGCACGCCGGGCCGGGTTTCATACCGTGACCACCACACGCCGTGGCCGCAGCGCCGTCAATGGCAATTTGCTGGAACTGCCACGTGTACCGGTCGTCCGCTCGACCAGCCTGCCGGTGTTCTGGCTCAAGATTGCCACGGCTTACGAAGACCGGGAGCGCGCTTGAGCCCGTGGGTACAGCCACGGCTCCGCATTGCGGTGCTGAACCGGGTTTTTGACAGCACCGGCGGGGGGGCCGAGCGTTATTCCATCGCGCTGGTCGAGCAACTGGCAATGCGCCATGAAGTTCACGTCTTTGCCCAGCAGATCAACCACCAGGCCGTTGGCGTCAATTACCACCGTGTGGCCATGCCGATGCGCAAACCGCGCTGGCTGAACCAGCTTTGGTATGCCTTTGCCACCTGGCGCGCCACACGCACGGGTTTCGACATCGTGCACTCCCATGAAAACACCTGGCATGGCCAGGTGCAGACCGTGCATGTGGTGCCGGTCAGGCACAACCTTTTCCAGGGACGCACTGGCCTGCGGCGTGTGCTGCGCTGGGTCAAGGTGGTGACCAGCCCGCGGCTGCTGACCTACCTAGGACTGGAGCGCCTGAGATTCAGGGCGCTGAAGGCGCGTCGCGTGGTGGTGACCTCGGCCAGCCTGGGCGAAACAATGGCTGCGACCTACCCGGATTCATCAGGGATGACAAGTGTCATCACGCCGGGGGTCAGCTTTCCCGAGCTAGCTGCTGGCGAAGACGGCAAAGGCAAGGCACGGCAGGCCCTGGGCTTGCCGGCGCAGGGCTTTTGCCTGCTGTTTGTCGGCAACGATTACCGCAAAAAGGGGCTGGACACTTTGCTCCAGGTGCTGGCGACATTGCCAGATCAGGTGGTGCTTGCTGTCATCGGCAACCCTGCGCCTATTCCCGAATTCAGGCGGCGGGCGGAGTCGCTCGGCATCACCGGTCGGGTGTTCTTCCTGGGTGCGCTGCAGGACGTTGCGCCCGCCTACCGAGCGGCGGACGTGCTGGTGCACCCAACACTCGAGGATACGTTTGCGATGGTGGTGCTGGAGGCTATGGCACACGGCTTGCCGGTGGTCGTCAGCAGCGCGGCCTACTGCGGCATTTCCAGTTTGCTGAGCCATGGCGTGAATGCACTGCTACTTGATGACCCGCGCAGTGCGCAAGCGCTGGATGCAGCACTGCGACTCCTCTCCGGGGACGAGGACTTGCGCCGGGAGTTGGGCGGGCAAGGGCGACTTTTTGCGAGTTGTTATCGCTGGGAAGACATCGCACGCCAACAGGAGGCGGTGTACTTCTCGTCGCTGGCTGCCTCAAAAAACTGAGGCCAGACTGCGCTCAGGCGACCAGCTTGAAGTGCTTGCGACTGAAGTCCAGGCCCGTCAGTAGTTCGATCCTGCGCATCAGGTGGTATTTGTTTTCCTTGCGGGTGGGCTGGTAGGCCGAATCTATCCGCAACGCCTGCTCGGCACCCGTGAGCAGCCATTCCTGTGCGACTTGGGGGTGGGTTCCCTTGAAAGCCTCCAGTGCGCGTGCGTCGAACTGGCTGTAATGCACTTCCATCTTGGTCGAACTCGCCCAGTATTTGCTGACCTGATCGAGTTTTTTCTGCATGTCTTCGTTGCGGCGAATCCAGCCGTAATGAAAAATGCGCGCGTTGGCCAGCGCAGCTTGGGGATTGCGGGGGTTTTTATGGTCGGTCGTGACCAGCCAGTACTGGCCGTCGGGCGCATAGGAGCGAATGGTGTTGCGGATCAGCCGGCATTCGCGGCGGTACCAACCGGGGCTGACTGACACCCACTGCGCCGACCCATAAAAGTGGCGATAGTCGAACACCAGCGCTTCCACTTCGGGGTTGGTGTGATGCTTTTCGACACTGGCGCGGATGGCGGGCAGGTCGTCCTCGTGCACCACCTCATCGCCTTCCAGGTAAAACGCCCAGTCGCCGGTACAGGCGTACTGCGCAATCATTTTTTGCTGGGCATACACAAAGCCCCGGTCGGCCATGCGTTCGTTCCAGACGGTTTCGATCACACGGATTTTTGGGTCACTGATGGCCAGCACCCGGGCCAGTGTGTCGTCATTGCCGCGACCGACTGCCACCACGAATTCATCCACCAGCGGCAGCAGCGAACGAATCGATGCTTCAAAAGGAAAGCCCAGTTCGACACCGTTGCGGATAAAAGTAAAGCCACTGATGGAAATTGTCATGACAGTTGCACCACCGGTGCGCTTTGCGAAAGACCGGAGTCGTACAAACCCAGCTTGTACAGGCGGGCATAGGGGCCGTCGCGATTGATCAGCTCGGCATGGGTGCCGGTCTCCACAATCCGGCCGGCGTCCATGACGACGATCCGGCTGGCATGCTGCACCGTGGACAAGCGGTGCGCGATGACCAGCGTTGTGCGGTTGCGCATCAGGCGCTGCAGCGCTTCCTGCACTGCGCGTTCGGATTCGGTGTCAAGCGCCGAGGTGGCTTCGTCGAGGATCAGGACTGGCGCGTCCTTGTAGAGCGCCCTGGCAATCGCCAGGCGCTGGCGTTGGCCGCCGGACAACTGCGTCGCGTTGTGACCGGCCAGGGTGTCCATGCCATGCGGCAGATTGGCCACAAAACGCTCCAGGTTGGCGGCCTGCAGGCAGCGCTGCACGCGTTCGCGGTCCAGCTTGGCACCCAGCGCCACATTCACGGCAATGCTGTTATTGAGCATCACCACATGCTGGCTGACCAATGCAAACTGGCTGCGCAGCGCATCCATCTGCCACTCGCGCAGGTCGTGGTCATCGAGTTCGATGGCTCCGGACGTGGGCTCTACAAAACGCGGCAACAGATTGACCAGCGTGGTTTTACCGGCGCCCGAAGCGCCTACCAGCGCCACCGTTTCACCGGGGTGGATGGTCAGATTCACCGAGTCCACGGCCGTCGCACCCTCGTTTCCATAGGCCACGCGGGCGTTGATGAACCGGATGAGTCCGTCAGCCCGGGGCTTGGAATAACTGCCGCCTTGTTCATCCGGGGTCTTCTCCATCAGATCGAGTCCGCGCTCCAGCGCCGCCAAGCCGCGGGTGATGGGGCTGGCGACTTCCGACAAATGTTTGATGGGGGCGACCAGCATCAGCATGGCGGTCACAAACGCCACAAAGGAGCCGACCGAAGTGCCGTCGGTCGCGCTTTGCATGAGGGCAACCGTAATCACGGCGGACAGTGCCACGGCCGCCAGCATCTGTGTGGTGGGGGTCATGGCCGCAGATGCCGCGATGGATTTCATGGACAAGCGTCGCAACGCATCGCTGAGCTGCGCGAAACGCGTGGCCTGATCGGCCTGCGCCGCATGCAGCCGGATATCGCGGTGTGCCAGCACGTTTTCTTCGACCACATAAGCCAGCGAATCGGTCGCGCTCTGGCTGGCCTTGGTGAGCCGGTAAAGACGGCGGGATAGCACACGCATGACCCAGGCCACGGCTGGGATCAGCAGCGTAACAATCAAGGTCAGCTTCCAGTTCAGATACAACAGATAACTCGACAGAGCCAACAGGGTCAAAGTGTCACGCGTCAGGCTCATGACTGAATTGACCAGCATGGAAGAGCCGTTTTGAACCTCATAGACCACCGTGTTGGCAAGGGCGCTGGCCGACTGGCTCGAAAACAGATCCAGCCGCGCCGACAGCAGCTTGCCGAACATGGCCTTTCGCAGTTCCAGCAAACCCAGATTTGTGACCTTGGCGAGCGCAATTTGCGCCACAAAACCGGCAAACCCGCGCACGCCGAACAACAGAATCAACGCCACGGGAATCACCCACAAGTCAATACCGCCTTTCTGGAAACCCTTGTCCAGCAAGGGCTGCAGCAAGGCCGGCACCAGTGGCTCGGTGGCGGACGCCACCACGGTGGCGCCTATGGCAATGGCCCAGGCGCTGCGGGACTGGTTGAAATAAGGCCAGATGCGTCGCAGGCGTTGCCTGATGGGCGCTGGCGACACTGTTTCGCTGGCGGGATTGGTGCCGCGTGTCAAGCTGAAACCCCGGACTCCGAAGCCGTCGGGCCGACCGGAGTTTGTATCGGCCGCTCAAGTACACGGGTAAAGTTCGCTGCAATTTTTGGCATGGATGCCGCCTGGTGAACCATGGAGTCAACAAGCCTGCATTATCGTGGAACAATTGAAGGCCAATTCCTACAAGCTCCCTTGCTCGCAGCATTCACAATCGTCCACTTGATCACGCAGGTGGATGGCAGCGGCTGGTGAGACTTTCAACACATCACGCACCATGAGCCTTTCCGCCATCATCATCACCAAAAACGAAGAGGCCAATTTGCAGGCATGCCTGGAGTCCGTCCGATTTGCAGATCAATGGGTCGTGGTTGACAACGCTAGCACGGACAACACGCGCGCCATTGCAAACGCCTTCGGGGCGGAGGTGACGCAAACGCAAGCCTGGCCTGGTTTTGGCCCCCAAAAGAACCTCGCCCTGAGCCTGGCCAGACACGACTGGGTCCTTTCCATCGATGCCGACGAACGTGTCACACCGGAACTCGCGCTGGAGATTCAAAAAGCCATGCAAAACCGCGCCGCCGATGCCTTCGAAATTCCGCGTCTCACCGAGTTTTGCGGACAATGGATCCATCATTGCGGCTGGACCCCTGACCCTGTGTTGCGCCTGTTCCGACGCGGTCAGGCCGGCTTCAGCGATGACCTGGTGCACGAACGTGTCATCCTCAAATCCGGCGCCGTGGTGCGTTTGAATAATCGGCTGCTGCATTACAGCTACCCGACCCCCGCACATTACTGGCGCAAGCTGGAGCAATATAGCCTGGCCTGGGCCCAGCAGGCCCATGCGCGCGGCAGAACCAGCTCAATGCTGCGGGCGGTAACATCGGGCCTGATGGCCTTCCTGAAAAGTTATATTTTCCGCCTTGGCATCCTGGACGGCAGCATGGGCTTTGCCGTCTGCGCCATGCAGGCCCAGGCGGCCTTCGGCAAATACTTCACCTTGTATTGTTTGAACCAGCAAAATGCACTCAAAAAAACCTGATAGTTTCCTGCCCGCGTCTCGCCTGGCGGGACGACGCGGCCTGATCGCAGGCTTGACCGGCCTGGGCGCGCTTGCCATGGTGCCGCCGTCCTGGGCCCAGTTCCGGGTTGAAGTCTCCGGCGTGGGCCTGACCCAGTTGCCGATTGCCATTGCCGCCTTTCGCGGCGATGCCCAGTCCCCGCAAAAAATTGCAGCGATCGTGCAGGCCGATCTCGAAAGAAGCGGCCAGTTTCGTGCGGTGGACGCCAGCGGCAACCCGCTCGACGAAAGCTCCCGACCGGATCTGTCGGTCTGGCGCCAGCGCGCCGCCGACTCTTTGCTGACCGGCAGCGTCACACGTCTGGCCGATGGGCGCTACGACGTGCGTTGCCGCCTTTGGGACGTGGTGCGCGGGCAGGATCTGGGCGGCCAGAGTTATGTGGTGCCGCAGAGTGATCTGCGCCTGTCCGCGCACCGGATCGCCGACTTTGTCTACGAAAAGCTGACGGGCGAGAAGGGCGTTTTTTCCACCCGCATCGCCTATGTGACCAAGGCGGGTACGCGCTACAACCTGTGGGTGGCAGACTCCGACGGTGAAGGCGCGCAGTCAGCGCTGGCCAGTCCGGAGCCGATTATTTCTCCATCATGGTCGCCCAACGGTTCCCAGCTGGCCTATGTGTCCTTTGAGTCGCGCAAGCCGGTGATTTACGCCCACGATGTGGCCTCGGGCAAACGCCGCCTGCTGGCCAATTTTCGCGGCTCCAACAGCGCACCGGCCTGGTCGCCCGATGGCAACCAGTTGGTGGCTACCTTGAGCCGTGATGGGGGCTCGCAACTTTATGCGATTGCTGCTGCAGGTGGTGAGCCGCGTCGCCTTACCCAATCGGCCAGCATCGATACCGAACCTGCGTTTTCGCCGGACGGCCGGTCCATTTATTTTGTGAGCGACCGCGGTGGTTCGCCGCAGATTTACCGCATGGGTGCAAGCGGCAGCAATGTGGAGCGAGTCACCTTTACGGGGAGTTACAACATATCGCCCGCCATCAGTCCGGACGGCCGTTGGCTGGCCTATATTTCACGCATAGGCGGCGCTTTCAAGCTGCACGTCATGGAACTGGGCAAGGGAACTGCAGTGGCCCTCACTGACACCAGCGGCGACGAAAGCCCGAGTTTTGCGCCTAACAGCCGTCTCATCGTTTACGCCACGCAGCAGCAAGGTCGCGAGGCCCTGCTGACCACCACGCTGGACGGAAAAATCAAAGCCCGCCTGACCGGGTCTACCGGAGATATACGCGAGCCTGACTGGGGTCCTTTTCAGAAGTAAACCAGCAGCCTTGATGCTCCTCCTTTTCAATTCTTAGCCAAGGTACCTATGAAACGCATCCTTTCTCTCATCGCCATCATCGCCCTGACTGCAACCATCGTCGCTTGCAGTTCGGGCGTCAAGCTCAATGATGTTCCGGTCGAAAACCGGGCACCGGTCGCGATCGCTCCAGGTGGCACGGGCAATGCCTCTGGCGTCGCCGGGCGTGACGTGGCCCCGGTGCTGATTGGTGCCACCGATCCCTCGCTTGCCGGGCCTGCCGGTGCCGCCCGCGTGATTTATTTTGACTACGACAGCTTTGTCATCAAACCCGAAGCCCAGGGCACCGTCGAGGCCCATGCCCGCTTCCTGAGCGCCAACAAAGCCCGTAAACTGGTTATTGAAGGCAGCACCGATGAGCGCGGTGGTCGCGAATACAACCTTGCGCTGGGCCAGAAACGTGCCGAGGCCGTGCGTCGCGCTCTGGGTTTGTTGGGTGCGACAGACGCGCAAGTTGAAGCCGTCAGCTTCGGTGAAGAAAAACCCGTAGCGACCGGCATCGACGAAGACTCCTTCGCCAAGAACCGCCGCGCTGAATTTAACTACCGTTAAGCCGGAGCCCCGATCTTGAAGAATTTCCGGATTGTCCTGGCCGCCATGGCCTGCGTGTTGGCGATCAATGCGCACGCCGGCCTGTTCGAAGATGACGAGGCCCGCAAGGCGATTCTCGAGATGCGTCAGCGCCTTGACGTGTCGCAACAGCGGATGAGCGAGGATTTGCGCAAGGCCAACGAGGACAACGCGCAGCTCAGGCGCAGCCTGCTGGAGCTGTCCGGCCAGATCGATGCACTACGCAATGAGATGGCACAAATGCGCGGTCAGAGCGAACAGGTGACACGCCAGTTGTCCGAGGTCCAGCGCCTTCAGAAGGATCTGTCCCAGGGGCTGGATAACCGGCTCAGCAAATTCGAGCCGTCCAAGGTCACGGTCGATGGCAGGGAGTTTGTTGCGGAGCCGGCTGAAAAGCAGGAGTTTGATACCGCTCTGGCCGTTCTACGCAAAGGCGAATTTGCGCCAGCGCAGACAGCCTTCAGCAATTTCCTTAAGCGCTACCCCCAAAGCGGCTACAAGGCGCCGGCCTTGTTCTGGCTTGGCAACGCACAGTATGCGCTGCGCAACTACCGCGATGCCATCATCAATTTCCGCGCACTGGTGGCCACCGATACGGAGCACGTACGTGCGCCCGAGGCGGTGCTGGCCGTGGCCAATTGCCAGGTCGAGCTCAAGGACATCAACGGCGCCCGCAAGACGCTTCAGGATCTGCTCAAAGCCTATCCCCAGTCGGAAGCTGCCGCGGTGGCCAAAGATCGCCTCAGTAAACTGAAGTAGACCGGGAGCAGGGCGCGGCAGCGCCCGCTGTTCACCCCTAAAATCGGAAGGATGGACACCTCCCAGCTCAATACCCTCACCACCCAGGTTCTCTGGGCGGCTTTTTTCCTCTCGATGCTGTTCGGCGCCATCGCCCAGCGCACACATTTTTGCACCATGGGTGCGGTCAGCGACATCCTCAATATGGGTGACTGGACCCGCATGCGCATGTGGGGCATGGCCATCGGTGTGGCCATGATCGGTTTTTACGGCATGGCCGCAGCCGGCCTGATTGACCCCTCCAAAACACTGTATGCATCAAACCGCTTCATATGGCTGTCCGCGCTGGTGGGCGGTGGCCTGTTCGGCTTCGGCATGGTGCTGGCCTCGGGTTGCGGCAGCAAGACACTGGTGCGCATAGGCGGCGGCAATCTTAAATCGCTGGTGGTGTTTCTGGTTATGGGTGTGGCCGCTTTTGCCACGCTCAAGGGCATCACGGCCGTCCTGCGAGTGGCTACGGTGGACCGCGTGGCCATCGATTTCACCAGCAACGCGGCACTTTCGAACTGGGCGGGTGGCGCGGCAGGAATATCCCCCGCATTGGCCGGGTTGGTCATTGCAGTTGTGCTCGGTGGCGGCCTGATTGTGTGGGCGCTGATGGGCGCGGAATTCCGCCGTTTCGATAACCTGCTGGCCGGCCTCGGCATTGGGGCGGTGATTGCGGCCATGTGGTGGGTCAGCGGCCATCTGGGTTATGTGGCCGAACATCCCGACACCCTGCAGGAAACCTTTCTGGCCACCAACTCGGGCCGCATGGAAGCGCTGAGTTTTGTCTCGCCCGTGGCCTACACGGTGGACTGGCTCATGTTTTTCAGCGACAAAAGCAAGCTGCTGACCATCGGCATCGTGTCGGTGTTTGGCGTGGTGGCCGGCTCGGCCGTGTATTCGCTGCTGTCGCGCAGCTTCCGTTGGGAAGGGTTTCGCGACGCTGAAGACACCGGCAACCACCTGGTGGGTGCGATGTTGATGGGGGTGGGCGGCGTGACCGCCATGGGCTGCACCATCGGCCAGGGTTTGTCGGGCATCTCGACCTTGAGCGCGACCAGCTTTGTGGCTGTGGCCGCCATCCTGGCGGGTTGCGTGGCCGGTGTGCGTTACCAGGTCTGGCGGCTGGAGCGCAGCGTCTAGTGGATGCTGATCTGGAGCGCCGTTTCGGCGGCCTGACGCGCCTGTACGGCGTCGCCGGCGCACAAAAGATTCGGGTCGCCCATGTGGTCGTGGTCGGACTCGGCGGCGTCGGCTCCTGGGCCGCCGAAGCGCTGGCGCGTAGCGGTGTAGCCCGGCTCACCTTGATCGACCTTGATCACATCGCCGAGTCCAACATCAATCGCCAGATCCATGCGCTGGATAACACGCTGGGCCAGGCCAAGGTAGAGGCCATGCGAGAACGCATCGCGCACATCCACCCCGGCTGCCAGGTGGCTTGTGTTGAAGAGTTTGTCGATGCCGCCAACTGGCCGGTGATCGCCGGGCTGCAGGGCAGCGAGCGCGTTTCCGTGATCGATGCCTGTGATCAGGTCAAGGCCAAAACTGCGATGGCTGCCTGGGCCATTAAAAACAAAATTAATTTGATCAGCGTCGGTGCAGCCGGCGGCAAGCGCCACGCGCACAAGGTCGACATCGACGATCTCGCGCTGGTCACGCACGACCCCTTGCTGGCGCAACTGCGTTACCGGCTGCGCAAGGAGCAGGGCGCTGCGCGCAAGGGAAAAATTGGCGTGGCCTGCGTGTTCAGCCGCGAGGCTGTGATGCAGCCTGCTGCGGCCCTGCAAGCGTCTGACAGCGCGCTTGTCGCGGGCGATGAAGCGGCAGCCTGCGTGCTGCCTGATGACACGCAAGCCGACGGCAGCCTCAACTGTCACGGCTACGGATCGGTCGTCAGTGTGACCTCGACCTTCGGCCTGTGTGCGGCAGGCTGGGTGCTCGACAAAATTGCAGCGTGAGTTTGCAAAGCCCGAAAAAATAACGCTATAATTCAAGGCTTTGCTGCACACGCTGCAGCAAAAACCGGGAAGTATCGAAAGCTACTCCTTGGGGCCTTAGCTCAGTTGGTAGAGCAGCGGACTTTTAATCCGTTTGTCGTGGGTTCGACCCCCGCAGGCCCCACCAAATACGCCTTATTGGCTATAGAAAGCCCGCTACTGAAAAGATAGCGGGCTTTTTTGTTTCTGGTGCTGGTGACAGTCTGGTGACAGTTTTCTAGCTGGTGACAGGATCACCCGCGACACATCAAAATCAGCTCACGGTTTGCGCTTTTGTAGTCGATCAAGCCGGCGATACCGTACAGCGTAGCTTCATGGTTCACGCGGTCGGCTGGCGTGATGCCTGGCCGGTAACGCAGGCGTATGCGAGTTGTGACTTCGGACACGGCGGCTGCGGCTGCGATGTACTCGCGGCCATGTCAGTCCTTCAATAAATAGGTGCCAGCCGCGCACGAGTGAAAGTGCAGCGGGTAATTAGTCCCGGCGTCCCATGCCGCTGGCGTTTCGGGGTTTTGGAATGCAAGGCACGGCCCGAATAATCCTTGTCCTGCAATATCCGCTCATGCGGCCCGGCAGGCACGGGTTAAACAAAAGTGAAAGCGCCATCGGCGTAAACCTCCGATTGCTCTACAGACAGCGCAGCTACGCCAAAGGCTTGGGCCATCGCTTGCAGGCCGTCTATGCGTCCGGTAGCCTTGGACTTATCCAGCTTGCGGCCTCCCGCTGGGTCTTTCACCACGATGGCATTAGCTGCACACATGGCTAGGACAGGGTGCCCACCATGCGCCACGCGGGCATTTAGTAGTTCTGCCTCCAGGCCGTCCAGGGCTGGTGCCATATCGCGGAAACCCTGGCCGTGAGGAACTAGCGGTACGTCGGAGCCGATTTTGTCCAGTTCTTTTTTCATCAGGTCGATGCGCCAGCGGTCATAGGCCACGGCCTGCACGTTCAGGCCGGACAGAATCGCGGCCATGTCGGTGGCAACAAACTCATAGTCAACCGTCGCGCCCGGTGTCGAGTGCAAGTAGCCTTGCCGGTGCCACACGTCATAGGGCGCACGGTCACGCCTGGCGCGATCAATCAAACCTTGCTCTGGCGTCCAAAAATGCGGGACTACATGCCACACGCCAGCCAGTTTGCCAATGATGACAAGGGCGGTTAAATCGCATCGTGCCGACAAGTCCAGGCCACACCAGACGGGCGCGTCACCAAAGGGCAGAACCTGGCCAGCGCAGGACTGCCAGACGTTCGGGCTTATGAAGGCGCTTACCGTCGATACCCGCTGATTCAGCAGCAGATTGCGTGCGGTGTTTTCCATGCTCGGCATGCGCTGCGCTTGCGTCAATTGTTCGCGTAAATCGTCCAGGCTGCGGAATTGGCCCAGTGCCGGGTTAGACGCAGCCCATGCGCTTTCGTCCAGGAGGTCGCAACCGGCAGGCGCTTGATAGACATGCGACACGATGCGCGGGTCTTTGCTGTCTTTTGCGTCGTCAATCCAAACCGATAACAGGTCGGCATCGTTCGCGGCCTGCGTCGATATGACGATCAGCAGCGGCTCAGCGTGTGCGCCCTGGCTGGTGGTAATGGCGTCGATAAAGTCAGATTGCGGCCCGCGCACCTGGCCGGTTTCGTCGAGCACAGCAAAGACAGGGCTTAGGCCGTGGGCGGTTTTGCCGTCAGCAGCCAGCGCCCTATATTCCGTGTTCAAGGGCAAACCCAGCAGGCGCTTGCCGGATGGCACGATCCGCACGATACTGGACAGGACGGGCGACAACTGCACCATTTTGCTGGCCAGATTGAAGACAAGCGCGGCTTGATCCCGGCTCATGGCACCGCTCACAAGCTGGCTATTTTGTTTCGCTTCAGGCCCGACAAGGTGGCACAGCAGCAGGCCCGCGATCAGGCCGGACTTGCCGTTTTTCCGGCTCACGCTCAGGATGGCGCGGCGCGTGCCGGCCGGGTTGTCATACACGGCCCGAATGAACTCTTTTTGAAAGTCTGCCAGCACCATCGGCTTACCGACTTGCGCGCCGTCAGGCGTCAGGCAGTGCCGTTCAATGAAGGCAATGACGCGGGCGGCGCGGCTCATTACTTCACCACGCGCAGGGTCGGGATCAGGTCATCATCTTCAGCGGCGGCTTTTTTTTCATTGGCCAGCGCTTTGGATGCGTCAGCAGAGCGGCCCACGGTGGCCTGAGCATGAACATGCAGGGCGCGGGATAATGCGACACATCGGCGGGTCAAGGTTTCCACCAGCGCAGCGGCGGGATGGGCCTTACCTTCGATCACATAACCAGACTTATCAAGGTCAGATTGCAGGCGTTCAATGTCGGCTTGCGTCCTGGCCAAGTTGGCGGCGGTGGTCAGGTCGATAGCGGTCCAGGTATCACGGGCGCGGGCGGTAACGATGGCATCCCAGAAAGGACGGTCACCAGTGCGCAATGCAACATGGGCGGGCGGGTCAAGCGGTCCCAATGCCACGGCCTGCGCAGCGGCCACAGCGGCGGTAATGCTGTCTGAGCGTTTGCGGCGGGCGGTCATTTTCATGGCTGACTTTTGCAGTTAGGGTGAAACGGAGGGGAACCAGTCGGTTTGTGGCCCCTCGGTTGCTGGTGATTTTTCACCGTCAAGGCCAGCAGTACGCATCAGATCAGCCTGAGCCGCGTTAAACCAAGGGTGGTCATGGTCTAGTGGCATCCCCTGCATATCGCAGCCCATGCGCACGTTATGGCCCATGTCCTTGGCTGTCTTGCGTGAGTGGCACTCATGGCACAGCGGGACCAGATTTATCAGATCATTGTTTGCCGGGTTGTTGTCCCGGTGGTCGAGGTCGGTCGCTATCACGGTCAACCCTCGGGCGGTGCAGTGCCTGCATAGTGGCTCACTTGAAAGCACCGATGCACGCAGCTTGCGCCATGCCGCGCCGTCGAGCGCAAGGGTTCGCCCGTTGGCTTCCTGCTTTTGCTTGAGTGTCCTGCTACTGAGCACCTTTAGTCGCGGTGGCAGCTCCTTCAGGCGCGGCTGAAGCATGGGCAGCTTATGCCGCTTGATTGCGTTGGGCATTGTCGATACCTTCGATAACGGGCAGGTTCTCCAGGCGGCGGGCCTCGGACGGCAGCAACCAGCCGGAGCTAATGCCCTTGTCGTAAAAGTCGGCTCGGTTCACGCTGTCGCCACGCAACAAACCTTCCACGGCATGTTCTGCAAAGTAGGTGCGTCGTCCGGCTTCGGTCAGCAGCTTGGACGCAATGGCCTGTTCCCACATCACCATATGGCGCTTGAGGGTCAGCGTGACAAACTGGCGGGCCATCTCCACGCTGTTGGAGTAGTTGCCATGCCTCAAGTCACCGATGACGGTAGGCGGCACGCGGAACAGGCGGGCCACTTCCTCCACGGAGAACTGGCGGGCGGCGATCCATTCAGCATCTTCTAGGGTCATGCTGACGGTCTGATATTCCACGCCAGATTCAAGGATGGCGGTTTTGCCTGAGTTGGCACCTCCAGAATATTGGCTATCCCAGGAGTTTTTAAGGGCGGTGCGCTGTTCGGCCTTCAGTGTTTGGGGAAACTTCAGGATGCCGGACAGCCGCGCCCCGTTTTTAAATGTTGCGTTGCCATGATCCCGCTCACTGATTGCCAGTTCCACCACGCCTTTAGCGGCGGCGATAGGGCTTACACCCAGCACCGCATCATCACCGGCCCGGTGGCGTAGGTGCAGGACTTCACCAGACAGCAGGCGATGCACCACGCCCTTTAAGTCGGTGTAGTCATAGGCGATCTTGTCGCCCACGCGAAGCACCGTAACCCGGTCAGGCGACACGGGCAGCAGTTCGCGCACCTGGCCATCATTGCCGCGAATGATTCGCGCAAAGGCATTGCCACGCAGCAAAACGGCCGCTTGCATCCATTCCCTAAATTCCAGCGCGGTCTGGTTTTCGTTGGCTTGGTCGTGAAGGACGCGATACAGCGAATGATCCGGGGCAGGGCTGCGGCCTTCACCGTCGCGCCGATACAGGACCAGCGGCAGGCTGGCGATTGTCTCGCTGATTGCCGACACGCACGCATAAACGGCGCTCACGCCTTGCGCGGTGGCAGCGTTTACCGGCCCGCCTTGCAAGCTGGCGAAGTTTGACCAATAGGGGTCACCTCCGGACACGGAGCGGCGCTCCAGGCCGATGGCAGACAGGGCGCGGGTAATGAGGCTCATGCGGTTTGAAGCCAGAGGGCGTTAAGGTCAACGTGGGTTTGTTGGTGCGGTCGGCTGCGCATGGCAACGGTCGTATCTTGATAGGCCGGGTCTGCGGTCAGCGTGACTTCCATCAGATCCACAGCAAGCAGCTCGCGGACAAGCTGCGCACCGCGTTGTTCCCAGCGGTCGCCACCAGGGGCAACACGGAAACCAAAGGAGCAGCCCGACACGTCGCCACGATCCACCAGGATGGCCAGATCACGGCCATGAGTTGTATCGGGCAATGACAGCGTGAAGGCCAGCCCGTGCGAGTCTTCACGAAGTTGCAGCGTATTGCCTTTGGTAGTGCCTAGCAGTGCATCGCCTTGATGATGGTACAAGGCGCGAACGTTGGAACCCGTCGCCAGCGATTTGGCGAAAGCACCAGGGCGGATCAACTCTTGGAAGTCGCCCAGGTTGGCTTCAGAATTGAAGACGGCCGCATAGCCTGAAAGGGTTTTGCCCTTTGCAGTCAGCGTGCCTTGGCTGCGGATTTCCAACATTCGCAACCTTTCTTAGATAGCCACGTCTTCAGCGACTACGAATGCTTGAGGGTGGCGAACGGCAATGCCTACCGTGCTCATGGCGCGGACAAGCACGTTGCCCTTGCTGTAGGCGGTTTCGGCGAAAGGGTTGACCAAAATATCCAGCTCGGAATAGATACCAAGCAGCACCTGGCTCCAGTCACCCAGGATCACTTTGCCCAGAACACTGGTCTTGTCGGCTACTTGATTGGTGGAGAAGGCCGGGATATTGGCCATCACACCGTTATCCAGGAACTTTGCGGGCAGGCCGGTCGTGTCCAAAATACTCATGAGTTTGGCTTTTGGCTTGGTGCCCATCAACCATGCGTTTGGCGTTGCGTTCACTAATTCCAATTTTTGCAGCATCACCACGATGTTGGGCCATGACAAGGTGGCCAGATTGGCGGTTTGTATGCCAGCCGTTGCCAATACGCCGGTCGGCTCGTTGGTGCCGCCTCCCATGATCAGGGCGCTATCAATGGCTTTTGCCAGCATGGCGGAAAGATCATCACGAATGAGCTGCTCGATATCCGGGCTTGAACTCTGGATAAGTCCACGGCTCATTTCCGAGATTCCGCCGGCATGCTTGGGTGCCAGCGTGACGGCGCTAAAAGCCATGTCACCCGGCGTCAGGGCGGTGTTTTCAGCAACCCAGCCGGACGTGGTGCCGGTGCCGTACTTTGGAACCGTGATTGCGCCCGTCAGGTTGGACAGGACGCGCGCACCCAGCTTGCGGGCCAGCAGCGAATTGCGCAGGGTGTCGATGTACTGGTCAGGGCGGCTTTCGGTGGTAGCCAGTTGAGCTGCGCTGGTCGTGGTGTTAACACGCTTTTCAAGTGCAGCCATAGGCACGAAGCAGCCCTCAGCCTTGCGGCCAGTGCGGCGCTCGGTTTCCTGGCTGTACTCAAGGGCAGCGCCAGACAGCGAGCGGCCTTCCATTTGGGCGCGGATGACTTCCACCACGTTGACGGCACGCTGCAACGTGTTAAATGACTTGTCACCGACTGGCGAACCCTCGGCGCGGCGCTCCATGTCTTCCAGGAATTGTGCGCGGCCTTCCTGGCCTTCAAGGTCTTGCACTTGCGTTTTGATGGCGTCAAAGGCCGATTGTTCGGCGGCGTTGAGGCTGCGCTTTTCACCCTCGGCGGTGGTCAGCAGGCGGCGCATGTCTGCCACTTTGGTGGCGCGTTGTTCCCGGATTGCGGCGATGGTCATGGAATGGGCTTTCTTGAGATTGCCCATTTAATCGGTGGGCAGGTTGGTAATAAGCCCATGTATAACCGCGCGTGCGAGACATTGAAAGGGGTCTAATGCGGTTAAGTCAGAGGCGAACATGCACGCACAAAAGAGCGTTGCAAGTTCGCCAATTTCAGCCGTTGAAGTACCGATGCACAATGCCCAGGGCTTCAGATTTAGACAGGCCGGAATCGCGCAAAAGTCTTTCAAGGCGTCGCTTTTCAAGGGCGCGACGGCCACCGGGAAAGAGTCGCAGCCATAGGCGTTTGAGGTGTTGCATGTCAGGCCACCAGATCAAATTGCGCACTTGGTAACGGAGAGGTAACGCTAGCGGCGTTACCGCTGGCGTTATCTGGCGTTACTTGGCTTTGCTCGTTCGGTGGTGTCACAGTGTTACTGCCGAAGTCGCTGCAATACGCATCGCAAATATCAGCGGTCGCCGTGGCGTAGTTGGTTTCATAGTTCAGGTCTGCATGTCGGTGGTCGGAGTGCAGCGCCAGATATTCGCCCAGGTGGTCTATGCGGTCCTTCAGTGCCAGCAGCCTGCGCTGTAGTTCGATCACCGTCCGCATCGCGTCCGCTTCGGATGCGGACATTTTGCGGACAAGCCCTACCTTTTCGGCTATGTGCTGTAGTTGGATCAAGTGAATGTCAACGGCGTAGCTGTCGCCCATGCTTTCGTTTTCAAGTCGGATAAGGCCATCCGGTAAAACTTCAATGTTCAGGTGCGGGATGGTATCGGTGAAGGTGGTCATTGTTTGCTTTCAGTGTGTTGATTGAATGGCAGTAGATGGCATCTCTAGATGGTTTCCGTGAGACGGCGTAGAGCGAACCCCTAAAACTGGCCTGATAGCGCCGTGAGACGGTGTAGGGGGGACTATCACTACGCCGTGAGACGGTGCAATAAGGGGCCTCTCTACGCCGTGAGACGGTCTAAGGGTTGCGTTTTTTTGGTAGGCCCCACGCTCAAACAATTCAGGCGCGCCCGCGTCATATCCGGGCAGCTTGTCTAAAGCCCTCCAGGTGACGGCGTACCAGCTTGCTTTGTTTGGGCGGTGACCCTTCACCGTCTCATGGATAAAACCGGCTTCGATAAGCTCACGCTTTGCCCGTGTAATCACGTCCGCGCTTTTCCATCCTCGTTTGGACAGGTAGGCGGCGGACGCCAGCAATCGCCCGTTGTTGTCGCGCACGAATTGCCGCGCCAGCTCAAAAAGTAGAGAGCGCGCCGGATGGCTCAGGCGGGCATAGGCGGGGCAATCCAGCACGGACCAGGGCAGGGCTACAAACCCGCCTGAATCACGCCCTGAGTCGCCCTTCCTGCCGCTATTGCGGCCGTTCGCCATTCGGCTCTGATACCAGCGTGTAAAGCGCTGCCCTTGGGTGCGCGAAGCCGTCGCGGTCGTACAGCGTCACCCGGTCGGTGGTGATGCTGTAGCCGAATCGGTCGCGTAGCTCCTTGACACGGGCAGGGGCTTGATAGCAGCCCAGGCGGCGCAGGTCATAGGATGTTTGCGGGCGGCGGCGTAGTGCCCGCACAATTCGTTCCCGCTGCGCTTCCGTCGCGGTGGACTTTGCGCTAAACTTCAGGTGCTTTTGATTTTTCCGGATGGCTCCAACTGCGCTAACAGTCGGGGCCATCGCCTTTTGTGGGGTACGTTTTGCCATGCCGTACCTCACGCGCTGATAGGGTTACGGATGGCTTCATCAAGCGTTGCGCCCGATGTTTCAGCTTCCAGCTTGCGCTGCCATTCAGCGGCGGCGTGTGCGCTGATGTAGCGGCGGCGACCACATTTATAGGTTTGGAGTCGGCCGCTTCCAATCTCTTGATAGGCGGTGGTGCGGCCCACTTTGAAGTGTGCCAAAAACTCGGGAATGCTGAATGCTAGCTGTGTCATCTTTTAGCCTTTCGTGCTTGCCGGTGTTCGTTGAACTACTCATCGAATCGCCGTGCACTCAGTCTAAAAATTTCCCCCTCTGAAATCTAGCTGTTTTGGCCTGTTGATTAAGACACTCGGCCCACTGTCTTAAGACGCTCGGCCCACTGTCTTTTTGATGTTTCTACTTGCCGCGATTTTTCATCCGTTGACGTGCTTTTTGAAGCTGTGAAATCATTTCACAAACGGCAATACGTTTGCCTGTTTCGCGTTCAATTAAGTCGCGGTCGCGCCAAAAGAATGGGGCCATCCCACCATCGCCGATTGGGCAGGCAAGCCGCAATGCATCAACTGCGATTTTGTTGCTCCTGGGGTGGAGTGCGGCATATTCTTCATATAGTTTTGTCTTGAGTTTTGGCTCTTTTTTGCCGTGTTGGTCGAGTAGTGGCTGCGCACGTTTTGCCAGTTTGTAGCCGGCAATGTGAGACGCTATCCATTGCGCCACAGCGTAGAGCCGTTCGGCCTCCAATTGAATGACGTAGTTATCGTGGTGGTAGTCGTGAAACGTCCGGGTTAATCTGTGCCGTAGTTGGATCAACTCATTGCGATTTTCTTTGCCTTGAAACTCGGTATCTGTCCAATGAGAATCGGTATTTATCCAGTCATCAAAACCTGTAATCTCCCATCCAGTGAGTGCATTCACTGTGAGACATATTTCAGCTTGCGTGATGTCGTGATAAATCCAAACGCCATCACCGTCTCTGTGCATCTCAATAATCATGGATTGCGGCCCTCTGCATTTTTTGTGGCTACGCCCGTAGGCGCGTCGGTGGCTTAGACAGGTGCTGACCAGACAAGGCGCAGGTGTCCGCGAGTTTTTTGGTTCTTGTTCAACAGGAGCTCCAGCTTGTTTGCAAGCGCCTCCTTGGGTTCTCTTATAACCAGCTCAAAATAACCATTGCGTTTTTTTGTCGTACAGAAAGAATCACGTCTTTCTGGGTCATCCCGAAAGAAAGTGCCCTTAGTTCTTTTATTGCCCTCTGGAAAGAGGCTCAGGTCACACAATCCAGCGTCAATAAGGGTCTGCATGCGTCCGTGAACGATGTAGATGGCCCATTCTCTGGTGTAGCCATTCGCTAACCCGCCCGACTTTTTCTCTACCCGAATTTGATCATCACAAAATATCGGGGTGATAATTTGAGTAGCCATGATTGAACTCGCTTTCTTTTTTGGTTAGGGTGGCTAGTTGCTCGATACGACTAGCCATCCGTCTTACCGCAGAGGCCGCTGCGGTGCCGGTTGCCTGATTCGTCAGGCGCGTTTCTTTATCGGTGTCACGTTGCTGGCTGGCTTCTGGTTCAGCAGCTTATGCAGCGTCTCCAGTGCCTTGCGCTTTTCTGCCAGATAGTCGTGGCCATCGTAGTGGCGGGCCTGCACACCAGCAATCCCGTGCGACTGCAAGCGGCCCCTAATCTCAGTCGAAACCCCTACGCTGGCTAATAGCGTTTCCACGCCGGAACGAATGCGCTTAGCTTGGAAGTCGGGAATGTCGGCGGCGGCTTCGACGGCCCAGGCGCTCAGGGTCACGGCCCCTAAGTGGGTTTTCCCGCCGTCAGTGGATAGGGCAAAGTGTCCTTGCGGCTTGCAGTCGAGCAACGCGGCGGCAGCGGTCTGGATCAGTGGCACCGTATGCGGGCGCGGCGGTTTGCCGGGTCTGCCCTTGCCGTCATAAAGCAGGATTGAATCGCCCGTCACGTTGCTGGATAGCAGATTTACCAGTTGTTCGATGCGTTGCCCACCAGTCAGCAGGTGCAGGCGTAGGACAGCACCACGGAACCCTGGCGCGGCCTTGATGGCATTCCAGTAGGTGCGTAATTGATCCACTGTCAGCGGGTTTTTGTCGGCCTTGTTCTGGCTTTCGTCCGGCTCGGTATCGGCGGCGGGGTTGGTCACCACGTTGTAAGCCTTGAAGTGCACGGGGATGCTGGCCTTAGAGCGGGCGGCGCGGGCGGTCTGGTAGGCGGCTCTCACGTAGGAGCGCAGTTTGTTGGCCGTGCGGCCTTTCCCAAGCTCCAACACGCGGCGCATCATGTCGGCGATCTGTTCGCCGGTCACCTCGTTGGCAGGCAGGGCGGCAATTTTGGGCCATGCCTCGATAACGTGCAGCTTGAAAATCGAGCGGGCATCTTTGAAGGCCACGCGGCCCAATGCCTCCAGGTGGTGGCAGTAGTCATTAAGCAGGTTTTGCAGCGTCTGTTTTGCAGCCTCATGCTTGTCAGCGGCGGCTTTTTGCTTGCTTTCCTTTTGGGCGGCGACTAGGGCAGGGTAGCCCCCCGCCGGTTTATTGTCCTGATGCTTTTGCGCCAGCGTTTCAGCGGCCCGCATGGCAGCAGCGATTGAATAGCCCTTGATGGTCGGTTTTAGGGCTTTGGGCGATGCGTCCGAATCGTAATGGCCGATAGTCACGCGCTCAGTCTTGCCGCCGATGGTCGAGCGCCAGTAAAAGAGAACGGCCCTGCTTTTCAGCCTTCTGACCTCAAGTGATCCGCTTGGAAGGACTTTTCCAAGGTTGGCAAACTTGCCGGGGATCAGCTCATTGATTACTTGTCCGATGGTCTTTACTGCGCTCATTTTTTAGTCCGTTTGGCTGTCACGGTGACAGTCTGGTGACAGTTTAAGCGCGAATGAGAAAGAACGTCAACGGACTTATGCGAACATTAATTAATATAAATCAAGTACTTGAGAACTGGTGACAGTTCGCCGGAGTGCGCCAAAAGCCGGTATTTTGAGACTTTTAATCCGTTTGTCGTGGGTTCGACCCCCGCAGGCCCCACCAAAATTTGAAAGCGCCTGACTGTAAAGTCAGGCGCTTTTTTCTTTGTCGTTTCAGTATGGCACCTGGCTATGCCGCGCCGCGCTCAAGCCGAGTACCCGAGCAAGGGCACCTCAAGCTGCGCCTCGCGCGCGACGCGGATGCAGTCCTTCATGTGCTCCTCACCGAGGTAGCGAATCGCTGCATAACCGACCGTGGCTGCAACGATCTGGCCGGCGAAGGGCACGTACTTGGCGAGTTGTTTGGTGGTCAGGCGCATGCCGATTTTGGTGGCGGCCTTGAGGATCAGGTCGCGGCTGATGAGTTTGCCGATCAGCACCGAGCCGACCATGGTGACGGCTTTCTGAATCTGGTCGCGTTTTTTCGGATCAAGCTGGTCGAGTTGCTGCGGCGTCAAGCCGAACTCCCGGTTGATCTCGGGGATCAGCCGCGACAGCATGGCTGCATCGACCGCCCAGTCCAGGCCGGGTACCGGCACAGCGCTGGCTGCCGCGGCCACCACAGCGCGTTTGTGCAGCAATTTTCGGCTACGGGTGACGGCAGCAGCGAGGGCGGCGTCGTCAGAGGCCATTTGAAGTGCGGTAGGCATGGCGCCACTTTAGCCCGAAATGCCGCGCAGCGGTGTAGGTGCGCGACGCAAGCCGAGCGCTGTCAGGCCGCCGCCGTTTCGATCTGCTCGGTCAGCTCCAGCCAGCGTTCTTCGAGTGTGCCCAGCTCGCTGTCAATGGCTTTGAGGCGCTTGCCGGTCTGGGCCAGCTCAAGGGCTGCGGTGCTGCCGGCCAGTCCTGCCTGCAGCTTGTCACGCTCGGTGCTGAGGGCCTGCATTTGCTGGTCAATCTTTTCCTGCTCCTTGCGCAGCGGCTTCGTGCTGTCCGATTGCTGCTGGCGGCGCTGGGCATCGCCTTTTTTATCGGCCGATTTCTTCGTATCAGAAATGCCCGAAACCGCCGTCGGCTGTGCGCTGGCAGCGACTGATTTGCTGGCGTCTGCCACTGCAGCGGGTGTGCTGCCGGCCTTCTTGGCTTCTTCGCGCTGGCGCTTCGCGTAATCCAGCAAATACTTCTGGTAGTCGTCCAAGTCACCGTCAAACGGCGCCACACCGCCCTGGGACACCATCCAGAACTCGTCACACACCGCACGCAACAAGGCGCGGTCGTGGCTGACCAGCATGACCGTGCCTTCAAATTCGTTAAGCGCCATTGACAACGCTTCGCGCGTGGCCAGGTCCAGGTGGTTGGTTGGCTCATCAAGCAGCAAGAGGTTGGGGCGCTGCCAGACGATCATGCAGAGCACCAGCCGGGCTTTTTCGCCGCCGCTCATGCTGCCGACTGATTGCTTGACCATGTCGCCGCTGAAGTTGAAATTGCCCAAAAAGCTGCGCAAGTCCTGCTCGCGCGTCGGCTGGTTGCCCATCTTGCCGGCGGCGGTGACTTCCTTGACCAGGCGGATCATGTGCTCCAGCGGATTGTCGACCGGGCGTAACACGTCGAGCTCCTGCTGGGCGAAGTAGCCGATATTCAGGCCCTTGCCTTCGGTCATCTCACCACTGATGGGGGCCAGGGCCCGCGCAATGGTCTTGACCAGTGTTGACTTGCCCTGGCCGTTGGCGCCCAGGATGCCGATGCGCTGGCCAGCCAGCACCGACTTGCTGACGTTTTGCACGATGGTGGTGGGCGGCGTGCCTTCAGGCGCGTCTTCCGGCGGCGGATAGCCGAAATACGCGTTCTGCATTGAGAGCATGGGGTTGGGCAGGTTCGCCGGTTCCTTGAACTCGAAGGTGAAGTCGGCTTCGGCCAGCAGCGGCGCGATTTTCTCCATGCGGTCCAGCGCTTTGACCCGGCTTTGTGCCTGCTTGGCTTTGCTGGCCTTAGCCTTGAAACGCGCGATGAACTTTTGCAGGTGGGCAATCTTGTCCTGCTGCTTGGAATACGCGCCTTGCTGCAGCGCCATCTGTTCGGCGCGCAGGTCTTCAAACTTGCTGTAGTTGCCGCCATAACGCGTGAGTTTGGCGCGTTCGATATGCACCGTGACGTCGGTCACGGCGTCGAGAAACTCGCGGTCATGGCTGATGACCAGCATGGTGCCCTGGTAGCGCTGCAGCCAGGCTTCGAGCCAGACCAGGGCGTCCAGGTCCAGGTGATTGGTCGGCTCGTCGAGCAGCAGCAGGTCGGACGGGCACATCAGCGCGCGCGCCAATTGCAGCCGCATGCGCCAGCCGCCCGAAAAGCTGTTGACCGGGTTGTCGAGTTCGCTAACCTTGAAGCCCAGACCGAGGATCAGGGCCTGTGCACGCGCCTGCGCGTCATGGGCGCCGGAGTCGTACAAGTCCATGTAGGCATGGGCCATGCGGTCGCCGTCGCCGCTGGCCTCGGACGCATCGACCTCAGCCTGCGCGGCCAACAGCACCACATCGCCTTCGATCACGTAACTTGTGGCGCTTTGTTCGGTCTCTGGCATGTCCTGGGCGACCTGCGCCATACGCCATTGCGCGGGGATGTAAAACTCCCCGCCGTCTTCGTGAAGCGTGCCATTGAGCATGGCAAACAACGAGGACTTGCCCGCGCCGTTGCGCCCCACCAGGCCGATTTTTTCACCGGGGTTCATGCTGACAGACGCGCTGTCGAGAATCACTTTGGCGCCGCGACGCAGCACCACATTTTTAAGGGTAATCATTTAAAACAGACAAATTGTTCGGCATTCACAGCCGTGGAAGCCAGGATGCAGGTTTCAGGCCAGTTGCTGGCGGGTGAGCAGTAATACCTGGTCAGGGCCTGCGCTGGTCTCGAACCACAGGGGCTCCAGCCCGGGAAAGACGCGTTCAAAATTCTCGCGCTCGTTGCCGATTTCCAGCACCAAAACCGCATTTTCGCTCATATGGCGGGCGGCGTTTAGAAAAAGGCTTCTGATGAAGTCCATGCCGTCTTCGCCGCCGGCCAGCGCCAGCGCCGGTTCAGCCCTGAATTCGGCCGGCAGCGCGGCCATGGTGGCCGCGTTGACATAGGGCGGATTGCACAGAATCAGGTCATAGGGGCCGGGGCAGGCAGCCAGGCCGTCAGATTCGATCAGCGTGATGCGTGATTGCAACCCATGGACGTCTACATTGATGCGGGCCACAGCCAGCGCGTCGGTGCTGATGTCGGCGGCATCGACGGCCACGTCCGGATACGCCATGGCCGCCAGAATGGCCAGGCTGCCGTTGCCGGTGCACAGGTCCAGCACGCGAAAAACTGGAGCCCCCACGCTTGCCACTCCGTGTGCTGCGCTGCCCCCCGAGGGGGCGTTCGCTTGCTGGGGGCGGCCCGGCGCGGCGCTCGGCTCGCTGAGCCAGGGGTCTATGCTTTCATCAACCAGCAGCTCTGCAATCAGTGAACGCGGAATGATCACGCGTTCATCGACGTAAAAAGGCACACCCTGCAACCAGGCTTCGCGCGTCAGGTAGGCGGCGGGCTTGCGGGTGTTGATGCGTGCTTCCAGAAGGAGAGCAACTTTTTCAGCATCGGCGGGGGTGACAGAGGTGTTCTCCTCTTCATCGAGCTCGTCCAGCGGCAGTCCCAGCGACCACAACACCAGCCACGCGGCTTCGTCAAAGGCCGTCAGCGTGCCCTGGCCAAAGCCGTCAGCCTGCGTGAGGCCGGCCGATTCGAGTCGGTCGGCCCAGTATTCGACCAGTGCGATGACGGTCGTCGGCTGCGCAGGACTCACAGCGCGGCGAGGCGCTCCAGCACGCCTTTGTAGATGTTTTTCAGCGGGTCCAGCGTATCGACCCGCACGTTTTCGTCGATCTTGTGGATGGAGGCGTTGATCGGTCCGAACTCAATCAGTTGCGGGCAAATGCTGGCGATGAAACGCCCGTCGCTGGTGCCGCCGGTGGTGGACAGTTCGGTGACCACGCCGGTCTGGGCCTTGATGGATTCACTGATTGCTTGCACCAGCTCGCCCGGTGTGGTCAGAAAGGACTGGCCGCCCAGTGTCCATTTCAGGGCGTAGTCGAGCCGGTGTTTCTGCAGGATGGCTTCCAACCGCATTTTCAAGTCGTCGGCCGTCGATTCGGTCGAAAAACGGAAGTTGAAGTCCACCACGAGTTCACCGGGGATGATGTTGGACGCGCCGGTGCCGCCGTGCACATTCGAGACTTGCCAGCTGGTGGCCGGGAAAAATTCGTTGCCCTTGTCCCATTCTGTGGCCACCAACTCGGCCAGGGCGGGTGCAAAGCGGTGGATGGGGTTGTCGGCCAGATGCGGGTAGGCGATGTGGCCCTGCACACCCTTGACGCTCAGCTTGCCGCTGAGGGTGCCGCGCCGGCCGTTTTTGATCATGTCGCCGAGCCGGTCCACCGAGGTCGGCTCGCCGACGATGCAGTAATCCAGCACCTCGCCGCGCGCCTTGAGCTGCTGCACCACGACGGCCGTGCCGTCCACGGAAGGGCCTTCCTCGTCGCTGGTGATCAGGAAGGCGATGGACAGATTCGGTTGCGGCTTGGCCGCCAAAAACTCCTCGACGGCGACCACCATGGCCGCAATCGAGGGTTTCATGTCGGCGGCGCCGCGGCCGTACAACACGCCGTCTCGGTGACTGGGTGTGAAGGGCGGGCTGGTCCATTGTTCGAGCGGGCCGGTTGGCACCACGTCAGTATGGCCAGCGAAGACCAACGTCCGGGGCACTCCGTTTGCTATCAAATCGGGAGCTGTCTGCGCAAGACTGGTATGGGCTACAGGTCTGAAGCCTTTAAACTTTGCCCACAAATTGGTGACGCGGAAGTGGTCGGGCCCGCTGATGATGGTCTCGCATTCAAAGCCGAGCGACTGCAGCCGCGCGGTGAGGATGGCCTGGCAGCCCGCATCGTCGGGCGTGACGGAGGGGCGCGAAATCAGTTGCTCGGCGAGCTGAAGCGTTCTGGACATCTTCAGTGTTTCACATCCAAAGTGATCTCGGTGAACGAAGGCTCGTCGTCCGGATCCTCTTGCGGCTCGGCCGCTTTGGCAGCCACGGAAAAATCGTTTTCCAGACGCCACATCAGGTTGGTCGGGGAGTCGGCGTACAGAATGCCTTCCTTTCGCGTGACAGTTCCGTTGACGATCAGTTTGGCGATGTCCTGCTCGAAAGTCTGCGAGCCTTCGGCCATGGATTTTTCCATGGCTTCCTTGACACCGGAAAAGTCACCTTTTTCGATCAGCTCGGAAATCAGTTTGGTGTTGAGCATCACTTCCACGGCCGGCGCGCGGCCGCCGGCCTGGGTGCGCAACAGGCGCTGCGAGACGATGGCCTTCATGGCTGCGCCCAGGTCGCCCAGCATGGTGCTGCGCACTTCGACCGGGTAAAAGCTCAGGATACGGTTGAGCGCCTGGTAGCTGTTGTTGGCATGCATGGTGGCCAGGCAGAGGTGGCCGGACTGCGCATAGGCGATCGCAGCGGACATGGTTTCACGGTCACGAATCTCACCGATCAGGATGACGTCGGGTGCCTGGCGCAGCGCGTTTTTCAGCGCCACCTGCAGCGATTGGGTGTCGCTGCCAACCTCGCGCTGGTTCACCACCGACTTCTTGTTGGTGAACAAGAATTCGACCGGGTCTTCGATGGTCAGGATGTGACCTGGTTGGGTCGCATTGCGGTGGTCCATCATGGAAGCCAGCGTGGTGCTTTTGCCGGCGCCGGTGGAGCCGACCATCAGCAGCAGGCCGCGTTTTTCCATGATCAGCTCGCTCAAGATGGGCGGCACGTTCAGGCTGTCAAGCCGGGGAATCTCATTGGGCACATAGCGGATCACGGCTGCGTAGGTGCTGCGTTGCCTGAAGCCGCTGATGCGGAAGTTGCCGACGCCGGCCAGCGGAAACGCCATGTTGAGCTCGCCAAGCTCCTCCAGTTCCTCGATTTTTTCGGGTGGCAGCACCTCGGCAAGCAGGTTGCGTGGCGCGTCGGGCGGCAGCACCTGGTTGTTGATCGGGATCGCCTCTCCGTTGATCTTGATCAGGGCCGGAGAATGTGCCGACAGATAGACGTCGGAGGCCTTTTTATCGGCCATCAAACGCAGGATTCGTTCCATCGTGCTCATGGTCGGCGCAGTCATCGTCGGGTTCCGATCAATCAATCAGTCAGTCACGAAGGAGGTCATTCAGGCTGGTGGTCGCGCGGGTCTTGGCGTCAACACGCTTGACGATCACGGCGCAATACAGCGAGTATTTGCCGCCGGCCTTGGGCAGGTTGCCCGACACCACCACGGAGCCGGCCGGAATGCGGCCATAGGTCACGGTGTCTGCCTCGCGGTCGTAAATCGGCGTGCTCTGGCCGATGTAAACGCCCATGGAGACCACTGAGTTTTCTTCGACGATCACACCTTCGACGATCTCGGAGCGTGCGCCGATGAAGCAGTTGTCCTCGATGATGGTCGGGTTCGCCTGCAACGGCTCAAGCACGCCGCCCAAGCCGACACCGCCGGACAGGTGGACGTTTTTGCCGACCTGCGCGCAACTGCCGACTGTGGCCCAGGCATCGACCATGGAGCCCTCATCGACATAGGCGCCGATATTCACGTAGCTGGGCATCAAGATCGCGCCCTTGGCGATGTAGCTGCCGCGGCGCGCTACCGCAGGCGGCACCACACGCACGCCGCTGGCCTTCATTTCCTCTTCGCTCAGGTGCGCAAACTTGGTCGGCACCTTGTCGAAAAAGCCGAGGTCGCCGGCGCGCATCATCACGTTGTCCTTCAGGCGAAAGCTCAGCAGCACGGCCTTCTTGATCCACTGGTGCGTGGTCCACTGGCCCACACCCTGGCGCGTGGCGACACGCAGGCGGCCGGCGTTGAGTTCGGAGATCGTGTGCTCCACCGCATCCTGGATTTCTTTCGAAGCGGCCTGCGGCGAGAGGTTCGCGCGGTCGTCCCAGGCGGCGTTGATGATGCTTTCGAGTTGGTCTTGTTTCATTTTGGATTGGCGTTGGATTGGATAAATTGAACGATTCTTTCAGCGGCTTCGACACACTCGGCGGTTTCAGCGACCAGGGCCATGCGGATTCTGCCGGCGCCCGGATTGTGGCCGCGGGCTTCGCGGGCCAGGTAACTGCCAGGCAACACCACGACATTGTAAAGAGCGAGCAACTCGCGCGAGAAAGCCGCGTCGTCGCCGCCAAAATGCGCGGGAACCTGTGCCCACAGATAAAAGCCGGCGTCGGGCAGCGCCACGTCCATCACGGCGGCCAGCAACGGTGTGACTTTGGCAAACTTCTCGCGGTACATGGCGCGATTCGCGATCACATGCGCTTCATCGTCCCAGGCGGCGATGCTGGCGGCCTGCACGATGGGGCTCATGGCGCTGCCGTGGTAGGTGCGGTAGAGCAAAAAGGGTTTGATCAATGCCGCATCACCGGCTACAAAACCGCTGCGCAGGCCGGGCACGTTGCTGCGTTTGGACAGGCTGGTCAGCGCGATCAGGTTTTTGAAATCGTGGCGACCGAGTTGCGCGGCAGCCTGCAGGCCACCGAGCGGCGGCTCGTCCCGGAAATAGATCTCGCTGTAACACTCGTCCGAGGCAATCACAAAGCCGTAGCGGTCGCTGAGCTCGAACAGCAGCTTCCACTCGTCCAGGCCCATGACCGCGCCGGTCGGGTTGCCGGGTGAACAAACAAACAGCAACTGGGTCTTTTGCCAGACCGCTTGCGGTACAGCAGCCCAGTCCACCGCGAAGTTGCGCGCCGGATCGCTCGGTGCAAACCAGGTGTCGGCGCCGGCCAGCAGCGCCGCGCCTTCGTAGATTTGATAGAACGGATTGGGACAAACTACAAGAGCCCCCACGATCCCCACTTCGTGTGGTTCGCTGCCCCCCGAGGGGGCTGTGCTTGCTTGGGGCGGCCCAGCGCGGCGCACGGTCGCGCCGGGCTGGGTGGGATCAATGACGGTTTGTGCCAGCGCAAACAAGGCTTCGCGCGAGCCGTTGACCGGCAGGATCTGCGTTAGCGGGTCCAGCGCCAGGCCGTAACGGCGATTCATCCAGCCGGCCAGGGACTGCCGCAGTTTCGGTTCGCCGGCCGTGGCCGGGTAACTCGCCAGCCCGGCCAGGCTGGCGCTGAGCGCGGTCTTGATCAGTTCCGGCGTCGCATGTTTGGGCTCGCCAATGCCCAGGCTGATGGGACGGTAGGCGGGGTTGGGCGTGACGCCGGCGTGGAGCAAGCGCAGCCGCTCGAAGGGGTAGGGCTGCAGGCGTTTCAACAGAGGATTCATGGCCCGGATTATCCAGTGTGCGTAGCGCATCAGTTGCACGATCCGTGAAACGCTACAAAATTCATAGCTGCCCACGCCCATGGGGCATGGGCTGGAGGTCGATTTTTCGCATAAATCGACAAAGGACCGCAACTGGCAGGCTACGCAGCCAGCCAATGAGGCAACAATCCCCCTTTTTTACAGCGGCCCGCCCGCCCGCCTCGGGTAACATTACAGGCTCTGCATTGCTGGAAGCAGGTTCAGCGCATCCAAAAAGCGCTATAAAAATCAATGACTTAGCTCCAAAGCGCGAATAAAAAAACAGGGTTTGCCGTGCGTCTCAATTCGATCAAGTTATCCGGGTTCAAGTCGTTTGCCGAACCAACCAATTTTGTGTTGCCCGGCCAACTGGTCGGCGTGGTCGGCCCCAACGGTTGCGGCAAGTCCAACATCATGGACGCCGTGCGCTGGGTTCTCGGTGAAAGCCGCGCCTCCGAACTGCGCGGCGAGTCAATGCAGGATGTGATCTTCAATGGCACCAACATCCGCAAACCGGCCAGTCGGTCCAGCGTCGAGCTGGTGTTCGACAATGCCGACCATCGCGCCGGCGGCCAGTGGGGCCAGTTTGCTGAAATCGCCGTCAAGCGCGTGCTGACGCGCGACGGCACCAGCAGCTACTACATCAACAACCAGCCGGTGCGCCGGCGCGACGTGCAGGACGTGTTCCTCGGCACCGGCCTGGGCCCGCGCGCCTACGCCATCATCGGTCAGGGCACGATCAGCCGCATCATCGAATCCAAGCCCGAGGAGCTGCGCCTGTTTCTCGAGGAAGCTGCCGGAGTCTCCAAATACAAGGAGCGCCGCCGCGAAACCGCCAACCGCCTGAGCGACACGCGCGAGAACCTGACCCGCGTCGAGGACATCCTGCGTGAGCTCAATGCCAACCTCGAAAAACTGGAAAAGCAGGCCGAGGTGGCGTTGCGCTACAACGCGCTGCACGCCGATGCAACGCTCAAGCAACACCAGTTGTGGTTTTTGAAGCGTGCCGAAAGCGAGGCTGATCAGGCCAAGGTGAAGGGCGATGCGGAAAAATCGGTTAACGACCTCGAAAGCCGCATCGCCGATTTGCGCCACATCGAGGCCGACCTCGAGACCATCCGCCAGGCGCACTACGCCGCCGGCGACCAGGTCAACCAGGCCCAGGGCAAGCTTTATGAAGCCAGCGCCGAAGTCGGGCGCCTGGAGTCCGAAATCCGTTTTGTGGTGGAGGGCCGGCAGCGCGTCGAGCAGCGCCTGCAACAGCTCAAGGAGCAGACCGCGCAATGGGCCGCCCGCAAGGATGACGCGACACTGGAAACCGAAAACCTCGCCGCGCAGGCGTTGCAGGCTGAAGAGCAGTCCGAACTGCTGGCCGCGCAGTCCGAAGACCAGGCCGGCCAGTTGCCGGCACTTGAGGAGGCGCTGCGCACCGCGCAGTCCAAAGCCAATGAACAGCGTTCCAGCGTCGGCCAGGTGCAGCAACAGATCCAGGTGCTGGCCGCCGACCAGCGCAACATCGAGGAGCAATCACGTGCCCTCAGCCTGCGCCATGAACGCCTGAGCGCCGACAAAAATGCGCTCAATGCGCCTGACGAAGCGCGCCTGACCAACCTCAATACCCAGTTCAGCGCGGCGCAGGAAAACCAGGACATGGTAGAGGCCCGCCTGCACGAGCTGACCGACAGCGTGCCGCAACTCGACGAAGACCGACGCACCAGGCAGCAGACCGTCAACACCGAGTCGGCCAAACAAGCCGAGCTGTCGGCGCGTTTGGAAGCACTCAAGGCGCTTCAGGAAAAAGTCAAAACCGACGGCAAGCTCAAGCCCTGGCTGGCCAGACACGGCCTGGACGGGCTGCAGGGCCTGTGGAGCCGCATCCACATCGAACAAGGCTGGGAAAACGCCCTTGAAGCTGCACTGCGCGAACGCCTGGGCGCGCTGGAGGTCAGCCGTCTCGACATGGTGCGTGGTTTTGCCGGCACCGATGGCCGTGATACACCGCCGGCCAAACTCTCGTTTTATTCACCGCCTTCAGCTGCAGCGCCGGCACCGGCCTCGCGCACCGGCTTGAAACCTCTGGCCGGCTTGCTGCGCCTCAATGACGCCGGCCAGGCGGCGCTGTTGGGCGACTGGCTACACGGCTGCCTGACCGCCGCCAGTCTCGACGAAGCCCTGGCCGCGCGCCCGCAGTTGCAGGCCGGTGAGGTAATTTTTGTCCAGACCGGCCATGCGGTGACACAACACAGCGTGAGTTTTTACGCCCAGGACTCCGAACAAGCGGGTTTGCTGGCGCGCGCGCAGGAAATTGAAAACCTCGAGAAACAATTACGCGGCCAGACCCTGATCAACGACGAGGTACGCAGCTCCTTGATTCGTGCCGAAGCCGCCTATGCCGACGCTGCCCAGCGTCTGGCAACGGCGCGCCGCGAAGCTGCCGAAGGCCAGAGCCGCACGCACGAGCTGCAGGTCGAGGTTTTGCGCCTGACCCAGCTGGCCGAGCAAACCCGGGCCCGCAGCGAACAGATCAATGCCGATCTCGGCGAGATCGACGCGCAAATGGCCGACTTGCAGGAGCGCAAGGTCACGGCCGAGGCACGTTTCGAAGAACTCGACATGCAACTGGCCGACAGCCAGGAGCGCCATGCGCAGCTTGACGACCGCGTCATCGAGGCCGAGCGGAAACTGAACGAATCACGCGAACAGCAACGCGCTCTTGAGCGCCAATCGCAGGAGGCGCAGTTCGCGCTGCGCAGCCTGGCTTCGCGCCGTGACGAACTGGCACGTTCCATAGACATCGCCGCGCAGCAGGCCGCATCGATCGCCAGCGAGGAAGAGCGCGCCAGAGCAGAGCTTTCGCGCCTGAGCGACGCCGCCGCCAAGGCCGGCCTGCAGGACGCCCTCAATGTGAAGCTGGAGCGCGAGGCCGACCTGGGCGCCAAACGCAGCCAGTACGACGACCTGACCACCAAGCTGCGCGCCAGCGACGAGCGGCGCTTGCAGCTCGAGCGCGAACTTGAGCCGCTGCGCCAGCGCATCACCGAGTTTCAGCTCAAGGAGCAAGCCGCTCGCTTGGGGCTAGAGCAGTACGCGCAGTTGCTGGGCGACGCCCAGGCCGACCTGGCAGCGGTCGAGCAGTCGATTCAGACCGGCAATGTGCGCCTGACCGGCCTGCAGGGCGAGATCGACCGCATCAACCGCGAGATCCAGTCGCTGGGCGCCGTGAATCTGGCAGCCCTCGACGAACTGGCCAGCGCGCGCGAACGCAAACAGTTCCTCGACGCGCAGTCGGCCGACCTGAACGAGGCCATGAACACGCTGGAAGATGCGATCAAGAAGATCGACGCAGAAACGCGCGAGCTGCTGTCATCGACCTTCGAGACGGTGAACCGCCACTTCGGGGAGATGTTCCCGCGCCTGTTTGGCGGCGGCAACGCAAAATTAATGATGACCGGTGAGGAAATTCTGGACGCTGGCGTTCAGGTGTTGGCCCAGCCACCGGGCAAGAAAAACCAGACAATTCACCTGTTGTCAGGCGGCGAGAAAGCCCTGACAGCGATTGCGCTGGTGTTCGCGATTTTCCAATTGAACCCCGCGCCGTTCTGCCTGCTGGACGAGGTCGACGCGCCGCTGGACGATGCCAACACCGAGCGTTATGCCAAGCTGGTGACCAGCATGAGCAAGGAAACGCAGTTCCTGTTCATCAGCCACAACAAGATCGCCATGGAAATGGCCGAACAATTGATAGGCGTGACCATGCAGGAGCAGGGCGTCTCGCGCATCGTCGCGGTCGACATGGAAGCAGCCCTTGGGTTTGCGGAGGCAGCATGACCGTTAAAGCAAGGCAACTCATGGGCTTTAAGACCAGCCGGGGCCGCGGAACCGGGCTCGCCGGACCTCAGGCGCAGCGGCCCCCCAAGGGGGCAGAGAGCCACACGCAGTGGGCGAACGTGGGGGCAATCTCAGCATGAGCACACTCCAGATCAGTTTGGCGATCATCGGCGGCTTGCTGCTGGCCATCGTGGTGGCCCACAGCGCATGGTCGGCCCGCAAAAACCTGCCGATGCAGCCCACCCCCGACCCGGTGGCCCCCGCCATCGATCCCACCGGCGGTGACCTGCCTCTGGACACGCAGCCCGAGCGCCTGGAACCCGGCTTCGATACCGACTCCAGCCTCGATGCCCTCACGGCGCTGACCGTGCCCGAGAAAAAGCCGGGCCTGGACGCGTTGATTGACGTGATTGCGCCCATCGGGGTCGATTCGGTGGTGTCCGGTGAAGCGGCACTGGCCGCCATGCCTGGCTCGCGCCGCGCGGGCAGCAAACCCTTTGCGGTGGAGGGCCTGAGCCCGGCCAGCGGCGCCTGGGAAACCCCGGCCGCCGGCCAGCGATACAGTGCCTTTCAGGCCGGCGTGCAACTGGCCAACCGCACCGGCGCGCTGAACCAGATTGAATTTTCGGAATTTGTCATGAAAGCGCAGGCGTTTGCCGACGCGATTGACGGCCAGCCGGAGTTCCCCGACATGATGGACGAGGTGGCGCGCGCGCGCGAACTCGATAACTTTGCCAGCGCCCATGACGCCCAACTGGGCTTCACCCTGCGCGCCAAACACACGGCATGGAGCCCCGGTTATGTGCAGCAAAACGCGGCCAAGCTTGGTTTTGTGGCCGGTTCCGTCCCGGGCCGCATGGTGCTGCCGGCCAGCCAGTCCGGCCCGCATGCACCCCCGGTACTGGGCCTGTCTTTTGACACCCAGGCCGCTATGGCCGAAGACCCGGAACAAACCGCGCTGCGCGAGCTGACGCTGTCGCTGGATGTGCCGCAAGTGCTGCGCGCCGAGCAGCCCTTTGAGCGCATGTGCGAAGCGGCGATTGCGCTGGCCGCCAGCATGGACGGCGTGATCATCGACGATCAGGGCCAACCGATACGGCCAGAAGCCATGGAAGCCATCCACGCTGACCTGGAGCAGCTCTACAACACGCTGGAAGAGCGCGACATGCCGGCCGGCTCGGCGCTGGGCCGGCGGCTGTTTTCCTGAACCTGCTTTTTCTTCGCCATGGCCACCCCTGACCTGTTTGCGTCGCCCGGGCTGTCGCCTGCCGACCGTATCGCCGAGTTGCGCAGCGAACTCCACCAACACGCCCACCGCTACCACGTGCTGGACGAGCCGAGCATTCCTGATGCCGAGTACGACCGGCTGTTTCAGGAGCTGCAGGCGCTGGAGGCTGCACACCCGGCACTGGCCAGCCTCGATTCGCCGACGGTGCGTGTAGGCGGAACGGCGCTGGACCAGTTCGCCAGCGTGCGCCACGCGATGCCCATGCTCAGCATACGCACCGAAACCGACACTGAAGCGACCGGCGCGCAGAACTTCGACACCCGCGTGCGCAAGGAGCTGGGATTGGCCGCGTCCGATCCATCGGTCGAGTACGTCGCTGAACTCAAGTTCGACGGCCTGGCGATGAGCCTGCGCTACGAGAACGGTGTGCTGGTGCAGGCGGCCACACGAGGCGACGGCGAAGTCGGCGAGGACGTGACGCAGAACATCCGCACCATCCGGCAGATACCGCTGCGGCTGCTTGAGGATGCGCCCCGAGTTCTGGAAGTTCGGGGCGAGGTCTACATGCGGCGTGATGACTTCGAATCGCTCAACGAGAAGCAGCGCGAAAAAATCGCCCAGGGCGCAAAAAACGAAAAAACCTTTGTGAATCCACGCAACGCCGCGGCCGGTGCAGTGCGGCAACTGGACCCAGGCATCGCGGCGCAGCGTCCGCTAAGCTTTTTTGCCTACGGTCTGGGCGAAGTCACGCCGCAGGAAGAAGGCGGTCCGCAGTTCGAGACCCACTTCCAGATGCTGCTGACCCTGAAATCATGGGGTTTTCCGGTTGCAGCCCATACCCAGTCTGCGCAAGGCGCTCCTGAATTAATAGCGTTTCATCAGAAGATTGCACGCGAACGCGATCAGTTGCCCTACGACATCGACGGCGTGGTCTACAAGGTCAACAGCCTGGCCCTGCAAAAAAAACTCGGTTTTGTCACGCGTGAGCCGCGCTGGGCCGTGGCGCACAAATACCCGGCCCAGGAGCAGATCACCACCGTACTGGCCATCGACGTGCAGGTCGGCCGCACCGGCAAACTGACACCGGTGGCCAAGCTGGCACCGGTGTTTGTGGGTGGCGTGACCGTGACCAACGCCACCTTGCACAACGAGGACGAGGCCAGGCGCAAGGACGTGCGGGTCGGCGACACGGTGATCGTGCGCCGCGCCGGCGACGTGATTCCCGAGGTGGTCAGTGTGCTGGCCGACAAACGCGTGAAGGACTCGCCGCAATTCACCATGCCGCGCACCTGCCCGGTCTGCGGCTCCGACGCAGTGCGGGAGGAGGGCGAAGCCGACTACCGCTGTACCGGCGGTTTGTTCTGCGGTGCCCAGCGCAAGGAGGCCATCCTGCACTATGCGCATCGCCGCGCCGTCGAGGTCGAAGGCCTGGGCGACAAGCTGGTCGAGCAAATGGTCGATGCCAACATCATCCGCACCCTGCCAGACCTCTACAAGCTGGGCCTGACCGCGCTGGCAGGGCTGGAGCGCATGGCTGACAAGTCGGCGCAGAACCTGTTGCAGGCACTGGAAAAGTCCAAGGCAACTACCCTGCCGCGTTTCCTGTTTGGCCTGGGCATACGGCATGTGGGCGAAGCAACGGCCAAGGAATTGGCGCGCCACTTCGGCAAGCTGGACGCGATCATGGAGGCCAGCGAAGAGCAACTGCTTGAAGTGAGCGATGTCGGGCCCATCGTGGCCACCAGCCTGCGAACTTTCTTCGACCAGCCGCACAACCGTGAAGTGGTCGAGCAGTTGCGTGCCTGTGGCGTTCACTGGACCGAGGGCGAGCCGGCCGCGCGCGCTCCGCAACCGCTGTCGGGAAAAACCTTTGTCATCACCGGCACCCTGCCGACGCTGAGTCGCGACGAGGCCAAAGACAAGGTAGAGGCCGCCGGCGGCAAGGTGGCCGGCTCGGTCAGCAAGAAAACCGATTACGTGGTGGCCGGAACGGAAGCCGGCAGCAAGCTGACCAAGGCGCAGGCGTTGGGCATAGCCGTGATCGATGAGACCGGTTTGCTGCTCTTACTGGAAGCGCCTTAGCGCTATCTGCGCTTCAGGCGGGCGGCACGCCGGCTTTGGTATTTTCCGGCCGCCGCCACAACCACACCAGCACGCAGGCCATGCTGGCAATCAGCAGCAAGGCCATCCAGCGTTTGGGCATGGTGAAAAACATCAGGACCGCACTGCCGCTCATCGTCAGGGTGGCCAGCCACTTGGCGCGCCTTCCAACCACGCCGCCTTGCCGCCAGTCCACCAGCATTGGTCCGAAGCTGGGATGGCTTTCCAGCCAGGCCAGCAAACGCGGGGAACTGCGCCCGGCAGCCCAGGCCGCGAGCAGGATAAAAGGGACGGTTGGCAGGACCGGCATGAAAATGCCGATCAACCCGAGCGCCAGGCTCAGCACCGCCACGGCTAGCAACAACCAGCGCGCGACGGCGGGCAGTGGGGCGCGGGCGGTGGCAGGCGGCGGGGACAAGGGCTCGGACATGCCCCATTTTGCCGTGCGCGGTGCGCGTCCTCTGTATGCTTGCGGTTTTGGCGTCACCTTCACACTTCCATGACCATCCGCGAGATTCTCAAAATGGGCGATCCGCGCCTGCTGCGTATTGCCCCGTCAGTGACCGAGTTCGACACCGACGAGATCCATTTGCTGGTGTCCGACATGTTCGACACCATGCGTTCCGTCAAAGGCGCTGGCCTGGCCGCGCCGCAGATCGGCGTGGACCTGCAACTGGTGATTTTTGGCACCGACACGCTTAATCCGCGTTACCCGGACGCGCCACTGGTGCCGCGCACCGTACTGCTCAACCCGGTGATCACGCCGCTGTCCTATGAAGAGGAAAACGGCTGGGAAGGTTGCCTGTCGGTGCCCGGCCTGCGCGGGCTGGTACCGCGTTATTCACGCATTCGTTATACCGGCTTCGACCCCTATGGCGACCCCATAGACCGCACTGTCGATGGTTTTCATGCCCGGGTGGTGCAGCATGAGTGTGACCACTTGATCGGCAAGCTCTACCCGATGCGCATCCGCGATTTCACCCAGTTCGGATTCACCGAGGTGCTGTTTCCGGGACTGGATGCGTCCGAAGACGATTGAGTTCTGTGTCCCCGCGCGTCAGCCGCCGTGCGGCGCCGGGAGGTCAGCCGGCAGCCTCGCCTTGCCGCCAGGGCCGAAGACGGAGCGCCACCAGTCGGCCGAGCCTTCCAGAGGCAGGGGCGAGCTGGTCACGGCATGCGCGTCCAGGTAGTCCAGTGTGACGCGGCGCCGGTACTGCGCGACCTCCTCACCGGCAAGCTCGATCAGTGGTCGGGCGGCCCCCCGGCTTTGGATCAGTACCTGCTTGGCGCCGGCGCCGGCCTTCATCAGTGCCGATCGAACGGCGATGGCGCGGCGGTCGCCCATCAGCCAAAAAAAACGGTGGCTGCCGGTGCCGTAACTGTGACCGGAAACCAGCACGACCTGTTCGGGCCGGTTGCCCAGCCAGGCGGCATGGGTGGCCAGCAGATCGCCATAGATTTCGGGTACCAGCCAGTTGTCGGGTTCAAAAAAGACCTGGCGGGCCAATGGCCGGCCGTCGTCGTCGCATTCACCGGAAACAAGCAGTTGCTGCTCGCGGCTTAAGAGGGTTTGGGTCTGGGCATGCATGGCAAGCTCCTTGAGGTGGCAATGTTCGATGAGGCTAGGCTGCCAAATGTTTTTCTGGCGTCCTCCGCAGTGGATTCATTGTCTGCCTCTGACAGCCTCATACAAGCCTCAAAGAGTGATGATGTGTAACTTTAAGAAAATCAATTAACTTATTGATTTAAATAGTAAATTAACAAACAAGAGCCTCTGTCCGAGTGGCTGCTACTGTGAAATCAGGCCGTGAGCGCTTCCAGAATTTCAGTCTCGATCGCGATCTGCGCCTTGTTTTGCTGCAGTTCCGGCCCGTCAATCAGGAAGGTGTCTTCGACCCGTTCGCCCAGGGTGGTGACCTTGGCGAGCTGCAGGTTGATGCGGTGGTGCGCCAGCACGCGCGCAATCGAATACAGCAGGCCGACCCGGTCGCTGGCCGAGACGCTGAGCAGCCAGCGCTGGCCTTTGTCGTCGGGTCGCAGATCAACACGCGGCGCAATCGGGAAGCTTTTGACCCGGCGCGACACCCGGCCTTTGCCGGGCGGCGGCAAGGGCTTGTTTTGTTCAATCGTGCGGTCCAGGTCGGCCTCGACCATGGCCGCCAGTTCGCGGTAGTGGTCGGCCAGGGTCGGGCTGACGACCTGGAAGGTATCCAGCGCATAACCGGGCGAGCCTTTGTGGGGTTTTGCCGTGTGCACCTTGGCGTCCAGGATGCTCAGACCTGCTTCCTCGAAATAGCCGCAGATGCGCGCAAACAGGTCCGGCGCGTCGGGTGTGTAGACCAGCACCTGCATGCCTTCGCCGGCGGCCGAGCGGCGCGCCCGCACCACGCAGGTGGCCGTGCCGACGTGGCGCGACAGATGGCGCGCATGCCAGGCGATGTCGCCAGCCTCGTGGCGCATGAAATAACTGACGTCCAGCGTGTCCCACAGCGCCTTGTGCGCCTCAAAGGGCTCGGCATGCAGGGCCAGCATGGCCAGCGCCTCGCGTTTGCGCGACTCGACCTCGGCGTCGGCATCCGGCGCACGGCCGCCCAGCACACGCAAGGTGTAGCGGTAGAGGTCTTCGAGCAGCTTGCCTTTCCAGGCGTTCCAGACCTTGGGACTGGTGCCGCGGATGTCGGCCACCGTCAGCAAGTAAAGCGCCGTCAGGTAACGCTCATTACCGACGCGTTTGGCAAAGGCGCCAATGACTTCCGGGTCGCTCAGGTCTTCCTTTTGGGCGATGCGGCTCATGGTCAGATGTTCACCAACCAGGAACTCAATCAGTTTGGCGTCCTCGGCCGGAATGTCGTGCTGGCGGCAGAACACCCGCACGTCCAGGCAGCCGAGCTCGGAATGGTCGCCGCCGCGGCCCTTGGCGATGTCATGGAACAGCGCAGCGATATACAGAATCCAGGGCTTGTCCCAGCCGGCGGCCAGTTGCGAGCAGGACGGGTATTCGTGTGCATGTTCAGCCATGAAGAAGCGCCGCACATTGCGCAGCACCATCAGGATGTGCTGGTCCACCGTGTAGACGTGGAACAGGTCGTGCTGCATCTGTCCGACAATTTTGCGGAACACCCACAGGTAGCGGCCCAGCACCGAGGTCTGGTTCATCAGGCGCATCGCGTGCGTGATGCCCGCAGGCTGCTGCAGGATCTGGCGGAAGGTGTTTCGGTTGACCGGGTCGCTGCGAAAGCCCGCGTTCATGATGCTGCGCGTGTTGTACAAGGCGCGCAGAGTGCGGGCTGACAGGCCCTGGATGCCGGGCGTGGTCTGGAACAGCAAAAAGGTTTCCAGGATCGCGTGGGGTTCGCGCTGGTACAGGTCGTCGCTGGCGACTTCGATCATGCCGCCCCTGTCGAAGAAGCGTTCGTTGATGGCCTGCATTGGAGCGGTGTGCGGGTGGATCCGCTCCTCGATGTTGAGCAGCAGGATCTGGTTGAGCTGGGTCACCGCCTTGGCGGCCCAGTAATAACGCTTCATCAGTGCTTCGCTGGCTCGCACCATGGGCCGTTTCGCCGACGGGCCGCCCCGAGGCGAAACAGCCCCCTCGGGGGGCAGCGAAGACACGCCAGTGCCGAGCGTGGGGGCACTGTGATAGCCGAAGGATTCCGCCACCGCGGTCTGCAGGTCGAACACCAAGCGGTCTTCGCGTCGGCCCGAGATCAGGTGCAGGCGCGCGCGGATCAGGCTCAGCAGCGCCTCATTGGCCTTGATCTGGCGCACCTCGAAAGCAGTGGCCAGGCCGTTGCGGGCGAGATCGTCCCAAGTCTTGCCCAAACCGACGGCACTGGCTACCCAGAGCACGAGTTGCAGGTCCCGCAGGCCGCCGGGCGACTCCTTGCAGTTGGGCTCCAGCGCATAAGGTGTGTTTTCAAACTTGTTGTGGCGCTGGCGCATCTCCAGCGTTTTGGCCACGAAAAAGGCCTGCGGGTCCAGTACGCCGTCCAGCTCGGTGACCAGCGCCGCAAAAATCTTGGTGGAGCCAGCCACCAGGCGCGCCTCCAGCAGCGAGGTCTGCACCGTCACATCCTTGGCGGCTTCCTCGACGCAGCCCGAAACCGTGCGCACGCTGGAGCCGATCTCCAGGCCGCTGTCCCAGCAGGCGCCTATGAAGTTTTCAATCTTGCCTTTGAGCGCCGGGTTGCCATCCACCCGCGAGTCATCGCGCAGCAGCAGCAGCACATCCACGTCCGAGTTCGGGAACAGCTCGCCGCGGCCAAATCCGCCGACCGCCACCAGCGCGCAGCCGACCGGAAAATCGGCGCGTTGCCAGATCTGGCGCAGGGTGGCATCGGTGTGCCGGGCCAGCCGGCGCAGCAGGCTGTGGATGCCGCGTGTGGAGGAGCCGCTACCGGCCAGCGAGGCCAGCAGCGCATTTTTACCAGCGCGGTAGTGCTCGCGCAAAGTGGCCGCTTCGGTCATGGCAGGCGAGGAAGGCAGCGCGGACAGCATCTGCGTGCGGCGGGGTTCGGCGACGCCGGTTCAGGCGGCCGAGTCGGCCGTGGCGGGCTCAGACGCCGCGTGGTAGGCCGCCACAAAGTCCGGCGTGGCCGGGCTGCCGGCCGACATCGTCAGCACTTCGTAGCCGGTCGGGGTCACCAGCACGGTGTGTTCCCACTGCGCCGACAGCGAATGGTCCCGCGTGACGATGGTCCAGCCGTCTTTTTCGGCGCCGTTCTTGATGTCGCGTTTGCCGGCGTTGATCATGGGTTCGATGGTGAAGGTCATGCCGGGCTTGAGCGCTTCGAGTGTGCCGGGGCGGCCGTAATGCAGCACCTGGGGCTCTTCATGGAAGCGCTGGCCAATGCCGTGGCCGCAAAACTCGCGCACGATGGTGAAACCCTGTTTTTCCGCAAACACCTGGATGGCATGCCCGATGTCACCCAGCCGCGCACCGGGTTTGACACGCATGATGCCGTGCCACATGGCTTCGTAGGTGACCCTGCACAGGCGCCGGGCGGCAATCGAGACATCGCCAATCATGTACATGCGGCTGTTGTCGCCGAACCAGCCACCTTTCGTGATCACGGTGACATCAATGTTCATGATGTCGCCCTTTTTCAGTGGCTTGTCGTTCGGGATGCCGTGGCAGACCACGTGGTTCAGCGAGGTGCACAGCGAAGCCGGGTAGGGCGGGTAGCCCGACGGCTGGTAACCCAGCGTGGCCGAGACCGTGCCCTGCACGTTAACCATGTAATCGTTAGCGAGTTTGTCGATCTCGCGCGTGGTGACGCCGGCTTTCACGAAAGGCGTGAGGTAGTCCAGCACCTCGGACGCCAGTTTGCAGGCAACGCGCATGCCCTCAATGCCCACTGCATCTTTGTACGTAATACTCATGCTGCGATTATCCCACCTGAGCATTGCAGAGGCAGGGCGCGCCGGCATCGCTGATAAAATTCAGGGTTAACGAGCACCCCGGCAGGCCTGTAGCGCTGCCAAACCCTTGGCGGGGCCCGCGTCCTGCCGACAACCACAAGGCCACCGCCACCGTGACCCTGCACCTGACGACTTTCGAGGGCGACGCCCACGGTATCAGCGCCCTGAGCGACTTCCGCGTCCAGCAACTGCTTCCCCGCCTGCAGGCCATCGAACCCAAAATCAGCGGCATCAGCGCCCGTTTTGTGCATCTGGTGGCCACCGAAACCCCGCCGGCTGCCGATCTCAGAGCCAGTCTGGGCGCGCTGCTCAGTTATGGCGAACCCGCTGCGGCGGCCGGCGCGGACAGTCTGCTGTTCATCGTCTCGCCGCGGTTCGGCACGGTATCGCCCTGGGCTTCCAAGGCCACCGACATTGCCCACAACTGCGGGCTGGCCGTCAAACGCATAGAACGAATTACCGAGTACCGCGTCAGCTTCAAAACCGGTTTTTTCAGCAAGGGCGCCCTGAGCGATACCCAGCGCAGCGAAGTCGCTGCCCTGTTGCACGACCGCATGACTGAAAGCGTGATGGCCGACCGGGCGCAGGCCGCGGGCCTGTTTTCCGAGCTGCAGGGCGCGCCCCTGCAGACGATTGACGTGCTGGCCGGCGGCACGGCCGCGCTTGAGGCCGCCAACAGCGAGTTCGGCCTGGCGCTGGCTGGCGACGAGATTGATTACCTGGTCAATGCTTTCACCGGCTTGCAGCGCAACCCGACCGACGTCGAACTCATGATGTTTGCCCAGGCCAACAGCGAACACTGCCGCCACAAGATTTTCAACGCCGACTTCACCATCGACGGCGTCGCCCAGGACAAAAGCCTGTTCGGCATGATCCGCAACACCGAAAAAATACACCCGCAACACACGGTGGTCGCCTATTCGGACAACGCCTCCGTCATGGAAGGTCTGCCGGTCCAGCGCTTTTATGCCAAATCGGCCTCTAGCCATTATGCAGAAAGGGGTGCAAGCTATCAAAGTTATAGCACATCCGAGGGCGTGTTGACCCACGTGTTGATGAAGGTCGAGACGCATAACCACCCTACGGCGATCTCGCCTTTTCCCGGCGCGTCCACTGGCGCGGGCGGCGAGATACGTGACGAAGGCGCGACCGGCCGCGGCTCCAAACCCAAGGCCGGTCTGACGGGTTTTACCGTCTCCCGGCTGTTTGACGGCCCGGATACGTCTTACGGCAAGCCCGAGCACATCGCCAGCCCGCTGCAGATCATGACCGAGGGCCCGCTGGGCGGTGCCGCCTTCAACAACGAGTTTGGCCGGCCGAACCTGGCGGGCTATTTCCGCGAGTACGAACAGACCGTCGGCGGCCAGCGCTGGGGGTACCACAAACCCATCATGATCGCCGGCGGCGTCGGCACCATCGATGCGCGCCTGACCCAAAAAATCCTGTTCCCGGCCGGCACGCTGCTGATCCAGCTCGGCGGCCCCGGCATGCGCATCGGCATGGGCGGCAGCGCGGCCAGTTCCATGGCTTCGGGCGCCAATGCGGCCCAGCTCGACTTCGATTCGGTGCAACGCGGCAACCCCGAGATCGAGCGCCGTGCCCAGGAAGTCATCAACCAGTGCGCCCAGCTCGGCACCGCCAACCCGATTCTGGCAATTCACGACGTGGGCGCTGGTGGCTTGTCCAACGCCTTCCCGGAGCTGGTCAACGACGCCGGGCGCGGCGCGCGTTTTGACCTGCGCGCGGTACCGCTGGAAGAAAGCGGACTTTCTCCGAAGGAAATCTGGAGCAATGAGAGCCAGGAGCGCTACGTGATGGCGATCGCGCCGGAATCGTTGCCGGTGTTTCAGGCTTTTTGTGAGCGTGAGCGTTGCCCGTTTGCGGTGATTGGTGTGGCGACTGAGGAAAGGCAGCTGGTGTTGTCGGATGCCGATCAGGCCTTACCGGTAGATATGCCCATGAATGTGCTTTTGGGCAAGCCGCCCAAGATGCACAGGGATGTGACCTCGCTCCACAAGGAAATCAAGCCCATCAACCTGACCGGCGTGGACCTGCAGGCCAGCGCGATTGCCGTGCTGAGCCACCCGACCGTCGCCTCCAAACGCTTCCTGATCACGATTGGCGACCGCACCGTCGGTGGCCTGACGCACCGCGACCAGATGGTGGGTCCCTGGCAGGTGCCGGTGGCCGATTGCGCCGTGACCCTGGCCGACTACGCCGGTTTTGCCGGCGAGGCCATGAGCATGGGCGAACGCACGCCGCTGGCGACCATGAACGCTGCCGCGTCTGGCCGCATGGCGGTGGCCGAGGCCATCACCAATTTGCTGGCCGCGCCCATCGAGTTGCCACGGGTCAAACTGTCCGCTAACTGGATGGCCGCTTGCGGCGAGTCCGGCCAGGACGCCGCACTGTACGAAACTGTGAAAGCCGTCGGCATGGAGTTGTGCCCGGCGCTGGGCGTGTCGATTCCGGTCGGCAAGGATTCGCTGTCCATGCGCACGGTCTGGTCAGAAAACGGCGCCAGCAAGAAGGTCACCTCGCCAGTCTCGCTGATCGTCAGCGCCTTTGCGACCTTGCCCGACGTGCGCGGCACGCTGACGCCGCAACTGAACGCCGAGGAAGCTGACACCACGCTGATCCTGATCGACCTGGGCAAAGGCAAAAACCGGATGGGCGGCTCCATCCTGGCGCAAACGCTGGAGCTCGAAGACGGCGACGTGCCCGACCTCGACGAACCGCAGGACCTGGTGAACCTCGTCAATGCGATCAACACCCTGCGCCGCCAGGGCCGCTTGTTGGCCTACCACGACCGCAGCGACGGCGGCCTGTTCGCAACCGCCTGCGAAATGGCGTTTGCTGGCCAGGTCGGCGTGTCACTCAACATTGACATGCTGCTGCTCGAAGGCGACGGCATCTCCGACAGCCGCATGGACAGTGGTGACAGCAAGAACTGGGCATCGCAGGTCGGCGCGCGCCGCGAGGAGTTGACGCTGAAGGCGCTGTTCAGCGAGGAGTTGGGCGCCGTGATCCAGGTGTCTACCGAGGTGCGCAACGAAGTCATGCAGACCTTGCGCGATCATGGCCTTTCGAAGTTCAGCCACTTCATCGGCAAGACCCGACCGCAACACGCCTCGCTGGAGGTTGGCAAGGGTCAGGTCCAGGTCTGGCGCGACACCAAAACGGTGTTCAGCGCCAAGCTGCAGGACCTGCATCAGGTCTGGGACAACGTGAGCTGGAAGATCAACCAGCAGCGTGACAACCCGGCCTGCGCCGACCAGGAACATACCGCTGCCGGCGACCCGCTGAACCCGGGTTTGCATGTGTTTTTGGCATCAAATCCGGCTCTAGCCCATGTCCCGACTACGCAAGTAGCTACTGAATCAATAGCAAGCCCGGCTCTGATGTTGTCACGCCCCAGAGTGGCCATCCTGCGCGAGCAGGGCGTCAACTCGCACATCGAGATGGCCTACGCCTTCAACCAGGCCGGCTTTGAGGCTTTCGATGTGCACATGACCGACCTGCAAACTGGCCGCGCGCAACTGGCCGACTTCACCGGCGTCGTCGCCTGCGGCGGCTTCAGTTATGGCGACACGCTGGGCGCCGGCATCGGTTGGGCCCGCTCCATCACTTTCAACCCGGCGCTGTCGGCGCAGTTTCAGGCTTTCTTCGGCCGCACAGACACCTTTGGGTTGGGCGTGTGCAACGGCTGCCAGATGTTTGCCGAGCTGGCCGACATCATTTCGGGCGCCGAAGCCTGGCCGCGTTTCACCACCAACCGCAGCGAACGCTTCGAGGCGCGACTGAGTCAAGTGGAAGTTCTGGATTCGCCCAGCCTGTTTTTTGCCGGCATGGCCGGTTACCGCCTGCCGATTGCCGTGGCGCACGGCGAGGGCTACGCAAACTTTGCGCACCGCGGCGACGCAGCCAAAGCGATTGCTGCCATGCGTTTCACCGACAACCACGGCCAACCGACGGAGGCTTACCCAGCCAACCCCAACGGCAGTGCCGGTGGCCTGACGGCGGTGACCACCGCCGATGGTCGTTTCACAGCCATGATGCCGCACCCCGAACGTGTGTTCCGCAACATCCAGATGAGCTGGACGCCGCTGGACAGCAACGCGCCCAGCCCGTGGATGCAACTCTGGCACAACGCCCGCCGCTGGGTGGGATGATGGCTGGGATGAGTTAGCATGCTACTCATTTCAGGCAATTTAAACCGGGAGCGATCAACGATGAAGCGATATTTACTGAGCGTGTTTGTAGGTTTGGGCGCGGTCTTCATCGGTGTCGGGGCAAACGCCCAGACTTACCCGGTCAAACCTGTGCGCCTGGTCGTACCTTTCCCGGCCGGCGGTGCCACCGACATCCTGGCGCGCACCATCAGCCTGAAAGCGTCGGAAAAACTGGGCCAGCAAATCGTCATCGACAACCGGCCCGGCGCTGGCGGCACCATCGGCTCGGACCATGTGGCCAAGTCCGCACCGGACGGCTACACCTTGCTGATTGCCACCGGCAGCACACATTCCATCGGGCCCATCATCAATCCGAAGATTCCGTACAACGTCGAGCGGGATTTTGTGCCGGTGGTCTATGTGGCTCAAACCAGCAGCGTGCTGGTGGTGCCGGCCAGCCTGCCGGTGAAGAACCTGGCCGAGTTCATTGCGCTGGCCAAGTCCAAGCCCGGCCAGCTCAATTTCGGCTCCAGCGGCAACGGCACCAACAGCCACCTCAGCGGCGAGTTGTTCAAGGCGCAGGCCGGGGTGTTCATCACCCACATTCCCTACCGCGGCACCGGACTGGTCTTCAACGACATGATGTCCGGCCAGGTCCACATGTTGATGGACAACTATGTGACCTCCCAGAGCAACATCAAGGAGGGCAAGCTGCGCGTGCTGGGTGTGACCACGCCGCAGCGCGTGCCTTTCCTGCCCGACGTGCCAACGCTCGCCGAACAGGGTCTCAAGGGTTTCGACGTTAGCAACTGGTTTGGCATCTATGCACCCAAGGGCGCGGGCGCCGACATCGTCAGCCGCGTCAATGCCGCCTTCAATCAGGCATTGCAGGATCCAGAGATGCAAAAGCGGCTTGCCACCCTGGGCGCCACGCCTGCTGGCGGCACGCCTGAGCAGATGGGCAAGATGGTGGCAACCGACACCGCCCGCTGGAGCAAGCTGATTCGCGACCGCAAGATCGTCGTCGAGTAATCAGTCCTGTCTTGACCAGACGGCAGCTCACAGGCCGACGGGGTAGCCGTCCTTGCGATGGTCCGACGCGGCAATGTAGCCGTTTTGCGTGGTCATCGCCATTTGCGCGCAGCCGAACTCGGTGTTGAAACGCGGAGCCACCGTGACCTGATGGCCGCGCGCGCGCAGCCCGGCTACGGCTTCCTGCGAAAAATTCCATTCCACCGCCACCGAGCTGTTGTCGTCCATCACGCGCCAGCGCGGCGCATCGCTGGCGGCCTGGGGGTTCTGGCCGTAGTCGGCAATGCGGCTGGTGACCTGCAGATGGCCTTGCGCCTGCATCGACCCACCCATCAGCCCAAAGCTCATGAGGGGCAGACCGTCGCGGGTCAAAAAGCCGGGAATGATGGTGTGGAAGGGGCGTTTGCCCGGTGCCACCTGGTTGGGGTGGCCGGGCCGGAGGGTAAAGCCCCAACCGCGGTTGTGAAGGGCGATGCCGGTATCGGGCACCACCACGCCGGAACCAAAACCCTTGAAGTTGGACTGGATGAAAGACACCATCATGCCGCGCTCGTCGGCTGCGGTCAGATAGACCGTGCCGCCGCTGTGCGGTGAGCCGGCGCGCGCAGGGGCGGCGCGCTCGGGGTCGATGAGTTTGGCGCGCGCAGCCAGGTAGGACCTGCTCAGCAAATCAGCAGCCGATACGGTGTGCATGGCATCCGGGTCGGCGACGAACTCCTGAAGGTCGGCAAATGCCAGCTTCATGGCTTCGATCTGCAGGTGCTGCGACAGCGCCGAGTCCACGCCGGCCGCCTTCAGGTCAAAGTGCTGCAGCATGCCAAGTGCCATGAGGGCACCTATGCCCTGACCGCTGGGGCCGATTTCATGCAAGGTGAGCTCGCGGTAACGCACCGAAATCGGCTCCACCCAGTCGGCCTGATGTGCGGCCAGATCATGCTCATCAATCAGCCCGCCAGTGTTACGCGCATGGTCGGCGATGGCTTTGGCGAGATCGCCCCGGTAGAAGTCGTCGCCTTTGCTGGCGGCAATGCGCTCCAGGGTCCGCGCTTGACCGGGGCAAATGAACTGCTCTCCCGGCAGGGGCGCGCGTCCTTGGGGTGCGAAGGCTTCGCGGTAGCCCGGCTGCGGCATGAGCTCGACCACCTGAGCCTGCCACTGCCGGTGCACCGTGGGCGATACCATGTAGCCGTGGCGTGCGTAACGCAGCGCTGGCTCGAACAGTTCGGCAAACGGCACCGTGCCGAATCGGTCCGACAGTGCACGCCAGGCCGAGACCGTGCCGGGCACGGTGACCGAGTCCCAGCCGCGCGACGGCATGGCCTCGTAGCGAGAGAAATGTTCCGGTGTCCAGCGGCGCGGCGCGCGCCCGGAGGCGTTCAGGCCGTGCATGCGCTGGCCATCCCAGATGATGGCAAACGCATCGCCGCCTATGCCGTTCATGCAGGGCTCCACCACCGTCAGCGTGATGGCCGTGGCCAGCGCGGCATCAACCGCATTGCCGCCGCGCGCCAGCATCAGCAGCCCGGCGGCCGACGCCAGCGGTTGCGAGGTGCTGACCACGTTGCGCGCGAGCAGCGGCATGCGTTGGGAGGTGTAGGGGAAGTCCCAGAAGGCGGAGGTATCAGATGTCATAAGGGGCAGAGGAAAAGAAAAGTAGGAAAGTAGGAAAGTAGCAGGGCCACGAAAAAAAAAGCCGGCCCGCGTTGGCCAGGCCGGCCCCGTGTTCAGACGCTGGGAACGCGTGTTTTGAAGGCAGGGCGCTTCAGCGATGAGGGCCGGCCACCGCCGCGCCTTCGATCTTGTGCCGCGCCAAGGCCTCAGCCACAAAACCCGAGGCCTTCATCTCCTCAATGAAGCTTTCCACGTATCTCGCTGCCGCATCGCGGCCTTTGGGAAGACCCATGGCCTGATTAATCACCATGAAGCGGCCGGGCAGCAGGCGCACGCCGCCCACGCGTTTGGCATCGGCCTCCAGCTGCTGCTTGACACCGGCCGCCACTTCCACATTCTGTGCGAGGAAGACATCCGTCACGGCCGGTGAGGTGGGCGCCTTCACCAGCTTGGCGTTTTTCAACTCCCGCGTCAGGTAGAGGTCGTAGGCACTGGCGTTGCCAACCACAATTCGCACGCCGGGCTTGTCCACGTCCTCGTTGCGTGTGATGGGCGAGGCGTTTTTCACCAGGTAGGCGCCTTCGATCACCACATAGGGTGCCGTCTGGTACATGCCCGCGCCACGCACCGGATCAATGGCAACGAAACCGATGTCCACCTGCCCCTTGGTGACTGCGTCCACCGAGACGCCGGCGGAGGTGAAGGTGACCAGTTCCACGGGCACGCCGATGCGTCGGCCCAGCTCATTGGCCAGATCGACCGACACGCCGCGTGGCGTCCCATCGGCATTGCGCAACGCGAGGATGGGGTTGCCGAAGTTGATGGCAGCACGCAGCTTGCCGGTAGGCGCCAGCTCGGCGACGGGTGGCGGCGAAGACGTGGCGCAGGCTGCGAGCGTGGCGACCAGTCCCAGGCAGAGGAGGGGGCGGAGAAGGTAGTGCATCAGAAGTCGAATTTCTGACCAGGCTCGCCGACCAACATGCGGGCTGTGCCGGGGGCCGTACCCAGGGCGCTCAGGAATTCAGCCGGCGTGCCGCGCAGCACGGGGGTGGTGCCGTAGTGGATGGGCAGCGCGAATCTTGGTTTGATCATGTCGCGCACCGCCATGGCGGCGTCTGCGGGATTCATCACGAAGTGGCCGCCGATGGGGATCAGCACCAGGTCGGGACGGTACATGTCGCCAATCAGGCGCATGTCGCCGAACACCCCGGTATCACCCATGTGCCAAATCTTGAAGCCGTTTTCCATTTCCAGGATGAAGCCGACCGGCTCGCCGCCGACATGCACCTCATCCTTGCCGGTGGCCGGGTTTTTATAGGCCAGCTCGGACGAATGTTCGGCACGCACGGCGGTGATTTTCACGCCCGTGGGGCCGAAGGGCATGATGGTGCCGCCCTTGCCGAAACGCGGTGCCAGTTCCGCCGGAAGGATGCCCAGGGCGGTGACGGTCTGGTTCATGCCGGCGGGGCCATACATCGGGGCTTTGTGCATCAACGCCAGCGCGGGCGCGTCGGCGAAGTGGTCGAAATGCGCATGCGTGACCAGGATCAGGTCAACTTTGCCGACGCCGGTAAGCGCCCTGAAGTCGGCCGGTGTCTTGGGGTTGGACGTCAGCCAGGGATCAATCATGATGACTTTGCCGGTGGGTGTGGTGATGCGGGTGGCGGCCTGACCCAGCCACAACACCTCGGTCTTTCCATTCTGGGCAAACGCCACCGTCGCGCTGCACAAGGCGGCTGCGGCAAGCAGTTTGCGCAACAGTCGGGTGGTGGAAGGCGAGGGCTGGGACATGCGATCTCCTGGTTGGTTGGTATGCCATCTATTGGAGCGGTTGGCGCTACATCCGTCAACCGGGGAAGTGCGGGAAGGCGGAGGGCTTCGCTGATTCCCGCCTCGTACATAGGCGGCGTCCTACAAGGCGTCCGCGCATCGCCTCCTAACGTCGGTACTGGCAATTTTGCCTCTTGCCCTCCTGAACCTAAACCATGCCTAAATCACCCAAACCCCATGCGGCAGCCAAGGCTGCCGCCCGCAACACCGACAGCGGTTCCGCTGCAGCCCCACCCATTGACGCCGGCGACCTGCCGTCCCGCAAGATGGCCGAAGTCCAGGCCCTGGCGCGGGCCATGCCCCACAACGTCAGCAAACCGCTCGAACACGGTTTTGACAATGCCATCAACCCCCAGCGTGGCGCCACCGTCGATTCGCCGTCCCGGCTGGCCACTGGCAGCACGCTGTCAGAGGAAAACGGCACCGAAAAAACCGGCAGCACTGCGCTGGAGGGATTGAACGCCACCATCGAACCGCTGGACCGTGTGCGCGTCGATTCAGGTGGCCAGGTGCTCACCACCAACCAGGGCGTGCCGATCGCCGACAACCAGAACTCGCTGAAGTTCGGCCTGCGCGGCCCGGCTTTGCTGGAAGATTTCATTCTGCGTGAAAAGCTGACGCACTTTGACCATGAGCGCATTCCCGAGCGCATCGTGCATGCGCGCGGCTCCGGCGCGCACGGCTTTTTCGAGTGTTACGAGCCGCTGGCCCAGTACACCAAGGCCGCGCCATTCAAGGAAGCCGGCAAGATCACGCCGGTGTTTGTGCGCTTCTCCACCGTTGCGGGCGAGCGCGGCTCCAAGGACACGGCACGCGACGTGCGCGGTTTTGCGGTCAAGTTCTACACCGACGAGGGCAACTGGGATCTGGTGGGCAACAACATGCCGGTGTTTTTCATCCAGGACGCGATGAAATTCCCCGACCTGGTGCATGCCGTCAAACCCGAGCCGCACCATGCCATGCCGCAGGCCGCCAGCGCCCACGACACCTTCTGGGACTTCATTTCACTGATGCCTGAATCGACCCACATGATGATGTGGGCCATGTCCGACCGGGGCATTCCGCGCAGCTACGCCACCATGCAGGGCTTTGGGGTGCACAGCTACCGGCTGGTCAACGAAGCCGGCGAGTCGGTGTTCGTCAAGTTCCATTGGGAACCGAAATACGGCACGCACTCCCTGGTCTGGGACGAAGCGGTGAAAATTTCCGGCGCTGATCCTGACTTCCATCGCCGCGACCTGTGGGAGCGCATCGAGTCCGGTGCCTTCCCCGAGTGGGAACTGGGCTTGCAGATATTCACCGAAGAGCAGGCCGAGAACTTCAGCTTCGACATCCTGGATGCAACCAAGATCATCCCTGAAGAGCTGGTTCCGGTACAGAAGGTCGGGCGCATGGTGCTTAACCGCAACCCCGACAATTTCTTCGCGGAAACCGAACAGGTCGCTTTCTGCACGGCGCATGTAGTGCCTGGGATTGACTTTTCCAACGATCCGCTGCTGGCCGGCCGCATTCACTCCTATGTGGATACCCAGATCTCCCGACTGGGCGGCCCGAACTTCCACGAAATTCCGATCAACGCGCCGATTGCGCCCGTGCACAACAACCAGCGCGACGGGATGCACCGCCAGGCGATCCACCGGGGTCGGGTTTCTTACGAGCCCAATTCGCTGGGCGGCGGCTGCCCTTTCCAGGCCGGCTCCGCGCAGGGCTTTGTGACGGTGGCAGCGGGGTTGCAGGCCAAGGAGGAGCAGGCCAAGGTGCGCGGCAAGCCTGAAAAGTTTGCTGATCACTACACCCAGGCCACGTTGTTTTACGAAAGCCAGACGCCGGTTGAGCAGGCCCACATTGCTGCGGCTTTCCGTTTCGAACTCAGCAAACTGACGGTGCCAGCCATCCGTGAGCGCATGGTGTCCTCGCTGCGCAATGCATCCGAGGACCTGGCGCGCAAGGTGGCCGACGGCTTGGGCATGGACACCATGCCGGCGCCCATGCCACGCGCACTGGCCAAACCGGCGCGGGCCGAAGTCAGCAAGTCGCCTACGCTGTCGCTGATGGCCCGGCCGGGTGATGGTTCCCCCAGAGGACGCAAGGTCGCGATTCTGGTCGCTCCGGGAGTGATCGGCGCTTCTATCGTCGCTGTTCAGGAGGCCTTGCTGGCGCAGGGTGCGGTAGCACGCCTGGTCGCTCCGCACATCGGGCCGGTGACAAGCGACGAAGGCGACATGCTGGATGCCGATGCTTCGCTGGAGAACGAGCCTGGCTTCCTGTTCGATGCCCTGGTGCTGCCGGACGGCGAGGCGGCCGTGGCCGCCCTGGCCAAGGATGGACACACCATGGAGTTCATCAAGGACCAGTACCGGCACTGCAAGACTATTCTGGTGCTGGGCGCATCCAGGGCCTTGATCGACAAAGCCGGCGTATCGGCAGCACTGCCGGACGGCCAGCCCGATCCGGGCCTGATGTTTGCCGACGGCGGCGCAGACCAGGCACTGGAGGCGTTTGTCAATGCGGTCGGCGGTCCCCGCCATACGGCACGCGAGACCGACCCGCCACGGGTGTGATTACATAAGCACATGAAAAAAGCGGCCTGAGGGCCGCTTTTTTTGGGGTCCGGGCGGGAAGCCCGGCGAGATCTATTCCACCTTGGCCTTGTCGCGCAGGCCTTGCTGAAAGGCCCCCAGCTTCTGCTGCTGCATCTGCTGGGTAATTTGCGGCTTGAGCTCCTCGAACGGCGGCAGCTTGGCGGTACGGATGTCATCGACGCGGATCACGTGGTAGCCGAACTGGGTTTTCACGGGAGTGTCTGTCAGTTGGCCCTTGTTGAGCTTGGCCATGGCCTCGGCAAACTCGGGCACATAGCTGCTCGGGTTGGCCCAGTCCAGATCGCCGCCGTTGGCACCGGAGCCGGGGTCCTTGGACTGCTTCTTGGCGATGTCCTCAAACTTGCCGCCTTTTTTCAAGCTGGCAACGATGGCCTTGGCTTCGTCTTCCTTTTCCACCAGGATGTGGCGTGCCTTGTATTCCTTGCCGCCATTGGCTGCGACAAACTTGTCGTACTCACCCTTGAGGTCGGCATCGGTCACCGGATTTTTCTTCTGGTAGTCGGCAAACAGCTCCCGGATCAGGATCGCCTGGCGCGCCAGTTCTATCTGGGTCTTGAAGTCGTCGGTGGACGACAGGCCGAGTTTCTCGGCTTCCTGCATGAAGACTTCGCGGGCGATCACTTCCTCGCGAATCTGGCCCTGCATTTCGGGTGTGACTGGGCGGCCGGACCGCGACAGTTGCAGTGCCAGTGCGTCCACGCGGGCCTTGGGCACGGCCTTGCCGTTGACGATGGCGACGTTTTGCGCAAAGGCACTGCCCGCACCGACAGTCATCAGGGCGCTCAGGGCGCCAGCGAATAAAAGGTGTTTTTTCATGAGTTTCCTTGGGTAATCGGGGTGGTTATCGCAGCCCGCACGGCGGGTGGCGAAAAGTCAGGGTGATTCGATGATCTCGATGGCCAGTGCATGCAAGCCCTCATCAATGAAATTTTGCAGTGCATCATACACAAGCCGGTGGCGTGCCACGCGGCTTTTGCCGGCAAAGGCTGGGCTGGCAATACGCACGCGAAAATGACTGCCAAAGCCCTGCGCATTTGCGCCGGCGTGGCCCGCGTGCAAAGCACTTTCGTCAATCACTTCCAGGTGGGTGGGACTCAGGCGGGTGCGCAATTGTTCCTCAATGCGAACGGCGTGGACGGGTTGCGGCGCGGCGGTCAGCTGCATCATCAGGCCTTGACGTGTTTGTTCAGGAACACTGCCTGTGCCATGACGAAGACCAGCATCAGGCCCATGCCGCCAAACAGCTTGAAGTTGACCCAGGTTGCGGTCGAAAAGCTAAAGGCCACCCAGAGATTCAGCAAACCCATGAGCGCGAAAAAAGCGATCCAGCTGTAGTTGACCTTGCGCCACACGTCATCGGGCAGGCTCAGTTGCGCGCCCATCAGTTTCTGGATGCCATTTTTCTTGAACACCAGCTGGCCGACCAGCAAGGCGCCGCCCATGACCCAGTACAGCACGGTGGGTTTCCATTTGATGAAAGCCTCGCTGTGGAAATAAATGGTGGCGCCGCCCAACAGCGTGACCAGCCCGAGGCTGACCCAGAGCATGGTGTCGATCTTGCGGCCACGTGCGACCAACCAGAGGATCTGCGCCAGGGTTGCCACAATCACCACCATGGTGGCCAGCAGCACCGGCGCCTCGGCGGTGCCGACCACACCGCCGGAAACCATGAAGCCCAACCACTCGGTGGCGGTGCGCGCAGCCCATTCGGTGTTGCCTTCGGCGTACTTGAACATGCCGAAGAACAGGATGATGGGGAGGAAGTCGAAAAGAATTTTCATAATCTAATTATCGCGGGCAAAAAACGAGAAAGAAGCGCTGGCTGAATCCATCCCTTTCAACAGGGGCCGCGCAACCGGCTTTGCAGGTCCGCAGGCGCAGCGCCCCTCTTCTTCGTCCAAGGAGCAGCGCACCGCCGCAGGCTCACAAAGTGACAAGCGTGGAGGCCTTATTTTGTTTTGAAATCGAGCGACGCCGAGTTCATGCAATAACGCAGGCCGGTGTCGGTGGGGCCGTCGGGAAAAACATGGCCCAGATGCGCACCACATTGGCTGCAGACGGTTTCGGTGCGGGTCATGCCATGGCTGCGGTCGACAATGTCGGTGATGGCGCCGGGCACCGCCAGGGAAAAACTGGGCCAGCCGCATCCGGCATCGAACTTGGTGCTGGCGTCGAACAGCTCGTTGCCGCAACACACGCAGTGGTAGCTGCCGTCGTCCCACACCGACTCAAATTTGCCGGTAAAGGGGCGTTCGGTGGCGGCGTGTCGCGTGACCTCGAAGGCCCCGCGCTCTGCGCCCTTTTCAGCCAACACGGCCTTCCATTCGGCGTCAGTTTTTTGAATTTTACCGGTCATGGTGCTACCTTTTGAGATGATCTTTAAGTCTGCTTACGAACTACAGCTGATTTCAATCGAGGACGCCCAGTCGGGCGGGAACCCGGCGAATTTTTCCTGGCCCGGATGCTCCTCAAATGGGGCTTGCAGCAGCATCAGCAAGGTATCGACTCCGGAAAAGTCCTGAAGTTTCGCCGCGCGGATGGCTTGCTCGCCCAGATGGTTGCGCAACACGTATTTCGGGTTGGTTTTAAGCATCAAATCGGCCCGCAGCCCTTTATCTGCCTGCATGAGGCGCTCTGAATACAGTAGCGACCAGACATCAAAGCCAGGCCGGTCCAGGAACAGGTCGCGCACTGCCTCGTTGGCCGCGCCGGGCTCAAATGTGCCTAGCCGGCGCCAGAAAATGCTGTAGTCCACCTTGTCGGCGGCCAGCAGTTTGAAGACGCCCTCGATCAGCGCCTTGTCTCCGGGAAGCATGTCGGACAGCCCCAGCTTGGCGCGCATGCGGCCTTCCAGCGCTTGAGGAAATACGGTTTTGTAAGACTCCAGAGCGGCCAGCGCCTGTTCCTGCCCGTCCATCAGCGGCAGCAGCGCCTGACCGAGGCAGAACAGGTTCCAGTAAGCGATGTTCGGCTGCTTGTTGTAGGCGTAGCGGCCCTGGGTGTCGGAGTGGTTGCAGATGTGGCCGGGATCGAAGGCATCGAGGAACTGGAACGGGCCGTAGTCGATGGTCAGGCCCAGGATGCTCATGTTGTCGGTGTTCATCACGCCGTGGCAAAAGCCAACGGCCTGCCAGGCAGCCACCATGATGGCCGTGCGTTCGCTGACCGCCTGCAGCAGTGCCGCGTAGGGCTGGTCGGCATCGCGGCATTCGGGGTAAAAGCTGTCGATCACAAAATCGGCCAGGGTTTTGAGCTGTTCGTGCTGATCGCTGTAACTGAAATGTTCGAAATGCCCGAAGCGGATGAAGCTGGGCGCGGTACGGGTGACCACGGCTGCGGTCTCAATTTCTTCACGGCGCACTTTGGCATCCGAGCCGGTGACACACAAGGCCCGCGTGGTCGGAATGCCCAGGCCATGCATGGCCTCCGAACACAGGTACTCGCGGATCGAGCTGCGCAGCACCGCGCGGCCATCGCCCATGCGGGAGTAGGGCGTCAGGCCAGCGCCTTTGAGCTGGGTTTCCTGCGGCCCGGCGGCGGTTTGCAGTTCGCCAAGCAGGATGGCGCGGCCGTCACCGAGTTGTCCGGCCCATTGCCCGAACTGGTGGCCGCTGTAGACGCTGGCCAAGGGCTGCGAACTCTCGGCCACTTTGTTGCCGGTGAACAGGGCCAGTGCTTCCTGCGACGTAAACCACTGCTCGTCCAGCCCGAGCTCGCGCGCTAGCGCCTGGTTGCGGGAAACCCAATAAGGCGAGGGCAGCGGTGTCGGCTGGAGCTCGGTGAAAAAGTCCGGTCCCAGCGCCGCGAAGCGGTTGCGCCATGTGAGGCCCGGAATGGCCGCAGCGGGAACTGTGATGACAGCATTCATGTTCAGATTGTCCCCCGTCGCCAACAGCCCCGTGGCTTCAGGGTTAAACATCAGGCGCGGCTGGGGACGGCTTGTCCGGCGCAGTGCCGGGTCGGGTGGCATAAGCCGCCAACGCCTGCTCGTCGAGCATGGCCACCCGCCCGAACTCCAGCGACACCAAGCCCAGTTGCTCCATGGACTTGAGGGCGCGGTTGACCGTCTGCCGCGACAGGCCCGCCAGATGGCCGAGTTCTTCCTGGGACAGCACGAGCCGGCGCCGGCCCTGCCAGAACACACGGCTCAGGTACAGGGCCACCCGCTGCTCGGGCGAACGCAGCCGCCCGGCCTCGATGATGGTCATGGCCTGGCCCAGGCGGCGGTTCAGGTGTGTGACCAGAAAATGGTTGAAGGGCAGGCAGTCGGCCAGCAGGGCATCGAACTCGGTGCGCGGCAGGCACAGCAGCACAGTGTCGCGCAGCGCGATCACGTCGTAACGCCGGGGCTCGGTTTTCAGCACCGAGCCTTCGCCGAACCACTCGCCGTCCGGCACGCCGAGGAAGGCCGAGACGCGGCCTTCGGACGAGGTGCTTTGCAGCTTGACCAGGCCGGACAGCACCGCGTACCAGCCTTTGACCGGCGTGCCCGCTGCCAGCATCACATCCCCCTTACGGCCTGACTGCGTCAGGGTGCGCTCAAGAAGGCGGGCGCGGCTGTCGTCCGGCAAGGCAGCAAACCAGGGCTGGCCGCGCAGAAAACGGTGGTGAGGAAAGGCGGCTTCTTCAAGGAGCATAGGCTTGATTGTCCCGCAGCCGCAGCACCCGGCTGGGCCCGGGCCTGTTCACATTTGCACAAACAGTGCAAGCAGGCCGTGTCACGGGTTTGTACCTAGAAATTGTCGGACCGGCGACATCCCTTGCCCGGCAGCGCGTGCCGGGCCATAGTCAGCGTTAGCCGCAGCCTTGCGAAATAAGGATTTACCGGTGCGACGTGGAGAGTGTGGGCGTTACCATGCAGCCACGGCGTTGTCGCAGAACAGCGATTTTTTTACCGGATAAAAAAGGAATACGACCATGTTGGGTTTGATGCAAAGCCAGCCGCTGCTGATTTCGTCGCTGATTGATTTTGCGGAGCGCCATCACGGCGACGCAGAAATCGTCTCGCGCCGTGTGGAGGGCGATATTCACCGCTATACCTACCGTGACGTGGCGAGCCGCTCGCGACAGGTGGCAAGGGCGCTGGATGCGCTGAAGCTGCAGTTCGGTGACCGCATTGCCACTCTGGCCTGGAACGGCTACCGGCACCTTGAGCTGTATTTCGGCGTCAGCGGCTCCGGCCGCGTGCTGCACACGTTGAATCCGCGCCTGCATCCCGACCTGGTGTCCTGGATTGCCAACCACGCCGAAGATCAGGTGCTGTTTTTTGACTTGTCCTTTTTGCCGCTGGTCCAGGCCTTTCATGCGAAATGCACCACCATCAAACACTACATCGCACTGTGTGACGCTGACAAGCTCCCGGTTGACAGCGGCATTCCGAACCTGAGCAGCTACGAAGCCTGGATCGCCCCGCATTCTGCCAACTACAGCTGGCCCAGTTTTGATGAAAATTCGGCGTCGAGCATGTGTTACACCAGCGGCACCACCGGCAACCCGAAGGCGGCACTGTACAGCCACCGTTCAACCATCCTGCATGCCTATGCCGCAGCACTGCCCGACGTCATGTGCCTGAGCGCGCGTGACTCAATTCTTCCCGTGGTGCCCATGTTCCACGTCAATGCCTGGGGCATTCCGTACTCGGCTGCGCTGACCGGCGCCAAGCTGGTGTTTCCGGGCCCCGGCCTGGACGGCAAGTCGGTGTACGAGCTGATCGAGAACGAGAAGGTGACCTATGCCGCCGGCGTGCCTACCGTCTGGCAGATGATGCTGGGCCACATGAAACCGGCGGGTCTGAAATTTTCCACCCTCAAACGCACGGTGATTGGCGGCTCGGCCTGCCCGCCGGCCATGATTCATGCCTTCCAGGAAGACTACGGCGTTGAGGTGCTGCACGCCTGGGGTATGACTGAAATGTCGCCGCTCGGAACACTCTGCACCCTGAAGAACAAACACCTGGGCATGTCGAAAGACGAGCAGATGAAGATTCGGCTCAAGCAGGGGCGGGCGATCTATGGCATGGACATGAAAATCGTCGGCGAGGACGGCAAGGAGCTGGTATGGGACGGCAAGGCCTATGGCGACCTGCATGTGAAAGGCCCTTGGATCGTCGGCGAGTATTTCAAGGGGGAGGGCGGCAACCCGCTGATCAACGGCTGGTTTCCAACCGGCGACGTGGCCACAATCGACGCCGATGGTTATATGCAGATCACCGATCGCAGCAAGGATGTGATCAAGTCCGGTGGCGAGTGGATCAGCTCCATCGACATCGAAAACATCGCCGTGGCTCACCCCGCCGTGGCCATGGCAGCCTGCATCGGCGTGCGGCACCCGAAATGGGACGAACGCCCCATCATCGCCGTGGTGAAAAAGCCCGGCGCCGAGGTCACGCGCGAGGAGTTGATCAAGTTTTATGAAGGTAAAACCGCCAAATGGCAAATTCCGGACGATGTGGTGTTCGTCGATGCGATTCCGCTGGGCGCCACAGGAAAAATGCTCAAGACACGGCTGCGCGAACAGCTCAAGGACTACACCTTGCCCGGTGTGTAGGTCGCGGCGTCATTCCGCTTGGCGGAATGACGAATTCACCCGTTGCACCTGGCTTGTCGCCTGTGCGATAGCCAAGCATTTTTTTACGGGCAATCCCCTACGCTGCAGCGCACAAAAACTTGTACGCTGCCCTTATCAGTTAACCAGGAGACATTGATGAAATTGACCATGAAAATTGTTGCAGCATCGGCCATGATGATGGCCGCTGGCATGTCCTTTGCCCAGAAGGGCGAAACCGTCAAAGTGGTCAGGATCGATCCCCTGACCGGGCTGCTCGGGCCGGTAGGCGTCAGCCAGGCCAAGGGCTATCAGTTTTTTGCTGAAAAATTTAGTGGCGCTGGCAACCCGGCGGGCGTGAAGTTTGAGTTCTCGACCATCGACAACAAACTCAGTCCTGCGGAAAGCCTCAACGCCCTTAAAGCCGCGATTGACCAGGGTGCGCGCTACATCATCCAGGGCAATGGTTCCTCGGTGGCTCTGGCCTTGAGCGACGCCGTCGCCAAACACAATGAGCGCAACCCCGGCAAGGAGGTGATCTACCTCAACGACTCGGCCGTGGACCCAGACCTGACCAACAGCAAGTGCAACTATTGGCACTTCCGTTTTGACGCAGATACATCGATGAAGATGGAGGCGATGTCGAGCTTCATAGCTACCCAGCCTGATATCAAGAAGGTCTATTTCCTGAACCAGAACTACTCGCACGGGCATCAGGTCGTGAAGTTCGGCAAAGAGTCCCTGGCCCGCAAGCGCCCGGACATCCAGGTTGTTGGCGAAGATCTGCACCCGCTGGCACAAACGCGTGACTTTGCACCGTACATCGCCAAGATCAAAGCCTCGGGCGCCGACACCGTGATCACCGGCAACTGGGGCTCCGACCTGTCGCTGCTGATCAAGGCCGCCAATGAAAATGGCTACAACGGCAAGTTTTTCACCTACTACGCCGGCGTCACGGGCACGCCAACCGCCCTGGGCCAGAACGGCGCCGGACGCGTCTACCAGATCGCCTACAACCACTACAACATGGGTGGGCAGATGGAAAAGTGGATGAAGGAATTCAACACCAAGTACAACGACGACTTCTACACCGGCTCGACCATCCGCATTTTCGAGATGCTGGGCGCGGCCATGGCCAAGGCCAAATCCACCGACCCGGTGAAGGTGGCGGCCGCCATGGAAGGCCTGAAGGTCAAGAGTTTCAACGGCGAAGTCGAAATGCGCAAGACTGACCATCAGTTGCAGCAGCCGCTCTACATGTCGGTGTGGCAAAAGGCAGATGCCAAGAGCCCGTACAGCCCTGAAAAAACCGGCATGACGCTGGCGATGCTCAAGGAGTATCCGAACTACGTGTCGAGCACGCCCACCAGCTGCCAGATGAAGCGTCCGTAAATTCCGACGCCTCAAGACAGAGCCCGAGCGGGTCGCCGTATCGGGCTCTTTTACTTTTACCGACGAGGAAGGTCACGCTGAATGGAGTTTTTCATCATCTCGATGCTGAACGGGCTGAGCTACGGGCTCTTGCTGTTCATGCTGAGTTCGGGACTCACGCTGATTTTCAGCATGATGGGGGTCCTGAATTTCGCGCACGCCAGCTTTTACATGCTGGGCGCGTATGTGGGCTACACCGTGGCCCAATTCGTCGGATTCTGGCCAGCCTTGCTGATCGCCCCGCTGGTGGTCGGCACACTGGGCGCGTTGTTTGAGCGCCAGTGTTTGCGCAAGGTCCACAAGTTCGGCCATGTTCCCGAACTACTGATCACCTTCGGGCTGTCCTACGTGATCGTTGAACTGGTTCAGCTGATTTGGGGCCGCATCGCGGTGGAATTCCGCCCGCCCGAACTCCTCCAGGGACCGGCTTTCACCTTGATCAATGATTCGATCAAGGGTTTGAGCCTGTTCTGGGGCGCCGCGCCCGCCGAGCTGTGCAGTACAGCCGACGCGGCGGTGCGCATTGTTTGCTCTCCGTTTCCCGCCACCCGCGGTTTCATGATGCTGGTAGCAGTGATCATGCTGGCGTCGGTCTGGTTGTTGCTGACCCGCACCCGCATCGGCCTGGTGATTCAGGCCGCGCTGACGCACCCGGAGGCGGTAGAGTCCCTGGGCCACAACGTGCCGCGCGTGTTCATGCTGGTGTTTGGCGCGGGTTCGGCGCTGGCTGGTCTTGCTGGAGTGATCGGTGGCAGCACCTTCCTGACCGAGCCGGCCATGGCCGCCACGGTGGGTTCTGTCATCTTCGTGGTGGTGGTGGTGGGCGGCATGGGTTCGCTGTCCGGCGCATTTGTGGCCTCTGTGCTGATCGGTGTGATCCAGACCTTCGCCGTGGCTTTCGATTATTCGCTGGTCACCCTGGCCGAGCAGATCGGTTTGCCGCTCAGCGCTGCTGTGGCCAACAACTCGTATATCAAACTCACGTTGTCGCAGGTGGCGCCTATCCTTCCCTATTTGTTTTTGGTGCTCATCCTGATCTTCAGGCCGCGCGGCCTGCTCGGCAAGCGGGAGGGCTAACCCATGAAAACCCACTACCAATTCAAGCCACTCAACATCGGGCGCTGGCTAACCTGGGGGCTGTTCGCAGTGCTTCTCGTGGTCGCCCCCATGGTATTTGGCAGCGGCCTGAGCCTGACCGTGTTGTCCCAGATGGGTATTGCCATCATTGCCTGCCTGTCCTACAACATGTTGTTGGGGCAGGGCGGCATGCTGAGCTTCGGACATGCGGTCTATACCGGCCTCGGCTCCTTCCTCGCCATTCATGCGCTCAACAGCGTAGGCAACGGCGCGTTGCCGCTACCGGTGTCCGTCGTGCCGCTGGTGGGCGGTCTGGCCGGTGTCGGGTTTGCGGTGTTGTTCGGGTATGTCACCACACGCAAATCGGGCACCACCTTTGCGATGATCACGCTGGGGCTGGGCGAACTGGTCTTCGCGCTGTCGCTGATGATTCCGGAGTTTTTTGGCGGTGAGGGCGGCGTATCGGGCAACCGGGTCACCGGCAAAGCCGTGATGGGTGTCAACTTCGGCCCGCAAATTCAGGTTTATTACCTGATTGCCTGCTATACCTTTGTCGCTGTGGGTCTCATGTTCGCTTTTACCCGCACACCGTTGGGACGCATGCTCAATGCCGTGCGAGACAACCCCGAGCGGGTCGAGTTTGTCGGGTATGACACCCAAAAAGTGCGGTACATGGCTTTCATCATTGCCGGCTTTTTTGCCGGCATCTCCGGTGGCCTGGCGGCGCTGAATTTCGAGATCGTCACGGCCGAGGTTGTGGGCGCAGCACGCTCGGGCGGGTATTTGTTGTTCACCTTCCTGGGCGGCGCCACCTTTTTCTTCGGTCCAATCATCGGCGGCATTCTGATGGTGCTGGCAACGGTGTTGCTGTCCGAGTTCACCAATGCCTGGTTGCTCTACCTGGGCCTGGTGTTCCTGTTCATGGTGATGTATGCGCCCGGCGGCATCGCAAGCCTGATCATGATGAACCTGCGCGTGGCGGCTTTCGGCAAGCTCCGTCAACTGTGGGTCAGCTACCTGGCGATGACGGTCACGGTGCTGGTCTTACTGGCGGGCGCTGGCGCGATGATAGAGATGGTCTACCACATGCAACTCAACACCACGCTGGGATCGCAGCTCAAGTTTTTGGGCGTCACGCTCGACGTCAAAAACCTTAATAGCTGGTTCGGCTCGGCGTTTGTGATGCTGACCGGGCTGGGCCTGTTTGAAGTCACGCGACGCCAGTTCCTGGTCGAGTGGGGCGACATTCAGGAGTACATCGAAAAAGAAATCAAGCGCAGGGAAAATCTATGAGCCCCCACGCTTGTCACTGCGTGTACTTCGCTGCACCCCGAGGGGGCTGGCCTTGCTTGGGGCGGCCCTGCGCGGCGGCCGATCATCCTTACGCTGGTTCCGTCTTGTACGGCGCGCTGAACCGGCGGAAAACAATATGACCTACGCACTTGAACTGAAAGACCTGCGCAAGAGTTTCGGCAAGACCGAGATCATCCGCGGCGTGAATCTGGCCGTGAATGCTGGCGAACGCGTTGGCATCATCGGCCCTAACGGCGCCGGCAAGTCGACGTTGTTTAACCTGATCAGCGGGCGCTTCGAGCCCAGCAGTGGTGACGTGCTGCTCGGTGGCCAACGCATCAACGGCAAAAAGCCGTTCGAGATCAATCGGCTGGGCCTGTCACGCAGTTTCCAGATCACCAACATCTTCCCCAAGCTCAGTGTGTTTGAAAACCTGCGCTGCGGTGTGCTCTGGAGCCTGGGCTACAAATACACCTTCCTGAAGTTTCTCGCCGACCTGGACGACGCGAATGACCGCGCCGACGAGCTCATGAAAATGATCAAGCTCGATAAAAAGCGCGATGTACTGGCCATCAACCTGACCTATGCGGAGCAGCGCGCGCTGGAAATCGGCATCACCATTGCCGGTGGCGCCGGCGTCATCCTGCTAGACGAACCGACGGCAGGCATGAGCCGCAGCGAAACCAGCCGCTTCATCAACCTGATCAAGGAAGTGACCGTGGGCAAAACCCTGCTGACGGTGGAGCACGACATGGGTGTGGTGTTCGGCCTGGCCGACCGCATTGCCGTGGTGGTGTACGGCGAGGTGCTGGCTTTCGACACGCCGGACGCGGTGCGTGCCAATCCGCGCGTGCAGGAGGCTTATTTGGGCTCCCATGTCGCCGACACTCAGGCGGGGAGCCATTGATATGACCCCCACACTTGTCACTTCGTGTACTGCGCGAGGCCTTGCAGGCCGCGGCTCACGAGACGCTTCGCCTCTGTCGCCTGTCCAAAGCTGCTCAAGTAGCTGTGGAGCCGCAGGCTCCAGCCCCTCGGGGGCCATGTTTCTGGGGACTGCCCGTCGGAGCCTTTCATGCTGAAAATAGAAAACCTTCACGCCTACTACGGCAAGAGCCATGTGCTGCATGGCGTTCATTTCGACGTCCAGCCCGGTGAGATCGTAGCCTTGCTGGGGCGCAACGGGTCCGGCCGTTCCACCACCGCCAAGGCCATCATGGGCTTGGTCGATTGCCAGGGCGACATCCAGTGGAAAGGCAAGCAGATCGCCGGCCGCAAGGCCTACGAGATTGCCCACTTGGGAATTGGCTATGTGCCCGAGAACCGCGACATCTTCCCGACGCTGACGGTTCACCAGAATCTGATGCTCGGGCAAAAAGGCAAGGGCAAAGGCAGCCGCTGGTCGTTTGAGGACATGTACCAGATGTTTCCGCGCCTCAGGGAGCGGCAGCATAACGAGGCCGGTGTGTTGTCCGGCGGCGAGCAGCAGATGCTGACCCTGTGCCGCGCGCTGATGGGCGATCCGGACCTGATCATCATCGACGAGCCGACCGAAGGGCTGGCGCCCAAAATTGTCGAGCTGGTGGGCCAGTATCTGCAAACCCTGAAAGCCAAAGGGATTTCGGTACTGCTGATTGAGCAAAAATTGACCATTGCCATGGCGATTTCGGACCGCGCGCTGGTCATGGGCCACGGCAGCATCGTGTTCCAGGGCACGCCCGACAGCCTGCGGGCCGATGCCTATATCCGCAAGGAATGGCTGGAAGTCTGAGAGACTATGAATCTTTCTACTGCGCGGGCTGATCTGACGCCTGCGGTGCTCACCGTATTTTGGTACGGTTCCGCTCCCCCGAGGCCACCTCGGCTCTCTCGCTGCCAAAATCGTCACAGCCTTTGCCAGCAAGCCGGTTTTTGTCGCGGCAGGGACAATGCAGGCGGCCCTCAGGGTTGCACTGCAACATAAGCTCTCTACAATAAGAAAAGAACGGTCGTACTATTTCTATCAGTCCGGCTCTGTCAGGGCTTCGGCGATCAGTAGCTGAGAATCACGCAACAAAGGAAAAACACATGACAGCGAAATACGAAGTCCACGGCAGTGTGGCGGTCATCACACTTGAGAACCCGCCTGTCAATGGCCTGGGTCATGCCACCCGCGTGGGCATCACGGACGGTCTGCAAAAGGCCCATGCTGACTCCACCGTCAAATCGATCGTGCTGACGGGTGCCGGCAAGGCCTTTTCTGGCGGGGCCGATATCAAGGAATTTGGCTCCCCCAAAGCGCTCGCAGAGCCGAATCTGCTGAGCGTGATTCTTGCCCTGGAAAATTCTTCCAAACCTGTGGTGGCTGCGGTTCACTCGGTGTGTATGGGCGGCGGTCTGGAGCTGGCGCTCGGTTGCCACTACCGCATTGCTGCACCTGATTGCAGCGTCGCCTTGCCTGAAGTCAAGCTCGGACTGATTCCGGGCGCAGGCGGCACGCAGCGCTTGCCGCGCGCACTGGGCGTGGAGCCCGCGCTCAACATGATTGTCAGTGGCGAGCCCGTCAAGAGCGAACTGCTGGCGCAGATCCCTGGCCAGAAGTTGTTTGACAAGATGGCGGCGTCTGCCGAATCCCTGGCCGAGGAGGCTTTGGCTTTCGCCCAGGCCATCTCCGACACCCGACCTTTGCCACTGGTGCGCAACTTGCCGTGCAAACACCCGAATGGCGACGCCTATTTCCAGTTTGCGCGCAATATGGTCAAGGGTATGGCTAAAAACTTCCCGGCACCGGGCAAGTGTGTCGATGCCGTGGAATCAGCCACCAAGAAGAAATTTGACGACGGCATGGCTTTTGAGCGCGAGATATTCACCGCCCTGATGTTCACGCCGGAAAGCCGCGCCCTGCGCCACATTTTCATGGCCGAGCGTGCCGCTTCCAAAATTCCGGATGTGCCGCAAGACACGCCGCAGCGCGACATCCAGTCCATCGCCGTCATCGGCGCTGGCACCATGGGTGGCGGTATTGCCATGAACTTCCTGAACGCCGGCATCCCGGTCAAGATGCTGGAGATGAAACAGGAAGCGCTGGACAAAGGCATCGGCATCATTCGCAAGAACTACGAATCCCAGGTCAAACGCGGCAAGCTAAAGCAGGACAAATACGAGCAGCGCATGAGCCTGCTGAGCACCACGCTGAGCTACGACGACCTGAAGGACGCCGACATGGTGATCGAGGCGGTGTTTGAGGAAATGGGTGTCAAGGAAAAAGTCTTCAAGGAACTCGACCGTGTGATGAAGCCCGGCGCGATTCTGGCCTCCAACACCTCGACGCTGGACGTCAACGTGATTGCCTCGTTTACGAAACGCCCGCAAGATGTGGTGGGCATGCATTTCTTCAGCCCGGCCAATGTGATGAAGCTGCTCGAAGTCATTCGCGGTGAAAAAACCGCCAAGGACGTGCTGGCCACCGTGATGGCCGTCAGCAAGAAGATCCGGAAAACCGCCGTGGTTTCTGGCGTCTGCGACGGCTTCATCGGCAACCGCATGATCGAACAGTACGGCCGCCAGGGCGGTTTCCTGCTCGACGAAGGCTGCACTCCCGCGCAGGTGGACAAAGCCATGGAGAAATTCGGCATGGCCATGGGCCCCTTCCGCATGGGCGACCTGGCCGGTAACGACATTGGCTGGGCCATCCGCAAGCGCCGCCACACCGAAAAACCGGGCATGAAATACAGCAAGACCGCCGATTTGCTGTGTGAGAAAGGCCGCTTTGGCCAGAAAACCGGCGCGGGCTGGTACGACTATGTGCCCGGCAAACGCGACGCCGTTCCGAATGCCGAGGTCATCAAGATGATTGAAGATCACCGCACATCGCTGGGCATCACGCCGCGCAAGATATCCGACGAAGAAATTGTCCAGCGCCTGGTTTATGCGCTGGTCAACGAAGCCGCCCACATCCTCGAAGAAGGCATTGCATCCAAAGCCAGCGACATCGACATGGTTTACCTGATGGGTTACGGTTTCCCGATCTACCGTGGTGGCCCCATGAACTACGCCGACCAGGTCGGCCTGTTCAATGTGGTGCAAAGCATGCAGCGGTTTGCCCAGAACCCTCTGGACGACGCGGCATTCTGGCAACCGGCGCCACTGCTGGCCAAACTGGCCGCCGAAGGCAAGACGTTTAATTAATTCCGGAGATTCACATGACTTCAGCCGTAATCGTTTCCACCGCCCGTACCCCCCTGGCCAAAAGCTGGAAGGGCTCCTTCAACATGACCCACGGCGCGACCCTGGGCGGCCACGCGGTCGAACATGCCATCAAACGCGCCGGCATCGAAGCGGGCGAGGTGGATGACGTGATCATGGGCTGCGCCAATCCCGAGGGCGCGACCGGTGCCAACATCGGCCGTCAGGTGGCCCTGCGTGCCGGCTGCCCGATCACCGTGTCGGGCGTGACCGTCAACCGCTTTTGTTCGTCCGGCCTGCAAACCATCGCGCTGGCTGCACAGCGCGTGATCGCCGGCGAAGCCGACATCTATGTGGCGGGTGGCGTTGAAAGCATCTCCTGCGTGCAGCAGGAAATGAACACCCACATGCTGGCCGATTCCTGGCTCGCCAAGAACAAGCCCGAGATTTACTGGAACATGCTGCAGACCGCCGAGCAGGTCGCCAAGCGTTACGGCATTTCGCGCGAGCAAATGGACGAATATGGCGCGGCCAGCCAGCAAAAAGCCACGGCTGCACTGGCCGCCGGCCTGTTTGATGCCGAAATTGCCCCTATCACCGTTACCATGGGTGTGGCCGATGCGGTGATGGGTCTGACCACCAAAGAAGTGACTGTCAGCAAAGACGAAGGCATCCGCGAAGGCACCACCAAAGAAGGCATCAGCGGCATTAAACCCGCCATTCCTGGCGGCGTGATCTCTGCCGGCAATGCCAGCCAGTTCTCCGACGGCGGCGGCGCCGTGGTGGTGATGAACGAAACCCTGGCCGAGAAAAAAGGGCTGAAACCACTGGGCCGTTTCCTTGGCTTTGCGGTGGCCGGCTGCGAGCCTGATGAGATGGGCATTGGCCCCGTCTATGCGATTCCCAAGGTGCTGGCGCGTCTGGGCCTGAAGGTCAGCGACATCGACCTGTGGGAGCTCAACGAAGCGTTTGCAGTGCAGGTAATCTATTGCCGCGACAAGCTGGGGATTCCGATGGACAAGCTCAACGTCAACGGCGGCGCGATTGCGGTTGGTCACCCCTACGGTGTCAGCGGCCAGCGTTTGACGGGCCACGCGTTGATCGAAGGCAAGCGCCGCGGCGCCAAACGTGTTTGTGTGACCATGTGTATTGGTGGCGGCATGGGCGCAGCCGGCATCTTCGAAGTTTTGTAAAACCTGATCCACGGCCTGTCGTCCTGTCATCCCGGACTTGATCCGGGATCCATGCTGGCACAACGCAGATTGACGGGTCTGCGCAGCATGGATTGCGGGTCGGGCCCGCAATGACAAGTTAGGAAGTTTGGTCTATGTCTCTTCGTCCCACCCTGGATTTCCTGCTCTACAACTGGTTGAACGCCGAATCGCTGAACCAGCGCGAGCGTTTTGCCGACCATTCGCGCGAAACCTTTGACGCGGTGTTCGACACCTGCGAACGTATTGCGCGCGAGAAATACGCGCCTTTCAACCGCCTGGTCGATACCCAGGAACCGCATTTCGACGGCGAGACCGTCATCCTGCCGCAGGCCACACACGAGGCACACAAGGCGTATGCCGGCTCAGGCATGCTCAGTGCCGCGCAGGATTACGACGAAGGCGGCATGCAGTTGCCCTACACAATTGAAGCGGCGGCCAACTGCTTTTTCGCCATGGCTTCGGTCAGCATAGGTTCCAGCCTGCTGACCAAGGGCAATGCCAACCTGCTGCTGGTGCATGGCACTGAGGCGCAGAAAGAAGTCTTTGCGCGCAATGAGTTTGCGGGGAGGTTTTCCGGCACCATGTGTTTGTCCGAGCCGCAGGCCGGCTCCTCGCTGAGCGACATCACCACACGCGCTGTGCCGGATGGTTACGATTTTGAGGCTGAAGCACTGGGACCGCGTTACCGGCTCACCGGCAACAAGATGTGGATTTCATCGGGCGAACACGAGCTGACCGAAAACATCATCCACCTGGTACTGGCCAAGATTCCGGGGCCGGACGGCAAGCTGATTCCCGGCACGCGTGGCATCTCGCTGTTCATCGTGCCCAAGAAGATGGTGGGGGCGGACGGCCAGCTGACCGGGGTACGCAATGATGTGGCGCTGGCCGGGTTGAACCACAAGCTGGGCTGGCGCGGCACCACCAACACCTTGCTCAACTTCGGTGAAGGCAAGTACCCGGTGGACGGGGCTGCCGGCGCTGTCGGCTACCTGGTCGGCAAGCCGCACGAGGGCCTGCGCTGCATGTTCCACATGATGAACGAGGCGCGAATCGGTGTCGGCACGGCGGCTGTCATGCTGGGCATGGCCGGCTATTACGCTTCGCTCGACTATGCGAAGAACCGTCCTCAAGGCAGGCTCATGGGACCCGCAGGCAAGGATGCAGCGCAGCCGCAGGTGCGCATCATCGAACATTCCGATGTCAAACGCATGCTGCTGGCCCAGAAAAGCTATTGCGAAGGCGCCCTGGCGCTTGAGCTGTACTGCGCACGTCTGGTGGACGAGCAACACACCGCCGACGCGCAGGCGGCCGATGATGCGCGCCTGCTGCTGGAGGTTCTGACGCCCATCGCGAAAAGCTGGCCCAGCGAATGGTGTCTGGAAGCCAACTCGCTGGCAATCCAGATCCATGGCGGCTACGGCTACACACGCGATTTCCCGGTCGAGCAGTACTGGCGCGACAACCGGCTCAACATGATCCACGAAGGCACCCACGGCATCCAGGCCACCGACCTGTTGGGCCGCAAGGTGCTGATGGAAGGTGGAAAAGGCCTTGCCTTGCTGGCGGCCCGCATCAGCGCGACGATTGAACGTGCCCTGCAGGTGCCCGAGTTGGCCACCTATGCCGGCGCGCTGGACAAAGCCGTGTATCAGGTGGGCGCAGTCACAAAAGCCGCCTGGGCCACTGGCAATCCGCAGGATGCGCTGGCCAATGCCGTGCCCTACATGCAGGGCTTCGGCCACACCGTGCTGGCCTGGATCTGGCTGGACGTGGCGCTCGCCACCCTTCGGTCGGATACTACAAAATCCATAGCAGCTACCGCAGGTAAGATGGCGGCTGTGCGCTACTTTTATCACTACGAATTGCCCAAGATCGGCGCCTGGTTCCAGGTGGTCAGCGACCGTGACCTGACCTGCGTCGACCTGCCAGAGGATGCCTTCTAGTGGCGTTTTTCAAGGAAGCCGGCAGCACCACACCGAGCAAGACCATTGCCCGGCTGCAACAGCTGATTTGGGCCCTGATCTATGGCGGCCTGCTCACGCTGGTGCTGGGCCTGTCGGTGCAGCGCATGGACGACGCGCTGGGCTGGTCCATGGTGGTGGGTGGCGGGATCGTTGCCGCCATCGGCTTCGCGCTGATCTATGTGCGCTCACGCCTGACCTCCGGAAACTGAGCCCGTCACCGTCCACCTTGCGACAGCCGGGCAAGGCGTATTGCACGACACTCACTGCTACTTTTTCAAACAGCAAGGAATCCGACCATGACCCGTACCATTCAGCAACTGTTTGATCTGACCGGAAAAACCGCCCTGGTCACCGGCGGCTCGCGCGGACTGGGCCTGCAACTGGCGCAGGCGCTGGGCGAGGCCGGCGCAAAAATCATGCTGAGCTCGCGCAAGGCCGAAGACCTTGAGGAATCGGCCGCCACGCTCAAAGCTGCCGGCATCGCGGTGGACTGGATTGCCGCCGACTGCTCGAAAGAAGCCGATATCCGGGGCTTGGCTGACGAGACGATCAAGCGCATGGGGCAGGTGGACATTCTGGTCAACAACGCCGGTGCAGCCTGGGGCGCACCGGCTGAAGACCACCCTGTGGAGGCCTGGGACAAGGTCATGAACCTGAACATCCGCGGCTACTTCATACTGAGCCAGCACATCGCCAAACACAGCATGATTGCGCGCCGCTCCGGCCGCATCATCAACGTCGCCTCCATCGCGGGCCTGGGCGGCAACCCGCCCGAGATGACCACCGTGGCCTACAACACATCCAAGGGCGCGGTCATCAACTTCACGCGTGCGCTCGGCTGCGAATGGGGCAAGTACAACATCACGGTCAATGCCATCTGCCCGGGCTTTTTTCCGAGCCGAATGACGGTCGGCACGCTCAAAGCCCTGGGCGAGGAAAAACTAGCTGCCCATGCACCGCTGGGTCGCCTGGGCGACGACGAGGACCTCAAGGGCCTGTGTGTCCTCTATGCGTCGGACGCCGGCAAACATATCACCGCGCAGTGGCTGGCAGTAGACGGCGGCGTTTCTTCTGTAACGGGCGGCTAGGAATGAACTTCGGCGTCGAGATTCCCTTTGTTCATCACCTCGGGTTCGAGCTCGTGCTGTTCGAGGGCGGGGCCTCGCAGATCGACTACACACCTTTGCCCGAACATCTGAACTCCTTTCATGTAACACACGGCGGCGCCTTGATGACCTTGCAGGACGTGGTGATGGCGACGGCTGCTAGAAGTGTCCAGCAGGACATGGGGGTCGTCACCATCGAAATGAAAACCAGCTTCATGCGGCCGGCGCCCGGCGACGGCAGCAAGCTGACGGCCAAAGGCCGGCTGATCCACCGCACCGCGACCATGGCGTTTACCGAAGGCACGGTGTACGACGCTGAAGGCCGGATTTGTTCGCATGCCACCGGCACCTTCAAATACGTCAAGCGCCTGGCCGTGGGAAAGGGCGTCAACCCGCTCCATGCCGTGATTTCGACGGACTAGTCAGCCCATGTCTTTAACTAGACAAATCGTGCTCCAGCCCATATCCAGTGGGCGTGAGCAGCTCTTAAATTTATAGCATTTCAGGAGACTCCCATGCCCAGCAACCAGCAAATCCTTCTCGACAACCGCCCATCGGGCGAAGCCGTCGCGGGAAACTTCAAGCTTGTCAGCAGCGACACGCCGGCTTTAGCGGACGGCCAGGTGCTGGTGCGCCACCATTTCATGAGTCTGGACCCCTACATGCGCGGCCGCATGAACGACGCCAAGAGTTATGCCCAGCCGCAGGCGCTGGGCCAGGTCATGGGCGGCGGCACCGCCGGTGAGGTAGTCGAGTCGAAGAATCCGAAATTCGCCGCGGGTGACAAGGTCGTTGGCATGGGCGGCTGGCAGGAGTACAGCGTGGTGGATGCCAACCAGCCTGGTGCGCTGCGCAAGGTGGACACCACCCATGTGCCCCTTTCGCATTACCTCGGCGCAGTTGGCATGCCCGGCGTGACCGCATGGTACGGCCTGGTGAAAATCATAGAACCGAAAGCCGGGCAGACGGTCGTGGTCAGCGCCGCGACAGGAGCGGTGGGCAGTGCTTTCGGCGCATTGGCCAAAGCGAGAGGCTGCCGCGCTGTCGGCATTGCCGGTGGTCCGGACAAATGCAAATACGCCGTCGATGAGCTCGGCTTCGATGTCTGTATCGACTACAAAGAGCACAAGGATGCGGCGTCGCTGTCCAAAGCGCTCAAGCAAGCCTGCCCCGACGGCATCGACGGTTATTTTGAAAACGTCGGCGGGATGATCCTTGACGCCGTGTTGTCGCGCATGAACGCATTCGGCCGCATCGCGCTGTGCGGCATGATCGCGGGCTATGACGGCCAGCCGCTGCCCATGAGCTACCCGCAGCTGATCCTGACCAACCGGCTGAAGATCCAGGGGTTTATCGTCAGCGAACACATGGAAGTCTGGCCCGAAGCGCTGAAGGAGCTCGGCGCCATGGTCGGCGCCGGCAAGCTCAAGCCGCGCGAAACCATTGCACAAGGACTTGCCGCCGCGCCGGAGGCCTTTTTGGGCCTGCTCAAAGGCAAGAACTTCGGCAAGCAACTGGTCAAACTCGTCTGATCGGCTACTGCGCGGCCGAAAGGATGTGCACATGACCCACGACGTCTTCAACCAGCCAGCGCCGCTGGTCGACTACAAGCTGTTCGAGACCAACCGGCCGCTGCGCGATGCACTGAAATTCAACGCGCCATCGCTGGCGACCGCCGAGCTGTCGGCACTGGGCGCCAGACTCGGCAGCGCGGACATGCAGGCCCATGCGCGCCTGGCCAACCTCCACACACCTGTGCTGCACAGCCATGACCGTTTTGGCCGACGCGTGGACCAGGTCGAGTTTCACCCGGGCTATCACGAGCTGATGAAGTTGTCCGTGGGCGCGGGCTTGCATGGCACACCGTGGGCAAGCCAGGCGGAAAGCGTAGGAACCACCGACGTGCGCCGCGCTGGGCCGCCCCAAGCAAGTACAGCCCCCGCGGGGGGCAGCGCATTACGCGCAGCGAAAAGCGTGGGGGCGCATACTCTGCGGGCAGCGGGGTTCATGCTGTTTACCGAGCTCGAGCCCTCGACACTCTGCCCGATCTCGATGACCTACGCGGTCACACCGGCTTTGCGCAGCAATGCCGCCCTTCACGCCGATTGGGCGCCCAAACTCGCCAGCCGCCACTACGACCCAGCCCTGAAGTTGTTCTCCGAAAAAACCGGTGTGACCATGGGCATGGGCATGACCGAGAAGCAGGGCGGCTCCGACGTGCGCGCCAACACGACGCAGGCCGTGCCGGACGGCAGCGACCACTGGGGCAGGCGCTTCCGGCTGACTGGGCATAAATGGTTTTTTTCGGCACCCATGTGCGACGCCTTCCTGGTGCTGGCGCAGGCGCCGGCTGGACTGAGCTGTTTTTTCCTGCCGCGGGTATTGCCCGATGGCAGCCTCAACGCCATTCACATCCAGCGGCTGAAAGACAAGCTCGGCAACAAGGCCAACGCGAGCTCTGAGGTGGAGTTTGAAAGCGCCACCGCCTGGCTGGTCGGCGAAGAAGGGCGCGGCATTCCGCAAATCCTCGAAATGGGGACGATGACGCGGCTCGATTGCGCTTTGGGCACCAGCGGCCTGATGCGGCAGTCGCTGAGCATTGCGCTCAATCACTGCGCCCAACGCCAGGCCTTCGGCAAACCGCTGATCGCCCAGTCGCTGATGCGCAACGTGCTGGCCGACCTGGCACTCGAATCCGAAGCGGCCACCGCGCTGTCCATGCGTCTGGCGCGTGCTTTTGACCATCCAGCCGACCCCCATGAGCAAGCCATGGCACGGCTGCTCACGCCGGTTGCCAAGTTCTGGATATGTAAACGCGGCAGCCACTTCGCCCAGGAAGCCATGGAGTGCCTGGGCGGCAACGGTTATGTGGAGGCGGGCGGAGAAGGCATCATGGCCCGCATCTACCGCGAGATGCCACTTAACTCGATCTGGGAAGGCGCCGGCAACATCATGGCGCTGGACCTGCTGCGCGCGCTGCGCAAGGGCGATGCCGCCGCCGCGCTGGCGCACGAACTGGCGCCGGTCAAAGGCGGGCACCCCGCGCTGGACCGCCTGACCGCTGCCTTGCCAACACGTGCGGAAGAGATGGCCACTGAAATCGAGGCGCGCCGGCTGGCGCAGGACGTGGCACTTGCCGTTCAGGCAGCGCTGCTGTACCAGACCGCACCCGCCGCCGTGTTCGGCGCCTTCTGCGATTCGCGCCTGGCCGGCAACTGGGGACAAGCCTTTGGCACGCTGGGCGCAGGTGTGGATTTCGACGCGCTGGTCCAGCGCGCCATGCCGCAATGAAAACGGGTTCTTGTCATTGCGGACTTGATCCGCAATCCATTTTTCACCTACCGTCATGGATCCCGGGTCAAGCCCGGGATGACGGACAACTGGAGCTCCCATGGCCGATCTGATTCTTCACCACTACCCAACTTCACCCTTTTCGGAGAAAGTCCGCCTGATCCTCGGCTACAAAAAGCTCGCCTGGAAGTCGGTGGTGATCCCGAGCATCATGCCCAAGCCTGATGTGCTGGCCCTGACCGGCGGCTACCGCAAGACACCGTTCTTGCAGGTCGGCGCCGACATCTATTGCGACAGCGCGCTGATCTGTGACGTGCTGGAGCACCTGCAGCCCACGCCCTCGATCTACCCCGAGCCGTCCAAGGGTCTGGCGCGCACCATCGCGCAGTGGGCGGACGGCACGCTGTTCTGGGCTGCCATGGCGCACAACCTCGGCCCCAAGGGTGCGGCGCACATGTTTGCCGGAGCGCCGCCCGAAGCCGCCCAAGCCTTTGGCGAAGACCGCAAGGCCATGAGCCTCAACATGACACGCCTGCGCCCGGCGGACGCGGCAGCAGCTTACAAGTCCTACTTGCGGCGCCTGTCCGACATGCTCGACGACCAGCCTTTCCTGTTGGGCCAGGTGCCGTGTATCGCTGACTTTTCAGCCTATCACCCGCTGTGGTTTACCAAAGTACGTACACCCGTGGTCGCCGATATTCTGGAGCACACGCCGGCAGTGCTCGAATGGATGGCCCGCATGAACGCCATCGGACCGGGGACGATGGAAAAATTTGACGCCACCAGTGCGATTGCCATTGCGGCCGCGGCGCAGCCCATGGCGGTGGGCCGCGGTTTGCTGCGCGACAGCACCTTCCAGGACGATCACGGCATTGCGCTGGGCAGTCGCGTCAGCATCACGGCTGAAATTTTTGGACCCGAGCCGACCGAGGGCGAACTGATCGCTGCAACCCGCACGCATTACACCTTGGGCCGCACCGATGAGCGTGCCGGCAAGGTACACGTGCATTTTCCGCGCATCGGTTATGCACTGAAGGCCGTCGCACCGGCATGAGCGGGTTGGACTGGCGGGCCGTGCCCTTTGACGCCCTGTGTGCCCGCGACTTGTATGCGGTCTTGCAGCTGCGCACCGAAGTGTTTGTTATCGAGCAAAACTGCGTTTTCCAGGATATGGACGGCACCGACCATGAGGCCGTGCATCTTCTGGGCAATGCGGACGGCGAGCTGGTGGCCTATGCGCGTTGCTTTCCCCCTGGTGTGAAGTTTTCCGAGGCCAGCATAGGGCGCGTCATCACGCGCCAGGCGTTGCGCGGCCAGGGTGCGGGTCACGTGCTTATGGGTCAAGCGGTGGCCTGTGTGTTTGAGCACTGGGGTTCGCAGCCGATACGCATAGGGGCGCAGGCCCGGCTGGAAAAGTTTTACCTGCAAGACGGCTTCCAGGTGGCCGGTCTGCCTTATATCGAAGACGGCATTCCTCACATCGAGATGCTGCGCCCCATTTGACTTAATCGAGGAGTTAGTGATGATCACGGATTTCAAAGGCAAAACAGCAGTTCTCACGGGTGCAGGCTCGGGCTTTGGCCTGGAGTGCGCGCGCATAGGCGCCCGACTGGGCATGAACCTGGTGCTGGCCGATGTGCAGCAAGATGCACTCGATAAGGTGGTGGCCGAAATATCAGCGACTGGCGCGCAGGTCCTGCCATTCCGGCTTGATGTGTCCAAAGCTGCCGAGGTCGAAGCTTTGGGTCAGGCGGTGTTTATGCGTTTCGGTGCGCCGCATTTTGTCTTTAACAACGCCGGCGTGGGGGCAGGGGGCCTGATCTGGGAGAACACGCTGAAAGACTGGGAATGGGTCATCGGCGTCAATCTGATGGGTGTGGCCCACGGCGTGCGGGTGTTCACGCCCATGATGCTCGACGCCGCGAAAAAAGACCCGGCCTGGCAAGGCCACATCGTCAATACTGCCAGCATGGCCGGGTTGCTGAACGCGCCCAACATGGGCATTTACAACGTCAGCAAACATGCGGTGGTCAGCATGAGCGAGTCCTTGTACCAGGACCTGGCGCTGGTGACTGACCAGATCAGCGCCTCGGTGTTGTGCCCCTTCTTTGTGCCCACCGGCATCAGCCAGAGCCACCGCAACCGGCCGGGAGAGCTGGAAGCGGCCAAACCCACGCGCAGCCAGCTCATCGGCCAGGCCATGAGCGACAAGGCGGTGGGGTCCGGCAAGGTGACTGCCGCAGATGTGGCCCAGAAGGTGTTTGACGCGGTGGCTGCCAACCAGTTCTACATCTACAGCCATCCCAAGGCGATCGGTTCGGTGCAGACGCGGCTGGAAGACATCATGCAGGCGCGCAACCCGACCAGCCCGTTTGCGCACAAGCCCGAGCTCGGCGAAGAATTGAAGAAAGCACTGCGCGAAGCCTGAAACCTGTCGGGCGCGGCATGGGTGGAAGTTTTCCCTTCAAGCCAGGGCCGCGGAACCGGCTTCGCCGGGCCGTAGGCGCAGTGGCCCCTTTGATTGTGAAAGGGGCAGGGAGATGCCGCAGGCTACACGCAGTGAGCGACCGTGGGGGCTTTATTTCCTGCCGACCGCCGTCATCAGATCAGCGAGAACCACCATGCGGCCGTGCAGCGGCAGGATGCGCTCCACCGTAAGCCGGTTCTGCTCGATGTTCTGCACCAGATTCACGTGGTTGGCATTGGGTTGGGCCGGTGCGGGCGAGTTGGGTGGGCTGGGCGTGTAGGCATCGGCCTCAATCAGGATTTTCTCGGCGGGCAGGTACACCATCAGAAAGCCCTGGGCATGGACGCTGCCCTGAATTTCATGAATTTCCACGGTACGCACGCCGTCGCTCAGGGTGCGCTTGCCAGTGACGCCTTCAACAGAGGCGCTGCGCGCTGAGCGGGTCAGGGCATCGGGCCGGATGCGGTTGGCATTGGCCATCGTTTTGTCCCACCAGGGCTTGGCGTTGGCACTGGTGAGCAGCGTCGCGCCCTCAGCCACAGCGGTGCGCAGGCCACCCGCATGGTCAAAGTGGTGGTGCGAGTTGACAACATAACGCAGGGGTTTGCCTGGCACAAGTTTCCGCACCTCGGCCAGCACCGCGCCGGCACGGCCGTCGTACAGTGGTGCCTCGACCAGCACAGTGTGGTCCTTCATTTCGATCAGCACGCTGTTGTGTGAGCCACCGGCCAGAAACCAGATACCCTCGGCCGCTTTTTCAACTGCGACGCGCTCGGCAAACTGGCGCACCAACTCGGGCGCCACCAGATCGCTGGCCGGGTTGACCTGCACCTCGCTCACTTGAAGGTCCAGAATATCCGAGCCCCCCATGGTTTGACGGATGCGGCCGGGAAATTTGACGCCCGCATAGTCTCTGTAAGCCGAAAAAACAATGACCGAATCGGTGTCGCCCATCACCGGATGGGGCTGGCGCGAGTCAATACGTTCCACCAAATTTTCCGCGTTGACGTAAGCCGTGGCCTCAAACCGGCCCGGCTCGGTAAAAGACAAAGTGGTGTAAGTCCTGCCATCCACAGTGCGAGTGCCGGCCGTGGCCTTGTTTTTGAGCGCCGCTTTGAGCACGCCGTGCGGTGTGGTCCAGAGGTCATGGATACGCCCGTCCAGCGCCACCGGCGATGCCACGGGTGCTGGCCCCACCATGTTCCAGGCCCAGGCGCCCTGCAGCATGCCTGTGCTGCGCTGCTCGCCCAGCCCCATCAGTGGCAAGGCACCGCCGCCGGCCGGCTCTGCGCGGGTCACAGCGGCATCCTGGCGCAGGGCGGCATTGCGGTAGTCCACCAGCCGCGAGAAACTGCTGACGGTGATTTTTGGCCAGGAGGTGCCGGGCTGGTAAGCCTGGCCAAAGGTGGCTCCGGTGCCGCTACCTGCGTAGCGAAGCGTGTTGAGTGCTGCACCGCCCCCCATGGCCGTTTCGGCGCGCTGGATCACTGCCACGGGGTCGGGCGGCGCCCAGGCGGCGCATCCCGCCAGAACAAGCAGGCTGCTTGCGGCCAGGCCGGTGGCCCAAGTGAAAGAAAGGCGCGGGGAGGTGCTCATGAGGATCCGATCAAGGTAATGTCAGCGCCAGAGATTAGCCCCGCTTCACGTCCAGGCGCATCGGCTTTACCCTGAGAAACGCATGATTTGCGCCCAAACTTCTGGGAGAGGAGACCGCTTAGCGGTATTTTGCTGCCGAGATGAATTCCGAAAACGTCTCGCACCAGACCAGTACCATGGTGTACTGCGCCACATCCACGCCGTCGCGCACCGGCACGATGAAATTTTCGAAAGTCTTGATGTCGCCAAGCCGCGCGGAGCGGGCCTTGACTTTGAGAAACTGGGCTTCGTTCTCAACAAACTCCGGCACCAGGTAGAGCTTGTAGTCGGGGCCGGGCGAGACCTTGCTCATTAACGCAATGGTTTGTTTGTCCACGGAGATTTCGCCTTCGCCCCAGTGCAACAGGTTACTGCCGGTGAGGTCACGGCGAAACTGGCCCCAAAAATGCGATTGGCCGGCAATCGACTGGACCAATGCCTCGGAAGGGGTCATGGGCGCAGTCAGGATGGGCAGCAGGTAAATGCCCAGCGCAAAACCGGTCAGCAGCACCGCCAGGTGCGAGGCCAGCAACAAAAGCGTTTTTCTTATAGGCGGATTATCAAGCCTTGCATTGGAGGCTCAGCGCCTGCAGGGTTTTGCCGCTTTGTGGCTCAAACACCACCAGGTTGATCTGGCGCTCATGGCCGGGCGTCGCGGCAATGCTGCGAAAGCCCAGTTTTGTGGGTGAGGCGTTGTTTTTTTTACTTGCCCGCCTGGATGTACTGGCGCACCACAAAGTCGTGCTTTAAAAATTCGCCAGCGTTTTCACCGGTTTTGACTTTCGAGTTGTGGCCGTGTTCGGTCACCGTCCAGCAGGCAGCCCCGGGCTGCGTGGCGCCCGGGGCGGCTGTGAGCGTCACCGTCGCCCCGAACTGGTCGTCCGCCAGACGTTTGATGCTGAGGTGGGTACGCGCGGTGTCGCGCGTACCCTTAAATGCGCGATTGAGCGTTGCCCCATTGCGGCCAGTCGCGGCCATTGACCACCACTTGCGGCGTGTAGATGTTGCGCATGCGGTTGTTGACGGCGACTTCGCATTGCGGGTGGGTATAGGCCGGCGCGGCAAAACGGTCCACCCAGCCAATGTAGTCCCAGTAGCCAACGTGAAGAGCCTGCAGGACCAGGTCTTTGCCCTTGAAAGTCGAGGCCTATCTGTCGGCCGGGGGGGGCAGGAACTGCAGCCTTCGGAGGTGTCCAGCTCCAGCACAGGTGTGACTTGCGGCCCGGAACTGGCGGTGCACAGGTCTTGCAGCCGAAATGTGGCATACAGCCATGCTGATAAAGCGCAAGCAGCTATGATTTTAGGAGCAAATGTAACCATGTCCGGAGTCCTTTTGATGGGTGATTCCGTTGGTCGCGAAAGGGGGCGCCTTCTTACTGCCGCAAGGTGACTAAATTAGCGGCGGTGTATCTGAGCGCACGGGCGCTCGGCGAACACCATCGCGGCTTTCCAGCCGGTCTTCCAGCTCGCCAATGTAGGCGGCAAGGGTGTTGCCGGACTGGTCGATTTTTACTGCAATGGCCTGCTGTGTTTGTGCCAGGCGTTCGGTCAGCACCGTGGCATGGGTGGCTTCACGTTGGTTGGCGGCGACAGCCTGCGCTTCCAGGTAGCTGCGCAGTTCGGTAAACCGTGAGACCTCGGCCTTGTCGGCCAGCTCGCGCTGGGCGTGCAGCTCGCGCGAGGTCTGGCGGGTTTCAAGCAAATGGGCGCTCTGGATGTACAGCGTGGTCGCCAGAAACACCAGCAGCGCGGCCACCAGCAGCACCAGCAAAACCAGGCCCAGCGGCGCCTGCACCGTGGTGAAGCCCAGGCTCAACAGCGACGGCCGGGTAAATTCGTCAAGGTTCAGCGCCGCAAAACCCGCCATCAGCGCAATGGCAACAATCAACACAATGGTTCGGATACGCATGCTGAAACTCCAAAAATTAAAGCTTTCATCATCCCCCGGCTCAGGCGCGCGTGTCTGTAGGAAAAAAGCCTGTCTGCAGGCCCCCCGTTAGCGGCTGGCGGACTGCCCCGCAGGCGATGCGCTCTTCCTCGGCAGGTCCTCCATCGCATCCGCGGCCTCTTCGTTAAGTGCTTTGGCGGTTTTTCTGGGTTTGGTCAGCGGCGTCGGGGTCCAGCGGCCACCGTGCATCAGCGTGATGCCGCTCTGGATGTCACCGGCCAGTTGCAACTGCAGGCGCTCGGCATCGCGGCGGCGGATGTCCTCGGCGATCTCGAGGACTTCGGCATCGGCCACGCCGAGCTGGCGCAAGGCAGCGCTGCTGAAGGCCATGGCCGACTCGAAGGTCTCCCGCATCTGGTAATCCACGCCACGGCGGATCAGCTCGATAGCGTGCTGCCGGTCAAAGGAGCGCGCCAGGATGGGCGTCAGCGGAAACTCGCGCTTGGCCTGCTCGACGATGCGGGTGGTAGCGTCTTTCTTGTCCACGCAAACCAGGATGGCTCGCGCATGCGAGGCGCCGCTGGCATGCAACACGTCCATGCGTGTGCCGTCGCCGTAGTACACCTTGAAGCCGAACTGCGCCGCGCTACGGATCATGTCGGTATCGTTTTCAATCAGCGCAATGTCGATGCCGCGCGCCAGCAGCGCCTGGCTGGCGATCTGGCCGAAGCGGCCGAAACCGATGATCAGCACGCTGCCCTTGATCTCGCGCGCTTCCTCGACACTTTCGATGCCGTCCAGGTCGGGCTCGGGCTCGGCCGGTGTGACCCAGCGCAGCGCAAACACCGCCAGCGGGGTCAGCGCCATCGAGATGATGATGGTCGCCGTCAATACCGCGTTGATACTGGCCTCGACAATGCCGGCGGCCGCCGCAGCCGAATACAGCACAAAGGCAAACTCGCCGCCCTGGGCCATCAGCGCCGTGCGCTGCAGCGCATCGCCATGGCTGGATTTTGTGACACGCGCCACGGCGTAGATGCCAATGCCCTTGAACACCATGTAGGCCAGCACACCGCCCAGAATCAGCGGCCAGTCGGCCAGCACCAGCGGGATGTCCAGCGACATGCCGACCCCCATGAAAAACAGGCCCAGGAGGATGCCGCGGAAGGGCTCGATATCGGCTTCGAGCTGGTGCCGGAAGGTTGATTCCGACAACATCACACCGGCGGCAAACGCGCCCATGGCCATGGACAGCCCGCCCCACTGCATGGCCAGTGCCGAACCCAGCACCACCAGCAGCGCCGCGGCAGTCATGACCTCGCGCGCATGGGCTTTGGCCAGGATGCGAAACAGCGGGTTCAGCAGCCAGCGGCTGACCGCCACCAGGCCGACGATGGCGGCCAGCGCCGCACCAATAGTCACCCAGCGCGAGACGCCGTCGGCGGTGTCCGGCTCCATGAAGGCGACGATGGCCAGCAGCGGAACGATGGCCAGATCTTCCAGCAGCAGGATGGAGACCATGCGCTGGCCGCGCGGTGTCGAGGTGTCGCCGCGCTCGTCGAGCAGTTGCATCACGATGGCGGTGGACGAGAGCACAAAACCCATGGCAGCAATAAAGGCCACCGGCGGCTTGAGCCCAGCGACCACGCCGACCAGCGTCAGCAGCGCGCCACACACCAGCACCTGCATCAGGCCCAAGCCGAAAATCTCGCGACGCAGTTTCCAGAGCCGGGTCGGCTGCATCTCCAGCCCGATCACAAACAGGAACATACAACGCCTAATTTGGCGACATGCAATATCGTAGCGGCTTCGCTGAAAAACCCCATGCCGAAGGGGCCGATGGCCAGGCCTGCGGCCAGGTAACCGAGCACCGAACCCAGGCCCAGGCGCTTGAAAAGCGGCACGGCGAGCACGCCGGCGCCCAGCAAAACCACCACTTTGACCAGCTCACTGCCTTGTTCGACTGCCATGAATGTCCTGTGTGCTGCTTGATGGAGAAGAGTGGGTGGGGGAGGTGAACATGGTAGCGGACTTTGGGCGCCGGTCGGTGCAGCGGCATGTGGCAAACTCGCCCCCTTTCTCCCAGCGCATTCCAGAAATTCCATGCAAAAAATCATTCGCCAGATCGCCGCAGAAATCAGGGTCCAGGAGCACCAGGTCAAAACGGCGGTCGAGCTGCTCGATGGCGGCGCCACCGTGCCATTTATCGCGCGTTACCGCAAGGAAGTCACCGGCGGGCTCGACGACATCCAGCTGCGCGAACTCGAGTTCCGCCTCGGCTATCTGCGCGAACTGGAAGAACGCCGGGAAGCCGTGCTCAAAAACATCGCCGAGCAGGGCAAACTCACGCCGGAGCTGGCGGCCGCGATTGCCGCCGCGCCGACCAAGCAGGAGCTGGAAGACCTGTATCTGCCCTTCAAGCAGAAACGCCGCACAAAGGGTCAGATGGCGCGCGAAGCCGGCATAGAACCGCTGGCCAACAAACTTTTTGCCGACCCCTCACTGGTGCCGGCGGACGAGGCCCTGGCCTTCGTCAAGGCCGAAAAAATGGAAAGCGGCGACGACTTCACCACAGTGCAAGCGGTACTCGACGGTGTGCGCGACATCCTCAGTGAACGCTGGGCCGAAGACGCCACGCTGCTGCAGATGCTGCGCCAGTGGTTGTGGAGCGACGGGCTGCTAGCGTCCAAACTGGTCACCGGCAAGGATGAAAACAACACGGACAACAGCAAGTTTCGCGATTACTTCGACTACGACGAGCCGATAGGCCGCGTGCCTTCGCACCGCGCGCTGGCGGTGTTCCGTGGCCGCGGGCTGGAGATTCTTGACGCCAAACTGCTGCTGCCCGAGATCCCTGAGCCCGGCAAACCCAGCATCGCGGAGGGAAAAATCGCCATCCACCTCGGCTGGAGCCACAAGGGCAGGGCGTCCGACGACCTGCTGCGCAAATGCGTGGGGTGGACCTGGAAGGTCAAGCTCAGCCTGTCGATAGAGCGCGACCTGTTCAGCCGCCTGCGTGAAGAGGCTGAAAAAGTCGCGATCAAGGTGTTTGCCGACAACCTACGCGACCTGCTGCTGGCCGCACCGGCCGGCCCGCGTGTGGTCATGGGCCTGGACCCCGGCATACGCACCGGCGTCAAGGTCGCGGTGGTCGACGCCACGGGCAAGCTGGTCGAAACCTCCACCGTCTTCCCGCATGAGCCGCGCAAGGACTGGGACGGCTCGCTGCACACCCTGGCCAAACTCTGCGAAAAACACGGCGTGAACCTGGTCGCCATCGGCAACGGCACGGCCAGCCGCGAAACCGACAAACTCGCCGCCGATTTGATCAAAGGCATGGCAAAAGTCGAACAGGTGATCGAAAAAGTCGTGGTCAGCGAAGCCGGCGCCTCGGTTTATTCGGCCAGCGAATTCGCCAGCCAGGAGATGCCCGATGTGGACGTGAGCCTGCGCGGCGCCGCGAGTATTGCGCGCCGCCTGCAGGACCCGCTGGCCGAACTGGTCAAGATCGATCCCAAATCGATTGGCGTCGGCCAGTACCAGCACGATGTCAACCAGAGCGACCTGATGCGCAGCCTGGACACCGTGGTCGAGGATTGCGTCAACAGCGTCGGTGTGGACCTGAACACCGCCAGCGTGCCACTGCTGGCGCGGGTTTCGGGGCTGAGCAACACCGTGGCCAAGGCCGTGGTGCGCTGGCGTGACGCCAACGGCGCTTTTGCCAGCCGGGCCGACTTGCTGAAAGTAAGCGGCCTGGGCGCCAAAACCTTTGAACAAAGCGCTGGCTTCTTGCGGCTGCGCAGCCAGGCCGCGGGCAGCAACCCGCTGGACATGACTGGCGTGCACCCGGAAACCTACCCGGTGGTGGAGAAAATCATGGCGCACACCGGCAAACCGGTGGCCGAGTTGATGGGCCGCGCCGACATGCTCAAGACGCTGAAACCCGAGCTGTTTGCCAACGAGCAGTTCGGCGTGATCACTGTCAAGGACATCATCGCCGAGCTCGAAAAACCGGGCCGCGATCCGCGCCCCGACTTCAAGGTGGCGCGTTTCAATGACGGCGTCGAAGACATCAAGGATTTGAAAGAAGGCATGACGCTGGAAGGCACGGTCAGCAATGTGGCTGCTTTCGGCGCCTTCATCGACATCGGCGTGCACCAGGACGGTTTGGTGCATGTGAGCCAGTTGTCCAACAAGTTTGTTACCGATGCCCGCGAAGTCGTCAAGACCGGCGACATCGTGAAAGTGCGCGTGACCGAGGTCGACGTGGCCCGCAAACGCATCGCCCTGACCATGAAGCTGGACGCCGCCCCGGCACGCCGCGACGCGCCGCGCGACAACCGCTTCGAGGGCGTGCGGCCGGGCCAGAACCCGAACCGCGGCGGCAATTACGGCGGCGGGCAGAACCGGGCGCCGCAACCCGCAGCATCAACCGCCATGGAATCTGCCTTCAGCAAGCTGGCGGGACTCAAGAAATAGTGCAGTCTCCCTGCAGACAGCCATGAATCACTTTTCATAGTCAAATAGGCCCTCAGCCCATGACAGTCGGGCGCAAGCAGCTACCAAAATAATAGCAACCAGAAATCAGACCCGTGCCAGCCCTCCGCATTTACGCCGGCCCCACCGCGCGCCAGCACATCGCCGAACATGGCTTGCAAGCGCAGGACGTGCGGGTGGTGCCGGGCGCGGCAGGCGGCCCCAAGGGCCTGGTGCTGGGCCCGCTGGACCGTTTCATCTTCGGAGAGTGGCTGGCCGCCAGTGACCAGCCGGTGCACTTGGTCGGCGCATCGATCGGCGCCTGGCGCATGGCGACGGCCTGCCTGACCAACCCGGTGGAAGCTTTCCAGCGACTGGAAGACGACTACATTGCGCAGGATTTTGCGCCCGAGCCCGGCCGCAAGCGGCCCAGCGCCCGGCTGGTCAGCGAGCAGTTCGGCCAGAGCCTGGCGGTGTTTTACGGCGGCCGCGTGCAGGAGGTGCTGCAGCACCCGCGTTACCGCCTGCACATCGTGACTTCACGCGGGCGCCATCTGCTGGGCCGTGAACACAGCTTGCGCACACCGCTCGGTTACCTGGGCGCGTTTTTGACAAACTGCGTGCACCGCAAGGCCATGGGTGCCTGGCTGGAGCGGGTGGTTTTTTCCAGCCAGCAAGCGCCTTTGCCGTTCGCCACCAGCGACTACCGCACGCGCCAGGTGGCACTTTGCGAGGCCAACTTCAACCCGGCGCTGCAGGCCAGTTGTTCCATCCCCTTCATGCTGCGTTCGGTGCGCGACATTCCCGGCGCGCCGCCCGGCGCTTACTGGGACGGCGGCATCACCGACTACCACCTGCACCTCAATTACGCTTCTGATTTGATAGCTGCTCACGCAGGCGGGACGGGGGCTGCAGGTAAAAATGACTCGAAACCGGCGGGCCTGGTGCTGTACCCGCACTTTCAGAAAGCCGTGGTGCCCGGCTGGCTCGACAAAGGCCTGAAGTGGCGTCACGGCGCCACCCACTTTCTGGACAACATGGTGCTGCTGGCGCCCGATCCGGCCTGGGTCAAAACGCTGCCCAACGGCAAGCTGCCGGACCGCAATGACTTTCTGCGTTACGGCACCGACCTGCCCGGTCGCATGAAGGCCTGGCGCAGCGCCGTCACGGCCAGTGCGCAACTGGTCGATGAGTTGCAGGAATGGCTGGCGCGGCCGGACATGGGACAGTTGCACAAGCTGTAAGTCACCGCAACGGCATGTTCTCTGCACAGGCAGACCCAGCGCAACCAGCACGGCTTCAGACCCTGTGCTAAGGTCGTTCAGAGCATGGGCAGTCAGGAAACATCCCTCACGCCCAAGACACCAAGAGAGTTCGGACCCCAAGCCAATGGCAAGCGAAAACAATATGCAACTGCTGGTGATGGACCACGATCCGGTCACGGCTGCCATGTTGATGGCTGACATCCAGGCGCAAGGCTTTACCCGGGTCGTGCACATCTCCGATGTTTCCGGCTTGGCCCAGTCAGTGGCTGGCAACACGCCGGATCTGGTGGTTTTCAATTACCACTTCGATCTTCCTGAGAGCCTGGAAAGCTGTCGACTGATCAGGATGATCGCTCCGCACACGGCCATTCTGGCCATCGCTTCCGCGGGGCCGGCCATCAAGCGGCTGCGCAGCTGGAGCCGCGACACCGGCGCGGTGGATGCCATCCTCGAAAAACCGTTTTTGATACAGCGTTTCAGGGGCGCACTCGGTAATCTGGTCCAGGGAAAACAGGCCAGCCGCGCGATGGAAATCAAGGCTGCGCGACTTGAAAACCTGTTGCCCGAGGATGCGTTGTCCGCCATGGACCGTAATCCCTCCGGCGAGGTCGAGCTTTTTGAAGGCACGGTGCTGTTTACCGACATTCGTCGCTCTTCCGAGATGATCACCCAACTGCCGCCACGGGAGTTTTTCAGGCAGCTCAATCAGACCCTGAGCATCCAGGCCAGGCTGGTGCGCGACTATGAAGGTTCTGTCATCAAATTCACTGGCGATGGCGTTTTGGCCGTTTTCCGCGGGATGGGGAAATCCTATCTGGCGATGCGTTGTGCCGTGGAGCTGGCGGACAACGGATGCCAGCAGATTTTCCCCTACGGAATTGGCGTGGCGGGAGGGCTGATCCTGGCCGGCCTGGTGGGCGACTCCAGCCGGGCAGGGCAAAAGCAGCAATACGACGTGATTGGGGCCAGCGTGCATCTGGCTGCCCGTCTTTGCAGCATGGCCAATGCCCGCGAGGTCGTCGCAACCCAACAAGCCTACGCAGCGGCCCGTTTCACCCATCCCGTCACTAGGCCGATCGGACGCGTGTCCATTCGTGGCTTTGATGCAGGCGTCGATTGTGTCGCCCTGAATCCTGCCCCAGAAACCGAAACCGAAACTGCCACTGGAATCTGAATCATGCAAGAAACATACAGCGCCGCTCAACTGAGCAAAGTGATTGATCAGTCCCTGGTTTACCAATGCGCCTGCCCGGCGCAAGTATGCCGCGCGCTCTTCGAATTGCGCGAGTTGCATGACTACCAGATGAACTGCGCCAATGACATGGCCAACGACCGATTGGTACACGAGACCATAGCGGCCGCTGCCGCGCAATCTCATGAACTCATGGAGCAATGCCTGACCCGGATCCTGGAAATTGAAGGCTGGGACCCGGCGAACCTGAGCCTGCCGGAATCGTTGCGCAAGAAAATTGTCAAGAATTTCTGATCCCGACCGTCTACGACGAAAGGCACGTTTTGTGCGGAATTGCACGGCTGCTCGCATGCGAAATCCCGGAATTTCCTGCAAGGCAGGTGTAGCGCGGCTGTGCTGCTGCTCCGGGGCGGCGCACCGCACGAAGCGTTTTGCCACCGGCGCATCCAGCGCAATTACACACAAGGCCAATAATCTGTCATGGACCTGTCCTCGCTTGAAATCCTGATTGCCGCGATTGAGGAAAAAAGCCTCTCGCGCGCGGCCGAACGCGTTCACCTGGTGACCTCGGCCGCGAGCAAACGCATCTCCGAACTGGAGCGCCGGCTGGGCACCACGCTGCTGCGCCGCCACGGCCGCGGCGTAGAACCGACACCGGCCGGCGCCATGCTCTACCAGCAGGCGAAGGCCATCCTGCGCAACGTGGCGCAGGCCCGGCAATCGCTGGCTGCGTTCGCGAGCAGTGGTGTGCCCAACATCCGCCTCGTGGCCAATTCCTCTACCGTTCTTCAGTTCCTGCCGGCTGATATCAGCGCCTTTGCGCGCAAGGTGCCGGCCGCGCGCGTGGACCTGGTCGAGGCCTTCAGTTACGACGTGCCGCGCATGGTGGCCGACGGCCAGGCCGACATCGGCATCTACCATGCCGAGCACCCGTCCTCGGGCGTGGTGTCCATGCCTTACCGCACCGACCGTCTCGGTCTGGTGGTCCCGGTCGGGCACCCGCTGTCGCAACGCACCAGCCTGCGTCTCGACGAAGCGCTGGATTACGACTTCCTCGGCAATTTCCCACGCCACAGCCTGGACGAGTTCCTGACGCTGGCCGGCGCGACTATCTCGCGCCCGCTGCGGGTGCGGGCCCAGGTGTCCAATCCCGAGGCGCGTTGCGCCATGGTGCGTGAGGGCATGGGCCTGGCCATCATGCCGGAGGGCATTGCGCGCAACTACGAGGCGCGGCTCGGCCTGGTGGTGTTGCCGCTGACCGATGCCTGGGCGGCGCGCCAGCTCTATGTATGTGCGCGCGACGTCGATGCGTTATCGCCCCAGGCCGGTGCGCTGCTGGCGCACTTGCTGGCTGTGTGAGCTTTTGTCCACGGCGGGTGTGTAGGCCGGGAAACAGAGCTTTTCCCAAAATTCATAACCGAGGTCTTTTGGACGTCTAGACTGGGTCCCAGCCGGGTGAGTTGTTTTGCGCGGTATTCCAACGGAGACAAAGACATGAACACCCTGCACACCGGCGCCCGTCGCCGCATCCTGCTGACCATAAGCAGTTTGGCCAGCTTTGCCAGTTTCGCATTGCCGGCCTTGATGACCCTGGCGCCCGCCAGTGCCTCGGCGCAGGCCTTCCCGTCCCGCGTCATTCGCATCGTCGCGCCCTTCACCGCTGGCGGCGGCACCGACCTGGTGGCCCGCACGCTGGCAGAAGGCATGGCCAAGGAGCTGGGCCAGCCGGTAATCGTCGAGAACAAACCGGGGGGCGGCACCGTCATCGGCTCCGACATGGTGGCCAAGGCGCCCGGCGACGGCTACACCCTGTTGTTGACCACCTCGGCGCATGCCATCAACACCAGCCTGGTGAAAAACCTGCCTTACAGCACCGACAAGTCCTTTGCCAATGTGGCGCTGGTCGGCCGCGGCCCCAACATGCTGGTCACACGCACCGACAGCCCCTACAAAACCATCAAGGACGTGCTGGCCGCCGCGCGCGCCAACCCGGGCAAGCTGACCTACGGCTCCTCCGGTAACGGCACGGCCGTGCACCTGGCCGGCGAGTTATTCAAGATGATGGGCAAGGTGGACCTGACCCATGTGCCGTATCGCGGCGCCGGCCCGGCCTATACCGACCTGCTGGGCGGCCAGATCGACTTCGTGTTCGCCACCGCCGCGGGCGTCGGCAAGTTTGTCGAAGCCGGCAAGATGCGCGCGATAGCCGTGACCTCGACCGCACGCTCGCCGCAGTGGCCACAGGTGCCGACCATGGCCGAGTCCGGCCTGCCGGGCTACGAGGCCGACGTCTGGTACGCGGTATTCGCCAGCGGCGGCACGCCGCCCGACGTGGTGGCCAAACTCAATGCCGCCGTCCGCAAGGCGACCGAGGCGCCGGTGTTCCGCACCCGTGTTGAGAGTGAAGGCCTGGTCGCCGCCGTCGGCACGCCGCAGGAACTGACGACCTATTTGCGCGCAGAAGAAGTTCGCTGGCGCAAGGTCGTGCTCGAAGGCAAGCTCACCATCGACTGATTTTTGGTATTCCCCGCTCGGGTTGAGCCTGTCGAACCCCTTCGACAAGCTCCGACGAACGGTCGCGGAGTGCATGCCCCGGCACCCGGGTCCCCATCCTGAAAGACAGCAGCATATGACAACAAGCAAGGGCCGGCTCGCCGGTAAGGTCGCCATCATCGTCGGCGCGGGCCAGCAGCCCGGCGACACCGTGGGCAACGGCCGCGCCACCGCGGAGCGTTTTGCGCAGGAAGGCGCGATCCTGCTGCTGGTGGACATCAACGAAGCCTGGGCCCAGGAAACCGGCAACGCACTGGCGGCTTACGGGGGCCAGGCCTCCATCCTGGTGGCCGACATCACGCAGGAGGACGAGTGCAAAAAGATTGCCGACACCTGCGTGGGGCGTTATGGCCGCATCGACATCCTGCATAACAACGTCGGCCAGTCGCGTGGGGACAAGAAAACGGTGGACCTGGAAGTGGCGATCTGGGATGCCATCATGGCGATGAACCTCAAGGGCATGTTCATGACCTGCAAACACGTGCTGCCGCACATGATTGCGCAAAGATCCGGCAGCATCATCAACATCTCCTCGACCTCGTCGATGGCTGCGCGCCCGACCCTGACCTACAAAACCAGCAAGGGCGCGGTCAACACCATGACCCAGCACATCGCGATGGAAAACGCGGCTTTTGGCGTGCGCGCCAACGCCATCCTGCCGGGCCTGATCGACACGCCCATGGCCATCGAGCGACGTGCCAAGGAGCGAGGTGTCTCGCGCGAAGTGGTGCGCGCCGAACGCGAGGCGCTGGTGCCGATGCAACGCATGGGCACGGCCTGGGACGTGGCCAATACCGCGGTGTTCCTTGCCTCCGACGAGGCGCAATACATCACCGGCGTGCTGATCCCGGTGGACGGTGGCCTGCTGGTCAAGCGAGGCTGAGCTGTGAATCTGGAGCTTGACGGAAAACATGTGCTGGTCACCGGCGCCAGCAAGGGTATAGGCTACGCCTGCGCGCTGGGTTTTCTCCAGGAGGGCGCTAGAGTCAGCCTGGTCTCGCGCAGCGAGGACGGCCTCAAACTTGCCGCGTCCAGCCTGCAGCAGGTTTTGCCTGAAGCCAGCTGGCGCATCGCCTTTTTTGCAGCCGACCTGCAGGACGCGGCCGCCGCCCAGGCCGCGCTCGATGCGGTGGAAGCGGCGCATGGACCGGTGGACATCCTGGTCAACTGCGCGGGTGCGGCCAAACGCACGGCGCCGGCTGATTTGCATCCGCAGGCCTGGCACGACGCGATGCAGGCCAAGTATTTCACCTACATCCACATGATGGATCCGCTGGTCAAGCGCATGGGCCAGCGCGGCAGCGGCGTCATCATCAACATCGTCGGCGCCGGCGGCAAGGTCGCCAACCCCACACACCTGGCCGGCGGTGCCGCCAATGCCGCGCTGATGCTGGTCAGCGCCGGTCTGGCCGCCGCCTATGCGAGCAAGGGCGTGCGCATCAACGCGCTGAATCCGGGCCAGGTGCTGACCGAACGGCTGCGCGCGCGGCTGGACGCCGAAACCCGGCTGGCGCAAACCGAAGGTCGGCCCGAGCCGGGTCGACCCGGCGTCAATCTGCCGTTGGGCCGTCCGGCGGAGCCCGAGGAAATCGCCAACGTGGCGGTTTTCCTGGCTTCGCCACGCGCCAGCTACGTTACTGGCGCCATCGTCGCGATGGACGGCGCCAACACACCCATGGTGGTATGAGGCCTGACTTTGTCATTGCGGGCTTGACCCGCAATCCATGCCTCGTGGTCCGGTGCGGCATGGATCCCGGATCGAGTCCGGGATGACAGATTTTGTGGGCAGGGTATGAGTGCCCTTCGGTTAACCCTTCTGGAATAAACAATGAGCAAAAGACTTGAAGGCAAAGTGGCGCTGGTCACCGGCGCCGGTTCCGTGGGTCCCGGCTGGGGCAATGGCCGCGCGATCGCGGTGCGGCTGGCTGAAGAAGGCGCGCGTGTTTTTGCGGTGGACCTGAACCCGGAAAGCATGGAAGAAACCGTCACCCTGGCGCGCGCGGCCGGCGGCGAGATTGAAACCGGCATCTGTGATGTGACAAGCAGCGAATCGATCGCCGCGACCGTCGCGGCCTGTGTCGCGCGTTTCGGCGGCATCGACATCCTGGTCAACAACGTCGGTGGCTCGGCCGCCGGCGGGCCGGTCGAGATGAGTGAAGAAGTCTGGGCCACACAAATCGACCGCAACCTCAAAAGTGTCTTCCTCACCTGCAAACACGTGTTGCCGCTGATGGAGCAGGCCGGGCAGGGCGCGATCGTGAACCTGGCCTCCACCTCGGCCACACGCTGGACCGGCGCGCCACAAGTCGCTTATGCCGCGGCCAAGGCCGGCGTGATCCAGTTCTCGCGCGTGGTGGCGGTGCAGTACGCCGGCAAGGGCATACGCGTGAACACCGTGATCCCCGGCCAGCTCTACACACCCATGGTCGATGTGCGCCTGGCCAAACAGCGCACCGGCGGCGACGTGCAGGCCATCCTCAAACAACGCCAGGCGCGGATTCCACTGCCTTTCATGGGCGACGGCCGCGACACCGCCAACGCGGTCCTGTTTCTGGCCTCGGACGAAGCGCGTTTTATCACCGGCGCCGAACTGGTGGTGGACGGCGGCATGTCCGTGCGCTGCGACTGACCGTTTTCATTTCAAGGATTTCCCATGCGTATCGCACCGATCACCCCCGGCTCCCGGCCCGAACTGGCCGAACAGGAAGCCACCATCGCCGCCCAGCGCGGCCGCGTCTCACCGCTGTACCAGGTGCTGCTCAACAGCCCACCCATGGCCCACGGCTGGGAGCAGTTGTTGACGGCGGTGCGCAACAAGAACACCTTGCCTGCCGATTTGCGCGAACTCGTCATCATCCGTGTCGCCGTGCTGAACCGCGCCACCTATGAGTACGAAGCCCATGTGCCGATCGCGATAAAAGCCGGCGCCACGCAGGAAAAAATTGACGCACTCGGCGATCCCGAAAAACTGGGCCCTGGCCTGAGCGATCTGGAACACACGCTGATCACACTGACCGACGTGGTGACGCGCAACATCGAGGTACCGACCGCGCTCTACGACAAGGTGCGCAGCCACCTGGACGAACGCCAGACTGTGGATGTGATGGTCACGATTGGCGCCTACAACATGGTGTCGAGGTTTCTGGTGGCGCTTGGGATGGGGCACTGAGGGCTGTCCGCCTGCCCACTTGCTCTGTTTTTTATAGCTGGTAGCGCAAGCGGGACGAGGGCTGCAGGTAAAAATGACTCGAAACCGGCGGGCCTGGTGCTGTACCCGCACTTTCAGAAAGCCGTGGTGCCCGGCTGGCTCGACAAAGGCCTGAAGTGGCGTCACGGCTCCACCCCCTTTCTGGACAACATGGTGCTGCTGGCGCCCGATCCGGCTTGGGTCAAAACGCTGCCCAACGGCAAGCCGCCCGATCGCAACGACTTTATGCGCTACGGCACCGACCTGGCTAGCCGCATGAAAGCCTGGCGCACCGCCGTCATGGCGAGCGCGCAACTGGTGGATGAGTTGCAGGAGTGGTTGCGGCGGCCGGACATGGGGCGTGTCCAGGCGATTTGAAGTGGGCTGCCTTGGCCGCCCCAAGATACTGGCCGGATCGCCGTATTTCGCTCTGTTTTTGATAGCTTCTGGCGTAGGTGGGGCGGGGGGCAGGGGCTGATTTCCCCATCAAGCGTCGATACGTACAGGGCCGTTGGGTTTGAATGGTTTTAATACCTGAAATAGCTGCCATCACTGATGTAGTCCATAGGATACAATTTCTTATGAACGTGCAGACCACTGCGGTTTACCTGGAATGGATTAACGCCCTCAAGGATCAGGCAGTGCGCGCACGTATCCAGGTGCGTGTTGACCGCCTGGCGCATGGCAACCCCGGTCAACATCGGCATTTGTCCGACGGCGTATCGGAACTGAAAATTGATCTCGGTCCTGGCTACCGGGTGTATTACACGGAATGCGACGGTGAACTGATTGTGCTTCTGGCTGGCGGTGACAAATCGAGCCAGCAGCGCGACATCCGTTCCGCGATAGCGCTTGCCAGAAATCTTTAGGAGTTGTTGAAATGCCCACCGCTTCAAATACCGCATCCGCAAAAACCAAAACGGTTCCCTACGACGTGGCCGAGCAACTTCGGACGCCCGAGGAGATGGCGGCTTACCTGGACGCATGGCTCACCGATGCGCCCGACGATGCCGCCGGCATCGCCCGCGCCTTGGGCGACGTGGCACGTGCAAAAGGAATGACACAGGTCGCTCGCGACAGCGGCCTCAGTCGCGAAAGCCTCTACAAGGCGCTGAGCGAAAACGGAAACCCTAGCTTTGCCACCGTTCTCAAGGTCGCACAGGCGCTTGGACTGCGGCTGCATGCTTCGGTGGCGTGACGCACTTTTCGACCCGTTGCCCAGCTATCCGGACGATCGTCAGACCGTGAACGTGATGGTCACCATTGACGCCTGCAACATGGTGTCGAGGTTTCTGGTCGCGTCGAAGATGGGGCACTGAGGGTTGCCACCTGTTTTCGTTCGCTCTGTTTTGATAGCTGCTTGCGAAGGCGGTAGGGGGGCTCGAGGCCGATTTGATGCTGGGAAATTGCAGAATAACTGCTTGACGTCTAAACTGCGCCGGTCATGACCAAGAACGCGCCCCCTCTCCAGTCGGCTCAGACATTTCACAGTAATGCGGCCCAACCCATCCATCAAGGACGACCGCCGATCGGCGGCCGGTCATTTCACGTGATAGACATCGTATGAAGCGAACCGGTCTTCCTCCGCTGGTGGGTGACATCCGAGACGGCAATGTCACATGGCAACGCCTTGAGAACGTGGACTATGAGTTGCTCGGCTACTTTCTGTCCTGTCCTGTCATCTCATCATTGAACATTACCTAGATGAATACCTGAAGACTCGATACCCGACGTTAGACTGGGACACTGTGCTGGTCAAGTTATTTCGCACAAGCCGATAGGTAGTTTGAATGCCGATTGTTGCTCGAAAGTATTGGGT